>NZ_JBALOA010000015.1:143075-252047 GCF_036962125.1 Neobacillus drentensis
GCCGCTGACCAGGGCGCTTGCGCTTTTCCTAAAACTTTTTGATTAAATCTAAATAATTGCAAAATTATTTTTGAAAAGATATGATTTACACTGTACATATTTGAAGTAAAATGGGGAATTTAACCACCGCTTTACTTTGATACGACAAAGGAGGATGCAATATGGCAACTGTAACATTTAAAGAGAATCCGATTACGCTTTTAGGAAATGAAGTAAAGGTAGGAGACAAAGCTCCAAACTTTACTGTACTGGCCAACGACTTATCAGAAGTTACCCTCGAGAGTACGAAAGGTCAAGTACGTTTGATTACTTCCGTCCCTTCTTTGGATACGGGTGTTTGTGATGCGGAAACACGTCGTTTTAATGAGGAAGCCAATAACTTAGGCAATGTGAAAATTTTAACCGTAAGTGTAGACTTGCCATTTGCTCAAAAACGCTGGTGTGCTGCTAGCGGAATCGAAAGCGTGCAAACATTATCTGATCATCGTGATCTTTCTTTTGGTGAAGCATACGGGGTGGCAATCCAAGAATTAAGACTGCTGGCTCGGGCTGTATTTGTTGTAGATTCTAACGACAACGTAACATATGTGGAATATGTTAGTGAAGCAACCAACCACCCGAACTACGAAGCAGCACTTGAAGCAGCAAAAGCAGCGAAGTAAATTTAAAAGCTTACATCGCCTGGCCTAGGCGATGTAGCTGTATAGTAAATATTAAACGGGTCTCGGCGAAGTCGAGGCCTTTTTAAATGTTTAAACTTGTATAAAATGCACATACTCGATTAAAATGGATAAGGAAATTAACGAGGGAGGGGAAAGGATGAAAGTTTCTCCAGTAGAACAATTGTTTACATTATTTAATGAAACTGCACTTCTTTTGCAAGAAGAATTAAACTGTACATATTTAGAAGCACTCGCCGAAACGGGAGAGAATTTATTTCAAGGGTCTATCCTTCAAGAAGTCAGTGAACTGACGGAAAAAAGGATTAAGAAACAATATGCACAAATTAATTTGGAAAAGTTTTCAAACGAGGAAATTCGAAAAGCCTATCAATTGGTCATCTTAAAAGGGATGAATGATAGTGTTCAGCCTAACCATCAAATGACACCCGATTCTGTCGGGATGCTGGTAGGCTATTTAGTAGAAAGATTTATGAAACAATCAACATTCCGCTTACTTGACCCAGCGGTGGGGACGGGAAACCTGTTAACAACAGTCTTAAATCATCTCCAAAGAAAAGTAGACTCTGTCGGCGTGGAAATAGATGATCTGTTAATTAAACTTGCCTATATTAATGCTAATTTACAGGCTCACCCTATTCAACTCTTTAATCAAGACAGCCTTGAGCCAATGTTTATTGATCCAGTTGATGCAGTGATCGGAGACCTGCCTGTTGGCTTTTATCCAAATGATGTGAGAGCGGCTGATTATCAAGTCAAGGCAAGTGAAGGACATACCTATTCACATCACCTCTTTATTGAACAAAGTGTTCGCCAGACGGTTCCTGGAGGTTATTTATTCTTCCTTATCCCTAATGGACTTTTTGAAAGTGAGCAAGCAACACTATTGCATGAATTTTTTAAAGAGCATGTCATTGTTCAAGGATTGTTGCAATTACCAATCAGTATGTTTAAAAATCAAAATTCAGCGAAAAGTATCATTATCCTGCAGAAAAAGGGGGAAGCGGTGCAGCCTCCAAAACAGGCACTGCTTGTCGATTTACCTAACCTATCAAATGCGGTAGAGATGGACAAGATACTAACCAGAATGGATAAATGGTTTAAAGAAAACAAAGGATGAGCCAAGCATAACGCTGGTTCATCCTTTGTTTATATTATGAAATATCTGAATAAATTTTCATTTGTAATGTAACCGCTACCAAAGAAAATTTGCCTTGAAATATAATATACACAGTGTTTCAATTAATGATGGAAATAATCAAAGAGGGTTTGAGCAAAATAATATTGTACTACACAAATGAATCCCAAACCAGTGTTGTTATATAAAAGGAGCGGTAACAGTATGTCAAAAATTATTGCCATTAATGCGGGGAGTTCATCCTTAAAATTTCAATTATTTGAAATCCCAAGTGAAAATGTCATTACCAAAGGATTAATCGAAAGAATCGGTTTAAATGATTCAATTTTTAATATAACGGTTAATGGGGAAAAAGTTCAGGAAATAATCGATATTCCTGACCATGAAGTCGCTGTAAAAATGCTTTTAGATAAATTAACGACACTCGGAATTATAAAATCTCTTGATGAGATTACAGGAATGGGGCACCGTGTTGTCCATGGCGGTGAAACCTTTACAGATTCTGTGCTTATTACTGACGAGGTACTGAGTAAAATTGATGAATTATCTGAGCTTGCACCATTACACAACCCAGCAAATCTAACAGGAATCAAGGCTTTTATGAGCGTGCTTCCTAATGTTCCTGCTGTTGCAGTTTTTGATACAGCGTTCCACCAAACGATGCCAGAAAGCTCTTATCTATACAGCTTACCAATGGAGTATTACGAGAAATATGGTATTCGTAAGTACGGATTTCACGGAACCTCTCATAAATACGTTTCACAGCGTGCAGCTGAACTATTAGGACGTCCTGTTGAACAATTACGTCTCATTTCTTGTCATTTAGGAAATGGTGCAAGTATTGCTGCAATTGAAGGTGGTATGTCTATTGATACGTCTATGGGCTTTACACCACTTGCAGGGGTAACTATGGGTACTCGTTCCGGTAATATTGATCCTGCCTTGATCCCATATATCATGGAGAAAACGAATAAAACGGCAGAAGAAGTACTAGATGTCCTAAATAAAAAGAGCGGAATGCTGGCCATGTCTGGTTTCTCAAGCGATTTACGGGATATTGAAATTGAAGCAAAAAAAGGAAATGAACGTGCGAAATTAGCCTTAGATGTTTTTGCTAACAGAATCCATAAATACATTGGTTCTTATGCTTCACGAATGAATGGTGTCGATGCCATTATTTTCACAGCTGGTATCGGTGAAAATAGTGACACCATCCGCGAAAATGTTTTAAGAGGTCTTGAATTTATGGGTGTATATTGGGATCCAGCTCTTAATAAAGTAAGAGGGGAAGAAGCGTTTATTAACTATCCACACTCTCCAGTTAAAGTAATGATCATCCCTACAAACGAAGAAGTAATGATTGCTCGTGATGTTGTACGTCTAGCTGACATTCATTAATCTATTTAAAGGCAAAAGCTTTATAACAAGGCTTTTGCCTTTTGTTTTATTTCCAGGTAAAGCTTTATGATATACTGGAATTAGAATGCCTTGCTGTGAGGGGGAATCAATCATGCCATTAACGGACCGTGAAGCAATGATTTTGAATGAAATACGGAACTGGGAAAAAAGTTTACAGGATTTTGTACCGAATGATTTCCAACTGACCTATGAAAAATATTTGCATCATTCATTCTCATTATTACCTGAAAAGGTCCAAAGACAATTCTTTTCGGTAATCGATAGCTGGCTGTTTCATTTACATAGTATGATACAAGGCTCACAGCTGCAAATGGATGCAAAGGAGAGAATTATTTCTTCAGGGCGAATTTTTCACAAGGACCTAGAAAAAATTTCCGACCTTAAAAAGCTTAACATTGAGCAATTACAATACATAGCAGAGCAGCAGATTGCCCGTCATCGTTTTTATTCCTTTGCGCAAGGCGGCTTAGCTGGAACGGGTGGTCCATTGCTGTTAAGCACAGACATTCCGGCAATTGCCGTTATTAATTTAAGGGTAGTGCAATTAATTGCGATGACCTACGGGGTTGAGGTTAACACTCCATTTGAAATGATGACCTCCCTAAAGGTATTTCATACGGCAACATTACCGCCAAGGCTTCAAGGAGAGGGCTGGACCTCTTTAATGGAAGAATTAGACTTCCAGGAAGACTTTTATTTCTATGAAGGCAATGAAGAAATAACCGACATAACCTGGCTGGAGCAGCCAATTCAACAACTGATGAAAGCCCTAGTCATTACTTTATTCAGAAAGAAAATGATACAAGGTATACCGCTTGTCAGTATGGCCATTGGTGCCGGTGCAAATTATCAGTTAACGAGAAAAGTAACAGAGATAGCTCATAAATATTATCAACTTCGTTATCTTAGAGAAAAAGAGGAGTCTATTGGATGAGTACTCAAGAACATAAAAATGCAGCCCCCAAGACGGTTAAGTGTAAAGTCATTACCGTTAGTGATACTAGGGATAAGGAAACCGACAAAAGTGGGAGGTTAATGATTGATTTGCTTGAACAGGCAGGTCACAAAATTATTGATTACGTCATTGTTAAAGATGAAGCCGAGCCGATTCAAAATGAAATCGTTAAAGGTTGTTCCAGCGGAGAAATTGATGTCGTCCTAACAAATGGAGGAACAGGAATTGCCAAGCGGGACGTTACGATAGAAACAGTTCAAAAGTTAATTGAGAAAGAGATTGTCGGCTTTGGAGAATTATTCAGGATGTTGAGTTATCAAGAGGACATTGGTTCTGCTGCAATTCTGTCAAGAGCCATTGCGGGAGTAGTAAATAATAAAGCAGTATTTTCTACTCCAGGCTCAACCGGTGCGGTGAAGCTCGCGATGAATAAATTAATCCTGCCTGAGATTGGCCATGTAGTTAGAGAAATGCAAAAAGATCTCTAAATCAGAAAAGCGAAGGACACTAGCCGCTAGGGCGCTGGAGCTAGACAGTTATCTAAGTTCAAGACCGTATACTTTCTTAATAGAAAAAAACTCCCTTTTTCCATATAAAGGGAGTTTTTTACTGATGAACTTTTGTTGAAACAACTTCGTTTGTTCGATACCAAAGCCATAAGTCATTAATAATTGAAGCTAGTTCAGCAATTTCTGTGTTTAATTTACAAGAGAGCGGAAAATTACTTTCATTCGAAAGAAGTGCTTGTTTCTGATTAATTTGATGTTCAAGGTCACTGATTCGGTCAGGGATAGAACCACGAACTTGTTCCCAGTATAAGAGAATGTCTTGCTGTATTTCTAATGTGTATTCAGCCAATTCCATAGGGAAATCTGGGATTTGAATACCAAGACGTTCGTCAAAAGAAAAAAATTCTCTCATGCATTTTCCTCCTAACAGTTTATTATAGTTTATTCTACTATACATGGATAAGCTCTTCATCACAATGATATTTTAAAAGGCAAAATAGCAATTAAAAAAGCACGGAGAAACATTGCTCCGTGCTTTTGGAGACTTTATATTTTTATTCAGAATCTTTATCTGTACGAACAACTAGTACATCACAAGCTGCATAGCGGGTGATGTGTTCAGAAACACTGCCGATAAAGAACCTTTCCACTACATTTAATCCAGTTGCACCGCAGATAATCAAATCAGCTTTGTGCTTTTTAGCTAAATCTCTTGGAATTCTTAGTTTAGGAGAGCCGAAATCAATTTCATATTGCACATTTGTTAAACCTGCATCTTCAGCTTGTTTTAGATAATTTTCAAGCATATCCTTTGCCAGTTTTTCTGCTCTATCTCCAATGACTGTATCATAAGCCTCGATTAGTGCAAATGTTCTAGTGTCAATTACATGGACTAATACTAGGGTAGCATCATTTCTTTTAGCAATTTCCATCCCCTTTTTAAAAGCCCTATCAGCTTCTTTTGAACCATCAATAGCGACTAAAATATTTCTATATTTAAGTCCCATGATTATCATCTCCTTACTTGAATTATACATTATTTTACAGGGGATAACTGTTGCAATTTTTCGAACAATAAAGAGGTAACCAACAAAGAAAGGTGATTGGCAGAATGGAAAAACGGGATCAGAATAAGCAGTTTTTGTTTGAGTTTGATGAGAAGGGAACAATTGAAGTAAGCCAACAAATTATGAATTCATATAATAGTGGATTTATTGGAGAGGGAACAGCAATTGCAGATAATGATGATTTTGCTGAGACAGAGAGTTAAATATGGTTAAACCTTTGGACTGTCCTAACTAGGGGACAGTTTTTTTTTGGACAAATGTCTTGGGAATTTTTATTAATACGGGCGAAAACCCAAGAATGTGCATCAGAATATGCATATTCTTTAATGTGTCAATTAATTATTTCGAGGAGGAGAATTATGAATACAGAAATGTATACTATGCCTAATAACATTGATATGAACTATAATGTGGTAGATCCAGGGGATGAAAGGATTCATGGATTCCATGGAGGATTTCACGGAGGGTTCGGTCACGGATTCCACGGAGGATTTGGCCGTCCAGGATTTGGTTTTGGCCGTCCAGGATTCGGTTTTGGTTTTGGTCGCCCAGGCTTTGGCTTTGGTGGATTTGGCTTTGGTGTTCCATTCTTAACTGGATTAGCAGCTGGTGCATTATTAACTCCTGGTTACGGATATGGTTACGGATATCCATACTACCCACCATATCCATATCCTTACCCTTACCCTTACTACCCTTGGTATTAATGAGAAAAAGCTTTGCCATTCCCGGCAAAGCTTTTGCATTTTTTTTTCGAAAACAACTGTAAATCTGTTTAACGTAACAAGACTACATCTTACTTGGGAAAAAGGGTATAATAAAATTGTCTTGGTTGATTTTACTAATTTGAATTTATTTGGAGGTAAGCACATGCGGATCGGAGTACCTAAGGAAATTAAAAATAATGAAAACCGAGTAGCCATGACACCAGCCGGAGTAGTAAACCTGGTTAAATTTGGTCATGAAGTTTTTATTGAAAGTGGAGCTGGGCTTGGATCTGGTTTTTTTAATGAAGATTATGAAGCAGCAGGTGCGATATTAGTAGATTCAGCAAAAGAAGCTTGGTCTATGGAGATGGTTATGAAGGTTAAAGAGCCGCTTCCTAGCGAATATAAATTCTTCCGTGAAGGCTTAATCTTATTTACATACTTACATCTTGCCCCCGAACCAGAATTAACTAAAGCATTAATTGACAATAAAGTGGTAGGCATTGCGTATGAAACGGTACAGTTGCCAAATAGAAGCCTACCGTTATTAACCCCGATGAGTGAGGTAGCTGGAAGAATGGCAGCTCAAATTGGTGCACAGTTCCTTGAGAAGGTCCATGGCGGTATGGGGATTCTGCTATCCGGTGTTCCAGGCGTTCAAAGAGGAACGGTTACCATTATTGGCGGTGGAGTGGCAGGAACTAATGCGGCTAAAATGGCCATTGGTCTAGGAGCAAAGGTAACCATTATTGATTTAAATCCTGATCGTCTACGTCAGTTAGATGACATCTTTGGATCAGATGTGACGACACTGATGTCCAATCCTTATAACATTGCAGAAGCTGTGAAGGAATCTGATCTGGTCATTGGAGCTGTTCTTATTCCTGGGGCAAAGGCACCGAAGCTTGTAACTGAAGAGATGATTCAATCGATGAAACCAGGAAGTGTAGTGGTCGATATTGCGATTGACCAGGGTGGGATTTTTGAAACCACTGACCGGATTACTACACACGACAATCCTACCTACTTGAAGCATGGTGTCGTTCACTATGCTGTGGCGAATATGCCTGGTGCAGTGCCAAGGACTTCAACGATTGCTTTAACAAATGTAACGGTTCCATTTGCTGTACAGATTGCCAATAAAGGCTATAAACAAGCTTGTCTTAACAACGAAGCCTTGTTAAAAGGGATTAACACACTTGGCGGATATGTCACCTATCAAGCTGTCGCAGAAGCACATGGACTTGAATACTTAGATACAAAAACGTTATTGGAAAAATAATTATTCGGGGGAGGTACAGAAATGTTCCTCTCCTTTTATTTTATTAAAAGTAAAAAACCAGCCCCTCGAAAGGAACTGGCTTTGAAATACTACATATGTAGCCGCATTTGCCGTATTAATATAAGAAAGTTTTAAACCACCACTCCTCAAAGTGGGTGTTCTCAGAAACCTTCCTGCGTGTCCTCCATGTCTTATAGACAGAGGCATGTCATTCCAGCTCAATGGTTAAACTCCCTTTTACAGCTTAAAGGTTAAAACTTTATTATGACTACGAACAACGCAGCTTGTATATGTATAATATATCAATTTCATCAGGATTTCAATGTAAAAAAATGACAACTGTTATTATTTTATTATCTGTAATTCTTTCGGGAATTTAGTAAGAACTTTTGCACCGTCTGCGGTAATAAAAATGTCATCTTCTATGCGGACACCGGCCACGTTTGGAACATAAATCCCTGGTTCAATGGTATAAACCATACCTTCTTCAATAATTAGCTGGTTTGTTTCGGTTAGTGAAGGGTATTCATGGACACTTATTCCAAGCCCATGTCCGAGCCTGTGTGGGAAATATTCTCCGTAACCAGCTTCAGCAATGATTCTACGTGCAGTTAAATCCACTTCCGATGCAGATACACCAGGTTTGCTAGCTTCAATCGCAGCAAGCTGGGCTTTTAATACAGTATCATAGATCTCCTTTTGCTTGTAACTAATGTCCCCATAAGCTACAGTTCGTGTGATATCCGAACAATACCTGTCAACAACCACACCCAAATCAAATAAAACAAGATCTCCTTTTTGAATTTTTGTTTCCCCAGGATTTCCATGAGGTGAAGCCGCATTTGCCCCAGTAAGAACCATGGTTGAAAATGACATTTCAGTCACACCCTTTTGCTTTAGAGCGTACTCTAGGGCATTAAGAATTTCCAATTCTGTTTTTCCTTCTTTGATTTCACTGGAACCAAATTCAACGGCGAAATCAGCAAGGGCACAAGCTTCTTCAATAATTTTTAATTCTTTGGCATCCTTAATCATACGAAGCATTCGTAATTTTTCCTCTGCAGAAATGAATGCAGCCTGCGGGAATAGTTTTGAGAGGTGTTCATAGCGTTCCACATTCATATGTTCTTTTTCAATAGCCGTTTTTGATACTCCGTTTATTCTTTTATTAATGGAAGTTAGAACCATTTCCCATGGTTTGTCAATGTCGCTATAACCAAGAATCTCATAGTCCCAACCAGAGCGTTTGGCATCATGAACTTCCATCCCAGGGCAGACAAGGAAAGGCTCTTCCGTTTGGAAGACAACTAGTGCAAGCAACCGTTCATGTGGATTGGTGTAATAACCGCTTAAATAAAAGACATTTTCTGATGAGGTAATAAAGCTAACTTCAATATCATTTTCCCTCATCCATGTTTGAAGTTTAGATAATCGCTGATTCATTTTATCTCCCCCTATGTAATTGATATCCTATTTGAGATTATCAATTAAAACTTGAAATGTAAACAAACTGACGAACTTCCTTTTTACTGCTTAAATTCAAATGAAGAGGAATAAACTAAGTTTATGAAGGAATTCCAGTTATTGTATGGAATTAATTAATATTCAAAACCAGAAAGGAGCGAGTCTGATGAGAATTTCTTATCACGGGCATTCAGTTGTACAAATTCAAACAAATGGGAGGACCATTTTAATTGACCCGTTCATAAATGGGAATCAATTAACGGACTTGAAAGTAGCTGAAACAAAGCTTGATGTCATTATTTTATCGCATGGACATAATGACCATGTCGGGGATACAGTCGAGTTAGCAAAGAAAAATAATGCGCTGGTTGTTGCTAACCATGAACTTTCAACTTACCTAAGCTGGCAGGGAGTAAACACCCATGCAATGCATATTGGCGGAGCTCATCAATTTGAGTTTGGCAAAGTTAAATTAACGCAAGCTTTTCATGGTTCTAGCTATACAACAGAAAATAATGAACTCATCTATTGCGGTATGCCGGCTGGGATATTATTTATGAATGAAGGGTATACGATTTATCATGCCGGAGATACAGCACTATTTTCCGATATGAAGTTAATTGGTGAGCGTCATCCGATTGATGTGGCCTTCCTGCCGATTGGTGATAATTTTACAATGGGACCAGAAGATGCTGCGTATGCTGCCGGATTATTAAAAGCTAAAACTGTTGTTCCTATCCACTTCAACACCTTTCCGCCTATTAAACAAGATCCATTTAAGTTTATTGAGCTGCTTGAAGATAAAAACGGAAAAGTACTTCAGCCAGGTGAATCGATTGAAATATAAATGTTCTTAGGTAAATTACATACTTTTTTTCCTCCTCTATGCATAAATATGGAACAAGCAGTCTTTAGAGGGAGGAATTTCATTTGAAAAAGAACCGTTATTTACTATGCTTGTTACTCTGTGGCTTCTTGCTTTACTATGGGGCTCCAAGATTATCCATTCATGCAGAAGGTGCAGAGGGGATATTTTCGTTAACCTGGCTCGCATTTGCATTAATCGTCATCGCTGGAAATCTGACAGGTCTGCTTTATACGCCTAAAAGGCAGGGGAAAAACCTTCAAACGGGACGTCGGACAAGGAAAAAATCAAGGTCATTCCATTAATGAATTAAGGGAATGTGAGAATCTGCATTGAATCAAGGCTTTTAACACTCTATAATAACATTTATACGTAATCCGAATTATTCAATACTGAATAATTGGAAGTTGACTATAAAAAGGGTGAAGGTCTTGGCCACTAAGCATGAACAAATTTTACAATATATTGATGGGCTTCCAATTGGGGAAAAGATATCTGTCCGGCAAATTGCCAAGGCAATGTCCGTTAGCGAAGGTACAGCTTACCGAGCGATTAAGGAAGCGGAAAATAAAGGATATGTAAGCACCATCGAACGTGTGGGAACCATTAGAATCGAACGTAAGAAGAAAGAAAATATTGAAAAGCTCACATTTGCTGAGGTCGTAAATATTGTTGATGGTCAAGTATTGGGCGGAAGAACAGGGTTGCATAAAACACTAAATAAGTTTGTAATTGGTGCAATGAAATTAGAAGCAATGATGCGCTACACTGAGGCCGGTAACCTATTGATTGTGGGAAACCGGACGCAGGCTCATGAATTAGCTTTAAAGGCAGGCGCCGCCGTGCTGATTACCGGTGGTTTTGATGCTGAAGAACATATTAAAAAGCTGGCTGACAAACTAGAAATCCCAGTGATTTCTACGAGTTATGATACATTTACGGTTGCAACCATGATTAACCGCGCCATTTATGACCAGTTAATAAAAAAGGAAATTATTCTTGTAGAGGATATTTTAACACCGCTTGCTGAAACTTTTTATTTAAAGACCACGGATAAGGTATCTAAATGGCATGAATTTAATCAACAAACTGCCCACAGCCGCTATCCTGTTGTTGATCAAAATATGAAGATCCAAGGGATGGTTACAAGTAAGGATATCTTAGGTCAGGATATGGAGATATCAATTGACAAAATTATGACCAAACATCCAATGTCTGTTAATGGAAAGACAAGTGTAGCGTCGACAGCTCATACCATGGTCTGGGAAGGGATTGAAGTCCTTCCAGTCACGGATGACGCTAACCGTCTTGAAGGAATTATTAGCAGGCAGGATGTTTTAAAGGCATTACAAATGAACCAGCGGCAGCCGCAGGTTGGCGAAACCATTGATGATATCGTTACAAATCAGATGGTTTTAATGCAGGGAAAAGCAAAAGGTGAAGAGGTCTACACATGTGAAGTAACCCCTCAAATGACAAACCAACTTGGAACTATTTCATATGGTGTTTTTACAACCATTGTTGCTGATGCGGCTAATCGGGTCTTACGTACCTACAAAAAAGGTGACCTTGTCGTTGAAAATATGACCATTTACTTTATTAAGCCAGTTCAAATGGAAAGTAACTTAGAAATATATCCAAAGGTACTTGAAGTGGGTCGTAAATTCGGAAAAGTGGATGTAGAAGTGTTCAATGAGGGAGTTTTAGTTGGAAAAGCGATGATGATGTGTCAGTTGCTCGATAGAAATTAGAAAGAAAGCACAAAGCCGCACTTCAGAGAGGCGGCTTTGTGCTTTTTACTTTTGGAGTTCAAAGTTTTTTGCTTCCTCAATTGCGAAAGGAAGGTAATGATTATATTTTTTGTAACCAATCCAGCTGAATCCAGCACCATAAATAATAAATAATGAAGCTACAAGATACGTAAGGGCTGTATCGGAAATAAATAACAAGTGATTAACTCCAAATAAAAAAACAAAAAGCCCAAGAGCAATATTGGATTTAGCAGCAAGCCATTTCTTTTCTACCAAACGGTTGCTTCTGAAGTATTTTGTTTTATAAAATAGATAGAAAGCAAAGAGAATAGCAATTAATACAACAAGAACAAACATATTATTTCCTCCAAGCATAGAAAATCTTTTATTATTGTAACTGTTAAAACAAAAAAATACCACCTTCGTTTATGAGTGGTAAAGGAGCATTGCCCATGATTGAACAAATATTAGCAGAGATTGAAAAATATGAAACCATTATTATTCATCGTCATGTCCGTCCTGATCCGGATGCATATGGATCACAAGGTGGGTTAGCAGCTATCCTGAAGGAATCCTATCCAGATAAAAAGATTTACGCAGTTGGTCAGGAAGAACCGACTCTCCATTACATGCGCAGGCTTGATGTGATTGAAGATTCAGTATACAAAGGAGCATTGGTGATCGTTTGTGATACCGCCAATGCTGAAAGGATATGCGATAAGCGTTACGTACTTGGCGATAAATTAATCAAAATTGATCATCACCCGAACGAAGACCGGTATGGCGATTTACTATGGGTCGATACAAGTGCAAGCTCATGCAGCGAAATGATTTATGAATTTTATTTAAATGGAAAATCCAAAGGATTAAAAATGAATGATGAAGCAGCCAGATTATTATATGCAGGGATTGTTGGGGACACAGGACGATTCCTTTTCCCGAGCACAACAGAAAAAACGCTTGGCTATGCAGGAGAGTTGATCCATTATAATTTTTCGCGGACAGAATTATTTGACAAGATGTATGAATTAGATACTAATATCATTAAATTAAACGGATATATACTCCAAAATTTCGAACTACAGGAAAATGGGGTGGCTTCCGTAAAACTAACAAAAGAATTGCTAACGAAATATAGTGCAAAACCCTCAGAAGCCTCTTTATTGGTCGGAACATTAGGAAATGTTAAAGGAATTAAGGCGTGGGTTTTCTTTATCGAAGAAAATGAACAAATAAGAGTGCGTCTTCGTTCAAAAGGTCCGGTAATCAATGGAGTTGCAAGGAAGTTCAAAGGGGGAGGGCATCCGCTTGCATCAGGTGCCTCCATCTATTCGTGGAGCGAAGTGGATGAAGTATTGAAAGCACTTGGCGAGGTCTGTGAGAACTACTCATTTAACCAATAAACAAATAGAAAAATCGGCCTTCGTACGGCCGATTTTCTTTTTATTCAAACTGAATCTCTAGTTGTATTGAGAGGTTCGTGTAAAAGACCATTTCTTTTACCTTCAGTTTGTACCTTTTATCATTTATTTTTATTGGTTTATTTTCAATGATTTTTTTCAGGAGGTCTTTACTTTTGTAAACTGTTTCGATATCTTTGGCGATCATCATGTTAATATCATCTTTTACGGCATCTTCTGTTTCTAGCACACTTAAGGAATCAAGTTTATATTTTTCCCAATTTGTTATTTTTATGTTGATTTTCTGAACCGTCAGCTGTTCTATTTTTCGTTTATTTATTTCTTTATATTCTTCCTGCCAAATCTTTTTCTCTTCGTTTAGGTCAACTATGTCTTGGGCTTGTTTCCGAATCAATTCGGTATTCTCCTCTTGCCAAACTCCATAAATATATAAAAAAATACACCAGCTTATTGCCCCTCCAACAGCCATTCCTGCAAAAAAACGCTGCCAGGAAGGTTTTCTATATAACGGCGGTATTCTCATGATGAGATATGCTCCTGCGTTAACCAATTAATAATTAAAGCTCCTGTCTGGGCACCGCCTAAGGCAGAGAGGATTAATAAAAACTGCTTAAAAAGATCCTTGGTATCGGCGTTAAATAGCCCCCGTTCAAACGTATAAACTGCGTCAAAAGTTCCTCCGATGGCGGAAACAATCGCCCAAATTCTAAGTGCTGAAGAGAGGCGATAAACGGTCGTAAGCGGCGGCTGCCCGGTTAGGAATGAAGCAATTCCCCCAATAAGTGCTCCGCCAAGTACAACTCCTAAGGCAATAAAGTAGCTTTCTATAAAAGCAGGAAAAAAGCCTATTTCTTTCATTTTCGTCAACCGCCCTTACCTAAAATCAATCCCAATACTCATTTATATGGACAAACCCCTGCAAATATGAATGAAGAATTGTCTAGCTTCAATCAGGACGCTTCCGCTTTTCTAATAAAAATGAGAACATATTTTCTTTTTAATCGATCTCGTTCTATAATAGAGGAAGAGATTATCGAATTAAGGGTGTGACAATATGTCTTTTATTCACCTGCATGTATATAGTGCATATAGTTTATTAACAAGTACGGCTTCTGTTTCGGATTTAATAAAAAGTGCACAGAAAAAAGGATTTTCATCAATTGCCTTGACGGATAGAAATGTCATGTACGGAACCATTGAATTTTATAAAATGTGCAAAAAAAATAACTTGAAACCCATTATTGGATTAACAGTGGACGTGGAAAGTGAGTACACTCCAACTGAGTCTTTTCCTTTGGTCTTACTCGCAGAAAATGATATTGGCTATAAAAATCTTTTAAAAATATCAAGTACCGTTCAAACAAAAACAGAAAATGGAATACCACAAAAATGGCTGAAACATTATTCTGCAGGCCTAATTGCGATTACACCTGGACTAGAAGGAGAAATTGAGCAGTCTATCATTAATGGCAACGAGGATATTGCAATAGGCATGATAAAAAAACTATCAGCTATTTTTGGCAGAGAGAGCTTTTTCCTTTCGGTTCAAAATCATCATCTGGAACAAGAAACAAAAATTAGAAAGACGTTCACGATGATTTCAAAAGAAATGAATATTCCTCTTGTGGCAACGAACCAAGTCTATTATCTAGAAAAAGATGATATGTTTGCCCATGAGTGTTTGTTAGCGATAAAAAATGGGGAAAAATTGCAGGATGATCATAGAGAAAAATTGGCAAATGATCAGTACTATCTAAAGACTTCGGAAGAAATGATAGAGCTCTTTGCTGATATTCCAGAAGCACTAGAGAATACGCTATGGATTGCAAATAGGTGTGACTTTAACATTGAATTAAATAAAACTTATTTACCTACCTTTCCTACGGAAAATGGAATGCCTGCAGAGAAATACCTTGAAATGTTGTGCCAACAAGGATTAAATGAACGGTTTCCCTCACCGTCACAGGAATACCATGAACGGTTATCTTATGAATTAACCGTGATTAAACGAATGAAGTTTAGCAACTATTTTTTAATTGTTTGGGATTTTATGAAATATGCAAGGGAACATGGAATTTTGACAGGACCTGGAAGAGGTTCAGCTGCTGGTTCACTCGTGGCTTATGTTTTATACATTACGGATGTTGATCCAATCGAGCATCAGCTATTATTTGAGCGCTTTTTAAATCCTGAGCGAATCTCTATGCCGGATATTGATATTGACTTTCCAGACCATCGCCGGGATGAAGTGATTAACTATGTAGCAGCAAAATACGGTGAACTGCATGTCGCTCAAATCGTTACCTTTGGAACGCTAGCTGCTAAAGCGGTTCTAAGAGATATCGGCAAGGTATTCGGCTTAAATTCAAAGGAACTCGAACATCTTTCAAGAATGATTCCATCTCGTTTAGGAATAGACCTAAAAGGTGCTTATAAAGAATCAGAAGCACTTAAAGCGTTTATTAAGGAAAGTCCGATGAATCAACGCCTTTTTGAAACAGCCTTAATACTTGAAGGTCTTCCGCGTCACACTTCCACCCATGCAGCAGGTGTCGTAATTAGTGAAAAACAACTTATCGACTTAATCCCCATTCAGAGAGGGTCTAACCATGTTTTTCTAACACAATTTTCAATGGAGCATTTGGAGGAAATCGGCCTCTTAAAAATGGACTTTTTGGGCTTGCGAAATCTTACCTTAATCGATTCCATTTTGTCCTCAATATTTCGAAAAACTGGTAGAAAAGTAAATATCAGTACGCTTCCATTAGATGATACATTGACCTTTAACCTGCTAGCTAAAGGGGAAACGACAGGTGTTTTTCAGCTTGAGTCAGAAGGAATGCGCAAGGTACTAACCCGTTTAAAGCCTTCTCGCTTTGAAGACATTGTCGCTGTCAATGCCTTATACCGACCAGGGCCAATGGAAAATATCCCGCTCTTTATTGATAGAAAACATGGCAGGCAGGCAGTTGAATATCCACACCCTGATTTGCAGCCCATCCTTGAGAACACATATGGAGTAATCGTTTATCAAGAGCAAATCATGCAAATTGCTTCAAAAATGGCTGGGTTCTCACTAGGGGAAGCTGACCTTTTAAGAAGAGCCGTAGGGAAAAAGAAAAAAGATGTACTTGATCAAGAGCGCAATCATTTTGTTGAGGGCGCCCTAAAAAAAGGTTATGAACAAGCATTAGCGAATGACATCTACGATTTAATTGTTCGCTTCGCAAACTATGGATTTAACAGAAGTCACGCTGTAGCCTATAGTATGATTGCTTATCAGTTGGCATTTTTAAAAGCCAATTATCCAGTTTATTTTATGGCTGGTCTGCTTACGTCGGCCATTGGCAATGATACAAAAATTGCTCAATATATTATGGAAACAAAGCAAAAAAATATAAATGTCTTGCCACCATCCATCAATCATAGCGGTTATTCTTTTCAAGTGGAACAAGAGGGGATTCGTTACAGTATGGCGGCTATTAAAAGTGTAGGGGCCGCTGCCTTAAAAGAAATTTTTCAAGCAAGGAAAAAGAAAAAATTTGCGGACTTATTTGATTTCTGTATACGTGTCTCCCCTAAAGCCATCAATCGAAAAACGATGGAATACCTTGTTCACTCCGGCAGCTTAGATGAATTTGGAGAGGACCGGGCCGTGTTACTTGCTAGTTTAGATGTGGCGATGGAGCATGCTCAAATATTTAAGCCAACTGACGATAACCAATTTGATTTATTTGAAGAAGAGTTCATACCCAAGCCTAAATATACGCAAGTCGACCCTATCAGCCAAGAGAATAAGCTGACCTTTGAGAAAGAAGCGCTAGGTTTTTATCTCTCAAATCATCCGATTTCGATATATGAAGAGCAATTGAGGCAGTGTGGGGCACTATCCTTATTTGGTAGGAAACCTAATAATCAGCGGTTGTTTACTGGAGTATATATCTCCTCGATAAAATCGATTCGTACCAAAAAAGGTGATTCGATGGCCTTTTTAACGGTAAGTGATTCGAGCGGTGAAATGGAAGCAGTGGCATTTCCTAATGTATACAAAAAATTTTCACACCTATTAGGGCATGGGAAGTTCGTGCTGCTTGAGGGGAAAATCGAAGACCGTGATGAAAAACAGCAAATGATCATTCAACAAGTTTTTCCATTGGGTGAATGGTTAAAAGCAAAAATGCCGCTGCAATCAGTGCTATATTTAAAAATCATCGAAGAAAAACAAGATGAGAAATTTCTACAAGAAATTCATCAGCTCCTAAAAGAAAATCCAGGAACAGCAACCCTGATCCTTCATTACGAAAAAAGCCGTAAAACTATTAAATTAGGGCCAGAAAATACTATCAATCCTACCCTCGAATTACTGCAATTATTAAGAAATCTACTTGGTCCAAAAAATGTAGTTTTGAAGGAATAATTCTTTACAACTATCCAAGATATGTTATATTGATAATGAGACAAGTGTGGTCTGACCACTATTTTCCAGGCTGCATTAAGTGGGATGGTTTATAAATTTTTGTAAAAATTTGAGGGGTGACATATCTTGACTTTACGTGAAGAAGCATTACATATGCATCGAATTAATAAAGGAAAGTTAGAGTCAAAGTCAAAAGTTTTAGTCCGAAATGCACACGATTTAAGTTTAGCCTATTCACCAGGTGTTGCAGAGCCATGTAAAGATATTTATGAAAAGCCAGAACTGGTCTACGAATATACCATGAAAGGGAATATGGTTGCTGTTGTTTCTGATGGAACAGCTGTTCTTGGACTTGGGAATATTGGACCTGAAGCTGCTCTCCCCGTAATGGAAGGGAAAGCCGTATTATTTAAAAGCTTTGCCGGTGTTGACGCGTTTCCCATTTGCTTAAACACTACTGATGTTGACAAAATTGTTGAAACCGTAAAATTGCTTGAGCCTACTTTTGGAGGCGTCAATCTTGAAGATATAGCTGCACCAAATTGTTTTGTAATTGAGGAAAGATTGAAAAAGGAAGCAAATATTCCAATCTTCCATGATGATCAGCATGGAACTGCTATTGTAACGGTAGCGGGTCTTGTAAATGCATTAAAGCTTATTGGGAAAAAGATGACTGAAATTAAAGTAGTCGCAAATGGCGCAGGTGCTGCGGGGATTGCAATTATTAAATTGTTATATAGTTATGGTGTTAGGGACATAATTATGTGTGATACTAAAGGAGCTATTTACGAAGGCCGTCCGCAAGGTATGAATGCGGTAAAGGCAGAGGTAGCTAAATTTACTAATCGAGATAATCTATCAGGCAGCCTTGAAGATGTAATAAAAGGTGCAGATGTTTTTATCGGTGTTTCCGTTGCAGGTGCACTTACCAAAGAAATGGTCGCTACAATGAATTGTGATTCGATTATTTTTGCAATGGCCAATCCTGTTCCTGAAATTATGCCGGAAGACGCAAAAGAAGCAGGAGCAAAAGTAGTGGGAACAGGTCGTTCTGATTTTCCAAACCAAGTTAACAATGTTCTTGCCTTTCCAGGAATTTTCCGTGGGGCACTTGATGTCCGTGCCACTCATATCAATGAAAAGATGAAAGTTGCAGCAGTAGAAGCAATTGCCAATCTAATTGGTCCAGATGAACTTAGTGCTGATTATGTTATTCCAGGACCTTTTGACCCGCGGGTTGCACCTGATGTTGCAGCTGCAGTTGCAAAAGCAGCCATGGAAACTGGCGTTGCCCGGATTAAGGTTGACCCAGAAGAAGTAAAAGAAAAAACAAAAAGGCTCGCTATTATTGGTAAAAGTGAGTGATCTGTGAGTGGAGAACAACACTAAAGTATATTTAGAGATTGTGAAGCAACTTCGGGATATGATTACCACTGATGGACTTAAAACTGGAGATAAAATTCCTTCTGAACGTGAATTGTCTGAGCGCCTGAATTTCGGGCGCTCTTCAGTTAGAGAAGCACTTAGAGGATTAGAACTGCTTGGACTAATTGAAACACGGCGTGGTGAAGGGACATTTATTCGTGATTTTCGGGGGCATCAATTGGTCCAGTTGCTTAGTACATTTATTTTGCAAGACGAAAAAGCGATACGAGATGTGTTGGAAACAAAGAACTTTATTGAGATGGATTGCCTTAGATTGGCGGTTCAAAAAATAGATGATAAGAAAATTGTAAACTTGAAAAATTGGGTGGATCAGCAAGAGGTTCTAAAGGATGATGAGTTTTTTAACCAAATTATTGAGATAGCCGATAATCACCTATTCTCTAGAATTTGGTCCATTTTAAAAGAATATTATCATTCCCAGGTCTCAATTAATCATGTCTATCACCGTAAAGACTATTTAATCTTACTGGCAGCATTGACTGAAAAGAATGAAGAGAAAACACTATCTGCATACTGCCATCTACGGAATTTGTCCGTTTTTAACGACAAATACTAACAGATTTTGAATCCACTTTAACTTATAGTGAAGTTTATCCAAGCCCTCATTCATGGGTGTTTTTATCTTTTGGTGGTCTGACCACCTCAAAGGCAAACAGGTATGAAGGAAGCAATAGTAAAAAAAATATAATTTGCAGTAGTAGGAGTAATATGCCATTTGGCGTTAATGTAGCACAAAGGAGGTTTAATTTTGGCGCTCAAAGATCTTTTTTCAAAAAACCAGACAAAAAAGAAGAAATACGCTCAAATACCGACGGAAATTGTAAAAAATGATGTTCCTGAAGGAATAATGACAAAATGCCCTTCATGTAAGAAAATCATGTATACTAAAGAATTGTTGAAAAACCTAAAAGTTTGTTTACATTGCGGACATCATTTTCCAATGAATTCGAAGGAACGTTTGGAGAGTTTCATTGATGAAGGAAGTTTTATTGAAATAAATGATGATATGATTTCTAAGAATCCATTAAATTTTCCTGACTATCTTGAAAAGTTAGAAAAGGACAGGAAAAAAAGTAAGTTAAATGAGGCTGTCGTTACCGGAATTGGAACAGTTAACGAACATAAGATTGTACTTGCAATTATGGATGCTTCGTTTCGAATGGGTAGTATGGGCTCTGTTGTCGGAGAAAAGATTACTCAGGCAATTGAAAAAGCGGATGAATTAAATGTTCCGTTTATCATTTTTACTGCATCAGGCGGGGCTAGAATGCAAGAAGGAGCTCTAAG
This sequence comes from Neobacillus drentensis, assembly GCF_036962125.1. GTDB lineage: Bacteria > Bacillota > Bacilli > Bacillales > Cytobacillaceae > Neobacillus > Neobacillus drentensis_B. The sequence continues at coordinate 163,484 of NZ_JBALOA010000015.1, forward strand.
CTTGATGCAAATGGCAAAAACGAGTGTGGCGTTAAAGAGGTTTAGTAATAATGGTGGATTAATCATATCAATTATGACACATCCAACTACGGGCGGGGTATCTGCGAGTTTTGCCTCATTGGGTGATTTCAACTTCTCTGAACCTGGTGCGCTGATTGCTTTTGCGGGCCGACGTGTTATTGAACAATCCATTCGTGAAGAATTGCCAGAGGATTTTCAAACGTCCGAGTTCCTTTTAAAACATGGTCAACTAGATGCGATCATCCATCGAAATGACTTAGTTGAGAAAATCACCAATATTCTAGATATCCATCAACCTGGAGGTGTGTTCAGATGGTAGGAGAATTAGATTTTGAACGCCCTGTAATTGAATTAAGAAAGAAAATAACTGATTTACAAGAGTTCACCAAAACAGCTGATGTTGATTTAAGTTCGGAGATTGCCAAACTAGAAAGAAGACTAGAAAAACTCGAACAGAGTATCTATGAAAACATTAAGCCTTGGGATAGAGTACAAATCGCTCGTCTGCCAAACCGACCGACCACGTTGGACTATATTCCCCATTTGTTTGAGAATTTCTTTGAATGTCATGGAGACCGAACCTTTGCTGATGATGAAGCAATTGTGGGCGGGATTGCCAAATATAGAGGATTACCTGTTACTGTGATTGGTCACCAGCGTGGCAAAGATACAAAAGAGAATATCCGCAGAAACTTTGGAATGCCCCATCCAGAAGGCTATCGAAAAGCGCTGCGATTAATGAATCAGGCGAATAAATTTAATCGTCCGATTATTTGTTTTATCGATACAAAGGGAGCCTATCCAGGTAAAGCGGCCGAAGAACGGGGACAAAGTGAAGCTATTGCACGTAATTTGTTTGAAATGGCAGGACTAAGGGTTCCAGTGGTTTGCATTGTTATTGGCGAAGGTGGAAGCGGCGGCGCACTTGCACTTGGAGTGGGTAATCGTATATATATGCTGGAGAATTCAACCTACTCGGTCATTTCCCCTGAAGGTGCGGCAGCTATCCTTTGGAAAGATGCATCTTTAGCAAAAAGTGCAGCTGAAACAATGAAAATAACGGCTCCTGATCTAAAAGAACTAGGTGTCATTGATGATATCATTCCTGAAATTAAGGGCGGAGCCCAAAAAGATATAGTCAAGCAAGCTGAAGAGATTGACAATGTACTGAAGAGAGCCTTGAAACAGCTTCTCGAGCTTTCAGAAGATGAACTAATCTCTGATCGATACAACCGTTTCAGAACAATCGGTGAATTCGCTACAAGCAATGAATACATTGGTGTAAATTAATTGAGAGTACTCTAGGGTACTCTTTTTTTTGTCATTCACAAATTGTTCACGAGAAATCCTCAAAAAAGGCAATGATGGCGTTTACAAACGAAAATTAAGCGTTTGCAGTTAACTGATTATTCCGCCTCTTATAATTACTAATACCCTTGGGTTGTTATAGTTATTTCTTCATGTTATTTTATAAATATTCGCGGGTTTTATGTAAATAATAAAAGAAGCAATTCAAAAACTCATCGTGCATTTATTTTACTACATATCATTGTATACATAATTTCCCAATACAAATTAGAGGTGATAGCTATGAAAAAAATAGGCGTACTTACTAGTGGCGGAGATGCTCCGGGGATGAATCCAGCTATTCGCGCTGTAGTTCGAAAAGCCATTTATCACAATGTGGAAGTATATGGTATTTACGGAGGTTATACAGGATTAATCTCTGGAAATATTAAGAAGCTTGAGCTCGGATCAGTTGGAGATATTATTCAACGTGGCGGGACCATGCTTCAATCAGCACGCTGCCCTGAATTTAAAACAAAAGAAGGTCAGCAAAAAGGGATTGAACAGTTAAGAGCGCATGGGATTGAAGGACTTGTTGTTATTGGCGGAGATGGTTCTTACCGTGGAGCAAAGGCATTAACAGAACAAGGCTATCCGTGTGTTGGAGTTCCAGGTACGATAGATAATGATATTCCCGGAACAGAACTTACGATTGGTTTTGATACAGCACTAAATACAGTAATTGATTCCTTAGATAAAATTCGTGACACTGCTACCTCACATGAAAGAACTTTTGTCATTGAAGTAATGGGAAGAAACGCTGGTGACATTGCTCTATGGGCAGGGTTAGCCGGTGGTGCAGAAACGATTTTGATTCCTGAAGTAGGTTACGACATGAATGATATAGTCGAAAAACTTCGCAAAGGGCAAGAACGCGGCAAAAAGCATAGTATTATTGTTGTTGCTGAAGGGGTATGCAGTGGTGTAGAGTTTGGAAAGCAAGTACAGGCTGCAACGAACTTTGATACGAGAGTTTCCGTCTTGGGACATATTCAACGTGGAGGCTCGCCAACTGCTGCAGACAGAGTCCTAGCTAGCCGATTGGGAGCAAGAGCAGTTGAGCTTTTAATTGAAGGAAAAGGCGGGCGTGCGGTAGGAATAGAAAAGAATCGCCTGGTCGACTATGATATTATTGAGGCACTTGGTCGTGAACATACTTTAGACCGCGATTTATACAAGCTTTCCATGGAATTATCTATATAATAAGAATTAATAACTTAAGAAATGGCATAGGTGCTGTTCTATTATAGGAGGAACAAGGATGTTACGAAAAACAAAAATTGTTTGTACGATTGGTCCTGCAAGTGAAAGTGTAGAAAAATTAACTCAATTAATTAACTCTGGTATGAACGTTGCTCGTTTGAATTTTTCACATGGTGATTTTGTAGAACACGGAGCAAGAATTCAAAATATCCGTGAAGCAGCAAAGCTTACTGGAAAAACAGTTGCGATCCTGCTTGATACGAAAGGTCCAGAAATTCGGACGAATAATATGCAAAACGGGGCAATTGAACTGCAAGCTGGAGAAAATATTATTGTCTCCATGACAGAAGTGGAAGGAACCTTAGATAAGTTTTCTGTAACATATCCTGGCTTAATTGAAGATGTACATGTAGGTTCAAAAATTCTTTTAGATGATGGATTAATTGGTTTAGAAGTTACGAACATTGATAAATCATCAAAGGAAATCCATACGAAAATTTTAAATAGCGGGACATTGAAAAATAAAAAAGGTGTAAACGTACCAGGTGTTTCTGTTAACCTGCCTGGTATTACCGAGAAGGATACACAAGACATTCTGTTTGGAATCGAACAAGGTATTGATTTTATTGCAGCTTCCTTCGTTCGTCGGGCAAAAGACGTACTAGAAATCCGACAACTCTTAGAAGAGAATAATGCAACTCATATCCATATCATTCCTAAGATTGAAAACCAAGAGGGCGTCGATAACATTGACGAAATCTTAGAAATTTCTGATGGTTTAATGGTAGCCCGTGGTGACCTTGGCGTTGAAATTCCTGCTGAAGAAGTTCCGCTTGTCCAAAAAATGTTAATTAAGAAATGTAATGCACTTGGAAAACCTGTAATTACTGCTACACAAATGCTTGATTCAATGCAAAGAAATCCACGACCTACACGCGCTGAAGCAAGTGATGTAGCGAATGCGATTTTTGATGGCACAGATGCGATTATGCTTTCTGGTGAAACGGCAGCAGGTCAATATCCAGTTGAAGCAGTACAAACAATGCACAATATTGCTTCGAGAGCGGAATCTGCATTAGATCATAAAGAAATTCTTTCAAGCCGCAGTAAAGATACCGAACATAATCTGACCGATGCAATTGGACAATCTGTTGCACATACTGCATTAAATCTTGAAGTGAAATCAATTATTACCCCAACAGAAAGTGGACATACGGCAAGAATGATTTCTAAATATCGTCCAAAAGCAGCAATCGTTGCGGTAACTTCAATCGAACAAGTTTGCCGTCGTCTTTCCCTTGTTTGGGGTGTATACCCGCAGTTTGGAAATGTTGCGACTACAACAGACGAGATGCTGGATAATGCAGTCGAAGCCAGCTTAACTAGCGGTATCGTGAACCGTGGTGATTTAGTAGTAATTACTGCTGGTGTGCCAGTCGGTGAGGCTGGAACTACCAACCTAATGAAAATCCATGTAGTCGGTGATATTATTACAAGAGCACAAGGAATTGGGCGTAGGTCTGCATTTGGTAAAGTAGTAGTCGCGCACGATGCTAAGGAAGCTCTAGAAAAAGTAAAACCAGGTTCGATTCTAGTCACTATCGGAACTGATCGTGACATGATGCCTGCTTTAGAAAAATGTGCAGCTGTTATTACACAAGAAGGTGGATTAACAAGCCATGCTGCTGTTGTTGGTTTAAACCTAAGTCTGCCAGTGATTGTTGGAGTAGATAATGCCTTAGAATTATTTAAAGATGGGCAAGAAATTACCGTTGATGCTACAAGAGGAGTAATTTACAACGGCCACGCTAGTGTCCTATAAAAAAATAATTGTAAACAAAGCGAAGAGGGGACCCTTCTTCGCTTTGCCTTTAGGAAAACCAATGACAAAATAATCCCCATTCGTAATATAATGAGAATAAGCTTTTTGAAAAGGGGACAAGCGATGCGCTATTTATTTTTGTTGATTATTTTAATTCCAGCTCTTGATATAAGCTTATTGCTAGTATCAGGAAAGGCGATTGGTTTATGGCCGACCATTGCACTTATCATCTTGACAGGGATCCTTGGAGCATATTTAGCTAAAAGAGAGGGTCTGCAAACTATCAGAAGGGTACAGGAACAATTAAGCTATGGCCAACTTCCTGGAGATGCTTTATTAGATGGAATATGCGTATTAATCGGTGGAACACTGCTCTTAACGCCTGGATTTATTACAGATATAACTGGATTCTTTTTCCTTTTTCCGCCATCCCGAAAGGCGATAAAATCTTTTATCATAAAAATGTGGCAAAGAAGGATTAATAAAGGGAGAATAAAAATAATAAAATAAAGTCAGCTCCCGTTTATTTTTAGGAGCTGACTTTTTTCCTTAAAAGCATTATATTTCTTCCTTCCCCATAATAAATCCCCATAAATCATGAAAAACCTTAGCACGATGTAAAGTACTAATGACCACAAGTGTTACAGGTCCAACAATTAATCCTAATAAACCAATTAATTTAAACCCCACGAATAAGGCAATAAGTGTGGCTAATGGGTCCAGGCCAATATTGGATGACAGTATTTTTGGCTCCATGATTTGCCGTTGCACGAGGACAACAATATATAGAACACCTAAACCAATAGCTAGACCCATATTCCCTCCAATAGCTACATAGATAATCCATGGAACAAAAACCGCACCTGTGCCTAAATAGGGAATAATATCGACAATCCCAGTAATTAAAGCGATGGTAATCGCATAGTCCACTCGAAGAATTAGCAAGCCAATTAGAATGATCACTGTAGTAATTGAAATTAGGGTTAGTTGGGCTTTAATAAAACCAAATAGCGCCTTTTTTAAGTCGATAAAAACAGAGCGGCTGCTTTTTTTGGCTCTCTCAGGCAAAAGTCTGCCACCGAGAGTTGATAAGCGGTACCAATCCTTACTGATGAAAAACGTAGCTAATAAAGAAAAAATTAATACAGTCGCGGCATTCGGAAGCCAAGCGATTATATTGGGGATAATTCCAAATAGACTTTGAATAAAACTGCCGACAGTTGTACCAATTCTGGTCCCAACATTTTGAATATTACTAATAATCGTATCTTGTTGCCCTGAATCAAGTTTTTTAAACACACCCGATAATTGATCGTATATCGGTAAGATTTGGGCAGTGAAATACTTCTCAATATACTCAATTAGAGTATCGAGATGTTCTGGTACGACCGTAGATAAATAATTTGCTCCAGATACAATTTCCGCTACTAAGAGTGTAATAAGTCCAGCAAATAAAGCAAAAATAATAATTAGTGCAATAAAAACTGCTAATGCACGATGCATTCTCGCCTTTCTTTCAAAAATATCGACAAGTGGATTTATTAAAAAAGCAATTAATAATCCAATTAAAAATGGATAGGTCACTTTTGATAAATAATATAAAAACAGTAGTCCCAACACAATCGCACCAATGACAATTATGAAGCGTATCGTTCGGAATAAATACTTTAGATTCAAAGGAAGTTCCTCCCTCATTATGCAATTAGCATATTTCTAGTTTAACATCTTCTGAATAATCTGCATAATCTTCTAAATAAATAAAATTTATATTACCAACATTTTTTGCTTGGAATGTGTAAAAGAATAGATCATAAATTGCTTAAACATTAGTTTCACTCTTAACAATCCATTATGTTACGATAATTTTTATAAAGGAAGGTGAAAAAATGCTAAATGAGTCTGTACTATTTTTACTATTATTGCTAGTCATTGGGTTTTTCGCCAAAAATAGTTCTTTAATGATTGCGATTGCTGTCCTTCTTGCGTTAAAGATTGGAGGATTAGATACCAAAGCTTTTTCGTTTATCCAGTCAAAAGGAATTAATTGGGGAGTAACTATTATAACTGTAGCAGTTTTAGCACCGATTGCCAGTGGAGATATTGGTTTTAAGGACTTAACGGGAGCATTTAAATCCTCTTATGCATGGATTGCCCTCATCTCAGGTATGCTGGTTGCATTGCTTGCAAAAGGAGGAGTAAAGCTGTTAGCTGATGATCCACAAATTACGACAGCTTTGGTCCTTGGTACGATTCTCTCTGTGTCAATTTTCAAAGGTGTTGCAGTCGGCCCATTAATTGGTGCTGGGATAGCATACACTGCAATGAGAATTTATAGTTTTTTCACGTAGATTTTTTGTAAAATAATATTTTTTTGCACTTTTCGAATCCTTTTCGTTCACAAAAATCTGATAATTGTTTATAATAGGCTTGTAAGCGTATCCTTTTTTACATAAACCACATATATATGCTAAATTGCTTATAAACTAATTTATGCCCAAAGGAATAGCATTTTAATTGTTTGTTTTTTGCCGAGCAATCGCTCAGTCAATTTAATGGATGAATCAGGGGAATAACTTGTTTTACTGGTATGGGGAAATTTAGAATGAGAAGGAGAGATTTACTATGACAGTAACACGCGGTCTTGAAGGGGTAGTGGCAACAACTTCCTCCATCAGCTCAATTATTGATGACACACTTACCTATGTTGGCTATGACATTGACGATTTAGCTGTGAACGCTAGTTTTGAAGAGGTAATTTATTTATTATGGCATTTAAAGTTACCGAATGCTGAACAATTAGCAGAATTGAAACAACAACTTTCAGAAAATGCTGCTTTGCCACCGGAAGTAATTGAGCATTTTAAGATGTACCCAATTGAAAAGGTACACCCAATGGCAGCTCTGCGTTCAGCGGTGTCTCTTTTAGGTTTGTATGATGAGGAAGCAGATTTAATGGACACAGATTCGAATTATCGAAAAGCAATTCGTCTTCAAGCAAAAATGCCTGCGATAGTCGCTACATTTGCCCGTGTTAGAAAAGGGCTCGAGCCAATTGCCCCTAAACCAGAATTAAGCTTTGCAGCTAATTTCCTATATATGTTGACTGGTAAGGAACCTGAAGCTATTGCTGAAGAAGCGATTAATAAAGCGCTCGTATTACATGCGGACCATGAGTTGAATGCATCTACATTTACGGCACGTGTATGTGTGGCTACATTATCTGATGTATATTCTGGAGTAACCGCTGCAATCGGAGCCCTTAAAGGACCATTACATGGTGGCGCGAATGAAGCTGTAATGAAAATGCTAAAAGAAATTGGTACGTTGGAAAACGTAGAGCCTTATGTACGTGGAAAGCTTGAGAAAAAAGAAAAAATCATGGGCTTTGGCCATCGTGTCTATCGAAATGGAGACCCACGTGCCAAACATTTGAGAGCAATGTCTAAAAAATTAACTGAACTTACAGGCGAACCACATTGGTATGATATGTCTGAAAAGATTGAAAGTATTGTTACTGGTGAAAAGAAATTACCGCCTAATGTGGATTTCTATTCTGCTTCTGTCTATCACAGCTTAGGAATTGATCATGATTTAATGACACCAATTTTTGCTGTAAGCAGGGTATCAGGATGGCTTGCTCATATTCTCGAACAGTATGAAAATAATCGTCTAATCCGCCCTCGTGCAGATTATACTGGTCCTGGAATGCAAAAGTATGTTCCAATTAATCAGCGAGGTTAATATTTACTTTTGTTTGAATAATTGGTCTAATAGATATGTATGAGAAGGTTAGAGACTCAAATCTCTAACCTTTGATAAGACAAAGGGAGAACTAGATGTAATTTCTTAATTTTGCTTGTTTTACATAATAGGAGGGAGAATCAACTATGCTAGGCGAAAAAATCACAGTTTCAAACGGAGTATTAAACGTACCAAACAATCCAATTATCCCATTTATCGAGGGGGACGGAATTGGACCTGATATTTGGGCTGCTTCCGAAAGAGTTTTAAATGCAGCTGTTGAAAAAGCATATAAAGGGGAACGCAAACTAATTTGGAAAGAAGTTTTAGCAGGTGAAAAGGCATTTAACCAAACTGGTGAGTGGCTTCCAAAAGAAACACTTGATGTAATCAATGAATACTTGATTGCCATCAAAGGACCATTAACTACACCTGTTGGCGGGGGAATTCGCTCATTAAACGTTGCACTTAGACAAGAATTAGATTTGTTTGTTTGCTTACGTCCAGTAAGATGGTTCGAAGGTGTTCCTTCACCTGTTAAGCGTCCACAAGACACTGATATGGTCATTTTCCGTGAGAACACTGAAGATATCTATGCTGGTATTGAATATGAAAAAGGTACAGAAGCAGCAAGAAAGGTCATTGACTTCTTACAAAACGAAATGGGTGTTAAGAAAATCAGATTCCCTGAAACATCAGGTATCGGAATTAAGCCTGTTTCTGAAGAAGGAACAACCCGCCTAGTACGTGCTGCAATTAACTATGCGATTAAAGAAGGCCGGAAGTCAGTTACACTCGTGCACAAAGGAAATATCATGAAATTTACTGAAGGCGCGTTTAAAAACTGGGGCTATGAACTTGCTGAAAAGGAATTCGGTGATAAAGTATTTACATGGGCTCAATATGACCGCATTAAAGCGGAGCAAGGGTCAGAAGCAGCTAATAAAGCTCAGGCAGATGCAGAAACAGCTGGCAAAATCATCGTAAAAGATGCGATTGCGGATATCTTCCTACAGCAAATCCTTACACGTCCACGTGAGTTTGATGTGGTTGCAACGATGAACTTAAATGGAGATTTCATTTCTGATGCACTTGCAGCACAAGTAGGCGGTATTGGTATTGCACCAGGCGCCAACATTAACTATGAAACAGGACATGCAATTTTTGAAGCAACACATGGTACTGCACCTAAATATGCAGGATTAGATAAAGTAAACCCTTCTTCAGTAATTTTATCAGGCGTGCTCTTACTTGAGCACTTAGGCTGGAATGAAGCTGCTGATATGGTAATTAAATCAGTTGAAAAGACAATTGCTTCCAAAGTGGTAACTTATGACTTCGCTCGTTTAATGGACGGAGCAACAGAAGTAAAAACTTCTGAATTTGGTGACGAACTTATTAAGAACATGGAGTAAAAGGTTTAATGCAGAGGGGACTGTTCAGTTAGTAGTCCCTCCTGCATTTTAAGATTTAAATCCACTAAAAAAGTTCAAAGGGGAGAGCCATAATGTCATTAAAGCGTAAAAAGGTATCTGTAATCGGCGGAGGATTTACTGGGGCGACAACGGCATTTTTACTAGCACAAAAGGAACTGGGAGATGTAGTTCTTGTTGATATCCCACAAATGGAAAACCCAACAAAAGGTAAAGCATTAGACATGCTTGAAGCGAGTCCGGTACAAGGCTTTGATTCCAATATTACTGGTACTTCAAATTATGAGGATACTCGTGATTCAGATATCGTGGTGATCACAGCTGGTATTGCCCGTAAACCTGGGATGAGCCGTGATGATTTAGTTCAAACAAACCAAAAGGTTATGAGAAGTGTTACACAGGAGATTGTAAAGTATTCTCCAAACTGTACGATTCTAGTTTTAACTAACCCGGTAGATGCGATGACATACACAGTATTCAAAGAATCAGGCTTCCCTAAAAACCGTGTCATTGGTCAATCTGGTGTGCTTGACACTGCCCGTTTCCGTACGTTTGTTGCTCAAGAATTAAATCTTTCAGTAAAAGACATTACAGGTTTCGTATTGGGTGGACATGGTGATGACATGGTTCCGCTTGTACGTTACTCTTACGCTGGTGGCATTCCGCTAGAAACTCTAATCCCTAAAGACCGCCTAGAAGCAATCGTAGAACGCACCAGAAAAGGCGGCGGTGAAATTGTTAACCTTCTCGGAAATGGCAGTGCTTATTATGCACCTGCTGCTTCATTAGTTGAAATGTGTGAAGCAATCCTTAAAGACCAACGCCGCGTTCTACCTTCCATTGCTTATCTTGAAGGTGAATTTGGTTATGATGGCATTTACTTAGGTGTACCAACAATCCTTGGTGCAAATGGTATTGAAAAAGTAATCGAGCTTGAACTAACTGCTGACGAAAAAGCTGCTTTAGATAAATCAGTTGAATCTGTTCGCAATGTTATGCAAGTATTAGCTTAATTTAGCTGGAATTCGGGGTTACATTGGTTCCCCGAATTTCTTTGCATATAAATGAAATCGCTTACATGGAGGTGGAACTTTATGCTTTTAGGTAAAAAGAGAAAGTTAGGCCGAAAGATTGAAGAAATTACTGTTGGTGAAAAATTATCTATGACTGAAAAAGTTGAAGACAAGGACATCCTTCTATATTTAGGATTAACAGACGATGCGAATCCGCTTTATATTCAGCATGATTATGCTTCACAAACTCCTTTTGAAAAACCAATCGTGCCAAGTATTATGTTGACAGGTATGATTACATCAGCAATTTCAAAATATTTACCTGGGCCAGGCAGCCACATATTAAGCCAAGAAATTGAATTTCCAAAGCCTGTTTACCATTATGGAACAGTCGAGTTTTTGTTTGAAGTGATTGAAGTAGTTAGAGATGAACATACTATTGTGATAAGTGTAGCAGGAACTAATGAAAAAGAGGGGACAGTAATAAAAGGCAAAGTTAAAGTTTGTCCTCCACATCGGTTAGAGGAAATCCATGGAAAAACATTAGACAACTTTTAGAAATGACCAAAAGGAATGTGACCTGTGCACGTTCCTTTTTTGTTAAAGTTTTGTAAAACTAGATAATAACCAATCTTTATTATTATAATGGAGGTAACAAATAAAGCGGGGGTTATTATGAAAAATAGAGTACTTGTTGTTGATGACGAACAGTCTATCGTTACTTTGCTTCAATATAACTTAGAGCAGGCTGGGTTTGAAGTATTAACAGCCATGGATGGGGAAGAGGGAAAACAGATTGCTGAGACACAGGCACTTGATATTCTTGTTTTAGATCTAATGCTGCCTAAATTAGATGGTATGGAGGTATGTAAACAGCTAAGGCAAAAGAAAATCATGACTCCAATCTTAATGTTAACAGCAAAAGATGATGAGCTCGATAAAATCCTCGGTTTGGAACTTGGCGCTGATGATTACATGGTAAAGCCATTCAGTCCAAGAGAAGTCATTGCACGTGTCAAAGCAATTCTAAGAAGGACACAAGTCCAAACGGAATCTACAAACGTAAGTAAGGAAGAAACGAGACAACTAAAAATAGGTAATTTAACAATCGACCCTGAAAAATATGAGGCCTATTTTAACGAAGATCTTTTGGAGTTAACCCTAAAGGAATTTGAATTGCTCCTTTATCTCGCCCAAAATAAAGGGCGCGTGTTGACACGCGATCAATTACTTAGTGCCGTTTGGAATTATGACTTTGCGGGCGATACTAGAATTGTCGACGTACATATATCTCATTTGCGAGAAAAAGTTGAAGTGGACACGAAAAAGCCAGCCTATATTAAAACGATACGCGGCTTGGGCTACAAACTGGAGGAGCCAAAAGGAGAATGACCAAATTCCGTAAAGGACTACTAATATCACTAATCCTTTTAATTATTACACTATTAGTTGGTTTAGGAATCCTATTAGGTCAATTTTTTAAAAGCTATTACTTAGAATCCTTAAATCAACAGCTTAAAATAGAAATCTTGTGGATTCTTTCCGCTTGCCTAGGGATTGCCATTATAATTATTATTTTCTTATGTGTAAGAATTACCTCTAAGTATACAAAACCAATTGAAGCGGCAACAAACGTTGCAATTGAATTGTCGAAAGGTAATTACCGCGCACGAACCAAAGTTAATCGTTTAGATGAGACAGGGATGCTTGGGTCATCAATCAATATGCTTGCTGAAAATCTTCAAGCACTCGTAAAAGCACAAGAAATGCAGCAGGACAGGCTTAGTGCATTAATCGAAAATATGGGAGCAGGGCTAGTCTTAATAGACAGTCGAGGGTACATAAATTTAATTAATAAAGGTTTTATTGATATTTTTCACGTGAATTCAGCAGATTATTTAAACAAACTATACTATGAGGTTATTGAATATGACGAAATCTGTCAGTTAGTTGCTGAAGTTTTTCGGACGGAAAAGAAGGTTAGCAAGCACATACTTGTTCCATTATTCATTGAAAGAAGATATTTTGTTGTTTATGGGGTTCCGATTATTGGGACAAATAATGTTTGGAAAGGGGTATTGCTTGTTTTTCATGATATAACGGAAATTAAAAAACTCGAGCAAATGCGAAAGGATTTTGTTGCCAATGTATCGCATGAATTGAAAACCCCAGTTACTTCTATTAAAGGATTTACTGAAACTCTATTAGATGGTGCTATGAATAATCAAGAAACCTTGGAAACATTTCTTTCTATTATTTTAAAAGAAAGTGATCGCCTGCAAACCCTTATCCATGACCTATTAGAACTTTCAAAAATAGAACAGCAGGGCTTTATATTAAATCTGCAAGAATTAGATTTGTATGTGTTATTAGATGAGGTTATTACCATGCTAACTGGAAAAGCACAAGAAAAGAATATTGAGCTTGAACTGGTTTGTAAGCAAAATCAAGTGATGGTCCAAGGTGATTTGGATCGTTTAAAACAAGTGTTTATTAACTTAATCGGCAATGCGATTACATATACCCCGCCGGAAGGTAATGTGACCATTATCCTTCTTGAACCTCGCGGAAAGGTTCGAATCCATGTGAAAGACTCAGGGGTCGGCATTAGTAAAGAAGAAATTCCGAGGATTTTTGAACGTTTTTACCGTGTTGACCGAGCGAGAAGCCGAAATTCAGGTGGGACCGGACTTGGTTTAGCAATTGTTAAACATCTAGTCGAAGCACATCATGGTAACATAACTGTGAGAAGTAATTTGGGTGAAGGAAGCGAATTTATTATTGAACTACATAAATATTTAACGTGATTTCTGGAAGGTGGATATGAATGGATAAGAAAAAACTTGTACTTATTGATGGAAATAGTATTGCTTACCGAGCATTTTTTGCTTTGCCGCTGCTTAATAACGATAAAGGTATCCACACGAATGCCGTATATGGCTTTACGATGATGCTGATGAAAATTCTTGAGGATGAAAAACCGAGCCATATTCTTGTGGCATTTGATGCTGGAAAAACGACCTTCCGCCATAAAACCTTTACTGAATATAAAGGCGGAAGGCAAAAAACTCCACCTGAACTATCTGAACAATTCCCCTTTATCCGTGATCTTCTTGATGCTTATGGGATCTCTAGATATGAACTGGAGAATTATGAGGCCGATGATATTATTGGTACCCTGTCATTAAGTGCTGAAAGGGATGGCTATGAAGTAAAGGTAATCTCAGGTGACAAGGATTTAACTCAGCTCTCCTCGCCCACGACAACGGTTGGGATAACCCGCAAAGGAATTACGGACATTGAAGAATATACCCCTGAACATGTTGCTGAAAAGTATGGACTAACACCTGAGCAAATTATTGATATGAAAGGGTTAATGGGAGATCCTTCCGATAATATTCCGGGAGTCCCTGGCGTTGGTGAAAAGACAGCAATCAAACTATTAAAGGAATTCACCACACTTGAAAATTTATTAAACTCTATTGATCAGGTAAATGGTAATAAGCTGAAAGAGAAGCTGGAGGAATTTAAGAATCAAGCACTAATGAGCAAAGAGCTTGCTACGATTGAAAGACAAGCACCTATAGAGGTGGATTTAGAAAACATCGCTTATGAGGGTTTTACTCGCGAAAAATTAGTAGCCTTATTCAAAGAATTAGGTTTTCATTCGTTATTGGACAAACTAGGAGAAAGTACGGACCCAACGGAAGAACCAGAATTAGAGGAAATCGAGTTTTTAACTCCAGCAGAAATTACCGAAGAGATGTTTGCTGACAATAATTATTTTTATGTAGAATTATTGGATGATAATTATCATTATGCAGAGGTCATCGGTTTTTCCCTTGTTAATGAAAAGGGCCATTTCTACTTGCCGACAGATCAGGCCCTGCAATCGGAAGCCTTTAAAAAATGGGCGGAGGATGAGAGTAAAAAGAAGACAGTCTATGATGCCAAGCGGTCTGAAGTTTCGTTAAGAAGATATGGCATTCATTTAAAGGGGGTCAATTTTGATATCCTAATGGGTGCATATATCATAAATCCATCGGAAAACATTGAAGACCTCGCCGCGATTACCAATCGATTCCATTTTCATAAAATCCAATCAGATGAATCCTTTTATGGGAAGGGAGCCAAACGTAAAGTCCCTGAGGCATCAAAACTTGCAGAGCATCTTGTCCGAAAAAGTCTTGCCATGTTTGATATCAAAGAAAAACTAGAAGATGAATTAAGAAAAAATGAACAATATGAATTATTTACCGAACTCGAAATGCCATTATCGCTTATTTTAGCAGATATGGAATCATGCGGGATTAAAGTGGAACAGGAACGCCTTCAAACGATGGGCAAAGAGCTGAATGACAGATTGATTGAAATCGAAGAAAAAATTTGTGAATTAGCAGGTGAAAAGTTTAATATCAACTCGCCGAAACAACTGGGTGTGATTTTATTTGAAAAGTTAAATCTACCCACACTAAAGAAAACAAAAACAGGTTATTCAACATCAGCAGATGTGTTAGAAAAACTAGCTGAGGACCATGAAATTATTGAATACATCCTTCTTTACCGACAATTAGGCAAGCTTCAATCTACATATATAGAAGGGTTACTCAAGGTTATTAATCCTGAAACAGGAAAAGTCCATACAAGATATCAACAAACCTTAACGGCGACAGGGCGGTTAAGTTCGATTGATCCAAACTTGCAAAATATACCAATTCGCTTGGAAGAAGGCAGGAAAATTCGCCAAGCTTTTGTTCCCTCTGAAGAAGGATGGATTATTTTTGCTGCAGACTACTCCCAGATTGAACTTCGGGTTCTTGCAGATATTGCGGGTGATGAAAAGCTGATTCAAGCATTTAAGGACGATATGGATATTCATACGAAAACGGCGATGGAGGTTTTCCATGTCAGTGCAGATGAAGTCACATCAAATATGCGGAGGCAGGCAAAAGCGGTTAACTTTGGAATTGTTTACGGAATCAGCGACTACGGTCTTTCCCAATCGTTAGGAATAACGAGGAAAGAGGCAGGGCAATTCATTGAGCGTTATCTTGATACCTATCCTGGAGTAAAGCAATATATGGATGACATTATCTATTCAGCAAAACAGAAAGGGTATGTTTCGACAATCATGCAAAGGAGAAGGTATCTTCCTGAAATTACTGCTCGTAATTTTAACCTAAGGAGCTTCGCCGAAAGAACAGCTATGAATACTCCCATCCAAGGCAGCGCTGCTGATATTATAAAAAAGGCAATGATTGATATGGATGAAGCCTTAAAGGACATGGGTTTAAAGACAAGACTATTACTTCAGGTGCACGATGAATTAATTTTTGAGGCTCCTGAGGAAGAATTAGAAACCTTAAAGAAGCTAGTTCCAGATGTGATGGAAAATGCACTAGAATTGAAGGTGCCGTTGAAAGTGGATTACGCCTTCGGACCAACTTGGTTTGACGCGAAATAAAAGGAGGGGGCTTTATTGCCGGAACTTCCAGAAGTAGAAACGGTCAGGAAGACATTAAAAAAATTAGTGGTTAATAAGACAATCAAGGATATAATGATCTATTGGCCTAAAATCATTAAAAACCCACTTGAAATAGAACAATTTGTCGATGCCTTGATTGGAGAAACTATTGTTGATGTGGGAAGAAGAGGGAAATTTTTAATTATCTATACTAGAAACTTCGCCTTAGTTTCCCATTTGCGAATGGAAGGGAAATACGGTCTCTATCCGAAGGAGGAGCCTTTTGATAAACATACGCATGTTCTCTTTCACTTTACAGATGGGACGGAGTTAAGGTATCGGGACGTTCGAAAGTTTGGAACCATGCATCTCTATAAAAAAGGCGATGAATTCTTAACTGAGCCGCTAATAGGACTTGGACCTGAACCTTTTTCAGAGGATTTTACCATTGATTATTTGGCAAGTAGGCTAGAAAAAACGAATCGAAAAATAAAAACGGCCCTATTAGACCAAAAAGTTTTTGTCGGACTTGGAAATATCTATGTTGATGAAGCGCTTTTTCGTGCGGGTATCCACCCCGAGCGACTTGCCAATACACTAAATAAAAATGAAATAACCATCCTTCACCGTGAGATTGTTGCCACCTTGAGCGAAGCTGTCAAAAAGGGTGGTAGTACAATTCGATCCTATGTTAACTCACAAGGAGAAATTGGGATGTTCCAGCTTGAATTATTTGCTTACGGCCGGAACGGGGAAGAGTGTAAACGATGCGGAACCCCTTTAGAAAAAATGACTGTCGGAGGCAGAGGGACTCATTACTGCCCAAAATGCCAAAAGCTCTAAGTTCAAAATGATAAAGTGAAATAGAATAAGATTAACAATGGATGGGCTCCTGCCATATACTATCGTAATGATTTTGGAGGAAGGAGCCCTAGACATCATGGTTCAGTTGTTATCACTTCTCATCCTTGCGTTTGCCCTCAGTCTTGATAGCTTTAGCGTGGGGTTTACCTATGGACTAAGAAAAATGGTTATGCCGCTCAGGTCAATCATTATTATTGCTAGTTGCTCGGCTATTTCGTTAATGATTGCCGTCTCCATTGGACATGGACTTGAAAAAGTTCTTTCCACGCGCGTCACTTCAAGCCTCGGGGGAATCATTTTAATCGCTCTAGGTGCATGGGTTTTGTATCAATTTTTTAGGCCAGAAAAAGAAAAAGATGTAATAAATCATGAAAAAACAATCGTCAACTTCGAAATCAAATCCCTAGGCTTAGCCATTAACATATTGAAAAAGCCAATGTCGGCAGATTTTGATTTATCTGGTACGATTACTGGGGTCGAAGCGTTAATGTTAGGATTTGCCTTATCATTAGATGCTTTTGGAGCTGGAATAGGCGCAGCGATGCTTGGATACTCTCCTATTTATTTAGCACTGACTGTCGCATTAATGAGCTCGTTGTTTGTCTTATTAGGGATAAAGAGTGGAACTTTTTTTCATAAATTTGATTGGATTCAAAAGTTCACCTTTTTGCCGGGGATTTTATTAATTATTATTGGGATATGGAAATTATAAAAACGAAAGCGCCCGTATAGCGGCGTATGACTGGAGCTAGACAGTTATCAAGGTTCAAAGTCTATACCTTGAAATTATCAGAAAGAGGAAAAGGTATGTCACTCGTTATTGGTTTAACAGGCGGAATAGCCAGTGGAAAAAGTACAGTCTCAAACATTTTCAAAGAAATGAATATTACTGTGGTTGATGCAGATATTGAAGCACGTCTAGCGGTCATGAAAGGTGAAACTGCTTATCATAAGATCATTGCTGATTTTGGCGAAGGGATCTTAATGGATACTGGAGAAATTGACAGGCAAAAGTTAGGTTCGATTATTTTTAATCAAGCGGATAAGAGGCAAAGATTAAACGAGATTGTTCACCCAGAAGTTAGAAAAAGAATGAATGACCAAGTTGAAAAGGCGAAGCAGAATGGTGAAGAAGTAATTGTTCTTGATATTCCATTATTATTTGAAAGTAAGCTTACCTACATGGTCGACAAAACCATACTAGTCTTTGTTGATAATGAAACACAATTAAAACGGTTAATGGTGAGAAATAATTTATCTGTAGAGGATGCAGAAGCAAGGATTCATTCACAAATGCCATTGGCAGATAAAATTAAGCTCGCAGATGCTGTTATTAACAATAATGGTGCGATCGAAGAGACAAAAAAACAGCTTCTTAATGTCTTAGTGCAGTTTGGAATCAAGAATTAAAGAGAAGGAATTCCTTCTCTTTTTTTTTGTTATCAAGTTGCCTAAATTATAAAACATTTTAAAAATCCGCATTTAATTCATCACATTTAATTCTAATTATGTTATACTAATTACAATAATACGAGTATAAAGTATGACATTAATATGGAAGGGGTTGCAAAATGAAGTCGAGAGTTGCAATAAATGGTTTTGGAAGAATTGGAAGGATGGTTTTTAGAAAAGCGATCCTTGAAAATAGTCTTGATGTTGTGGCCATAAACGCAAGTTATCCTGCCGAAACATTAGCGCATTTATTAAAATATGATACAAATCATGGTCCGTTTCAAGGTGAAGTAATACCATTAGATGATGAGTTACTTGTCAATGGGAAAAGAATTAAGCTATTAAGCAGCCGTAATCCTGAGGAACTTCCTTGGAGAGAACTTGGGATAGAGATTGTGATTGAAGCCACTGGAAAGTTTAATGCTCGTGAAGCAGCAGCATTGCACTTAGAAGCAGGTGCCAAAAAAGTGATCCTAACAGCACCTGGGAAAAATGAGGATGTTACGATTGTAATGGGTGTGAATGAGGAAATGCTTGATATCACACAACATGACATTATTTCCAATGCATCATGTACAACGAACTGTCTTGCACCGGTTGCAAAGGTGTTGGATGAGAAGTTTGGAATTGAATGTGGATTAATGACGACCATCCATGCCTATACAAATGATCAAAAAAATATAGATAATCCACATAAAGATTTACGGAGGGCTCGTGCATGTGGACAATCCATCATACCTACAACAACTGGGGCAGCGAAAGCACTTTCGCTTGTATTACCGCAGTTAAAGGGTAGATTGCATGGAATGTCGCTTCGTGTACCAACGCCCAATGTTTCCCTTGTTGATTTAGTCGTTGACCTGAACCAGGATGTGACGGTTGATGATGTCAATAATGCCTTTATTGAAGCAGCAAAAGGTCCATTAAAAGGGATTTTAGATTTGACAATGGAACCACTAGTATCCGTTGATTTTAATACGAATGAGCATTCAGCGATTATTGATGGCCTCTCCACAATGGTAATGGGAACAAGAAAAGTTAAAGTTTTAGCATGGTATGATAATGAGTGGGGCTATTCTTCACGTGTCGTCGATCTCACCATGTTAGTAGCACAAGCCTTAGCAAAACCCTCCCAGATGAAGGTTGGGTAAATCAAAAGAAAAAATGCTGTCGTTTGACAGCTTTTTTTTGTTGGGATTTGTGACTTTTTTTGGGCAATTAACATAAGATAGCTTTGTTGAATTAGAGTGTATTATGTTTAGGGATTGGACTAAATAAACTTATTAGAATATTTAAATTGATAGGTTGCAAAAAAAATATAAACAAAGTATACTAGTCATCGTGAACTTCTTCTTGAAATTAGGTAGCTATTGATTACTTAAAGGGTTAGGACCTCTCTGGACTAACTTTCCCCCGTGGTAATTACTCGGATACCGTCAATAAAGGATTTCAAGAAGGAAATAAAGGTTAGAGGGGGAAAAATGAATATGGAAACAATGGGACGTCACGTAATCTCTGAACTATGGGGATGCGACTTTGAAAAATTAAATGATATGAATTTTATTGAAACGACTTTTGTTGAAGCCGCACTTAGATCAGGAGCAGAAATCCGTGAAGTAGCATTTCATAAATTTGCTCCACAAGGTGTTAGTGGTGTTGTCATTATTTCTGAATCACATCTAACTATTCACAGCTTCCCTGAACATGGATACGCCAGCATTGATGTGTATACTTGCGGTGATTTAAATCCTAACGTTGCAGCAGATTATATTGCAGAGGCACTAAATGCCCAAACGCGTGAAAATATTGAAATTCCGCGTGGCATGGGTCCTGTGCATGTCAAACAGGCAAAGGTTTTATAGTCTTTATATAAAAAATTAGTGAAGAGGTGTATCTAAACGTACACCTCTTTTTATATTTTAAGGAAAATGTTGTACAATAAGACCAAAGGTACAACATGGGAGGAAAAGTATAGTATGGCGATGTTAGGTGGCTTATTTACACGTTTTAAAAAGCAAATTGAGACTTCAGACCGGATTGCGGATGATTCTCTAAAGACCCATTATTATAAGGCGAAGTATAATCAAGTTTTTGAATCTGTCGAAAAGTTATTCCATGAGGATGCTGATTGCCAGGTTACCACCGTTTCCAAAGAACGTGGAGAAATTGCTGTAGAAATTAATAAACCAATCCGCTGCTTCTTGATTGTTACCATTGTAGCGGTAAAGCCATTAGAAATAGCTGTAGACTTTAATATCTCCTCAGAAGGTTTTTCCTTACTGGGCAGCTATCCAGCTTTAAAAAAGCGGATTAATTCCTATTACGAGCGAATTAATCAATTACATACCTTCGTAGGAATAAAAAACTCCTAAATCCTTACTTGTATAAAGATAGTCTTTTTTATAAGATGAAAGTAAGCGTTTGTACGGGAATTACAGTGTAGATTTGGAGTTGATTATAGTGAAATGCCCTTCTTGTCAAAATTATGGAACACGTGTCCTTGATTCTCGGCCTGTTGATGAAGGCCGGGCAACCCGAAGGAGACGTGAATGTGAAGAATGCGGGTATCGGTTTACCACATTCGAGAAGATTGAAGAGATCCCGCTTATTGTAGTCAAAAAAGAAGGTACAAGAGAAGAATTCAGCCGGGATAAAATACTCCGTGGTTTAATTAAAGCGTGTGAGAAGCGGCCAGTTGCTTTAAAGGAATTAGAAGATATTACGCACGGTGTAGAAAAAGATCTCCGTAGTCAGGGTATTTCTGAAATAAAAAGTGAAGCGATTGGTGAAATGGTCATGGATAGGCTGGCACACGTGGATGAAGTCGCTTATGTAAGATTTGCATCTGTATATCGCCAATTTAAAGATATTAATGTATTTATTGATGAACTAAAAGAATTAATTAAAAAGGAAAAATCTTAACGGGCTAAAGAGGTTTTATCTTTGGCTCTCTTTTATTAACAGGGGAGAGGTTGGAATAAAATGGCTCAGCATTGGCAGGAAATTCTTCCTATTGACCGTTATATTGTAGCTGCTGATGGGTTGCTGCATGATTATGACCGTAAAGTGCTGACGTTTCTATATCAGCCCTTGATTGGGTCGACCTGCTTTAGTTTGTATATGACGCTCTGGGCGGAGGTAGAGGAAAATCGGCTTTGGTCTGAATCTTCAACACACCACCTGTTGATGAATCTTTTAGAGCTAAACTTAAAGGACATATACCAGGCAAGGTTAAAGCTTGAAGGCATCGGTCTATTAAAGACACTTGTAAAAACAGATGAAGAAGGGCGGTCCTTTTTATATGAGCTCCGTCCTCCTTTGAGTCCTGAACAATTCTTTTTAGATGGGATGTTAAATATTTATCTTTATCGTAAAATCGGCAAAAGCCATTTTTCACGTTTAAAACGCTTTTTTAGTGACCAACAAAAGCCTGTCGAAGGTGAGTTTATAGAGGTTACTAAAGCTTTTCAGGATGTGTTTGCATCAGCATCCCCTAGCAATATGCAATATATTCAAGGGATTTCTAAGGAATTGCAAGAGGAAGAAAATCAGCAGTTTATTGGACGAACGGATCCGAAGCCGATTCAAATAGGATTAGATACATTTGATTTTGAATTATTAGCAGCTGGACTAAACGAATCACTTGTACCCAAGAAAGCATTAACGGCAAAGGTGAAAAATGTGATTAGTAATCTTGCATTTCTGTACCAAATCGATCCAATTGAAATGAAAAATTTTATCCTTGGGGCCATAAATGAACATGAAGAAATTGACATTGAGGATTTAAGAAAAGGTGCCCGAGATTGGTATCAATTTGTTAATTACGACCAACTTCCGAGTCTGATTAATCGAACCCAGCCAATTGTTCATCAAACGCAAATAACGGAACCTAAAACGCCGGAAGAAAAATTGATTCGTTCTTACGAAACAACCCCGCCGCTGATTGTTTTTAAAGAACTTTCTGGTGGAGTAGAACCTTCAAATGCTAATTTGAAAACGTTAGAAGAAATCATGATTAAATATAAACTGCCCCCGGGTGTGGTAAATGTCTTAATTGAAGTGGCAATGAGAAAAACGGACATGAAATTTACCAAGGGCTTTGTTGAGTCCATCGCTAGTCATTGGGCACGGAAACAAGTAAAAACGGTGAAGGAAGCAATGGAGCTCGCGAAGAATGAAGAACATAAGGCAAAAGAAGTTAAAAAAGCGGGAAAATCATTTGCCAAAAAGCCAATTCGAACAGAGATGCTTCCAGACTGGTTTGATAAAGAAAAACAACCAAAGAAGGAAAAGAGTCCCGATTTAGAGGCTAAAAAAAGAGAGATTGATGAAATGTTAAAAGCATTAGATGATTAGAGGTGTCTTATGGAGAAAATAAATCAAACATTAAAGCGGTTATCCTCGCAAGAAAATTTTCAAAAAAGATACGAAGAAATGCGTCGTGCAACTCTAGAAAATCCTGATATCATAGAGTTTATTGGGAAAAATCAGGATGTCTTAACGAAAGAAATTATCGACAAGAGCTTAGTAAAGCTTTATGAATACACAAACCAAAGCAAGGAATGTGAGAAATGCGAAAGCCTGGATGGCTGTATTAATATGATGAAAGGATACCATCCTGAATTAGTATTGTCGCGAAACTTCATTGACGTTAGATATGAACGATGCCCAAGAAAAATTATGTATGATGAAAAGATTAAAAATGAAAGCTTAATTAAGAGCTTATATGTTCCTAAAGATATCCTAAATGCCACTATTGAAGATTTTATACGTGATGAAGAACGAATTGAAGCGTTAAGTAAGGCTATAGCCTTTATAAATGATTTTAAACAGGGAAAACACACAAAGGGTTTATACCTTTATGGCGAATTTGGTGTAGGAAAATCTTATTTGTTAGGAGCTATTGCGAATAAGCTAGCCCAAAAACAAATTTCATCCATGATTGTATATGTGCCGGAATTACTTAGAGAAATGAAAAGTTCGATCGCCAACTCGACCCTAAATGAAAAAATTGAAGCTTTGAAAAAAGAACAGATATTAATGCTAGATGATATTGGTGCAGAATCCATGTCGAGTTGGACTAGGGATGAGGTATTAGGTCCAATTTTACAGTTTAGAATGTTGGAAAATCTACCAACCTTTTTTACATCAAACTTTAATTTTGATCAGCTCGAGCATCATTTAACATACAGCCAACGGGGAGAAGAAGAGAAAATGAAAGCACGAAGAATCATGGAAAGAATTCGTAGTTTGAGTGTCCCAGTAATGGTTGATGGACCAAACAGAAGGTCGTAATAAAACAGAGAGTAGTTCAGGATTGTCGAACAATGAATCGGCAATCCTTTTTTTGTTCCTTTTTTTTCTTTAATTAACAAAAGCATGTGTCAGCTAACTTCTATTTTGGCCAAGTCCCCCATATACATTAATACAAAGATTGGCTTAAAGGGGGGATTTGGTTGGCGGAAATCATCTTCCAAAGCAAGGGGGATGCAGAAAAGTTTTATAACCACTTGCTGAAGTACTTACCAAATAATCATGGCAATGAAACTACTCTTCTATTAGAAGATCGACATATAGTTAAATTTTTAGGTAATACGGTTTCGATGGATATTTCTGAAATTGTTAAACATGCTTTTTATGAATTCATTACGAATATTAAGCGGGATGATTGGTTTAGAGAAATATTAAAAAGCCATTATTTTTACGATGAATTTGAAGAACAGCAGCAAATTATCGAGATAATTGATTCCATTCTCGAAGGTCAACGAGAAGACCTGTCTATTTTTTTGAATGCGGCAAATGAAGAGACTCAGATTAAATCTGCAATCGAGCATATCTTTTTGGATAATATCTCGTTTTCGTTTGACTCATTCCTTAAATTTCGATTGCGTCCGTACCTTCAATCGTTGGAAGGGTATGTCGAAATTGCCATTGATGAATATAAAATGGAGCAAGAATATCAAATATTTGTGCAAATGCTCCGTGAGTTCCTAGTAAATCGTGAACCCAAAATGGATGTGCTCCATTTATTGCTTGACGAGGAGATCACCTTTTATAATGAGCAGTTTGTCGAAATGAAACGTGCTGAATTAACAAGATTGATTGACCGGAAATTACTAGTTAATCATCCTGTCTATGTAGACTCAGCATCCATTGCCCCATTATTATCACTTGCGCCTACAACCATTTTTTTGTATACAAAGGACCCAGAAGAGCCCTTAGTAAGGACCATCAAAAATATTTTTGAAGAGCGAGTAACCATTAAGTCATTTGCAGCACTAAGAGATGTGAATAAATGGGAAGAGGAACAACACTCTACTGAAAACCAGGCTTGAGAAAAGAATTATTTGAAAATTTGTCTTATTAGGTTGATGTCCCTTGATTTTTCAAAAATAAATCATTATAATAACGTACATAGTTAGAAAAGCGGAAGCGCTTTGGTCAGGGGCGACAAGCATAAGACGAGCCGGCGGGAAGATTGTTCTTTAACCTTCTCGACGGATTGGCTTATGACCTCGAGCCCCTAAGCGCTGGAGCTAGACACAGTAAAATTCATAGCAAAAGTAATGATAAGGATAACAGTATTTTTTACGGTTTCTAGAGAGGGAGGACATGGCTGAGAGCCTCCTAACACGAAAATAATACTTACCACCTTTAAACTTCAGCAGTGAAAACTTCATGTTGCCATGGGGTTAGTAATTGCCTGACGGCTCTCGACCGTTAACGGACCAAAGTCATTTTCAAGCTGTCATTTGAAAGTGAAAAATTGGGTGGAACCACGTGTTTATCAAAACTCGTCCCTTTTCCAGGGACGGGTTTTTTTTATTTTTCAAAAAGCGAATTTTGGGCAAAAATGACCCGAAACGCTTAATTTAAAGGAGGAATTACCATGCCAGACGTTGTTAAGATTTCGTTTCCAGATGGGGCAGTAAAGGAGTTCCCGCGTGGGACAACAACGGAAGATATCGCCGCATCCATCAGCCCCGGCCTAAAGAAAAAAGCGATAGCCGGAAAATGGAACGGTCAACTATATGATCTTCGCCGTCCCATTAATGAAGACGGTGCAATAGAAATCGTCGTCCCCGATTCCAATGATGCATTAGAGATTTTACGTCATAGTACAGCCCACTTAATGGCACAAGCAGTTAAGAGGCTTTATCCAGATGTAAATTTAGGGGTAGGACCAGTAATCGAAGGCGGATTCTATTACGATATGGATCTTGAGGCATCCTTAACTCCAGAAGATCTTCCGAAGATCGAAAAAGAAATGGCGAAAATCGTTAATGAAAACATTGAGATTGTTCGTAAGGAAGTGAGTCGTGCTGAAGCTGTACAGCTTTTTAAAGAAGCCGATGACCCATACAAACTAGAACTAATTGAGGCTATCCCTGATGAGGAAACAGTGACAATCTACGAGCAGGGTGACTTTTTTGACCTATGCCGCGGTGTCCATGTCCCATCCACTGGAAAAATTAAAGAATTTAAGCTATTGAGTATTGCCGGTGCCTATTGGCGTGGGGACAGTAAAAATAAGATGCTCCAGCGCGTGTATGGAACAGCCTTCTTCAAAAAAGAAGACTTAGCTGAGCACTTACGTTTACTTGAAGAGGCAAAAGAGCGTGACCATCGTAAAATTGGTAAAGAGTTGAACCTTTTCACTAGTAACCAATTAGTGGGCCAAGGATTGCCATTATGGCTTCCTAAAGGTGCAACGATTCGCCGGGTAGTTGAGCGATACATTGTGGATAAAGAACAGCGTCTCGGCTATGACCATGTTTACACTCCAATCATGGGAAGTGTGGACTTATACAAGACATCTGGCCACTGGGATCATTACCAGGAAGATATGTTCCCAGTTATGGAAATGGATAATGAACAATTAGTTCTTCGTCCAATGAACTGTCCGCATCATATGATGGTTTACAAGAACACTCCGCATAGCTACCGTGAACTTCCAATCCGGATTGCCGAACTTGGAACTATGCATCGTTATGAAATGTCCGGTGCTCTTTCAGGTCTGCAGCGTGTTCGCGGGATGACTTTAAATGATGCTCATATTTTTGTTCGTCCAGATCAAATTAAAGATGAGTTCAAGCGCGTAGTTAACCTTATTTTAGCCGTATATAAAGACTTTGACATTAACGACTATTCCTTCCGTCTATCCTATCGTGACCCGCAGGATACTGAAAAGTATTTTGACGATGATGCGATGTGGGAAAAGGCACAAAGTATGCTGAAGGAAGCCATGGATGATCTTGGACTTAACTACTATGAAGCAGAGGGAGAGGCAGCCTTCTACGGTCCGAAGCTTGACGTTCAAGTCAAAACAGCTCTCGGCAAAGAAGAAACACTTTCCACTGTTCAATTAGACTTCTTATTACCTGAACGTTTTGATTTAACATTTGTGGGTGAAGATGGTAAACCGCATCGTCCAGTTGTTATCCACCGTGGTGTTGTGTCAACAATGGAACGATTTGTTGCCTTCTTAATTGAAGAATACAAAGGAGCTTTCCCTACGTGGCTCGCTCCGGTACAGGTGCAGGTCATTCCCGTTTCTCCTGGTGTGCATTATGATTATGCGAAGCAAGTCCAGGAGCAGCTTCAAAATGAAGGACTACGCGTCGAAGTAGATGGCCGTGACGAAAAAATCGGTTATAAAATCCGCGAAGCACAAATGCAAAAAATACCATATATGCTAGTTGTTGGCGATAAAGAAGTGGAAGATCAGGCTGTCAATGTTCGTAAATATGGTGAACAAAACTCAGAAACAAAGCCATTTTCAGAGTTTTTAGCGTCTATCGTTGCTGAAGTTAAAAGATAATAAATATAAAAAGAGAGGTTCGCCTCTCTTTTTGTTTGAAAAAAACTATTGAATAATTATTTGTTTCTTGCTAAAATAAATTTCGTTGTCAAAGAAAATAAGTTCATTTGACATTATATCTTTGCTTATGTTATATTTACTAAGGTGAAAAATTGAATACTTGTTTTTGGGAAAAGAAGAAGCACCCGCTTCTCACCTGATTGACGCTAATAGAGCAGTTAGCAGGTTTTACTTGAACTTTTTGGTTTTATTACTTTTGTTCTGTAAAGTGTGGGTGCATTCATCCGCACTTTTTATTTTGTGCACTTATAGCACTGCTAAAAAGTTTTATACCTGTTGATTAGTTTAGCGTCATACGTTAAGGTTTGAAAGGGCTCGTAATGATTTTCTTGATCAAGACGTTGTATTCGTGATAAAACCTTGGAGGTGGCTAATTATTAGCAAAGACATGTTGTTAAATGAGGGCATTCGCGCTCGCGAAATTCGCCTAATTGATCAAAATGGCGAGCAGTTAGGTATTAAAACCAAAACTGAAGCCTTAGAGATTGCCGGAAGAGTGAACCTTGATTTGGTCCTAGTAGCACCAAATGCAAAGCCTCCAGTCGGCAGAATTATGGACTATGGCAAATTTAAATTCGAGCAACAAAAGAAAGAAAAAGAAGCTCGTAAGAATCAAAAAATCATCACCACTAAAGAAGTTCGTCTCAGCCCAACTATTGATGAGCATGACTTTAATACAAAGTTACGCAATGCAATTAAGTTCTTAGAAAAAGGCGACAAGGTAAAAGCTTCAATCCGTTTCAAGGGCCGGGCGATTACCCATAAAGAAATTGGTCAACGTGTGTTAGACCGTTTTTCAGAGGCGTGCAAGGAAGTTGCAACGATTGAATCACATCCAAAAATGGATGGTCGAAGCATGTTCCTAGTTTTAGCACCTAAAACCGACAAGTAATAAGGAGGATATCCCAATGCCAAAAATGAAAACTCACCGTGGCGCTGCAAAGCGTTTTAAAAAGACTGGTTCAGGTAAATTAAAACGTGACCACGCTTATACAAGCCACTTATTTGCTAACAAATCTACAAAAGCAAAGCGTAAGCTTCGCAAAGCATCACTTGTTTCTAAAGGTGATTTCAAACGCATTCGTCAATTATTAACTTACATGAAGTAAAAATTAAGTGATCGATTTATATATTGGAGGGAAATTAAATGCCACGTGTAAAAGGCGGTACAGTTACGCGCAAACGTCGTAAAAAAGTTCTTAAATTAGCAAAAGGTTATTTCGGTTCAAAACATACATTATATAAAGTAGCTAACCAACAAGTTATGAAATCTTTAATGTATGCTTTCCGCGATCGTCGCCAGAAAAAACGCGACTTCCGCAAACTTTGGATTACTCGTATCAATGCAGCAGCACGTATGAACGGTCTTTCTTACAGCCGTTTAATGCATGGCTTAAAGCTTGCTGGTATCGAAGTAAACCGCAAGATGCTTGCTGAATTAGCAGTAAGTGATGCAAACGCATTTACTGAATTAGCAAACGTTGCAAAACAACAATACAACAAATAATTTTAATAAAAGCCATTCTCAATAGATGAGAATGGCTTTTGCTATTAGGGGATAAGTATATGAAACTATGGTTAGCGGCCTATTTAATCATGAATTTAGCAGGATTGTTGATTATGGGAGAAGATAAAAAGCGGGCTAAAAAACATCAATATAGAATTTCAGAACAGACCTTGTGGTTTGTTGCTTTACTAGGAGGCGCTGCAGGTGCGACGGCAGGCATGCAGTTATACAGGCATAAAACGAAGCATCTGCAGTTTAAAATTGGGTTTCCGTTCTTAGCAGGAATTGAATTGGTTCTTTTGATCAAGTACTTATTATAAAAAGCCGCGCATGTTTAACGGCTATTGTTTCAAAAATTCCTTTACCGGACTTTTCCAATGAATTTCAGCATGCGGATAGTATTTGAGGATTTTTTTATCGATATATAAGAAATCTTCTTTAACTAATCCTTTTAAAAAGCTGGCGTTTTCAGGCCAAATGAAAATGGAAACAACGTCAAAGGTATTGTCAGCAGGCCCCAAATATTTCTCACCAGCAAATACAGCACCTTTATAGGTCAGGACGAAGTTTTTTCTAACATCCTCATCATCAATGAATAAGAACTGCTTCTGTTTACGCGCCTTTTCTAATTTACGTTTCGGAGTAAAAAGGGCTTTTATACTATAGTTTATTAGGAAAAGAATAAGAAGCAACAATACGAAGCGCAGCAACCATATCATGGCTCAGCCTCCTGAATCTATTTTCTTAATAATACGAAACAGTCTGAAAAAAGTTTCAATCATTTCTCAGTTTGTTTTAATTTTTCCATAGGGGTGAGGACAGGAATGCAACTAGGTAAATTGTTTGAAATGCAGAGGGCATTGGATAATCACATTGAAGACAAGCACGGCCTGCAGAATGAAGATCTCTTTGACAGAAAGGTACTTGCTTTGCTGGTAGAAATCGGCGAATTGGCAAATGAAACACGCTGCTTTAAATTTTGGAGTGTCAAGCCATCATCAACGAAAGAAGTCGTTTTGGAGGAATTTGTTGATGGTGTTCATTTTATTTTATCGCTTGGAATTGAATGTGGATTTGAAACAGAGCAAATTGATATGAATGACGAGGAATCATTGTTGAATGTGACAGAGCAGTTCCTTTTCGTTTATGAAAGGATCAGCGTTTTTCAAAAGAGCAAAGGTTTAGCGGACTACAAACAGGTAATTTCCTCCTACCTGCATTTAGCTTCCTTACTTGGATTGACATCTGAAGAAATAGAAAGAGCATATTTCCACAAAAACGAAGTAAATTATCAAAGACAACAGAATAACTATTAGCACATAAAATTGTGAATTTATCGCCAACTTTTGTATAATGAAGGCGAACAGACATGAAGGGGGCTTTTAAATGGTAAAACTTGATGAAACTTTGACGATGTTAAAAGAGTTAACCGATGCCAAAGGGATTCCAGGTAATGAGCGTGAAGTTCGCGAAGTTATGAAAAAATACATAGAACCATTTGCTGATGAACTTACAACTGATGGGCTCGGAAGCTTGATTGCCAAAAAAGTAGGTAAAGAAGGCGGCCCGAGCATTATGGTGGCGGGTCATTTAGATGAAGTTGGCTTCATGATAACCCAAATTGATGATAAGGGGTTTCTTCGTTTTCAACCGGTTGGCGGCTGGTGGGGACAGGTTATGCTTGCCCAGCGTGTAACGATTGTAACGAGAAAGGGTGACGTTACTGGTATTATCGGATCAAAGCCACCGCATATTTTATCAGCAGAGGCCCGTAAGAAACCTGTTGAAATTAAAGACATGTTTATTGATATAGGTGCATCTAGCCGTGAGGAAGCCTCTGAATGGGGTGTTCGTCCCGGTGATATGGTTGTCCCATATTTTGAATTCACCGTAATGAACAATGAAAAGATGCTGCTAGCTAAAGCTTGGGATAACCGGATTGGCTGTGCCATCGCTATTGATGTGTTGAAGCAGTTGAAAGGTGTAGACCATCCTAATGTTGTCTATGGTGTCGGAAATGTTCAAGAAGAGGTTGGTTTGCGCGGTGCCAAGACGGCAACGTATAAAATTCAGCCGGATATTGGCTTTGCAGTTGATGTCGGTATTGCTGGCGACACACCTGGAATTTCTGAAAGGGAAGCGATGAGTAAAATGGGTAAAGGACCACAAGTTGTCATCTATGATGCCTCACTTGTTGCCCATAAAGGCTTGCGCGATTTAGTGACAGATACTGCGGATGAATTGAATATTCCCTATCAGTATGAATCAATTCCTGGCGGCGGAACTGATGCAGGGTCGATCCATTTGACTCATAAAGGAGTTCCAGCATTAGCGATTACAATTGCAACAAGGTATATCCATTCCCATGCTGCGATGCTCCATCGTGATGATTATGAAAATGCAGTTAAACTGATTGTTGAGGTAATTAAGCGGTTAGATCGTGAGACTGTTGATAAAATTACGTTTGAATAATTTTTTTATGGGTATCCCCGGCGGAACTTTGCCGGGGGTTTTTTATTCGAGTTTTTGAATCGCTGATAGAAAGGTAAAATTAGCTGATTGAACCTGAGTATTCGCCGATTGAAAGGTGGAATTCGCTGATTGACACTTCAAAATCGCAGATTGACGACTTATTCTATATTTATATCCCAGAAAAAAGCTGTCAATCCACCCGATTGACAGCGTCTGAACGAACATTTGATTATTTTAATCCACTTTCAAGGGTTGCAAGCATTTCTTTTTTGTCCTCTTCGGATGAATTTTTCCAAATAATTTCAAATAAAACACCGAGACCAGGAAGCATCTTTTCTTCCCCGTTTTGAATCGCATCCACGATAGTATCTTCTAATTGGTCTTGTGTATTCCCAGAAACATTGTGAACAATCGCATTTCGTAAATTTAAATTCATGTATATGCACTCCTTTTTTATCCTGTATTACTTTAATATGTTTTCTATTTTTTGTTTTATTATGTATTTTTGTTAAGCTATAATAAAAAAATCATCGTTATTGTAAAAGGAGAGCGGGTTTTGAAGCATATTGAATCAATTAATAATCCAAAAGTGAAACAATGGAAAAAACTATTAACGAAAAAAGAACGGGATAAGTCAGGAACTTTTTTAGTTGAAGGTTTTCATTTAGTGGAGGAAGCCCTTAAACAAGGCGAACAAATCGTAGAAATCATAGTTTCTGATAAAGTTGATTTACCATCTCGGTGGGACGCTGGGTCGACGCCTGTAACACAAGTAACCGAAGAAATATCGAATTCATTAACAGATACAGAGGCGCCGCAAGGTATTTATGCTGTTTGCCGAATAGCAGCCACTGAAGTTCGTAATGCTAAAACGTTCCTGTTTATTGATGCCGTCCAGGATCCGGGGAATCTCGGCACAATGATTCGTACGGCAGATGCAGCAGGGATTGATGCAGTTGTAGTTGGGCGAGGAAGCGTGGATATTTATAACTCTAAGGTCCTTAGGTCTGCTCAAGGAAGTCATTTTCACCTCCCGATTATAAGAGGTGACCTCCATGAGTGGATGGACAAACTTCAAGAAGAAAATATTCCTGTTTACGGTACAGCACTTGAAGGAGCATCAGCATATACCGAAATTTCCACGAGCGAATCTTTTGCTTTGATTGTTGGAAATGAGGGGAATGGTGTTGGTAAAGATATTCTGGCAAGCACAACAGCCAATCTTTATATCCCGATTTACGGGAAAAGTGAGTCACTAAATGTGGCTGTGGCAACAGGGATCCTTCTTTATTATTTGAAAAAATAGGCACAAACTTGTTTGACCTTGCGAGGAGAATTATTATATAATAATGAACAATATGGAATATTAAATGACGATGACGGAGAAAAGTACCTTATTTTAGACCATTTAGGGAGAAAGTGCCGCGACTGAAAGCACTTTTATGGCGATGATAAGCGAAGTTCACCTCCAGAGTTGGCATCGGGACCACGAATAAAGGTACTTCCGTTTTTCGTGTAAAGATGCACCGGCATATGCCGTTATCCGAATGAAGCGAACACAATGTTTATTTACATAACGTGTTTACAAGGGTGGTACCGCGAAACTATAACCTCGTCCCTTTCCAGGGATGGGGTTTTTTTGTTTTTCTTTGGTACCTGACACCAATAATTATTTAGGGAGGAATTGACATGCAAGAACGTTTAAAGGAATTGCAGGAAGAGGCTGTTCAAAAGATTGAACAGTCCGGAAGTTTAAAAGAATTAAATGACATCCGCGTTGCCTACTTAGGGAAAAAGGGACCAATAACGGAGGTTCTACGCGGTATGGGAAAACTTTCTGCTGAAGAGCGTCCAGTAATGGGCGCATTAGCAAACGAAGTCCGTGAAGCCATTGCCGTAAAGATAGAAGCCAAACAAAAGGGGTTAGAAGAAGCAGCTGTCCTTGAAAAATTAGCTTCTGAAAGTATCGATGTGACCCTTCCAGGACGCCCAATCAAGGTTGGTAATCACCATCCGCTGACAAAGATTATCGAAGAAATTGAAGACTTATTTATTGGAATGGGTTACCAAGTAGCTGAAGGTCCGGAAGTTGAGCAGGATTATTATAACTTCGAAGCTCTTAATTTACCGAAAGGCCACCCAGCCCGCGATATGCAGGACTCTTTCTATATTACTGAAGATATTCTTCTTCGCACCCATACATCTCCAGTTCAAGCTCGGACGATGGAAAAGCACCAAGGCAAAGGCCCTATCAAAATTATTTGCCCTGGTAAAGTGTACCGCCGTGATAATGATGACGCGACACACTCTCACCAATTTATGCAAATTGAAGGTCTTGTTGTCGGTGAAAACATTCGTATGAGTGACCTGAAAGGAACATTAGAAGTATTTGCGAAAAAAATGTTCGGAGTAGATCGGGAAATCCGTCTACGACCAAGCTTTTTCCCATTCACAGAGCCATCAGTTGAAATGGATATTTCTTGTAAAATTTGCGGTGGGTCTGGCTGCAGCGTTTGTAAGCGTACAGGCTGGATCGAAATTCTTGGTGCAGGTATGGTTCATCCAAACGTTCTCGAGATGGCTGGATACGATTCCAAAAAATACACTGGCTTTGCTTTCGGAATGGGCCCAGAGCGGATTACGATGTTAAAGTACGGTGTCGATGATATCAGACATTTCTATACAAATGATGTACGTTTCTTAAAGCAATTTTCAAAACACGAGTAACCTTAAATGCTTCACCCCATGGAAGTTGGATAAATAAAGGAGGATGACGACATGTTCGTTTCATATAAATGGCTCCAAGATTATATTGATTTAACTGGAGTTACTGCAGCTGAATTAGCAGAAAAAATTACA
The DNA here is from genome assembly GCF_036962125.1 of Neobacillus drentensis. GTDB lineage: Bacteria > Bacillota > Bacilli > Bacillales > Cytobacillaceae > Neobacillus > Neobacillus drentensis_B. The sequence continues at coordinate 197,563 of NZ_JBALOA010000015.1, forward strand.
AAAAGCGGTATTGAGGTTGAAGGAGTAGAAGTTCTTAACGCCGGTATTCAAGGCGTAGTGGTTGGTCATGTCCTTGAACGTGAGCAGCACCCAAATGCAGATAAATTAAGCAAATGTCTTGTTGATATCGGCGGAGAACAACCGGTTCAAATTATTTGCGGGGCGCCTAATGTGGCCCAAGGCCAAAAGGTTGCCGTGGCGACAGTAGGAGCGGTACTTCCCGGTAATTTTAAAATAAAAAGGGCGAAACTTCGCGGTGAAGAATCAAACGGAATGATTTGTTCCCTTACTGAGTTAGGAATGGAAGGAAAAGTCGTTCCAAAAGAATATTCTGAGGGAATCTTTGTTTTTCCAGCCGACACTGAAGTTGGCGTCGATGCACTGGCCCAGTTAAATCGTGACGATGAAATACTTGAACTTAGCTTGACTCCAAACCGTGCGGATTGTTTAAGCATGCTGGGTGTTGCCTATGAAGTGGCAGCCATCCTTGGCAGAGACGTTAAACTTCCAGAAACGAACCTGCAGGCTTCAACTGAAAAAGCATCTGATTATGTAAAAATTACGGTCGAAGCAAAAGAGGATAATCCATTATATTTAGCGCAAATCATTAAAAATGTAAAAATCGGACCATCTCCGCTCTGGATGCAAACACGCTTAATGTCAGCAGGAATTCGTCCACATAATAATGTCGTCGATATTACCAACTACATTCTGCTTGAATATGGTCAGCCGCTTCATGCGTTTGATTATGACCGTTTAGGTTCCAAAGAAATCCTTGTCCGTCGTGCAATGGATGGCGAGAAATTTATTACGCTTGATGATGCAGAACGTACACTTTCTTCCGACCATCTTGTCATTACAAATGGAACAGAGCCTGTTGCTCTTGCTGGTGTAATGGGTGGAGCAAATTCAGAGGTAAGTTCAGACACAACAACTGTACTACTTGAATCCGCATATTTTAACGGAGCAACTGTCCGAAAAGCATCAAAAGACCATGGCTTAAGAAGTGAAGCGAGCGCCCGTTTTGAAAAGGGTGTTGATCCTAATCGTGTTCGTGCGGCTGGAAATCGGGCTGCCTATTTGATGGCAAAATATGCTGGCGGTGAAGTCCTAGAAGGTGCCGCAGAGGCGGATACAATGACAGTTGAGCCAGCGGTTGTTTCTATCACTTTAGAGAAAATCAATCGAGTTCTGGGTACAGACCTTGTAATGAATGACGTTAAAGAAATCTTCAATCGACTTCAATTTACTGTCAGCATTGAAGAAGATACCATCACTGTTACAGCTCCAACTCGCCGTGGTGATATTAAAATCGAAGAAGATTTACTGGAAGAGGTAGCTCGTCTTTACGGCTACGACAATATCCCAAAAACATTGCCAATTGGTTCAACTACCCCTGGTAGACTGTCCGCGTACCAGCAGAAGCGCCGCGAGGTTCGCCAATACCTTGAAGGGGCAGGATTGTACCAAGCTGTGACATATTCCCTTACTAGCGAGGAAAAAGCAACCCAATTCGCACTTGAAAAGCGAGGCACTATCCGCCTTTCTATGCCGATGAGTGAAGAGCGCAGCATCCTGCGTTTAAGCATTATGCCGCAGCTGTTGGAAGTATTAAAATACAACAGTGCCCGCCAAAACGATAGCTTAGGTGTGTATGAAACTGGGGCTGTATTTTTAGCAAATGGAACAGAAACTCTTCCATCAGAAAAAGAACATATAGCAGCCGCCATTACAGGGCTTTGGTCAAGCCATTCATGGCAAGGAGAGAAGAAGGCTGTCGACTTCTTCGTAATCAAAGGGATTCTAGAAGGAATGTTTGCTAAGCTTGGTTTACTAAAGCAGGTTCAATTTGTTCAAGCACAAGTTGACGGTATGCACCCTGGACGTACAGCAGAGGTTCTCTTAAATGGGGAGAAAATCGGCTTTATCGGGCAAGTCCACCCAACAGTACAAAAAGAGCTCGATTTAAAAGATACCTATGTATTTGAACTCTCATTGAAAGCAGTACTAGAAGCAGAAACACCTGCATTACAATACCAGGCCATCCCACGCTTCCCGTCCATCACAAGAGACATTGCCCTTGTGGTAAACAGAGAAACGGTGTCAGGCACCCTAAAAGAAATTATTGTAACAGCGGGGACACCTCTTTTGAAGGAAGCTGAAGTGTTTGATTTATATGAGGGAGATAAGATGGAGGCAGGCAAGAAGTCAATTGCGTTCTCTCTTAAGTATGTTGATCCGGAACGTACGTTAACGGATGAAGAAGTAACGAAGATTCATAACCGAGTACTTACAGCGTTAGAAGAAAAAGCAGGTGCGGTTTTACGAGGTTAATAACTAAAAGCCAGCTCGAATTAATTATTCGAGTTGGCTTTTTTGTATTTAGGAAAATTTTCGACCCTATGTAATAATCCTGAGCCCCGTTCTGATTTGCTTGTAATTTTTAGGATAATAAAAATTTAGCGGGTCAAACTAAAAAAATATTATTACTTGTAAGGAAGGGGGGACTGTATGGGGAAATATATTACTATTTTTCTTATTTGTTTTGCGGTTGCTTTTGGTGGAGGATACTTATTTTTTAATGATAAAGACACGACTGAGCCTGCTGAAAAGGCTGAAAAAACTGATCAAGTTGTTAAGAACGACGCAATTGAGAAACAACAAGGAGATTCTACTGCAAAAGAAGGAAGGATTTTCATTCAGCGCGGTTGTGTTTCCTGTCATAGTATTTCGAAATTAAATATCCAAGGCGGGTCAACTGGCCCTGATTTATCACAAGCATATGTAAATGTGGAAGGAAAGCATGGGGTTCCAATTGAAGAATTTCTCAAAAAACCCACTTCTGCAGTCATGTCAGGTGTATTAGGTGACAAGCCGCTTACGGACGATGAAAGAAAAGCAGTTTTAGCCGCACTAAAAGCAGCATCAGAAAAGTAAGAATGATTGTTTCTTGGAGGAATCATAATGAAGAAATTGATTGCAGGCATTGCAGGTTTAGTGGCAGGAGCGTTGGTATCAATCGTGGTTTTTGCGGATTTCAACGGAAATAAAACTACAAATCAAGCGGATACAGCCACTAATGCCCAAAAGGTCTATGTTCCGTTCGGTCAGAAGGATGAATACTATTTATTTGCCTCAGGAGGACACTCGGGGCAAATGTTTATTTATGGTGTTCCTTCCATGCGCCATATTCGTACGATACCGGTATTTTCACGTGATTCAGCAACGGGATATGGTTGGGATAAGCATTCAAAGAAAATGATGGGAGAATACAATTGGGGCGACCTCCATCATCCAGCCTTATCAGAAACGGGAGGAGATTATGACGGCAAGTATTTATTTGCTACTGACGTAGGGAATAATCGAGCGGCAGTTATGGATTTAAAGACGTTTACTGTGAAGGATATTTTGGAGGTGCCCAATACTGGAGGCCCCCATTGTGCAGCTTTTGTGACAGAGAATACAGAATATATGTTTTTGCCGACTAGGTTTGCAGTTCCATTTGGACATGGCTATGCCGCCTTGGATGAGTTTCAAACAAAGTATAAAGGAGTTATGTCTGCCGTTACTTTTGATGAGAGTAAACAAAAGTTAAAGGTTGCATATCAGGTGGCACTACCGCCATGGTCATTTGATTTATCCGATGCAGGGAAAAAAATCTCAAAAGACTGGGCAGTCATGACAACCTATAATACAGAAATGGCTACAACAGAAATGGAAATTAATGCATCACAAAAAGATCGTGATTATATTGTCCTCTTTAATTGGAAAGAACTTGAGAAGATGGTTGCAGCTGGGCAGTATGATACTGTCAACGGGATGAAAATGATTGATCCGGCCAAGCATAAGGGAGCTATCTATCTTGTGCCAACTGCGAAGTCTCCTCATGGTGTCGATGTCACTCCGGATGGCACTCGTTTCATTGCCTCTGGAAAACTGGCACCTGCGATGACAGTCTTTTCTTTTGATAAAGCATTTCAAGCCATTAAAGATAAAAAATTTGCAGGTGAGCAACGAGGTATTCCTGTTTTAGATTACGAGTCCGTCATGGAAAGAGAAGTAAACCCGGAAAATGCACTCGGGCCGCTGCATACACAATTCGATAATAAAGGGTTTGCATATACAACAATGTTTATTTCGTCAGAGATTGTCAAGTGGAATATCAAGACCGGTGAAACGGTTGACCGCGTCCCTGTTCAATATTCCCCTGGGCATGCTGCAGCTGCCGAAGGTGATACGGTCAGTCCAGACGGTAAATATATCATTGCTCTTAATAAAATTGCTAAAGATACTTACCTTTCTGTAGGACCATCCCATCCGGAATCCATGCAGCTCATTGATTTAAGTGGAAAAAAGATGGAGATTATTCAATCAGCTCCTGTCGATCCTGAACCCCACTATGCCCAAATTGTTAAGGCGGATAAAATTAAGCCAATCGTTGTCTACGATAAGGATGAAAAGCGCCCTGACAGTGTTTGGACTCAAAAGGATACGAGCATAGTTAGAAAAGGGAATGTAGTAGAAGTCCATGGGGTGGCGTTAAGGTCAAAGTTTATTTTTGACGGGAAGGCGAAAAGAAAAGATGTAATTTCAGTCAAAGAAGGGGATAAAGTTGTGATTCATTTGACAAATATCGATCTTGACCAAGATATTACCCATGGATTCGGAATAAACTCCTACGATTTGAATATGGAAATTCAGCCTGGTCAAACTCAAACGATTGAATTTACAGCAGATAAAGCAGGCACCTATCCCTTATACTGCACAAATTTCTGCTCTGCCTTGCATCAGGAAATGAGTGGATACCTGTTGGTTGAACCAAAAGGATGAAAGAAAAAAGGGCTTTCACTGCCCTTTTTTCTTGTTAGTTGAAAGGAGTCAAGCACATGTCTAATTCTCTTTCCATTTCTTCTGTTATTTCCTTATGTTTAGCATCTATTTTACTTATAGCGTCCATTTTTTTCCCTTGGTGGGGGATGAGATTCTTTGCTCCTCAATATCCTGAAGGATTGGATATCATCGTGTATCCATATAAAATGACAGGTGATATTGATATCGTGAACGGCCTGAATCACTATATTGGGATGAAGGGTTTTGGTGAAGATAACTTTCCCGAGCTTAAATATTTGCCATATTTGATAGGTGGACTGGCACTCTTAACGCTTGTGACAGCGCTATTACGGCAGAAAAGTGTGCTTTACGGTTTGATTGGTCTTTTTGTAATAGGTGGTGCACTGGGGATTTATGATATTTATCGCTGGCTGCGTAATTATGGGACGAAGCTTGACCCAAGGGCACCAATTAAAGTCGACCCCTTTATACCGCCAATTTTAGGAGAGAATAAGCTTGCAAATTTTGTGACAGAAAGCTATTTCACCTATGGATCATTTATCCTTGGCGCAGCTTTCTTATGTACGCTTTTTCCACTGTGGAGGGATCGGAAGAAATGAGGAGAAAATGGTATTGGATGGCAGGTTTTACGTTATACTTTTTACTCCAAAACCCTATTTGTCTAATGGCAGAAGACCCTTCCTTGCAAGACCTAGTAGATCAAACCCCTAAAAATGGAATTCTTCATCTCCAAAATAAAACTTATAACGGCAATGTAGTAATTACCAAACCGATTACCGTCAAAGGCAGAAGCAGGACCTCTATTAAAGGGGATGGGACAGGGAATGTCATCTTATTAAAAAAAACTGCTGATGGTACACGATTGGAAAGTTTACGAATCTCTCATAGCAGTCAAAACAGAAATTCGGAAGAAGAGTATTCTGCGATTAAGGTTCTATCTGACCGAAATGTGCTTAAAAACTTAAAAATTAGTGACTCCTTTCACGGTATTTACTTGAGCTCTTCAGATGATAATGAACTATCTCAAGTACAAATTACAGGAATAGGCGGGGGCGAAATTGCCGGCCAAGGGAACGGGGTCCAACTGATCCGATCTCACCGTAATCAATTGAAGGATACGGTCATACGAGATTCACGCGATGGAATCTATTTTTCATATTCAAATGATAATGTGGTGAAAGATGTAGATATTAGCCATACACGCTATGGATTACACTATATGTATTCTGATAATAATCATTTTTTCCATAACCGATTTCACCAAAATATAGGTGGAGCTGCAATTATGAATTCTAAGAGGATTGAGTTAATCGGAAATGAATTTTCTTACCAACAAGGCAGCCGATCGTTTGGTTTAATGCTCCAAGCTAGTGACGAAAATAACGTGAAGGACAATCATTTTTATCACAATCAGCGCGGGCTTTATATTGATTTATCACAGAAAAACAGAATCATCAGCAATGATTTTCATCAAAATAGGGTTGGAGTAGAGCTTTGGGCAAGTTCAAGCAACCAAGTATTTTCCTTGAATCGGTTTTTTCGCAATATACTTCCTGTTATTACCATCGGAGGGCGAGCAAAAAATAAATGGAGTGAAGGTCATAAAGGGAATGAATGGGGTGACACATTTGCCTTAGTTGATTTAAATGAAGACAAGATAGGCGATATACCTGTTCAATATCAGTCTTCCCTAGCGAAACTAATGGAGGATCAAGAGCTTGTTTATCTGTTTTTGCCAAGTCCGTCTATTAAAATATTCGAAAAGATAAATCAATTTTTACATAGACAAGAAACTGTTTTTAAAGATCCTTATCCGTTACTTAGTGAACAACAAGGCGGCTTTCAAGCAGGTTGGTTTCTTCTAATCCTGTTTTTTATTATGTTAGGAATGATTTATGTCCAAAGGAGGAGAAAAGTTCGTTGACGTATATCTGGAAAGAATGGAAGGAATTATCACGCGGCAAAGGCCTGTGGCTGGCCCTAAGTACGGCGATGATTATTTCTGTTTTTATCTTGTGGCAGTCGAAATCATTACCTTCAAATCAAGGATTTGAAGTCTATTTGGTTTCCCTATATGAAATGAATGTGTTTCTAATTCCGCTCTTAAGCCTATTTATCTCATCGTTTGCTGTCATACAGGAAAAGGAGCAAAAAACATTAATGATCATACTGACAAAAAAAGAATCCTATCGCAGTTTTTTTCTGAAAAAGACGATTGGGGTGCAATTAATTACCGTTTTAATGTTTTTATGTTGGTATTTTGCCCTCGCCCTGCCGATGAAATTCGTATTTTTCTTCCATGTTTCTTCGTTTTGGGTCTTTTTGCTTACCTTTCTCACGTTGTTAATCATTTTTAATCAAATCGGATTATTTTTGGGAAGTATTTGCGATAATCGAATGCAACTAATTGGGGCCAATATTTTGACGTGGTTCTTCTTTATTTTCATCTTGGATTTACTGTTTCTTTATTTCTTGCCACGGGTGAATGAGGAGAATATTACCGCTTTTTCTGTTGTTTATTTTCTAGACCCTCTTCATACGCTCCATTTTTATTTGGAGACGGCTTTGGGTCTTTATCCGCTCGATCATATGTCAAGACTTATGAAGAAAATGGTATGGCTTCCGCCAAAGTATTTATTGCCGATTACTTTACTAGTGTGGTTGACCTTATCTTTTGAATTGTCGATTAGGCTGAGGAGAAGAGGAGGGATTTCATGATCGAGATTAAAGAACTAACCCAATCTTATCAGAACAAGGTGGTCTTAAAGGAGATAGACTTAATCATTGAGCAAAATGAAATTTGTGCCCTTGTCGGAAGTAATGGAGCGGGAAAGTCTACTTTAATTCACTCAATGCTAAATTTGATTCCTGTTAAAAAAGGGTTGATAAAGCTTTCAGGGATACCACATACCAAAGAGGAGTGGAAAAAAAACGTCGCCTACCTGCCAGAAAAATTCCTCCTTTATCCTCATATGACGGGAGAGGAGAATATGAAATTTTTTGCTTCACTAGGAACAGGACCCACTAATGAAAAAAAAGTGGAGGAAATACTGCTAAAGGTGAACCTATGGGACAAGCGGGGCGAGTTAATCAAAGGTTATTCAAAAGGGATGCTGCAACGGTTGGGGTTAGGAATTATGCTGTATTATGATTCCCCCATTCTCGTCCTGGATGAACCAACTAGCGGGTTGGATCCGAAGGGCAGAATTGAGATTCTGACGATATTGAAATCGTTGGAGAATAAAACTATTTTATTTTCTTCGCATCATATGGATGAAATTCGCCAGGTTTGTTCACATGTTGCTTTTTTAGAAGATGGGAAGATCAGTAAATTTACTCTAAATGATTTTTACGAAAAGTACATAGTAGGTGGTCTTTTATGAACCATACTAAGAGTAGACTATTACATCGAGATCAAGTAAGGATTCACACTCAAACATGCATACCTTTTTTTCGGAAGAGCAAAATAGGAAAAAAGGAGTGTGTTTGATGAGGACAAAACTAATGATCTGTAGTTTACTCGCACTAACAGGTCTTGCTGGGTGTAATAATAATCAAAATGAAGGAGCTCAGCCTCGAATCGGGGTAAATACAGGACAAGTCAATAATACCGGTAATAGAATAACCACAACCCAGGTTGGAAAACAATATGATCATCCGTATAACCATAATTACAGCGGGGATTATTCTGGAACCAAGCACACCTCAACTAGAAATGAGATACGCTCCGCGCAGCAAGTGGCATCAAGGGCCTCTGAAGCAGCTGAAAAAGTTCCGGGTGTTCACAATGCCACTTCAATTGTTCAAGGAATGGATATCGTAGTAGGTTTTGATACGGACAATCAAAGTAATTCGAAAGCCTTAGAAAATAAAGTGAAAATGGCAATATCTAAAAATGAACAAGGCTATAATGTCTATGTAACAGCAGATGAAAATATTTATAGTCGGATCCGTACTCTTTTCACAAATATGAATAATGTTAAGACAAGCAATGTCACCACAGGCATCGGCCAAATTATTTATGATATTGGAAAAGCAAACGGCAAATGAGAACATGGAATAAAGAACACCTTATCCAGGAGGTGTTCTTTATTTTTCTATTCCTAATTAAAATTAGTACCGCTTTTTATTAACTAGGGCGTTTGCTTTGTCGGTGTTGGCAAAGTGGAGTTTAACAAAAGACGGGAGGATGTCTCGGCCTTTGCTCATAATCAGCTTGGCTGCCGCGACATCGACCTGCGCACCGGCACCTTTCGGGATTCTAAAGCCAGCGGCATCACTTAATTTATCAATATATTGGATAAACGCATATCGAGCGAGAATACTAGCGGCAGCGACCGCGAGATGAATGCCTTCTGCTTTGGTACTAAAATAAACATTCTCTTTGGCCACCGCTTTTTGACCTTTTAAATGCTGATAATAAGTACTTCCTTGAACAAATTGATCGATAAGTATTGCTTCAGGCTTTTCTGGTGAAATCTTATCTAACACATTTAAGATAGCTTGATTATGTAAGATCGCCTTCATTTTTCCTTGCGACATTCCTGATTGCTGGACTTGATTATATTTTTCATTTTTTAATGTCATTAAACTAAACGGGATGATATCTTTTATTACCTTCGCAATTGCAATAATTTTTTCATCATTAAGGTCCTTCGAATCACGGACACCTAATTCTTTCAGTAAAGGAATCTGCTCCTTTTTGACATAAGCGGAAACGACGGTTATTGGGCCGAAGAAGTCTCCCGTTCCAACTTCATCTGAACCAATAACCGACATTTGACTGATACCAACCGGCAAGTCGCCTTTAGCAGCGGATTTCGTTATACCAGCTGACGTCTTTGAAGAGGGAGAGGCAGTCCCCCATCGGCTGGCTTCTTTTTCACTATCGTTTCCCTGAAATAAAACTTTGCCAGACTTATAGGCAGTGACCATGCAGCCTCCCGTTTTCGCGGCAAACACACTACCAGGAATGTTTTTATCTAATAAATTCTTTCCGTAATAGTTCCTCATTTCGATAATCTTATTCATGTCAAGGTTCAATACAACATTACCCAACTTACAAACACCACATTTCTACTAAATATAAAATACTGTTTGACTTTTCCATAGATAACGAATCATGTTATGATATAGTGTAGGATTCTCTGAATGGAGGCAGGACGTTGTCGAATAATCAAAAAAATAGAACAACCGTAGATATTTACGGGCAAGCATACATTATTATGGGATCGGAAAGTCCGAGTCACATCCGGCATGTGGCGTCATTAGTGGACAAGAAAATGCGCGAAATAAGTTCTAAGAATCCAAATTTAGACGCAAATAAACTCGCCGTTTTAACAGCTGTAAATGCAGTCAATGATTATCTTATCATGAAAGACCAATTAGATCGCCTTCAAACAGAACTACTAAAAGAAAAGGACTAAAAATCATGTTGGATTTAGCAATTATCATTTTTTTAATTATTGGATTTTTTGTAGGCCTTAAAAGAGGCTTTATTCTGCAGCTTGTTCATTTAATAGGTTTTATTATTGCATATGTGGTTGCAAATTCATACTACGAACAGTTAGCACCAAAGTTAACTCTTTGGATTCCCTATCCAAATTTCGGGAACTTGGCCACCTTAAAACTCCTTACCGATAGCAATAATATGGAATCCGCTTTTTACCGTGCAATTGCATTTGTGATTATCTTTTTTGCGGTAAAAGTGTTATTACAAATTATTGGTTCTATGCTTGATTTTGTTGCCCATCTCCCTATTTTAAGGCAGCTTAATGTTTGGGCAGGAGGAATACTTGGATTCATTGAAGTATATTTGGTTATCTTTATTTTATTATATATTTCTGCCCTAGTACCAATTGAATTTGTGCAAAATGCATTGGATCACTCGATCATGTCAAATGCGATTGTGAATCACACGCCGATTTTTTCACAGCAAATAAAAAGCCTGTGGATTGAATATACAGCTGCTTTAACTTCTCTGTAGCAGAGAAGTTTTTCTATTCATGCGATAAAGTAGGATAAAATGAAAATGCTAAACAGTAGGCAGGTGACTATTATATGGAAGTAACTAAAAAAGAGATCTTACGCTTATTAGAAATGATTGCTATTTATATGGAGTTAAAGGGTGAAAATCCTTTTAAAGTATCAGCTTTTCGAAAAGCTGCTAATGCGTTGGAAAACGACGAACGTGACCTTACTGAAATTGAAGACTTTACAGCGTTATCAGGAATCGGTAAAGGCACGGCGGCTGTAATTCATGAATACATAGAAGAAGGTTCTTCCTCGGTGTTAAAAGAGTTGAAAGAGGAAGTTCCAAAAGGACTAATCCCATTACTACAGCTCCCAGGTCTTGGTGGAAAGAAAATAGCTAAACTGTATAAAGAGTTAGGGGTCATTGATGTTACCAGTTTAAAAGAAGCGTGTGAAGCAGGAAAAGTTCAAGCACTTGCTGGCTTTGGTAAGAAAACAGAGGAAAAAATCCTTAGTGCCATTGCTAATGTAGGAACTAGACCAGAGCGACTCCCGTTAGCGTATATGCTACCAATTGCAGAGCAGATTGAAGCAACACTTGGAAATTTCTCTGATATTGAGCAGTATTCACGAGCGGGTAGCTTACGCCGTATGAGAGAGACAATCAAGGACCTTGATTTTATCATCGCCACCAATCAGCCGGAGCAAGTGCGCGAGCAGTTATTACAATTACCAAACATAAAAGAAGTCATTGGTGCTGGTGAGACGAAGGTTTCCTTAGTTTTTACCTATGATTATGATATTTCCGTCGACTTCCGCCTCGTCAGACCAGAAGAATTTATAACAACCTTGCATCATTTTACTGGTTCAAAGGAACATAATGTTCGAATGAGGCAGCTTGCCAAAGAACGCGGTGAGAAAATCAGTGAGTATGGTGTGGAAAACTTAGAGACAGGTGAAATTCGCACCTTCGCATCGGAAGAAGAGTTCTTCAAGCATTTCGATCTTCCGTTCATTCCACCGGAAATCAGAGAGGACGGGAAGGAAGTAGAGACATTCTCGGCTGCTGAGGAATTGATTGAGTTAAACGATATTAAAGGCGATCTTCATATGCATTCCACTTGGAGTGACGGTGCCCATTCAATTGAACAAATGGCAGAAGTCTGCCGGTCTAGAGGATACCAATATATGGCGATCACTGACCATTCCCAGTATTTAAAAGTGGCCAATGGTCTAACGCGCGAAAGGCTTTTAAAACAAAGAGAAGAAATTAACAAGCTAAATGAAAGATATGATGACTTTCTCATTTTAGCAGGGGTGGAGATGGATATCCTCCCTGATGGCAGTCTCGACTATGATGATGAGCTTCTCGCAGACATGGATTTCGTAATTGCCTCCATCCATTCTGCCTTTTCCCAACCACGGGAAAAAATTATGGAGCGTTTAAAAAACGCGCTAACGAATGCCCATGTTGATTTAATTGCCCATCCGACCGGCAGAAAAATTGGCCGACGCGAAGGTTACGATGTGGACATTGATATACTAATTCAACTTGCCAAAGAAACCAATACGGCATTAGAACTAAATGCAAATCCAAACAGGCTTGATCTAGCTGCAGAATATTTAAGAAAAGCACAGGATGCGGATGTGAAAATTCTCATCAATACGGATGCACATAAAATCGATACATTAAAGCATATGGAAATCGGTGTTTCCGCAGCCAAAAAGGGCTGGATTAGAAAATCTTCTGTGTTAAATGCTCTTAATAAAAATGACCTGCTAGAATATTTACATAATCGAGAATAGGAGGTTATCTCCATGCAAGAAAAAGTTTTAAAAGTATTAGAATTCATGAAAGTTAAAGAACAGCTATTAGAGCATGCGGCATCTTCGCTTGGAAGAAGAAAAATACAGGACTTAGTGCCATCTACTGATTTTGATGAAGTTGTTAGACTTCAAGCTGAAACCGATGAAGCAGCAACGGTGTTTCGGGTAAAAGGAAATGTTCCACTGTCTGGAGTTCATGATATCACTCCTCACATCAAACGTTCGGTTATAGGCGGGGTGTTGAGCCCGCATGAACTAATCCAAATTGCTAGTACCATCTATGCAAGTCGGCAAATGAAACGATTTATTGAGGAGTTTGCCGATGAAAGAACTGAAATTCCAATTTTGTCTGAACAAGCTGAGCGAATTATCCCGCTCACCAACCTTGAGCATTCAATTAAACATGCCATCGATGATAATGGTGAGGTATTAGACAGTGCCAGCGACCTGCTCCGGTCATTAAGGCACCAGCTTCGGTCCAATGAATCACGGGTTCGCGAAAAACTTGAAAGCATGATTCGTTCCTCGAATGCCAGCAAAATGCTTTCCGATGCGATTGTCACGATACGAAATGACCGGTTTGTTATTCCAGTGAAACAAGAATATCGCGGACACTACGGCGGGATTATTCATGACCAAAGCGCATCAGGTCAAACCCTGTTTATAGAACCGCAGGTTATTGTCCAATTAAACAATCAACTGCAGGATATTCGTGTTAAGGAACAACTCGAAATTGACAGGATTTTAACAGAGTTATCCGCCGCTGTAGCTGAGCATGACAGCGAACTCAAAGTTATTGTCGAGGTCCTCGCCAATTTAGATTTTATTTTTGCAAAAGCAAGATATGGAAAACGAATAAAAGCATCGATGCCTGTCATGAACAATGAAGGAAGAATTGCATTATATAAGGCAAGACACCCTCTTATTCCAATTGATGAGGTAGTCGCTAACGATATTCTGCTTGGAAAAGAGTTTACAACAATAGTTATCACGGGTCCGAATACAGGTGGTAAAACGGTCACCTTAAAAACCCTTGGATTGTGTACATTGATGGCCCAAGCGGGTTTGCAGATTCCGGCTTATGACGGCTCAGAGTTGGCCGTTTTTGATGCAGTTTATGCCGATATTGGCGATGAGCAGTCCATCGAACAAAGCTTAAGTACCTTTTCATCCCATATGGTTAATATTGTTGATATCTTAAATCGAGTCGATTTTAACAGCCTTGTCTTATTTGATGAACTTGGCGCGGGAACCGATCCACAGGAAGGTGCAGCCTTAGCTATTTCGATTTTGGATGAAGTACACAAACGAGGCGCACGAGTTATTGCGACAACACATTATCCTGAGTTAAAAGCATACGGTTATAACCGTGAGGGTGTGCTGAACGCTAGTGTCGAGTTTGATGTCGAGTCATTAAGCCCAACCTATAAATTGTTATTAGGAGTACCTGGCCGTAGTAATGCTTTTGAAATCTCCAAGCGTCTCGGCTTAAATGAACGGGTCATCGAGGCTGCACGTTCCCACGTAAGTGAAGACACGAATCAGATTGATAAAATGATTTCTTCCTTGGAAGATAGTAAACGTTTAGCGGAAAGAGAACAAGAGGAAGCACGTGATTATTTAAAATCAGCAGAGAAACTTCATCAGGACTTGCAAAAACAACTGATGGAATTTTACGAGAAAAAAGATTCTATGCTTGAACAGGCGGCAGAAAAAGCAGGAGAAATCGTTGACGAAGCGAAGAGTGAGGCCGAAAAGGTCATCCGTGATCTTCGCAAAATGCGGACGGAAAAACATGCTGATATTAAAGAGCATGAATTAATTGATGCCAAACGACGCCTTGAAGAGGCTGCCCCAGAAATACCAAAATCCGCTAAGCTTGCAAATAAAAAGGTAAAGAAGCATTCGTATATGCCTGGCGATGAGGTAAAGGTGCTTACCTTTGACCAAAAAGGCACGCTGGTAGAACAAGTTTCTTCAAATGAATGGCAGGTTCAAATCGGGATTCTCAAAATGAAAGTCAAAGAAAAAGATATGGAATATATGAGTACCCCGAAACAAGTGGAAACTAAGCCAATGGCGATTGTAAGAGGCCGGGATTCATATGTTAAATTAGAGTTGGACCTTCGCGGGGAGCGGTACGAAGATGCTCTCCTAAAGGTAGAAAAATACATTGATGATGCGCTTCTATCTAGTTATCCACGGGTCTCGATTATCCATGGAAAAGGGACGGGCGCATTACGGCAGGGAGTTCAGGAATACTTAAAAAACCATCGCTCTGTCAAAAAAATTCGCTTTGGAGAAGCTGGGGAAGGCGGATCAGGTGTAACCATCGTTGAGTTTAAATAATGTCCGGGGAGTTTTGGCAATGGACCAGTTTTGGGAGAATCAATATATTCAAATTGCTGCTTATTATAGTGTCGTCATTTTATGTTTGGTTGTTTTTTTAGCTATTTTTGAAATGGTGACTAAATATCGAAATTGGGAAGAAATAAAAAAGGGAAATATGGCTGTGGCGATGGCGACGGGAGGAAAAATTCTTGGCGTGGCCAATATCTTCCGCTATACGATTGAACAGAATAATTCATTGCTTTCAATGGTTGGATGGGGGATTTATGGCTTTCTATTATTACTAATAGGTTATTTTATCTTTGAATTTTTAACGCCAAAATTTAAAATTGATGAGGAAATACAAAATGATAATCGCGCCGTCGGTTTTATTTCGATGATTATCTCCATTGGCTTGTCTATCGTAATCGGTGCAGGAATTTCGTAAAGGGAGAATAAAAAAGTGGAGACCTTAGCTAAGATACTTCTCGGATTATGCGGCTTGTTTTTGCTAATCGGCTTGATCTATATGTTGTTTTTTTCTTAAAAGAAATCACCGCTGAGGACAAGTCAGTGGTGATTTTTTTGCTATATCGTCAATTGTTTAATGGTAATTACTGTACTATAATAGAAGAGTAGTTTGAATTTTTATAATTATCCACATAGAAAAGGGGGATATTATGTATGAAGCAAAACCCTGGCTGAACCTGTACCCGAAAGAGATACCTGCTACACTTGAATACTCTTCGGAGCCGGTCCAGCAATATTTAGTTAATTCCGCCGGAAAATACCCAGAAAAAGTGGCCATTCATTTTATGGGGAAAAACATCACCTACAAGCAACTTTATGAAGATGTTTTGAATTATGCTGGTTATTTACAGAATACAATCGGCATTTCAAAAGGTGACAGAGTCGCGATTATGCTTCCTAACACTCCGCAGGCAGTGATAAGTTATTTTGCAATATTAATGGCAGGCGGAATAGTCGTTCAAACGAACCCGTTATACACCGAACGTGAGCTTGAATATCAGATGAAAGATTCTGGTGCAAAGGCCATCATTACACTTGATATCCTCTACCCGCGCGTAACTAAAGTGATGCCGCAAACAGAATTACTGCATGTAATTGTAACCGCTATCAAGAACTACTTACCATTCCCTAAAAATCTAATTTACCCCTTCATCCAGAAAAAACAATATGGAATTGTTGTGAATGTAAAGCACGAAGGCAGGACACATTTGCTTTCAGAAATATTAAAAATGAAGCCGCAAAAAATAAACCATTACGATTTTAATCCTGTTGAAGATGTCGCACTTCTCCAATATACTGGAGGGACGACTGGATTTCCGAAAGGGGTCATGCTTACACATAAAAATTTAATTGCTAATACAAAGATGTGTGAGGCTTGGCTATACAAATTAAAGCCAGGCGAAGAATCTGTCCTAGGAATCATCCCATTTTTTCACGTTTATGGTATGACAACCGTCCTAATCTTATCGATCATGCAGGCCAATAAGATGATCTTATTACCAAAATTTGATGCCGAGACCACATTAAAAACAATCCAACAACAGCGTCCGACCGTGTTCCCAGGTGCACCAACTATTTATATTGGAATTTTAAATTATCCAGAGTTGAAAAAATATAATCTCTCCTCCATTCATTCTTGTATTAGCGGCTCAGCGGCACTTCCAGTCGAAGTACAAGAGAAATTTGAAGCCGTTTCCGGTGGAAAACTTGTAGAAGGCTATGGGTTGACTGAAGCTTCACCTGTAACACATGCCAACTTTTTATGGGATGTTCCTCGGGTAAAAGGAAGTATTGGGGTACCTTGGCCAGATACTGAGGTTAAAGTTGTATCGCCCGATACAGGTGAGCCGGTGCCAATTAAGGAAATAGGTGAAATTGTCATAAAAGGACCGCAAATAATGAAAGGCTATTGGAATCGTCCAGAGGATACCAAGGAAATCTTGCATGATGGCTGGTTATATACAGGTGATTTAGGCTATATGGATGAAGAGGGCTATTTTTATGTCGTTGACCGTAAAAAGGATATGATTATTGCTGGTGGTTATAATATTTATCCAAGAGAGATAGAAGAAGTATTATATGAACATCCAGATGTGGTCGAGGCGGTCGCCGCAGGTATTCCTGATCCGTACCGTGGGGAAACTGTAAAAGCATATATTGTTTTAAAAGAAGGTTCTTCTGTAACCACAGATGAATTAAACCAATTTTCTAGAAAATATCTTGCAGCTTACAAGGTTCCTCGGGCTTATGAATTCAGACAAGAATTGCCTAAGACGGCTGTCGGAAAAATATTAAGAAGGATGCTTGTCGAAGAAGAAAAACAAAAAATAGAAGAAGAAAGCAAAAAACACGCTTAATCTTAGCTGTTTATCTCCTCTTTTTTTTGAAAGATAAAGCCTGTCCTTATGTTGGAAATATGAAAAAGCCTAGGAGTACATCTTGACAGAAATAAAGATAATATCTATTATAAAAATATGAATGATTATTCATTCATATTTTTCTTTTTAAAAGTGTTAACCGTATTAACTGAAATGGATCATTTTCTTTCAAAGGAGGGATATAGTTGAAAAAAAGCAAACCGAAATATATGCAAATTATTGATGCAGCAGTGATAGTCATTGCTGAAAATGGCTACCACCAGGCCCAGGTTTCAAAAATTGCCAAACAGGCCGGAGTGGCTGATGGGACCATTTATCTTTATTTTAAGAACAAAGAAGACATCCTTATCTCTCTCTTTGAAGAAAAAATGGGAAGTTTCATTGAAAAAATAGATAATATGATAGCAGGAAAAGGGACCGCGGCAGAGAAGTTATTAATGATGATTGAAGCTCATTTTAGTATGCTATTTGATGACCATCACATGGCAATCGTTACCCAGCTTGAATTACGCCAGTCGAATAAAGAATTACGACTTCGTATTAATGATGTTCTAAAAGGATATCTACAGGTAATCGATAAGATTATTATTGAGGGTAAAGAAACAGGCGAGTTTTCAATCGATCTTGATGTTCGCTTGGCCCGGCAGATGATATTTGGCACCATTGATGAAACAGTGACATCATGGGTGATGAACGAAGAAAAGTATGATTTATTAGCGCTGGCACCTCCAGTCCATCGTCTTTTAATTAATGGATGCGGAAGCCGGTAGATTATTAAAACAGGGGGAGATCTAATGGAATACTTAAAATGGTCGTACCAAGACCGCATTGCCACGATCACGATTGATCGTCCTCCGGCAAATGCCCTTTCTTCAGGACTACTAAGGGAATTGTCGGCGGTGCTTGATGAAATTGAACCCAATCGCGAAATAAAAGTGATTGTGATTCACGGGGAAGGGCGCTTTTTCTCTGCAGGTGCCGATATTAAAGAATTTACTACGGTTACTTCTTCCGAGGGTTTTTCAAATCTTGGTAAGTTTGGTCAAGATTTATTTAACCGAATGGAAAAATTTCCAAAACCGATTATTGCGGCTATTCACGGAGCTGCTCTTGGTGGTGGGCTTGAATTAGCAATGGCCTGTCATATCCGCTATGTGAGTGAAAATGCAAAACTAGGTCTTCCTGAATTGCAGCTTGGCTTAATTCCTGGTTTTGCAGGTACCCAGCGACTCCCTAAATATGTGGGGGTTTCCAGAGCGGCAGAAATGCTGTTCACATCTGAACCTATCACCGGGGTAGAAGCAGTCCAATACGGTTTAGCTAATCGTGCCTTTTCTGAAACAGAAGTAGTGGAGCAAGCGCATAAATTAGCTGGAAAAATTGCTAAGAAAAGTCCGGGTGCCATTAAGGCAACAATTGAGTTGTTAAATTATGCAAAAACTGAAGAGTTCTATGAAGGATCCAAAAGAGAATCAGAGTTATTTGGTGAAGTTTTTGTTTCTAACGACGGTAGAGAAGGGATTCAAGCCTTTATTGAAAAAAGGGAACCGCACTTTAAGGGTGAATAAAGCTATCTTTGGAGGTATAATTGTAAAGAGAGCTTTTTTTTCAAGTGAATTTTCTTAATCTTTCAAACTGAGCGAATGCTCGAAATTTTATTAGGAGGTAAATCATGAATATTTTTGTATTAATGAAAAGAACCTTTGATACCGAGGAAAAAATTTCGATTTCTGGTGGAAAAATCAACGAGGATGGTGCTGAATTTATCATCAACCCGTATGACGAATACGCAATTGAAGAAGCAATCCAGGTTCGCGATGCGAATGGTGGAGTAGTAACCGTTATTTCTGTTGGGTCTGAAGAAGCTGAAAAGCAATTACGTACGGCGCTAGCGATGGGGGCAGATAAAGCCGTCCTTATTAATACCGAGGATGATGTGGAAGGCGGAGACCAATTTACAACAGCGAAGATTTTAGCTGAATACTTAAAAGATAAAGAGGCAGATTTGATTCTTGGCGGGAATGTTGCCATTGATGGTGGGACAGGTCAAGTGGGGCCACGTGTGGCTGAATTATTAAACATTCCATATGTGACCACAATTACTAAGTTAGAAATTGATGGAACAAATGTAACCGTTACCCGTGACGTTGAAGGGGATTCAGAGGTTATTGAAACAAGCCTTCCTCTATTAGTTACAGCCCAGCAAGGCCTGAATGAGCCACGCTATCCTTCTTTGCCAGGGATTATGAAGGCAAAGAAAAAGCCGCTTGAAGAATTAGAATTAGACGACCTTGATCTAGAAGAAGACGATGTGGAAGCAAAGACAAAAACAATCGAAATTTATTTGCCGCCTAAAAAAGAAGCAGGCAGAGTATTGGCTGGCGAATTGAACGATCAAGTGAAAGAGCTTGTTCAACTTCTTCATACTGAAGCAAAAGTAGTCTAAACGGATTTTTACAAATATTGATTTCAGGAGGTATAGGGAATGTCAAGAAAAGTAGTCGTATTAGGAGAAGTTCGTGACGGTTCATTACGTAATGTTTCTTTCGAGGCTATTGCAGCAGCTAAAACAGTTGCTGAAGGCGGAGAAGTTGTAGGTGTTTTAGTAGGGGATTCTGTAAGCGATCTATCGGCTGGGTTGATTCACCATGGCGCAGACCGCGTGGTTGTAGTTGAGGATGAAAAATTAAAACTTTATACTTCCGATGGGTACGCTCAAGCGCTATTAGCTGTGCTTGACCAAGAAAAGCCAGAAGGATTAGTTTTAGGACATACCTCACTTGGGAAAGACCTATCACCAAGAATTGCAGGGAAATTAGCATCCGGTTTAATTTCGGATGCGACTGCGGTTGAAGTAACGGGCGGCAATGTTGTTTTCACACGACCAATCTATTCAGGTAAAGCATTTGAAAAGAAAATTGTTACTGATGGATTAATTTTTGCTACGGTTCGACCAAATAATATTGCACCATTGGAAAAAGATGAAAGCAGAAGCGGTGAGGTTGCTGCTCTTTCGGTAGAAATCAAAGACCTTCGTGCGATTATTAAAGAGGTAGTAAGAAAAGCAAGTGAAGGTGTTGACTTAAGTGAAGCGAAAGTGGTTATTTCAGGTGGTCGTGGTGTGAAGAGTGCCGATGGCTTCCAACCACTTAAGGAACTTGCTGCAGTCCTCGGAGGAGCGGTTGGTGCATCTCGTGGGGCTTGTGATGCAGATTATTGCGATTACTCTTTGCAAATTGGTCAAACTGGGAAGGTTGTCACGCCAGACCTTTATATCGCCTGTGGTATTTCAGGTGCTATTCAACACTTAGCGGGAATGTCCAACTCAAAGGTGATCGTTGCAATTAACAAAGACCCTGAAGCTAATATCTTTAAAGTAGCTGATTATGGAATTGTAGGCGACTTGTTTGAAGTCGTTCCTTTACTGACTGAAGAGTTTAAAAAGTTGAAGGTTCACTCATAATAATAAAAGCACAAGTGCCTAGGTGCTGAAACCAGACAATAGAAGAGCGAGCGGAAGGAAGTGTTCCGCTCGCTTTTTATTGGATATTTAAGACTTAAACGGGGAAAATTATCAATGAAGCAATTTATTAGCTTGATATTCTAAACGGTGGTATACTTTCGGTAGTAATTCAGTAATCATTAGGAGGGCAATATAAATATGGCAATTTCACATGTAACAGATCAAAACTTTTCGGCCGAAACAGGTTCAGGCCTTGTTCTTGTAGATTTTTGGGCACCATGGTGCGGACCTTGTAAAATGATCGCTCCAGTTCTCGAAGAACTTGATTTAGAAATGGGCGATAAAGTAAAAATCACTAAACTTGACGTGGATGATAACCCGCAAACTGCAGCAAACTTCGGTGTCATGAGTATCCCAACTTTATTAGTGATGAAAGATGGCGAAGTCGTTGATAAAGTTGTCGGCTTCCAACCAAAAGATGCGTTAGCAAGTGTTTTAAACAAACACGTGTAATAGAACGAAAAAACCTTAGTTGGATTCTTCCCAGCTAAGGTTTTTTATGTTTTCCAAGAGACTCCCACTTTCAATTATCCGCAGTTTGCTTTAAAATTTTATAAGATATACAAATAGACGGGAGGGGAGTGGCCGGAATGAATGAAACTATTAAACAAAAACTAACGCTGCTGCCGGATCAGCCTGGCTGCTACTTAATGAAAGACCGTCAGGGAACGATTATTTATGTGGGAAAAGCCAAAGTACTAAAGAACCGTGTGCGTTCCTATTTTACGGGGTCACACGATGGGAAGACGTTAAGACTTGTCAATGAAATTGAGGACTTTGAATATATCGTAACCTCATCTAATATAGAAGCACTCTTACTTGAACTAAATCTTATTAAAAAGTACGATCCAAAATACAATATCATGCTGAAGGATGATAAAACCTATCCGTTTATTAAGTTGACTGCGGAAAAGCATCCAAAGCTGATCATTACTAGAAAAGTTAAAAAAGACAAGGGCAAATACTTTGGTCCGTATCCCAATGTGACCGCAGCTAATGAAACCAAAAAGCTGCTTGACCGAATTTATCCGCTCCGTAAATGCTCAACCCTGCCAGACAGGGTCTGCTTATATTATCATTTAGGACAGTGTTTGGCTCCATGTGTAAATGAGGTTCATGAAGAACAGTATAAACAAATGACAGATGAAATCACCCGCTTTTTAAATGGCGGATATAATGAAATAAAGAAAGAGCTTAAGGAAAAAATGTCGGCGGCGTCCGAAGAATTAGATTTTGAAAGAGCGAAAGAATATCGGGATAAAATTATTCATATTGAAACGATTATGGAAAAACAGAAAATTACCATGACTGATTTCACTGATCGTGATGTATTTGGCTATGCTGTCGATAAAGGTTGGATGTGCGTTCAAGTCTTTTTTGTACGTCAGGGAAAACTCATTGAGCGGGATGTTTCCATGTTCCCTGTTTATAATGAACCCGAGGAAGAAATCTTAACGTTCCTCGGCCAATTTTATTCAAAAGCCAATCACTTTAAGCCAAAGGAAATTCTTATTCAAGATGAAGTGGAGTTAACCTTAGCCGAGCAACTGTTAGAAGTAAAAGTTCTTCAGCCGCAACGGGGACAAAAAAAGGATCTCGTGCAATTGGCGATTAAAAATGCAAAAATAGCTTTGAATGAGAAATTTTCATTGATTGAAAAAGATGAAGATCGAACCATTAAGGCTGTCGAAAACTTGGGTGAGTTGCTGGGAATCTATACCCCGCACCGCATTGAAGCCTTTGATAATTCCAACATTCAAGGAACAGACCCCGTTTCAGCAATGGTCGTGTTCATTGATGGAAAGGCCAATCATCGTGAATATCGAAAATACAAGATCAAAACAGTCCAAGGACCGGATGATTATGAGTCGATGCGGGAAGTGACGAGAAGAAGATATTCACGCGCGCTCAAAGAGGAACTTCCTCTCCCTGATTTAATCATTATTGATGGTGGGAAGGGGCATGTCGAAGCCGTCCGCGACGTGTTGGAAAATGAGTTAGGTTTAGATATTCCCTTGTCAGGACTTGTAAAAGACGAAAAACACCGTACCTCACAATTGCTTTATGGTAATCCGTTAGGAATTGTTCCGCTTGGGCGAAACAGCCAGGAATTTTATTTACTGCAAAGAATTCAAGACGAAGTTCACCGCTTTGCGATTACTTTCCACCGTCAACTCCGCGGTAAAACAGCGTTTCAATCTTTGCTTGATGATATTCCTGGAATTGGGGAGAAACGGAAAAAGTTATTATTAAAACAGTTCGGCTCTGTGAAAAAAATGAAAGAGGCAAGCAAAGAGGAATTCATAGAAATTGGGATCCCAACGACTATTGCCGAGGAATTAATTAAAAAACTTCAATCGTAGTGATTGTCAGAAAAAAAAGAACATGCTATAATTAGTGAAAATTTAATTTACTATCACTTTTACGTATTAAAGTGAAGGTAGAGGTGCGAGCTTCAAGAGTAGTGGTTCTGAGAAGGATGAGCTTCTTAGACGAATCATGAAAGGGGATGTTCGCCGAAGTAAGGAAGGTCTCATAACTTTCTTTGCTGGTCCCGTATTGAATAAATGCTGGATTGTCAAGACGATTGTCTTGGAGAGCTATCTTACATTGTAGGTGCGAATATTTTTTCGTGTTTTAAGCAATGAGATGCCCTTCTCATTGCTTTTTTGCATTTTTATTGGGGAAAAATATGAATTACTTCTAGAGAAGGGGAAAACAAAACATGGGGATTATTGTACAAAAGTTCGGAGGTACCTCCGTTGCTAATGTGGAAAGAATATTAAATGTAGTATCATGTGTGAAAGAAGAGACCGACCGCGGCAACAATGTGGTTGTGGTTGTTTCTGCAATGGGGAAATCTACGGATACACTGGTCGGATTAGCAAAGGAAATTTCGGCGCAGCCTAATAAACGCGAAATGGACATGCTGTTATCGACAGGAGAGCAAGTAACGATTGCATTACTGTCGATGGCGCTTAACCAACAAGGGCTTGAAGCTGTATCTTTTACAGGCTGGCAGGCTGGTATTTTGACAGAGCCAGTCCATGGAAATGCCCGGATTTCTAATATTAAAACAGAAGCGATTGAATCACAGCTTGAATCAGGCAAGGTGGTTATTGTGGCGGGGTTCCAAGGAATCACCGAAGACGGTGAAATTACCACACTTGGCCGTGGTGGTTCCGATACGACAGCCGTTGCTCTGGCAGCTGCCCTTAAGGCAGATAAATGCGACATATATACAGATGTTACGGGAGTTTTCACGACCGATCCACGATACGTCAAGAGTGCGCGTAAATTATTATCGGTATCATATGATGAAATGCTGGAGTTAGCTAATTTAGGTGCAGGTGTACTCCATCCACGGGCAGTGGAATTTGCAAAAAATTATCATGTTCGGCTCGAGGTTCGTTCGAGTATGGAAAAAATAGAAGGTACAGTTATTGAGGAGGAAGCAGCAATGGAACAAAACTTAGTGGTCCGCGGTGTCGCATTTGAAGATGAAATTACAAAAGTAACTGTATTGGGCTTGGCAAATTCACTAACCAGCCTGTCGACAATCTTTACAACATTGGCTGCTAATCACCTGAATGTCGATATTATTATTCAAAGCACAACAGAAGGTGGTTCAGCGAATTTGTCATTCTCTATTCAAACCAATGATCTCTTAGAAACATTAAAGGTTCTAGAAGATAACAAATCAGTACTAGGTTATGAGCAGATTGATGCGGAAAACAAATTAGCAAAGGTTTCCATTGTTGGTTCAGGGATGGTTTCTAACCCTGGTGTGGCTGCGAAGATGTTTGCAGTACTTGCTGAAAATAATATTCAAATTAAAATGGTCAGCACTTCCGAAATTAAAGTATCTGCCGTGGTAGAAGAAAAAAATATGTTAAAAGCAGTCGAAGCTTTGCATGAAGCATTCGAACTTGCGGTTCAGTAAAAAAAATGGTGTCAGGCACTTAACGGTACCTGACACCAATTTCATTTAGTTGTTTTCCCATTTTACTGTGAAAACAACTTTATTTGATTTTTTTACAGGATGCTCGAAGGTTTCGGCATTGGCTTCTTTTTGCAGTTCAATCTGTTGGGCAAGGAATCCTGCTTCGAGTTGGAAAAAGTGTTCAGCCTTGGACTTAACACGTGAAACAATCAGCGGACTACTTAGTTCAAATTGTAACTCTGTTTTATTTTCCTTTTTTAGTTCCAGATGGCCCCATGAGGCTTTGGCGAAAAAATCAATAATCTGTCCTATATCGGTTAATGGATATTTTCGGGCGAGTCGTTTTCCGGCCCAATATAAAATTTCAGGTGTATCTTTCCCAAGAATCTCAGGTAAAAGAACTTCTCTAATTAATTCATATCCGAAAATGGAAATGGTTCTTGGTTCATCAGTATCGATTGTCTCATTCATAACTGTACTATTATTCACAAGCTTCCCCTCTTTCTATCATTCTATTATATACACTTTTGGTTTACTTTCAGTACAGTTTTTACAGTCATAATAAATTCAATTTAGCTCGATTTTGTTATTTTGCAATATCTTACCTTGTTTTCCATGATAATTATCATTCCCGTAGTGGAAAAAATAACAACCGTTATATCTTGGTAATTACCTTTGAAGATATAATGATTTTCAAAAAATATCCATACACGTCAGTGGAAATGACTAATCTATTATAATTTCAATATATTTAAAAAATTTTATTTTTTTGAAAGATAAGTGTATCCGTTTTCTTGACGCTCTTACATGATGGGAGTAAAATGTACTTGTCACATTATTGTCACAGTGATGCTAGGTTTCAAACACAGGGGTTTTAATTTGATAGAAACTAAACATCATTTTTTTTAAACATTATAGGGGGGTAAATTTATGGCGGGTAATCGAGAATTTGTTTATCGGAGATTGCATTCGCTGCTAGGGGTTATTCCAATCGGAATCTTCGTTATGCAGCATTTGGTGGTCAATCACTATGCAACAGAAGGAGTAGAATCCTTCAACAAAGCTGCGAACTTTATGGGAAATCTCCCTTTTCGCTACGTATTAGAAACTGTAATTATTTATTTACCAATTTTATTCCACGCAATTTACGGTCTGTATATCGCATTTACAGCAAAAAACAATGCAAGTCAATATGGGTTTTTTAGAAACTGGATGTTCTTGCTCCAACGTGTTTCTGGTGTCATTACATTAATTTTTATCACTTGGCATGTCTGGGAAACTCGTATAGCGGCAGCTTTTGGCAACGAAGTTAACTTCCAAATGATGCAGGATATTCTATCATCCCCATTCATGTTTGCGTTTTATGTGATTGGTATTATTTCAGCAATTTTCCACTTTGCAAATGGATTGTGGTCGTTCTTAGTTAGCTGGGGCATCACGGTATCACCTCGATCTCAAGTTATCTCTACATACGTGACAATCGTTATTTTCTTGGCTCTATCCTATGTTGGTGTAACGACATTACTAGCTTTTGTATAACAAATGAAATAATTGATGGGAAAAATAATGGAATTTTGGATTAAGGGAGTGAGTCACGAATGAGTAAAGGTAAGGTGATTATTGTCGGCGGCGGTTTAGCCGGCTTAATGGCAACGATTAAGGTTGCAGAAACAGGAACACCAGTAGAATTGTTTTCTTTAGTGCCTGTTAAACGCTCACACTCTGTTTGTGCACAGGGTGGTATTAATGGAGCAGTAAATACAAAAGGTGAAGGTGACTCCACGTGGATTCACTTTGATGATACCGTTTATGGCGGAGATTTCTTGGCTAACCAGCCGCCTGTAAAGGCGATGTGTGACGCTGCACCTGGAATTATTCACTTAATGGACCGTATGGGAGTTATGTTTAACCGTACTCCTGAAGGGCTATTGGACTTCCGCCGTTTTGGAGGTACACAGTATCACCGGACAGCATTTGCTGGTGCTACGACTGGACAACAGCTCCTCTATGCTTTAGATGAGCAAGTTCGTCGTGAAGAAGTAGCAGGCCTTGTAACTAAATATGAGGGCTGGGAATTCCTGGGTGCGGTCGTTGATGACGATGGTGTATGCCGTGGGATTGTAGCCCAAAACTTAAAAACTATGGAAATCAAATCTTTCTCTGGTGACGCAGTCATCATGGCTACTGGCGGTCCTGGTATTATTTTTGGAAAATCAACAAACTCTGTTATTAATACGGGTTCAGCTGCATCGATTGTGTATCAGCAAGGTGCTTATTATGCTAACGGTGAAATGATTCAAATCCATCCAACAGCGATTCCTGGGGATGATAAACTTCGACTAATGAGTGAATCTGCCCGTGGGGAAGGCGGCAGGATTTGGACATATAAAGATGGTAAGCCTTGGTATTTCCTAGAGGAAAAATATCCTGCCTACGGAAACCTTGTACCTCGTGATATTGCAACACGGGAAATTTTCGACGTTTGTGTGAATCAAAAACTCGGAATCAATGGCGAAAACATGGTATACCTTGATCTTTCACATAAGGATCCGCATGAATTGGATATTAAACTTGGTGGTATTATTGAGATTTACGAAAAATTCATGGGTGATGACCCTCGTAAAGTGCCAATGAAAATCTTCCCTGCTGTTCACTATTCGATGGGTGGACTTTGGGTGGACTATGACCAAATGACAAGCATTCCAGGTTTGTTTGCAGCAGGTGAATGTGATTATTCACAACATGGTGCGAACCGGCTAGGTGCCAACTCTTTACTGTCAGCCATTTATGGTGGGATGGTTGTTGGACCAAATGTTGTGAAATATATCAAAGGCTTAGAAAAGAGTTCGGATGCTGTATCTTCTACTGTATTTGATCGTCATGTGAAAGAACAAGAGGATAAGTGGAATTCAATTATGTCTCTAAATGGAAATGAAAATGCTTATATTCTTCATAAAGAGCTTGGGGAATGGATGACCGATAATGTAACTGTTGTTCGCCACAATGACAGACTGTTAAAAACGGATGAGAAAATACAAGAACTTTTAGAACGTTATCAAAATATCAACATTAATGATACTTCTAAATGGAGCAATCAAGGGGCAGCTTTTACTAGACAATTGCAAAACATGCTGCAATTGGCTCGTGTTATTACAATTGGTGCATACAACCGAAATGAGAGCCGTGGTGCACATTATAAACCTGACTTCCCTACACGTAATGATGAGGAATTCTTAAAAACGACAATGGCGAAATTTGTTGATAGCTCATCAGCACCAGCTTTCCATTACGAAGATGTTGATGTCTCATTGATCAAGCCACGTGAACGAAATTACGCTAAAAGTTAAGGGGAGTAGGTAAAATGGCTGAAACTAAAATGGTGAAATTTATTATTTCACGTCAAGATAACGAAAATACTGCTCCTTACGAGGAGGAATTTGAGGTTCCCTATCGTCCGAATATGAATGTCATCTCGGCGTTAATGGAAATCCGTAAAAACCCTGTCAATACAAAGGGACAAGCATCAACTCCAGTAACCTGGGATATGAACTGTTTGGAAGAAGTTTGCGGTGCTTGTTCAATGGTTATCAATGGCAAGCCGCGTCAATCTTGTTCAGCACTTATCGATCAATTGGAGCAGCCGATTCGTCTAGCACCGATGAAGACCTTCCCGGTCGTTCGTGACTTGCAGGTTGACCGCAGCCGAATGTTTGATGCTTTAAAGAAAGTAAAAGCTTGGATTCCTATCGATGGTACCTATGATTTGGGTCCTGGACCACGTATGCCTGAGACAAAGCGTCAATGGGCCTATGAACTTTCTAAGTGTATGACATGCGGGGTTTGTCTTGAGGCATGCCCGAACGTAAACAGTAAATCAAATTTCATTGGAGCACAGCCGCTTTCTCAAGTTCGTCTTTTCAATGCCCATCCAACTGGTGCCATGAATAAAGCAGAACGACTTGAAGCAATTATGGGTGACGGCGGTCTTGCTAACTGTGGTAATTCACAAAACTGTGTTCAATCTTGTCCAAAAGGTATTCCGTTGACTACCTCAATTGCCGCATTGAACCGTGATACAACCATTCAAGCTTTTAGAAGCTTCTTTGGAAGTGACCACGCTTAATAGCGCGTAGGCAAAAACCTTCTTTTCTATTTGGAAAAGAAGGTTTTTGTCGTTTGTCGGCGAAAAATTGCATTGGTTCTTCGAGAAATCGTTTGTTATACTTTTATTAATGTCGAGCTGTTGGAAAAGGAAGGTACATAGAGTGAAATTTAAATTTCCGCTGTTCATTATTTTAGCAGGGCTCATATTAGTAGGGATCGGACTGTGGCAATATATTGATGTAAATACACAAACCCAGACAACACTTCAGCAAGCAAAGGAATTAATTTCAGACCAGCCCGCGGTTGCCCCTAAAAAAAGGGCTGACAACAGTCAACCTCCAGATATGGGCGAAACAGTCGGTCTTTTAGCTATTCCAAAGATTAACGCTGAGTTAGCCATTATCGAAGGAACCGACCCAGATGACCTAAAAAAAGGGGTCGGACATTATAAAGGAGCTTATTTTCCAGGAGAGCAAGGACAAATTGTTTTATCTGGACATCGAGATACCGTTTTTCGTAAATTAGGCGAGTTAAAGATTGGTGATTCACTGAAAATGGAAATGCCGTATGGATCCTATACGTATGAAATCATTGATACGAAGATTGTCAAATCCGATGATACGAGCATTATTACGCTACAGCATGAAAAAGAGGAATTAATATTAACCACTTGTTATCCGTTTCGATACGTTGGCAATGCACCAAAACGCTATATTATTTATGCAAAACCGAAAAGTCCCTAAATATAAGGGACTTTTTTTAAAAAAATCAGTCTCCTCACTGGAAATCTAGTCACTACATTTATGTTGTTCACATAAGATATGTTGACTAAATATATACCCACCCCGTGTTCATAACTGGCGAAGGCAAGGAGGGTTACAGTACTTGAAGGAGAATGTATATAATCATAAGCCGTTACTCACCAAACGTGAAAGAGAAGTATTCGAATTATTAGTCCAAGACAAAACAACGAAAGAAATCGCTGGTGAATTATTTATAAGCGAAAAAACGGTTCGAAATCACATTTCCAATGCCATGCAAAAGCTTGGTGTAAAGGGGCGTTCTCAAGCAGTTGTAGAGCTCCTTCGAATGGGAGAGCTAGAACTTTAACAATGACCGGCTTCCTGTTAGGGGACGCCGGTTTAATTTTGAATAGATACGTCCCTATGAAAATTCGCCGAGGAGTGAGCCCCTATCAGCGCTGACAAAGACGTGGTTGCACTTTTAGCCCAAGGGGAGTTAGATTTCCCTTGGGCTAAAAGTGGTAAGTAAACTTACGAAATTGTACATAAAAAAACGAACAAATCCGCATAATTAAATTGATAATCTAGTTATAGACATATAAAATAAACTTAGGATAAGAGAAATAATGCTTTTATCTGATAAAGGGATGTTTATTTTGGATAATAAACAAGTACAAACCGAATTAGCGGGTTTTATTGGAAGGACACTCCGTGAAAATTTCGGAAAAGGTCCCGAATCAGTCTTTGTTTCGTTTAACCATACTA
Source organism: Neobacillus drentensis (assembly GCF_036962125.1). Taxonomy (GTDB): domain Bacteria; phylum Bacillota; class Bacilli; order Bacillales; family Cytobacillaceae; genus Neobacillus; species Neobacillus drentensis_B. The sequence continues at coordinate 228,028 of NZ_JBALOA010000015.1, forward strand.
TCATGACCGTATATTTACGGAACTTTATATCGCCCTCTGAAAGTGTATTGCTCGGCCAGCAGCACGAAACGATGGTGCAAACCACACGTGATTTGTTGATGCAGACTTTAATCCCAGAGTTTAAAGCGTATATAAAAATTCTGACCCATATGGAAGTAAATGAATTTTACTATGACTGGGGATTACACAATAAAAGTGGATTATTTGTTTGTATAGGAATTACACCGACTGAGAGCGAAGCTCCAATCGATAAAAAATATAGTTATCCTGGTCAAGAAAATCTTCATCGAGAAATAAATAAAATTAGCCTTCTAGCAGAAAAAACTCCAGAAGAGGTCCATTCTTATCTATTAAATGAGCGGACGCTGGTTGTTATTAGAGAAGGAATACTTGTTCCGATTGAAAAGGAATTAATTCGTTTAGGAAATTTTGAAGCCTTAAGGCTTGCTAAAAGAAATCTGGAGAAACGATTATTACATAGTAGCGGTAATTTTGAATCGATTCTAAATACAAAAGTGAGCGATATTTTTGTGGATTGGGACTTTTATCGTGATCGAAGTATAATCGTACTAATATTATCACCAACATCATAAGGGCGGAAATGGACTAGACAATATTATTGAGCTAGGCGTAAGCCAAGATGGGACCCGCTCCTATCTTGGCTTTTATTTTTATCGGGAAGGAATAGATAGAGAGAGATGAAAAAATCTACGATAATTGATGAGGTTTTTCAAAAAAGTATAGAGGAAGAAATCGTAAAAAGAGAGGAAGCTTATCGGGACTTAGTTGAGAATTCACCTGATGCCGTGCTTATTGCCAGTGGAGATGATATCTTATTTATTAATGAAACAGGGGCAAAATTATTTGGAGCAGCTACTAAAGAAAAAATTGAAAATACAAAAATAGCTGATAGAATCCACCCTGATTATTATGACTATATTAACGAACGTCAGGAAATTATTGATGGGGGAGAAGCAACTGACTTTCTAGAATACAAATTAATTCGCTTGGATGGAACCATTTTTGAAGCAGAAGTAAAAGGGATTCCGACTATTTTTCAAAATAAACCAGCTCGACATATCATTATCAGGGATATCACCGCGAGAAAAAAGACGCTTGAACTATTGCTTAATGCTGAGAAATTAAATGTTGCTGGACAACTAGCAGCCGGGATTGCTCATGAAGTACGAAACCCGCTTACAGCGATAAAAGGGTTTTTGAAACTAATGGAATCACAATTAATTGACCAAAAATCCTACTTTGATATCATCCAATCAGAAATCAATCGAATTGAGCTCATCCTAAGTGAGTTATTGGTTCTTTCGAAACCCCAAGTATTAAAATTTGAACCCGTACACCTTCATACATTGGTTGAAGAAGTGAAGACGCTGATTGATACACAGGCCATTATGAAGAATATTCATATCCAATTCATAAACGATTTTGGAAACTTAATTATCAATGGTGATAAAAACCAACTAAAACAAGTCGTGATTAACTTTCTGAAAAACTCGATTGAAGCGATGCCAGATGGCGGCATTATTACGATTGAAATCAAAAAGCATGGAAGTAATCATGTGAAGATGTTATTTAAGGACACAGGTTGTGGTATGCCGAGACATGTCTTAAAGCGTATTGGGGAACCATTTTTTACAACAAAAGAAAGCGGTTCTGGGCTAGGAATCATGAATTCTAAACAAATTGTCCAAAATCATCATGGGACGGTTCATTTCTGGAGCGATGAAAAAGGAACAATCATAGAAGTGATATTACCGATTAATTAAATGAAGGATCAATGGGGGAGTTTATCTGAAAATGAGGCATAACTTTGATATGCGTGTACAGATGGAATAAAAGGAAGGCTGAAAGAACAGCCTTCCTCTTCACTGTAGAAAATGATTTACTTCGTTGCCTTGGTATAGCTGTATTCAACTTCTTCTGTTTTTTCATTGTAATCGACATGTAAATTATGTCCATTAAAAAACCATAAATCTCTTTCCTCAATATAAAATAATAAGCCCTCTGCTTCGACTTTCACAATAATATCGATCGGATAATTATCTACAGTAAATCCGAGTGAAAAACCTTCTTGGACAGGGCTGTTTCCATACACCTTGGGGAAAAACTTTACCATATCCCCTTTCTTTAATTCGACCTCATCTTGAAACCATTTTAGTGCTGACGTACTGATTACAATTTCCATTCTTTTTTCTCACCTTTGGTTTTTATTGAAATCCCCTTTTATTATAATCCAAACTGTGCCAAACTAATATTTTTCTAATAGTTTCAACTTGAATTTTTAAAGGAAAAAGTAGAAAATAAGGACAAGCATAAAGACCTTCACCGATGAACACAACTTTTTAAATAGATAGTAGTCTTTAGGAGCAGAGAAGCAGTTTATAGGAGTGTATGGAAATGAAACTCGAAAATTCACAAAAGGCCAATGGAGAAATTGTTGCCAATATAGAGAAAGACTTACGCTACATCTCTGGAATCATTAAGCAAAAAGGCAGAGAAATGTTAAGTAACTATACAATTACACCACCGCAATTCATTGCCCTGCAATGGCTCTTTGAAGATGGTGATATGACCATCGGCGACCTTTCTACTAAAATGTACTTGGCGTGTAGCACGACGACCGACCTCGTTGACCGGATGGAAAAGAACCTTCTTGTCGAGCGGGTGAAAAATCCAAACGACCGCCGTGTAGTTAGAATACATTTACTTGAAGAGGGTAAAAGAATTATTGATGAAGTCATTAAAAAACGTCAGGTTTATTTGGAAGAAGTGTTGGTTGATTTCTCTAGCGAAGAAATTCAACTACTTGAAAGAAGCTTAAAGAAATTGCATGAGGAAATGCGTTAAAAGAGGCGATATGTTTTGAAACAAGCAATTGGTGTCATCGATTCCGGTGTTGGCGGACTAACGGTTGCCAAAGAGGTCATGCGTCAGCTTCCAAATGAGAAAATCATTTACTTGGGGGATACGGCACGCTGCCCATATGGCCCGAGGACAACAAAGGAAGTCAAGAGGTTCACTTGGGAGATGACTTCTTTTTTATTGGAGAAAAAAATTAAAATGCTGGTTATAGCCTGCAACACGGCAACAGCAGCTGCTTTAGATGAGATTCGTAAAGAATTAGCTATCCCAGTCCTGGGGGTAATTAATCCAGGAGCACGAGCAGCAATTAAGAAAACTAAAAACTATCGGATTGGAATTATCGGGACAGTGGGCACTGTGAAAAGTGGAGCTTATGAAAAGGCTCTGAAATCGCTTAATAGTCGGCTTTATGTGACAGCACATGCCTGTCCGAAGTTTGTCCCGCTTGTAGAGAGTAATGAATTTGCTGGTCCAATTGCAGAAAGAGTTGTTGATGAGGCATTGCAGCCAATGCTCAACCAGAAATTGGATACGCTTATTCTAGGTTGCACCCATTATCCTTTGTTAGAGCCTGTCATTAAAAATGTCATGGGTGAGTCTGTGAGCGTGATTAGTTCTGGTGATGAGACCGCTCGGGAAATAAGTGCCATCCTTCAGTATAATGGGTTGCTAGAAACGTGCGAGGACGAGCCTGAACATGAATTCTATACCACGGGCTCACGAAGAATATTTTCAAAAATCGCCTCACAATGGCTAGGATTCCCCATAAACGAAGTGAAAAAAATAAAACTTTAAAAACGATGGTGTAAAAACGATGGTTAAAACGATGGTGTCAGGTACCACTCGTGGACATTTGTCCTCCGGTGGTGCACAGGCGCCATTTTCTTTTATTTTGTTTTGATAATTTTGTTCTATTTTTTTGCTTAAGTCGGTCTAATTTATCAGAAGGCTCGTATACATGATAGTACAAACTGTCTTAGGGGGGAAATAGTTATGTCTAAAAATAAAGGAAAGATCCTTGTGTCGACTGTGTTAACTTCATCAGTTCTACTGTCAGGTTGTGGATTATTTGGGACAGAGACACAGAAGAAAATCGATCCGCCAAAGAGTGTAACGATCAAGGATGATAAAACAAGTCAGCAAACAACGGGGAAAGAAGCGGGTAAGGAGGCACAGGCAAACACCGTCAAAACCGAGTTATACTTAGTGGATAAGGACGGGTATGTCGTTCCACAAACCATGGATCTGCCAAAAACCAATTCTGTTGCAAAACAGGCGCTGGAATATTTAGTGATGAATGGACCGGTGACAGATCAACTTCCGAATGATTTCCGGGCAGTCCTCCCTGAAGACACAGAACTCTCTGTGAATATTGATAAAGAGGGAGTAGCTACGGTAGACTTTTCAAAAGAATTTAAGAATTACCAGGCTGAAGATGAGATGAAGATTCTCCAATCGGTAACATGGACGCTAACTCAGTTTGATAATGTTAAAACAGTAAAATTAAAAATGAATGGTCATGATTTGACTGAAATGCCCGTTAATGGAACGCCAATCAGCGATCATCTCTCAAGGGCAACTGGTATTAACTATGATACAGCAGATGTCACCGATATAACTAATACTAAACCTGTGACTGTCTACTATATTGGCGGTGAAGAAGGTTCCTATTATTATGTGCCCGTCACACGCCGCGTAAGTAATAATGAAAAAGATAACTATGTAGCTGTCGTTAATGAATTAATTAAAGGACCAAGTGAGAAATCTCCACTTGTTTCTGAATTTATGTCCGATGTGAAGCTTCTTGAAGCACCTAAGTATGAGGATGGAAAAGTAACATTGAACTTTAATGAGAATATCTTCGGCAGCTTTAAAGAAAAGGAAATTTCACAGCATTTATTAGATGCTCTCGTCCTCTCCCTAACTGAGCAAGAGGGCGTGGACAAAGTCGCCGTCCAAGTAAATGGTAAAGCGGACATCAAAAATGATAATGGGAAAAAATTAACTGAACCTGTATCTCGGCCAGAAAAAGTCAACACAGGTAGTTTTTAAAAATGATTATTTGTTATACTATATAGTGACATTGAAAGAGGTTGGCTTGGATGCCGCCTCTTCTTTATTTGGTATTTAAACCATAAAGATGTATTGCAATTTAGAAGGCATGAAAAATTTAAGGAGGTAGTAATTGTGCGTGTAGATGGAAGAGAGCCGTTACAACTAAGACCCATACATATTGAAACTAATTATTTAATGCACCCGGAAGGTTCTGTCCTAATCTCTGTAGGAAATACGAAAGTGATTTGTGCTGCGAGTATCGAAGACAGAGTACCTCACTTTATGAGAGGGGAAGGCAAAGGATGGATTACGGCTGAATATTCGATGCTGCCACGAGCAACAGAAACAAGGAACATTCGCGAATCTTCCAAAGGGAAAGTATCCGGTCGAACAATGGAAATTCAGCGGCTAATCGGCCGCGCCCTTAGAGCTATTGTTGATTTAAGTGCTCTGGGTGAGAAAACAGTGTGGATTGATTGTGATGTAATCCAGGCAGATGGCGGAACCCGAACGGCTTCGATTACAGGGGCCTTCGTCGCGATGGCTCTCGCTTTAAATAACTATACCGCGAAAAAATCCTTTGCAAAGTTTCCGATTACGGATTATTTAGCAGCAACAAGTGTGGGGATTTTACAAGATAATCAAATTGTTCTAGATTTAAATTACGCCGAGGATTCAAAAGCACAGGTCGATATGAATGTGGTCATGACTGGGTCCGGTGAATTTGTTGAACTGCAGGGAACGGGTGAGGAATCAACTTTTTCATATGAACAATTACAAGGTTTGCTAAGTGCTGCTCAAGAAGGATTGATGGAACTTTTTGAACATCAAAAAGAAGTCCTGGGTGAAGAAATCACCAGAAAGATAGAATCACGAAAACAAAAATAAGAGGCGATTAAAATGAAAGAAGTTATTATTGCAACGAAAAATCCCGGCAAAGCAAAGGAATTTGAACATATCTTTGCTTCAAGAGGGATTACGGTTCAAACTTTGCTAGATTTTCCAGAAATTCCTGAAGTCGAGGAAACTGGTACGACCTTTGAGGAAAATGCCACCTTGAAGGCGGAGACTATCTCCAAAGCATTAGGAAAAATGGTTATTGGGGATGATTCGGGATTGATTGTGGATGCCCTTGAAGGAAGACCTGGAATTTATTCAGCGCGTTATGCAGGGGAACCAAAGAATGACCAAAACAACACAGATAAAGTACTCTCTGAATTAGCAGGGATTCCTGAGGAAAAGCGGACCGCAAGATTTTATTGTGCTTTGGCAGTCGCTGTTCCTGGCCAAGAAACAATAACGGTGTCAGGTACTTGTGAAGGCCGTATCCTCGAGGACCAAAGAGGTACAAATGGATTTGGTTATGATCCCGTTTTTTATGTGCCAGAAAAGGGCGTAGCGATGGCCGAACTATCGTCGGATGAGAAGAATAAAATCAGCCATCGAGCGAATGCGTTGAAAAAGCTGGATGTGAACTTGGATTCTATTTTGGAAAGAGCAGAGCAGTAATGAGCAAGGTTTTAATTGTTAGTGATAGCCATGGACTGACGAAGGAACTAAGTGTGATAAGAGAAAGACATGTGAATGAGGTCGATTTAATGATTCACTGCGGTGATTCAGAATTGCCACCAGATCATCCAGTGATGTCTGGCTACCTAACCGTTTTGGGGAATTGCGATTTTGGGGGCGGGTATCCATTAGAAACGATTTCTGAAGTGGCGGGGAGGAAATTTTTCATTACTCACGGCCACCGTTATTCAGTTAAATCGTCCTTAATGAATTTAAAATACAAAGCAGAGGAACTACACGCTAGCATCGTCTGTTTTGGTCACTCACATATCCTGGGCTCAGAAGTAATTGATGGAGTGTTATTTTTAAATCCAGGCAGCATCCGTCTGCCGAGAGGGCGAATCGAAAAAACTTATCTTGTCCTTGATTTACTTGATGAAAAAATTAAAATGTCAGTTTTGGAAGTAAGCGGACGAGAAATTGCGGAGCTAGCCAGAGAGTTTGTCCTGCCATAAATAATAGGGAGATTTTCCTCTCCCTTTTTTTTCTTTTAAAAAAATAATCGAAAGTCTGTTGACTTTTTGATATTACGGTAATATAATAAATCTTGTCTTAAACAACTTATATGTCCCAGTAGCTCAGCTGGATAGAGCAACGCCCTTCTAAGGCGTGGGTCGGGAGTTCGAATCTCTCCTGGGACGCTATACTACATAGAAAAGAAACTCACTTTAATAAGTGGGTTTTTTTCTGTTTTGAAGAATAATCATACCCCAACTACAATTAATATATAAGAAATTTTTTTTTGCCTTATTTTTATGTTACACTATTTTCCAAGACATTTTGAAGGACGGATTTTATGAAAAAAAGGGAACCTGTGAAAAAAATAGATAATATCATCTTTTTTCCCGGACTTGAAAAAAGATTAACTGACAAAGGTCTCGAAAACTTAGAAAAGAAAAAATACACAGAAGCGATAAACTTATTGGAGCAAGCAAGAGAACATGACCCTGAAAATGATGAAATATTGATCGGGCTGGTTCTCGCTTATTTTGAAGCTTCATCTTTTAAAAAAGCAAAAGCACTCGCCAAGGAAATGCTTCATCAAGGGATTGGTGACTACCTGCAAATGGTCGACCTCTATTTGACCATCCTTATTCAACTTCATGAATACCAGGAAATCGTCACAACGGTAGAAGCGCTATTAGATGAAAAAGAGATCCCGCCTGAAAAGCATGATCATTTCCTTACCATTCTTCAATTTAGTCGAAGAATGGCAGAGAATCGGCATCTTGATCTCGATGAACCGGAACCTGAGGAAGCACCAGTCAAAAAGCTAAACCTGCTCGCAGTTGATAACCCAAATGAACAAATGCTCCTCGTTTCTAATCTAGCCGATAAAAATATCCGTCCCTATCTCCCTGAAATTGCTGATTATTTAGAAGCGGAAGCAGGACATCCATTTTTAAAAACCATTCTTTTAACTCTATTAAAAGAGCAGGAAATTGATAGAGAATTATCGATCAAGAAGTTTGGATTGGAGAGAAAAGTTATCCCAACACAACTTCAGGAAATTAGAGAAGAACCTCGAATGAATGAGGTAAAGAATCTATTAGAGACTCGACTTGAAAGTGAAAATCCCGTACTTTTTGAAAATACTCGTGAAATGGTTGAGCGCAATTTTTTTATGAGTTATCCTTTTGAATTAGAGCCTCATAATACTCTTGCATGGGCTGCAGCCTTTCACCATTTAGCACAAGACTATATGGGGATGAATTCAAGGATTGACCGGCTCTCACAAGAATATGCAGTTACAGAGAGGGAAATAGTGGAAGCAATAACCCATATTGAGCTAATTGAGAAAATTTCTTATCCTAATATATAGGCTTCGCTGTTGAAAGAAAACAATCCTATGTTATAATGTAGTGGTTGCATTGTGTAAAAAACTATATTTTACATTTAAAAGAAGGAAATAGACTTGATGGACAAGTAATTTCCAAACTACTCAAATTCGTTTCGAATGATATGAGAATAGATTGTTGGAGGGAAAAGGTATGTCAGTAAAATGGGAAAAATTAGAAGGTAACCGTGGCGTTCTTACTGTTGAAGTAAGTGCGGAAAAGGTCAACGAAGGACTAACTGCGGCATTTAACAAAGTTGTTAAACAGGTAAATGTTCCAGGCTTCCGTAAAGGAAAAATGCCTCGTCCAATGTTTGAAAAACGTTTTGGTGTGGAATCACTATACCAAGATGCATTAGATATTCTACTTCCAGAAGCATATGGAAATGCAATTGACGAAACAGGAATCGAGCCAATCGATCGCCCTGATATCGACATTGAGCAAATGGAAAAAGGCAAAGAACTTATCTTCAAAGCTACTGTTCAGGTTAAACCAGAAGTAACTTTAGGCGAATACAAAGGCCTAGAAGTAGAAGAGTTTGATACAACTGTTACTGACGAAGATGTTGCTAGTGAATTAAAAACTCTTCAAGAGCGTCAAGCTGAGCTTGTTATCAAAGAAGAAGGTACAGTAGAAAATGGCGATACAGTTGTTCTAGATTTCGAAGGCTTCGTTGATGGCGTTGCGTTTGAAGGCGGAAAAGCTGAAAACCATTCACTTGAAATCGGATCTGGATCATTCATCCCAGGCTTTGAAGAGCAATTAGTAGGATTAGCTGCTGGTGAATCTAAAGACGTGGAAGTAACATTCCCTGAAGAATACCATGCTGCTGAACTTGCTGGTAAGCCTGCAGTATTCAAAGTAACTGTTCATGAAATTAAAGGAAAAGAACTTCCTGAACTTGATGACGAGTTTGCAAAAGACGTGGATGATGAAGTTGAAACATTAGACGCTCTTAAAGAGAAAATCAAAACTCGTTTAGAAAACAGCAAACAACACGAAGCTGAGCATCATTTACGTGATACAGTTGTTGAAAAAGCTGCAGAAAATGCAGTAGTAGAAGTTCCAGAGGTTATGGTTAACAGCGAAGTAAACCGTATGCTTCAAGAATTCGAACAACGCTTACAAATGCAAGGTATGAACCTTGAACTTTACTTCCAATTCTCAGGTCAAGATGAAAATGCTTTACGTGAGCAAATGAAGGAAGAAGCTGTCATTCGCGTTCGTACTAACTTAACTTTAGAAGCGATTGCTAAAGCTGAAAACCTTGAAGTAACTGACGGAGATGTTAATGCTGAGCTTGAAAACATGGCTGGTATGTACAACATGACCGTTGATAGCATTAAACAAGCTCTAGGCGGACTTGAAGGCATCAAAGCAGACCTTAAACTTAAAAAAGCAGTAGACTTTCTTGTTGAAAACAAGAAGTAATAACTAGAATATTGCAAGGCACGATATAGATCGTGCCTTGTTTTATACATTTTTACAAATACATATTATAATAAGAAGTAGGAACAATTTTTACAATGGGCAGGAAATGCTTTCTGAAAAAGCGAATTAAATATAAATAATTTCCAGACAGCTTTGAGATTTATTTTTATCAGAATGGTTAAGATTAAAGAATACATAAGTTTTTCTAATGAACTACACAAACAAAATGAAAACCATATTTACCTAAGCTTTTTATTTCCAGTCCATTGGCTTTATGTGATACAATGCAAAATACATACTATTCAATAAATAGAGAAAAACTTGATTTTGTTTGTGTAATTCACTGCTTCTCATAGGTACTAACACGTTTTAAGGGGTGAAAGGATTTGTTTAAATTTAATGATGAAAAAGGACAATTAAAGTGTTCCTTCTGTGGGAAAACGCAAGATCAAGTTCGTAAATTGGTTGCTGGGCCAGGAGTTTACATATGTGACGAATGTATTGAACTTTGTACAGAAATCGTTGAGGAAGAGCTTGGCACAGAAGAAGAAGTAGAATTTAAAGATGTACCAAAGCCGAAAGAAATTTGTGAGATTCTTGATGAATATGTAATTGGTCAAGATCAAGCGAAGAAATCACTTTCTGTCGCCGTTTATAACCACTATAAGCGCATCAATTCCAATAGCAAAATAGATGATGTTGAGCTTGCGAAAAGTAACATCTGTATGATTGGACCAACAGGAAGCGGTAAAACGTTATTAGCGCAAACTCTAGCTCGTATTTTGAATGTACCATTTGCAATTGCTGATGCTACTTCACTTACCGAAGCTGGCTATGTTGGGGAAGATGTTGAAAACATCTTATTAAAGTTAATTCAATCTGCTGATTATGATGTAGAAAAAGCAGAAAAAGGGATTATTTATATTGATGAAATTGATAAAATTGCCCGTAAATCTGAAAATCCTTCAATTACAAGGGATGTTTCTGGTGAAGGCGTTCAACAAGCATTATTAAAAATTCTTGAGGGTACAGTTGCAAGTGTTCCTCCACAAGGTGGAAGAAAGCACCCGCATCAAGAATTTATCCAAATCGATACAACAAATATTCTATTTATCTGCGGTGGAGCATTTGATGGGATTGAACCGATTATTAAGCGTCGTTTAGGCCAAAAAGTAATTGGTTTTGGATCAGATATTAAACAGCAGGAAGTTTCACAGAAAGAACTGCTTTCTAAAGTACTGCCAGAAGACTTACTTCGCTTTGGATTAATTCCAGAATTTATCGGTCGTCTTCCTGTAATTGCGAGTCTAGAGCAGTTAGACGAAGCAGCATTAATTGAAATTTTAACGAAGCCGAAGAATGCGCTTGTTAAACAATATCAAAAAATGCTTGAAATCGATGACGTAGAACTTCAATTTGAAGAGGGTGCACTAACTGAAATTGCCAAAAAGGCAATTGAACGCAAAACAGGTGCCCGTGGTCTACGCTCAATTATTGAAGGAATTATGCTTGATGTCATGTTTGACCTCCCTTCACGCGATGACATTTCTAAATGTGTCATTACCAAAGAAACGGTCATTAACAATGGCGTTCCAAAGCTTTTATTAGAAGATGGAACCGTTGTTGAAGAAAAATCCGCATAAACAATTGAAGACCTGGCATATGCCGGGTCTTTTTCTGTTCTTTTTGGTTTATTCCACCTCACTGCAGGAAATACTTATTAATATATATTTAGTAATAAGTTGAAATGCAGGAGGGAAATGTATGAGTTGGACGGGGATTGCCTTATTTATACAGCTATTTTTCGGAATTATTATCGGGCTGTATTTTTGGAATTTGCTGAGGAATCAGCGTACACAAAAAGTATCAATCGATCGGGAATCCCGGAAGGAAATGGAACAACTGAGGAAAATGAGATCCATTTCACTATCAGAACCACTAGCAGAAAAAGTGAGGCCATCAAGCTTTCAAGACATTGTTGGGCAAGAAGATGGAATTAAATCATTAAAAGCAGCACTATGTGGACCGAATCCTCAGCATGTCATCATTTATGGACCACCTGGAATTGGAAAAACAGCCGCTGCACGACTTGTGTTGGAAGAAGCGAAAAAAAATCGTAAATCGCCATTCAAACCTGAATCCGTCTTTATCGAATTAGATGCAACAACAGCACGATTTGATGAAAGAGGAATTGCAGATCCGTTAATTGGTTCCGTTCATGACCCGATTTATCAAGGTGCAGGTGCGATGGGACAAGCGGGAATTCCGCAGCCAAAGCAAGGAGCCGTTACCAATGCACATGGCGGCGTTCTTTTTATCGATGAAATAGGTGAATTGCATCCTATTCAAATGAATAAACTTTTAAAAGTACTAGAGGATCGGAAAGTGTTCCTCGAAAGTGCCTATTATCATGAGGAAAACAACCAGATACCTACCCACATCCATGATATATTTAAAAACGGACTGCCGGCTGACTTCCGGTTAATTGGGGCCACTACCAGAACACCGAGTGAAATACCGCCTGCGATTCGTTCACGCTGCATGGAGGTTTTCTTCCGAGATTTAAATCAGGAAGAAATCGTCGAAATTGCCAATAAAGCAGCCAAAAAAGTCAATCTTCAAATCAATGAAACAGGCGTTAATATCCTTTCAAATTATGCAAGAAATGGGCGTGAAACAGTTAATTTAATTCAGATCGCAGCCGGTCTCGCGATAACGGAGGATCGTAATTATATTAAGGATGAAGATATTGAGTGGGTCATTCATGCCAGCCAGATGTCACCGCGAATGGAACGGAAAATTAATGACTTTTCTCATGTTGGCCTAGTGAATGGATTGGCTGTGTATGGCCCGAATTCAGGTGCACTCCTTGAAATTGAAGTAACCGTCATTCCTGCAAAAGATAAAGGGACGATTAATATTACAGGTATTGTCGATGAGGAAAGTATCGGTGGACAAGGGAAATCGATTCGTCGCAAAAGTATGGCGCGTGGTTCGATTGAAAATGTTATTACTGTTTTACGGTCAATGGGTGTACCAGCCAATGATTTTGATATCCATGTCAATTTCCCTGGGGGCGTTCCAATTGACGGCCCATCGGCGGGGATCGCAATGGCAACTGGAATTTACTCGGCAATCTATAAAATCCCAATTGACAATACCGTCGCGATGACGGGTGAAATAAGTATCCATGGGAATGTGAAGCCGATTGGCGGTGTTTATCCAAAGGTTAAAGCGGCCAAAAAAGCTGGGGCGAAAACAGTGATTATTCCTGAGGAAAATATGCAAACCATCTTAAATGAGATCGAGGGAATCAAAATTATTCCGGTTTCCCATCTACACGAAGTATTTGAGATTGCCCTTATTAATGACTATCAAAAAATTGAGGCAATCCCTGCATCAATAGAGTTATCCAAAAAAGAGAGTATCTAATGAGAAGCTTCGGTTTGTGGTTACTTAGCAAACCGAAGCTTTTTTGCCTAATTAAGCAAAAGAATTCCACCATCAACCTAGAAAGAATTCGGAATGATTGGGGAAGATAAACGTATGCTGAAGAGAGGATTCATCTACATTCTCTAAAAATAGACACTGAAAAATAAATAGGATAGAATTGTACAAAGACCATTCTGATTTTGCTATGAAAAATTGTTTGCATGTGGAGGTGCAGTAATTTGACGAAAAAGAACGAATTGATCGTCCCCCTCCTGCCGCTTCGAGGATTGCTCGTCTATCCGACAATGGTCCTTCATTTAGATGTAGGACGTGAGAGATCAGTACAAGCACTTGAAAAAGCAATGGTAGATGACCATTTAATTTTCTTAACTACTCAAAAGGAGGTTTCAATTGATGACCCTTCTGAAGAGGATTTATACACGATAGGTACATTAACGAGAGTTAAACAAATGCTTAAACTGCCCAATGGGACAATAAGAGTATTAGTCGAAGGATTAAATCGCGGGGAAATCGTTTCATTCCATGATGAAGAAGATTACTATGCGGTAACGATTATTACGCATGATGACCCAGAAACCAAAGATGTCGAGGATCAAGCCTTAATGAGAACGATGCTTGACTATTTTGAGCAATACATAAAATTATCGAAGAAAATTTCTGCAGAAACGTATGCTTCTGTTGCAGATATCGAAGAGCCTGGCAGAATGGCCGATATCATTTCTTCCCATTTACCAATTAAACTGAAAGAAAAGCAGGAAATCCTTGAGACGACAGATATTAAGGATAGAGTAAATAAAGTAATTGACATTATTCATAATGAAAAAGAAGTCCTAAATTTAGAAAAAAAGATTGGTCAGCGTGTCAAACGTTCAATGGAACGGACGCAAAAAGAGTATTACTTGCGCGAGCAAATGAAGGCGATCCAAAAGGAATTAGGCGATAAAGAAGGAAAAACGGGTGAAATCTCTGACCTCACCAAAAAAATAGAGGAAGCTGGTATGCCCGAACATGTTCTAAAAGCTGCCCAAAAGGAATTGGAACGCTATGAAAAGGTACCAGCAAGCTCAGCAGAAAGTGCAGTCATTCGTAACTACATCGATTGGCTCATTTCCATCCCATGGTCGAAGAAAACCAATGATGATATTGACATCCTTCGTGCCGAAAAGGTCCTAAATCAGGACCATTATGGTCTTGAAAAAGTGAAGGAACGTGTCCTCGAATATTTAGCTGTTCAAAAGCTGACTAATTCATTAAAAGGTCCGATCCTTTGTTTAGCAGGACCTCCAGGTGTAGGTAAAACAAGCCTTGCTCGTTCGATTGCTACATCGCTCAATCGCAATTTTGTCCGTGTTTCTCTTGGCGGGGTTCGTGATGAATCCGAAATTCGCGGTCATCGAAGAACGTATGTAGGTGCAATGCCGGGCCGAATCATCCAAGGAATGAAAAAAGCAGGAACGATTAATCCAGTATTCTTACTTGATGAAATTGATAAAATGTCTAGTGATTTCCGTGGGGACCCATCAAGCGCCATGCTTGAAGTTCTTGACCCGGAACAAAACAGTAATTTTAGCGATCATTATATAGAAGAAACCTATGACCTATCAAAGGTTATGTTTATTGCCACCGCCAACAATTTATCTACCATTCCAGGACCGCTATTAGACAGAATGGAAATTATCACGATTGCTGGCTATACCGAACTTGAAAAGGTTCATATTTGTAGAGATCATTTACTTCCAAAACAAATCAGAGAAAATGGCCTATCCAAAGGAATTCTTCAAGTTCGCGATGATGCGATTCTAAAAGTGGTTCGTTATTATACCCGTGAAGCTGGCGTTCGAAGCTTAGAACGTCAAATGGCCACTATTTGCCGAAAAACAGCAAAAATTATTGTTTCAGGTGAGAAAAAGCGTGTAATTATTACGGAAAAGAATGTTGAAGAGTTTTTAGGAAAAACAAGGTTCCACTATGGTATGGCAGAGTCCAAAGACCAAGTTGGGGTGGCAACGGGGTTAGCTTACACAACAGTAGGGGGTGACACTCTTCAAATTGAAGTGTCGTTAGCTCCAGGTAAAGGGAAGCTTGTTTTAACAGGGAAGCTTGGCGATGTCATGAAGGAATCGGCGCAAGCTGCGTTTAGTTATATCCGTTCTAAAGCGGACGAACTAGGCATTGATGAAAACTTCCATGAAAAATATGATATCCATATTCATGTTCCAGAAGGTGCCGTTCCAAAGGATGGACCATCTGCAGGAATTACCATGGCAACGGCGCTAGTATCCGCATTATCGGGCAGACCGATTCGCCGCGAAGTGGGAATGACGGGAGAGATTACGTTAAGAGGAAGAGTTCTTCCGATTGGCGGTTTAAAAGAAAAAACGCTTAGCGCTCATCGAGCCGGCTTAACCAAAATTATTCTACCAAAAGATAATGAAAAAGATATTGATGATATCCCTGAAAGCGTAAGGAATGAACTGGATTTTGTCCTTGTTTCCCATGTGGATGAAGTCTTACGGCATGCCCTTTTAGAAGGTGAAGTTCAATGAAGGTAATCAGTTCAGAGATTGTCATCAGTGCAGTAAAGCCAGAACAATATCCAGAAACGGATTTACCAGAATTTGCGCTCGCAGGTCGTTCTAATGTCGGCAAATCATCCTTTATCAATAAGATGCTTAACCGAAAAGGACTGGCGAGAATTTCCTCTAAACCGGGAAAAACGCAGACGTTAAATTTCTACTTGATTAATGAAATGCTTCACTTTGTCGATGTTCCTGGGTATGGGTACGCAAAGGTTTCTAAATCGGAGCGGGCCGCATGGGGAAGAATGATTGAAACTTATTTTACCTCGCGCGAGCAACTAAAAGCGGCCGTGCAAATCGTTGACCTAAGACATCCGCCCTCAAAGGATGATGTGATGATGTATGAGTTCTTAAAGCATTACGAAATTCCATGTATCATCATTGCAACAAAGGCCGATAAAATCCCAAAAGGGAAATGGCAAAAGCATTTAAAAATCGTCAGAGACACCTTAGATGTGGATAAAAATGACCAAATGATTCTTTTCTCCTCGGAAACAGGACTTGGAAAAGATGAAGCATGGTCGGCATTACAAAGTTTTATGTAAAAAAAACGCCTGGCATTTGCGCCAGGCGTCATTTTTTTTTCTTAAGCAGAAAATAAATACCAACAACAATGAGGAGCGCGGGCCAAAACTTCCACACAAAACTCATCCCGTTTTGCAGTAGATCAAAATAAGCAGTAATTTTATCATAAAATAACAGAAGAACAGCTAAAATAAGAAAGAGAAAGGCTTGGAACAACCCGGAACCCGTCTTTTGAAACCGTAGAAAAAAGCCAACAGAAATAATTAATATTAACATCCCAATCGTGTTAGTTGGCCAAAAGGGCAACTTGCCGACAAGATGAAAATGAAGTCCAAAACCTGCCATGATGACTCCAGGAAGAATGGCCTCAAACTCGTTTGCAGAATATCCCTGACCTAAAAAAGCAATTCCGACAATAATCAGCAGCGTCGGCCATGTAAAAAATTGTTGAAAAATAGTTATACCGGTTTGCTGCAAAAGAAAGTAAGCACCAAAACCGATGAGAATAATCCCAGGGAAAATTCGTTGATTCTTCATAAAAAACACCACACTTCCAGTAAGGTTCACTTGAATCTCGTCCATTTTTTTGATACTGTACATAAGGAAGTATTATAAGAAAATATCTTTAGCAATTAAGAAAGTCTAAAGGAAACCATGCTAATGTATCCTTATCAGTATAACTTTTCCTCAACTTTTCTTTAATATATTAACATATAGTTTCGTTTTCTGTTCACATTTTTCGAGTAAAAGTCGAAATTGCTCGTGATATAATCATACTAGTTAAGTTGTAATATCTATTGGGGGTGTCCTTACAAATGCATACATTAGTGATTGGTATAAACTATAAAACTGCCCCTGTTGAAATTCGTGAGCGGTTATCATTTAATGAAGCCGATCTTGCGGATGCCATAAAAAAGTTGAATACTAAAAAAAGCATCCTAGAAAACATCATCCTGTCTACATGTAATCGGACGGAAATTTATGCGGTGGTCGATCAATTACATACAGGCCGCTATTATATTAAAGAATTTCTTTCTGAGTGGTTCGGAATTGAACAAAAAGAATTTTCGCCTTTTTTATTTGTTTATGAAGATGATGGGGCGGTAGATCATTTATTTAATGTAACATGCGGACTTAATTCCATGGTATTAGGGGAAACACAAATCCTTGGGCAGGTTCGTACTAGCTTTATGTTGGCGCAGGAAGAAGGAACTACGGGTACGGTGTTTAACCACTTGTTTAAACAAGCGATTACTCTCGCTAAACGCGGACATTCAGAAACGGATATCGGTGCAAATGCGGTTTCTGTCAGCTATGCAGCAGTAGAGTTAGCCAAGAAAATATTTGGCTCGCTTGCTAATAAACATGTATTAATTTTTGGTGCAGGAAAAATGGGAGAATTAGCTGCCCAAAACCTTCATGGCAATGGCGTGAAAAAAGTAACCGTTATTAATCGTACCTTTGAAAAAGCGGTGGACTTAGCGAACCGCTTCAGCGGTCAAGCGAGAACAATCGCAGAATTAGAGAAAGCATTAGTTGAGGCTGATATCTTAATTAGTTCAACTGGTGCCAAGGACTTTGTCATTTCAAAAGAAATGATGGTAAAGGTAGAGAAAAAGCGGAAGGGTAAGCCATTATTTATGGTCGACATTGCCGTACCTCGCGACCTTGACCCAAGAATCGGTGAGCTCGAGAACATCTTCTTATATGATATTGACGATTTAGAGGGAATTGTTGAGGCGAACCTGCAAGAGCGCAAGAAAGCAGCTGAACGAATCATGCTTATGATCGAAAAGGAAATAGTCGACTTCAAGCAATGGCTTGGCATGCTGGGTGTGGTTCCAGTAATTTCTGCTCTTAGAGAAAAAGCCCATGAAATTCAATCTGAAACTATGGTAAGTTTGGAAAGAAAACTGCCAAATTTATCGGAACGAGATTTAAAAGTATTAAATAAGCACACAAAAAGTATTATCAACCAGCTCTTAAAGGATCCTATTTTACAAGCAAAAGAATTGGCTGCTCGTCCTGATGCAACTCAGGCAATGGATCTATTCATGAAAATCTTTAATATTGAAGAGCTTGTTCAGGAACAACAATCGAAAGCAGCCGAAACCAATCTAATACCGGTTACAACACCGCGGGCTTCCTTTCAGTCATAAGGGGTAAATTCTATGTTTAATGTCTTTATGACAAGGCTTCACGAATTAACCGTTGTTCTATATGCCTTCAGTGTGTTGTTATATTTTTTCGATTTTCTACACCATAACCGGAAGGCAAACCGCATTGCTTTCTGGTTACTTGCATTGGTATGGATTTTACAAACGGTATTCCTCGGAATCTATATGTTTAAAACAGGCAGGTTCCCAGTATTAACGATTTTTGAGGGACTTTATTTTTATGCTTGGATACTTGTAACATTGTCCATTGCGATCAATCATTTGTTACGTGTTGATTTTATTGTCTTCTTCACAAATATTCTTGGCTTTACGGTAATGGCAATTCATACCTTTGCTCCGATCCAATATAGTTCGCAAATCATGGCGAAGCAGTTGGTATCAGAGCTGCTATTGATTCATATAACGATGGCGATCCTTTCATACGGTGCATTTTCACTTTCTTTTGTTTTTTCGTCATTATATCTGCTTCAATATGATTTATTAAAAAGGAAAAAATGGGGAACCAGGCTTATTCGGCTGGCCGATTTAGATAAACTGGAGAAATCCTCTTACATATTGGCCGTTATTGGTGTTCCGATGCTTCTGCTTAGTCTGATTTTAGGGCTGCAGTGGGCCTTCCTAAAGGTTCCGGGGATGCCATGGTACGATATGAAAATCATTGGTTCATTTTTGTTATTAATAGCTTATAGTATCCTTTTATACTTGCATATTACGAGAAATTTATCTGGAAGAAATTTAGCTATTTGGAATTCTGCTGCATTTTTAATTGTCTTAATTAACTTTTTCTTATTCGGCCGATTATCATCTTTTCATTTATGGTATGCATAGCGCAAACCACAGGAGGAAACAATCATGAGAAAAATCATTGTAGGTTCTAGACGGAGCAAACTAGCTTTAACACAAACAAATTGGGTGATGGACCAACTAAAGAAGTTGGACCCGAGTTTCGAATTTGAAGTAAAAGAAATCGTCACCAAAGGGGACCAAATCCTTGACGTTACACTTTCAAAGGTTGGCGGCAAAGGATTATTTGTCAAAGAAATAGAGCAGGCTATGCTTGATAAAGAGATTGATATGGCTGTTCATAGTATGAAAGATATGCCAGCTGTTTTACCGGAAGGACTGACAATTGGCTGCATTCCTTTCCGTGAAGATCACCGTGATGCGCTCATCTCAAGAGGGCATGTAAAGTTAAAAGACTTAAAGCCAGGTGCAATTGTCGGAACGAGCAGTCTGCGCCGCAGTGCTCAATTGTTAGTAGCTCGCCCAGATTTAGAGATCAAATGGATTCGTGGCAATGTTGATACACGATTAGCCAAATTAGAAACAGAAGAGTACGATGCGATTATTTTAGCAGCTGCAGGACTTTACCGTCTTGGCTGGGCTTCAG
This sequence comes from Neobacillus drentensis, assembly GCF_036962125.1. Taxonomy (GTDB): domain Bacteria; phylum Bacillota; class Bacilli; order Bacillales; family Cytobacillaceae; genus Neobacillus; species Neobacillus drentensis_B. The sequence continues at coordinate 247,925 of NZ_JBALOA010000015.1, forward strand.
ACGTCGTTACAGAATTCTTAGATGCAGACCTTTGTATCCCTGCAGTGGGTCAAGGAGCATTATCAATCGAATGCCGTGAAGATGATAAAGAACTACTAGAACTTTTTGAAAAATTCACCTGCAAAAAAACCGAAAGAGCCGTTCGTGCGGAGCGTGCCTTCCTTCAAAAAATGGAGGGTGGCTGTCAGGTGCCAATTGCTGGTTTCGCTTATGTAGCTGAAAATGATGAAATTGTCCTTAATGTTTTGGTTGCTTCACCAGAAGGACATGAGATCATTAAAGAAGAAGTTAGAGGACAAAATCCAGAAGAGCTTGGTGTTCAAGCCGCTGACCTACTAATTCAAAAGGGTGGTAAAGACCTAATTGACAAGGTGAAACGGGAGCTCGAAGGTCAATGATCCAATCGTTACCTTTGCTTGATAAAAAAGTTCTTGTTCCAAGAGGAGAAAATCAAGCAAAATCCTTTTCAGAGCTTGTTGAAAGGTATGGAGGGATTCCAATCGAAATCCCTCTAATTGCCTTTCGTCCGATTGAAAAAAATCAGCGCCTGCACGAATGTTTGCAGGCACTTGATACATATGACTGGATAATTCTTACTAGCAATGTCACAGTAGAAACCTTCTTTTCTTTTTTTAAAGAAGAAAAAGTCGACAGTGTTTTACCTAGGATTGCTGTCATTGGCAAAAAGACAGCAGAGGTTTTGAATACAATGGGATTTTCACCAGAATTCGTTCCTTCCGCTTATGTTGCGGAAACGTTTGTGGAGGAATTTGGCCCGCTTCTTAGTAGGGGGTCACGGGTGCTGCTTCCAAAAGGTAACCTTGCCCGCGAATACATCTCTAGTTCTTTAACTAAACTTGGTGCTCAGGTGGATGAGGTTGTCATCTATGAGACCTATATGCCTGAGGAAAGTCGAGACAGGTTAGCAGCGATGTTAGCGGAAAATAAGCTCGATATTCTGACGTTTACAAGTCCATCGACGGTTGACCATCTCATGGAGATCGTCAATGAGCATGGACTACATGAGCAGCTAAAGAAGTGTCTGATTGGTTGTATTGGGCCTGTTACTGAGAAAAAATTACGTGCTTGGGGTTTAACTGTCCATGCCTCACCGAAAGAATTTACCGTTAAAGAAATGATTAAAAGTACGATTGCTTATTTAGAGATGGAGGAATAATAAATGGAACTTCAATTTAAACGTCACCGCCGCTTACGTTCAAGTGCAAGTATGCGTTCGCTTGTTCGAGAAAATCACTTGAAAGCGGAGGATTTTATTTATCCGTTATTTATTTATGAGGGTGAAAACATCCGTAATGAAGTCTCATCCATGCCTGGGGTATTCCAAGTATCGATGGACCATCTCGAAGCCGAAATGGAAGATATCGTTGCTCATGGAATTAAGTCAGTGTTATTATTTGGAATTCCGAAAACGAAGGACGCATGCGGCGAGCAAGCTTATCATGATCATGGAATCGTCCAGGTAGCGACTCGCTTTATTAAAGAAAAGTTCCCTGAAATTATTGTTGTTGCCGATACTTGTCTTTGTGAATATACCAGTCACGGACACTGCGGTGTGGTTGAGGGTGAAAAGATTCTAAACGATCAATCCCTTGAATTGCTTGTAAAAACGGCAATCGCTCAGGCCGAAGCAGGGGCAGACATTATTGCACCATCTAATATGATGGACGGCTTTGTAGCGGCCATTCGTGCGGGCTTGGATGAAGCTGGGTTTACTGAAATTCCAATCATGTCGTATGCTGTCAAATATGCCTCAGCATTTTACGGTCCATTCCGTGAAGCCGCTGCAGGCGCGCCACAATTTGGCGATCGTAAAACCTATCAAATGGATCCTGCCAACCGGTTAGAAGCATTTAGAGAAGCAGAATCAGATGTAGCTGAAGGCGCTGACTTTTTAATCGTAAAACCAGGGATGCCATACCTTGATATTGTTCGTGATATGAAAAATACTTTTAATTTACCGATTGTTATTTATAACGTAAGCGGTGAATATGCAATGGTTAAAGCAGCTGCACAAAACGGCTGGATTGATGAGAAAAATACCGTGCTTGAAATGTTACTCGGCATGAAACGTGCTGGTGCAGATTTGATCATCACCTACGCTGCAAAAGATGCCGTTCGCTGGTTACGCGAAGATCAATAATTTGAAAAGAGGGAACAAAATGCGTTCGTATACAAAGTCGATTGAAGCATTTAAAGAAGCCCAAACACTCATGCCTGGCGGAGTGAATAGTCCGGTACGTGCATTTAAATCAGTGAATATGGACCCGATTTTTATGGAACGGGGCAAGGGTTCTAAAATTTATGATATAGATGGCAATGAATACATTGACTACGTCCTTTCATGGGGACCACTCATTCTTGGTCATACTAATGATCGTGTGGTGGAAGGCTTAAAAAAGGTAGCTGAACTTGGAACAAGCTTCGGTGCTCCAACATTAATGGAAAATAAATTAGCTAATCTTGTGATTGAACGTGTACCATCCATCGAAGTGATTCGCATGGTATCTTCAGGAACGGAAGCAACAATGAGTGCGCTTCGCCTAGCAAGAGGATATACAGGACGTAACAAGATTTTAAAATTTGAAGGTTGTTATCATGGTCACGGAGATTCCCTTTTGATTAAGGCGGGTTCTGGGGTCGCTACACTCGGTTTGCCTGACAGCCCAGGTGTACCTGAAGGTATCGCTAAAAACACCATTACAGTGCCATACAATGACTTAGAAAGTGTCAAGTTTGCGTTTGAACAATATGGTGATGATATTGCTTGTATTATCGTTGAACCTGTTGCTGGAAACATGGGGCTGGTTCCGCCGCTTCCAGGGTTCTTAGAAGGACTTCGTGAAATTACCACGGCTAACGGCGCATTGCTTATTTTTGATGAAGTCATGACCGGCTTCCGTGTTGGTTATAACTGTGCCCAAGGCTATTTCAATGTAACACCTGATATCACTTGTCTTGGTAAAGTAATCGGTGGGGGACTACCTGTTGGAGCTTACGGTGGTAAAGCGGAAATCATGAAGCAGATTGCACCAAGCGGTCCAATTTATCAGGCAGGTACACTGTCTGGTAACCCACTTGCGATGACAGCTGGCTATGAAACACTAAGTCAATTAACTCCGGAGCATTATAAGGAATTTATCCGCAAGGGTGATTTGCTGGAAAAAGGCTTCAAAGCAGCTGCAGAAAAATATGATATTCCGATTACATTTAACCGTGCCGGTTCGATGATTGGCTTCTTCTTTACTAATGAGGATGTTATTAACTATGAAGTCGCTAAAACATCTAATTTGGAATTCTTTGCTGCTTATTATCGTGAGATGGCTCTTCAAGGGATCTTCTTACCGCCATCCCAATTTGAAGGCTTGTTCTTATCCACAGAGCACTCAGATGAGGACATCGAAAAAACCATCCAAGCAGCTGAAATTGCATTTTCAAAGCTTAAATAATTGTTCGTATGGGGCACCCACTGTTATAGTGGGTGTTTTTTTGTATTGTTAGAAACCTAATTAGTTGAGCCAGTCTAGGGACAGGCTTTTTGAAGTGGGGAATGCGGAGTGAATTGAGATTGGCGGAATTCAATGGAGTTTTGGCGGGATTACTGTTGAAGTTGGTGGAATAAAGTCCGAGTATGGCGGAATAAATTAGATCTTCGGTGGGATTCCTGCTCAGTTTGGCGGCATCGCCTCTCATCAAAAGAAGAGAGCAACCTTGCATATAAAGAGAAATCAAGGCCAGAGCAGTCTTAAAAAAGGTAACAAAAAAGCCGCTTGGCGGAATCGAACTTAGTTTTGGCGGATCACCATTGAAGTTGGCGGAATAAAGTCTGAGTTTGGCGGAATAAATTAGATATTCAGCGGAATCCCCCCACAGTTTGGCGGAATCGCCTCAAATCAAAAGAAAAGCCGCAACCTTGCAAATAAAGAGAGATCAAGGCCTGAGTAGACATAAAAAAGGTAACAAAAAAGCTACTTGGCGGAATCAAACTAAGTTTTGGCGGGATTACTATTGAAGTTGGCGGAATAAAGTCTGAGTTTGGCGGAATAAATTAGATATTCGGCGGAATCCCTGCTCAGTTTGGCGGAATCGCCTCTCATCAAAAGAA
>NZ_JBALOA010000016.1:0-12278 GCF_036962125.1 Neobacillus drentensis
CTGGTACCTGACACCTTTTGATTATGCCTTTAAACGATTATTATAATGAAGTAGTTTGTCTAAATCTGCCACCATTCTGCGGCACTTGATATATTCCCTTTCACGGCGTTTTTCGACTTTGATTCTCACTGAGTGATATCTTTTGTAATCTTCATACCCGACACCATGAGCGCTACGCATCGCTTTATCCATTTCGCTTGTGTAACTTAATTGTAAATGATTGATAACAAATCATTCCTTTCAGTTTTTATTCCTATGGGCGAATTGTTCTTTTACGTAGTTTTCATCTTATCAATGAATTCATGGTGACACAAAGTCGAAAAAATGGCGTATTTTGCTATTTACTGGACTGTCATGGATACACGTAAAGCTAGCTCAGGTATCCTTACTTTTATATCCATATCCTTCCAAATCATGTTTGTCCTGTGGATTCAGCATTTAAAGGTTCCCCGCCTTAAAGGTATCTCCGCCCTCAATGGTCTGCCTGTAATTCGAACCGGACGGAGTACTCATTGGTACGTTTCTGTGCAGATGAGGCTTGATCACCTCTAAATAATTTAATCTCTCTTTTTCATTCGATATCCAGCATAAAGTATGATAAACCAGATTGGGGCAACATATAAGGCGACGCGCATTTCCTCTATAAAAGCCATTAAGATAATGACAAGTGCTAAAAAAGCCAGAGCAAGATAGGTTGAGATTGGAAATAGCGGCATTTTAAAGGCTAGTTTTTTTACTTCTTCTTTTGTTTTAGATTGTCTGAATTTTAATTGGGTAATAAGTATAATTGTCCAGCTTGTAATAACCGCAACGGTTGCGACGGATGAAATATACATAAATACTTTTTCAGGGACAATATAATTTAAAAAGACGGCTACTAATAGAAATGAGGATGAAAATAGAATTCCACGTTTTGGTGTAGCATGCTTGTTTAATTTACCGAAATATTTAGGTCCGTTATTTTGAAGTGATAAATTGTAAAGCATTCTTCCTGTACTGAATAAACCACTATTAAAAGCTGACAATGCTGCAGTTAACACGACGAAATTAATGATTGAGGCGGCTCCAGGAATACCGATTTTATCAAAAATTAACACAAAAGGGCTGCCATTTGTTCCTACTTCATTCCAGGGATATAAACTCATCATGATACCTAAGGCAGCGATATAAAAAATTAAAATTCGCCAAACTACGTTGTTGATAGCAGATGGAATCGATTTTCGAGGATTCTTAGCCTCGCCTGCGGTAATACCGACCAGTTCTACCCCGCCAAATGAAAACATAACTAGAACCAAGGACATTAAAATTCCTTTTAGACCATTAGGGATAAACCCGCCATGCGTCCAAAGGTTGCTAAAACCAATGGGCTGACCCTCGTTGCCGATGCCTAGAAGGATCATCGCTAAGCCGACCACAATCATTCCAATAATCGCCACTACTTTAATCATCGCGAACCAAAATTCAAACTCTCCAAATGCTTTTACACTACTTAGGTTAATCATTGTGATCACAATAAGTGTAGCTAAGGCAGTCACCCATTGTGGGATATCCGGAAACCAGTAATTTACATAAACGCCGACAACTGTAATTTCTGCCATCCCGACGACGACCCACATGAACCAATAGGTCCAACCGGTTAAATAACCTGCAAACGGACCTAAATACCGATTGGCATAGGAGCTAAATGAACCGGAAACTGGCTCATCAACAGCCATTTCCCCTAACGCACGCATAATGGTAAAAATAACGAGTCCACCAACAATATAGGAAAGCAAAATGGACGGACCTGCCATTTGAATCGTCGCACTTGAACCATAGAACAATCCAACCCCTATCGCCCCTCCAAGTGCTATTAACTGAATATGCCTATTATCTAAGCCTCGATGTAAGTTCTCATCTTCGTTTTTTTGAACCACTCCATAATTCCACCCTTCTTAATTATTCTTTTAGAATAACGAAGATAGGTACTCCTTTCCACCTGAAAGAAAATTCACACTATTTAAAATTCACCTCACTAAAAATGGCTGGATTCCATTTGGTTCCGGCCTTCTCTAGAAAAACTAACAAAAATAATCTCACTTGAATCATTTAGATTCAATTTTTTTCTACAATCAACTATTCCTTCAATCATTTACTGTCGTTATTTGAAAGATAAAGAATTATTATTACTTCTCGTAATAGAATCTGCAATTTATTGTAGATAAGTTTTATAACGTGATAGCAGGAAAAAGCCCTTCCTATATAAAAATATAAGGAAAGGCGACATAGTGTCTTACGAATAAGTTGAAAGGTGGTCATTTTTTGAGCTCGGAATTATCCCTACAACAAATCGTCGAAGGTCTACCGAAGTCGTTATTAAATGCAACGGACAGAGATTTGGAAGGATTCCAAAAAATTATCGAAGAAACAATAAAATTAAGAGAAGGTCATCGAAACCTGCAGCGGATGGTTAAATCCTTCTCCACTTCTACGATTCAACGCTCATGATACTAATAATCTAAGAAGGTGAAATTCACCTTCTTTTCTTTTTTTAATGTAAAGTTCGGTGCCCCTATTTATTCATCAATAATGATTTACTAATATATCCTCTATCGCGATGGTACATAATAAGGGCAATCACCAAGACAACTGAAGCGATCCAAATCGATCTGTTCCCTATAGTGGTAGTGGAAAAGGTTCCTGCAAACGCACCAAATAAAAATGCGAGGATGATGGCAAAAAATTCTATGAATTGCTTTTTGGCTTCCTCATTATGTTCTTTTAGGGCCAAAAAGGCTGCCTGTGTTGCGGTTCGAAGATTTCCTGTCGTCATGGTTGAATTGTAAACCCACTTATCCAGTTTATTAAAGGTAGATATTTGTAAAGACGATACAAAGGCGATACATACTGTAACCACAATATTGGGGACACTCGTAGGTAAAAAACCGACGGTAATTAACACAATCGTTTCTACTATTAAAATAGACCTTCGATAGCTATGGACTACTTGTCTTATATGAGGAATTTTAAAAAATTCGGATACCAACACGCCTAAAATAAACGCTAAAATGGGCGGGATATGCAGTAATGCCCCTTGCCATTGTGCATGTGAAGCTTTAACAGCGAGTAGGACCATATTTCCAGTTTGCGCATTGGCGAACACTCCATCTCTGCTGATAAAGGTATACGCATCCAAAAAGCCTCCCACTATGGCTAACAAGACACCCAATGTAAATGAGTTTGACGATAATGAGGGGATTTTAGTTTGTAGTTCTTTCAAATGCTGATCTCCTCGTTTCTATTTATTAACGCAATTAGTATTTCCAATTGCTAGTTCCCCTACTTTAAAAATGAAAGAAAGTGGCTGGATCAAATTGTCCAGCCACTTATGGTTGGTAACCAACATCAAAAGTTCCAAGGCTATTGTTAGATTAATATAGAGCATCTATGAAATCTATATGAAAAAAGTGGAATTTTTGTGAACACCTCGATTAATACATGCATTTGAGTCTTCATTTTCAGGAAATTTTCATAATTGTGTTGTAAAATTTATGTAATCACAGGTTCTTATAAACGTATATTTTGTTCTCAAAAGAGGAGGAATGAAAATGTTGACCGAACTATTATCACATATTCACCCGATTATGGTGCATTTTCCGATTGCACTAATAATTATTGCAACTTGTTACGATTTATTTTTAACAGTAACCAAGCGGAAATTTTCACCTAAGCAAGGTTTTTGGCTTTGGGCCGTTGCTTTTGTTAGTGCTTGGATTGCAATAGGTACGGGTCCAGAGCATGATGCAAAAGGAAATACCAATGTTTTTGAGTACCATGAAAGCCTCGCGGATGTTGCCACAATCATTGCCTTTCTGGTCGTCGCTTACCGTGCTTTCTTTATTTTTAAAAAGAAAGAGTTTCATAAGGCTTCCCTTGTGATTTATTGTCTGCTTGCCTTATTCTGTTCTGCCAGCATCCTCTCGGTAGGCTACTTTGGCGGGAAAATGGTCTATGATCAGGGTGTTGGCGTCAAAATGGATGGAAAGTATGTCAATCCTCCTAAAACTAGTGCATACAATCATAATGATTAACAAAGTTTCATCTGAATTCAATGAAAAAAGCTTGGATTGTAATGACAATCGCAAGCTTTTTTTTGTTATATGGTTACTCGTTTACGCTCTAACTAGAAAACCGCTTAAAGTCGTTTAATAATTGCACTTCGGACAAGGTTGAAAACGTTCTTTACCACTACCGCATTGTCTGCATTTGTCTGGATGTTGCTTCCTATTTTTAAATTTCCATTGCTCATAGGTGATTCCATTTGAACCTTCATTGTTTAAGTATTTGATATAATCATTACCATAAGGATAAATCAACGACATCACCTCCAGTACTCCTTATAATGTATGCGCTTACATTATTGAAAAACACTAGAAAGATTAAATAAAATTGGTCGAGATCTTTTCCATGTGGATAAGTTTCAGCCCGTAGTCAGGATTTTTGTCCTCATGAACACTCCATGAGGACAGATTTCAGCTTCTAGACGGGGGCTCTGTCCTCATAAGGACAAATCCTTCACCCCAAATAATAATTCTTCACCATTTCCCCCATGACCCAGTTTGTTCTGGCCCCTGTTACTCCAGTGCTCGGGCATTTAGAACTGCCAGTCGTTAAGTCAGTAACAATCGTTTCGACAAGAGGTTGATGGACGTGCTCAGGCCGATTGAAACTCCATTGCTCGGTTCCGCTCGCTGTGGTCAAAACAATGGGCTCGTTTTCGAAGGTGGAGAAGGTAATTTTCCCTTTGCTTCCCACGATTTCATTCACATCGACATCATCAAAAGCAGAAAAACACCAATTTCCGACGCCATGTATCCCTGATTCAAATAAATAGGTTCCTGTGACAATATCTTCCGCACGATAATAGCCCGCTTGATTGGAGGCAAAACCTTGAACAGACTTAATCGGTCCAAGCAGAAAATCTAATAGATCAAGTGTATGGCTGGCTAAATCATAAAATAATCCTCCACCTGCCAATTCGGGCTGTACTCGCCATGGAAGACGTTCTGGGTCCAACACATCCTTACGAGCTTTTTGATACTGGGTGGAGGACACGAACCTTACCTCGCCAACCGCCCCATTAGCCAATAACTCTTTAATTTTTAGAAAACGCTCTTGGGCCCTGCGGTAATACGCAACATATAAGGGCACCCCAGCCTGCTCACAAGCAGCTATCATTTCTTGGCATTCCTCGAAAGTGCGTGCCATTGGCTTTTCCACATAAACGGGTTTCCCAGCCTTAGCTGCCTTGATGGTATATTCTTTATGCGAGCCGGGCGGTGTGGCAATGTAGACAATATCAACATCAGGATCATTAATGAGTTCATCCGCATCATCATACCATTTTGGTACATCATGCCGTTTGGCATAATCCTTGGCAAGTTCGCCAGTCCTTCTCATTACCGCAACCAATTCGGAATTGTTAATTTTTTGAAAGGCTGGGCCGCTTTTCACTTCAGTGACATCTCCGCAACCAATAATTCCCCAACGTACCTTATCAAACTTCATCGTACTACTCTCCTTATTTGCCACAGCACTTTTTATATTTTTTCCCGCTTCCACATGGACATGGGTCATTCCGACCTACTTTAGGTTCCTTTAAAATGGTGCCGCTTTGTAGACTAGCATCTTGTTTACTGGGGTGTTTGACGTCCAATACACTCTCAAGTGCAGCAAGTTTCCAATCCATTAGTTCAGGGTGTGACTCACCTAAAATGGAATAATAACTATAAGCAGCTAGTTCAATATCTACTAAGCCTGAAGTATAATCCTTTTTCATATGGTCGCTAACTACCGGTAATCCCTTTTCAGAAAATTGATGACAGAGCGCTTCAATTAAAAGATCCTGCTCATCCAGTTCACCCGAACAGCGATAGGCTTCTATTAATGCCTGTACAGCAAGGTCAGATTTAATATTTTCAATAATAGAACTAGCAAAAATAACGGATTCCGATTTCTTTAAATAGGGTCCAACCGCTTGAACCACCTCATCTGATTGAAAACCAATAAGTGTAGATGAAACTTCTTCTAAAAGTATATCCTCATCACGGGTTAATAGGGTGGCAAGATATGGGATATAGCTCTCAAGTTTCAGTAATCCAATCATATAAACCGCAAGGATTCCTTCATGGGAAAACCATTCTTCTTTTCTTTCTTTTTGAATAATCCGTTCTATTTCATCTTCTGTAATCCAGCCATGCTGAACTATACTTTTTGCAAGTTTTTTTGCTTTACTGTATAAAGACTGCTCATGATATTTTCCATGTTCCAGCGCATGGACGATTTCCTTATATTCAGAGTAAACCTCTTCTTTTGATCCATTTACTACACGTTCATAAAAGGACCATTCATCTGCAGAAATGTATCGTGAGAGTTCCTCTTTATATTTAAAGGCGAGTTTTGGCTCAATCTCAGATAATAGTCTAATACCTAAATGGATTTTGGACTTATCCATTTTAGGAATATTTTCGAGCAGTATTTCCACTGCCTCTTCGGTAAACTTCATATGGTCTATGTAAATTAAAATCGAGTATTGCTTCTGCACGTTGGTAAAAGCTTCCTTCAACAATTCTATCGTCCATTCCTCGGGGACGTTTGGGTAATCGTGTAATGCATAAAGCACCGTTTCTTGGATTAATAGATCTTTGCTTATTAAATGTGGTTTTATTTTCCCTAAAAATGTCATAGAATCAGCCCTTCACTCTACTATTATTATCCTATATCTATTATATTTGTTTGTTGGTCCATTTACACGCGCAAGCTGCTCGACAATTTATCCCCCGATGGATTTTTTATACACCAAGATAAATGACACAACCCCTCTTTTACCGTTCGGACCATTTTTCCCCCTCCAAGGGAAATGACACGACCCCTCTTTTACCGCTCGTATCATTTTTCCCCCTCCATGGTAAATGACACGACCCCTCATTTACCGCCCGATCCTTTTTTTCCTCTCTTGGGGAAATGACACAACTCCTCTTTTACCACCCAAAACATTATTACTCCACCAGGGTAAATGAACGGGTCTTTATTCCGTCTGTGCTTCCCACCGGGCTATTTCCTCCCTAACAATAGGAGCAACCTCTTTTCCTAACAGCTCAATCGCTCTCATGACATCATCATGTGGCATGGTGCCAACTGGACAATGGAGCATGAAGCGTGTAATTCCTACATTTTTGCGGAGGTGGATGATTTTCTCAGCGACTGTTTTCGAATCTCCTACGTACAAGGCTCCTTCTAAGCTGCGAGCGGCATCAAAGCTGGAACGGTCATACATTCCCCAGCCACGCTCGCGTCCTAACTTATTCATGACTTGCTGGGTAGACGGGAAAAACTTTTCAGCCGCTATTTCGCTAGTCTCCGCGATGAAACCGTGCGAGTGCGATGCGACTGGCAGCTTCGATACATCATGACCGGCGTGTTCCGCTGCTTTCTTATAGAGTCTCACAAGTGGCTCAAACTGGAGCGGGCGCCCGCCAATTATCGCGAGAACCAGTGGCAACCCAAGCAGACCCGCACGAATGACAGAATCCCGGCTTCCGCCACTGCCAATCCAAACAGGCAAGGGTGTCTGCACCGGTCTTGGGTATACCCCAAGATTTTGTATGGTTGGTCGATGCCCGCCTCGCCAGGTCACTTTTTCTGAGTCTCGTATTTTTAATAGTAGTTCTAATTTCTGATCGAATAACTCATCATAGTCTTTTAAATCATAGCCAAACAGTGGAAAAGACTCGATAAACGAACCCCGGCCTGCCATGATTTCTGCACGTCCATTTGAGATGGCATCAAGTGTAGCGAAATCCTGAAAAACACGAACCGGGTCAGCAGATGATAGTACCGTTACGGCGCTTGTTAAGCGAATCCGACTGGTCTTTGATGCAGCGGCAGCCAATAGAATCGCTGGTGAAGAGGCCGCAAAATCCTCGCGGTGATGCTCGCCAACTCCAAAGACATCTAGCCCGACCTGATCGGCAAGGACGATTTCCTCAACCACTTCCCTTATTCGTTGTGCATGGCTAATCACCTCACCGGTTTTCACATCCGGAGTGGTTTCTACAAACGTACTTACTCCTATTTCCATAAAAATTCCTCCTCATATATTGGTCCATAAGATGCCTTTTCCTTAGAGATTTAGAAAAATTACTTTTCAATATTTTTTAACGCCTGTGAAAACCGATAAATCCCTTCATGAATGGAATTTGTTTCTGCCCTGCCAAAGGTAAAACGCATCCAACCTTTTTCCGTTCCTAAAATACTTCCTGGAACAAAGGCGATTCCCTTCCTAATCGATTCCTCTAGTAATTTTTGTTCATCTATCGGCCCGTTTAATTGGCACCATAGGTGAATTCCCCCATTTGGTGCGGAGTAGGAAATTTTTTCATCCAGTAGTTCATTTATGCTTTGAACGGTCAGGTCTCTCCTTTGTCGGAGCTCATTTCTTAAAAAATGGATATGTGGCTCAAAAGACTCTGAACGGAGAAACTGATTCGCCACCCATTGCGGAAACACACTGTGTCCAAAATCAACCTGCTGCTTGGCGTCTGCAAGCCGTTGAATCACTTTTGATGGACCTATGACCCAACCGATACGCAAACCTGAAGCAATTATTTTTGACAAAGAACTAATATAAAGAACATTCCCATTATCGTCCATTGATTTTAACGTTGGATTGACCACACCATCAAAGGAGGTCAAACTATAAGGATCATCCTCAATAATTGGAATGCCAAAATCAGCTGAAATATTTAATATCTGTATCCGCCGTTCCATTGAAAGAACCGCTCCCGTTGGGTTTTGATAATCGGGGTTTAAAAAAACCATTCTGATTCGGTGTTTCTTATGTAATTGGATAAGGTTGTCCGGATTGACCCCCTGTGAATCCACAGGTAATCTGAAGATCTTTAAACCAGCTGAGTGAAAGATAGGAAGAGAAAAACAATAGGATGGATCCTCAATCGCCACTGCATCCCCAGGTTTAAGCAGGCATTGAACAATTAAATGCAGCGCTTGCTGGGCTCCGGATGTAATCAGTATCGATGAAGCGGGTATATTAATATTCTTCAACTCATGGACATGATTAGAAATAGTGACTCTCAACTCTTCATTCCCTTGCGGATCGTCATAGCCGAGGTAACCTGTAAAGGGCTTTTCGGCTAGTATCTTACGGAATTGCTCATTAGGGAATAAACTTGGTGATAATTCACCACTAGCCATGTTAATCATATCAGGTTCCTGGGTTTCCTTACGAATTCTTTGTACTAATGGGAGGTTAGGTAGAAAAGAACCCCTCTCCAAATACCTGCTCCAATTGGGAATCCTTCGATGTTCAAGCCCCCAGATATCAGTACTTACACGGGTTCCGCTTCCTTTTTTTCTCTCCACAATTCCAAGCGATTGTAGTTCTTCATATGCAGCAATCACGGTACTCCGGTTCACTTGCAGCTCTTCCGCTAACGTTCGCTCCGAAGGTAACATTTGCGAAGTATAGATTCCTGTTGAAATGGCTTGCTCAATATAATCAGCAATTTGTTTGTAGATTGGCTTTTTATCTGCACGATTTGGTTTCCACTCCAATTCATTCACTTCTTTCTTTTTTAATCATAAAAGTGGATGGTCTACTTTTTTATCAATTGGATGGTCATTTTTTATACTATAAACCTTAATATTAGAATCATACATTGAAACTCTTAGGAAAAGGCAATAATTTGATCAATTTCATTAGATTAATCAAAGTGAGGATGGAAAATATGAAGTTTGGCATGGTTCTTATCATTATCGTTTTAATTGCCGCCTTGATTGGCACCCTTATATTGACAGGAAAACCAGATGAGGACTATAAAAGTTCTGCAAAACAAAACACGCTACGATTGACTGCGATTTATGTAATTGTTATTTTAGCAGCGATTGGCGGCTTGGCCTGGTATATTTCTATAAACTAAGCATAAAGCTTGTAGAATCCGTCCCTTTTGGACTTTCCTACAAGCTTTATATCTTTTTGGCAATCCGTACATACTAATGAAAAAAGGTGTGTTCGCTAGTGGATTTTCCAACGATTCAAACAAATGTATGGGACGCGATTTTTGCTATCCCAGTCATTATCGTGTTAACTCAACTACTTAAAGTGTATTTCAAATTACCGAAATGGTTTGTCCCGACAATTGCCCTTTTCTTTGGACTAGGGATTTCGATTTTTATCAGTCACAAACACAATACCTTTGGCGGGATCTTTATGGGTTGGTTTTATGGATATGCCGCGATTGGAACTTATGCTTCGTTAAAAACAAATATCATTGCTTATCGAAATAAACAAAGCCAGCACAAAAAGCAGTAAGGTATCAGGAATTTTTAAAATATTCAATGAATAACTAAAATAATTATTTCGAAATCCGAAAAAAATGGTAAAATACTAGTTAATAAATTTAATAGATGGAAGGGAAATGGATGAAAAATAAGCAATGGCTTACATACGGAATGTTGATTTTTGCTACCGCTACGTGGGGAAGTGCATTTATTGCTGGTAAAATTGCCGTTCAAAGCTTTGAACCTGCAACGGTAGCTTTTTTACGTTTTTTAGGTGCAGCGATCCTTCTCTTTCCGATAATGTGGCTGACCGAAAAAAACCGCAAGAAGCCCACACTAAAAGATTATGGATTATTCGCGGTGTTAGGCCTGACCGGAATTGCTCTTTATAATATTTGTTTTTTTATTGCCACTAAACATGCACCCGTTATTAAGAGTTCCTTATTCATTGCTTCCAATCCGGTGTTAATTGTTCTTTTATCAGGAATCTTTTTAAAAGAAAAAATTACCAAGAATCATATAATTGGAATGGTCATTGCCCTCCTCGGTGTTACATGCATCATTACAGATGGGCATGTTCTTACACTGTTCAAGTTCGGCTTTGATTCGATTGATATTGTATTACTTGGGGCCGTAATCAGTTGGGCATTGTATAGTGTGGTCGGCAAAGTGGTGTTAAAGAAGTTCAGCTCAGTGGAATCGACTACCTATGCGGTTGCTTTTGGGACGTTATTTTTATTCCCGTTCGCCTTAAAAGAAACCACTTGGCAGGATGTTCAGCACGCTGATTTTTCTACCTGGGTGGCCATTGCCCATATGAGTATCTTCGTCACAGTGGTTGCCTTTATTATGTATTATTACGGGATAAAGGAAATTGGCGCCGCCAAGGCTTCAATCTTCATTAATGTCATGCCCGTTTCTGCCGTTTTGATGGCAACCATTTTTCTAAATGAGACCTTCACGTTGGCACACGGAATTGGAGCGGCCTTTGTTCTATCTGGCGTTTATATCGGGACCAATCCGAAGATCTTTAGGAAAAAAATAAGCGTGGTTAACCGGGCGATCTAAAATGCGAATGGACTTACCTCAGTTGGTTTGTCCTTTTTTAATAAGCACTTTATTACTAAAAAAATGAACCATTAAGTATAATAATACATAAATCAACATCTCAACAAGGAGGTTCATACATCATGGGATTTATTGTTTATTTTATTTTAATCATGATTATTCCACTCTTCGTGCAAATGTATTTACGAAATACCTATTCGAAATTCTTAAAAGTCGGAACCTCTTCAGGATTAACTGGAGCTCAGGCCGCGAGAAGAATTCTCGATCAAAATGGATTATACGATGTTTCAATTGAAGAAGTAAGAGGACATTTATCGGACCACTATGATCCAAGAAGTAGAAGTGTACGGCTTTCCTCAACGAATTACCATGGTACCTCAATTGCAGCCATTTCCGTAGCGATTCATGAGATTGGCCACTGTCTTCAACAAAAGGACGGCTATGTGCCATTACGGGTAAGACATGCATTGGTACCTGTGGCGAATATCGGTTCTAATTTTTCGTTTGTCTTAATTTTAATTGGTATCCTACTTACAAATCCTAACCTTTTATTACTAGGAATCATTGCCATGGGCGCGGCGGTGCTTTTTCAAGTGGTTACCCTGCCAGTTGAATTCAATGCAAGTTCCAGAGCGCTGGATGTGATGATTGGTTCGGGATTGATTAGAAATGAAGAAGAGTATCGTGCGCGGAAAGTACTAAATGCTGCGGCATTAACCTATGTGGCTGCAACAGTAGTAGCCGTTGCAGAATTACTCCGTTTTGTGCTCATGTTTACAGGAATGTCGAATAATAATGATGATTAAGAAAAGCGCAAGTGCCCTGTTCAGCGGCGTATGGCCTGGAGCGCTCCAACTGAGATAAAGGAAACA
>NZ_JBALOA010000016.1:12355-52700 GCF_036962125.1 Neobacillus drentensis
TAGACAGTAAACTAAGTTCAAAACTTATACTTTCATATCTTATCAAAAAATAAGACTCCCTTAAGTCGGAGTCTTATTTTTATTTTCATTAACTAGCAACATCTTATCAAGTACCTCCATAACCACCTTACTTCTCACTACAAGCGTATCAATCGATAACTTCATTTTCCCAGCAAAATCCCGGTACCTAGGGTCACTAGTCATAATCGGCGGAAGAACGGTTGATTGAAAGGTCCAAACCGCTTCATACCAAGGGGCTGTTTTAATCCAGCGGATGGGTCCTCTCATTTTCCTTGCAACCTCACCTAACTTATCCAGTTCTTCGAGCATCTTGTTTTTTTCTGCTTCTGTCCGAAAAGCAATCATCCCTTCAGAAGATCGAATCCTTTTTTCCATATTTTCCAAAACTTATTTCCACATGAACGTTTTTAGGATAATCTTCAGAAAACTTATTCAATAATGAAAGACCTTCATTACATTAGTTTACATAATTAAATTATAGTAAATATTTGAATCCCCTCACATAATAAATCTCTATCATTTGACTAGGAATATCCTGTAAATATATAATGAATCCCTCACTCAAATTTAAATACACGGAATAAACCTATCATAAGAGTGTTTTGCTAAGGTTTTCCATCAAACATGTTATACTTTCTTTAGATACATCTGTTAAATATTAGGAGTGTGTTTTATGAATTATAAGGTTGTCATCTTAGATATAGACGGAACCATCCTCCCGCATGGAAAAACGCTTAGTCATGCTACAAAGGATGCCATCGAGCGGTTACGAGCAAACGGTAAGGAAGTTGTTCTTGCTACGGGAAGGGCCCCATATTTTTCCGATTCAATCATAAAACAAACAGGCGTTACCTCGATGGTCTTTTTTAACGGAGCCTATGCCTTTCATCAAGGGAGAGAAATCTATAAGAGTGCCATTGATAAGAACGTGTTAGAAAGAGTTCATCAGTTGTCTAACCAACACAAACATCCGCTCACATATCTAAGTAAAACAAGCTTTAAAGTTACGGATTTAAGCCATCCCTTTGTGGTCGAAGCCTACCAGCAAGATCCGTGGAAGCCTGAACTTGCCCCGCCGCAGTTTTGGACGGATCAGGAAATTTATCAATTGTTTCTTCATTGTGATGTGGAGGAAGAATTACACTATCAAAGAGAGGTGCCCGAATTAGATTTCCGGAGATGGACTTCAGGTGCCAGAACCTGTGATGTCAATCTTTCTAATTCAAACAAAGCCGTTGGTCTCACAAAATTGTTAGAAAAGCTTGGGATAGCGCCTGACGAGGCAGTTGCCTTCGGAGATGGTTTAAATGATCTGGAAATGCTGTCATTAGTTGGAATGGGAGTCGCCATGGGAAATGCCCGCGCGGAGTTGAAAGAAGTGGCCAATATGGTGACGCTCTCTTCGGAAGAAGACGGTGTCCGTTACGGTTTAGAGCGCCTCGGTTTAATTTAAACTGAGCGCTCTTTTGATAAGGAGAGGGATAAAATGAATTTAACCTATCAAGTGATTTCGGATAATGAAATAGAATACTGCCGAGATTTATGCAATGAATTGATGGCCTTTCAAAAATCGAAAGCATACATAACACCGGAGTTGTTTGACAGCATGAATTTTGACACGCGGATGGTTCCGTCGATAAAAAGCGCCATCCACAATTATATTGTGATTGTGAAAGATGACGAGAAAATTGTTGGTTACGTCTATTCGAATATTTCACCTAAAGAGGCTTATTCCAATGACTTTGCCACTTTTTTTGACCTTTCTTCCGTTCGTAAAAATAATGTTGGTTGTTTAACACAATTTTATATTAAGGAAGAGTATCGTCAGTATGGGGTTGGTTCGAAACTTTTCAATATGTCGATGGATTGGTTACAGCAATTTAATGAGGTCGAGGATTATTTTATTTATGTCTCCAATGGCAATGATGACGCATTAGAATTTTATCAGCGAAAAGGATTTTCTGTTAGTCACGAGATTTTGGATGGGTTTATTACAGTGTTACGAAGCCATAAGAAAAGCTTGTAGATTGGGTCCAATTGGACTTTTTCTACAAGCTTTTTATATGTAATAGGGTGAAAAAGCTACAACCATCCCTCAGCGATTGAACTATTATCCGCGATGGTGAAGGCTGCATTCGTGATTGCTTGGGCTAACGTCTCGCCTGTTTCACAGATATCATTAAAGCAAGCTTCGGATACCCCATTCGTTGTATAGGTAAATCCAAATTCCTTTAATTTTTCTACGATTAGCATGGCGTGATCAAGGTTTTGCTCTGGTTGAAAATCAGAAACCGGAATAAATGTTTCAGATTCAAAATCGTACCATCGATCCCATCTATTTAATTTCCAACCTAGTATTCTACGTGCGATAATTTCCACTTGATTCATATCCTTCTGGCTCCTTTTCTCTATATTTTATTATTTTACCATTTCGGCGCGTGCAGGTCCTGCAAAATCATCTTCAATTTAATGAAACTTCTATCAGCTATGTTTTTTTCTAAAATTCCATAAAGAAAATACCAATTAGGGTCGGTAAATCTAATTAGAATAGCCAAAAAAGGGATAAATCACTCTCATTTGAGACCTGAACCGATTTTATCAGAGTGGTTTGGAGAGTTCTATGGGCGAATTTGGGTGTTCTATGGGCGAATTTTCGGGTTTAATGGGCGAATTCTCATGTTTTATGGGCTAATCTATGAGATTTATGGGCGAATACATAATCTCAACATAGATCCCTGAGTTCTATTGGCAAATTTTCAGGTTCCATCAGCGATTCCCTTAGTTCTATCAGCGAATTTTCAGGTTCTATCAGCGAATCTCTTAGTTCAATCAGCGAATCTGGATACACACGAATAACCTCTGATAAAAAAGAGACTAACAAGAAATGTTAGTCCCCTTCCCCTTAAACGATCCCTTTTAACGCCCCGACCACTTCATCTATTTCATCTTTCGTCGTAAACCGGCCCAAACTAAAGCGGATCGCACCCATTCCAACCTCAACAGGCACACCCATCTCCTTCAATACCGGTGATAATTCCACACTCCCGGCATGACAGGCCGATCCAGTTGATGCCGCCAATTGTGGAATCCCATCTAACAGGTCTTGACCTACTCTTCCGACGAAACTTACATTCAAAGTATTCGGCAACCGATCCTCCAGATGGCCATTTAGGACTACTTGATCCCCGAATGCTTCCTTTAATTGATTCCAAAAATAGTTGGTCAAATCCTTCAAACTATGATCCGCAACAAAATGCTTTGCAATCTCGCAAGCCTTACCTAAGCCAACTGCCAACAAGGTATTTTCCGTACCCGCTCGAACTCCAAACTCATGTCCCGCTCCATGGATGATTGGCTCCAGTTGAATCCCCTCTCGAATATACAACGCCCCAATTCCTTTCGGTGCATAGAGTTTGTGCCCGGCGATTGTGAGCATATCTACTTTTAACTCATTTACATTTACCGGAACTTTTCCAACCGATTGAGAAGCATCGGTATGAAAGTCAAACCCATGTTCCTCTGCTAATTCCCCAATCTCTTTGATTGGTTGTAAGGTACCTGTTTCATTATTAGAGTGCATAATCGAAATCAAAATTGTTTCTGTCGTAATCGATTTTTTTATTTCTTCTAGTGAAACCTTCCCATATTGATCCACGTCTAAGTATGTGACCTTTGCCCCAATCCGTTCTAGAAATTTGCAAGGGTTCATTATCGCTGGATGTTCAATTTTAGTGGTAATGATGTGTTTGCCTTTATGCTGGTTTTTAAAATAGAAACCTTTTAAAGCAAGATTATTAGCTTCGCTGCCCCCGCTTGTAAAAATAATCTCTCGAGGGGAACAGCCAATTAAATCAGCCACTTGTTCCCTGGCCTTTTGTAATAATTCTTTTACTGGTTTCCCCGCCCAATGTAAGGCTGAAGGGTTCCCGTAAAAATCTTCCAAGAGCGGCTTCATCGCTTCAATAACTTCAGGGGCAAGCGGTGTGCTGGCATTGTAATCAAGATAAATTTTATCCATTAACTGATTCATCCCCTTCAAGTTTAGACAGTGACTTTCGAGCAACTTTTGATAAATTCAGTGAACATCTGATTCATCTTTGTATTGGTACTTGCCATCGATTCTGGGTGCCATTGGACACCAAGCGTAAATGTGGTTGGATGGATATACTCCACCGCTTCAACAATCCCGTCAGATGATTGGGCAACCACACGAAGTTCTGAGGATACTTGACCAATTGCTTGGTGATGAAGGCTATTCACACGGACCCGTTCAGAGCTAATAATGTCAAATAATTTACTATCCTTTGCAATGCTTACCCAATGGGTATCCAAACTTCTATCAATCTTCTGTGCGTGCTGGATGGAAGCAGGAACTTGAGATGGGATGTCCTGAATTAAGGTACCGCCGAGGGCGACATTCAAAATTTGAACACCTCTGCAAATGGCCAGCAGCGGGATATTGTTATCGAGTGCATATTTTGCCATCGCTATTTCCGCTAAGTCTCGCTCCGGCGTAGTTGGACCTAATTCTTGATGCGGATCCTGATCATAAAGCTCGGGGTCGACGTCCTCTCCCCCGCTGAGGATAATTCCATCACACAATTCAAGCGTTTCTAGTGCTATTTCAGGATTAATATATGGAAGGATAATCGGTATTCCTCCATTGACTGCTACACTTTTATGATAATCATGGTGCACATAGACACCTTCCATATAGTCGTTATGTTTCACGTAGGCACCTGTAATGCCGATAATCGGTTTCTTGCTCATGTTTCTTCCCCCTAAGCCATAGCTGTAATCTATTAAATATCTTATCATATTACATTTCCACAGGAGTGTATTTTTCTAACTGAATTGAATCGTCTGCTGAAAAAAATTTACATAATATTTACGTTAACTTCATATATTCATTTGTATTGAGATTTTACAATATTATTAAGTTAATCAAGGATGGAGAGATAAAATGGAACATGTCCTTTACAATGGAAAAAAATATATTATTCTTTATAAGTATAATTCTGGATACTGTGAAATTAAGGAAGTAGAAAGTATCTATAATATTCAGTTGGTTCATTTATCCGAATTGACCAATATTAACTAATAAAAGCTGGAAAAGGTCACGCAACCTTTTTCAGCTTTTTTCTGTTATATACGAAAAGAAAATCTACCCTTGAAATGAATAAATGACCACCATTCCTCAAACCATATGAAAAAAAGGTGGTCATCACATGAGTAATTGGCATCTCATTTTGTCTGGTATCGCATTGTTAGTGTTGATTGGCGGTTTAGTATTTACCTTAGGGACAGGAAGAATGGTCAGTACCAGATCGAGTGAATTCGATACACCGATTAACGAAAAAACGCAAAAACATCCCTATTTATTGAATCCAGTATTTCTGGTCTGGATTATCGCCATTGCCGCTATTATTTTTTATGTCATCTATCTAGGCTTTAATTACTATTGATAATGCAGCGAAAGGTTATCCGGAACTATAGGGGAATCCTTCTCTTCTTGATGTCATATAGGAAGTACAAAAGTCCGCAACTTGAATAATCCCTTAGATACAACATAACCTATATTTGTTCAGGAGGTGAGATAAGATGTCGAATCAAAATAAAAATAACAGAAGTGTGACAGAAGGTATTAAAGAAACTGCCGGTTCTGCATTTCATACGATTCATAGTGCATTAGAAACCACTGAAAACGTGGCAATGAGCGCAGTAGATGCAACTAAAAACGTTGTCGATAATTTAACGGATAATGACAACAACAAACGAAATCGTAAATAGTGATTTAAAAAACGCCAACTCGCTTCACGCTGGCGTTTTTCTTTCGTATCAATGCAACTTTTGAACTTCCTTATCAATCAATTGTTTTTGACGATCTATAATTTCTATTGCTTGGTCAGAAATGTTGATTAGTTCCATATATAAATCGTTCGATGACTCAACATCCCTCTCCTGAACTTCCGCCACAATTTTTTCGACGATTTGCCGTCTCTTATGGCCGACTGACCTTAACTCTTCACCTAAATTCTCTAATTGATTTAAATCCATAATTTTCCCTCATTTCATTTTTCATAAAAATAATATACCCAATTGGCTCTAGACTTATCTAAAAAGGATGGAATGTTTCGATATTCTTCTGCTGTGTATTTATTTTTTTAAAAAAAGTAAAGGTTAAGCGTTTTCAAAATTAAATTTATTTTCCGAATTTTTTATAATTGTGATATAGTCAAGGAAAGAAAAAATGGAGTGATTAAAATGAAGGTAAAAGTCCACCGTACGTATAATTTTAATGCAGGTCCTTCCGCTTTACCCATTTCGGTTTTAGAAAAAGCTCAGTCAGAACTGATTGATTTTCGAGGTACGGGCATGTCTGTTATGGAACTCAGCCACCGCAGCAAAGCCTATGAGGAGGTACATAATCAAGCGATTGAAAGATTAAAAGAATTGCTGTCGATTCCTGATACACATGAAGTACTCTTCTTACAGGGTGGTGCCAGCCTCCAGTTTTCAATGATTCCGATGAATTTTTTACAACCTGGGAAAAAAGCCGGCTATGTCATGACAGGTTCATGGTCAGAAAAGGCCTATACAGAAGCCAAACTATTGGGTGATGTGTACCATGTGGCTTCCACCAAAGAAGGTAATTACCGG
This sequence comes from Neobacillus drentensis, assembly GCF_036962125.1. Classification (GTDB taxonomy): domain Bacteria; phylum Bacillota; class Bacilli; order Bacillales; family Cytobacillaceae; genus Neobacillus; species Neobacillus drentensis_B. The sequence goes on from NZ_JBALOA010000016.1 coordinate 19,037, forward strand.
AGCATTCCAGCGGTGGAAGAATTACAGTACAATTCAACTGACGCTTATGTTCACCTAACCTCTAACAATACGATTTATGGCACACAATGGAAGAACTTCCCTGACACTGGTGAGGTACCATTAATCGCCGATATGTCGAGTGATATCCTGTCTAAGCCTATTGATGTCAGCAAGTTTGCATTAATTTATGCGGGTGCGCAAAAGAACCTTGGACCTTCAGGTGTAACGGTTGTGATTATTCGCAAGGACTTGCTTGAACAGGCAAACCCAACTATCCCAACGATGTTGAAGTACAGCACGCACTCTAAAAACAACTCCTTGTATAACACTCCGCCAACCTTTGGCATTTATATGCTTGGTGAGGTGCTTAACTGGGCTCGTGAATTGGGTGGATTATCTGCTATTGCCGAGCAGAATGGGCGAAAAGCGAATTTGATCTATGAAACCATCGACTCTAGTAATGGTTTTTACATTGGCCATGCTACACCGGACAGTCGTTCCCTCATGAACCTTACCTTTAATTTAGCATCGAAGGACTTAGAAAAGAAATTCTTAGAGCAGGCTAAACAGGAAGGTTTTGTTGGTGTTAATGGTCACCGCTCGATCGGCGGATGCCGCGTCTCTGCTTATAATGCCGTTCCAGTTGAGGCCTGCCAAGCATTTAAGGAATTTATGATCCAATTTCAAACAGAAAATAGCTAACCGAAAAAATCACCCTCACCGGGTGATTTTTTCTCTTAACGGGCTTGATAAAAGAACATTAAACTCGTAGTGCTACTTTCTTCTTAAAGCAATCGACTGCTTCCATGATCTGAACAGGATAGCCTAACTCATTCAGCGTATCTCCAATCAGAACAATGGCATCCTCGAGCATTTTTTCTGAAGTATTTCCCATATGACCAATGCGAAACGCTTTTCCCGCCAAGTGAGCAAGGGCTCCCGCTACGATTACCCCTTTTTTGGCGAGACAGGCACGGAATGCAGCATCATCGATTCCATCTGGATAAAGAATACAACTAAGTGTGGCGGCAGCAGCCTCTTCTTCCGCTAACGCCTTCATCCCATAGACAGCCAGTGCCGATCTTACCGCATTTCCGAAGGCAGCATGGCGCTTGTATCTTCGTTCCATTCCCTCCTCTAATACCAGTTTCATTCCTTCATCATAGGCATAAATGAGATTGACCGGTGGAGTGGCGAAGTACTTTCCGGGGTCATTCATAATGGGAATCCAATTATAGATATCACAATAATAAGCAGGAACTCGTTCAATTTTCGCACGTGTCGCAAGAGCTGTTTGATTAAAGGCAACGATGGCCAACCCGGGCGGTACACCAATTGCTTTTTGAGAACCCGTTAAAATAACATCAATTTTGCCATCGACACCATCATATACTTTGCTCATATCCTCTTCCATTGCTGCAGTAGCGCACACACCATCAAGAATGACAAGCGCTTGATGTTTTTTAATCATTGGCACAAGGACGTCTAAATTGGCAGCGACACCTGTAGACGTATCAGCATGGGTAATGGTCACCGCTTTAAAGTTTCCATTCGCTAATTTCTCCTCGACAGCACTCGGAGATACTTGTTTTCCCCATTCGGCTTGCAGGACCTCAACTTCTATGCCAAATGCTTCACCTAATTTAATAAAACGGTCTCCGAAATACCCGTGACTAATTACTAAAAGCTTTTCCCCAGCTGCAACTGTATTGACAAGCGCCATTTCCATTGCTACTGTTCCAGACCCGGAAATAACAAATACTTCCCCATCCGTTTTCAGCATTTCCCTTGTTTTCTCGATTGCATTTTTGTAAATAGTCACAAATCTTGGGTCTGTGTGCCCTCGAGTCTCCTGTCCAAGTGCGTCATAAATTGAATCAACGACTGGCGTTGGTCCAGGTATGAGGAGCATTTCTTGATTCCGCATTATTTTTCCCCCTAACTACCAGATTTTACATAATTATATTTCGATATTAAACGATTAATACCTTTATCTCATTTATGTATAAATGGTGAACACAATAGAAAAAGACCAGAGGGAAACGGCTGTCCCCTCTGGTCTTCTTGCATTCGTTTACTTTCCATCAACAATTTCTTTTAATATTTCATACGACCGTTTTTGTTTTTCCGTGTCATAGATATACGAAACAGCCATCAGTTCCTCGACTTGGTAAGCATTCTGGAAAGCCGTCAACTGTTGGCGGATAGTTTCTTTGCTTCCTAAAAATGTTACACTTTGCTTCGTTGCAGCCATTTCTTTTTCTATTGGGGTCCAAATCTCATCCAAACTTTCCACCGGCGGCTGTAGTGGATTTTGGGTACCACGAACGACATTTAAGAAAAATTGCTGCATCGTGGTCGATAAAAATTTAGCTTCTTCGTCTGTTTCCGCCGCAATGACATTACAACACACCATCATATATGGTTGATCCAAATATTCAGAAGGCTGGAAACGATTCCGATAAATCGAGATGGCTTCTTCCATAAATCTTGGCGCAAAGTGTGAGGCAAATACATATGGCAGACCTAAGCTTGCCGCTAGATAGGCAGAATCAGTCGAAGAACCAAGGATATAAATCGGTATATTCGTACCGACACCAGGATAGGCTTTCACATAGCTTTGCTGCTCTTCTGGTCCAAAATAGGTTAGTAATGCCTGCACATCATCGGGGAAGGTATAAACCGAATCATTTTTCGAGCGTCTTAAGGCATTTGCCGTCATCATATCTGTGCCAGGAGCTCGGCCGAGTCCAAGGTCAACTCGGTTCGGATAAATCGTCGCCAATGTACCGAACTGCTCAGCCACAATCAGCGGGGAATGATTTGGGAGCATAATCCCGCCAGAACCAACGTGAATGGTATTCGTATGTTCTAACACATGTTTGATTAAGATCGATGTGGCTGAACTGACAAGTGTCGCAGTATTATGATGTTCTGCAATCCAATAGCGCGCGTAACCCATGCTCTCAACGGCTTGCGCAAGATCAACCATCGCCTCAATCGCTTGACTCGGACTGTGTCCCTTCCGAATCGGCGCTAAATTCAAAACAGATACAGGTATATTAATTGATGCCATATTTTTAAATTCCTTTCTCCATAGAGATTACTACTATAGTAACAATAGAAATGCAGAAATCAAAAATAAATGCTTAGAGGAAAAAGGGTGTCAGGTACCATGTGAAGTTTTCACATGGTACCTGACACCCTTCTCTTTATAAAACTTTCTATCATGCAATTATGAAATTGGTCTTTTTGGTAAATAACTGTCTAATGGGTAAGTAATGGAAATGAAAGGGGTGGTAGTATGACTCAGCAGGGAAAAACAACCTCTGATGCGACGGAAAAAGAAGAGTTACGCGGAACATTTTTTTCCGTTTTGATTATTGGGTTCCTTATTCTTCTCTTTTGGATCGTCATGTTCTATGTCTATATCAAACGATGACCACTACTTTATGGAAATGACAGGAGGATTATATGTTTAGTAATATGCATTTGCCCCGCTACGAGCGAATCTGGCTGACGATTGGGATCACATCGTTGTTTATATTCCTGATCATTCTCGGAACGTTAGCAATTGGACTTGGATTACAGCCGCCAGGCCATATGAAAACGGTCCCGCCTGAACAAGTCAGAACGAGTGCACCTTTTAATAAGCCTGCTCTTGTTCAAATTGGCCCAAACGAGTACAAAGCAACCATGGTTGCGCAAATGTTTTCCTATTTACCAGGTGAACTCGAGATACCAGCCGGCTCCACCGTGCACTTTGAAATTACCAGTCCCGATGTCGTTCACGGACTTTACCTGCCCCATACCAATGTCAATATTATGGTGATACCAGGACATGTGGCTGAATTTACCTACACCTTTAAAAAGGCTGGAGACTACCTCATGCTGTGTCACGAATATTGCGGGGCGGGACACCAGGCAATGATGGGGAAATTAAAAGTAGTCTAAAGAAGGAGTATGTGTTATGGAGAATACATTACGCGATCGCTCGTCTGATCAGATGAGCTTTCATGTTCAGGACCGGCGGCTCATCCTCGCTCACCTTGGTTTTGCTTTTATTGCGTTTCTCATTGGAGTGGTGGCAGGATTGGTCCAAGCCTTGCAGCGGACGGGGTTTATCACGCTTCCTAGTAATATTGGGTATTATCAATTGTTAACGGCGCACGGAGTTTCGCTGGCGCTTATTTTTACCACCTTTTTTATTATTGGCTATCTGTATTCGGGCCTTGCTAAAACATTGGGCGGGAAGCTATTGCCTTCCGCTAATATGGTTGCCTGGATTGGATTTTACATGATGGTGATTGGGACACTGTTAGGCTTGATGATGATCATAACAAATGATGCGACCGTTCTTTACACCTTTTATGCTCCCATGCAGGCTTCACCAATCTTTTATATTGGGCTTGCATTAGTCGTGGTGGGTAGCTGGTTAAGCGGAATCGCTATTTTTATGAATTACCATCATTGGCGGAAGAAGCATCCTGGTGAATCCTCCCCGTTGTTTGCCTATATGGCGGTTGCGACAATGGTGCTTTGGCTCATTTGTACCGTCGGGGTTGCGATTGAAGTCCTCTTCCAATTAATTCCGTGGTCCTTAGGTTGGACGGATAAGATTAATGTCGAACTCAGCCGGACTTTTTTCTGGTATTTTGGCCATCCGCTCGTTTATTTTTGGCTGCTGCCAGCTTATATTTATTGGTATGTCCAGATTCCCAAGATTATAGGCGGAAAAATATTCAGTAATTCCTTGCCGAGATTAACGTTTATTTTATTTATACTATACTCAATTCCTGTTGGGTTTCACCATCAACTGATGGAGCCCGGTGTTTCTTCATTCTGGAAATTCCTGCAGGTAGTCCTGACGATGCTGGTGGTCATCCCCTCACTGATGACCGCGTTTGCATTGATTGCTACGTTTGAATTAGCCGGACGTAGCAAAGGGGCAAAAGGTTTATTTGGTTGGTTTACTAAATTACCGTGGAAGGATGTCAGATTCGTCTCCACCTTTCTCGGGATGCTGATTTTTATCCCCGCCGGTGCTGGCGGTGTCGTTAACGCTAGTTTTCAATTAGATCAGGTCGTTCACAATACCCTGTTCATTACCGGTCATTTTCATATCACGATTGCCGCAGCGGTAATCTTAACCTTTTTTGCGATTGCCTATTGGCTCGTACCTTCATTAAGGAACCGGCAATTAACCCCATTTGCCAACAACTTGGGGTTAATTCAATGCTGGATTTGGACAATTGGGATGTTAATTATGTCAACAGCTATGCATATAGTCGGTGTTCTCGGTGAACCGCGCCGCACGTCCTATACAACTTATAACAACCATCCTGCTGCTGAGGTGTGGGAACCGTACCGACTCTTTACAGGAATCGGCAGTATTATTCTATTTTTGAGTGCGGTACTATTTTTGATTAACATTGTTTATTTATGGTTCTTTGCACCAAAAGCAGAAAGCGAAGTTGATTTTCCAATTGGAGAAGTGGGGGAAGAACAGCCGAAACCGCCAGCCATTCTTGAACGCTGGTCGGTTTGGATTGGGATTACGATTGCTTTAGTCATCATCGCCTACACGATTCCTGTTATCCATATGGCCCAGCATGCGCCAGGATCCCCACCAATTCGCAGCTGGTAAAACGGTCTTATAATACACAAAGGCATCCTCCCGCTTTGGAAAGATGCCTTTTTTAAACCGTTCTATTGTAACAACTCTCTTAACTCTTCTGTCATTTGTTCTACTAATTCTGGTCTGCCGTGAAACTGAGCGGGAGTATTTTGAAACAGTTGGATCTGCCACTCTCCATCTCTCTTAACAACAACCAATGTATGATGCGTGTTCACGTTTGGATTAAAATCCGATTGACCCGGAGGCACCATTCCAGCGATTGCTCGCAACAAAGCAACCTCAGAACTTAAAAAACGGACATCCTTAACTTTACTGACAAAGCGTGCGGTTGGATGATGATCAAAGATTGGTCTTAAGTGTGAGAATATTTCGTGTCTGCCAAGCGATTGACTGCCGTCAAATCCGATACTCTCACCATCTTCAATAAATAGATTTGCCATTCCCTCCGCACTGCGCTCATTCCATGCATCTATTAGCTTTTTATAAACTGCATGTACATCATTAGATTCCATACTTTTACTCCTCTCATTGCTTTGATTTTATGGTAAATCAAACATCCCCTTGTTTTCAACTTTCGGGTTAGGCTAACACCAAATAAAGGTCAGTCCCAGTTGGACTAGGACTGACCTTTTATTCCATAACCAATATTTTTTCCATTTCAATGATTTTCTTCAGATATTCATATTCATTGTTTTCAAGTATATCGATTTCATTGTTTGTGGCCAGTAAAATTTGATTGCGGCACTTAGATATTCTTTGAATCATCGGGTGGATGGTCAAGCTTGATAAATGAACAAAATCATATAGGTCAGCTAAACAAACCGGCAGTTTATAGCCTTTATTGCTGCTGGCAATTAACAGTCCTCTATCACGCAGTTTTGAGACGATGTTTGATCGAAAGTAATGATGATTGATTTTGTTCACTCTTATAGCATTTAGGTTATCTAAAATTTCTTGGGTAAAAACATATTCATTTGGATTTTCTCTCAGGTTGAATAACAGAAATTTGAGGAAATCGATTCTAATTTTCTCGTCAAGTTCTTCACTTCTTTTATTTTTTTCAAGATATTGAAGGGCTAAGTTTACGGACTGTTTAAAAATAACCTCATCAAAGGGATGGTCCTGATTCCTGGATATGTAATCATGATAGTAGTTTGTATAGTTCTGCGGCCATAAATTAATAGCAATGGTTTTCTTTTTTAGGATTTTATTAAAAAGAGGATAATCCAGAGAGAGCTGTGTTCTATCATACCCTTGCGCAAGCGTTCCCGCTATAAAATTAGCTAATTGAAGAAGGAGTTCTGATGTACTGTTGTTAAATCCAAAGGTGGTGTAATTAAATAAATCGGGGATAGTTTTTTCCATGATATAGGTTTTAAATTCTGTCATGAATTCATTCGTTCCCTGTTCAACAAGAACAAGATCAAGTTGGTCAAACGTTCGTTTTAAGTCATCATAAATCAAGCGATTTATGTATTTAATAAATGTCTTTTCGAATGTAATCCCGTTATCTTCTCGAATTTTTCTTTTATCGACTACATAGGCATAGATATTGAAAGGTAAATCCTTTAGTTCATTTAATAGTTGAATTCTTAGATGAGGATTGTCTATTTTATCAGATTGAATGGCTTCATTTCGAAAATACTTTTCTCTAACCTTATCAATCTCCTGTTCTAATACCGCTTTATTAGACTCTTTTGCTAGGATAGCAACGAGAATAAAGTGGGTAGAGACATGTTGATTTTCAAAATCAAACCCATAATCACCAGACTCATCTATAAATGCAAATTGGATATCGTCCATTCTCCCACCTCACCCAAAATTTCTTACTTTCTTTACTTATTTCAACAATATAGGATGAAAACCCTTCAAAAAGGTAAATTTCGCCTTAATATGGTTAAGAGTGTTTTGGAATATAATGGTAAGGGGTAGATAAAAAAATGATTAGGGAATACTATGATTGTGTGTTATACTCTGTATACCATTTGCTTTACGTTATTCAGATATCCGCCCTACTCGACTGCCGAGTAGGGTTTTTTATTGTTTTTGCATGTTTTTATAGGCACAAAAAAAAAGACTCTACTAGAGAGTCTTTTTTATCTATTGGTTTTTATTATGCTTTGCGAACGTTAGTAGCTTGGGGTCCACGTTGACCTTGTTCTACTTCAAATGTTACAGCTTGACCTTCGTCTAAAGATTTGAAACCTTCGCTTTGGATAGCTGAGAAGTGTACGAATACGTCGTCTCCTGCTTCACGTTCGATGAATCCGAATCCTTTTTCTGCATTAAACCATTTCACTTTACCTTGTTCCATTTGTTGTTTCCTCCTCGTGTGCATTTGCACACATTGTGTTACTATCCTTGCTCAGATCTTCAAGACAGAAAGTTTAGCACTTATTATCCTACCGACAAACAAAAATAATTCTTCTTTACTTTAACAGAGATTGCCTAGTAATGCAAACCTACTTAACGGATGATTTCCTTGCAAGGTGCAATTATAAGTCAAAGCGATTTAGATATGTTTAACACGAAAGTCCACATGTACACTTGTTTTTTCCAAATAAAATGGAATAGGCTGCCGGAAATTCCTGATTAACCCGCTGGACTTCTTTGGCAAACTCCACTTCATCTTTCGGAACTGGGGATAAGGAATCCGCCTTCTGCTGCGAATCAATATGGGCCCCAGGCGGAACAAAGCTGCCCGGCTTAACAGTTACTCCCCCCGTAACAACCGCTTCGGAGGCAATAAAACTCCCCTCGCCAACATGCGCATGATAAACAATTGCCTTAAAACCGATGAAAACATTTCTATCAATCTGACAGGGACCATGAATGAGCGCCCCATGCGCACAGGATACCTCGTCAGCAATATAGATCGAATATTTTTTTTGGTCCACCTCCAGCTGTTTGTTTTTTAAGCCGTGAAGGATCACACCATCCTGTAGATTACAATTGCGCCCAATATGAAATGGCGTCCCTTCATCTGCGCGAACACTGACAAAAGGAGCGACAAACGTATTCCTCCGAATCGTGACATCACCGATAATACAAGTGAACGGACTTAAAAAGGCTGATTTACTTATTTTTGGAAAAATTGGTGTTGGATTGACGGACGTGGGCGGATTCGATCCAATAAAGTAACTATACATATTAAAAGGTCCATTTACATGATTAGGATAGCTCCACAAAGTAAATTCCCCTTTCTAATCCTTGAATTTTTCATTTTCTTACTACATATACGTAGGATTTCAAGATTCATACCAAATTCCAGTCATTGTATGTATCGTTCTAAATTTGTCATTCGTTCGTGTTAATGGTAAAAAGGCGAAGAATAGTTTGATAGTTAAATAGTAAAAATAGATATAAATTAGGAGAATTACCCTGGAATTTTTATAGAGTAAAGGTTTCATATATTAAAAATAGGTCATTACAGTCTATCAGAAATTCAGAAAAGTCAAACTTTCAGGCTGATATCTGTTATAATAAAATTATCCCAATCCGTCCATATTATGGTGTAATACTAAAAAGCAATTGCTTTTTTATATAATTCATTTTTAGGAGGTTTTCCATGTATAAAATTAAGAACAAAGAAAAACTATTTATTTACACTGGGCCAGATGGTTCTGGCAGAAAAACGATTGCCAAAATGGTAGCAACCGCGTTTGATATGGAAACGGTTCTCTCTTACACCACTCGTGCCCCTCGTCATTACGAAATAGATGGAGAAGACTACCATTTTATTAATGAAGACACCTTTAAAAAGATGCAAGAAAATCAGGAATTTCTTGAAAGTGTGGATATCGATGGAATCCACTATGGCATCCGTGAAGAGGATATTGTTAAGGCGTTTGAATCCCATAACCTTGTTTACCTTACATTAAATCCTGAAGGAACCGAAAAATTAAAGCAAATGTACGGTGAGCGTGTAATGCGCTTTTTCATCTTTGCTGACCGCGATACCGTGATTGAACGGCAAAAGGAACGCAAAGATAATGATCAAGACATTGCCCGCCATATGGCCCATTATGATGAAACAATGAACTATAAAACGAGCTGCGAGCACGCCTTTGAAAATTACGACCTGCCTCAGGTTTCCTTTCAAATCAGCGAAGTGATCGAAGTCTTCCTTGAAAGAGGCCTAGACGTAACAGACTATTAGAAAAAGGTGTCAGGCACTGGTTCAATCGAGTGCCTGACACCTTTTTTATTGCTGGGTTAATTTCTCAAGTTCATTAAAAACTGCTTCATAATCCTCTTTCTTATCTGCTTTAAACGAGGTGTTTATGTAGGTTATCAAGCCAGCTTTATCGATCACAAAGACGGAGCGAATCGCTGTTCCACCTTTTTCATTCAAAACATAGTAACTTTTTACCGTTTCTTTAAACCAATCCGATAATAACGGGTATGGCAGGGTTCCCATGCTCGCTGCAAACACCCGATGAGAGTGGATATGGTCGACACTAATCCCAAGAACTTCGGCATCTAATTGCTCAAATCGTTTGTAATCCTCTTTCCAAGAGGAAATTTCCTTAATTCAGCCGGGTGTAAAGTCCATCCCATAAAAGGCTACGACGACGTTTTTCTTGCCACGATACTCTGACAAGACGATTTTTTCTTTTGTCGTCGCCGTTAATGAAAAATCTGGAGCTATCTCACCAACCTTTAATGATGTTTCCATGTTATTTCCACCTCCTTAGTTTATTCAACTCCTAACACTGATTAAAAAGCACTCACTCCAATGATTATGTAAACCATAATTTTCAACTCTATTTACGAGTTTCGTTCTGGATTGAAACATGCTGTGGGCGTTTTGGATAGGTGCCCTTCTCATCAGCGGGACCTGTAAGATCATTTCTTTGGTCCAGAACTTCCCCTGTGTATTCAATGGGATTTTTCTTCGTCATTGTTGCTCACCTCACATTATTGACCCATTCAAATTGCTTCACTAGCTTTGCTTATTTTGATATTTCATTTTCTGCTCAGCTTCGCTCATATTGGGGTTACTTCTGGGTTTACTTTTGCTTAACGCTTTCTTTAATTCAACATTGGCATCATCATCGGTATTATACTTTTGATCCATCCTGTGCTCCCTCCTTTTTGTTTTATTATGAACCTAATTTACAGGTTCATTCTTGGATCATTTTAATAACGAAGAAATCTAAAAAAAAAAGACTTCCAAAGAAGAACTTCAAAATTAGCAGCAAAAGGTTCTATCCGGATACGAAAAAAAGGAGCCCTTTCTCATTAAAGAGGAAGGAACTCCAATCTCAGCTAGTTAATTAACTCTTTTCGGGCCGGCCCAGTACATTTCTCTTAACCGGAATTTTTGCAGTTTCCCTGTTGCTGTTTTGGGTAAGGCAACAACAAATTCCACTGACTTTGGAGCTTTAAAGTGCGCAAGTTGTGAACGGCAAAACTGAATGATACTATCTTCAGTTACTTTGGATTCAGGCTTTAAAACAATAATTGCTTTTGGAACCTCGCCCCACTTTTCATCAGGTATTGCAATGACGGCCGTTTCCAATACATCGGGGTGCTTATAGAGGACTCCTTCTACCTCTGTAGAAGATATATTTTCACCACCAGAAATAATCAAATCCTTCGCACGGTCTCGTATTTCAATGAACCCATCTGGATGGGTTACAGCCAGGTCACCGGTATGGAACCAGCCATCCCTGATTGCCGCCGCGGTCGTGATTGGATCTTTATAATATCCTGACATCACGACGTTTCCGCGTGTGATGATTTCACCTAATTCTTCTCCGTTCCATGCTACTTCTTCTCCGTCTTGATGAACGACTTTTGTTTCACCATTAAATGCAAGTTCAATTCCTTGTCGTGCCTTGATTTCGGCTTGCTCATCAGCTGGCTTGGTATCGAATTCTTTTTTCCACTCACAGTAAAGGATGAATGGGGAGGTTTCCGTCAGACCATACACATGAATCATATTTAAGCCAAGAAGCTCTTGTGCTTTTTGAATCAAGACGGCTGCTGGAGGTGCCCCGGCAGTTGCCATCCGAGGGCTGGTTTGAATCTTAATTTCTTTCACCTTTGGCTCATTAACCAACATATTGACAACCGTTGGCGCACCGCATAGAAGTGTGATCTTCCTTTTCTCAAATAAATCAAGAATCAACGGCGGGTCAACCTTTCTTAGACAAACATGCGTCCCGCCTGCTGCAGTCAGCGCCCATACACCACCCCAGCCATTGGCATGAAACATCGGCAATGTATGAAGATATACATCATCATGATTGACACCCAAATGATACATGAAATTAGCCGCATTTAAATAATTGCCACGATGCGTAAGCATGACTCCCTTAGGTTTGGAAGTCGTGCCACTTGTGTAATTTAACGTGAGCAACTGATTTTCATCAATCTCTACCTTTGGCAGCGCAAGCGTTTCCAAAGTATTCTGAAGAAAATCCTCATAATCTACACCAGTTAACGACGTATTCTTTCCTGGTACTGAAACAATTATCGTTTTTTCAAGCGAAAGATTGTCGATGATTTTTTCAATTGGACCGCAAAATTCCTCATCAACAATTAACATTTTCGCATCACTGTGACGAATGATATACTCCAAATCATCCGCTGATAGCCTGTAATTTAGCGGGACCATGACAGCACCAAGCTGGCAGATTCCATAGAAACATTCCAGCATATAATGCGTGTTAGGCAGCATAACTGCCACATGGTCATGCTGACCTATTCCTGCTTGATACAGGGCAGCAGAAAGTTGATCGACGCGCTTGCCAAACTCCTGATATGTAAATTCCTTGTCACCATCGATAACCGCTGTTTTATTCGGATAATACTTGACCGCCCTGCGTTTCCAGTCTAATGGGGTTAATGGGGAAAACATATAACCAACTCCTCTTTAGTATATGAGAGTGATGGGTCATTTTTTCGCGTTTTGGTCCCTTTGATGTTTACATCACAAGTCTATTCTTGTACAAAAAATAGGTATTTGTCAATTAATAATTTGATTTTTCTGAATAATAATTTCTACATAAAAAAACGAGTGGAGACCGCTCAGCCCACACTCGATGATCCTACTTTTTAATTTTGTAATTTTTATGGTTGACAATAGTAGTCAGTGGTTCATCTTTTTCCTTTGAAAAACCATATTGAACCATAACCGAATTTTCCCTAATTCCAGAAACGACACCTTCATACTTTTTTCCGTCCCGTTCAAAGGAAATTGTATCACCTAAATTTGCCGTTGCCATTTCATCACCTCGCCTATATATTGTCCACAAATTTTTGAAAAAATACTTGTTTTTCAGCAGTTAGCCAATAGAAAAAAGCCTTTGGCTGGCAAAGGCTTCGCTGCTTTTATTGAAAAAACAACACTTATGCAAACGTACCTTCTAAAATCATTTCATTGATGGTTTGCCTAAATCCCCAAATGATTTCAGATAACATTTCGAACTCAATATCAATTTCTTTAATATCCCAATAATTTTCATTTTTTCGGTGGTAGGTAAAATTTCCATCCTGATACTTCATAATCGTGAGTGTTCCATTGGGACGAACCGTGTGTAAAGTCAGAAAATATTTCGTACCATCCAGACGGGCATACTTTTCAAAGTCATGAAGAAATCCATTAATTTCACTCATTCTCAAAATCATCACTATTCACTCCTGATCTCTTATTCTTAAAAAAGGATGCGTGAAAAAGTAACGTGAGCAATTGAAAAACACTCCACCGGCCAATTAAGTTATGGTATTGATTATAGAAGGAAAAAATTGTAATTTCAACCCTAATGTCAGATAACCAAGCATATTTTCATTGATGGTGTCAGGTACCCTATTTCACCTATAACCATAAATTTGGAAACACATTTCGGATTTAAATCTGATATAGTAGATTGTATGATGCAATGGAAAGGAATTAAGACAAAGATGAAATGTATATCAATAGATTTAGACGGTACGTTATTAAACTCTCAGCATGAAATATCCGTAGAAAACGAGAATGTTCTAAAAGAATTAAAGGTTCAAGGCCACTGTCTGATTTTAAACACAGGCCGAGCCTATGCAGATGTGATCAAGCTAAAGGCTGTTCAAAATATGGAGATTCCGATTTTTTGTATCAATGGTTCCGTTTTATACTCAGAAACAAGAGAACTAATGTACGAGGCTACGTTGACCACTTCAACCTATAAAAATATCTTTGCGCTATTAAAAGGACTAGGTGTTGGTATTCTTGTGTACACCAACCATGGTGGTTTTCCGTCCACTTTGCCTCCATTACACGGCAAGAGCAAACAAGAGCTTGATACCCTCTTCCAAGAATTCAATTATGAGACAATCCTTGAAAAAGAAAATCTAAAAATCTATAAAATGATTGCATTGGTCCACCCAGAGCAAATAGAAAAAATTGATGAAGTTAAAAACGCTTTAGCCGGTAAATTTGATATTTCAATCGCCTCTTCTTTTCCAAATAATGTTGAAATCACTTCAAGTGATGCCCATAAAGGAAAAGCTTTACTACGTTACCAGCAAATGATGAATCTTTCATTTGATGAAATCATTGCCTTTGGTGATGGCGGAAATGACCTGGCTCAGTTTGAAGTGGCAACCACTTCTGTAGCCATGGGGAATGCCCCTGAACTTGTTAAAGAAAAAGCCGATCTCATTACAAAGACCAATGATGAAGATGGTTTTTCTTATGCGGTTCGGGAACTTTTACAGTTAGTATCCACTAAAAACGAGGTTAACTCTCTGTAAAGAATCTTTAAGTTCCGCACAAATTGTCGAATAATTTTTTAAATGCTTGAAGACATGTCTAGTCATTTAAGACCATTGATTGCATACCCTTCTTACTAAAGGAGGGTTTTTATGCAAAGAGAATTCTCAAATAAAACAGCCTCAAAATCTTCTGGTATTTTTGGACTTATTTTCTGTTTTATCGGAATTGGATTTATGTTTATTAATGTATTAATTGGCTCCATTGTTGTCATTCTCGCCCTTGTCATTTTTCTTTGTATGTATTACTTTGCCAACGACACCACCGTAGTCTGTCATGACCATGGTTTTACTGTCACCATCGACAGTAATCGAAAAGGTACATCAGTTAATGATTATGCGTGGAAGGACGTAACCGACACCCTCTATTACGAGAAAGAATCTGCAGGCGAAAATAACACGACTACCTGCTATTTTCAAGTAAAAACAGAAAATGGCGTGGCCTTTACTGTCTATGAAATGAGGAATTTTCATGAATTGATTGAAATCTTTAATCAAAATACAGAACACTTAGCATACTTTTGGGAAAAACCAACCGGAATGTTCAAAACTCGCTATCAAAAACAAAACCGCATTCCAAATAAAGCATAGAAAGACACCTAAAAGGCAGTTCACTCTAAGAGTCCAGTAAACATTCTGGGCTTATTTTTTATGGGTGTCTTTTTGTGGTACCTGACACCTTCTGTCCGAATTCATTATTTCATGATAATATGGGGAGTAGATTCTCAAAATTAAAGTTGAAACTCTTGGGGTAAAAGGTAGGTTCCTATATGAATGGCTATCAACAGTTAACGGCAAGTTTTGATTCGTTTATGACGATTGTAGATATTCCAGATTTCGATTTGCTCCTCACGATTGCGATTGGATCGAGGCATATCATCCACGAAGATATTGCTGAAGTTTATAAGCAGCACAAGGATGACTATTATGAATTATTTAAAACCAGCCCTTATTATAACGATCATAGGCTGGCCAGTTTGTCCGTCTTCAATTACCGAGCAATCCAGCAGTTTATCGGGCTTTATCTCCATGAACGGACATTACAAAAAAATGACCTTACAATGAAATTCATTAAAAAAGGATATCGGTTTGTCTTTAATTTTGTTAATAATAAAAAATTGGTTAATTTTTATGAGTTACGTGAACGTTTCTTAGAATATGTGAAAAGAAACAACTATGAAAAAACCATTCATTCTGCCCATTTATTTGGAGTTGCTCTTTACTTATGTAAAGTACTGAATAAACAAATTCTCTTTGATGAATTTGATGTAAGTCTGATCCAGAACTCAATCAAGCAAATTTTTACGTCCAGAGAATTCCAGCCAGAAATAAGCAGCGAGGCGGAAGACTTTTTTAAGCAATATCAGTCGATTGGATTAACTAAAAAAGACTTTCAATTACCATTAAATCACTTAATCACGTCGTTAAATGACGTTCATCGCCAGCAGCTTGCGTCAGAGCGTGACCTCGATTTAGCGGAAGATCATGAAAGCATCAACGAACTGATCAAACAACATCAGTTTTACAAAGCCTTAAGTAAAATGGGCATTATCCTCCAATATTGTAATATTGATCCGATTGATCTCCAGAATATTACTAGTATCAATCATGCAAAAATGAAAGAAATTATTGCCTTGTGCTTTGAATCGAAGCAGTTATTGCTTGAAGAAGATATTTATAGTCTCCTCGGAACCTATTTAATTATCAATGGGCTGGCAGAAGATTACAATTCAACAAAGCATCAGTTAATTATCACTTCGCAAGAAGAAGCACAGAATGAGCTCATCCATTTAAAAAGAGAGTTTGAAAGCAAAATTACGATGTTAGAAAAGGTAGAAACTTCCAATCAGGAAACACTCTCAGAATTAACTGAATCTAATACTCAGTGTGCCGAAACCATACAAGAGCTGGAGCGACAGCTAAAGAAAAAAGAGTTCGTCATTGAAGAGCAAAATCAGCAAATCCTCTCGTTACAAGCAAAACTGAATGAACAGCTTAGCAGGAATCATCGGTCGATCGAATTATTAGATGAAGAAAAGAGCGAAGAGGAATTGGCTGATTATATTAATAAATGGAAATGTGTCGTTATCGGTGGTCTAAAAGGATGGCAGGATCAATTAAAGGGCTATCTTCCTACTTGTCGATTTATTAGCCCCGACGAAGTAAATATCGATTGGGACTTTCTCTTACATGTTGACCTTGTTTTATTTAATGAATCAATAAACAATCACTCTATATATCAAAAGGTAAAAACTACCCTTGTTCATACTGATGTTCCTATCTGTTACACAGGAGCAACTACAAATATGAAACTCACTTTAACTAAAATGTTTAACCATCTTCGTAGTTTGGAACGAGAAATGACTAGTAATGAATAATGGGCCTCTCAGATAAAACTGAGATGGCCCATTTTTAGGCTATATATCAATTCCCTAAAAAGTACAGCAGTACTTCGGGGACCGCCCCGCCTTTTAGGGAATGTTTATTTCATTGACATCCCTCCGATTCTTATCCTTCTCTAGCAGTGGTCCTTATTTCTATCATTAGCTTATAAGCATCTCACCCCTTTTTTATAAATCATGCTTCACTCTCGAACAATTGAACACCTTAAGATTATGGATTATGGAGGTTCTTCATCTCAACTGTACTAATCCCTCATTCAGGATTTTGAAAGATAACTTCCTGCCTGGACAAAGAATCCAAGTTGACCCTCCACTAGCAGTTGATACTCCACATCCCTCCAATCTGTAAAGATGTCAATGCAAAACAAGCGGATTTCAATTACTAATGGTCCACCTCCCTCGTACTTTGAACACTTAAATAGGAACGCGCTTGTTTAATGCATCTCCCTTACACTCATTATTATTTCCATCGTCTTTCCATTATTTCACTCTACCTGTTACAGTACTGTGAACATTAAAAGGGTGTCAGGTACCATGTGAAAAATTCACATGGTACCTGACACCCAAAACCTGAAATCTAAAACAGATGGTGGATATTAAAGTTCATTAACGATGGAATGAGGAACGCTCCCCAAATTAAGGTGATTAGTGCTGCGAAGATCATCGCCAGTGAGGAGAAGGTGGCTTCTTGTTTCCCATACTCAAACGCTTTGTTTGTGCCTACCCCGTGTGCGCCCATTCCCAAGGCAAGACCTCTGGCAATGGGTGTTTTAATCGAAAGCCCTTTAATCACCGATGGTCCGACCACACCACCGATGATTCCTGTTATAATGACGAACACCGTCGTCAAGGTCGGCAGACCGCCAATTTCCTTTGAAACTTCGATCGCAATTGGGGTGGTAATCGACCTTGGCAGCATTGAAGTGATAAAGTCGTATTTCAAATGGAATAAATTCGATAAACCGAAGGTAGAAAAAATCGCCACTAGTGTGCCTGAGGTAATACTGATGACAATCGTCCCAACATATTTTTTAATGACACTCAAGTTTTTATAAATGGGGACAGCAAACGCAACTGTTGCCGGTCCAAGTAAGTGTGTCAGCCACTTGGAATCTTCCAGATATTGATTAGCTGATACATGGGTAACTGATATTAACGCAATTAAAAGGATTGGTGCAAGCAGTAATGGATGAAAAAAGAACAAACTCCATTTTGCGTAGGCCTTTTTAGACAAACGATAAATAACAAAAGTTATGACCGTAAACAAAATCATCATCAATGCTGCTCACTCCTTTTCCCACCCGTTATTTTTTCTGCAATTAGTGCCGTTATTCCCATCACAATGATTGTACTAACCCCGATCAAGCCAACGATTTCTGCACCCTGGACACTAAGAATTTCATCGTAGTTAACAATCCCTACAGCAGAAGGGACGAAGAAAAGCAGCAGTTCCGCCAACAGCCAATTCGCTCCCCTTTCCACCCATTCCAATTTGATAATCTTAAAATAAAGGGCAAGAAAAAGCAGGCATAGTCCGAACATGGATGCTGGGATGGGAAGTGGAACAATTTCTTTTAAGGCCGCACCAAGAAATAAAAACACATGTAAAAATAACACTTGTATGATAATGACTCCAAGTTTCATCGAAATAATTCCCCCCGTCAAACAAAAAAAGGAGTGATCAAGACTCCTTTATTCCGAAATTAACTATAGAGTATATGGTACGCTGTTTTACATCATTCGTAAAATACATAATCCGAATGATTTTCATAACTAAAAGTTATAATGGTTCTTTTAAAATAAAATCAATAAAGGTACGACCTGCATTAGAAATATAACGGTCTTTCTTAGTGATAACCGCAAGTCGCCATAAAATATCTTCTTTCAGATCAATAATTTTTAAATCCGGATTAGAAGCGCGGTTACTTATCGATCGTGGCAGAATGGTGATTCCAAGGTTAGCAGCCACCATTTCCGTCATCAGGTCCCACTGTGAGCTCTGAAACAGAATTTTCGGCTCAAAACCTGCCTCAATAAACTTATTTCTCATGATCTGATTAAGGGCAAATTCTTCATGATAAAAGATAAACTCCTCATCTTTTAATTCCTTAATATCTACCACTTCACGGGATGCGAGGCGATGATCTTTGTAGACTAATAATTTCATTTCTTCTTCAACAATCGGATAGACGTCAAATTGCCCTTCATCAATCGGGAGAACGGCAACACCCAACTCGAATTCGCCTTCTTCGACACTCTTTACGACCCTTGCTCCGCCATATTCGGTAATGGTTAGTTCGATATTAGGAAAAGCACGATGAAACTTTGCGATCACTCTTGGAAAAAATAAACTGCCAATAATCGGGGGCAAACCAATATCGATCTGCCCCCTGGACAAATTCGTGATGTCATTTAAGGTTGTTTTCATTTCAGAGAGGACTCCAGACATTTTTTGCGCATATTCCAGAACAATCCTTCCAGCATCGGTCAGGTCACTGGTCTTGTTAGTACGAATAATCAGAATCATCCCTAGTTCGTCCTCTAAAGCCTTGATTGATTTACTCAGTGCTGGTTGGGAGAGATGCATAGCCTCTGCTGCCTTTGTAATACTTTTATGTTTTGCAACTTCGATGAATAATTGTAATTGCCTTAATTCCAAAGCTAACACCTCTGAAAAAGATAAAGTTTTTTGTTTCATAATTTTAATATTTCAATTTACCTATTTTTTATAGGCTAATTTTTTCACTGTTTCCTTCCTTTTGATTGAACATATCCCCATTATAATTCTTTTCAATTAATTCAATCAATTTAAAATTAGGGATTAGGATGATTGTATGCTATACTTTGTTTACCATTTACTTTACGTTTCATAAGACCGCCCTACTCAACTGCAGAGTAGGGTTTTTTATTATCATAACTGTCTGCTGATTTCCGCTTCAGGCACTTCGCTTTCCGCGGGCGTTGCGGGGAGTCTCCCGCAGGAGTCTTCGTGCCTTCCACTCCAATCAACAGAGTGTCATATCAACAATAAAGTTTTATACAGCTATTATTTTAAACACAAAAAAAGACTCCCATAAAGAGAGTCTTTTATATATAGGTTCAATTATGCTTTACGAACGTTAGTAGCTTGGGGTCCACGTTGACCTTGTTCTACTTCAAATGTAACAGCTTGACCTTCGTCTAAAGTTTTGAAACCTTCGCTTTGGATAGCTGAGAAGTGTACGAATACATCGTCTCCTGCTTCGCGTTCGATGAATCCGAAACCTTTTTCTGCGTTAAACCATTTTACTTTACCTTGTTCCATTGTTGTTTCCTCCTCGTGTGCTGCGCACACATTGTGTTACTATCCTTGCTCAGTACTTCAAGACAGAAAGTTTAGCACTTATTATCCTACGACTAACAAAAATAATTCCTCTTAACTATAACAGAGTTTTGCTAGAAATGCAAATAGGTATTAAGAAGGAAATTTATTCATTCCGATTCTATGCAGCATTTTCTGTATTATTTTTAACACGGAAAGTAAAGAAATTCTTTGCACTGACAAAAATCGCTGTAATTAAAATCGTAATTAAAACGGGAAGCAGCCACCCAAGGCCATTCTTATATAAAGGCAGCACTCGCTCATAAAAGGCAACAATATGAGTCAGCCAGCCAAAATACTTCATACCCAGCAGGTCACAGAAGGTTTTAAATCCGTCGATGATACTAATCATAAAAGTGACTGAGATTGCAGCAGCATACACGATTTGTGAATGGTTAAACAACTTCGACAAAAATGTCAGCAGCATCAAAGCTACAGCCAATGGATATAGGAACATTAATACTGGTATCGAAAAATTAATGATATTCGCTAAACCGAAATTAGCAATCGCAAACGATACGAGTGAAAAGATGAATACCCACATTTTGTAACTAATTTTTGGTGCAAGGGTATGGAAATATTCACCGCAGGCTGTCATTAAGCCAATACTGGTTGTTAGACAAGCAAGCAGGATGATCACCGATAGCATAACCGTACCAAACATTCCGAAATAATATTCAGATGCCTTCCCGAGAACGGGACCGCCTGTATCAAATAGACCGAACGCTCCTGTGCTTGTTGCCCCTAAATAAGCAACACCAACATATATAATTCCCAGAAACATCGTCGCAATCAGCCCGGATTTAGCTGAGGCTAAAAGAATACCACGAGTAGATGTGACCCCCATCGAACGAATTGAATTAATAACAATGATCCCAAATACAAGCGATGCTAAGGCATCCATTGTGTTATAGCCTTCCATAAATCCTTTGAAGAAAGCACCGTTTGCATAAGATGCCTGTGGCGCCTCAATCAATCCTAGTGGTTTAACAATAACCATTACTAGTAAAACAAATATAAGAATGATAATGGCTGGAGAAAGAATTTTTCCGACCCGGTCAACTAGCTTGGCTGGGTTTAATGAAAACCATAATGTCACGATAAAAAATAAAGCGGTAAAAATAAATAATCCAATTTGTCCAAAGCTTTCGCCTACGAATGGGGCAATTCCGATATCATAAGCAACTGCTCCCGTCCTCGGTGCTGCAAAAAATGGACCAATTGTTAAGTAAAGAAGCGAGGTGAAAATAATCCCGAATAGTGGATGAACCCTGCTTGCCAGCTCCTCTAAATTCTTACTACCCGAGAACCCCATCGCGAGGATTCCAAGAAACGGCAGCCCAATTCCTGTAATTAAAAAGCCTGCAATCGCCATCCATACGTTTGTTCCTGCATTTTGTCCAAGCGCTGCTGGAAAAATTAAATTGCCTGCCCCAAAAAACAGCGCAAACAACATGACTCCTATCACGAAATACCTTGAAAAGGGTAATTTATTTTGCATAATCGATACTCCTATCTAGTTGTTTCTTTCTGGTTACTAATTTTCTACTTCCATTTGATATATTCCGAGAATAATATTACTATCCATTTAAACTATGTTCAACTTATTTTTATGATTTATTAGATTATTTCGAAAGGATAAGTCTTATATTACCTAGATTATAATTAAATTGCAATAATTATCTGATAATGATTAAATTTTACCAGAATAACATTTAACAAAAATAATGGCCCAAATTATTCAAAAGTTGTCAGTAAAAAAGCCTTTGCTACATTTTTAGCAAAGGCTTTTTTTCTTTATTTCTTTTCCAACACAAACTCCTGAATTGTCTTTTGGCCTTTATCATTTTCCTTGTACAAAAATGAAACTTGTTGGCCTTCTTTTAGGGATGATAATTGTTTAATGGCCTCCTCTGTTAACTGGAAGGCTGTCTTTTTACCGTTTATATCGACTTCGATGGTATGGGGGTCCATTTGGCCAACGAGCACACCAGACTCTTTGTTAAACGAATTGTTAACGATGAGATCCGTGACAACTTTGGCTTCCTCTTCCTTAGCGGTTAGGAACACCTCAACCCTATAATGACCATTAGGAAGATCCGAAATGATAAATTCCTTAGCGATTTCTTGATTACTGCCTAGCTCAACTTCTTTCATAGCTTGTGTTGACATGACTTCATCCGAATATTGCTTCACTTTTTTTCCTTTTAAATCGTAAACAATATAATCAGCCTCCAAGCCACTAGTAAAAGTCAGTTTCTTTGTTTTTTCAGAGAGATTTTTAACTTTGTAAAAAATCATCATCGTATTATTTACTGCTTTCGTTTCAATTGTTGCATGAAACTTCGCAGCAATCTCATTCTGCTCTGGAAGCTCTGTCTTTTTCCCTTCTGCATTGCCCTTTGGAGTGTCATCTGTTCCACACCCTGCTAAAATGCCAAATAATACAATTGAAAAGATTAAAAGAAACCATTTATTTCTAAGCATTCCATTCATCCCTTTCCAAGACGATCTTTAGCCATATAGTCGCCGAAAAGTGGAACAAAGTTACATAATTTCTATATTATTAATCATTTTTTCAAAAAAAAAAATTGCCTTTAATATAGGACAAGCCTATACCAACGGCAATTTTCCAACAAGCGCGCACTTACTTTGATTTTAAGTCTTCTAATAAAGGAAACAGTTCTTCCAAATGGTTAATCTCATATGTAGGAACCACTTCATTTCTGACTTTGTCATGACGGTTAATCCAGACTGTTTTGATACCTGCTCGATTCGCGCCAAGAATATCTGTCATGAGATTATCCCCCACCATCAGTACTTCATCCTTTTGGAGGGACATTAGGTTAAGTGCATGTTCAAAAATGGTTGGATCAGGCTTCCCTCTGCCAAAATCCCCAGAAATAACAATTTGCTCAAAATAGGGAACAAGTTCAGGTGTAATCTCCAATTTTGTTTTTTGAAGATTGGGTGAGCCATTGGTCAGCAGTAACAGACGGTAATTCTCTTTTAATGTATCAAGAATTTTAAAAGATTCCTCATAGACAAATGGCTGGTTCCTGCGTTCTTGTGGGAAGCGTTCCGCTAACTCCAAACCAAAATCCGCATCCTCCACGCCGATTGCTTTCAACCCTTCTGTCCAGGCATCTCTCCGATAAGCAGGGACAGTTTCCTTCATTTTGCGAAAATCATCGTGATTATCTAAAAAATCCCCCCAAAGTCCCTCAAATGGATTGATCCCGATCATTTGCGTAAACGGATAAAATTCATAGGAAGAATAAATCTTTCTAGCCGCCTCTCGAACGGCTTCTTCAAGTTGCTCTTCATCCACGCCATACCGTTCCTTTGCAACACGACATGTGGCTGCGAAGGCTTCTTTCACACTTTTTTGATCCCAAAGCAGTGTATCATCCAAATCAAAAAAAATCGCCTTAATCATTATGACCTTCCCCTTGTAAAAAGATATTTCTACTAGTTTACCATTTTAAAAAATGAAAATATATAATTCTGAATTCTTTTATTCTTCATAAGGGAAGGAAATCGACAAATATACTAAGATGAGACCGGTAAGACCGTATTTAAGCTGGTTAACTCCTGAAATGCTGGATCAACAGTTACATTATTGCCGACAACCATTAAATGCAGATTTGGGTCCTTTGAGATAATAATAACTCCCTTCTTTACCACTGTTTGACTGCCAATCACAGCATTTTCAATCCAAGCGTTTTCTTCAATAATCGTACCTGGCAGGATGACGGCATTTTTAATGCGCGCCCCCCTGCCCACCTTTACACCGCTATAGACAACGGACCTTTCGATTGTCCCGTATATTTCACAGCCTTCACTTAGTAAACTTTGATGGACCCTTGCCGAATCATCCAAAAAGAGCGGGGGTACATTATTTTCGACAGTTTGGATTCTCCATTCCGGATTTTGCAAAAAGATATTCGTCTCCTTATTTAAAAGATCTAGGTTCGCATCCCAAAAACTACGGACGGTTCCTACGTCCTTCCAATAGTTATCAAAATAGTAAGCATAGAGCTGTAATCCATCACCTAACATGGAAGGAATGATGTCTTTCCCAAAATCACGATTGCTAAATTCTTTTTGTTCTTCTTGGAGCAAGTACTCTTTTAAAACGGTCCACTTAAAAATATAAATACCCATAGATGCTAAATTGGTAGTAGGTCTTTCCGGTTTCTCTTCAAAATCGACAATTTTATAACTTTCCGAATCCATTTTCACTAGACCAAAGCGGCTGGCATCTTCCCAAGGGACTTCCACCACAGCAATCGTACAATCTGCCTTGGTTTCTATATGCTGCTCGAGCATTAAAGAATAATCCATTTTATAGATTTGGTCAGCAGATAAAATCAGAACATGCTCTGGCTTGTGTTGATCGATAAATTCGATGTTTTGAAAGACAGCATGTGATGTGCCTTCATACCATTCGACCCCAGAATTATTGCGCTGAAATGGCGGAAGAATGGTTAGTCCACCAAAACGGCTATATAAATTCCAATAACTGCAATGGCCAAGATGGGAATGCAATACATAAGGTCTGTATTGCGTTAAGATCCCCACCGTTTCAATTCCAGAGTTCCTGCAGTTACTTAAGGCAAAATCAATGATCCGGTATTTCCCACCAAACGGGACTGCTGGTTTAACTAGTGATTTTGTTAGCAGATTCAATCTTGTTCCCTTCCCACCAGCCAATAGTAACGCAATCCATTTTTGTTTTTTCATTGTTTCCCTCCTCGTGATATTAAATTTTCCATTCATTACCTCTTCCTTTACTTTTATTATCTCCGTTTTCTTCCATTTTTCCGTTGAACGTGTTACAGTTTTGTGAAAATGCTCTGCTTTTCTATCGACAGTAAAAGCAAGGCAACCACTAAAATTAGCTACTATTGTCGCAATATTAGATGAAAGATTTCAAAAAAAACTGCCATTTCTCAACAATCGAAATGGCAGTTCTGTTTCTCTATCCTCTTAAAATAAAATCCGCTTTTCCCCTTCTATTGCTTTGATTGGATCGATATTTTGTGTGAATTCAAGGGTACCGATATACTTACCATTCTCATCACGGACAGCAAAATAGCGAATATATACATACTTATCTTTAAACTTAATCCAAAAATCCTCGCTCTCTTTTTTACCCGACTTAAAGTCAGCTAACAGTTCTTCGACGACATGGACACTTCTAGGTGGGTGGCAGTTTTGGACGGTCCGGCCAATGATGGCTTTCGTCCGCGCAAAAATTCTTTCTTTCCCATGAGAGAAATAACGAACGACATCCTCATCGTCGATGAACGTGATATCTACCGGGAGATGGTTTAATAATAACTCGAGCTGTTTTAATGACAAGATACCCGTTTCCATTTTAATATAGCCTTCTGAAATGGCCTTATCCTCCAGCGCCTTTCTCTCCGGCTTCCATTCTACCGCAGGAGCAATCAGACAAAAGCCTATTTCATCACTCTCATGGGCGATTTTGACCCATTCATCCTCGGTTAAATTCTTTATTGCCATCGGGAATAGAATGTTTTCTTCTTTATAAATCATTCCGATTACTTCTTGAATGACATAATTGAGCACTTCAAGGACGGCTTCCTTGTCTTCAGAGTAATTTACCAGTTTTTGTTTACCATCTTTTATCGCGTCCCGGATAAAGTCATCGATTCTCCACATATTTGTGGTCGGACCATAGATTCCGTATTTCTCTAGGTAGGGAAAAATCAAATTCTCCTTGCGACTATAGTGTTTATCGATATCCAGTAAAAGATTAATATCGTCAATAAGTTTATAAGCATTATCTACCGAATCGTTTTTTTCAAACTCCTCTAGGTTGACAAGCATTTTCGTCTTTAACAGCTTAGTAATCTCCTGATTCTCCATTATAAAGGTATGAATCGGATGCCCCGGTTCATCTTCTGGCCGACCATTTGGCCGGATTTCCTCTTTAATCGTTCCTTCAAATATGGCTGAATGCTGCTTGTAGATATGCTGAAGTTCAGACGCAGTAAGACTACCATCTTCGACAAAATCATGCTGAAGTTGGGTAATTTCATCGACAGTTATTTTTCCGATAAAGGCATCAAAGTGGGCTTTAACCTCATCGACGTTTCTTCCATTATGGAGATCAGTAAAAAGGTTTTTTAAAATGGCCAAGCGCTCTGTATTGTTAATAGTTATATGTTCGCGGTTATTAATGATTTCACTCATATCAATATTCTCCTTCACGGTTGCAATTCGTTTGATATTTGTTCTCATTAATAACTTAACACTTCCAAAAATGTTTGTTTGTGATTAACATCATTAGTAACAAGGTAATTGTGAAAACTTTTTGGACAATAAATTTATTTTGATTCAATATCCAACCGTCTTTCTAATTTTCTAAGCAGATATGAAAATAAAAGAACGAGAGCTAAATAGTAGAATCCCACCACCATGTACGTTTCTAATTGGCGATAATTCGAGGCCGCTTCACTTAAGCCAGACCCCCATAAGTCGGCCATCCCCACATACGCTACCAAGGAAGAATCCTTTAACCCGATAATAAATTGATTGCCTAACGGCGGGATGGAAAATTTGAAAGCCTGGGGCAAAATAATTCTCCTCATTGCTAACGGATAGGTCATTCCGAGTGATCGCGCTGCCTCCATCTGACCCTTATCTACGGATTGGATGGAGCCGCGGAATATCTCAGCAATGTAAGCCCCGTTATGGATGGCTAAAGCCAAAGCCCCAGCCCAGAACTGCGAAAAAGTAACAACCGAAGCGATCCCAAAATATAGGATGGCAATTTGCACAATCAAAGGGGTACCTCTAATTAATTCAATATAGACTGTTGCCAATTTATTCAACCATTTATTGGTAGAAATCCTGAAGAAAGCAACAATGAGCCCGATAACAGATCCAATCACAAGTGATGTAATCGTTAATCTCAAGGTAAGAAGCGCCGCGGCAATAAAGATCTCGTAGGTGTCCAGGAAGATTTGAACGATGATTAACACCCTCTCTATAAGTTAGTCATAAGGGTACCTGACACCCTTAATCTCCTAAAATACTGCGACCAAACCATTTGTTACTAATTTTTTCATAGGTTCCGTCCTTGATAATTTCAGCTAGGGCCTTATTTAACTTATCGAGCAATTTTTTATCTTCTTTTCTAACAGCAATTGACTGGTCATCATGTGAGAGCGGCTCGCCGACATCCTTTATCTTAATTGACCCATCCTTAATAATAGGAAGTCCAACCATTTGGTCTGTAATAACCGCATCTAACCTTCCTGTCGGAAGATCCATAAGTGCAGTAATATCACTATCATATTCAATCACATTTTCCTTAACTGTATTTTGCAGTGCCAGTGCCTTGTATGTGCTCGCCTTAACAACTCCAATTTTCTTTCCTTTCAGATCAGAAACAGACTTAATTGATTGATTATCTTTAGCTACAAAAATTTGTGCTCCTGACCGGTAGTACGTATCAGTAAAATTCACCGATTTTTTGCGTTCATCTGTAACGGTCATACTTGCTAAAATGGCATCAAATTTCTTGGCCTGCAAACCTTGAATCAGGGTTTCCCAAGGGTTCGTAACAGCCACCGGCTTCATTCCCATTTTCTTCGCCAGCGCTTCTCCAATTTCCACATCGAAACCGGCCAATTTCCCATTCTCTTTATAATTAAAGGGCTTATATAACCCGCTCATCGCGTATACGAATTCCTTCTTGTCACTTCCACTGCTTTTTTCTGAACTACTACATGCTGTCAACATGATAGAAACGAAGAACAGAGAAACGAACAGTCCTGCCAGCCAACTTTTTTTCATAGTAACCCCTCCGGATTTTTATAGAATACTGTTTAAAAATTGTTTTGCTTTGTCATTTTGCGGATTAACAAAGAATTCCTTTGGCGATCCCTCTTCTAATATCTTTCCATCTCCCATAAAAACCACCCGATCAGCTACTTCGCGGGCAAAGCCCATTTCATGTGTGACAACAACCATCGTCATTCCCTCTTGTGCCAGCCGTTTCATAACCTGAAGAACTTCTCCCACAAGCTCTGGGTCAAGCGCTGATGTCGGCTCATCAAACAGCATGATTCGGGGTTCCATCGCTAGCGCCCGTGCAATTGCAACCCGCTGTTTTTGACCTCCTGAAAGATTCCTCGGATAGGCCGTTGCTTTGTCAGTTAATCCTACTTTTTCGAGTAAAGACATGGCTTTTTGATTGGCCTGTAGCTTGTCCAATTTTTTAACATGTACAGGAGCTTCCATTACATTCTCAAGCACACTCATATGAGGAAAAAGGTTAAACTGTTGAAAAACCATACCGACTTCTTCACGCACTTTATTTAAGTCGGTAGTATTTGGAATAATCTTTTCACCTTTTAAGAAAATTTCGCCGTGATCGAACATCTCGAGAAAATTAAGACAGCGTAAAAGTGTACTTTTTCCAGAACCACTTGCACCAATAATAACTACAACTTCTTTTTCCTCAACTGAAAGATTGATGCCATTTAATACAATCTGTGAACCAAAAGACTTAACAAGGCCTCTTACCGTAATCATGTCACCCTCCTTTTTAAGCAAAATCGTTATTTTCGAAAAGTTATATATGCACCTGTACCTAGTTAATCCTATTTAATAGGCGAGGAATATATTCGTTCAAGAGGGTATAAACAAATAATATTTAGGAAAAAAATAGAGAATTTTTGATATATTTCATTTTTGCAAGAAAAGATAAATTGAATTCTTCTGAGCCTATCATATTTTTGACAGCATCTTTAATACGTGTTATATTTATCTCGAATTAAAGATAAATAGTTTAAAGATAATAATTCAATTTTATTTAGAAGATACTTTATTAAATAAGCCTTTTATTAACATATATATGGATAACAGAAGGCAAATGGAGGGTTTACTTATGAATGGATTAAAAGGGATGCACCATGTAACAGCTATTACTAGCAGTGCAGAAAAGAACTATGAATTTTTCACGTATGTTTTAGGCATGCGTTTAGTTAAAAAAACCGTTAATCAGGATGATATTCAAACCTATCACTTATTTTTTGCTGATGATGCAGGCAGCCCAGGTACAGATATGACTTTTTTCGATTTTCCAGGGATTCCTAAAGGAGTACACGGGACGGATGAAATATCAAAAACTTCTTTCCGTGTCCCAAGTGATGCCGCAATCGAATATTGGGTGAAACGCTTTGATCGTTTGGAGGTCAAACATACAGGCGTTAAAGAGCAATTTGGTAAAAAAACATTGTCCTTCGTTGACTTCGATAATCAACAGTATCAATTAATTTCTGATGAAAATAATCATGGGGTTGCAGCTGGAACACCTTGGCAAAAAGGACCCATCCCATTAGATTATGCCATTACGGGACTTGGCCCCATCTTTGTTCGCGTCGCAAATTTTGACTATTTTAAAGAAATGATGGAAAAAGTACTATTATTTAAGGAAATTGGCCAAGAAGGAGCGTTCCATTTATTTGAAGTTGGTGAAGGAGGCAATGGAGCCCAAGTGATTGTTGAGTTTAATGCCATCCTGCCACAAGCGCGCCAAGGCTTCGGTACCGTCCATCATGCCGCCTTCCGTGTTGATGATCGATCTGTTTTAGAAGAATGGATTGGACATATGGAAAGCTTTGGTTTCCAAACATCTGGCTTTGTTGACCGCTACTTCTTTGGATCGCTGTACACAAGAGTCGCACCACAGATTTTGATTGAGATTGCCACAGACGGCCCAGGATTTATGGGAGATGAGCCTTATGAAACACTAGGTGAAAAATTATCTTTACCGCCATTCTTAGAACCGAAACGGGAACAAATCGAGAAATTGGTGCGTCCGATTGATACGGTCAGAAGCACGAAAGAATTCTTAAAAGAATAATGAACACACAAAGAGCGCGGCCTTGGGGCCGCGCTCTTTGTTTATTTCAGCGTTAAACAGAAGGTTATTCTCAGCTGCTTGCTAATTTTGTATTTCGTTCCATTGCTTTTCAAAATTAATGAAAGGGTCTGATTCTTCCTTGATTATTACCTGGTTGTTGCTGTTCCATTTTTTATAGACAAGGTATAAAACATAGGCAGCCGCCACACCAATAATCGCTGGAATATTGTGAAGTGAAGCTAAAAGAACAATTACCCCAATAATTCCTAACCCAATTTTCCAACTGGTTGATTCCGTTTTTAGAAACTTTTTGTAGATGAAATATAGAAGCACGGCACTAACAATCAGTCCAATCATCGGACCAATTGTTGAAAGCAAAATCAATGCGGCAATCCCACCTGCTAAAAGCAAACCAAATTTTTTCATTTTGTTTTCCTCCTATTTATATCTTGATATCATCTTACCTTTTTTCTTGAGTTATCATAATTGCGCCTAAGCTTGATTTTCAACTCAGTCCAAAGACGTAGAAAAGGTCAGCCCCGCACTACACTAGAATGTGTGAGACTGACCTAAATTTTTTTAAGCTTGTTCCTATTCCAAAACCAATAATCCTCTTTAAAATTTACCCCGCCCAACCACCAATCATGCTCAACAGCCACTATCTGATATTTTTGTCCATTCAAAACATCTAAACCATAGGAAGTTAATTTAAGCCTTGCTTTAGGTTCAGGATTCTGAAAGCTAGGTAATGGCCCATCCGCCTCCAACAATGGAGAGGGTCCAGTCATTAACTCATTAAGCATAGCGGCAAAATAAAGGTCACCAATACCATCATTGATTTTTTGCACCGTAATGGCCTGAAACAATTCCACAAAGGGGCAGGTATTTGTATTAAGGTATTTAAGTACCAAAGCTTCTACTTCATTTAGACCCGTGTGAACTGATGGAAAATAGCGTAAATGAGATTGTAATGCTTGCTTCAAAAAAGGTAATTCCTGTTTTGAAGAAGCAATCCAAATTTCAATGTCATTCGGATTCTTTGACGTATATGCTTTCCAGCCAGAAACCGCTTCTTTTATTTGCTCATCTGTAATGGGTTGTTTGTTTTTATAAAAAAGGCCTTCCAAATGCTGTGAGGATAATTGCCCCAGCCCATAAAAGGAATCGATTCCCTCATACTCATTAATTGTCACCATCGATAGGTTTTCACACTCTTTTTTGGATAGTTCATTTAGCACATACATTAACATCGTCTGATCATATCGATCGTGCTCAAACCAGAGGACAATCTCAGTCTCCCTTGGGATTTCATAAAGTAATTGATTTTGGTCTACACAATTTTGAATGAATAATGATGCTGGAATAGCTAACTTTCTTTCAAAAAAGGCTGCTCGACAGCTAATCCAATTTATATGCGAAATGTCAGCAGATAGTGGACCAAAATCATACATTTCCCGCCAAACGAGAACCTCTCCTGGAAGATTTCCAAGCTTACTGCCCACCACGTCCCCATTAACAAGATGAATCATATTAATACCTCTTTTCTAGTCGACATACCCGGGTAGAATCGTATTACATTATTCTATCATTTAAGTTAAATCCCTTCTAATTATGCAAAGATTAGCATTGTTCCTTAAAAAGGATTGCATATTCGTTTTTCCATATGCATAAGGTTTTAAGACGGGAAAAGGAGTGATGATATGATTAGTATCGAAGCAACCAGAAAAATTGAGAGTATTGCCCATCCGAAAGTCCAAAACATTATTAGAGTTTGTGTGGAGCAAGGATGCCAATTCAAACCACATCCAAGTAATCCTAATTTGGTTAATTTATTTGATCCTGTCCGCAGGAAAAATATCATTGGGGATATCAATCTTTTAAGTGAAAGAGGGTATTTTACTCTAGAAGTGGAAAATGGACGGTTCAAAACCTTCCGAAATGAAGTTTTGGGATTGGATATCAATCGTGATGATTTTGAATATAAGGTCTTAAAACGATTGAAGCGATAAGGTTGATATCTAGAAGATACTGAAAAGTGCAATGAAGTTTAGTTTCATTGCACTAAATCAATTAATTTTACAAAATAGACGGCGATTATACCAAAATTCTAATTAATTTTACAAAACTTAGAGATAATTTTACAAAAGTTAGATACTATTTTACAGAATATGTAAAAATATTCCATATTTATATTCACAAGCATAGTCCGGATCTCATCCATAACGAATTTTCTTAAACAGTTACCGTTCCATGCATTTTTCTTCATCTATGGGGTTTCGCCTTCAATTCCTCCGCTCGAAATATCACGATACTCGCACTACCTGACAGCTATACATTTCCGCAATAACGGCAATGGGAATTTGGATAAGAGCCGTATTCCCTTGAGTATCCAACCTATATAGGTGATCACACAATTTCACATCATACCCGAGGAGTGGTGTCCTCCTAATCCTAACGCTGATACAACGATAAGTAAACGTTGCATGAGCATGCCTGCCTCCATCTGCTAGATACGATATCCTCTATATCCGAATGTATCTTTATCGTAATTCCTCACCCCTGTCACATGAAAGCAGAGTAGAACTTGGAACAAATTTACATTATCCGTTGACATCCCGGATTGGAGCAGGAGTCGGTGATCCCCGGGTTGGATCTGTCTTAGTGCATGAGCATTACGTTCATAGTGATATGCACCATTAGGAATTTCTTCAACATTATACATACAAACACTTAACGAGACGCGTGGCTCATGGTTATGATGCACAGCTTCCAAAACATTTCGATACGAGAATAAGTCCGTCACCCCCTGTAAGAGATAAGCTACTATCTGTGGACTGACTTTTCCAAAACGAAATCCAGGCTTTGAGAAAATCGATTTCGACTCGCAGTTACCAGATCATATGACATCCTCTCTGTATCTGGCAGAGCTATCAGTTGATCATTAGCTTTCACATTTCGCTTTTCCTTGACTGGGACAAACGAAGAAGGAGAATGTAGCATGGCTGCTTGATTTAATTTGATTAACATGGGGAATTCTTTTACCTTCTTTGAGCGGACATAGTGATCAGGCTGAATCGCTTGTAATTCGCGAATCAGCTCTTCTGAGGTTACCATTCTTTCACTTTCACTCCCGTAAGAGGACCAATTGGTAGGTTCTACCGATAACGGGATGACCGCATAAACACTTTCCTCTTTTTCCGATAAACCTAGCAAATGATTTACGGTCTGATTAAGATAAAAAATTTAACCAAGGACAGATTTAATTTGAAAAATCCAGGTATGACAAAAGTACTTTATATATAGGTGAATATAATCATTTCGAATCTTCTCCAACTAAATATGTATAAAGAATAGGTATTGCTACTGATATAAAAGTCTATTTTGCTAATTTTCAGAAACTTCCTCTAGTTAAAAAAAGGGTGTCTCCAAAAGTTATTATTTTGGAGGCACCCTTTTTTTGTTTAATAATTATTATGCCTGGCAACGTCCTACTCTCACAGGGACGCGTGTCCCAACTACCATCGGCGCTGAGAAGCTTAACTTCCGTGTTCGGTATGGGAACGGGTGTGACCTTCTCGCTATTGCTGCCAGACTATTTT
>NZ_JBALOA010000017.1:0-56497 GCF_036962125.1 Neobacillus drentensis
TGTTTTAATTTTTAAAAATTTTGTGAATTATATCTTTATTAATTTTTATTTTATTGGCATAATGAAAATAGAGAAATATAAAGTAGGTGAAAATGGGGATGACTGAGAAACAGTATTCAATGAAGGAAGCGATGATTTTTACCCAAAGAGTGGCACAATTAAGCAAAGCGTTGTGGAAAGCGATTGAGAAAGATTGGCAGCAATGGATTAAGCCTTTTGATTTAAATATTAACGAACACCATATCCTTTGGATTGCCTATCATTTAAACGGCGCTTCCATTTCAGATGTGGCTAAGTTCGGAGTGATGCATGTTTCAACAGCATTTAATTTTTCAAAAAAGTTAGAAGAGCGGGGCTTGTTGCAGTTTTCTAAAAAGGAAAATGATAAACGTAATACCTATATTCAACTGACCGAAGAAGGGGAAAATATTTTACTTCAACTAATGGAAACCTATGCGCCTGATGGCAATGCAGTATTTTCTGGTGCTTTGCCGCTTCGTGAATTATACGGGAAGTTTCCAGAAATTGTTGAAATGATGGCGATTGTCCGTAATATATATGGTGAAGATTTTATGGAAATCTTCGAGCGTTCTTTTCATAATATTGAAAGTAGATTTGTTGAAGATGAAGGCAAATTAAAGAAATTACAAAGTACTGAGCAGGAGCTCGTATAAAAGTGTTATACGTATTTTAGCAACTCTTGAAAAAGAGACAGGTATACTTTCTGTGTTAAGCAAGCATTAATAACTTCTTTAATCCTTAGGGTTGGCGGTAACGATGATGATAGTTCATGAAAGAGCGGATGGAAGTGTACGTACCCCTCCGCTTTTTGTTCTTCTAATTTTATGTTCATTTTGTCACATAATGAATAAAACTGCCCTACCTCCTGTTCGGATATTCCATTTTCAATGATAAGTTTATATAATTCAAGCGACGGGTCATTAAGCAGCTTTATTAATAACTTTTGGTGATATTCGAGTACGTTTATTCTTTTCAGCAATTCATTTTCGTTCATCCTCTTGCCTCTTTTCAAACGATTACATATTTATATATTTATTATTAACCTTTTAAAACATTGGGTAAACCCCTTTTCTATTTTAGCAAACAGGGGAAATTATTTAAAAAGAATTACCTTCAAAATTTTCAGGTTGTTCCTATCAGACAATTAAAAGCCTAACACTCTTCCATTCTTTATGACTATCTTTTTTTTGCATTTTTTGATATTGTATTAAACATAACACGAACATCAGGGAGGGAATCATTGATGATCTCCATTTTTATTGTCTTCGCTATTTTCATCTTGTTTTATGTAAATAAAATGACCAATTCACTTTGCATTCAAAAGGAAATCCCTGAAGAAAACCAGCATAAGGTATTTCGTACCATTAATATTCTAATAACCATTCTTCTGATATCTTCCTACTTGGAAATTTTATATACATAATCCAAAAAGATCGCTAAGCGAACGTAGGATATGTATTAATTACAAATAGAAGCGATGAGAGTCTCTCCCATCGCTTTTAGTTTGTTCTTTTATTAATAAACCCAAGATGCTCCGATGATAATTAATAAGATAAATAGAACAACCACTAACGCAAATCCTCCACCGTAACCTGCTCCACCAGACATATTTCTACCTCCATTCATAAATGATTTATTTTTCACTAATTAAAACCAAGAAGCTCCAACAATAATTAATAGTATGAAAAGTACTACAATTAGAGCAAAGCCCGCTCCATATCCATGGCTCATCGTAATACCTCCTTTTTCATTTACTACGATATACTATTCAGGCAATCACCAATTCGTTTAGGCACTTCCCACTTTTTTTTTTGAAAAGTTCGTGTGAGTTTTTGTTAATAATTCAAACAATAATCTTTGTTATTATTTTTGCAGTAGTTCCCATTTATGTTATAGTAGAGTTTGTGGACAAGAATTTACTGTTTAGGAGAGATATCATCATGAAAAAAATGATTTTAGCCCTTACTTTAGCTGGCGGAGTACTTGCATTAAGTGCATGTAATCAAAGCGGTTCTGATACGGTGGCAGAGAGCAAGGTTGGTAACGTAACACAAGAAGAACTTTACAATACAATGAAGGAAAAGTACGGTGATCAAGCCCTTCAGCAACTTGTATATGAAAAAGTTCTTTCTAAGAAGTACAAGGTAACAGATAAAGAATTAAATGCAAAAATCGATCAATTAAAGGCAGATCTTGGCGCCAATTTTGAAACAACGCTTGCTCAGTACGGCTATAAAAGCGAAGCTGATTTGAAGAAAACCATGAAGTTAGGCATGATGCAGGAAAAAGCTGCGTTGAAAGGCGTTAAAGTAACGGATAAGGAATTACAGGATTACTACAATACTTACAAGCCAGAAATCAAAGCTCGTCATATTCTTGTTGCAGATGAAAAAACGGCAAAAGAAGTAAAGAGTAAGCTTGATAAGGGAGAAAAATTTGAAGATGTGGCCAAAAAATATTCAACAGATGAGGGTTCAAAGGCAAACGGCGGCGATTTAGGCTGGTTCGGTACAGGCAAGATGGATCCTGACTTTGAAAAAGCTGCATATGCTTTAAAAGTTAATGAAATTAGTGCCCCAGTAAAGTCACAATTTGGCTATCACATTATCCAATTAACGGATAAAAAAGAGAAAAAACCTTTTGCTGAAATGAAAAGCGAAATCGAAACTCAAGTAAAATCTTCTAAATTGACCACAGAAGAAATTAATAAAGCGATGAAGCGTGAACTTGATGCTGCTGATGTTAAAGTAAGCGACAAGGACTTAAAAGATGCATTAAACCCTCAAACAGGAACAGAAGCTGCCGCACATTAACAAAGCGGAAGCACCCGTTTAACTAACAAAAAGTGGAGGCCCTATTGGGCCTCCATATTTTTTTTATTCCCCTGTTGCCCCAAGTCTTTCTGGTCCTTCAGGTTCTTCCCGTTTCTCTCTTTCTCGTTCAAGGCGTTTCATATAGATTTCGCCTTCCTGTTCAATGTTTTCCATCTCCAATTGCCGCTCTTCTCTTCCCG
Source organism: Neobacillus drentensis (assembly GCF_036962125.1). GTDB lineage: Bacteria > Bacillota > Bacilli > Bacillales > Cytobacillaceae > Neobacillus > Neobacillus drentensis_B. The sequence continues at coordinate 3,035 of NZ_JBALOA010000017.1, forward strand.
TTTTAAGCGCCATTAGTGCACTTATTACGATACCAACCACAACTGCATATACCCAAATAGGAATAGTCAATATATCTTGCCCCTTTCTTAGTGGTTGTCCACTTTTACTAAATCATATTCCTTCAAAAAGAAATTATTCATAAGAACTGCAGGCCACAAAAAAAAATAACCCGAATGAGGTTATTTTACTTGTGAAACGACGGCTTATAGAACGAACGGTTCTCCAGTGCGAAAATTCTCTCAGTGAATTCACCTGGCTTGACTCTGTCCAAAGCGCGGTCTAGCATATTCATTTTGGCATCAAGATTATCGATATAATGGAGGATTTCTGCTTCTTTAATCATTGGGGGTTTTGGACTTCCCCATTCTGCTTTCCCATGATGACTCAGTACAAGATGTTGAAGAATTAAAACTTCTTCTCCAGTAATACCTAGTTCTTCAGCCGCTTTGCCGATTTCATTAATCATAATTGTAATGTGCCCGAGTAAGTTTCCTTCAATCGTATAGACCGTTGAAATCGGGCCTGAAAGTTCGAGCACTTTCCCCATATCATGCAATATAACGCCTGCATAGAGCAAATCTTTATCAAGACTCGGATAAAGCATAGCAATTGATTTGGCAAGGTCGAGCATACTAACAACATGATATGCAAGTCCCGACACAAACTCATGATGATTTTTTGTTGCCGCTGGAAACTCTAAAAAAGCTTGCTGATGCTTTTTGATTAAATGGCGTGTGATCCTTTGAATATTTGGGTTCTTCATATCAAAAATATATTGTGTTAATTTTCCAGCCATTTCTTCTTGGCTTAATGGAGCTGTTTCTAGGAAGTCATCTAACTTGACGCCATCGGATAGCCCTGTTCGGCGAATTTGACGGATTTTCAATTGACTTTTCCCACGATAGTTTTGTACATCGCCCTGAATCTTTACAATACTTTGCGGAGCATAACTTTTAGCGTCCTCTTCATTAACATCCCATAGTTTTGCTTCAATTTCACCGCTTTTATCTTGAAGAATTAGGGTTAGAAAAGGTTTGCCGTTACTAGCAATCCCTTTTGTTGAACTTTTGATTAGTAGAAATAATTCTACTTGCTCCCCTACTTCATGCTTTAGTATTCCTTTACTCATCCAATTCACGTCCTTCCTACTAGTTAGAGTATAACATACACTATTATGACTCTATGATATTATTTGAACAGCACCTTTTGCTAGATAAAGAACATTTTCCCTTTCAAAAAAGGACAGCAAGTGCTTATGACAAGTAAAAAATAAAAGTTGGTTTCTATCCATCCTTTTTAGAAGCTTCAACACTTTTTCAGTCCTTTTTGCATCGAAATTAACAAAACTATCATCGATAATAATTGGAAATTGATAGTTCTCATAAACCGTAACTGCAAAGGCAAGCCGAATAGCAACATATAACTGTTCGGTTGTTGCCTGACTTAGTTCATTTGCTTCAAATATTGTATAATCATTACGCTCAATTAGGAAGCCTGAACCAGAAGTTTGCAAGTGAATTCTTTGATAGTTTCCATCGGTGAGAAAAGATAAATATTCTTCCGCTTTGGAAATCATCCTTGGTAAATGGATATTTTTATACTTCTCAATTGTTGCTGAAAGGATATCCTGTGCCAATCTATAGACAGTCCACTCTTTGGCCGCCTCTTCCAGTTCAAATTTTTTCTGTTTGTAATGGTGGAGAATATCTGAATAGACACCGCCCTCTTCCAATACTTGAATCTCGTACTTGATGGACGCATGATTCTCCTGAAGATTTTTTAGTTTTCCCTCTAATAAAAGAACGTGTTGATTACATTCTACAAGTAATTCTTCACTTTGATGAACCTCAAGGAAGTGGTCCCTTTCTCCTTCTGAAAGAATCGAGTACTGAAGTTGACTCTGGAGCGATTCCATTTTTTCAATCAGTTGCTCTTTCCGTGCTGCTTTGGCTCCAAGTTCGTAAAATTGTTGCTCTGTTAACACCTTAGCTGAAGAAATTAATTTGTCATATTCCGATTGAAGTTGCTTGAAAGCCTGAGTTTTTTGTCTCAAATCTGCTTCAAGGTCGGAAAGCTTGCTCTGTCTTTCCTGACTTACAATCTGTTTACTATGCTCTTCCTTTAATTTATTCCGTAGTAAATATGCTTCATTGTACAAATCTAACCCTTTTTCATTTAAATAAAGATGACTAAAAGATTTTAGACCCTGAACTATTTTTTCCTGCTGCTGAACAATATGCTGAAGTTTTGAATGTAATTGTTTTTTCTCTCTGCTTATCGATTTAGATTGTTCCATTAGTTTAAAGGCTTCAAGTAAATAGGACTCTGCAATATAGTCAGGCAGTTTTAATTCACGACTAATTGATGTTAGCTTTTCTTTATTTTGAGCTGCCTCCAGCTCCCATTGCTCAAGCTTAGCTATGACCTTATCAAAGTGAGACTGTTGATGCTTGATCTTCAAGTTTAAACTTCGATGCTCTTCTCTCCTTTGGTTATCACTCAATAATTGTTCTTCAAGCGTTGAGATTTCCATATATTTCGTGGATTGGAGTTTTTGATTCAAACGTTCTTCCTTTTCTCGTAATCTGTTTATCGTTTGGTCTACTTCTATCCCCTTCTGAACTTTAGTGCCTCTAGTCATAAAAATACCAACTAACACACATCCGAGTATGCCTAGCGCAGCTAAAAACCACTGCTGCAAAAACGATCCAAACAGAGTGACAGCCACTAGCACCATCCCAAAAAGTAAAAATTGAATTTTCCTCTGCTTTCCTTGTCTATCGGCAGTTTCTTTATCTCGTTCATTGACCTGTTGATAGAATTCTATCTTATCCCGTAAGTTCCTTATTTCAACTTCAATACTCTGTTTATCATTTCCAATTTTCACCTTTTCCTCAAGGGATAACCGCTCCTCTTTTGTAAGGAGCTGTTTCACCGCTAACTGGACTTCCTTTTCTAGTTCCTCTAATATGCATTTTTCTTCTTGATATTGATGATCTAATTCCTCTTTTACTTCTTTTAACTTTTGGTTTTTCCTAGACACCGCTTCAACTTGGTTTTTCATGTAAATATTTGTATTAATCGAAAAGATCTCTTCTTCATCTACGTTTAAATGAAGCTTCTCCCTAGTAATCGATAGATCTTCTTCTAATGCCAAAAGCTTTGTTTCGCATTGTAGTTTTTCCTGCATTAATTGGTCATAGAGCGGAACTTGTTCAAGCAAGGCTAAAAGGGCAGGCTCGTTTTTAAGAAAAGTTTCGTCTGGTTGAATTCCAGCTGCTTCTTCTTTTAACTGATCAATTCTTTCAGCGAGGCTATGAATCTCTGCGTTAAAAGGATGGATCAGTTGATTTAAGTTTTCGATTCTTTCAATCCCACGGACTGGAAATTCAACTTCACCTAATTCTCTTAGCTCTTTTTTTGTCCACTTTTCTTCTTTGACGATGGATTCGATTCTCTTCCATTCATTTAAATTTTCAATTTTCTTCCTAATCGCCTGTATTGAACCGTTTATTTCGTTCATTTCTTGCTCGAGATTTTCTTTCTTTTCAACTAAGATGGTATAATCCCTATTTTTAGCTTCAGCTATTTTCAAATCTTTATTGATTTCATGAAGGGCTTGTAACTTTTCATTTAATAACGGTTTCTTGCCTGAAGGCTTAAAGCGCGTATCCAACTCTTTCTGCAGAATCGCTTCTGTCTGTGACAGCCTTTCTGTTCCAAGTGTACCCGCAGAAAAAAGGAATTTTCCAATCTCTTCACTTTTCATTTGATGAATATTTTGCAATCCTTGCAGGTTAAAAGAAAAAATCGATTGAAATAAGCTTTTATCAAAGTTTGCAGTTAATTCCTTAAGAAGCTCTTCACCGCCCATCTTACCGTTGTCCATAAAGACTTTAACATCACCAGCTGCTTTTCCCTTTACTCGTTCAATTACGGCTCCGCCATAATTTTCATGAAAAATTTTGATTTTACCACCGTATTTAGTACTATGTTTAGGCTCATAACGAAGCTCAGCTGTTTGTTGTTTTGTAGGAAACCCGAAAATGATGCCATGAATAAAGGCCATAATCGTGGACTTGCCGGCTTCATTTTCTCCATAGAAAACTTGAAAATCATGAAGGTTAGTAATTTCAATATTTTCTAGTTGACCATATCCATAAATATGCAGTTCGAGAATCTTCACATCTTCTCCCCCTTCCGCTATGACTGATATAATAATTCGATTAGCAGCTTCTCTGCTTTCATGACCAGTTCCTTTTGTTCTTCAATTGGTAAATGTTCTATATATTTTCGCCCTAATGGATGATTGTATAAAGATGACAGGGCATGGTCCACATCATCATAGTGGTCAATTGTTTCAAATAACTCAGCATAAAAGTTTGCATCTTTTTTCAATATCTCTTTATCGATTTGCTGGCCTTCCGTAATGGTTAAGTCGACAACCCAAACAAATGAATCTTCTCCTTTTTCATCCTCTAAAAGGATTTCTAAAAGTTCTCCCTTTACACTTCTTTGAACACGTGCATCCTCTAAATCAAGATTTTTCAGAAAAAGTGATAATAATGTCCCTGTTTGTTCCCTTCGAGCATTATTAATTGTGGTCTGACATAATTGTAAAACTTCAAGGAAATTATTTGCTGAAGAGGCGTCAACTACAATTTCCTCCCAAATAATATCGGCTGTTTCTAAAAAGTCCATTTTATAATCCAGTTCCGTCAAAGTTACATGATAAATGCCCTTTCTTCCTGTTTCTTTCTTATGTCTTCCTTGAATATTACCTGGGTAGACAATTGGCGGAGTTTCAGATAAAACTGCCCTTTTATGGATATGTCCTAAAGCCCAATAATCAAATTCTTTTTTCTGTAACTCATTTACAGAAAAAGGGGCATAATTATCGTGCTCAACCCCCGTGCTTTCATTTCCATGAAGAATCCCAATATGGAAATCGGCGCCATCTTTCTTTTGATAGTCAACTATTTTTCTATCATAGACGTGCTGAGTTGGATAACTGAAACCATATAGATGGATACTCACGCCATTTTGGGTATGTAATACTTTTGTTTCTACCTCACTAGTAAACACATGAACATTTGAGGGCATGTCGAGATGAACCCATGATCCATTTAAATGGTCATGATTTCCATGAACGACATAAACAGGAATCTCTTTTTCTGCAAGTTTAAGCATTTCTGTCCGAAACCGCGATTGTGCCCGCAGACTGCGATCCTCACCATCGAATAAATCTCCTGCTAAAATTACAAAATCAACCTGATGTTGAATTGCTGCTGCAGTAACCTTTTTTATCGCCGTAAAGGTACTCTCTTTCACTCGGGAAAAAATGTTTTGGGGCAAGTGCTTTAACCCCACCATTGGGCTGTCCAAATGCAGGTCCGCTGCATGAATAAAAGATATCTTTTTCATAAAATAATCCTTTCATCACCTTTTCTCCATTGTAGCACCACTGAAATACGAATGCACGTTCTTGTCAGCTGTAAAAAAAAAAAAGAACCCTTACCTGCTGGTAAAGGCTGTTATATTCATTATTTATTTTTTGTTAATTGCAGTGCCCTTTTAATATCCTTGAAGGAATTGGATTGTCCATACATTAAAACTCCGCCACGATAAACACGTGCACCAAATATTGCTAAGAAGGCAATTGTTGCAACCAAAACAGCGATTCCTGCTACTGCTTGCCAGACGGGAATAGTCAACATTCCCACCCGTAAAAACATAATCATGGGCGTAAAGAATGGGATGAAGGATGTTACCGTAATAAACGGGGCATCAGGTTTACCCAAACCAAACATAGCAATCATAAATCCGGCAACTACGAGCAAAGTCATTGGAGTAATCATTTGCTGAACATCCTCAATTCTACTGACAAGTGACCCAAGAAATGCGGCAAGTGTTGCATAAAGAAAATAACCAAGTATAAAGAAAATGACTGCATAAATAATCGTCCCTAGTGGAATATCACCAAAACCATATACACCCAAAAACCCCTCTTTTAATGACTCCATATTCTGTTTAAATGAGAAATAGCCGACGGACAGAAATACAGCGAGCTGTGTCAGGCTTAATAAGCCGATCCCAATAATTTTTGCAAACATCTGTTTAATGGGAGAGACACTTGAAATAAGGATTTCCATTACCCTAGACGACTTTTCTGTTGCTACCTCCATCGCAATCATGTTTGCGTACATGATGACTGAAAAATAAATAATAAACAGCAATACATAAACTATACCACGCGCCTGATTTAGTTCCTCTTCCGTTTTTGCATTTTTCTCAAGTGCAATCTTTGTAAATGAGACTGGCTCATACAGCTTTTCCAGCTGAACAGGTGACAAATGAATTTGGGAAGCGGCAAGCATCGTTTTTAATTGCTGCAAGCTCGTTTGGAGGTCAGTAAACAAGGAAGAGTCCGCAATACTTCTTGCTTTATATGTAGCTAAGGGAAGGTTTTCCTTATTTAATCCAAGCTGAATCATCCCTTGATAGTTCCCCTTTTCAACAGCTTCTTCCGCTTCTGTCTCACTACCTTTGAAGAGAGTTAATTTTATATCCTTATTAATGGTACTGACTTGTTTTTTGAAGGGCTCGTAGAGTTGGCTGGTTTCATCAAGTACAGCGACATTCTCTTTCCCGCCACTTTTATCAAAGATGGCGATGATATTCGTTAAGTTAGTTAAGGCTAAGACAATCAAAACCGTTAAAAGGGTCGTAATGATAAACGACTTTGTTTTTAATTTATTTATATAGGTGTGGAATAGGATAATCCAAAAATTATTCATAAGAGGCACCTACTTTCTCGATAAAAATATCATTTAAAGAAGGCTCTTCTAGTGCAAATTTTCGAATAAACCCTTTGCTGACGATCTCCTTAAGGATTTTTTCTGCGATGTATTCTCCTTCAATTTGCAAATGAATTCCTTCCATAGTAGGTTTCGACTTAACCACACCAGGATAATTTTTTAAAAAGTTTAACGGGAAGTCGGCATGGATCACAAGGTTCTTTTTACCAAAGGACCGCTTAATTTCCTTTAAAGTTCCATGCACAACTGGCCGTCCCTTGTGCAAGATACAAAGGTGTTCACACATTTCTTCAACATGCTCCATCCGATGGCTTGAGAATACAATGGTCGCCCCACTTTCTTTCAAGGCTAAGACCGCTTCTTTTAGCATTTCCACGTTTACAGGGTCAAGGCCGCTAAATGGTTCATCAAGGATTAATAATTTGGGTTTATGTACAACTGCAGCTATAAATTGAATCTTTTGTTGGTTCCCCTTTGATAGCTCTTCGACTTTCTTATTCTCATATTCGGGAATTTTAAAACGGTCCAGCCAAGATATTAATTCTGAAAGTGCTTCAGACTTTTGCATTCCTCGTAATCTTGCTAGATAAACAATTTGGTCACGTACCTTGAGTTTCGGATACAAACCACGCTCTTCAGGTAAATAGCCGACCAAGTGACTGGTGGAATAATCAATTGGCTGACCATCCCATGTAATCTTTCCTCCGCTAGGGTCAAGTAACCCTAAAATCATTCGGAAAGTGGTTGTTTTTCCAGCACCATTTGCCCCCAGAAAGCCAAACATTTCTTTTTCAGGAATTACTAAAGATAAGTCATCAACCGCTGTGAAATTCCCAAACCGTTTTGTGACATGTTCAAGTTTTAGAACCATTTCATACACTCCTCTCCCTACTATTTACGTATATATATAATAATAGTTTCACTTTCCTTTTGCGCAATTTTATTAATTATGTGAAAATATAAAATATCAGTACTTTATGAAGGGGTTGTAATAATGAAAACTTATAAACTAACTGCATTTGAAACCAATGGAGAAAAGCTTTTAGACGAATCCTTCCAAGCTGAACATGATGCTGCAGCTAAGGAATTAGCCGAAAAACTGTTAGCAGAAAAAAACTTATTAGAACGGACACATCGATGCACCTCACCAAGCGGTAAACTACTGCTCTTTCATTCATAAGAATGCGCAAGTGCCAGTATAGTGAGAATATAAAAAAACAAAGAAGCCAAGGGCTTCTTTGTTTATTTCCCTATAAACCTAGGTGGTCTTTTTTCAATAAATGCTCTTATTCCTTCTTGGTGGTCCATCGTTTCACGCATTTTTTGTTGGGAGTGCTTTTCTAGTTCCAGGATTTTTAGCAAATAGGGACGATGCATATCTGCTAATATTTTTTTCGTTTTAATCATTGCCTGGACCGGCCGGCTTAACCAATCTTCAATTCTATTATCCAGTGTATCCTGAAGCTTGCCCGATGCTACCTCCTCGATTAGCCCCAACGAATACGCCTCATCTGCATCCATCATTTTTCCGTTCCAAATTAACTGTTTAGCTTTTGTCTCACCTAATTTTTTCTCTAAGAAAAAATGGGCTCCTCCATCAGGAATTAAACCAATCCCAATAAAGTTCATTGCCAGTTTACTCGTTTTTTCAGCAATGATATGATCCGTTGCCAGCGCAAGGCTGAACCCCAAGCCAGCTGCTGCACCGGAGACTGCGCTAATGGTTAGTTTAGGCATACTATAAAGCGTGATAATCAGCTCGCTGATACTATCCATCACCGGATAGAAATCGCTTTCATTCATGTTTGAAAGCATCGTTTTAATATCCCCGCCTGCAGAAAAGGCTCTTCCTTTTCCCGTGATAACGACAATATCAATTTCATCCGAGTCACTAATCTCCTTTAGCTTACAGACAAGCCCCTTAATCATTTCTGAGTCCATCGCATTTAAAGATTCAGGTCTGTTCATTTCAATTGTAGCCACACGTCCCGCAATGTTTACATTCACCTTATCCGTAAGAAAGTTAATCGACACTTGAACCCCTCCCATTCAATTTAATCAATTCCATTATATATGGTATTGGGGATAGAAATATATAACAGTTTTTTAAATATAGTGAATTTTCTACCGTCTATTTACGTGTTTTTTACATTCCGAAGAGGACAAGGAACTCTCCCTGTCCTCTTGACAATACTTTTCAAATAACATCGATTTGCCCTTGTTCCCTAAGTTCCTAGGATTATTTTTTGATGATATTCATCCTTCTCAAAAACTCAATTGGTTGTTGCTTTCTAAAGTGCTCTTTTACCATATATGCAACACCTTGTTCATTCTGTGACCTGGTCACCCAATCTGATGCTTTCTTTACTTCAAAATCAGCATTCCACATCGATACTCCCAGACCTACCGCTTCAAGCAGGGGAATATCATCTAAGCCATCACCAATATAGACCATTTCTTTCCTTTGAATTCCTAGTTGGCTGGCTAGGTATGATAATCCTGATAACTTTGAAACCCCCTCTGGGACAATATCCAACCGTAATGCATCCAACTCAATTAATTCAATCTCGGTAAACATTTTTCGAAGTGCCTTCTTTGCATCCTGCAGATCACTCTCTTCTTCGAAATAGACTTCAATTTTCGGAGGACTCACAGGTTGGTCATGTAAATATTCAGAAAGCGACGAAACAAATTGCTGTGAGTAGAACACGGGGTCTCCTGACGTAAAGACAGTTTTAGCCAGCAAATTATTGTTTAACTTTAACTTATTTGCTAATGAATATTGTTCGTGGACAAGACGAATTTGACATGGGAGTGCCTCCAGAAAACTTACCGTATCATAGGTAATGTCTTCATTTATTCTCTTTACATAAATTGGTTTGTCCTCAGAACTAGCAATAAATGCCCCTTGATGGGTAATGACTGGTGATTTTATTTTCAACGCTTTAGCCACTTTTCTCGCAGAAGGAAAACTCCGCGATGTTACAAGTGTGACATAAATTCCTTTTTGCTGCACATATTCAATTGCCTCTTTTGTTGATTTATGAATTTTTCCATTTGTTTGAAGAAGCGTTCCATCAATATTTAACGCAAGCAAGCGATAAATCATTTCGTTGCCTCCTGTTCTTGTTGAAATAAACCTTATTACACTTTTATGATTTTTAAGGCATTTATAGAACAGAAAAGCAATGCTTCCTGAGCAGGCATTTTGGAACTAAGCATCTTCACAAGAATTTAGTATTTTTGGCAGAAAAAAGCCTTCGGTTACTTTCCGAAGGCTCTCCTTGCATATTACATTTTTCCGTATAAATCTTCTAGAGGTTTCATAATTACTTTGTTTAACTCTCCAATAACCATGCTCATCCGTTGTTCTGCTTGCATTAACCGTGCAATTTTTTCATTTTGCTGAACGAGTCCTACGGTTGACTGTGCTTGCTGTACCTCTTGTTCTGATATATCCTGCCCCATCATTTGTTTTTGTTGCAAATCCATTTGGATTTGACGAAACTTATCAAACATTTGTTTTGAAGCTGGATCAGCATTTACTTCATTATAAGCTTGCTGTAGTTGTCGGTATTCATCACTTTGTCGAATAGCTGTTTCTAACGCATAGGCGGAATCATATAAATTAACTGCCACTTGTATCCACTCCTTAAAATAGTGTTAAGCTCAAGCGTCCATCAGTTTGTTCATCATAGAAGGGACGCTACCGCTTTTCTAATCCGAATCAACTATACCAAACTATTCTTCAAAAGGCGAGAATGTTAATATCACCATCCAAATTTGTTTAACATACATTATTATATCAACTAATGCCCAGTGGTTTTATTTTTTGGATAGGAATTGAGGAATGAATATGTCTTTTCCACAAATTCAGGTGATCGTAAAACCAAGAAAACCTTTAAATAAGAATGACTGCCTTGTGCAAATATCCGAACCATTGTTTACTAGTTTACAGTTAGGAAGGAAGCTTCCATTAAATATTAAGGTAGGGCATAAATCGTTACAACTAACAGCCCAACTTGCCGACTTGGACCTAAATACTCTCCATATTCCTGAAAATATTCTAAAGAAATTTTGTTTGCCCGTCCAAAGCTATAAATTCCAAGCAATCTATCGGTCTGAAACACTCACACTCGAACTTGGACCTGTGATTGGACTATTAACTGATTTCCCTTCTAATCGTCAGGATGAACCACACTTTCGTTCAATCCATGCTTTTTGCGAGGAGCTTCACCAAGGTATTTCTGAGACTGGTGGATTCTTTTATGTTTTTGCTTATAATGAGTTTTTAAATAATGGTTTTTATCTTTCTAATGGTAAATGGTGTCCATTTGAACATCCTCTGCCCGATGTTATTTACAATCGGATCCATTCCCGTAAACTTGAACAATCTAAGCCATTTAAACTATTTCGAAACAGATTGGAAACATTGTCGATTCCTCTATTTAATGAACGGTTTCTATCTAAATGGGAGGTGTATAATCAAATTTTTCAAGAAAAACATCTCTTTCCCTATTTACCAAAAACAAAGACCTACACAATAGAGCACCTGCATGAACTAGCCCTAGAATGTGAAACTGTTTTTATTAAGCCTGCCCATGGCAGTCAGGGTCGAAACATTATCAAATTAAAAAAGGAAGACGATGGCCGCTACACCTTACAATCCTCGATTGCATCTCTTAACGACAACTTTTATGGTAGATACTCGTTAGAGGAAATACACCACCTAATCAAGCCGATACTCCATAACCGACTTTTTATTATTCAACAAGGCGTTGAATTAAATAAGTACGAATCATGTTCCATGGACTTTAGGGTCTTATGTCATAAAAATCGGAACAACCATTGGCAAGTTACCTCCGTTGTAGCACGGGTAGCAGCTAAAGATGAGTTCGTTTCTAATATCGCAAGAGGAGGAAAAATGCTGAGACCGTTGAATGTTTTACGAACTAGTCTAGGGCATAAGAAAGCGATTGAGGTCCTTGCTCATATGAAGGAATTGGCACTCGAAACAGCATCCATCATTAGTATTTCCTCCACAGGGATTACTGGGGAACTTGGAATCGACATTGGAGTGGACCAAGAAGGGAAGCTGTGGATCATCGAAGTTAACTCAAAACCTTCGAAAAACTTTGAGGATGGGTTGGGAAAAATTAGACCCTCTGCAAAGGCACTTATTCAATTTTGTACAATGCTTGCATTTGATACCATGATTATAAAGGAGGATTAGTAAATTGATTGCCTTTGGTGTTATGTCAGTAAAACTAGAAAGTGAGCAGTCTTATATTAACGACATCGCTAATCTAGCTGAATCCTGCGGGATGCAATGCTTCCGCTTCATCCCCACAAAAATAAATCCACTTACACTCCAAGTAAAAGGAAAAAAGTTCAATTCACAAACAAAATCCTGGATAGAGGATGAATTTCCGCTGCCGGCCATTATCTATGATCGTTGTTTTTATGGTGATGATGAGCATTCTAAACAATGCCTGCCGATTGTATCCTGGTTAAAAACGAGAACAGATCTTACCTTTTTAGGGTATGGGCTGCCTAATAAACTTGAACTTTATGAATCATTAAAAACTACAGTCTTATCGGCCTATTTACCATTGACTCAGTTGGCTTCCAACCCAGACATCGTGTTAAATGAATTAACGGCAAGGAAACGAATTATTTTAAAGCCAACTAATGGCTCTCAAGGAAATGGCATTTATTATTTGAAAAAAAACAAGAAATCAATCCATGTCAAAACAGAAAAACAAAAAAATATTATCTCACGTATTTTCCCGGATGAATCCAAGCTTATCAAATGGTTAGAGCCATTTCTTAACAAGCGTCAATACCTTTTGCAGCCCTATTTAGAACTGGCCAATGATGAACTGAAGCCATTTGACCTCCGTATTCTTTTGCAAAAAGATATGGATGGGAAATGGGGAGAAATGGGCCGAGGAATCCGAATTGGCAGTACGGGAGGAATCCTTTCAAACTTAAGTGCTGGCGGGACTGTTTTACCTTATCCAGATTGGTCAGCAACCTTCCCGCAAGCTAAAAAAGAATACATTAATCAGGAACTAGATTATATTCTTTCCCGTCTCCCATTGATTCTTGAAAATGCCTTTTTAACACTGTTTGAGATTGGCATTGATATTGGAATAGCAAAAGATGGATCCATTTGGATTCTAGATATTAATTCGAAACCAGGTCGAAAGGTCCTTCTTCATACACGCCCAGACATAAAGGAAACTTTGAACCTTGCCCCTCTGCTTTATGGTAAACACCTAAGCCAAATGGGTCATTTAGAAAGGAAGAGCTATTATGAGAAAACATTATCTCATTGAAGTTGCTCAAAATGATCAGTTAGTGGTCTTCTGTCCTCCATCCATACTAAAGGAAAAAAAATTAACACGGATTGTCTTTGGTTCAAGATCGATAGAAGTTGATTTTATCCCACATCCAGATCAAAATGATCGAATCTCCATAAGCCGAAAAATTCAAGATGCACTCCGTTTTCCTAGTTTCAATATTCCACTCCATGTTTTTTTCGATAACCAAAGTCTTATTATTGGACCACTTGTAGGAATATTCACCGCTGGATTTACTTCCTTGCCATTAGAGCCAATCGGGGATCGAACTGAGTTTTTTTCAAAACTCCTTTCTGTTAATAAAATGGTAGGCGCCCAAGCTTTTATATTTGGAGAACAACATATCGATTGGGAACAAGGTACAATAGAGGGCTTCTTTTATCAAAATCAGGGGTGGGAAAAAGTTGAAGTTCCTTTTCCAAATGTCATTTATGATCGGCTTCCAAATCGGAGAAGTGAAAATAGCCCTAGATCCATTAAAGTAAGAGAACGATTGCAAAGGGAGTATCTTATTCCTTGGTATAATCCTGGATTTTTCAATAAACTTGATATTCATGATAGGCTTATTCAGGATGAAACAGTGGCTCATTTTCTTCCAGACACATTGCCTTTTACCTCCTTCTCGTCAATTGAAACGATGCTTTCCAACTATGGCCATGTTTTTATCAAACCTAAAAATGGCAGTCTCGGTTTAGGTGTACACCAAGTTATTTACGACAAATACAGTGACGATTATTTCTGCCGATATCAGGATTCAAGTGGTGTGAACCGTCTGCGGAAATTCTCAAGTTTAGAACGATTAATGGAAACTGTTTTTGCTAATCAATCCCTTGATAGTATGCTGGTACAACAGGGTATTCATTTACTCCGTAGTGAATCCCGCCCCATTGATTTTCGCGTGCACACCAATAAAGATGATCTGGGGAACTGGCATGTATCTGCATTGGCGGCAAAGCTTGCAGGACTTGGCAGCGTGACAACCCACGCAAGAAGCGGAGGGGACATCAAGACAATCGAAGAGCTTTTCTCCAATGAAGTGTGTACCCTGTATAAAGAGAAACTTTCTAATGCTGCACTACTTTTAAGCCAATCATTGGACCGGCATGTAGAAGGCATTATAGGTGAGATTGGTTTTGATCTTGGCATCGACCGATGTGGAGATGTTTGGCTCTTCGAAGCAAATTCCAAACCGGGAAGAACCATCTTTACACATCCTGAATTAAAAGAGTTTGATTTGTTAACCCGAAAATTATCCATCGCGTTCGCCGTCTTTCTAACAGAGCAATCCTTATTAAGCCCAGAGGAGTTATTCAAATGAAAACCCCAGGTCCTCTGATAGGGATAATGACAGCAAGAAAATCAGATGGTTCCATCGCTGGAAATGGCCCGCTTTTTATTGCCTTACAAAAAAAGCTTATTTCACTAGATGGAATAAGCTTTGTTTTTACACCAGAAGATGCAGAGGCAGAATTTATAACCGGCTATATTTTTTTACCTGAACGAGGAAATTGGAAAAAGGAAAAATTTCGGTACCCTGACCTGGTTTATAACCGAATTCCTTTCCGAAATTCAGAACAAAGTGAACCATCACAGCAATTTCTATCCATATTAAAGGAGAAAAATATCCCCTTTTTTAATCCATGTTTTATCGATAAATACGAACTATATGAAATGCTTAACAACCATAGATTTCTGCGAACCTTCTTACCGCAAACATGCCTCATTAAGCAGCAGAAAGACTTGTCTAATTTTTTAGCAAAACATAAAAGCCTATATTTAAAACCAGCCCAATCTTCAAAAGGAAAAGGAATTTTCCGCTTAAAGCGGATTAGTCCTTCGAAACTTCAGTTAGATGGAATTAAGCAGCAGGAACTTTACATCTCACTAGATCATTTTTGGGAAACATGGGGTGTGAAACTGCTTGAAAAAAATTATTTAGCACAAGCAGAAATAAAGTCCGCCACGTACGAGGGGAATCGCTTCGATTTTCGCATCCTTGCCCATGCAGATGATGGTGGATACTTGTTAACTGGGGTGGGGATTCGGCAATCACAAGAACAAGATATTACTACCCATATTCCAACGGGTGGCAGAATCCTTCCTTATGAACTTTTCCAATCAAAAGAGCATGATCATTTTATTCACACAATTATCCCTGAAATCGGGAAGGCATTATCTGAACGATTTGGCTATTTCGGCGAATTTTCCATTGATGCCGGGGTCAGTACTACGGGTCAGTACTATATTTACGAAGTGAATTCCAAACCAATGAGCTTTGACGAAGCAGAAATTGAAGAAAAGAAAATTGAGCAGCTTTGCAGGTTATTCCATCAACTTTCAAAATATAAAAACTGACAGAAAATTCATATTTAAATATTCCCCCAAACAAGTTAAGCTAGAAGTAGGATTATGAAAAGGGGGATTTCACTAATGATCATGCACTTTCAATTCAAACCATTATATGAAAATAAAAATATTCCTGGCTGGAATTTTTCCTTTTATCATAAAAAGCAAAAATTTACGGGTATATATCATCAGACAGGGAAAATAGAGTGGACAAAAAATTTACCTGAACAGGATGAAATTGAGACATTAACCAGCCAAGTCCATGAACTTATGCTTTACCATGTCTATGAATAATCTACGACAGCGTGGTAAAATGCATGAAAAATTACCTTTTCAGCAAACTAAATGTAGTTATGGAAAGGAATGATCTTATGGACAAAGGAAAAGACAAGATAACCGGTCTAGGTTCTTCTTATGAAGGCAGAGATAAGATGTTTATGGATGTTGACAGAATGATTAACGAAGGCATGTCCGGTGGTTCTGTCCATTCCCGCGAGGAGACAACTAATATCGAAGAAGCACGGGACCTTCAAGAGGAACAACCGCCATATGAATCTGATTAATCATATTTCCAATATAAAGAAAGGCTAGCTGTTATTAACGATTGCTAGCCTTTCTTTATTTTTTTAGGTTTCAGCAACTATTGGTATAATGTTAATAGTTGCTAAGAAAATTTAATTAAACGGGGAAATCAACGATGCTAAAAAAATTATTATCTATTTATAAAAACTCCATTTTGTTTCCCGATAAACCTGACAAGCCTTCTGACCAGTATTATATTTTTTTCAACGAAATTGAAAATGAATGGATTGGAATTCCGAAATCTGAGATTACTGAAAAGGAATTAACCCTTCTTCAGACGATATACCAATTAGTTGAAGCGCAATTGCCTGCCAGCCCTTCCACGACAAAGGGATGGGACACATATTTATTGAAGAATGGTCCGCTGCCTCCCTATTATTCCGAGACCAATCTCCGTTTCATTCAGTTCCAAATGAACAGCGAAGAAACGGATCAAATCGAAATGGAGTCTGCCTTAAAAGGTTTTTTTACTGAAGAGGTCATCATTATTTGGGAAAATAAATATCGGGGAATTGTAATTGAAGAAAATACCTCATTTTCTTTAACAGAAGAAGAATTGATCTCCATGTCAGAAACATTAGAAAGTGATTTTTATGTCAAATTTCTCTTTTTTGTGGGAAAGTTCAATCCTTTTAATGATCAACTCCGCTCAAAATTTCTCTTGGAAAAGGAATACTTTTCTTTTGGTCTTTCGAACCTTTTGAGCATAATAAATATCTTTTCCTTTGAGCGTGTCTTTCCAGCCTATTTAGCATTTCATTTACCAGCTGAATTAAAACAAATGGTCCATCAAAATATCATTGGAGTTTTTAATGATGATTCTGAGATGTATTCAACTATAAAAGTGTTTCTAGAAAATAATCTAAATGCCAGCTTGACCTCAAAAAAATTGTATATCCACCGAAATACGCTTCAATATCGAGTCGACAAGTTTATTGATCGAACCGGCATCCAACTAAAGGATTTCTATGGTGCTTTTACTGTTTTTCTAGCTTGCCTTTTATTTGAACAAAGTCAAAAAAAGTAACAATCTGCCCAAAAAAGCGTTTTCAATTTTTGTGCACACTGTCCATATTGAAAATATGCCTCTAATTGTAAAATAGAATTAACAAGTTAAAGGGAGGCAACACAAAATGGCAGAGTTAAAATTAGATCACATTTATAAAATATATGATAATAAAGTTACCGCAGTTCAAGACTTCAATTTACATATTGAAGATAAAGAGTTTATCGTATTCGTTGGCCCATCAGGGTGCGGAAAATCTACAACCTTACGAATGATCGCAGGCCTGGAAGATATTTCAAAAGGTGATTTCTATATTGATGGAAAAAGAGTTAACGATGTAGCCCCAAAAGACCGTGATATTGCGATGGTGTTCCAAAACTATGCTCTTTATCCACACATGACAGTATACGATAACATGGCGTTTGGTTTAAAACTTCGCAAATTTCCAAAAAATGAAATTGATCGTCGTGTTAATGACGCAGCAAAAATTCTCGGCTTGGAAGCATACTTAACTCGTAAACCTAAAGCTCTTTCTGGTGGACAGCGTCAACGTGTGGCCTTAGGCCGTGCAATTGTCCGAGATGCAAAAGTTTTCTTAATGGATGAACCATTATCAAACCTTGATGCTAAGCTCCGCGTTCAAATGCGTGCTGAAATTGCTAAACTTCACCGTCGTTTAGACACCACTACCATCTATGTGACACATGACCAAACGGAAGCTATGACCATGGCTACACGTTTAGTTGTAATGAAAGATGGTATCATTCAGCAAGTTGGTTCCCCTAAGGAAGTTTATGAAAAGCCAGAAAATGTGTTTGTCGGTGGCTTTATCGGGTCCCCTGCCATGAACTTCTTTAACGGAAAATTGGAAGATGGAAAATTTGTGATTGGAAATACTTCGATTGCGGTTCCTGAAGGAAAGATGAAATATCTTCGTGAACAGGGATATGTAGGAAAATCCATTATCCTTGGTACTCGTCCTGAAGACATTCATGATGAACCAGTCTTCATCGATGCCTCAACAGGTTCTAAAATCAAAGCTACTGTTGATGTTGCCGAGTTAACTGGTGCAGAATTAATGATCTATTCAAGCATTAGCGGTCAAGATTTCGTCGCACGCGTTGATTCACGTGGAGATATACATCCTGGTGACAGTTTAGAACTAGCATTCGATATGAATAAAGCTCATTTCTTTGATGAAGAAACAGAAGCAAGAATCAGACCTTAATACTAAAAGCGCAAGCGCCCTGGTCAGCGGCGTATCGCCAGGAGCCCCGTTAATATGCGGGGCTTATTCTTTTATAAAGAATACTTCTTCTTTATTGCAGGTTGGACAACGATAGACATGGGGACACTTATGACCTGAATTCGTATCAGGAAACCCGTCTTCCATTTTCATTAAGTCGATTTCCATATAAGGACTGTAATCATCATAAAAATCCATTAGACGACCACTTTCCATCATAGGCTCCCCGCAATTGGAACATAATAGGTATGCTTCACGTAGTCCATTACATACTGGGCACACAGTCATTCGATTCACCCTTTTGGTTAATTGATAACCTTAGTTTGTGTTAACTTACATGCCATATGTAGTGGAATAAATTACTAATTAAATTCTCGAATAAGTCTGTCCGTTTTAATCATAATAAGTATTACAAAGCAAGCAACCATTACACACGATGGATGAAACCAAACAGGGTAATTGCCGGTGCAAGTCCGACTCATCCAGCCAAACCAAAGTTAAATGAATGGATCTCCAATTTGTAAAATTATTTATCAAAAGTAACATTGATAATATGGGTTAGGCCAAGGCGGCAATGGTTTAATCTCCATTATGGTTCAACTCCATACTGACCCCAAACTTATTAAGAGGAGTGTTATTCAACTATGGCAAGTAACAACAACTCTAATCAACTTTTAGTACCAGGTGTCGAGCAAGCTCTTAGTCAAATGAAGTATGAAATCGCTTCAGAATTTGGTGTAAATCTTGGTGCAGACACTACTTCACGTGCCAACGGTTCTGTTGGTGGAGAAATTACAAAGCGTCTTGTAGCAATGGCTGAATCTCAACTTGGCGGATTCCAACGCTAATATTTGGTAAAACATAGTAAATACAAATAAATATTTTGGCTTAGCCCCTTCCTTATCGGAAGGGGCTTTCATTTGTTAAATCATAAATTCAGGCATAACCCATTTTGAAAATTGATCTTCAGTAACGTAACCTGTTTTTATGGCGGCTTCCCTTAGCGAGCAATTTTCTTTAAATGCCAATTTAGCAATTTCTGCTGCCTTTTCGTAACCGATATGAGGATTTAATACTGTAACTAGCATTAAAGATTGGTTCAAGTGTTTCTTAATTATTTCCTCATTTGCCTGAAGCCCCATCGCACAATTTTTATTAAAAGACCTAATCCCATCTGTAAGAAGTTGGACCGATTGAATAAAATTTTGGATAATCACTGGTTTAAACACATTTAGCTCGAAATTTCCTTGACTTGCAGCAAAAGCAATAGCAGTGTCATTTCCATAAACCTGACACGTGATCATTGTCAATGCTTCACTTTGGGTTGGATTAACCTTACCTGGCATAATCGAACTCCCCGGCTCATTCACTGGTATGATAATTTCTCCAATTCCACTACGCGGACCACTTGCTAGCCAACGGACATCATTAGCTATTTTCATTAGATCAGCTGCCAAGGCTTTTAGTGCACCATGAACATAAACAATCTCATCGTGACTAGTTAATGCATGGAATTTATTCTCTGAAGAATGAAATGGGTACCCTGTTAATGTGGAAATCTGCTCAGCGACTTTGTTACCAAACTGCGATGGGGCATTGATCCCTGTCCCAACCGCGGTCCCTCCTATCGCCAAATCCAACAGACTTTTACTGGCTACTGTTATCATTTTTTCACATTTTTCAAGCATAGCCCGCCAACCACTGATTTCTTGTCCGAGCGTTAGTGGTGTTGCATCCTGCAAATGCGTTCTTCCAATTTTAATAATGTTTGAAAAATCTTTTTCCTTTTCAAGCAAGGTATTCTTGAGTTCTGCTATGGCCGGCAGGAGTTCTTCTACTATTTTTTTATAGGCTGCAATATGCATAGCAGTTGGAAAGGTATCGTTGGAGCTCTGCGACTTATTAACATCGTCATTGGGATGAATTTTTTCTTGTGTTTTTCCTTGAACGTTTAGATATTCATTTGCCCGATTGGCAATCACTTCATTTACATTCATGTTGGTTTGAGTCCCGCTGCCTGTCTGCCAGACGACTAAAGGGAATTGATCATCCATTTCACCATTATGGATAGAATCACATACTTTTTGAATGGCTTGCACTTTACTTTCACTAAGACTTCCTAATTGGTAATTGATGATGGCTGCTGCCTTTTTAATAAAAACCAAACCATAAATTAGTTCCAGGGGCATCTTTTCTGAGCCAATTTTAAAGTTTTCCTTGCTCCGTTGTGTTTGTGCACCCCAATATTTATCAGCAGGTACACGCACCTCACCAAGCGTATCTTTTTCGATCCGGTAATTCTCCACTTGATATCCTCACCTCACCATTTCGTATACTTCCATATATATACCCAATTCCATCCATTTTATTAAAATATTAAAAGTTAAAATCCATAAAAAAAACTGCAGACTCTTGTCTGCAGTTCATGTTTTAATGTTTAATGATTGTATATCCGATATAATAAGAAAGGATTAAAAAACTACCGATCATTAGTACAACTGAATACTCTGACATATACATCCCACCCCTGTATTTTGTAAATGCTTAAACATTTTTAAAATATCACAAGAGCAAGGTATTGCAAGTGATGAATATTACACTTTATTGACTAAGAGGTGAATTTTTTGTGAATATTTGCCTTTTCGGAGCCACGGGCAGAGTTGGCACAATTATTTTAGAAAACGCGTTATCTAAGCAACATACCGTTCAAGTCCTGGTCAGAGATAGCCAGAAACTAAACATACAATCAGCTGGTCTTCTAGTGAACGAAGGTAACGTTCTAAATGAAAAGGACATTGCGAGGACCTTAACGGGTGCTGATGCAGTGATTAGTGCACTAAATACAGCAGGTACCACCACACTATCTGAATCCATGCCCTTTATCATTAAACATATGAAAGAACATGGAATACAACGTATTATTACGATAGGAACAGCAGGGATACTGAAAGCACGTTCTGCACCGCATTTGTATCGTTTTCAATCATCAGAATCTAAACGGAAAAGCACACGAGATGCTGAGGAACATTTACGGGCCTATTTATTATTAAAAGATTCTGGGCTCGATTGGACTGTTGTATGTCCGACCTACTTGCCCATCGGAGAAAGAATAGGACATTACAGGTACGAGAAAGACTTTCTACCTGATCACCCTTCTTCTATCTCTATTTACGATACGGCGGATTTTGCTTTTGAACAACTGTTTAGCAATCAATTTATTGGTTCTCGTGTAGGATTGACGTATTAAATAAGCAGACCCGATAACAAGTTATGTTATGTTAAGGGGTCTGCTTTTTCTATCCTGCTAAATCTGTGCTGCCCTGCTGGAGCTGATACATTTGATAATATTTTCCTTTTTGCATCATTAATTCAGCATGGGTTCCCTTTTCAACAATCATTCCTCGATCCAATACAATAATTTGGTCGGCATTTCGGATGGTTGATAACCGGTGGGCAATGATAAATGTAGTTCTCCCCTTCTTCAAAACTTCCATTGCCTGTTGAATCAACGCCTCGGTCTCTGTATCAATACTAGAGGTAGCTTCATCCAAAATCAAAATTGCTGGATTAAATGCTAGTGCACGTGCAAAGGAAATTAACTGCCTCTGCCCACTCGACAGTGTACTTCCTTTCTCAAGTACTGGCTCATCATAGCCATTTTCCAAGTTCTTAAAAACTTTTTCAGCCCCAACATCCTTCAATGCCTTCTCGACCTTTTCTATAGAAATTCCAGGGTCATTAAGACTTACATTAGAAGCAATCGTACCGGTAAATAAATAAGGATCCTGCAGTACAATGCCCATGTGATTTCGAATGGATTGACGAGGTATCATTTCAATATCTTTACCATCAATTGTAATTTTGCCCTTTTGGCAATCATAAAAGCGGAAAAGTAAATTCATAATCGAACTTTTTCCAGATCCGGTATGACCAACTAGAGCAACTGTTTCACCCTGTTTCGCCTCAAAGTGAATATTCTTCAAGACATACTCTCCCTCTTTATATCCAAATGAAACATCCTCAAACGATACATTTCCTTTAAAACGAGGAATTCGCTCTCTGCTAACATTTTCCCCTGGCTCATCCATAAGTTTAAATACACGTTCCCCCGCAACTAAAGCAAGCTCTAAATTTGCCAATTGATTGACAATCCCCTGTACCGGTTGAAAAAGCCGGTTAATATAATCAACAAAGGCATACAGCATTCCTAGTGAAAGAATGGTCGTATTATTTAGTGCCTGACCACCGAAATACCAAATGAATGCCACAAAAACAAGATTCCTTAAGATTCCAACTAAGTTATGAGAGGTGAGCGCATTTAAGCTTAACAGTTTATTCTGATACGTAAAATGCTCATGGTTTAGTTTTTCAAAATCTGCCTGAGTTTCTTTTTCACGACTGAATGCCTGAATAATACTCATCCCTTGGATGGACTCATTAATCATTGCATTAATTTCGCTATTCCTGGACCGGATTACTCGGTTGTATTTAGAAGCATATCTACGATAAATTAACATCCAAGCATACAATATCGGCAATAATACTAAACAAATCGCTGCAAGCTTTGCATTTAAAATAAATAAAGCCACATATATACCCGTAATATAAATCGAACTGGTAAAAAAGGTAGCAAGAACTGTAACGTATAACTCACGGATTGCCTCCGTATCGTTCGTAATTCTTGCTACTACCTTACCGGCAGGCAGGTTATCAAAGTAATTAATTGGCAGACGTTGGATCTGTCCATACACATCCTCACGCATCTTTTGAATAATGCGGTTGGCTGATTTTTGCAATAAAAAGCGTTCACCATACTGAAAAATTGCCGAAACTACCAAGAGTCCAAAATAAATGGCCAATAGTTGAACGATTGCTGGGATTTCTGGCTGGTAAAAGCTTACTATTTCTGAACCCTTAAGGATTTTCGCCTGGTATTGAGCCGTTCGCTTCCCATTTTTTATCACTAATGTTCCTTCTTTTAAGGTTCGCTTCCCATCAAATTCAAGTTTTTGTTCGATGAAAACAAACTTGGATCCGACTTGTAAAATCCGAATTGAGTTCCCCTTTTGTTCTTTACTACCGAAATACTTTGCCCGCTTGTAAAATTCACCTTTATAATTTACAGCTTTGCTACCACTTGTTGTTTCATACCAAACAGATTCAATCCCTAATATATGCTGATCAATTATATTTTTAGCAATAAATGGTCCAGCAAGATCGGTTACGACAGAAATGGTTAGCATGATCAATGCGGCGATAATAATTTTTTTATAAGCAAAGGCGTATCTTGCTAATCTTTTCCCTGTAGTCATGCTTGCACCCCATCCTCTATCTTCCCGGCAATCTGCTGGCGGATAAATTGTTCTCTATACCATCCATCATGTTTGAGAAGCTGCTCATGTGTCCCTTCTTCAACAATTCTGCCTTCATCTAAAACAATAATATGATCAGCATGCTGGACAGCTGACATTCGATGAGCAGTAATAATTGTAGTCTTTTCATTTCTTACCTCTCTGATATTATCAATAATTTGTTTTTCTGTTTTCGCATCTACTGCGGATAAGGAATCATCAAGTATAAGGATCTCTGGATTTTTGATAAGTGCCCGAGCAATTGAAATCCGTTGTTTTTGTCCCCCTGATAAGGCAACCCCTTTCTCACCAACGAGCGTATTTAATCCCTCAGGAAGTTGATCTAAATCTTTACGAAACGCAGCTAATTCAATCGCCTCTTCTATATCTTCCTCACTCGCATCCTTTCTGCCAAAGATGATATTATCCCTCACACTTCGGGAAAATAGCACATGGTCTTGTGGCACATAACCGAGCCAGTTGCGAACTTGATGTAAGGATTGTTTCTCTATTGGTATCCCTGAAATAGCTATCTCTCCATCACCAAGTGGATATTGTCTTAATAATTGCTTAATAAAAGTAGTCTTTCCTGAGCCAGTTTTCCCAACAATACCTAAGGTCTGACCCTGTAGGAGAGTAACATCCACATTTTCAAGATTATTGTTTGTAGAAGAGGGATAACGAAAGGTTACCTTTTGATAATCAATACGCTCAGCAAGTTCAATTGAAACCGGTTCAAATGGATTGATCACTTCTTCCTTATAGCCAAGTGTTTCGTTTACACGGTCGAGTGAGGCATTCCCTCTTTGCATCACATTGATTAACTCGCCAATCGCGAACATTGGCCAAATCAACATCCCTAAATACACATTAAATGAAACAAGATTACCCAATGTGATTGATTGATGAAAAACTAAATAGGCTCCATAACCGAGTCCAATAAGGTAGCTAATGCCGACAAGTACCTTAATCGTAGGGTCGAACAGAGCGTCAATTTTTGCAACCTTAATATTCTTATTGTAGACATCTTCTGTGAGCTGATGAAAGCGATTACTATCAGCTGCTTCTTGAACAAAGGCACGAACAACCCTTACTCCTGCAACTGACTCAAGGACTCTATCATTTAGTTCACCAAAGGCATCCTGGGCTTCCATGAAGCGAGTATGAATTCTTTTTCCGTAAATTTTCATCAAAATAGCCATAAATGGGAGCGGAATAATCGCCGCTAACGTTAGCTGCCAGCTAATAAAAATCCCCATCGTCAACAGTAATGTCAACATCCAAACACTTGAATCGACAAGTGTGAGTATTCCAAAACCAGCTGTAACGGAAATGGCTTTTAAATCATTAGTGGCGCGTGCCATTAAATCCCCCGTCCGGTTTTTTTCATAAAAAACTGGCGTCATTTTTAATAAGTGGGTGACAAATCGTGACCTAAGTTTCCTTTCAACAAGGAAAGCTCCTCCAAACAAGCGAAACATCCAGACATAGGTGATCGCATAGGATAACACCATAATTGCTATAAGAATGGCAAGGTAGTGGATTATTTTTTCTTTATTAATACTGCCCACATGAATATCATCAATTGCCATTCCTATTAATTTAGGCGGCATGACTTCTAAAATTCCTACTAAAATTAACAGGGTGATTGCGATGACATAACGCTGCCAATTTTCTCTAAAGAACCAACTTAATTTTTTTAAAACCGCAAACATAACTAATGTCCCCCCTTATGTGTTACTATCCACCCTCTAGCGCTCCAGTTGTCTTTCCCCTCCAGGATCCCTCCAAATTTCTCATCGTTTTTTCCTCCCTTAAGTTATTTGAAACTATAAAAAAAGGCATACCGCAGTAGTGCAGTATGCCTCCTTTTAAAAGAAGGGACAAAAAAACACACGTTACGTTTCAAAAGGCGAACATAACCTGTGTTTTTGTCATATATCAATTTATAGATTGAAAAAATCAACTAAAAATTTTAGGACAGGTTACATTCAAATATTCAGCTAGTTTAAACAATTGATTGAATCTCTTCATTTTGTAACCCTCCCTTTCCTAATATTTCTTCCTTTGTTAGATTAACACCAGTTATTTTAAAAGTCAATTCCCATTTTTCAGAATTGTTTCTGAGTGGCATCGACACTTATATTACATTGCATTAATGCCCATTGTTATGTCCATTTCCTTTGTTTTTCCACTTCCTTTGCCACTTTTCCTTTTGTTTATTCCATTTCTCTTCCCACTTTTGAACCTCATTATTAAAGTCTCCTAGAAAATTAAAACGTTTCTTAGTAGCCTCTTCCTGTTTTTGTTGTTCAATCAATGTGGCAATATGTGGGACATTAAAGCTTTGGGCAGGCTCATTGGATAATGCTTTTGACATTACTTCCCTAAACACTACTGCCGCCCCTTTATTACTTACAGGAGTTATATAATGCTCCGCATCTGTTTTATCGTAGCCTAACCAAATAGCCCCGACTAGTTGTGGTGTATAGCCAACAAACCATTGATCCTTTAAGCCGTTTATGCCTTTTATCGGAACCTGGGTTGATCCCGTTTTGCCTGCTGTTTCTCGTCCGGGGATTTGAGCAGCACTGCCTGTACCTTGTTCAACTACACCAAGAAGCATGGTCGTCATATTATCTGTTACGGCTTTAGTTGTAACTCTCACTTTTTTTGCTTTCCAGACCGCAACAACCTTTCCGTCAGCATCAACAATTTTCTTAATTGCATGTGCCTTCATTCTTACCCCGTTATTAGGAAAGACCGAAAAGGCCTCCGCCATGTTCATAGGAGAGACTCCTTTATGCAAACCACCAAGGGCAAGAGATAAATTACGGTCATTTTTGTTCAGTGAAATTCCGAAACGCTTAATTGAATTTAATCCTTTTTCGATTCCAAGCTCATTTAAAAGCCATACCGCAGAAACGTTTTTTGATTCTTTCACTGCTTCATACATAGGAATTTGACCCTCATATTGAAAATCGTAATTACTAGGTTGATAATCCCCAAAGGTCATCGGTTCATCTTTTAACATATCACTTATCTTCCAACCCTCTTCTAGTGCAGGTGTATAAACCGCTAATGGCTTAAAGGAAGATCCTGGCTGCGCCTCCAATTGCGAGGCGCGATTATAACCTCTAAATGTGTGTTTTCCCCTTCCGCCTACAATCGCCTTGATTCCGCCTGTTTTTGGATCGATTAAAACACCACCGCTTTGAACGAGCCGATCTTTCCCTTCTTGAAATAGAGAATCGTCTCTATACTTCTCTTCCATGGCAGATTGCATCTCTGGATTAAGTTCAGTAAAAATTTGATAGCCGCCAGTGAGCAATTCATCCTGTGATAATCCATAGATGTTGATTGCCTCATCTAAAACTTGATCAACATAGTATGGAAACTTCCCTCGGAACGGGTCACCGCCCCGATCATTTAACACCACTTTTTCATGACTGGCTTTTTGGTACTGATTTTCTGAAATATATCCTTGTTTCTTCATTTGTGCTAATACTAAATTTCTCCTTTTAAGCGCCTTTTCCATATGTTCATACGGATTAAGAGCAGAGGGAGCTTTAATTAACCCAGCAAGTAAAGCAGATTCACTAATTGATAAGTCTTTTACATCCTTGGCAAAGTATTTACTGGAAGCCGTTTTAATTCCCCATGCACCATTTCCGAAATAGATTTGGTTCAAATACATTTGCAAAATTTCCAGTTTTGAATACTCACGTTCAATCTGGAGTGCTAAAAATACTTCCTGCATCTTTCGATTTAATGTTTTTTGTGAGGTAAGTAGAGTATTCTTTGTCAATTGCTGAGTAATGGTGCTTCCTCCCTCAACCATTCCCCCGGCTTTTAAGTCACGGATTAGTGCCCTTGATGTTCCAATCAGATCGACGCCGCTATGTTGATAAAATCGATGATCCTCAATCGAAACGATGGCGTTTTTCATGGAATCAGGAACTTCCTTAATGGAAACACCTTCATTTTTGTTGGCAGACACTTTACTAGCCACTTCATCGTTCATATCATAAAAAACGGTTGCTTGAGGCAGTTCACTTTTAAGTCCTGATATATCCGCATCCTTGGAAAAATAATAAAGAAGTCCGAAGAAACTTAGGATGATAATTAATATAGAAAGCACTAAAACCTGAATTAAATGCCACTTTTTCCAATTTCTAAAGATGGACACTAGTTTATCTATAGAGAGCAAATGAAAAACATCCTTTGTTTGTAATCTAAAACAGCATAACTTTCGATTTCGTTTTTTGGACGGTCAATCATAGAAGTTTATGCACCATTAGTATTCCATAAAAATGAAAAAAGATGGGCGGAACCCCCATCTTTTCCACATAATTATTCATTTTTAGCCAATTCTTTAAACCGTTGTTTAGCTAGCTTTTCATCAATACTGCTAAAGATTCGATAATTTTCTTCATCCAATATCCGATAATGCTTACTAAGAATATTTTGTTGCAGAATATATCCGTTTTTCTTGGAGACCACTCTCCACCAAATCCTCCCGCCAAATGTCTTTGACTTTCGAATATCTATGCCTTCTCGTGCTACCGTTTCTAACACCTCGAGAGGTTCATTTCCAAATAAAAATTGGACAGTTTCCGTTTCACGAAAAAGTGCACAAATTGATACCACGGTAGACCAGTTGGCAAGAACCCTGCCTTTCTCAATTTGAACTAGTGTTTTCTTCGAAACTCCTATAATATCTGCCATTTTATCTTGCGTATAGCTGACTTCTGTCCGTATTAGGCGAAGCTTATCAGAAACCTGCATTATAATTTCATCCCTGGTCACATTAAGCCCTTCCTTCACTTACAACTAGTGTAATTTTACACTAGTTTGCCAAATCATTCAAATCCTAGCAACAAAAAAACTGCTACCTTAATAGATAGCAGAATAAAAAAAGTTAAGGTAATTTGGTAGGTGTGCTGCAATTGCTCGAACATGAATTTTTCAAATCACATGCCCCGCATTTTCCCTTTTTCGATTTATTAATAAACCTCACTAAAGCCCATGTCGCGTAACCAAAAATAGCAGCCCCTATTAAAATATTGGCAATCATTTCGCTTCACCTCAATTTAGAATTAAACAAGTCCAAACAATTTGCCGCCTTGATAAATAATCAATGAAAGAATATAAGCAATTGCAAACGCATAAATCATCGAAAAAGCTGTCCACTTCTTTGAATTCGTTTCTTTATAGATTGTTGCTACGGTTGCCAAGCATGGAATGTATAATAAAATGAACACCATGAAACTATAGGCAGCAAGCGGAGTATAATAGTCAGCCAATAACCCCTGTAAACTTGCATCATTTGGGACAAAGTAGATAATGTTCATCGTAGAAATAATGGCTTCTTTTGCTAAGAATCCGGTAATTAACGATGCAGATGCTTGCCATGTTCCAAATCCAATTGGATCAAATATTGGGGCAATTACATTTCCAATCGATGCTAAATAACTATGATCCATGTCAACCTTTAAACCGTTGGGACCGGCATAAGATAAAAGCCAGATAAAGACAGAACCTGCAAAAATAAATGTTCCTGCTTTTCTAACAAACCCTTTCCCTTTATCCCAAGTACTCCTCCAGAGAGATTGAAATTGTGGGAGCCTATAAGGTGGCAGTTCGATAACAAATAATGAAGTTTCCGATTTTAGTAGAGTCGACGAAAAGACTTTGGCTAACACTAGTGCAACTACTATACCAAGTACATATAGGCTGAGGACTACAAATGCCTTATTCCCTGCAAAAAAAGCACCAACAAATAACGCATAAACTGGCAAACGAGCGGAACAGGACATTAACGGAGTAAGTAAAATCGTTACCAGCCGCTCCCTGGGAGTCTCTATTGTCCGAGCCGCCATGATTCCTGGTACATTGCAGCCAAATCCAATCATCATGGGGATAAACGCCTTCCCATTTAATCCAACTGATTCCATAATTCGGTCCATTACTAATGCAACACGGGCCATATATCCAGAATCCTCTAATAAAGAAATAAAGAAAAATAGAATAAAAATTTGCGGGACAAATACGAGTACGCCGCCTACCCCAGCGACTAATCCCTCAATTATTAACGCATGTATAAAATCCGAAGCATGGATGGCACTTAAAAACCATTCAAATCCAACAGTAATCGGTCCGGTTAAGAAACCGTCTAAAATATCCGATAGTGGTGTTCCGAGCCAATCAAAAGTGAGCATAAACATGAAATACATTAGAAGCAAGAAGATTGGCATGCCTAGAAATCGATTGGTCACTATACTGTCAATTTTTTCAGAGAGGGGAATATCCGAGTTACTTTTCAAAGCAACCTCATCGACGATTTTCTCAATTACTACTTTTCTTTGTTGATAAATAAAGTTTGGTAATGATTTAACGCCAAATTGCTTCTCTAATTTCAATTTTAAGTTTTCCGTTAAAGTATTAAGCTTTTGTTGATTTACTTTTGTGTTTAGATAGTTCCGAACATATTCATTTCCTTCAAAGTATTGAATTGCAAGAAAGCGCGCAGAAAGGTCAGTTTTTCCATTTATCTCACCAGCTAATGTTAGTATTGCTTCCTCAACCTCTTTGCCATAGTAAACTAGATTCTTTTTAGCAGGCTGAATTGATTTTGTTGAGATAACATCTACTAACTTATCACAGCCCTTTCCGTTTCTTGCTACAACCGGAACAACTGGTACGCCAAGAACCTCCGATAACTTAACGGCATCTATTTGAATCCCGCGCTTATTAGCTACATCAATCATATTGAGCCCAATAAGTGCAGGCTTCTCAAACTCTAGTAATTGCAAAGTCAAATGTAAATTACGTTCCAATTGAGAAGCATCTAATATATTCAAGAGACGATCGACGGATTCATTTAAAAAGAAGGATGTTACAACCCCTTCATCCTTTGACAGTGGATTCAATGTATACACACCAGGTAAATCAATTAAATGGCCAATATTGTTTTTGAAAACGCCGACTTTCTTTTCAACCGTTACGCCGCTCCAGTTCCCAACATACTCATATGAACCTGTTAGATTATTAAACAATGATGTTTTCCCTGTATTGGGATTTCCAATAAGAGCGATTTCCATTATATTCTCTCCACTTCAATCTGAACTGCTTCCCTGCGGCGGATTCCGACACACTGCCCACAGGATTCAATCATTACAGGCCCGCCAAACGGCATAACACACTTCACACATACCTCTGAGCCTTCTGTGATTCCTAAGTCAAGTAACCTTCTTTGTACTAGGTGGCCAACTTGGGAAATGTTGACAATTTTACCCTTACCTCCTGCTTTTAACAATTCGAACATGTATATCACCCTATCTATGTTAATTGAGAATGATTATCTTTATATATTGTCATTCTAACACTTTTTTAGAGGTAATAAGTATTATAAATTTGACAAAAGTTCGAAAAGTTTTTAATTAAAAAAGGAAAAGCGATTTTACACTTTTCCGTTTCACTTGCTTTATTAATTTTTTTGTAAAAATAATCTATTCGGTACAGCACTAATAACAAGAATAATAATAATTGCACTGATGATGAAGCTAGGAAGCATATATGTCCCATTATATAGCAGTGAGTAGATAGCCACTGGCTGTCCCTTTGGGGCATACTCTCCAAAGAACACGATTCCAGATACCACATGACAAAGATACCTTAAGACACTCCCTAGGAAGGCTCCCATTATCACATAGGTCATCCACTTTCCTTTTTCACCTTTTGATAAAGAATTCTTCACTAGGTAGGCAAACACACCGGCTAAACCTACCACTGAAAAGGCAACAAAATAATCAATAAATCCTTGAACAAGTGTATATATTTGTGAGAATCCAAGGATAAATTGCAATAGCCCTAGTAAAAATCCTGTTAACACGCCCCCTTTTATTCCCCAGCGATAAGCCATTAAAAAGATAGGAACCATAGCGATAGATACGGACCCTCCCTGTGGCCATATTTTTAAAGATAATATTCCTGCTGCGAAATCCAATAAATAAGCTAGAGCAGTAAAAACGGCTACCTCAGCGATAAATAATGTGCTGCTTCTTTTTTGATTCACCAACGTTCCCCCCTTATAATCTATATGGTCCCGTTTGATTTCTTCCGATTAGAAGATGTGCCACAAATGGAAACGCAAAAAAAGCAATGCACGACGATAAGGATTGTCTGCATTGCTTTAATATCCGGCAAACCACATCCCTACGCTAGTGTTAACTAACAGGTTCATAGGGTCAGAACATAACGTTCACTCTCAGCCGCAAAAAAGCAGCTCCCCCTGTGGAAGTATTCAATTGATTCCATAAAGAAAATATACTCTTCTTTGACGACATATACAAGGAAAAACAAAAATTAAGAAGGATTTTCTTTTTTTTAAGCGAATAAACAATGTAAGCATTTCTTTGTCATTATCATAGGGGGAAAACGGCATGTTCACGGAAAACCAAACAGATTTAATAGATTTTTTTAATAGAAATAAACAAACATTAATTCAAGAATGGGAAAATGCCATTGTTACCACTAAAGCAGATCCTTTTAAGTTAAAAATTCATGAAAACGGAGAGTCATTACTTGAAGTTTTACTAAATATGCATAAAATGAAAAATCAAGAGGTCATTGACATAATTGAGAAACTCGCCATCGAAGTTTCTGAAGAACGAGTTTTGGCTGATATTAACCTTGGAGATTTTGTTTATAATGTTAATCTGGGCAGAACCGTTTTATACAGCCAGTTAAGTAAAACTGGGATCCCCTGGTCAGATATGCAAGAAGCATTAAACAGAATCAATTTTTGCTTCGATAAATTTTTATATTTTGCTGTTTCAAATTACTCTGAAGCAAAAAACAAGATTATTGAAGAAAAAACCATGCACATTGATTCTACTCATCAAGACCGATTGACATTACTTGGTCAAATGACATCAAGCTTTATCCATGAGTTCAGAAATCCACTAACCTCTGTACAAGGATTTATTCAATTATTGAAAGCTGATTATCCTGATATGAAATATTTAGATATTATTTCAAGTGAATTGGACCAGCTTAATTTCCGTATCTCACAATTCCTCCTCCTGTCAAAGAAAGAGCTAATTGGTAAAGAAAAAGATAATTTTAATTTAAATAAATTAGTGGAGGAAGTACTAAATTTCCTTTATCCGAGTATTCTTGACGGAAAGGTAAAAATAAGAAAAGTATTAAATGAAGATATTACTCTGAATGGCTATGCAGATGAAATTAGGCAAGTATTTATTAATATCATCTTTAATGCCATTGATGTATTGACCCATGATAGGAATCCAAATCCAACAATCGAGATTAATAGCAGTCTGGAAAGTCAATCCATAGTAGTTAATATTTCCAACAATGGACCTGAGATTCCTGCTGAATTAAGAAAATCAATTTTTGAGCCATTTTTTACTACTAAAAAACTTGGTACGGGTCTTGGCTTATTTGTGTGTAAAGAGATAATTGAAAAGCATAAAGGAAATTTAGACTGTGTTTCTGCTCCTGATAAAACTACATTTTCGATTCTCCTACCTATCGCAGACGTAATCCCTACAAATTCATAGCTTGAGGAGTAAATCCCGCTTTAATTAAAGCAGGGATTTTTTTATTTATTTACAGATACTCCTCCCCCCAAAGTACACGTTTGCATATGATGAACTAAAAATTTTCATCAGGAGATTAGACCTATGTTTACATTAAAAGTTGATAATGAAATTGAGCTTCAGTTATTTCAGCAGCATCATGCCCGAAGTCTATATCAGTTGGTTGAATCAAACCGGGAACATCTGCGTGAATGGATGCCTTGGGTAGATAGCATGACCTCCCCATATCAGTTTGAATCCATCATACCAATTTG
This sequence comes from Neobacillus drentensis, assembly GCF_036962125.1. Lineage (GTDB taxonomy): Bacteria > Bacillota > Bacilli > Bacillales > Cytobacillaceae > Neobacillus > Neobacillus drentensis_B. The sequence continues at coordinate 36,627 of NZ_JBALOA010000017.1, forward strand.
GCTATCCCAATTTGCAGAAAATAGCGGATTAAACGTGGGAATCCTTTACAAGGATGAACTTGTCGGTTCCATAGGGCTGCATCAGATTGATTGGCACAACCGTATGACAAGTATCGGTTATTATCTTTCAAAGGGGGCTGAAGGTCATGGGATTATAACTCGTTCAGTAAAATCCCTGCTCAACTATGCCTTTTTCCATTTGGGTTTAAACCGTGTGGAAATTCGCTGTGGGATCAAAAATAAAAAAAGCCGCGCAATTCCTGAGAGACTCGGCTTTATTAAGGAAGGGATTATTAGAGATGGCGAACAATTATATGGACGCTTTCATGACCTTTTTATTTATAGTATGCTTGCCCGTGATTGGAATAAAAGGATCCCTTATTTTGATACAAACCTAACATCCTAGTTCTCTTCTGCTGCCATATGGGCAGCATTTTTTTATGCCGATTTGCTAATAGATTTTTTTTTTGAAATAATGAATTTAGTACAACATAAGCGAGGTGGAATACCTTACCATTTGTAAGGTGATAGATGATTTGGATGAATGTAGTCATTATTATTATCCTAATAGCTTTTACTTCCCTATTTGTCGCTTCAGAATTCGCGATGGTAAAGGTTCGTACCACAAGAATTGACCAATTACTATCTGAAGGAAATCCAAAAGCGGAAGCAGCCAAAAAGGTTATTTCTAATTTGGATGGCTATTTATCTGCTACACAGGTAGGGATAACAATTATCTCGTTAATTTTGGGGTGGCTTGGCGAGCCAACGATTCGAGAGCTACTGGATCCCATTTTTGATTGGATTCATATCCCTCTATCTCTAAAGCACATTATCTCGTTTATTATAGCTTTTATTATAATAACTTATTTCCATGTCGTGATCGGAGAATTATCACCGAAAACGATTGCCATTCAGAAGGCAGAAGAAATTCTCTTGTTTATTTCCCGCCCACTCATCTTTTTTTATAAATTGATGTATCCATTTATTTGGATCCTTAATCGGTCGGCAAGGTTTGTTACTGGGCTATTTGGAATACAACCGGCATCCGAGAACGATATCGTCCTTTCGGAGGAAGAATTAAGGTTAATTCTTTCACAAAGTTATGAAAGCGGAGAGATTAATCAATCTGAGTATCGATATATGAATCGAATATTTGAGTTTGATAATCGGATTGCAAAAGAAATTATGGTACCAAGAACTGAACTTGTCACTCTTTCCAGAGATGCCTCTATGGATGAGATTATTGAAATCGTTAAGGAAGAAAAATATACAAGATATCCCCTCATTGATGGAGACAAGGATAATATTTTAGGGGTTGTTAATATTAAGGAAGTTTTAACCGATTGTATTCAGCAAAAATGTACTGGGGAACGACCGCTGCTACCCTATTTAAAGCCAGTCATTCATGTAATTGAAACAATACCGATTCAGGAACTTCTGGTCAAATTACAAAAGAACCGTTCACATATGGCCGTCTTATCTGATGAATATGGCGGGACTGCAGGAATTGTTACAGTTGAAGACATTCTCGAAGAAATTGTTGGGGAAATAAGGGATGAATTTGACCTGGATGAACTCCCTCTTATACAAAAAAAAGCGGATGGCCATTTTATTTTAGATGGGAAGGTTCTAATTAGTGAAGTAAATGACCTGCTAGGAACCACACTCGCTGAAGAGGATGTCGACACGATTGGCGGCTGGTTTTTAACACAAAAGTTCGATGTACATAAAGGGGATACAATTGAAAACAACGGTTTTGTATTTCAAATAAAGGAGATTGAAGGCCATCATATCCTTTACATTGAAGTGAGTAAAGTTAAAACAAAGGAAAAAGAAGAAGAAGCGGCTCCTGAATAGGAGTTGCTTTTTTCGCTAAATATTTGTAATATTTAGTCTTGTTTAATCATATTCACTATCTTTTCCCATAAAATATAGTTATCAACCAATATACTAACTAGAACGTTTGACTGTATAGTTCAAATTCTTTATAATTATTGTTAATTTATATATTTGCCCGAGGTGGTATATGACCATTAGACGAGATTAACAGAAAACTAGAAAATAAGAGCTGATTTTTTTATTAAACTAGGAGGTGACTCCTTACCTGTCTAAAAACGGGATAAGGGAACTTATTTGGACATATTTAACTTGGTTATTATAGCCATTTTAATTGCGTTAACTGCTTTTTTTGTTGCTTCAGAATTTGCTATTATCCGAGTTAGGAGCTCCAGAATTGATCAGTTAATTGAAGATGGAAATTCGAGTGCTGTAACAGCTAAACGAGTGATTTCTAATCTGGATGAATACCTTTCTGCCTGTCAGTTGGGAATAACCATTACTGCCCTCGGTTTAGGGTGGCTTGGAGAATCGACATTTGAAAAGCTGCTTCATCCAATATTTGAAGGTTTGCACATTCCTCAAAGCTTTAACCAAGTATTATCTGTAGGCTTTGCGTTTGCAGCTATTACCTTTTTACACGTTGTCGTAGGTGAACTTGCACCAAAAACATTGGCCATTCAAAAGGCGGAATGGATTACTTTGGTAATGTCACGCCCGCTTATTCTTTTTTATAAGGTCATGTATCCTGTTATTTGGCTGCTAAACGGTTCAGCACGAATTACGACAAAATTCTTTGGGCTGAAACCTGTTTCAGAAAATGAAATCGCCCATACAGAGGAAGAACTTCGAATTATCCTATCTGAAAGCTACAAAAGTGGTGAAATTAACCAATCAGAGTTTAAGTATGTAAATAAAATCTTTGAATTCGATAACCGTATTGCCAAAGAAGTTATGGTGCCAAGGACAGAAATTGTTTCCTTATCTAAGGACGATACATTAGAAACCTTTCTTCAGGTATTACGCGAGGAGAAGTTTACACGGTACCCCATCATTGATGGTGATAAGGATCATATAATCGGACTTATCAATATAAAAGAAGTTATGACAGATTTAATCGGTAATGAAAAACTGGCCGAACGAACCCTGGAAAACTATACTCGACCAATTATTAGAGTAATAGAAACGATTCCAATCCATGACCTATTAGTAAAAATGCAAAAAGACCGTGTCCATATGGCGATTCTAATGGATGAATATGGTGGTACTTCGGGATTAGTTACTGTTGAAGATATTCTTGAAGAAATTGTTGGAGAAATTCGGGATGAATTCGATATGGATGAAGTTCCAGAGATTCGTAAAATTAAGGAAAACCACTATATCATCGACTCTAAGGTTTTAGTTAGCGAGGTCAATGATCTTTTAGGTGTGGAAATTGATGATGAGGATGTAGATACGATTGGCGGATGGATCTTAACCGAAAATTATGAAGCCAAGGAAGGAGATATCCTCCTTCATGACACATATTCCTTTAAAATACTCGATATGGAAGAGCATCATATTAAATATATTGAAGTTACAAAAAACGCCAATAACGAAGATCCAATTAATCAACAAGTTGCAGTATCCAATTCAGAGGTGCTATCTTAAAACGTTACTAAACCAGACGGGTACTCCAGTCTGGTTTTTTTATATCATTATAGTACTTTTAACCAGTCAATGCTCACCCTGTACGCATATTCTATTCCCAAAGGAGGGATTGAATATGGATCGTTTAGCAAATTTATTTTTGGCTTGTATCTTAGCAGGCTTTGCCCTAGTACACATGCCTGGAATTTCTTTCCTAGCTGGCCTGTCATCATTTTTCCATATCGTTGGAGCACTTGCAATTTTAGTATTCTCTTTAGTTTTGCTTTACCTAGGAGTTAAAGCATTGTTTAAAGAATTGTAAGCGTTTTCTAAAATTGGAACAAAAGAGATCAGATTTCAATAAATCTGATCTTTTTGATTTTAGGAAGCATTATTTAGATTTGAATATAATCATTTCTTCTTCAATTTTTGCAATTTTAATTAAATGTGAATCAAGGCGTCGGTTAATATGCTGAATTTCGTTATTGTGTGTTTCTTCAATCCGTTGAAGTGATTCCTTAATATCAGAAAGATCGATTTGGTTTACTTCGACACGATGCTCAATGCTATCCATCTTTTCAAGCCGGGTTAGTCTTTTTTCAATATTTTCTAAAGTTTGGTTTAATGTATGAAATAAGCTTTTAATGTCATTAACATTATCTGTTAGCTGATCGAATTCTTGCGCCATTGTAAAACCTCCTTTTCATCCTGTTTTTATCTTAACACCATTTTCACTATACATATGTTACAATATAACAACACTTCCTTGTTCCTATATTTTCCAAACTCTTAATACATATCCCCCGCATCCACACTGATTGATGAATTTAATATTGACATTATTCGTGTACAATTCCTCTAAAAGTGGCTGTAAATAATTCACCGGATTTCCAAACCTCTCAGCAGTCACTAGATTTACATAGCAGCCTTTTTTTGTTTCTTCCACCGCTTGAAGTGCATCAGTAATGATCAAATCTATACTCATTTCATATTCATCATGCTCTAAATCCTTCGTCCAATCTTTATCCATATATGGCCCCCATAAAAATGCTATTATTTGTTATCTATATTAAAACCATTTTGGTTTATAAATATTGTGATTAAATACACACAAGTGAACGTTACAAGGAAAATTATTGAACACTTTTTAACATTCCCTTCCCTGATGATTTGTTCGTGAAAAAAATCACATGCAAAACTGTTTAAAAGTTATACTCTTTCAATATAAGGGAAATGGGAAGGATTCAATCCAGTTGTATACCTGCTTCCATTCCATCCTTATGAAATTACCCAATAGGAAAAGGTTGGTGCATTTAGATGTTCGTATCTATTGACAAAAGTGCTGTTGCTTGGTTTACAAAAGAATTCGAATTTAACAAACCTTTTAGTATTCGAATGTTTCCTCAATATGATGGTTTTGGCAAGATGCATAAAGGATATAGTTTAGGCTTTTCGATTGAAACACCAGCTAATATTGGATATACACATGAGGTTGATGGAATTAATTTTTTTGTGGAAGCTAATGATGTTTGGTTCTTTGAAGATACTGAAACAAACTTGACTGTGGATGTTTGCTTGGAAGAAATTATGGTCACTTATAAAGATCTTACAGGATCAGCTGTAAGTTAACTTAAAATGATAATATTTTAATAGACAAAAAACAAGCCAGAAGGTCCACCGGCTTGTTTTTTTATGGTCAGCAATTGCTGCTTAATGAATGTTTTTTAGATAAATTAGTTTACTTGCTTATCTACACTTGGTGCCAGTAATTTTTCACTTTCATATACTTTCCCGAGTTTTTCTTCGCCTTGTGTGAAGGTTGCATTTGCAGCATCGAAATTAGGTGCATCTTTTTTTAATTCATCCGCTTTAGCTTGGTATGAAGTTGCGAAATCCTTAATTGCAGCCTCAAGGTCGGCTTTTTTATCATTTAAAGTTGACGGAATTTGATAATTATTTAACTCTTCTGCAACCGCTGCTGCAGATGCACTTGCTTTTGCTCGATCTTCAGCCGTTGGTAATTCTTCAGGCTTAGCATCTTCTTTTGTTGCCTTCGCTACATATGCATTTAAATCAGCATCTTTTGCGTTAATTTTATTTCCTAAATCCATATAAAATCTAACTAATTCCTTTTTAACATCCACTTTCGTTGCAGATGACTCTTTGGTGGCTTCCTTCTTATCTGTTTTGGTTTCATCATTGCTTGAACATGCAGCCAAAGCTATAGCCATCGTAAGCGCTGATACTAATAATAAGAATTTTTTCATATCCATTTCTCCCTAATACACTTTTTTTGAACCTTGTTTATTTTACAACATTTTATTATATTAAAAAAGTATAAGAAGTTTGAAATTGTTAATTTTTTTATAAAAATATAAATTTTTTTCCTATTGGAAACAAAAATATCTATAGAAATAAAATAATGGTTATTATCTTTCTAAGCGTGGTTAGTTTATTTTTCAGAAAATTAAGAATAAATTGTGAACTATGTTACAATATTGAAATTTTTTGTATATAATGAAGATGACATAACAAATGACCCACACCAATAGTCCCGCTATTTCTTTTAATCAAATTTTAAAGAAAGGGGTTGGACATCATCGAATACACTAGACCGCAAGTGGTTTGGTTTAATTTAACGTTTGATTTATCGATACTTTTAACTAGCACCATTGCAGCAATTATTGTTTTCCTCATCGCCTACTTATTTACTATAAACCCCACAACTAACACACCAAAAAAATGGCAAAATTTTATGGAATGGATTATCGAATTTGTAAAAAACATCATGAATGATTCAATGGTAGTATCAAACAATTTATTCATTCTATCAACTGGAGTTTCTTTATTAATGTACTTATTTGTTGCTAATCTGTTAGGTGTTCCCTTTTCAATTATTACTGCTGAGGAACATGCAGTTTCATGGTGGAGGTCGCCAACTGCCGATGCACATGTAACGATGACTCTTGCCATCATGATTATTGTTTACACACATTTCATCGATATTCGCTTACACGGTTTTAAGCATTTTTTTCTAAGCTTTTTCAAACCCTTTAAATTCTTATTTCCAATTAATGCTGTTGAACAACTTGCCACCACTCTAACTTTGGGACTCCGTTTGTTTGGTAATATCTATGCTGGAGAAGTACTGCTAACTCTTTTAGCTAGTGCGGTAACACAAGGATTTATCATTGCTGCCCTGGCTAGTGTACCAATGATACTCTGGCAAGCATTTTGCATTTTTATAGGAACGATTCAAGCTTATATCTTCGTTACACTAACCATGGTTTATATTGCTCACAGGTTAACATAATAGTAGTGAAGGGAGTGAGTTGTTTTGGGTGATTTTACTTTATTTGGTTTGCCAATTTCATTAGGTACAATGCTTTATCAAGCGGTCCTTTTTACTGTATTAGTATTCATTTTAAAAAAGCTTGTTTTTAAAAAGTTAGTTTCTATCCTTGAAAAAAGAAAATTAAACATCGAAAACCAGTTACAATTAACTGAACAATATAAGCATGATGCAGCTAGAAACCTTGAGAGTAGTGAGGAAATGATGAAGCAAGCAAGGGTTAAGGCAAGGGAAATGATGAAGCATAGCGAAAATGAAGCAGCATTGATTATTAATGATGCGAAAGAAAAGGCTAAACAAATTCTAAAAGAAGCTAATGAAGAAGCATTTCATGCTCGTACCCGTTCCTTTATAAAAGCAGACCAAATAAAGGGGGCGTAAGAACATGAGGCACAAGTTTACTAAATCCTTAGGGAGAGTAACTGAGAGTCTAGAGTTAGGTTTTGAGGAAAAGTGGATTTATGTACATTATAAAAAAGGGACAATCGAAAAAACCGCCTGTCTATTAAAAAATGAAAACAAAACCGAACAGGAGTATCTTGAAAACTTCTTTGAAGAAAATCAAGTTTCAGATGAAATGAAAAAAGAAGTGAATGAATTTTTTAATAGTGGAAAGAACCATAGTGATGAACATTGGAAGGAATTCACTAATTTTCTCATTAAAACGCTCTCACTTAATATGGTCTTTGGAATCACTATTGCACTTACAGTTTTTTCCGGCTACAAGTTAGGCGCTTTATTAGATGATCGCTATAATATCTATCCTACTTTTACGTTAATAGGAACTTTCTTTGGTATTGGTATTGGCGGGATATCTGTTTATTCAATGGTTCAAAAATACTTTAAAGGCTCAATTCAAAAGACAAAAAGCGGACAAAAATCTATAAAAACTAAACAGGATGCTGATAAGGACTACCCGATTATAGATATCTCTATCGAAGAAGTACGGAAAACCATCAGAGCTTTTTCTGATAATTTACCGAAAGGTGTTTACCGGACGATTCTTGTTCAGGAAGATAATAGCATCGACTTTCATCAACTTGCTCCACTTCTTGGTGGAATCCCTTCTAAAAAGTTCTATATGTCGAAAGAAACTTATGATTTATTTGAGGAACATGAAAAAGAAATTCCGATTGAGATGGATATTGTCCAGAAAGCCGTTGATTTATTTGTTAAAGAACATAAGGAATATCCTATGTTAAAGTTCGACCCTCATCATAAGGTAAATTATTTTCAATTAAAGCAGGAGAAATACCTTAAAGAAGACCCTAAAATACAATTTTACATTACCGACCTTGATGGTTTGATCACACATATAAAACCTCAGAAAAAGAAAATGACAAACACCTCTCACGTTTGAGAGGTGTTTTACCTGTATTAAAGGAAACCAAATTAATCATCGATTATTATTTCCTTAAATGGTATGGAACTGTCGTAACCGCAATGTCCTTATGACTTAAGAACCAAACCCTCAGCATCAATGCACTGTGATTATGTAATAAATGATGCCACCACTTAATAGGAATAAATTGCGGAATTAAGATATGAATTACTTTTTCTTGATGTTTTTCCTCCAACACTTTTATTAATCGGGATAAAGGTTCAAGAAGGGAACGATACTTGCTCTTTAAACAAACTAATCTACAAGGGCTCCCCCATTTTGCCCAGTTATCCTCCATTGTTCTTATTGCCTCATCGTCAAATCCTACATAAACAGCAATTACTTCTGAATTTAAACTTTTTGCAAACGATATGGTATTGTTCACGACCCTGTGTACCCCTGAAACGAGCACAATCGATAATACCTCACTTGATATTGGGAGGGTACTTCCATCAAGCTTAAGCTCATTAGCAACCTCTTGATAATGACGGTGTATCGCTAGTGAGAAGAAGATACACATAGGCAATATCACTAAAATAATCCAAGCACCACCCGTAAATTTAGTAACCGCAAATATTACTGCAACCACAGAGGTAATAACTGCTCCAACAAGATTTATAGAGAATTTTAACGGCCAATAAGCCCCTTTTATCTTTAGCCATCTTTTTATCAGGCCAAATTGTGCGATCGTAAAAGAGACAAAAACTCCAATCGCATATAGTGGAATTAGAGCATTTGTATGGGCATGAAAAATAATAATAAGGATGCAGGCTATCGAGGCTAAAACAATAATGCCATTTGAATATCCTAGACGATCTCCCCTGTTTAAGAACCCCCTCGGTAAAAATCCATCCGCAGCAACGATAGCGGCTAGTTGTGAAAATCCAGTAAATGTTGAATTTGCTGCTAGAATTAAAACAATAAAGGTAAACCAAATAATTAATTGATAAAGGATTCCATCCCCAAAGTAAATACTTATTAATTGTGATAACATCGTGTTATGTGAATCCACAGATATTCCATTGATATATATATGAAAGGAAATCCCCAATAAAGTGATTGCAGTAATGATACCTAATGTGATGTAAGATTTTATTGCATTCCTTTTTTGCGGCTCACGAAATATAGGAACAGCATTGGAAATTGTCTCTATTCCGGTTAACGCAGAACACGCTGAACTGAATGCCTTAAGTAGCAAAAGAATCGATAAACCCTTCGGAAATGTACCAAATGCAGGTGTGGAACTTTTAATAAACCCGTATTGGAATTCATCCAAAAGTCCTGCAATAATAACCAAAAGCATACAGACGATGAAACAAATAGTCGGCCACGCTAAGACTCTTGCTGATTCCGCAACACCACGTAAATTAATTATTACTAATATTACTAGACACAGAATCGCAAGGACTGTTTCATATGGTTCCAATGCCGGATAAGCCGAGACTAATGCTTCTATGCTTGCGGAAATAGAAACGGCAACAGTCAAAATATAATCAATTAATAAAGAGCTTGAAGCAACTAAAGAAACCCAAATGGTGCTGAAATTATCCTTAGCGATTGCATAGGCTCCCCCGCCATTTGGATAGGCTAAAATTCCCATAATATATGATAATATCAATATGCCTAGTAACACTATAGTAGCCACTGTAATCGGAATAATAAGCCATTTTCCTTCTTCTCCGAGTAAAACCAATTCAGTTAATCCCGATTCTGGACCGTATGAAACAGACGAATATAAATCTGCTGATAAAATCGGCAGGGCAATAAACCAGAGTAATTTTGTATGCTTGCTCTGCAATTCTGCTGTACGCATTGGGTGTCCTAGTAGAATTTTTTTTACACTCTTTAAGTTATGAATCGAGTACCAAATTAACACCAATGCAACTACACCTAAAACCCATTCGAGCACTTTCACCCAATGGACCATACAAAAGACTCCTTTCGTTTTCTTCCAAACAGCTAATCTAATTATTTAGAATAATTATAGTTTTATAAATAATAATTACAACCCACTTCCCCGAACAGTTTATGAATTCTTTATGTTATTTTTTTCCTTATAGGTCATAATGATTAGCAAATAATCCATATATAAGTAATTATTTTTGCTTTTTTTTTACTAAACTTGAGATAATAGCAATAGACAATACTATTTCTCAAAAATGAGGGGTTTCAAAGATGGTAAATCGTAAAAATAAAACACGGCATTTAGCAACGATTTTTCTTGCTGTGATGGGAATTGGTTTTCTTGCTACTATTCCAATAGAAGACTCAATCTTGGGTATGATTTTGCAGGGAGGGTTTGAAGCTGGACTAGTTGGGGGACTAGCTGACTGGTTTGCCGTTACAGCATTATTCCGGCATCCACTTGGGATACCTATTCCACATACCGCGCTGCTTCCAAAAAATCGGAATAGAATTATTGCTGGAATCATTTCCATGTTAGAAAATGATTGGCTGACTAAGGAAAGTATCCGTAATAAAATTGATACGATAAATTTCAGCGAAAAAATATTTGATATCATTGACAGTGAGTTACCTACACCTGCTGTCGAGAAGAACTTCATTATCATTTCTAAACATTTAATAAAAAAAGTTGATATAAAAAAATTTGCTCCGCTATTAGAAGAGGAACTCAAAACTCGAATCAAGAACATAGATAGTAAAGACTTTCTTCCCTTGATTATTGATCAACTTACCAATCGAAAATATGATGAAAAAGTTCTAGATTACCTGCTTAATGAGGTTGATGAGTGGGCAAGTAAAGAAAGTACAAAGTATAAGCTAGGTGGATTAGCAGTTGATGCGGTCGAAAATATTAAAGCTGATGGTTTTATGCAATTCGCATTAAAATCATTTAGTAACCTGGTTAATGAAGAAAAATTGGGAAATATAATTCAAAGTCTTATTATAAAAGGTGTGGCAAGCTATCAAGACCCTTTAAATCAAAATAGACAAACCTTATTGATTTATATCGATACCAAATTACAATCGCTAAAAAATGATCAAAATGTCTATGATGAACTGAATAAGTTTAAAGCACATCTGGTTGATAAATGGGAATTACAGGAACAAATTACTGATTTATTAACCCAAATTCAACAAAGGGTTGATCATTTTATTGATACTCCCCATTTTTATAATGACTATCTCCTTCCAATTATTAAAAATGGATTAGATTCCTTAAAATCAGACCCAGAGAAAGTATTTGCGATTGAAGCCTGGATTAAGAACCACATATCGAGCTTTGTAGATAAGAATCATTCGAAAATAGGCATACTCGTTAAAGAAAATTTAGAAAAACTAGATGATAAAACGCTTATTGATATGGTTGAAACAAACGTAGGTAAAGATCTTCAATGGATTCGCGTTAATGGGGCGGTGTGTGGTTTTCTAATTGGTCTTGTCTTAGTTGGAATAAAAGCCTTACTTTAAACTATTTGTATAAAGCTGCCTTGATGGCAGCTTTTTCCTATTTAAAATCTAATTTTGTCCGCCTGAAGTCATGGTTATTTTTCAAAATCTTTCAGCATATTTAGTACTGTAGTCATATCTATTAATGAAAGGGAGGCTGAAAAATGGCAGTTAGGTTAATTAAAATTTCTGTTGTGTATTTTGTGATTGGTGTTTGCATTGGGATGTATATGTCAATGACGGAAGGTTTCGATTTAACACCTGTTCATGTCCACATTAATTTATTGGGCTGGATGTCACTGGCGCTTGCTGGACTTATCTATGTTGGATTTCCTAATGCAGCCGAAACTACTCTCGCAAAGGTACACTTCTGGCTTCATAATATTTCACTGCCGATTATGATGATTGGTCTCTCATTATTAGTTACAGGGACGGAAAGTGCTGCGCCCGCAGTGGCAACTGGTGGAACATTAATGGTGTTAGGTATTATTATCTTTGCTATTAATATCTTAAAAAATGTAAAGAGTTAGGTGCACTATTACATCATATATATTTTTAAAGAGAGCAACAGAGACGCCTTTTAATGGCGTCTGTTGCATTTTAACGGTATGTTTCCAAAAATGCCCTTCTCAGCTTAATCTTTTCTTCATCCGATAGCTTGGAAGTATAATTATAAATTGCCCCTTCCCAATCTCCATACATTGGATTTGGAAACAGAATAAGTTTCTTACCGAATTCTCCCTTAAGCCTAACCACTGCATTATTTCTATTTGAAACTGATAGCCTATCAAATCCGCTGAAATCACCCAGGTTATCTCCAAATAATAAGATAATTTCATGAGTCTTTGCCACTAGTCTACGTCGTGTTTCTTTACCGATTTCACCAGGCTGCTTTAATAATACATGTTTTAGATCGACCTGCGGTGCACCCACATTTTTCAAATTCATGATTGTGGCAGTTTTTTGTGATTCATAACGATTGGAAATGTAAAAAATCTCGACACCTAAAGAGTTTGCATACTGCAAAAATTCGACCGCTCCTGGAAGAGGTTTAGCTTCTGTCCGCTTGAACCATTCATTCCAATTAAATGGCACCTTTCTGCCTGCCAGCACATACCAGGCTTGGTGTGGACTATTATCTAGAATAGTTTCATCAATATCAAGGACAATCGCTGGCTTTAAGTTATTCCTGCCCCTTTTTTTACTCATGATTTTGTCTAATCTCATTTTTCCAAGATTATAGCCTTGGTAATATAATCCTTTCGCTTCCCCAGCCTTTTGAAACCAAAGCACAGACATCGTATTTTGCTCTGATAAGGCAGACACTGGTTCTGCATTTGCGTCAATATTAATTAGAAAAAGTTGTACAAATACTACAGTAACTACACTAATTATCTTCTTCAAATTCTACACCCATCCTTTATTTTACGTTCAATATTATTATGTGAAAAAATAACTGTTCCAATTAATTCATTTGTGCTATTTCTTTATCTGTCACTTTACTTTTACATTCTCCTCCGCTATATTTTACTTATCGATTGATAAGTAAATAGAAAGGATCAATGTTTTTATGGCCAAGTCGCAGAAACAAATGAGTTCAATCAATCATAAAGAAACCTATCGTACTATTATTAATACTGCTCAACGCTTATTTATGGAATTAGGTTACCGCGCTGTCTCGACGCGACAAATCGCTCAAATTTGTGATGTTTCACAGCCTGCCATTTATCATCATTTTAAAAACAAGCAAACTCTATATATTGCCGTCATTCAGCACATGCTGCATCATACAGAAAATGATCTAAAGGCAATTTTATCTCAATTCACTACATTTCAAGAAAGACTAACACAAATTTCCATTTATATGATGGTCCATTTTGAAATTGACCTGGCACAAATGTTTCATGATATTTCACATGAATTAAGCCTTGATGATCAGAAACTACTTCATCAAGAGTGGACTAAAGGTTTTTTAACGCCTGTTGTCACAATGATTAATGATGGTGTTATAAAGAAGGAAATTAAAAAGCCTGAATCTCTGGATACAACTTCCACTGAGTTAGCCTATGTAATATTAAATCTCATTAAATCGATTCTTGAACCTGAAAGTTTCGCGAAATTACCAAAAGAGGAACGACAAATAAAAGCTAAGGAAAAAGCTAAATTACTGGTAGAAATTTTTATTAATGGTATAAGAGCCTAATCTTTTTTTTACCCATTACTTATCAATTGATAAGGGAAATGATTGGAGTGAATAATATGAAGAATCAATGGTTTAAAACGTATGGCAATGCTATAAGCGGGAAGAAAGGGAGGTGGTTCGTTCTTGTAGTGTGGTTGTTGTTAGCGGCAGTTTTAAATATGGTTCTTCCGCAGGCAAATTCCCAAAAAAACGAGATGGCAGGCAATTTAGAATTAACATCACCATCACAACAAGCAAAAAAGGTGGCAGAGAAAGAATTCCCAACCACCTCAGGGACTCCTGCCCTGTTAACCTGGTATAAATCAACTGGAATAACAAATGAAGACCTTACACTGATTCAAAGCTATACGATGGAATTAGATAAAAATCCCGTGGACTCACAGGATACTATTGTCCCATTTTATCAATTCCCACTACCCGCTCTTAAACAGCAACTATCACCGGATGGCACAACATTGATATTACCTGTTACGTTCCAAAAGGATACTGACAAGGAGATCATCAAAGATGACTTATTAGCTTTTAAAGAGAAGGCTGCTGCAATCTTCCCGAAGAATCCTAATAAACCGAAAATAAGTGATAAGGATCAATTATTATTACGAATTACTGGACCCGCTGGCATTTCTACGGATGCAACCGCCTTATTCAGTCAGGGCGACCTTTCATTACTATTTGGAACGGTTGCTATTGTTCTTGTTTTATTATTATTAATCTATCGGTCACCTATTTTAGCTGTAATCCCATTATTGGGAGTGGGGATTGCTTATGGTGTCATTAGTCCGATTTTGGGCGGTATTGCAAAGGCTGGCTGGGTTGAACTTGACTCACAAGCCCTATCGATTATGACAGTCCTTCTTTTCGGAGCCGGGACCGATTATTGTTTATTCTTAATCTCTCGATTTAGAAATTATTTACTTGAAGAAAAAGATAAGTTAACTGCAATGAAGCGCTCTCTTAAAGGTGCATCTGGAGCGATTGCCATGAGTGGGCTAACAGTTGTTTTCTCACTGTTAGTGTTATTGCTATCTAGGTACGGCGCAATCCATCGCTTTGCCATTCCATTTAGCCTTTCTATTCTGATTATGATGGCCGCTAGTTTAACGCTCATACCGGCTCTCTTAAGTATCATTGGCAGAGCTTCCTTTTATCCGTTTTTGCCACGGACAAAAGAAATGCAGGAGGAACGCGCCCTAAGAAAAGGAAAAAAACTGCCATCACAAACGAATAAAGCAGGTTTTGGTTCACGATTAGGAAATTTAATCGTAAAAAGGCCAATTCAATTAGCTGTAATTACATTATTATTTTTAGGCGTTTTTGCCTTTTTCTCAACCAAAATTGTCTATACTTACGATACGTTGTCTTCTTTTCCAAAGGATATGCCATCACGAGAGGGCTTTGATATTATTGCCGAACACTTCAACCCAGGTGAATTAGCACCTGTTCAAATTATTGTTCAAACGGATGGAAAATCAAACTCGGTAAAAGAAGATTTAGAGAATCTAGCATATGTTGAATTAGTTTCAAAGGGTATTCAAGGGAAACGAAACTCAACTATTCTTAGTTATAATCTAGAAATGAATGTTAATCCCTATTCAAATAAGGCAATGAGTCATATACCAGACCTTCGTAAAAAGGTAGAAACAAGTTTAAAAGCAGCCGGCATAACAAATGCCTCAGATAAAGTTTGGATTGGGGGACTTACCGCAGAACAATATGATACCCAACAGACAACCAATGAGGATAGCAGCGTTATCATTCCAATCGTCATAAGTATCATCGCTGTTTTGCTGCTGGTCTATCTTCGTTCAATCACAGCTACAGCCTATTTAATTGGAACGGTACTATTATCTTACTTTAGCGCACTCGGACTGGGCTGGGTGCTTCTGCATTATATTTTCGGCGTCGATGCAATCCAGGGATTTATCCCTCTTTATGCCTTTGTATTTATTGTCGCTTTAGGTGAAGATTATAATATTTTTATGATCTCGAGCATATGGAAGAAAAGCAAACAGCTGCCTCTCCTTCAAGCCATTAAAGAAGGGGTAGCTGAATCCGGTTCGGTTATTACTTCAGCTGGACTAATTCTGGCCGGCACCTTTGCCATTTTAACCACCTTGCCAATTCAAGTACTCGTACATTTTGGTACAATTACTGCAATCGGTGTTTTATTAGACACATTCATCGTCCGACCATTACTAGTCCCTTCGATTACTGTGTTACTAGGCAAATGGGCTTTCTGGCCATCAAAAAAGCACATCATGGTAGTAGAACGTAATAGTTCACATGAATAAATCAAAAAAAAAGCAGTGGAGTCCACTGCTCAGATTGTGATCTGCCCCGTAAATGTCGAGAAAGGTTGCTTTTCTCGGCAATTTTTCTTTTCACCGGGACATTTTATTGATTTTGTCCCTGTTAATGGTCCTGTTGATTTCCGCTCCAGGCACTTCGCTTTCCGCGGGCGTTGCGGGGAGCGCCAATCAACAGACAAGTCTCAAAGCTTTTACTAATAATATTATAACAAATTAACGCGATGAATAATTAAAGTTTCTGTATAAAATAATAGGCTGTCGAGAGTTTCTCGACAGCCTGAGCAGTGGAGTCCACTGCTTTTTTCATTGTTTAACTAACCCGTTCTTCCCCATTATTTTCGATTGTTTCTCGTTTATGGAAGCCTTTAACATAGTAAACGGCTACCAAGAAGACCAAGAATAATGGTCCAATTACTAGTGCAATTCTTGTATCTGGATTATAAGCCATTATACCAATGACAAACGCTAAGAAGGCTAACGAGAGATAAGATGTATATGGGAATAGTGGCATCTTATATTTTAAAGCGTTGGTCTCAGTCTGCTTTAAGGTTTTCCGATAGCGAATTTGTGATAAGAGAATGACTCCCCAAGTCCAAATCGCGCCAAAGGTTGCGATACTTGTCACCCATGTAAAAACCTTTGCAGGAACAATATAATTTAAGACGACACCAATTAATAAGGCAGCAGCGGAAGCTATAACAGCAGCCCCTGGAACACCACTTTTTGTTACTTTAGCAAAATTCTGCGGTGCTTCTCCATGCTGGGCAAGATTAAATAACATCCTTGCCGTACTGAAGATTCCGCTGTTACAGGAGGATAGTGCTGCAGTCAACACAACAAAGTTAATGATTCCGGCTGCTCCTGGAATACCAATTTGTTCAAAGGTAAGTACAAACGGACTTCCTTTTGTCCCAATTTCTTCCCAAGGATAGATGGACATAATGACGAACAACGCGCCAACGTAGAATATAAGAATACGCCAAAACACTGAATCAATTGCTCTCGAAAGAGATTTTTCAGGATTTTTTACCTCTCCTGCTGTAACCCCAATCATTTCAATCCCTAAATAAGCAAACATAACCATTTGTAATGATAACAATACCCCTTTAATTCCATTAGGGAACAAACCGCCATGCTCCCATAAATTCTTAATTCCAGTGGCTATTCCTCCGTTGCCAAAACCGAAGAAAATCATCCCTATCCCGATGGCAATCATCGCAATAATCGTAACAATTTTTATTAATGCAAACCAAAATTCTAATTCACCATAAGCTTTTACTGCAAGGAAATTAACTGTCGCCATGATTACAAGTGCGGCTAGTGCCCAGATCCAGCGTGGAACATCTGGGTACCAATACTCCATATAAATTCCTACTGCTGTAATCTCAGCCATACAGGTTACAACCCATAAAAACCAGTAATTCCAGCCTGTTATGTACCCCGCTAAAGGTCCTAAATAGTCGCGTGCATATTTACTAAATGAACCAGCTACAGGTTTTTGAATGGCCATTTCTCCTAATGCGCGCATGATAAAAAACATAATCAGACCCGCAATGGCGTATCCAACCAAAATCCCTGGCCCTGCCATCTTAATTGCTGTTGCCGAGCCAAGAAATAAACCCACCCCGATGGCTGCCCCTAAAGACATCAAGGTGATATGCCTTTCTTCTAACCCACGATGCAGCTCTTTCCCATGTGTGTTATTTCTCATATAAATCCCCCTTTATGAATAAACCTCAAAATTTTTCTCATCCCATTGAAATAATTTTTATACTTTATTAATATACCAATGTTAGCATTAACTTTTAAGCTTAATAACAATTATTCCTCCTTTCTACCTATGGTAACGCTTTCAAAAGAGTATTTTTTAAAAATGTTTACTCTTTTTGAATTACTCGAAATTATTTTAACATTATCGTATATTAATTATTTTGTTAAGATACATGAAATTATTTTATATTTTTTGTAAAATTAAACAAAGGCATTTATTAATCAAACGAGACTACTAAAGGTCATTAACTATTAAACTAGGGGGAATTATTTTTGAATAATAGACTTCACGATCCATTTAAAACGGCTTTTGATAGTTTAGATGAATTTGCCGACCTTATTAGTCAGGTACTTATGTGCCCTATAACAATCGAAGATTCAAACCATCGTCTACTTGCATATAGTACGCATGATGAACGGACCGATCCTGCACGGATTTCTACGATTATTGGCAGGAGGGTACCAGAAAAAGTTATTAATCAGTTATGGAAAGAAGGAACGATTCCTGCTTTACTAAGTACCCAAGAGCCGATACGTGTTAAAAACATGAATGATATTGGTCTTAACCATAGAGTCGCTATCTCCATTTGGAAGCAGGATGAAGTGATTGGATTTATTTGGGCAATTGAAATTGATAAAACATTAACAGAAGAAGATTTTATCCTTCTAAAGAAAGCGGCCGATGCAGCAAAAAATAAGCTGTTGCAACTTCAGACGAGAAAAAATAAAAAAGAAGAACGCTCACAAGAATTCTTTTGGAAACTTTTAACTGGCCATCTAAAAGCAAAAGACGAGATTTTTGATCACTTCCATTCTTTGCAGATAACACCACCAACTTCTTTTGCTGTTCTAGTTTTTCAGTTTCAGGTAAACATTACAAATAAAGAGGAGCAATCCATCTCTTACCTCTTAAAAACAAATCAAAGGATAAAAATTATCCTTTATACCATTGACTGCAACCAACTGATTCTATTGGTTTCTGCTACTAATCTAGAAAGTCCCTTTCATGGACTTGAACAGTTTACCAAATATTTTGTCTTACAAATGCGTGAAAGATATGGAATTATGGCGATTAACCCTGTTTATAGCAGTATCTACACGGATTATCAAAAAACTCGTAAAGCTTATGAGGAAACATTAACGGTTTTGTCAATTAAAGAAAAGTTCCCACAAGAAACAAAGGATATTTTTAATTATCAAAAGTTAGGAATATATCAATTTTTTGATTTAATTTTAGAGAAAAGACGAATAGAGGAATATGAAAATCTTTCCTTAAAACGACTTTATGAATATGATCAGAAACATAATAGCAATTTAATTGAAACTCTAGAAGTCTTTTTAAATAAAGATACCAACATCAATGATGCTGCTAAAGAATTAAATGTCCACGCCAACACATTAAATTATCGTCTCAAACGGATTACTGAAATTGGTGAGGTGAATTTCAAAGATCCCAATCAAAAAATGATCCTCTACCTAGACTTAAAACTGAAAAAATATCAGGGGATTTGAACGTTTTGTGAAAATCCCCAAAAAGAATGAAAATCTTTCTCTTTTCTGAACAAGGAAATTCTTTTGCAAACATTCTATACTTTAGCCATAGCAAAACATTTTAATGTAACTAGGGGAGGAAATAAAAACTATGTTTATTGGCGTACCTAAAGAGATTAAAAATAATGAAAATCGAGTAGCACTAACTCCAGCAGGTGTTGTTTCATTCCTGACTGCCGGCCACACAGTTTTAGTGGAAAAGGATGCTGGAATTGGAAGCGGTTTCACAAACGAAGATTATGCTAAAGCTGGTGCTGAGATTATTGATAGTGTTGAACAAGTTTGGACAAGAGCAGATATGATTATGAAGGTGAAAGAGCCTCTTTCAAGTGAATACAAATACTTCCGTCAAGGTTTAATTTTATTTACTTACTTACATCTTGCTGCTGAGCCAGAATTGGCACAAGCACTTAAAGATAAAGGGGT
>NZ_JBALOA010000018.1:0-168875 GCF_036962125.1 Neobacillus drentensis
GAAGGACACTAGCCGCTAGGGTGCTGGAGCTGGACAGTTATCTATGTTCAAACTTTTATACTTATTTTATTATAAGGATGAGGAGCTTCATCCATTTTCTCGTTTAAAAATGAGGTGTTAAATTGTCTGAAAAATATTGGGTTCCAGCCATTGAACGAACCAACTTAGTTATTGGTTTAATTGCCAAAGAACCAGGGAAACACAGATTAATAGATATTTCAAAATCCTTGAATATTAATAAGAGTACGATGTTTTCACTTTTAAATACCCTCGAAATCCTCGGGTGGATTGTAAAAGAAAAAAGCGATACCTACACATTAGGACCAACTTTGGGTGGATATAGTGCGGCATACTTTCGTAATTTCAATTTTCTAGAAACCTTTCATAAAGAAGCGGCCATATCAGTAAAAAGACTAAATGAAACGGTACAAATGGGTACGCTTCACGGTACCAATATTGTTTACTTAGCAAAAGAAGAAAATGATTCCCGCGTCCGCTTAGTGACGGATCCAGGAATGCAGTTCCCCGCTCATGCTACAGCGATTGGAAAAATCCAATTAGCTCAATATAGACATGAAGAGCTTGTGGAACTCTATTCAGGAAGAGAATTAGAGCAAAATACTCCTTATACAGTAAAAAATATCGATGGACTCTGGGAACAAATAGCTGCCGCCAAACAACAGGGATATATTTGCGAAGAGCAAGAAGCTTCACTTGGATTTTATTGCGTATCCGCACCTATTTACAATTATGAAAATAAGCTGATTTATGGGATTAGCTTTACGATGCTAGAAAGCAGCTGGAAAATCAAAAAAGAACAAGCCATCACTGAAATTATTGATTTAGCCGGACGGATTTCGAAACATGCTGGGTATCAGCAATCTGGGCATAGAGATGGCATTATTCCGAACGCAGTCGATTAAAAACAGAAATTTAAAGCGGTGAGGTTGCTGTTATCATTGATTAAGCTAGCTTCGCGCATTAAACTTTTACTACTTTTACAATGATAAAATCATGTAAATTGTAAGGGGGATATCCATGATTACCTACCCATATTTAAAAAAGGGGGCAACGATTGGAGTCACCGCACCTTCATCGGGTGTGCCATCACCATTACATGATGTTCTTAAACTTGCATGTAGTCGGATGGAACAAAGAGGGTTTCGAACAGACATTGGTGAAACTACTTGGACCCAGGACAAAGCTAAATCAGCCCCAGCACTAACACGAGCAGATGAATTCAATGGTATGATGACCGACAGTGGTATTGACATCATCATTCCACCTTGGGGCGGCGAATTACTGATTGAAACTCTTGAACATATTAACTTTGAAAATCTGACAAACAAATGGGTTTTAGGCTACTCAGATATAAGTGCCTTGCTACTGGCCATCACCCTAAAGACCGGCATCGCTACAGCACATGGGACAAATTTAGTAGATTTACGAGGGGAGTTTATCGACAAAACAACAGCCATGTGGGAGTCTGTATTGACGCTGAATTCAGGGGAATCTATTCTTCAATATTCCTCAGAAAAATACCAAAAGGAATGGCAGCACGCTAACCCTTCTCCTTGTGTGTTTCATTTAACTGAACAAACTGTTTGGAAAACCATTGGACATTATCCAGTAAAAATTGAGGGTCGTCTACTCGGTGGATGTATTGATATTATTAGACATCTAATTGGGACACCCTTTGGTGATGTAGCGAACTTTAGAAATCAACATATCAATGGGGAGTCTGTTATCTGGTATTTAGAGAATTGTGAACTGAGTACGACTGATTTACGAAGATCGTTGGTACAAATGAAGTTAGCTGGATGGTTTGAAAATTGTTCAGGTCTGATGTTTGGTCGTAGTGAAGCCAATAAGCCTGTGGACAATTATACGGTGGAAGATGTATATCAAGACCTTGCCGTGGAACTTGGCATTCCCATTATATATGACATTGATTGTGGCCATCTCCCACCGCAGATTACTTTTATTAACGGTGCTTATTCAGAGGTAGAAGTCTCAGACGGGAAGGGAACTGTTTTACAATATTTTCGATCATGAATATAAATGGGTTATGGAGTGAAATTTATGAAATACAAGATTATCGAAAGAGACAGCTTCCAAGTTATTGGTGTCAAGCGTGAGATTTCATATAAAAATGGGGAGAACTTAACGGAGATTCCCAAATTGTGGACTGAAGTTCATGCAGACGGAACCAACGATTTATTAATCAAGTTAAATAATGGGGAAATTAAGGGGGTCTTAGGGGTATGTGTTAATAAGCCAGATACAGAGGCGCAATTAATGGATTACTGGATTGCTACGGAACATAAAGGGATTATACCAGACGGTTTATTAAGTCTGGAGCTGCCCGCTTCCAAGTGGGGGGTATTTGAAGTTCACGGCGCAATGCCTGAAGCAATCCAAAATGTGTGGGAACAAATTTACTCTGAATGGTTTCCCTCTGGCCATTACACGCATGCTGGGACGCCAAATTTAGAAGTCTATTTAGAAGGAGATCCTTGGAGCCCTGATTACTACTCAGAAATTTGGATTCCTTTAAAATAAGGAAATTTCTTAATCAGACATTTGATTAGTTTTTAACCAAATATTAATTAATGATTAATATCTAGTTCATAATTTATTAATAATCTGGTGTTATAGTACAAGGTAGAGGGGATAGCACGCGTGGCTATCATGGTATTAGGCGTAGGCGGAGCCGATACCTTAGGAAGAGCACCAGTAAAACAGTTGCTCCCTTAAAAATAATTTTAATCTACCGATGAATACAAGACAATTATGCTAACAAGGAAGTGCACCTCTTCAAAGATAAGAGGTGTTCTTTTTGTTTAAAAAAGCTCGTTTTTAGCGGTTTGTTGCTTTATACAAAAATATTTACCTTATTCGTTACCATATACTTATTTTTTCACCCATAACGGGCACAAATAACCTTTATTCGTTACCTTTGAGGAGTTTTTCCAACAGTGACGGGCATGAATAGCCTCTTATCGTTACTGTGTACCAGATTTTTCACCTCTAATGGTCACGAATAGCTTATAGTAGTAATTGACCATTATTCAAAAAATAGAAACGAACAATTAAAACGGCTAGAGGAAACAAGATACAAAAAAGCTTGGGGACAGTTCATCCCCAAGCTCTCATTATTTACCGATAAATTCCTGTGTCCAGTAATTACCTTGCGCCACATATCCGACGCCAATATAATTGTAATTCGGACTTAAGATATTCTTACGGTGGCCTTCACTATTCATCCAAGCTTTGACCACTTCTTCAGGGGTTCGCTGGCCCATCGCAATATTTTCACCTGCATAGCGGTACGAAATTCCGTATTTTTTCATCATATCAAATGGTGAACCGTATGTTGGGCTTGTATGACTGAAGTAGCCATTTACTGACATGTCACGAGACTTTTCATGAGCCATTTTGCTAAGTGTTGTATCCACTTTAAGCGCTGGCAAACCATTTTTCGCCCGTTCTTGATTGGTCAGATCGACCAATTTTTGCTCATAAGCACTCACGGTACTTGTTGTTTGTGTTGGGCTAGGTTGCTTCACAGCCTCCGGTTCTGGTGCGGTAGTTTGAGCAGGCTCCTGTGTTGGCACCGCTTGAGTTGGTTGAGTCGAAACCGGCTGTTTTACGGTACTTTGAGAAAATGTAAATCCTAAACTAGCAAGATATTTTTCGATGATGCTATTAATCTCATTCATATTAGTCCCTTGGTATACATAAACCTTTTCCGGACTATTTGTTGCAGCAAAGGCTTTATTTAAGAGTGGATTCGACATCAGTACCGCTGCCACAGCTGCCACAGTAAGAATTGTTTTTGTCTTCTTCATCGTTTCTTCCTCCTATTTTGACAATTTGCCGTTTTTACACAAATCAATCGTACCATACGATTTTTGTCATAATTGAGGAAGAATTTTACATTCATAAAAGTCGGTTATTCTTTCAAATCTAGTAATCTACCGATACTCTAAGTCTCCCAAGTCTATCAAAAAAATGAATTCCCTCTTTAACTCCTCCTAATTAACGGTACTATTACCAAAAATTATAAAGAAAAATACTATTGACAACTATCCAATTGGGCAACAATCTTAACAAATATTTCAGAAAAGTAACTAATCTTACAATTATTTTATTAAAACTGGGGTAATTGCTTCATTCCCAGTTAAGACACTTACCATATTATCTGCAGCTAACTCTGCCATCCTCATTCTCGTTTTCAAACTGGCACTGCCAATGTGCGGCAGTGTGACTACATTTGGCAGGGATAATAAAGGATGATCGATAGGCACGGGTTCTTGTTCGAACACATCCAACCCAGCACCCCAAATCTCCCTTGTCTTCAATGCATGATATAATGCTTCCTCATCAACAAGGCCACCCCGAGCCGTATTGACCAAAATGGCATTTCTTTTCATAAATGACAATTCTTCTTTACCAATTAAATGATGTACCTCAGGACTGTACGGCAAAAGAAGGCAAACGAAATCGGATTGCTGTAACAAGTCCTTCATGTCCCGGTAATGGATCCCCAGCTCTACTTCTTTTTCTGGTTTCCGAGTCCGATTATAATACAGAACATTCATATCAAAGCCCTTTGCCCGTTTGACAAGGGCTTCGCCAATTCTTCCTAAACCAATAATCCCTATCGTTGCCCCAAAAATATCCTGGCCTGTCATTTGCATCAGGGACCAGGCTCCCCACTCCCCACTGCGCAAATAATCCGAACCTTCCACCACTCTTCGTGCTGCCGCCATTAACAGGGCAAAGGTTAGATCGGCCGTCGTTTCAGTTAATACACTAGGTGTATTGGTGACAACCATTCCCTTCTCATTTGCAGCCTGCACATCGATATTATTATAGCCAACAGCAACGTTACTAATGACCTTCAACTGTCTAGCTTTATTCAGTACCTCTTCATCAATCTTTTCTGTTAATAGACAGATAAGTCCGTCTACCTCTTCTATTTCTCTTAATAAAACTTCCCTCGGAACAGGAACATCCTCTTCAGACCACATTTTCACATTAAAACGACTTGAAAGCTTATCGACAATTTCCTCCGGTAGTTTTCTTGTGATATAGACGGTTCTTTTCAAATCTCCCTCCACCCTTTCTGTATGACGGACCAATGATTAAGATGTAAACAATTCCAAGAATTTCTCAATTACAATCGATGATGTCCCTAATGCAGGCGCATTTTTTCCTAAGGAAGAAAGTAATAACTCATGATTGTTAGTAAGTTTGTCATTACCCCTTGATGAAATAGAATTTCTAATCGAATTCAAAACCATAGGCAGTGCTTCGACAATATCATTTCGGATGATAACCGCTTGCGGGTTAAATGTATTTAAGATACTGGTCAATCCAATCCCCAGGTAAAAGCCAAAATTTTGTAATGCCATTAAGGTATCAGGGTCATTTTGGTTTGCTTGGTGAATCAGTTCCTGACTAGATGTAATAGCCCCGTTACCCTGGAGTAACGCTTTTTCAGAGGCGTATAATTCCCAGCAGCCTCGATTTCCACAACTGCATTTGAGACCATTAAAATCGATGGTTAGATGACCCATCTCCCCTGCAAAACCATTAACCCCGCGATATAAATCATTATTAATCACAATGCCGATCCCGATTCCGGTCCCGACACTAACGTATATTAAGTTTTGATAATTTTTGGCTGCCCCAAAGACTTTTTCACCATAAGCACCTGCATTGGCTTCATTTTCAATAAACACAGGTACCTTAAATTCCTTTTCAATCAGCGCTTTTAAATCAAGTTGATAATTCCAGTCGATGTTTGGGGTAAACGCGACCTTTTGCTCCGTATTAACCAGCCCCGGTACACAAATACCAATGCCAATTAATCCATAAGGTGAATCTGGGATTTTACTATTGAGTTCTTTTATCAAAGAAAATATAAGATCTTTGTTGCTATCAAGGGATGGTTTCTCTAAATGATGATACTGGTCTTGGACAATATTTCCTTTTAAGTCAGTTAAAATACCATTGATAGAGTCAACGCCGATATCAATTCCGATTGAATATCCAGCATTTTTATTAAAAACCAGCATGACTGGTTTTCTTCCCCCGCTTGATTGTCCTTGTCCGATTTCAAAAATAAGGTTCTTTTCTATTAAGGTATTTACCTGGGAAGAAACAGTCGATTTATTTAATCCTGTTATTTCAGATAACCTCGCCCTAGAAATAGGAGAATTGGCAACGATTTCATTTAACAGTACTTTTTGATTCATTTTCTTAACTAACATTTGATCTGCGATAATCATTAACTTGCCCCCGTTTGTATAATGAAACAATTAAGTTCTATTGACTTTTTGTTGTTTAATTACATTATAAATCAACATCTGGTGAAATTATACTTAAAAAATTCAAAAAAACTATTGATTAAAGCGCTTTAATTTTATAAGATGTAATCAGATTTAAGTTAGTTTATCCAAACAACAAACTAACACCATTTGATTTTGGTTAAAGTTACATAGTTTTGAACATCATTAAATTTCAGGAGGAATAAACATGGTTCAAACATTGAAGAATACCTATTTTGGAAGCGTAAACAAGGTAGCTTATGAAGGGAAGGATTCTAAAAATCCATTAGCATTTAAATATTACAATCCTGAAGAAGTTATTGGCGGAAAAACAATGAAAGAAATCCTACGTTTTTCAGTTGCTTACTGGCACACCTTCACAGCCGATGGTACCGACCCATTTGGTGCTGCAACAATGGAAAGACCATGGAATCATCACTTCACTGGAATGGATTTAGCCAAAGCTAGAGTCGAAGCATCCTTTGAACTTTTTGAAAAACTAGGTGTCCCATTCTTTGCTTTCCACGATCGTGATATTGCACCAGAAGGCAGAACCTTAAGCGAAACAAATAAAAATTTAGATATTATTATAGAGATGATTCAAGATTACATGAAAACAAGTAACACAAAACTATTATGGAACACGGCTAACATGTTTACGAACCCACGCTTTGTTCATGGTGCAGCTACTTCTTGCAATGCTGACGTGTTTGCTTATGCAGCAGCCCAAGTGAAAAAGGGCTTAGAAACTGCCAAACTACTTGGCGCAGAAAACTATGTATTCTGGGGCGGCCGAGAAGGGTATGAAACCTTATTAAATACTGACTTAAAATTAGAGCTTGATAACCTAGCAAGATTTATGCATATGGCTGTTGATTATGCAAAGGAAATTGGCTTCAACGGTCAATTCTTAATTGAGCCAAAACCAAAAGAGCCTACTACCCACCAGTATGATACGGATGCAGCTACAACGATTGCGTTCTTAAGGCAATACGGTTTAGAGGATTACTTTAAATTGAACCTTGAAGCGAACCATGCCACCCTTGCTGGACATACATTTGAGCATGAATTACGTGTGGCAAGAACTAGCGGCCTTCTTGGTTCTGTGGATGCAAACCAAGGAAATCCTTTACTTGGCTGGGATACTGACGAATTCCCTACTGATTTATATTCTACAACCCTAGCAATGTATGAAATTCTTCAAAACGGCGGGCTTGGTCGGGGCGGCCTGAACTTTGATGCCAAAGTAAGAAGAACGTCCTTTGAAGCAGAAGACCTCTTCAATGCACATATAGCTGGAATGGATGCTTTTGCAAGAGGCTTAAAAGTGGCTCATAAATTAATCGAAGACCGCGTGTTTGAAAATGTGATTGCCGAGCGTTACAGCAGCTTTACCAATGGAATTGGCTTAGATATTGTTCAAGGCAGAGCCAACTTCCACACACTTGAGACATATGCTCTCAACAATGACACCATAAAAAATGTTTCTGGTAAAACGGAACACTTGAAAGCTTTATTAAACCAATATTTATTGGAAGTCTAATCATATAAGTCAACGATGGCCTTTATTTCTAATGGACCCGTCAACTGATATAAGCCAATTGTAGTTGCGGGTCTATTTTGGGAATATTTTTCACAGAAGTAATTTCCGAGTTTTCCATTCCACAATAAAAGGAGGATAAAGACGGATTTTAGGATGAGTATTATACCAACCTACATAGTACATTTGAAAGCGCTCTATTAATAAATTGGTATAATTTCATCCAAAAGGACACCCGTCTTTAACATTTACGATGGAGCAAAAAAAGAACTCGCTTTATCTATTTGGAATTACACTAGTAGCCGCGATAGGCGGCTTGCTTTTCGGCTACGATACGGCCGTTATTTCTGGTGCGGAGGAATCATTACAAATCTATCTAATCGATAGTCTTAATTTAGGGGCATTTATTCATGGAGCAACCATTTCTAGTGCATTAATAGGCTGTATTATTGGCGGTTTTATTTCCGGTCAGTTTGCCTCGAGGTTTGGCCGGAAGAATTCACTTATCATTGCCTCTATCTTTTTCTTAGTATCATCCCTAGGGGCAGCTTATCCTGAGTTTCTGTTTTTCGAAAAAGGAGAACCCTCAATTGGCTTGTTAATCGCGTTTAACCTTTATCGAATCTTAGGAGGAATTGGGGTCGGTTTGGCCTCAGCTGTGTGCCCAATGTATATTGGAGAAGTGGCTCCCGCAAATGTCCGGGGCCGTTTGGTATCCTTTAACCAATTTATGATCATTCTAGGAATGCTCGTTGCGTATTTCGTTAACTTTTCAATTTCGAGTGGAGAAAGTCAAGCATGGGTCAATGATGTTGGCTGGAGATATATGTTTGCATCTTGTGGTGTACCGGCATTATTATTTGGGGTATTCTTACTGATGGTCCCTGAAACACCTCGTTATTTATCATTGAAAAATCAAGATGACAAAGCTCTTGCCATCCTTTCAAAAATTAATGGGTCTTCCGCTGCAAAAGCGATTTTGCAACAAATTAAACAAACGGTCGATGCTTCTTCTGAAAAACTATTTACTTACGGTAAAGCTGTGATCATTATTGGAATCTTGCTTTCTGTGTTTCAACAGTTTGTCGGTATTAATGTTGCCTTGTATTATGCACCACGGATTTTTGAAAGCATGGGAGCGGGTAAAGATGCCTCGATGCTGCAGACAACGGTTATGGGCGTAATTAACGTCGTTTTTACGCTTGTCGCTATTATGACTGTTGACAAATGGGGCCGTAAACCATTATTAATTGTAGGTTCGATTGGGATGGCAATTGGTATGTTTGGGGTATCTAGTTTGGCCTATTTCGATGTAATCGGTGTGAGCACGTTAGTCTTCATTATCGTTTATACTGCTTCGTTTATGATGTCCTGGGGTCCAATTTGCTGGGTATTGATATCTGAAATCTTTCCTAATAATATCCGTGGACGCGCGGTTGCTATTGCGGTTGCAGCACAATGGGCGGCTAACTATTTAATTTCCTCTACGTATCCAATGATGATGGAATTTAGTGGTGCTGTCACCTATGGCTTTTACGGATTAATGAGTGTTCTTTCCGCCATTTTCGTTTGGAAATTTGTACCGGAAACAAAAGGAAAGACCTTGGAGGAAATGGAAGGAACTTGGAGAAAGTCAGCTTAAATTTATTATTAGACGCTATCCTTTGCACAAACAAGAAGGATGGCGTTTGTTTATAGAAGGCCAAATTTAGTAAAAAGGTGAGGGAAATCAATATGAAATATGTTATTGGAGTAGATTTAGGTACCAGCTCTGTTAAAGTCCTTCTCGTTAACCAAGAAGGCGATGTTCATTATTCAGTCTCAAAGGACTATCCGCTCATCCAGCAGCAGCCAGGATACAGCGAACAAAATCCAGAGTATTGGGTCCAACAAACGATTGCCGCCTTAAAACAGTTGGTTCGTGACGCAAATGTACACCCCAACGATATCGAAGGGCTAAGTTTTTCCGGTCAAATGCATGGATTAGTCCTGCTTGATGAAAACCATCACGTAATTAGAAATGCAATTTTATGGAATGACACAAGAACGACTCCGCAATGCAAAAGTATCGATCAGCAACTAGGTGGTAAGCTGCTGGAAATTACCAAAAACCCAGCATTAGAGGGCTTTACCTTGCCAAAGATTCTCTGGGTGAAGGAGAATGAGCCTGCTTATCTGGAAAAAACAAACGTTTTCTTACTTCCAAAGGATTATCTCCGCTATCGGTTAACTGGAGCAATCCACATGGATTACTCAGATGCCGCAGGTACGCTTATG
This sequence comes from Neobacillus drentensis, assembly GCF_036962125.1. GTDB lineage: Bacteria > Bacillota > Bacilli > Bacillales > Cytobacillaceae > Neobacillus > Neobacillus drentensis_B. The sequence goes on from NZ_JBALOA010000018.1 coordinate 10,156, forward strand.
TTGGATGTCGTTAATAAATCGTGGAGTACGGATATTCTTCGCACCTTTGAAATTCCTGCTGCCATCTGCCCCCCATTAGTGGAAACGGAAGATTTCGTTGGGACAATTTTGCCGGAAATTGCTACATCAACGGGGTTATCTTCAGCAACAAAAGTGTTTGCAGGTGGTGCAGACAATGCATGCGGTGCAATTGGGGCAGGCATTTTATCGGAAGGAATCGCTCTTTGCAGTATCGGAACCTCAGGAGTTTTTCTTTCCTATGAGAACGATAAAAATAAAAATTACGGCGGTAAAGTTCATCTATTCAATCACGGTCAGAAAGACTCCTACTATACAATGGGTGTCACACTAGCTGCTGGATATAGCTTGACCTGGTTTAAAGAAACGTTCGCTAAGGAGCAATCGTTCGACAGTCTATTAAATGAAGCAGCTTCATCGTCAATTGGAGCAAATGGGCTTATTTTCACTCCTTTTTTGGTGGGTGAACGGACACCCTATGCCGATGCAAAGATAAGAGGAACGTTTACTGGTATTGATGGCTCTCACCAAAAAGGTGATTTTACCCGCGCTGTCATTGAAGGAATTGTCTTCTCGATTAATGAGAGTGTTGAAATCTTCCGCAATTATGGAAAAAATATTGATTCCGTTATTTCGATTGGGGGCGGTGCGAAGAGTGAATTATGGTTACAAATTCAAGCCGATGTTTTTAACGCACGCGTCGTGAAGCTGCAAAATGAACAAGGGCCTGGCATGGGGGCAGCGATGATTGCGGCATCTGGTTTGGGTTGGTTCTCCTCTCTTCAAGCATGTGCCGATGTATTTATTAAAGCCGATAAAGTCTATGAACCAAAATCAGAAAATGTTCAGCGCTATAAGGAATTCTACCAAGTATATAAAGATGTATATCCGCATACTGTTGCCATCAACCATCAATTGTTTGATCTCCGTCATGGGAATAAATAAGGCTTGATGCCTCCGTAAAGCGAACAGTGCCTGGCACTGTTCGCTTTTTCACCGTTGTTTAAAAGGGTATATGGGTGGGTCTAGTTTGATTTTTCGATTAAGTGATATTCTTGAAATGACGGATGAAGACTCTGCTAACCTTTTGATTTCATTTGCGGGTATTTCCATCGACACACCGTTTAAGGCAGTCGTATATTTGTGCCTTATTTTATAGGGAGTCTGGTTCTTATCTAATAACTCCAGTAGTTCCTTTTGAAACATGCGGTGACTTTCTTCTACTTGTTCCTGCGCTTCCTCCAACGTTAAGGGAATTCCCTTTGCTTCTGCTTCAATTACTGCTACTTTAGCTGGTTTAGTTTTGAATTCAATGATAATTGAGATGGTTTGCTTGCTGGAAAGGTCAATGGCAGGGTCAATATGAACGGATGGATTCATCGTTTCTTTCACCTCAATCTCATTATTGGCGGGAGGAGTGTTTTTAAGAACGCATCCACTCATACTAATGAAAATAGCTGTTGCTAAAAGCGCTCCACTATAACAATTCTTCATCATTCTTACTTCTCCTTTAATGCCCAAAATAGTTAATGGTTGATTTTTACCTTATTCCAGTTTATAACATAAGAAGAGATGCCCCCTGCTGTATATAGCAGTTGAGCAAACACAGAGAATTTGATTAGAAAATAGGGGGGATTCACATGAAGGGAAAATGGTGTCTTATCTTGACGATGCTCATTTTTGGAAGCATCGGGGTCTTTGTAAAAAAGATTGATCTATCTTCCAGTGAAATTGCTTTTTTAAGAGGTGTCATCGGAAGTGTATTTTTGCTTATTGCTAGTTTCCTTGTCAAACATAAGCCCTCTCTCCAAGCATTGAAAGCAAACGCTGTACTGCTTTTATTATCTGGAGCAGCAATTGGACTGAATTGGATTTTTCTGTTTGAGTCCTTTCGATATACGACAATCTCCAACGCCACGATTAGTTATTACTTTGCGCCGATTTTTGTCATGATTTTAGCTCCATGGGTACTGAAAGAAAAACTGACGAGTACAAAGGTCATTTGTATCGTAATGGCCATGATCGGTCTATATTTAATAGTGAATCCCGGATCTGGCGGTACTAGTGGTTCAATGAATCATACCCTAGGAATTTTCTATGGTCTTTTAGCGGCAGCATTATATGCTAGTGTGATATTAATGAACAAATTCATCAAAGGCTTATCCGGCTTTGAAACCACGTTAGTACAATTAATGGCCGCTGCTTTGGTTCTACTTCCCTACTTACTTTGGAAGGGTCAACTTAATTTTACTGAGTTAAACTCCACTGCGATTCTTTTTATCTTAATCCTTGGGATTGTACATACTGGTTTGGCTTACTTTTTATACTTTACTTCGATCCAAAAATTAAAAGGGCAAACGATTGCTGTCCTTAGCTATATCGATCCGATTTCGGCCGTGATCATTGCTGCGATTTTCCTGGGTGAAGGGATGACAGTGATTCAAATGATTGGCGGTGTACTTGTCCTTGGCTCCACATTCTTAAGCGAAAAACTAGAATTAAAACTTGAAAAAAAAGGCCAGTCTCCCACTACTTCGCCTTAATTGGAGCCTGACCTCATCCTAGAGGACAGTACCTGACACTGTTCGCTTTTTTAATTCGTTTTAAAGGATTGAGAAAAACGGCAGAATGATTATACAAAGGGTGAGGAATAAAACGGCCACTGCACTCAGCTTTTGTTTGCCCTTCCATAAAGAGACAGCAAACCCAAAAGTATATACAGTAATACTAATTAGACTAACAAAGATAAATAAGCCCATTCTTCTACCCTACCTTTTCAGTGCTTTAGTTTGTTTTCCATAATCAATAATTTGAATACTAGGGTGCACACGTATATCCGCATTTAAGTAAGATTTTTGCCAATCAAATTTTTTATATTCCTGAATGGTCCCAAAATACCTTCGTGCATACATGGATAAGGGAAATGGTACTCCTTTTAATTTCGTTTGGGTTTTCTTAAAAAACTTTTCATTTACTTTTTTGAGATGATTAGTCACTTGACTTTTTATTATTTGTTGGTTCCTTTTCTTCGCAATGTCAATCATGGATGGGTTTGACATAATTTCAAGCTTTAATGGGACCGTGATATCAACCTTTAGCCTGGCACTCTTCACATTCATTTTTACTTTATTACTTTTTGTTTTTAAGATTCTTGCCGCGAGCTGTTTCTTTTTATTTGAAAAAGGATCTGGTAAATCAATCAATATATCTTTGATATTCGTGGTATCATCAAGAATATTCACCATACGTGTTTCCTGACCGTTTAGTTTTCCGATCATCATGCCATTCCTGAAAACCGCTGATCCAATAAATTGTGTATCATCAAGCTCCCCTGTGGCATTCACTTGACCCGCCATGTATTCATCTTCCCGATGCTCTTTAGGATTCTTATCCTTTTCGGCGGAAATGAACATCGCTAAAAAAAGTTCAGTCTTTCTATAGGTTGTGTTAAAAAACCGAAATAAGGTCGAGTCCGGAATGAGGCCATTTTCAATCCCATGATTAACCATATATTGAAAGTACTTATGTGGCCTCGTTTCCATTTTCGGCTTATTTTTCAGGAAAAACTCACTTGCATTTTCTTTCGATACGGCTAAATGACTATCCAGTCTAATTTCTTTATCCATTTGGATGTCTGAAAAAGTCTTAATAAAATTCGGATTTTTGGCGTATTCCTCCGAAACAACAAAGATCTTTAATAATTCATAACTAATGGTCCGTGAGATAATCGCATTGGCTGTCCCTTTCGCTGCAATGAAATCATTGGCCTCAAAGGTGATGATTTCTCTAGGCTTTTCTGTAGAACCACCGCCTCCTTGCATACTCCCAACTTCAGGATTAGCCAGTAGCATCGTCACTTTTATTTTCCCTTTATGATTTGAATGATCAATTCCCAGCCCAATTACATAGGCTTTATCTTCCAATTCTTGTTTATCCCAACAGCCTGTTAATATGCAGACAATAAATAGAAACATCAATAATTTACATACTGTTCCTGTTTTTATCACGTTTAAATTCTCCTTTTAACAGTGCCGATAACCATAGAATGATCGAAATGGCAGCAAACGTAGGACCGGCAATAGTTAGGGATAACGCTCTAAATTCTGTGCTCACATTAACGGCTGCTTCAGGTATGCTTCCAATCAATAAATAAATAGTTGCTAGTGATGGTATTATATATTCAATGTCTTTAATTTTAAAAAGACGACCGAACATTAGGGAATTTAAATAGAGAAATGCAGTAAAACGAATAAAAACAGACATTAACCATGTGATAAAAAAAATGATTTCAACATTTGGCAGGAAGGTTCCGAATGAAATAAAACGAATGGCTGTATGGAACGGATAACCTACTCCACCCATACCTATATCAAACAAACATATATAAATAAAAATCGCCGCACTAATTTGGATACTGACATAAACAAAGGCAAACCACGTACCCTTTTTATATTCCTTAATGGATGGAAGATATGGAATGAACATAGTAAACAGAAAAAATTCAGCAAAAAGAGTTACCTTTTGAGAACTTTGATTCAAGATTTCTAACTTACCGGGACCCCAGATTGGAAATATAGATTGGATCGTACTTTGTTGCATACTTAACATTAAAGCAAACCACAAAGAGAAAACGGACAGGTAAATGACAAGGTAGGCAACCGAGCCGATATGTTGAATCCCTTTTCTAGCACCATAGGTACAAACGACCATTAATAGGGCATAGATAATGAGATTCGGTGTGGTTGTAAAATAGAACGTTCGGATAATATTTGAATAGGACCTGCTATCAAACGAAATGGCATAGGAACTTATCAAAAAGATAAGCAGACACACGATAAAACCCAAGTATTTTCCAAGTAACTTTTGAATAACGGAAAATAAATCTTTGTCTTTGTACAGCGTCATGATCTTTAGTAATAAATAAAGCGGAATAAAAAATATCCCCGCCGATAATATCGGAAGCATCCATGATGAGTTATGGACTTTATTAAAAAGAATAGTGGGTGTATCTTCCGTTGCCTTTGCACCCACCATTAAAATGGCAATGGAAATATATTCACGTAGGCCAAGTTTTCCAACCTGCTGCTTCATACTTTTATTCCTTTCTTTGTTTGACCATATCCTTTGGTTTTAAATAACCAGGGCGAAACCGCTCTTTTATTGGAAGATGACGAATAATAAGGTCCTTTGACGATAAGAAATGTGGCGTCATCGGAGCAAGGTAAGGTGTCCCAAATGAATTAAGTGAAACTAAATAAAAGAGAAAGACCATGCATAAGGCAATTAACCCATATACGCCAAGGAGCCCTGCTGAACAAATAAACAAAAGGCGTGTCATACGAATAGCAAAATTTATGCTTAAGTCACTAATAATAAATGAGCTAAGTCCGCTTAAGGCAATGACAATAATGACAATCGGGCTAATGATATTCGCCTGAACAGCAGCTTGACCTAGAATTAAGGCACCAACTATCCCGATGGTTGGCCCAATCGGGGTTGGCACTCGTAATCCAGCTTCTCGAATAAGTTCAAAAGCTATTTCCATCATAAAGATTTCAATGACGGACGGAAAAGGAACACGTTCCCTTGTGCCTGCGAACGCCATTAACAAATCTGGCGGAATCATTCCTACATGATAGTTTGTAATCGCAATATAAAAAGCAGAGGCAAACACAGCGACAAGAAAAGCAAATAGTCTCAACAACCGAATGAAATTACCATAGGGTGCACGCAAGTAATGATCTTCCGGTGAATGCATTAAGGACCAAAAGGTTGTTGGCAGGATCAAGCAGCTTGGTGAATTAGACATTAGTATAACAATATGCCCTTCTTCAATGAATGAAGCTGCCCGGTCTGGACGTTCAGTATATAAGATTGTTGGAAATAGCGACCTTGGTCGTTCTTCTAAATATTGCTCCAGGATACTTAAATCGAGAATTCTATCGATATCAATCGAAGTTAACTTATCTTTTATGGTTTGAAGTATTTCATCATTAGCAAGGTCCTTTTGATAGACAAGAAATACATCGTTTCTAGATCGTTTGGAAATAACTTGAGAATCCACGATTAAATTTTCATTTTTTATTTTTTTTCGAAGTAAGGCAATATTATCAATTACTCTTTCGTTAAAAGCTTCTTTGGCCCCTTTTACAATCACTTCATTATCTGACTTTTCAATGGAACGACCCGTTAGGTTCGTAGTTTCAAATAAATGGCTCTGGATATCACCATCTATAAAGAGTGCTGTCATCCCGCCTGTAATAAATTCCGTAATCTCCCCAATAACAGTGGCTGTTTTTTCGATGGGATATGAAACGATATCTCTAATTTCCCCTGTAGATAGTTCATTTTCAAGCAGCGGTTTCACTATGCTTTCCTGGATTCTTTCCACTTCGACCATTGTACTTATAAAAATAATAAAAGCACGCCGATTGAGTGCACGGATTGTAAACTCACGTACCTTGACATCTGTATTTTTAGGTACACTGAAAATGGACTTAAATGTTGCTAAATTTTTATCATAACTACTGCTAATATCTTGTTTTTTTAGTTCTATATCCTTTACATTTGACTTCTCCACAAATTGTGGTTCAGACTTGTTTTTCTCAAAGAGCATCTTTATGCTCGGTTTTTTCATCATGAACCACCTCCAACTTTTAATAAGTTTGCCAATTTTAGGTGTGCTTATGTATGTGTAACCATTGCTGAAAGCAAATAACTGCTACTTTTATGATTAGGGTGGCTTTTGCTTCACTACCTACTCTCCACTTTCAATTATGGTATACTGTATAAAGTTTGTTTATTGTGGAGGCCAAAGTCGTGGAGTTACTAAAATCAAAAGCAACTACCTATTCGAAATCGTTTTATAATATCTGGCTGATTACAGGAATTGTACTCGTAGCTTTTAATTTGCGCCCTGCTATTACCTCTGTAGGTCCATTAGTCGGAATGATTCAAAAGGATGTGGGACTAGCCCATTGGAGTGCAGGCTTACTAATGAGTTTGCCTTTAATTGTTTTTGCCATTATGTCACCGATAGTCCCAAAGCTTGCCCATCGGATGACAAATGAAATAGCCCTACTAATCGGTTTGTCTTCTCTTTTAATCGGCATTGTCATTCGATCCGTTCCAAATGCGTTTCTTCTTTTCGCTGGAACGCTGTTTATTGGCGTGGGAATTGCGTTTGGAAATGTTCTTTTACCAGCGATTGCAAAGGATAAATTTCCAAAGCACTTCGGCTTAATGACAAGTGTATATTCCACTTCAATGGGTTTAATTGCGTCATTAGCATCAGGCGTTAGTGTTCCTTTAGCAGAAGGAATGAACCTGGGGTGGAAGGGTGCTTTAAACGTTTGGGGAATTCCGGCTGTCGCCGCGATTCTGGTGTGGGGATATTTATCCAAATTTACTCAGGGAAGTCAAAAGGGAATGAAAAGGGTTGGTTCTAACACAAACCTTTGGCGGTCACCGCTTGCCTGGCAAATCGCCATTTTTATGGGTTTTCAATCCTTTTTATTTTATGTAACGATTTCTTGGTTACCTGAAATCTTGCATAGTCATGGATTAAGCATGGAAACAGCAGGCTGGCTCTTGTCCTTTAGCCAAATTGTCGGATTACCAGCGAGTTTCTTAATCCCTGTGATTGCAGGACGTTATCGTTCACAAACGTGGATATCCTTCCTATTAAGCTTGTGTACCGTTTCTGGTTTTCTAGTGTTATGGTTGGGATCATCCTATCCAATTTTAATTGTAAGTATTATTTTGATAGGGATTGGCTTGGGAGGAACCTTTCCTCTGGCTCTAAGCTATATAGGGCTGCGCGCCCGTAACGCCGGGCAAGCGGCTGAATTATCAGGAATGGCTCAATCCACTGGTTATATCCTAGCAGCAGTAGGCCCGATGTTTATTGGATATTTGTTTGATTATACCCATTTGTGGACGATCCCACTGATTACATTAATCATTATCTCTCTAGTCGTTATGCTATTTGGGATGTTGTCGGGGCGGAATCAATATGTTTAGTTTAGTGGGGAAAAAGGTGGCGACCAGTGATAGCACTGGTCGCCATTATTTATTTCTTCCATTGAATCGAGCCGTTATTACTATGAGGATGACTAGTTGACTTTAATCTCTTAAATTCATTTTCTAATTCTGTTAATGATAACTCCGAAAGCTGCTCCTCATTGTTATATATTTTAAAGGAAAGAAGGATATTTATTAACATTTTCCTTCTTTGTTCTACACCCTTCCGAAGAATATGATCCATATCATCCTCTCCCTAATTTAGATTCCCAGTTTAAGAGGTAATGAAAAACAGCCCCTCCCTATTTAGCAATCCAATCCTTTATTTCAAAATCCTTTTTGGCAAACTGCCCTTCCACAAGAAACTTTTTCGTCCCATCTAGTAACTTAAGTCCTTCACTGGACAATGCTTCAGATTTCAAATTATTTAGTGGCAAAGACTCCTTCATGACTTCGACTGGATAACCCACTTGTTCTGATTGGAATTGGTAAAAATCCTCCGGTTTCGTTAATAAATCTGCTAATGATTGTTCACGGACTTCATTCCAAATAGTCAGGAAGTCTGGATTCTTCGATAAAAATTCCTCGGTAACCACGGTGACGGTGCTTCCAAGTAACTCGGGATGATCCTTTGCCTGATCAATTACCGGATATCCTTTTGACTTGATCAGCGGACCGGAGTTTGTCGGAAATGCAAAAGCGGCAATGTCATTCCGTTTTAACGCAGCTTCTGCATCACTTGTGAGCATGTTGACAATTTTAACATCCTTATCCAAGCCCTTTTCTTTGAGTACCCCAGTAAGGTAGCGATACATATACGATCCCAACTGCGTTGCTACGGTCTTTCCCTTTAATTCTTCTAATGACTTTACTCCATTTTTCGGAGTAATTAACCAGACGTTGCTGTTAATGGCCGCCTGATTGATTAACCGTGTCTTGAGTCCGTTTGATCTCCCTACAATCGCAGGAGTATCTCCTAAAATACCAATATCTAATTCTCCTGCCGCAATCGCTTCATTCAATGGAGGCCCATTTGGAAACGCATGAAATTCATAGTTTTCGATGCCGATTTTCTTCAACTTTTCCTGAAGAAGTTTATGTTGAAGCCCCCAGCCCTCCGCACCTGTAGGAATATTATCTTTAGTTGATCCTATATAGCCTATCCTTAATGTGGTCGACTTGGATTTATTAGCCTCCTCTGAGGTCTTAGAAGAAGTACTATTTGTGCACCCCACCGCCAATGTTAAAAGTACCGCTGCCAGTAGGAATCCCATTAATCCTTTTAAAAACGATGTTCGCTTGCTGGTTCTATTCATTAAAAATCCTCCTATTAATGTCCTGGTAATTTGCTCATCATTTGAAACATCTTGTAGGAAGCATCTGAAGCTGCACTTGAACTCTGTCCTTTTCCCCAGCCAAGTTCTCTTCGATAACTTCCCAAAATCCCGCTAACTACAAGTTCTTCCTCATTTACTGCGACTTCCTCTACATTTGGGGAGACGTACATCGCATCAACAGGGCAATACACTTCACACATAAAGCAGGTTTGGCAATCATCCTTACGGGCAATCACGGGAACCTTCCCTTTTTCCTGGTCGAATACGCCTGTGGGGCAGACAGAAACACATAATCCACAGCTTATACATTTTGATTTACTAATGATTTCAATCATCTTCTAACCCCCTCCTCTTGATGCAGCGGCTGATCTGGTTTGACCCATACGTGATCCAGTCCGCCGGTAAGAATTCGATAATGAAAACGCGGATCTTGTTCCTTATAATCCAACCGTTTGTGCATCCCTCGTGTCTCTCGCCGCTCAATAGCCGAAGAATACATCCATCGTGCAGTTGCCGTCATGGCTGTAGCTTCTCTCACTCTGACGACATTAGGATTGTTTGCTAAAATACCTAAACGAATTTCCTCCCAAATGAGGTCAAGCCGCTGTAAAGACGACTGGAGCGTTTTCTCATTTCTAAATAAGTTAATTTCAGTAGGAGTCACCTCGGCACGGACGCTTTCCGTAATTTCAGACAAGACAAAACCTTTTTTATTTGATTTGCTCCAGTTTGCTGAGATGGGTGTCGTCGAAATTCCTGCTACGTTCCGTTTTGATGCATTTGAACCTAGGTTTAGCGCATATTCACCGGCTGCTTCACCCGCCCAAGAACCTGATGACATCGCCCAGGCCGCATTATGACTACCCCCACCAGTAAATCCACCGCAAATAAATTCCCGTGTCGCAGCGTCACCGGCTGCATATAATCCAGGCACCTTCGTTTCACAATTTTCATTGATCAGATGGATGCCACCCGTGCCCCGAACGGTTCCTTCTAATCTCAGAGTTACTGGAAACCGGTCCGTAAACGGATTAATTGTTAACCTGTCAAACGGAACGAAGAAGTTTGGCTGTGCTTTGCGCATCCATTTCTGCATTTGTTCATCTGCCTTATCTAATCTTGCATAGACGGGCTGTGTTTGCAGTGTTTTCGCGATCACCGACCGTCCTCTTTGAGAACCAGCTCCTTCAATGATGGAACCATCCTGATAATAAAAGGTTGCCCATGTATAAAAGGCTGTTTTGGTTACGGATGAAAAAGCTGGAGCAATCGCATAGGCATTTGAAAATTCCATCCCTGATAAGTTGGCGCCCGCTTCAGCAGCCAGTAAATAGCCGTCACCTGTTAAGACATTGGTACCCAATGCCCTACTTAAAAAGGCACACCCGCCGGAAGCAATCACTACGGCTCCAGCCTTTACTTTCCAGCGTTCCCCTGTTTCACTAAAAACCCCAGCGGCCCCGCCCACACCATGTTCATCCGCCAGAAGCTCGAGCGCCGGGCTATGATCCCAAATTTTCACCCCTGCCTTTTTCACCTGCTTTCGCATTAAACGCATATAATCTGGCCCCTGCAAACTTTTCAGATGTTTATGCCCATCTTCATCTAGTGGAAATGGATATCCCCATGTATCTAACTGATTGACATTGCTATAGGTCCGATTTAATACATTTTTCATCCATTTTCTATCCTGCAGATATCCCCCTAGCGCTTCCCTGCTTTTCATCGCTTTTTCCTGTTCCTCTGGGGTTGGATTCACATACCAAACTCCTGTCCCCGATGGCGCCGTCGCACCGCTAGTTCCGCAATATCCTTTATCGACGAGAATGACCCTTGCTCCTTTTGATGCGGCATTAATGGCTGCCCATGTCCCCGATGGTCCTCCCCCAATCACTAGTACGTCAGTCTCTACCTCTCGTTCTCCCTTGGGTTGTTTTCCTACTTGATTACTCAATGCAATTCCTCCTTGTAATTCGAATTTGTGAATACCTTGTATTTCATTGCAATCAGATGGTACGAACCCATTTCGGCAAGGATTCCTGGATGTGGGGTTTGGTTTCCCCCATAACACGGTCAAGGATTAACCTTTCATAATAGACAAATTTGCTATCCTTGATGCGGGGACGATCGAGCGAAATCTCAATATCCATGGTTACTTCCCCCTCCTCAATCAAAAGGACCCGATCTGCTAAAGAAACAGCTTCACTCACGTCATGAGTCACCAGAATGGCGGTAAACCCCTGCTCAAGCCACAATTTTTCGATCAATTGCTGCATTTCAATTCTAGTCAGTGCATCGAGAGCACCAAGTGGTTCATCCAGGAGCAGTAAACGTGGTTCACCCGCTAATGCACGGGCTAACGCAATGCGCTGCCTCTGTCCTCCTGAGAGAACGATTGGCCAATCGTCCGCTCGATTTTCGAGCCCTACTAAGGACAGAGCAGCTTTGGCTTCATCCTTAGACCGCGACTTCGTGCCGATTTGGACATTGGTTAGAACCTTCTTCCATGGCAACAGCCGTGCATCCTGAAACATGATTCTTGAATCCGCGTGATTTCGCATGACGATTTCTTCATCCGCCTGGACTAGCCCATTACTAACCGATTCAAGTCCAGCAATCAGTCGTAGCAAGGTACTTTTCCCGCATCCGCTTCTTCCGACAATGGCCACAAACTCACCCGGTTTAATCGATAGATTAATTTCCTTCAATACCCTGTTTTGACCAAATGATTTTTCAACTTTTGATAGTTCTAGCTTTAATCCAGTTTGGGTTCTCGCCATTTTGTTCACTCTCGCTTTCTTTAAAAATACTTTTTTCGTAACTACTCTTGAAAAAACTCAAGAAATACTATTTTTTGTGTAAAATTACACTCTTTCTTTTGGTAATTTATCGGGCTGCTTCCTTCAATGGGCGAATTCGGGGTTCCAATGAGCGAATTATTGACTTCAACGGGCGAATCTTGGACTTCAATGAGCGAATGTTAAAAGGCAACAATTTTTTAAATAAAAACTTACCGGTTTTTCACATGGTTATAATTAGGGTGCCATTGCAGCCATTGCTTCTCCAAAAACTTAGCAACAGAATCGGATAACTTTCCAAGTAAGGCATATAGTAAAACGCTGACAACCACGATATCCATATGCATAAACTCCCTTGCATTCATCGCCATATAGCCAATCCCTGAATCAGCTGAGATCGTTTCGGCGACGATGAGCGATAACCACATAATTCCTAGGGCATAGCGGAGGCCAACCAAGATAGATGGCAGCGCTCCAGGAAGAATCACCGTAATAATTAAATGGAGCGATTTGAGGCCGTATACTTTTCCCATTTCGATAAGCCCCTTATCAACGGACCTTATTCCATGAAAGGTGTTAAGGTAGATGGGAAACGCAACACCAAGTGCGACAAGGAACAATTTCGATGATTCGCCAATCCCAAACCACAATATGACAATTGGAATGAGGGCTAAGTGTGGAATCGTTCTAATCATTTGAATCGAACTATCCAATAATTTTTCTGAAGTTCTTGATAGACCATTCGCCATCCCAAGCACAAAACCGATACTGCCGCCAATCAGAAATCCGATAAACGCCCGCTTCGCACTTACCCCCATGTTCTCCCACAACACACCATCCTTACTTAACTGAATAAATGCCTGTAATACCTCCAGCGGCGTCGGTAAAATATCTTGGCCAATTAAGCCGATTTGTCCTAACACTTGCCACAGAACTAGGATAAGGATTGGAACCACCCATGTTGACCACTGTTGACCAATTGAATCTCTTAATCGTCTCATTTGAATCAGCTCCTTTTTTTAGATAAAAAAAGAGACTTCTCATTAGTAGGAGAAGTCTCTATGCGAATAGTCGACTATTATATATAAACAAAACTGGAGACACATAAGTTCGTGTCTCCAGTTGTCTGGTAACCTATATTCTTTTATTAATCGGTTCGATTGTGGCTTAATTCTTTCAATTCCGACAATACTCATCTGATTACTTAATAGGATATTAACATCCCATGTTTTAACCTGTCAACAAGTAATTAGAAAATTGTTAATTTTAATTTATTTTTCCCGCAACTTTATCCAATAATGACGCATCGACCGTGGTACCCCTTTTAATTCAAGAAATTCGTTATAAATTAAATGACGAATACGGAATTCAAGATAAAAATCCCCGACCATCTCGTCCATTTCCTGCATGGCTGTACCAACGACTTTTGCAGTTTTGATAAAATCCTTCTGTTGCTGCTGGGAATGCAAATTTTCGATTGTTTTTAAAATAAGAGCATCAAAATAATCTTCGGTAACATTGGTAACTCGTCCATTTTTCCATAAACGAAGGATCTCCTTAGATTGTGCAAGTTCTTCCCACTCTCTTTGGAATTGGATTCGCTCTTGATATGATAAAGGCTCTGTCGATTTTGCTTGTTCTAGCAGGATTTTTAATTGATCGGGATGCAGCATACTGGAGTATATGTTCTCTTTTTTGGAGTCATTATGTTCCGTTGGATTGATTAAAAAAATATCATTATCCTTCTCTTTTAATATTTGAAGGATAAAGCGAAGGCCCGTTTGTTCATTGCCATTATTGGCCGTCCAAATGTAAATCGGAACATATTCAGGAATATCCTCGATTTCTAATAGGGTTTTGGTAAATTGATTTTGTAATTCGTAGTCATCCTGCTCAACGTTAATATTCTCGTTTAACCATTCAAAGCGTGAGTCTTGACCTGCTTTTTGATCCAGCTTCCACAATAGTCCAATCGAGAAAAAACTATCAAAACCAATCACCGTCTTCGGGCGATCCAAGCCGACCCTTAACGCCCCCGCTGTTGATTGGGAAGATACCAGATGAACCGCACCCATTTTCTCATATGAATAGGTATTTCGTTTCCGCTGACTTTGAATGAGCTGATTAATTTTCTCTGCCATGAAGTTGAGATCGTCCTGACGAAGAAAATACCCCCTTCCTACAAGGGGTATATGTGCTTCATGATTAAAACTATCGAAATCAGTTGGGTGTTGAATTTCATACGTTTCCCATTCCCCTTGTTGTGACAATTCTGATGCGGTTAAATAATTTTCCCCTTCAAGTTTATAAACAAACACGACATTCGGCTCCGTGAAAAAATAAATATATGGATAATGTTCACTCGTTATCATTGACTCCACCCCTTTTTCTATGTAATTCCATCAATCTTCTAAAATTCCTCTATATCAATTATTTACCCTCTTTCATTCTTCTAATCAACCTATAAAAAACAATCGAAACAGTAGAAAAAATCTATATTAGTTCTACCTAGCGGTTACCTAAACAGCTTATTTGGGGTTTCGCAAACAAATGTGGTGGTTTCACAAATAAACTGGTTAGTTTCGCAAACAAATTACTTAGTTTCGCAAACAAACACCTTACTTTCGCAAACAAATAAGATTTACAAATTTTATAAAAGAATCGGTCTGCAAAATATGATTTTTTTCTACAAAATTCTGCAGGAATTTTCCAATCCTTTTGAGAATTAGTAAATAAAACTATAAGGAGTGATTATTTTGATAATGAAAGAAAGAACAACTCCATTAATTATCCTGATGTTAGAGGCACTTTTACGGAGACTTCCCAAAAACCATGAAAAACGTCCTCAAATTATGAAGGAACTTTCAAGACGACAGGCTGGATACCACGGAGAAGAATCTCTCGACTACTATTTATCCCGACTCCCTGATAAGACCTATATGATTTTCCACGATTTAAACCTTCCATTTGGGAAATATAACTGCCAAATTGATACCCTTCTTCTTACAAAAAATCTCGCACTTATCTTAGAAACCAAATATATGACAGGGACGTTAACATTCGATTTTGAAAATGGACAATTTTTTCAAACTGTTGACGAACAAAATAAAGGCTACACCGATCCCATCGCACAAGCGGAGATGCATAAGGACTGCATCAAAGAGTTCCTAGCCAAGTATAATTTCCCTTCATTAACAGTTGATTACTTAGTCGTCGTCAGTAATCACTACTCCGTCCTATCCTTTACGGGAAATAATCCAGAAGCAAAACAACGGGTGTGCAAATCCCATCATCTCCTCAAGAAAATCACTATGTTTGAGAAAATGTATACGAATGAAATCCTTTCTGAAAAAGAACTCCGAAAACTTAGCAAACACCTAGTAAAAAAAAATACTCCACCTACCATTCAAATATTAGATAGATTTGATATTAAAAAAGGCGAATTATTGCCAGGCCTTCATTGTCCATTATGTGGGCATCTTCCAATGATTCGTAAGAATAGGAAATGGTACTGTCAGCCTTGTGACACTTTTTCAAGTGATGCGTTAGCATGCGCCCTGCTGGATTATTTCTTGCTCTATGATTCAAAAATAACTAACCTCGAGTTTCGAAATTTTGCTCTAATTAAATCTGTCGATGCAGCAGGGAGACACCTGCGGGCTGCAGGGCTTACTAGCTCTGGAGAGAAAAAGAATCGTTCCTATTCTCCAGACACCATCCCCTGGTAAAATTGGTTTCGCAAATAAAACGGTTGGTTTCGCAAACAAACGGGTAGGTTTCGCAAACAAATTGCTTAGTTTCGCAAACAAATAGAGATCTTTCGCAAACAACTGGCAGTCTCCTCTAAAATAGGTTGGTTTCGCAAACAATTTGCCTAGTTTCGCAAACAAACACCTTACTTTCGCAAACAAACTCCCGACCTAAAGAAAAAAGCAGTGGATCTCAATAAAATCCGCTGCTTTATGTCCAATTTAGTTTTCTCTCTGATGCAACTCAGATATTTTACGGCCCTTTGCAAATAGCGCAGTCAATTTCCCTACTTTTTGTCCTTCACCGCTGCCGCCAAATTTAAAAACGACGATCCCGCCGACGATTACCAGTACACCAATCAACTGATTAGTAGTAAACGGGACTTTATTCAGATCCATCCAGCCCAGAGTGTCACCCAATAAGGCAAACACGAGCTGTGATGTTAGTGCAATCGCGATCGCATAGGTTGGGCCAAGCCGCTTTATTCCGTGAACGAGACAAACGACTACACCTACCCCAATCATCCCGCTGAACCAGAACCACGTCTTCATATTTTCCAAGTGGAATAACTGTCCACCTTCAAAGATAAGACCGAATGTCAGTGAAGCGAGAAATCCCAACCCCAATACTAAGGTTGTCGTTGCCCACGACCCTGCGCGCTCATTGACCTTACTGTTAAAGATATTTTGCAAAGCGACCAATGAACCGGCAATGATTGCAAATAATAATCCTAGAAGCATCCGCTTTCTCTCCCCAATACTAAAAATTTTATTCGTAAATATTATTTCCTGCGAGTTCCAGTAATCCCTTCTTATCCTTTACTAGGATGGAACCTCTGCTCCGCTCAATCAGTCCTTCGGCACAAAATTGGGTAATCACCCGATTTAAGTGACGATAACTCGTTCCAATCAAATTGGCTGCATCCTTTATGCTGATGTTTTTAAGAAGAGAATCCGCTTCATCAAAGGATACAGACAGTAGGTAACTAGCCAAGCGTACTTCAACGGGATACATGATATTAAAGGTCATTGAATTGTTTTTTAGATGAAATTTCCTGGTAATGATATCTAATAAAAATTGCAGAAACGGCGCGTGGTCACTTCCATATTTCTTTAGCCAGCGATGGTGAATACCAATCATCCAAACGGGTGATACCGCCTCTACCGTGTTGATAATGTCAATGCTACGTACGTACTCAATATCCCCGATTACTTCAAGCGGCTTCTTAAACGAAAGAATCAGTGTTTTCCCTTCTGGCGAGCTGGTATAGATTTTGACCTTTCCTTTTACAAGTACATACAGGAACTCTGACGCATCACCTTGGGAACAGATGAATTCCCCTTGTTCAAAGCTGTATAGCGTTAGATGCGGAAGGAATGGTTCATGAAATATCTGTTCTAATTGATGGGTTTGTAAGTAAGCTAGCAATTGCTCCAGCTCTTTTAGTTCTTTCATGCGGTCCACCTCCTATCATTTATGACCTTAGGATGACCACACCAGCAATCATCATTCCGATACCGATAAACTGCGGCAGCTTCATCTTCTGTTTCTCGAGGCCGAACCATCCGTTACTGTCTATGATAAAAGTTAGTGTTAGCTGCGCAATCAGAATGGCTGAAATACTTAGGGTCACACCAATTCTCTGAATCGAACTGACGTTACTAAAGATGACAATTGCGGCAAAGGCGCCCCCGATCAAATATAATGGTTTTACCTGCTTGAAGCCTTGCCATTTCGCATCCCGAACAAACATTAAGATAATAAAGGCCATGACGAATCCAGTAAACTGGGTAACCGTTGCAGCCTGCCAGGTCCCAACATCTTCGCTAATTCGTGTATTGGCAATTCCTTGCAGGGTGATAAAGGCCCCTCCTAAAAATGCAAAGATAATTCCTTTCATTCGTTTCTCCCCCTTATTTCCATTGCTAACTATATTAAAAGACATCATCAAGCTGTTTGAATAGGACATATGTCCTCAAAAGGGTTATTTTTTATTTTTCATAAAAAAATAGGCAGCCTTGGTTCGGCCAAGGCTGCCTAAAGAATTATATAATTAATCGGAATCATTTGCTAGCCAGGTTTGTGACCATTTTTCCAATTCCTTAACGATTGGTTGTAACGCTAATCCCTTTTCAGTGAGGGAATACTCGATTCGGACGGGCGTATCCGGAAATACCTCACGTTTAACAATTCCTTGATTTTCTAGGTCCTTTAACCGTTCAGAAAGGACTCTTCCGCTGATCCCCATCGAAGATTCTAAGGAGCAGAAGCGTTTCGGCCCTGTTAGCAGTTGATAAATGACTAATCCTGTCCACCGCTGGCTCATCATCCCCATCGCTTTTTCGAATCGAGGACAAATGACAGACTGATCCATGGTTCTTTCACTCCTTTTATGCAAAGTGCATTTAACACGGTAATTACCTTGCAAAACAAATTTTATTTGACACAAACTAGTTTTAAAAATATAATTACTTACATAAAGTAACTAACTAACAATAAATTATTTACTATAGATATTTTACTTTAAACATTCAGGATTCGTCAATACATCATAAACAAGATAAATAAGGTGGTTATCAACTATGAACCTTGAGGCAGATGTTTGCATTGTTGGTGCAGGTCCAGGCGGCGCTTTACTTGGATATTTGCTTGCGAAAAAAGGGATTTCTACCATTGTTCTCGAGCGACATGTCGGGATTGATAAAGAATTCCGTGGCGAACATCTAAACCAAGATGGTGAACAAGTATTAAAGAAACATGGTTTATATGAACAAGTAGAAGCTGCTGGACTGTTATTAATGGAACGAGTGGAATATTGGCAGCATGGTCGGGTCATAAAGACGGTTACACCTGGTGCTGGAGAACAGCATGTCGGCATCCATGTCCCGCAAAAAAAATTATTAAGTGCGATAATCGGAGCATCTGAGCATTATCAGGATTATAAGCTGATGATGGGAACAAAGGTAACCGAGTTACTTTTTAATGAGACCGGCTCCGTAACAGGTCTAAAAGCCATGAACGGCGAGCAAGAAGTAACAATTAAGAGCAAGATCGTTGTTGGTGCAGATGGCCGATTCTCAACAGTAAGAAAACTGGCTGAGATACCATTTTCAAAGACAACACATGGTTATGACTTGCTATGGGCAAAAATTCGAAGCCCACATAATTGGGAGCCAACGATTAAAAATGCGTTGGTCAATGGACAGCAGCTGGCTTTGTTTACCCAGGCAGGCGGTTTCATCCAATTTGGCTGGAATATTGAAGAAGATTCTTATCCCACTTTGAAAAAGCAATCATGTGCTCCGTTTATTGAACAAGCAATTGAGGCTTTTCCAGAGCTAGCTGAAAGCATCCGTTCACAAATTCAATCATGGGATGATTTTATTTTATTAAAAGTTCAAAGCAGTCACAGCCCAACCTGGGTGAAGGACGGAGTGTTAATCATGGGGGATGCCGCCCATACGATGACACCGACTGGGGCATTTGGGATCAATCTTTCCTTATTAGATGCAGATGTTTTAGCTGATGTGCTGAGCGAAGCACTCGACAAACAGAACTTCAGTACAGCACAATTAAAAGGCTTCGAAGAAGCTCGACGTGCTCATACAGAAAAACTACAAGAGCAGCAACGAGTAAAAGAAATGACCTATCAAGATAATTTTGCTGAACCTATCCTTTCTTAGGAAGGATAAAATCTATGAAAATATTGAATGGGGGGAATTCATAGTGGGACAAATTCAATTAAAATCTGACACTTTCTCTGTTTTAGAGGATAAAATAAAATTCATAAATAATGGTGCTGAAATGATCTACCTCGTAGGTCCGATTAAACTTCCAGTTAATTTATATGGAGAAACGGTTGAATTTAAATGGTACAGCTGGCTTAAGAGTGAAGATGGGATAGAAGATTTCCAGCAAGTCATTGACCAATTGTCCACCGCCAATTTAGCAGAGTATCAACAATCGAGTGTCCTTGTGTATGGGGATTTTGAATATGGCGAGGATGCGTTAATAAGAATGCATTCGATTTGTCATACAGGAGATATCTTTGGGAGCAAACGCTGTGATTGTGGCTTTCAACTCAAACAATCGATGAAAATGATCGTCGAGCATGGAACGGGAGCATTATTTTATCTAGCCAATCATGAAGGCAGAGGAATTGGCCTGTTTAGTAAAGCGATGGCCTATATCCTTCAAGAAAATGGCTATGATACCGTTGAGGCAAACGAGGCACTTGGTTTTAGTGATGATTCAAGGAATTATGATGATGCGATTGAAGTTCTAAAAGCGCTTAGGAATAAACCAGTCACATTGATCACAAACAATCCGAAAAAACTTAAAGCCTTAAAAGCAGCGGGAGCACCAGTCTCTGGACGTACTCCTCTGTGGGGAGATGTCTCCGAGTACAATGAAAAATACTTACAGACGAAAGTAAAGAAATCCGGCCATATGGCGTAAGGATTTCTCCTTGAACATTATAACAGTCACAGTTGTTCGTTATTGACATTCTGTGACATTTGTTTTAAAGTAACAAAGTTAAATTAAATAATAAAATTCATTTATTGTGGACTTTTCTAGAAGTATCTCTATTTTCGCCACACAGCTCTCCCGTGAGAGCTGTGTGGCTTTTTTGTTGTCTGAAAATGTTCAAAGAATGGAAAAATCAAATACTGAAAGGGGAATAAAAAATGAAAAATTGGCACTATGCACTCATCGTTTTTTTAGGAGGATGCTGTTACGGTGTATTATCGACCTTTGTGAAGCTTGCTTACTCAGCTGGGTTTACTGTAAAAGAAGTGACAGGAAGCCAATTCATACTTGGGACGATGCTCATCTGGATCGTCGCTCTTTTTTCGAAAAAGAAAAAACTTACGCTGTTGAACAAGGGTAAATTACTTCTAGCAGGAATTCCTGTTGGGTTAACCAGCGTCTTTTATTATCAGTCTCTTCAAACACTTGATGCTTCACTTGCGATTATCCTTTTATTCCAATTTGTATGGATGGGCACTTTCATTGATTGGATTGTTTATAAAAAAATACCCAGAACCGGGAAAATGGCTTCGATTGGGATTCTCATCATTGGCTCCATTCTTTCTGCCGGCATTATTACCGATGGCGGCGTACATCTATCCTTACAAGGGACAGTGTGGGGACTACTTTCTGCAATTTCATATACCGTTTTTATTTTTCTCAGCAGTTCTGTGGGAGAGGATACCCCGCCTGTACAGAAGAGTGCACTCATGTCAACTGGCGGGTTAATCACCGTTTTATTGGTTTTTCAGCCAGCCAATTTACTTCATTTACCCTTAATGATGGGAGTAGCTCCATACGGATTGTTCTTGGGATTACTTGGCGTAGCCCTGCCGCCACTTTTATTTTCTATAGGAATGATGCATGTCGGACCGAGCCTTGGAACCATTTTGACAGCCTCCGAGCTTCCGATTGCAGTAATCTTATCTGCTATGGTTCTAGCCGAGAACGTAACCTTGTCACAATGGCTTGGAGTTGTCCTCATTTTAGGCGGAATTATCGCCGCGAACGTAAAATTGCCTAAAGGCCAAATGAAGTCGGCTTCATTGGAAAGTAAATCGATGTTACAAGAATAGCAAAGGGGCCATCATGTTGGCCCCTTGCTCGGACAAAATTAAAAATTGCCGAGAAAAATACCCTTTCTCGACAATTTGGGATGACTCAGAGTACGCTTAACCGCTATACACACTATCGCATGTTCCAGCTTTTGGTTCATAAAAACAATGTTCTTTAAATTGACCAGATTGAGGTTGGCCGTACCATGTTGGAGGGCATGGAGCATGTGGATTAAAATACCAAAGGGCATATTTTGCTGGGTGAACTCTCCAATAATCCAAATTCTGCTTGGCTAATCTTCTTTCAGAAGTTCTTGATCTTTGATAAAATACATTCCCTTTTTGAACTGCTTCAAAGGAATAATTTCCACCTTGTACTTGATAAATAACTTGGTTAATCGTTCTTAAACCTTTAAAGTCTAAACAATTTGCTACAAGTCGGTTCACAATTACATTTCCAACATATAACATTCCCTGTTGTCCTTCACCCTCGGCTTCTGCTCTCATCATCCTTGCCATTAAGTCAACGTCTGAACTTCGATAATTTGCTCTAGGCATTTTTTCACCCCCAAAATATAGTATGAAAAATAGCCTGCCTACATTCATGTCATTGTTAATGAATAAGATTGCTTTCAGGAAAAAATTTTTTACCGAAGACATACCAATCTGCTCGAATTACATGTTTGGCTTTACTCCAATAAAAAATGAGTGCCAAATTCATAAATAAATTTGGCACTCATTTTAACAATTTGCGATAGGAAACGGATCCCGTTCAGTCACATCAAAATACAAAAAATTAACTATATGCAAGCTCTTTTTCGCTTAGTCCTAGTGTCTGTGCGGTTGAATGATGAACTTCATGAAGAAGCTCTGGGTTTTCCATTAATGACACTCCATACGAAGGAATCATTTCTTTGATCTTTGATTCCCACTCTTTGATATGTTGCGGGAAGCATTTTTTGAGTATCTCAAGCATGACGTGAACGGCCGTAGAAGCGCCAGGAGAAGCGCCCAACAACGCTGCGATTGAGCCATCTGCGGCAGTAATTACTTCCGTACCAAACTGCAGGGTTCCTTTTCCGCCTGCTTCGGTATCCTTGATAACTTGTACACGTTGGCCGGCTACTACTGTATCCCAATCCTCCGCTTTAGCATCAGGGATAAACTCCCGTAACTCTTCCATACGCTGTTCTTTTGATAACATCACTTGTTGAATCAGGTATTTTGTTAGTGACATCTCTTTTGCGCCTGCAGACAACATAGTCAGCACATTACTCGGTTTGACAGAAGTAATTAAATCCATATTTGACCCGGTTTTTAAGAACTTGGGTGTGAATCCGGCAAAGGGTCCAAATAGCAGCGATTTTTTATTATCAATAAATCTGGTATCAAGATGTGGAACTGACATCGGCGGAGCACCAACTTTAGCTTTACCATATACTTTTGCATGATGCTGTTCGACAACTTTTGGATTGTTACATACCATGAAAAGTCCGCTTACTGGGAATCCTCCCACATGTTTTCCTTCAGGAATACCTGATTTTTGAAGTAAATGCAGGCTTCCTCCTCCGCCTCCGATAAAGACGAATTTTGCCGTATGACGTTTGACTGTACCACTAAATTGATTCTGCACCTTCAATTCCCATAGACCATCATTATTCCGTTTGATACCGTTTACACTATGATTATAGTTTATTTGGACACTTTTACTCTCTAAGTGTTCAAATAACATGCGTGTTAACGCACCAAAGTTGACATCCGTTCCAGAGTCAATTTTGGTTGCCGCTATCGGTTCTTTCAATGTACGGCCTTCCATGATCAGCGGAATCCATTCGATCAGTTTTTCATGGTCCTCAGAGAATTCCATTCCTTGGAATAAAGGATTCTTTGACAGCGCTTCAAAACGTTTCTTCAAAAAAGCTAGATCTTCTGCACCTTGTACTAAACTCATATGTGGCAAGCGTCTGATAAAGTCCTGTGGGTTGGCGATCAGCTTGCTTTTTACAAGATAAGACCAAAATTGCATGGAAACCTGAAACTGTTCATTAATTTTTATCGCTTTACTAATATCTAAAGATCCATCTGGTTTTTCGACTGTGTAGTTTAATTCACAAAGTGCGGCATGCCCTGTACCCGCATTATTCCATTCGTTAGAGCTTTCTTCACCTGCGTTTTCGAGTTTCTCATACACAGTAATTTCCCATTCTGGTACTAATTCTTTCAAGAGTGTCCCAATAGTCGCACTCATGATTCCGGCACCAATTAAAATGACGTCTGTTTTTGTTTCCCCTTTGTTCATTTTAACCAACCTTTTCCCCTGAAATTTGCAGAAAAGATGCAGGTGTTACACCAAGGTAATGCGCGACCCAATCACACACCTTTTCTGTTTCAAAATTATAACCATTCTATAGTATTCTTATTCACTTATTAACATATCTACTATTATTATATGATAATTTTAAATTATTTAAAAGCTATTGAAAAGTGTGAAGTCTTTCCACAAGGTCAGAAACATAAAATAATCTAAAATAAGCATTCTTCTACTGGAATATCTTTTTTATTTCCATTTTGAGTAAATGTAGTTACAATAGGGTTTATATGATTTTACGTAAAGAAGGAGATAAGATTTGACCGAAGAGAACAATAAATATCAAGATCAATCCTTGTTTAGCATCACGTGGCCTCTTTTTATCGAAATCTCGCTCCATATGGGGATGGGAATTGTCGCTACGTTAATTTTAAGCGGATACTCGGACAATGCGGTTGCAGGTGTCGGCGTAGCCAATCAGATTCTTAATATTTTTATTTTAGTATTCAACGTCACAGCTATCGGAGCGACCATCCTAATTGGGCAAAATTTAGGAGCCAACCGATTAGACCGGGCACGACGCCTTGCCAGATCAGCGTTTGGAGTCAATTTCTGGTTTGGAATTTTGATGACCATCATTGTAGTTGCTTTTGGCGGTTTGTTTTTAAAATTTTACGGACTGAGCGGTGAAGTATATGACTTTGCTTCCACCTTCCTTACCATTATTGGTTTATCTCTGTTCCTTGAAGCCATCTCATTAGCGTTAAGTGCGGTCTTGCGCAGCTACGGACATACAAAAGAAACCATGGTTGTTACGGTGATCATGAATGTAATTAGTATCGTAGGATCCTTTATTGCCATTAAAGGATGGTTTGGCCTGCCAGTAACCGGTGTAGCTGGTGTTGCTTATGCCATGTTTGCAGCGCGGATTTTTATCATAGTTGCACTTTTCTACTTTGTTTATAAAAGACTAGATTTAAAGTTTCATATGAAAGATATTTTTAAAATCGAAAAAACAGATGTGAAAGGGCTTCTATCAATCGGGGTTCCATCTGCTGGAGAAAACCTTTCCTATCAATTTTCACAAGTGGTGATCACCAGCTTTGTCGCACTTACCGGTGACGAGGCCTTAGCGGCACGGGTATATATATTAAATATATCCATGGTTTGCTTCCTATTTACCGTCGCAATTGCCCAAGGGACCCAACTGTTAATTGCCCGGTATATCGGAGCGAAACAATATGACAGAGCTCTGAAGCGGGGTCTTAAGACGTTAAAAATTGCCGTATTTGTATCTGCCACTGTATCACTGGCTGTTGCTTTAATCGGGGAGCCCATTCTAACTATTTTTACCAGTGATGCAAACATTATTGCAATCGCTCTTCCTGTATTATGGGCGATTGTGTTTATTGAACCCGGCCGTGCGATGAATATCGTCCTTATGGGTTCATTAAAATCAGTAGGTGATGTACGCTTCCCTGTTATCATCGGAATCATCTGCATGTGGGGAGTGGCCGTCTTGTTTAGTTACATTTTTGGCATTACCCTTGGTTTAGGACTACTAGGAGTATGGATTGCCCAAGGACTTGATGAGTGTATTCGAGGATTCTTCGCCTTAAAACGGTGGCACTCCAAACCTTGGTTAAAGCAAACGGCTGCGAAAAAGAGCTTAGCGCCAACCGTATCTTAAATGAATAGGTTACTTCAGTTAAAAGGCTGCCAAACTGGCGGCCTTTTTCTTTTATTCGTTGTAAAAAACACAGGTGCGGAATCAACATTCTTAACCCAGATATGCTCTTGACCACTTAAACCGTCCTTCACCCATAGATCGCCTTTAGAGCCTGCCGCCTTTTTTCGAAGCCAAGTAAGCTTGTAACCCACCACTTGAGGAGCTTCATCCAGTTCATTCTTCTTTGGGTACGAGATTTGTTTTTGGTTCTCTGTTTTAATATTAATCGCATAAAGTGCTGTAAACATGGTTGGAACAGGCCCTTCCTTCCACTCCTTGTTCTCTTTTGCACGAGCCACAATTACTTTGTCGGGTGAGAACCACTCCAAATCAAGGTCTACAAAACCTTTGGGTGTGTATTCCTTTTGCTGCTGGTAGGTTGGCATATCGGCAATGGTAGTTATCTTGTTTTCAACAAAGAATCTTCCTTCTCCTGAAATATAAGCTAATTGATTGGCTGATGGAGCCCACTTGAACCAATTGCTGAATCCTAACATTTTACCTACAGCTTGAAAGTGTTCTCCTTTTGATGATAAGGCACATAAAACATTGCTATCCATCGCCCAAGAAGCCGTCGGAGTGGCTAAAAAACTAACCCATTGCCCGTCCGAACTCCACTTAAAATAATCAGCATCAATCGCAAACAAATCAGGTTCGTATGTGTGAATGGTATAAAAATGCTTCATTTTTTCCTTTGCAAGATTGGCATCCACGGGAATTCGATAAAGTGGGATGGGGCCCCAACCAGTAGGACGCAGCTTGGATTGTGAGGCAACGATAAATTCCTTTCCATTTGGAAACCATTCAAACCCACTAACCCCTAATGCAACATTTTCAAAGCCTTGCGGACGGCCATTTTTTGTTTTCGTCACGTTTAATAAACCTTGATCATTGTAAGCCAACTGATTCTTGTTTGGTGACCACTTAAAGTCAGATGTTACCACCCTTACATATGGCTGGTAGCTATCTTTTTCCTTCGTATCATATATGTACAGATTAGATTTCTCACCTTTTTCATCCCCATCGATATAACCAATAAACCTGCCATCATAGGACCATTTCTGAGCATACACATAGCGATTTTTTGTGATTTGCATTTCTTGGTCACCCTTTTTTATCCATAGCTGATGATCACGGATAAAGGCAGCAGTGAGCGGCGTTTCTGCACTGGCAGCCGTCGATACAGTAAAACTGATGAAAATAAGTAATAATAACATTCGTAATCCCATGAACATCCCTCCTGCCTATAGGGTGTCCGAAATGAGGATTCCTCATTGTGTTTTTTTCCGATTAATAAAATATCCAAAACCAATAACAAGGACGGTTATCGTTGTAGGAACCAATATATGTAAATCACGAGTAAGAAAAGGTTCAAATTTTGGTTCTCCAAGAATCATTTCACCTGCAGTCCAAGATAAGATTCCAGCCCCTGCATATGAGATCATCGGGTATCTTTCCATTGCTTTTAATATTAATTGGCTTCCAAACACAATGATGGGAATACTTACAATCACTCCAATCATGATACCGACTAAATTCCCTTTAACCGCACCAGCAATAGCTAGTACATTATCAAGCGACATCACTGCATCAGCAATTATGATAGTTTTGACTGCGGAAAATAAACTTGTCCCTCCTTCCTTCAGATTCTCCTCCTCATCACCAATTAATAATTTAATGGCAATATACACGAGCAGAAGGCCTCCTATAAAGGTGACGAATGGTACCTCAAGCAGGTAAACAATCGCGACTGCAAATAGTAAACGTAAAATAATAGCTCCTAATGTTCCCCAAAAGATCGCTTTCTTTTGTTGTTTCTTGGGGACATTACGTGATGCCATAGCGATGACAACTGCATTATCACCACTTAATACAATATTGATGACAATAACTTTCAAGAGTATTGCAAATGACAAACCGAAAATCTCCAACTTCCCCACCTCAAGAAAAAGATAACTTTGTGATTTATATTAATTGGATAATATAAATAGAACATTACAAAGTATATTAAGGGAAAATTGAACATTTATATTTTTCAGACCATATGCTCCAAGGGATTCAAGGATTCAAGCAAACGTTGAGTTAGTTATTCTTCATGCATAAATTCCTTTAGAGAAGTCCACTTTAATCCACCTATAAAATAAAAATAGTGCCAACTTCAATAGAAATCGGCACTTCGTTTATTCGCTATTTGTTATCGTGCCACTTTTGGCGGTTGACACACGTCACATTTACGTTGGTTATTATTTTTAAACTTTGTAAATGTTTTTTCAAAGTTACTACCACATGCACATTTAAATAGTAACTTTTGAGAAAAACCGTGATATTCATCCGTCAACAACTTACTTTCCGAATTGTTCTCAACAAATTCTTTTATTTTACCAATCGTCCATTTTTTATTCATTCTTTGACACCTCCATATTTTATCGCTATACGGAGGCTTTTCTTGGCATCCGTTCATTTATAAGTTTAAGAAGTAATTATCCTAAGTTACCTATTATAACATGAGCAGGTTTAATTTCCTCTAACACTTTTTAAGAAATAGGTGCCTGACTCCAGCATACTAACCCATTGGTAACTTTCTGTCTTTTCCTTTTTATCTTAAGTTAATTTTTAAATCTCCCACTTGAAGTACGCAG
The DNA here is from genome assembly GCF_036962125.1 of Neobacillus drentensis. GTDB lineage: Bacteria > Bacillota > Bacilli > Bacillales > Cytobacillaceae > Neobacillus > Neobacillus drentensis_B. The sequence goes on from NZ_JBALOA010000018.1 coordinate 38,342, forward strand.
TTTTGGCGGTCTTTAACTGGGGCGAAGTAGAGAACGTATTGGTCACGCGGTCCGTCTGCTTCTGCCTTGCTGAAGATTGGGTCGGCCATTTTGCCGGCTGAATTCAAGAATACACCAGACTTGTTGTAATCAACCGTATACCCTTTTCCTTTATCAAATTTCCTGGCATTTAAGAGTTGCAGCTGGAGTTTGTTAAATACATCGTAGGCAACACCATTTTCGAAATGCGGTTTAATGTCCGTGCCCGTGACGACCACCCTTGTTTCAAGTGGCGAAAATTCGACTCGCTTTACTTGATAAGTTTCATGTTTAAATGAAAATTCTTTATTCACATCAACGGTTTCGCGCTCACCAACCGCTTCTTTTGAGAGCTTGAAATCAAGTGGCCAAACGGTTTCTACACGTTTTGCCCCTTTTTTTCCATGAATGGTCAAGTCTTTCACTTTTAAATGGACTTCATCTCCTTGGAACGTGCTGATGGATTCGAACGAGAGTGCTTCGGCTACTTTGTTCGCCTTCTCATCGTAATAACGGCTGCCCCAGCCGATATTTTTCAATTTCTTATCCTCATTGCCTGCCACTAAGTTCATCGAAGTAAAGCCTTCAAAAAGATCAAGGTAATATTTTTTTAAATCCGTTTTCTTGCTCTCATAGGTAACCAAAAGCTTGGCTTCCTTATCATCCATCAGGATACTATTAAAATGAACAGTAATATCGTGTTCTTTATCATAGTAGATTTGGTTGATTTCTTGGCCCATTCCATTTATTAGAGCGGATTTCAATCCACTATCATCGATATGCTCGCTTGAGAATATTTTATCGTAAACGTTTTGGATCGCCGCTCTTACTGGTGAAAAAGTCAGCGATGATGCCACAAGCAAACAGGCTGCTGCCGTAAATAAGAACCTTCTTGAAGAGGATTTTTTTTCTTTTATGGTCATCGGTTCATCACCTAACAGATCGATTTTTTTATTTAGCTCATCCCATACATCTGGGACCTGCTTCTCCAAAGCATGGTCTAAATGCTTGATGATTTTTTCATGTTCCATCCAAACTTTCCCTCCTTACTCCAGACCTTTTTTTAGTTTTTTCAAGGCCATTTGGTATTTCCAGAGAACAGTTCCCAAAGGCATCTCCATAATTTTCGCGATTTCTTTATGCTTTAGCCCTGAAATATCCTTCATGATGACAATCTGCCGCTCTCCACTATCGAGGAGTGCAAGGTATTTGGATAATACGATTTTGTCGACAGGTTCTTCGGATAGGTACTCCAGACGTTCAAAATATTGATCGTCGAACCCGGTCAATTCGCGCTTTTTCTTCCGGTAAAGGTCGAGTGCCGTGTTGCGCGTTACCCGAATCAGCCATGCTCTCACATTGGTCACTTGGTTATCCTTTGTATGTCGGTAAAGTTTGATATACACTTCTTGCAGTACATCCTCGGCCAATTCAAAATCTCTTAAAATCGATAACGCCATCGCAAATACATGCTTTTTATGTTCAATATATAATTGTTTAAATTCATCCCGGGGATCCACCGAGGTTTTTAATTGATGCAAACTAGTCTGAGTCATCTTTGGCCTCCTTTCATATAGTAGACGGCCGACTTTTGTTTTTTATTGGTAAAACATTTATTTTTTTATAAAAAGATGCCTGATCCCCAGCGCGTTAAAACATTAACGCATTGGGGGTCAGGCACTCTTTTTCCGTACAAAATTCACACTTCTAACAGCAGCGTCACTTGGTCTAACCGAAAAAGAATTGGTCATTAGTTAATTTTTGGGATATTGAAAATAACCACTGAACCCATGATCTATTTAATGGATTATGGTTTCTTTTTTGTGTCCGTCATATTAAATGTAAGCTATGCATAACATGATGTATACTTTCTTTTACATGATGTATATAATACCTTACTTTATGTAAAAGTGACAATACAGGGGGTGTTACCATGACCTATCAAGAAAAGAAGAGCATCGTATCTCTGATCAGCGCCATACTCATTTTTGGATTTTATTGCCTGTATATGTACCCACTTTACCCTGAAGGGGGTCAGGAGTCGGAAACCTATCGTTATTGGGGTTCCTTCGTCCTGTTCCTGACTTTGTTTTCAATTGTCGCGCATATTTTTATCAGCATTATTTTTAACATCATTTTTAGAATTACAACCAGCGAAAAGGAACCTAGGTTTGCAGATGAGTTGGATAAGTTGATAGATTTGAAAGCGAACCAAAATTCCTTTTTTGTGTTTATCATTGGCTTCCTTATTGCTATGGGTTCGCTAATTATCTATCAGCCGTCGTACATGATGTTCATTATCCTAATCTCTTCAGGATTCATCTCCGATGTGACTGGATCCATTACCAAACTCTATCACTATCGTAAAGGAGTCTAATATGGGTAAAAAGCTTGTCGGCAATCATATCCGTAAATTACGATTCAACCATAATGAAATGACACAACAGCAATTAGCTGACAAGGTAGGTGTAACAAGACAAACCATCGTGGCTCTCGAAAGGGGAAATTACTCCCCCTCTCTAGAACTCGCTTTTCGTATTGCTCTCGCCTTTAACTTACCGTTGGAAGAAGTATTCTTTTATGGGGAGAGCATAAACAGTAAGAACTTATAATCGTTTGGTTTAACCATTATTGAATTTATTAAATGAAGGGGAGAATAAATAATGAATTCAAACATAGCTGCGAAAATTGTGGGCGTGCTGTTTATACTTGCTGCCGTAACAGCAGTAATAGGTCTTAAATTATATGATCCCATACTAAAAGGTTCCAACTACCTAATGGAAGGATCCGAAAACTCCAATCAGGTGATATTAGGAGCACTAATGGAGTTAATTCTTGTCGCATCAGCAATAGGAACGGCAACGACCATGTTTCCTATATTAAGAAAATATAATGAAACGATTGCGCTTTGGCATGTTTGTTTCCGGTTCCTTGAAGCAATTATCATAACAGTTGGTGTAATCAGCATATTATCACTATTGACCTTAAGCCGGGAATTTGTAGCAACAGGAGCTCCGGATTCCGTCTCTTTTCAAGCTTCCGGTACAGTATTAAAAGCAATACATGACTGGACATTTATGCTTGGCCCCCTTTTCATGCTTGGGATCAATACGATGATGTACAGTTATATCTTTTATAAAACCAAGCTCGTACCGAGGTTTATATCAATTTTAGGTATGACTGGGGCAACTCTTGTATTTATTTGTTCCTTGTTCGTCATGTTTGGGGTATTTCAGCAAATTTCTGTTTGGGGTGGAATTTTGGCTTTGCCAGTAGCAGCTAATGAAATGATTTTAGCGGTATGGCTCCTCGTTAAAGGTTTCAATGAATCTGCCCTTGCTGAAAATAGAGAAGCGGTCAAGTATTAGAACTTTGGATAACGCAATATGAAACCGTTTAAAAAGGTGACCCCCAGCGTGTCAAAGCTTTAACACATCGGGGGTCAGGCACTTTTTTCCTTAAAAGAAGTCAATAAACGCCGATTTCAATATTGGGACCATTTTTTCAAAAAGTTCAATTTCAAGCTTGGAACCTTTCAAATAGCCCATTTCAAAAAGCTCCATCGGCCTTTTATAACCAAACAGAATCGCTGAAAGAGAATTGATAGTTAAGTGAATCCCTTTTTTAGGAGGATGAACACATTGACCTCCAGTTTTTTCTTTAAACACCTTTAGTTCTCCCATATTAAGTAAATAGCTCCCATTGTTCCAAGCTGCATGGGAATCTTCAAGATGCAGGAATAGGGACTCATTTTCATGTAGAAACGGAAATCTCCGTAAACATTCCTCCGCATCAACGACCCTGGCCATAAAATATGGGTGCAGCTCAATTTTCACGTTAGGCTGCTTTAGAAAATAAGGAAAAGGATCCTGACTGGTAAGTTGAATCGTGACCTTATCGACCATAGAATCATGCTGGCACATGAAATTCCACAAACCAATTCTTGCTTCATGGTCAAGAGCAACCAGCTCCTGCACCTCCATTTTTTTATCCTTTACTTGATAAAGAATATAGCCGATAGCTTCTTTATCGGGATTATAATAGACAGCCATCTGTGAATCTTCATCATAAACATGTTGTTTCCACCAATAAGAATCGCGTTTTAACATGCCAGTAAATTGTGTGCCATATTGTTGATAAACCTTTTCTATTTCTTCATTATGGGTCTCTTTTGAAAATCTTCTAATCAAACCAGGTTGCGGTTCGAGGAACTTAAGGTCCTTTTTTTCAATTGTGATTTTTTTCGTTTCAGTTAAGATCTCCCATCCATATTTGCGATAAAAAGAAATATCAAATGGATGTAAAAGCGAGACAATCTGCTCATTATTTCGCATCCGTTTTAAGGAATCAATCATGAGTGTATTCACATAACCGTTCCGTCTATATTCTGGGTATGTAGCCACCCCAGCGATACCGCCCATTTTCCATTCCGCATCCCTCATGAAAATACTTAGCGGGTAAATATGCAGTTTGGCAGCGAGAGTATCCTCATCCCATATCCCTAAAACTTTATGGTTTCGCAATCGATCTAATCTAGCTGGTATGTCTGATTCCGGAACCTTATATTGAAACGCATATTCAGAGAGTTTCATTGATTCTAAGTAGTCCTCTTCTGTCAGTTCTCTAATCAACATTATGCTCCATCCCCTTTTCTTAAACTGTATGTAAAATTATTAAATTAACTTATCCAGGTCTCTTTTGACTCTTTCACTTGCCAAGTGCCATCTTTGTAGTGGACATTACCTTCTACACCAATGGCACCTAATCCTGAGCGATATTTAGACCCTTCAAAGAAAACATCATTGTTCCATTTGAAATCGACTTTCTCTATCCTAAGAAGGACGCCAGTTAAAGACATTTTATCCGGATCGTAGAATCCTTTTGCTTTCAGTTCCTCAAAAGTGACATCCATTACATCCACTTTATATTTGTCTTTGAAAAAAGTAATAATATCTTTTTTATCCTTTTCACTTAATCCAGCGTCGAAATTGCTCATATCAATCGCAATGAATTTCATGTCACTATTTAATGCCTCATCTTTTCCCATGATGGAGTCCAGTGCAGCGCTATAAATTTCACCTAAATGTGCCTTCGGGTCTACTCCTATGTTACAAGCCGTGAGGACAAGCGATAAAAGCAAGAGAATGGGTCCAAATTTAATTTTCAAACGTTTCCCCCCTTTTAAAATACAAAGGTCCGTTCCAAACATGCTATCTGCGTTGAATACCTGCCGAACTATATACGTTTTGATATTTTACAGTCTCCTGTACCCATTGGTCCAAAGATGTTTTTGAAAAAACATAATGGTCATATATTTTCGAATAGGGGAACATCATACCTTCAAATGATCCACTTTGTTCCATGGTTACTCTTTCTATCTTGATTATTCTTTTTATTGAATCCTCGCTAATCTTTAAGCGCATTGTTGTGTTTAAGCGCATTGCCTATCCAAAATCCACTGAAGGCAATGCTAATAGCTAATATTATGATCGCGTATTCTATTTTCATGTCTTTCTCCTTTGATTACTAAGATTTTAAATAGTTAATTACTAATCTTTTTATTTTGCAAAAGCGAAATAATTTATTGGTTTTGCTCCACTTGAATGTCACTATTTCTTTTAATTTGATAAACCCATCTAACAACAAATGCTAGGACGATTAGTGGCAAAAAGGTGATGAAAGGAATTAAGGTATTCATTATAAAAGCCTCCTATTCTCTTTTTTCATCTGTACCTAGGAAACAAGAATCTAATTAAACGTTTGATTAGTTTTTCAGAGCAAATGTACCAAGGGTTTCAAGGATTTAATCAAACGTTTGGTTAGTTTTTTCAGGCCATATGATTCAACGATTGCATGGACTTAATCAAACGTTTGATTAGTTTTTTCAGACCATATGTACCAAGGGCTACAAGGATTTAATCAAACGCTTGATTAGTTTTTCAGACCATATGTACCAAGGGTTTCAAGGATCTAATCAAACGTTTGGTTAGTTTTTTTATATCATATTTACCAAAAGTACATGATATGAGCATAACAAACCATAAGTTCGTCTTAATTCTACAAATGATAACTCATGATGATGAGTTCGCCCTTTATTCCCATCCTTCGTTCGCCTTCATCAATAAATCCACATTTTTTATATAATCCTTGAGCGACTGTATTTTGAAGGTTAACTCCTAGGACAATTTCATTCGTTTCTTTAAAATGTTCCTTTACAAAGGAAGGTAATTGCAAAAGGACATTTTTGGCATAACCCTTCCCTTGATAACGGTGATCTGTCGAAAAGGCTCTTAATAAAATAGAACGTTCATTATTTGAATACGGTTTTACTCCTTCATTTTTATGCAAATCGAAAAAAGTGACCAAATGTTCCTGATCCATCGCTAAGATTGAATAACGATTAGGATCCTCATTTGAAAGTTTGATACATTCAGTTGGCGTACCAGTAAAACGAAGTTGTTCCTCCGTTAATTGATACTGCTCGATGAAATGTTTATATCTCTCTTCATAAAAATATAGTTCCATAGTTAGACCCCCTATCGACAGGAATGTATTTATATTTGGCTATCCCTAATATACTTAAACTTTGTAATCTCATACTCAATTTCTTCTACCCATTTTATAAACTTGGGTTTATTTCTTTCATACCAGTCATTACAGATCAGGTATCTCTCGTTGTTAATAGTTACTGTTTCTTTCCAATACCGGTCGTAACCATTTATTTTTCTTTGTTCAGAGATTGGTAAATCCCAGACCACCTTTTTCAAAAGCGGATAATTAATATCAAATGTTAATTTACAATACCGGAAATCCTGTAAATGTTTAATTATTTCTTCTGAAAGTAATTTAGCTCTAACTATTTTTCTCATTGTTGTTTGTACTAGAATACCTACTTTAATGGAATCTTGAGGATTTACTGCAATTGGCTCTCTTTGATGTAAAAGCTCATAGTCTCTTATCCATTTTTTCATATACTTGATCTTATTCTCAGATGTTAATCCATCTACATCTTGTTCAAGTAAATTTAAAACTTTCGCCTTAAATAGCTTTTTATCCATAGCAGCTCACCCTGTTCAACGATAGTTTAGGAGGACAAATTTTCCACTTCATTCCAAAATATCACTCCTCTTAGCGTATTATTGTATTATCTTAATGATAGAGTATAAGGGTTAATTTTCCAATAAAACTTTCGCAATAGAATGAAAAGTTCAATCAAAGAATATTTCAAATAAAAGTGATATATTATGACTAGTAAATCAATTCATCAAGGAGGATCACATTGAAAAAGCTTGTAAAGGTAGTCGCAGCAATTATTGAAAACGACCAAAAAGAAATCCTATGCGCTCTTAGGTCTCCAGAAATGTCTATTCCAAATATGTGGGAGTTTCCAGGTGGAAAAGTGGAAGCAAATGAGGATATCTATTCAGCCTTAGTAAGAGAAATTGATGAGGAATTAGGCTGTACAATCGAGACTTCAAAAGAAGTATTTAATGATAATACCCATGAATATGAAACATTTATCATTAATTTAAAATCAATTAAATGCAAGGTTTTAGAAGGAACGCCAACTCCAAGTGAGCATTCCAAGCTTATTTGGCTAAAAAGAGAAAACTTAGATTCACTAAAGTGGGCGCCCGCTGACATCCCAGCCGTTGAACAATTAATATATGAAAAATAGTCTTCTCTAATGAGAAGACTACACTTTCTTCGTAAACTCTGTATACAGTGTTGCAGGTATTTCGTGCTCTAATTTAATTTTCACCGTAATAGGTTTTTCACCTTCATATTGAACAGTATCTCCTTTTCCAATATAAATAAAAGGTTCATTCTTCCCATCTATTTCCCTGTACTTCCTCACAAATAAATGAAGGTTAACGCCTCTTTGCTTATTAAAAATAATATTCTGTCCTCGCTCAGAATGCTGGGCAGTACTATTTTGCGATTGCCATTGGAAGTATCGCTCATTAATAAATTTATCTTTGTAGTTAATGCTTTCCTTTACATCCTCTTCTTTATGCAAATCAATAAATAAGAAATATTCTTTCCCATTAGCAAGCAACCCTGAACCCCTAAAAGAACTATGGATTTTTCGATAGTTGGAAAGTAATGCGGCATCCATCATTTGATATTGCTCATATAGTTTAAAGTGTGGAACACCGTAATAATCAGACTTAAACTCTTTTTCGTACCGGAAAATCCCGTAGGTAACAGCATCTTCTAAATATTTGCGATACTCCCTATTTGCTAGTAATTCTTTAAAAATAGGAGTCTTAACAAGTAATCCGTTCGTATAATTAAATAGTTTGGGTTTACTCTTCAACTGACCACTATCATAGTAATTCTGATTCAGGCACTCAAATGCATGTAAGATACTATCATTATCAACATCCTTAATCATCTTTAAGATTTGATGCTTAGCAATGTCTAAATTAATTTCTTCATGCTCTATCAAATACCTAATGATGATAAACTCATAAATCCTGTTCAGAGGAAGCTTACTGGATAATTCTTTTAAAGCCCCTTCGAAAGCTTCGTTTTGTAATAACACTTTTAAATAATCATCTTTTTCAACTTTTGCTACAAACTGTAGATATGTTTTTTCACGGTCTATAAATTTCGTCGGATCAGGTGCCCCATCATACTTAAGATATTCTAATAATAAATATGGAATTCGTCCTTGGTTGAGCTTTTTAAATTCAAAGTACCCTTCCTTTAGGTATTTCATTGAATTAAAGTTCTCATTGTCAATTTGAGCCAAAATTCTTTCCTGCGATATCTTATCCATTTGGATATGAGTACACCCGGGAATATTTGCAAATCCAGTCGCAATCGCTAACTTCAAGCTTTCTTTATCATAGTAACGACTTCCGTTAAGTGCCAGTGCGATGAGGAACGTTTTATTATGGTTTCCGATAAAATCAAGAACGGTTAAGAAACTCTTATCTGCATGTTTTCGCAAACCTCTTCCTAACTGTTGAATAAACACAATCGGAGAGTTGGTTGGCCTTAACATGAGTACTGTATTGATAGAAGGAATGTCTACGCCTTCATTAAAAATATCGACGGTAAATATGAATTCTAAATCATCCTGATCATTTTCTAATTGGTTAATAAAACGTTCTCGTGTATCCGGTGAGTCGGCACCGTATAAACAAACACTTTTATAGCCTCTTTTATTAAATTCACTAGCCATATACTGAGCATGTTCAATACTCGCACAGAAACCAAGGCCTTTTCTTTTCTCGCCATCATGACCATAGAAGTCCATTTTTTTAATAATAAAATCGACCCGTTCATTAACCTTTAACCGCTTGGTTAGTTCAGCAATATCGTCAATATTAACATTACTTAAATCAATGCCTTCAATATCCGTAATCCCAAAGTAATGAAAAGGAATAACTAACTCGTCCTCTAAAGCCTCATGTAGCCGAACTTCTAAAGCCACATTATTATCGAAAAGATCAAAAACATTATAACCATCACTACGTTCAGGGGTTGCCGTCATTCCTAATGTAAACTTAGGTTCGAAATAATTTAAAACGGTTTGATAGGTTGGGCTGGTCGCATGGTGGGCTTCATCAATGATTAGATAATCAAATTCATCTTTTTGAAATTCATGAAAACACTTAGAAATGGTTTGGATCGTAGCAAAGACATAATCCACATCACTTTGCTTATGATTTCCTGTAAGTAAGCCAAAAGAAAGACCCTCATTAGGTAGTAGCATTTCAAAGGTTTCCTTTGCTTTTTTCAAAATCTCTTCCCTATGAACAATAAAGAGGAGTTTCTTCGGTTTTAAACTTTTAACATCGAAAGCTGACATATAGGTTTTACCAGTACCAGTTGCGGCAATGACAAGAGCCTTCTTTTCGCCAAAGCTTCTTAGTCTATCTAAATTCTCGGTTGCTCGCTTTTGCATTCTATTTTGGACGATATATTGTTTGTTTTCATATATCAACTGATGTTTTTTTTGTGTACTTTTGAGGCTTTTTAGAAATTCGTCATATCTACTAATAAAATCCTGATCAGCATCTTCACTCATATTCCAAAGATAGTTATATTCCTTTAGAACATCTTGAATAAACCGGCCATCCTCTTTCGTAATGATTTCTACATTCCACTCAATATTACTTTTCAGGGCACTTTGAGTAATATTCGACGAACCAATTATCACCTTATAGCTATCTTTGTACTCAAATATGTATGCTTTCGTATGGAAACCAATCTCTTTATCCGTAACAAAAACCTTTAACTCAACATTATTAAACTCTTTAATTTTTTCTAGCGCTTTTGCATCTGTAAAATTAAGATATGTGGAAGTGATAATTTTTCCTTTTATGCCCTTTGACTCAGCTTCTTTTAACGGATCTAGGAGAAGTTGGAGACCACTGAAGTTTATAAATGCGACACTAAAATAAAACCGCTCACACTCGTTCATCGATTTTACTAACTCTCTTAATAAATTCCCCTTATCAGAATTCACGATTAGCTTCTTTTCGACCGCTTCCATAGGTTTGCTCCTGACTATATGTTAACTATCATTGCTATATTGCTATTTATTGGATATGTGAAAATTTTACTATATTTTCGGGTAAATAAAAAGATCCACTATTAAATGAATCAATAAAGGATCTCTATAGATATGTCTTTGGAGTTTAAAAGAGTATGTCTTGTCTTGTACCATATGATGCGGTTCACCGCACCTTATATACCAACAATTTTTTACTCTTTAAATTACCCTTTATAATTATGCGATTGGAAAAAGGTTCCTGACCTCTAGTGTTTTAATGCGTTCACGCAACGAGGGTCAGGCACCTTTTTTAGAAAGACTGCTTCAACTTTATAAATACAAAACAACTCTGGGAAGACACCCTTCTAGCGGGTGTTTGAGTTCGGGTGCCTTCACGCCCCGGCTAAATTTTCGCATTTAATTATTTTTATATAATTTAATCAACTCATCTAACGTGATATCTATACCAACCCTCGTTAATAAGTCTTTTCGATCATTATGTAATTTTTCTAGCATTACTTCAAAGCCTTTTCCTAAATGGATTTGTTTATGACAATTACAGCATAAAGAAACGATATTTTCTTCAACATCAAGAGATACTTCAAAATTATTATGGTAAGTTATTGGTACTAAATGATGAGGTTCAGTATAGCTTAAGTCCGAATTTCTCCTAGTAAATGTTAAATGAGTATCATCAAATTCACATTTATTATTTGCGTGTCGTAAAGCATTTATTGATACCTTGTGACTTCGAGGATACGAATATTTATTTTTGACATAAACAGGGTCTTTTTTATTTTTAGGCCTACCACTATATTCAAAATGTGGGTTATCCGAAGAAATGTCATTATCGCTGATATCTGAAATAAGTGCATCATCCGAATAACTATAATCCGAAAATATATTTAATTCTTCAATAGCTTTTACAAGCTCCTCTCTAATCGTCCACTCCCAAGTTTTTGGTTTTGCATTAATCAATTTGCTTTTCATTACCACAATAAATCTTGTGCCTGTAGCTATACCTCCTATTCCCTTAACAACGAACCGTCCAAGTTCTTTTTGGACTCTTCCCGCTAATCCATTTATAATTCCATTAGCACTCATACTGTGCTCATTATATTTTTTACCTATATAACCACAAGTAGCAGAATATCCAGGTTCTATATACCATTTTTTTATAGCTTCTTTGCTTTTATCATCGAATACTGTAGGATTTGTTAATAATTCTTTCCATTCCTCAATAGTTATATCAATATCGCAACAATACTCATCATTAATAATTTCACATATTTTTTCAATCATCATGACCCACCCAATTTATGTTTTAATATTATGTCCTTCGTTTGGAATTATCGCAAATAAATTTCCCTTAACATGTAGAACAGTGTCAAAAGTAGAAAAAGTAGAAACACCATTATCAAAAAGTGCCTTTACTCTCTCGTTTGCCATAATACAAACTCTACTTTTTTGATATCGGTTATTCCTGAGTTAGGATACTCTTGGTCAAATAACTTGATAACTAGCTTGCCAGTGTTTCTTCTGCAATTATTTTTTTATATGCATTTTTAATATCTTCATATAATAAGAGGGTATTCCAATCTATTTTTCCTATAATATGCAGGAGGCCTTTTACCTAAGTTTTTTAAGTACCACTGTGTCCCAAATAGGCAGGCCAGGATTAATGGTTGCCACCAATTTACTCGAGGACGATGCCTCTACTCTCCCTAGTTCTTCATATATTAATCCAGATTAATACCTATAAAAAATATAATCACAACAAGTAATAATAGTGGTATAACCGTCCACCATTTTATCTTGAACATTCTTAACAATCGATCGATAACGAAAAATAGGATAGCAGGAACAAGACTAAGTACTTTAAATACTGAACCGAATAGGCAATGTAATATAAAGGAAGCAATTTCGCGAGCATATGTTGATGTGAAAATCTTGTTTGTTAACCAATCACTAATTAAGGACGAAATTATACCATACGTTAATACAAACATAATGTTCAAGTAAAATAAATTCAATAATAGATTCAGTTCGAACCTCTCAGGTACGGAAAACATCAGTGCACCTAGTAAACTACTGAAAATTGCAGATAATATTTTTCTCCTTAATATTATAAGTATTCACCCACCTTATATTTCTTAAAAAGATTTATGAAAACTTTAATTTAAATGGTTCAATTTGCGAATAGCGACAGTTACTGTTCGCCCATTAAAGTAAATCCAAGGGCTTCTTTGACTTTTTCCCAATATAGATTAAATAATCTCGAATAGGATAATAAACAAGTTTATCCGGTTGATTAAAGGAAACCCCTACATTTTTCATTAATACAATCAAATCTTGCACTGTTAACTTCTTTTCATATACCTGATTAAATCTATATAAGACAAATTCCTTCCATTGCCTTTGGCTGCCATTAATATATTGCTGTCCACTAATATAGTGGGCTAATACCTCTTCTTTTAATTTGTTCCTTTTGTCATCACTAGATTTTTCTTCAGGAGGAGTATTATTTATTTGTATAAGTGACCTCTCATTCCCCCAGATTTTAGACATCTCTTCAATAATTCTTTGGTGTTTTGCCTTAGACATTAAAGGTAGGGGCTTTTCCTCTGTTACTTGTCTTAGCTAACAGTTCATTGATTTCATCCACTAAATTCACTCGGTTGATTCTCTTTGGATGGTGGCATTCCAGTGTTTAATTGGGGGATGCGTTCTGATGATAGCCGGGCTTTGGTCTGAGAATTGGTCCAGTATTGTTTGGAATGATACGTTTATATGGGGTCTTTCCTTTGGTACGATTCTAGGGATTGCATTATCCTGGATTCTCTACGTTATACTTGTCAAAAAAGGAGATGCCAGTGTTGTGGCAACATTTACATTCTTGGTTCCAATGCTCGCAGTTATCATCGGAACTGTATTATTAAATGAGCCCTTTACAAAACTTTTATTTTTAGGAATTGTCCTGATCGTGGCCAGTATCTATCTTGTAAATAAGAAGCAAAAGCAGGAGTCAAACCAGGTTATCATTCAAGAGAAAATGGGAGTTTAATATTTATAAAGAAGTGACCTCACTTTAATGTCACTAATAAAAAGGATAGTGGAGCAATATAAATGCTCTATCTATCCTTTTTTTATACATTTTAATTGGCTTCAAGACTTTATTACTCATTTCTCTCATCATGAAAATGGTCTATTTTTACTGCATCAATTGACTACAAATAAAATTTACGAGAGAATATATAAAGAATGCATGAAAGAAAGGCGGATTTCAGTGGAAAATCGCTCACTAATACTGCTTGGGATACTCATGGGACAAAGTCAACACGGATATCAAATTAATGAATTTATCGAAAGAAACTTAAGTACAGTTACAGATATGAAAAAGCCTACTGCTTATGCTACTCTGGATAAACTAAATCAAAAGGGATATATAGATATTCAGTTAGAACAAGAAGGAAATAGACCCACCCGAAAAGTCTACTCTATAAATGAAAGTGGAAGAGACTATTTTTATCAATTACTATTGAAAAATCTATCTTCTGCGGAAAGTGCTAATTACCAAGGAGATATTGGGTTAATGTTTATTGATCTTCTTCCGATGGATAAAGCAATACCTGCCTTGAAGGAAAGATTAGAGAAAAGCAAAAAACTAATCCATTTATTTAGCCAAACCCCTGCACATGGAATACGAACCGGTGTGAATCTTGCAGTCAAACATAAAATTACCATGTTAGAAGCAGAAGTTTCCTTTCTTGAAAAAAACATTCAACATCTTCTTCACTTGGATTAAATTTTATATCCATATGAATCAAAGGAACCGACTGAGGGTTCCTTTTTATTTGAATCTAAAAAATAAATATTATATTTTAACCATATAGTCACGATTGACTAATCAACAACAAACTAGTATGATTTTACTAATCACACGTGATTAATCTTGTTTATATTAAAGGAGTGACGTATATTGTTTCTTGCTATAAAAGAGTTAAAGCATGGTAAATTACGATTTCTAATGATAGGTGTTATAACTGTTCTGATTGCTTGGCTGGTATTCATTCTATCTGGGTTAGGAAACGGCCTTTCCACTCTTAGTGCGGCAACATTTAAAAACATGAATGCCAGTTATGTGACTTTTGAAGATGACTCAAGATCCTCTATGAGTCGATCGTTATTGAGTGAATCATTGGCAAAGAAACTAGAAAACCAAACTAATGTTTCAGCTGCGTCAGCAATGGGTGCGACCATGGGAACCGTACTTAATCATTCTGATTCTGATGATAAAGAAAAAATAGATATTGCCATATTGGGAATATCACCTGGTAGTTTTCTGGAACCTAATGTGATTGATGGAAAACCACTTCAAGCAAGTAAACCTTTGGAAGTTATCGCTAATGATACTTTAAAGAAAAAGGGCTTTAAAATTGGCGATACATTGAAAATTGAAGGATCATTAGAAAAAATGGAAATTGTCGGGTTTGTTAAAAATGAAACATACAATCATTTACCTGCTATTTTTACTACCCTGGATAAATGGCGCTCTATTCAATTTGCAGCACCTGGTTCTGATAAAGGAATTGAGAAACCTGTAAATGCGATTATGTTGCAAGGGGAAAATATTGATTCTGAGAAACTAAATAAGTTATTCAATCATACGGAAACAGTAACCAAGAGCACAGCCGTACAGGGAATGCCTGGTTATAAAGAAGAAAATGGCACAATTATGATGATGCTTGCTTTCCTATTGGCCATCTCAGCTTTTGTACTAGGTGTATTCTTCTATGTAATTACCTTGCAAAAATCAAATCAATTTGGCATATTAAAAGCCTTTGGTGCCAGCAATCGTTTCTTGGGAAGAGCCATTGTCTCCCAGGTATTTCTATTATCATTTATTAGTATTATAGCAGGAATCCTATTAACCTATGGGACAGCCCTTATTCTTCCGGATGAAATGCCATTTTCACTTGATCTTAAATTAGTAGTCCTTTATGCCCTATTATTACTTGTGATTTCGGTTTTAAGTTCATTGGTTTCCGTTCGAAAAATCACAAAAATAGACCCACTTCAAGCGATTGGGAGGATGGAATAATGTCAGGAATCCAATTAAAAAATGTCTCTAAACAGTATCAACAGGGTGAAAATCAAGTTCTTGCCCTTGATGATATCTCCCTAACTGTAGAACAAGGTGAGTTTATTGCTGTCATTGGCCCATCAGGTTCAGGAAAAAGTACATTTCTTGCTATTGCAGGTGCATTACTCCATGCATCTAAAGGTGCGGTCATTCTTAACGGTAAGAACCTTAGTGAGTTAAAACCTAAGGATTTAGTGCGATTGCGGTTGGAGGAAATAGGATTTATCTTACAAACTAGTAATCTTATCCCCTATTTAAATGTTCTAGAACAATTACTTGTGGTAAAAAAAATGGCAGGGAAACTTGTAAAAGAGGATAAAGAATTTGCAAAGGAATTATTACAAAGTCTTGGTTTAGCAACAAAACTGGAAAAATTACCTGAACAGTTATCTGGAGGAGAACGACAGCGTACGGCAATTGCTCGTGCTTTTATAAATAATCCATCTATTATTCTAGCAGACGAGCCAACAGCAAGTCTTGATTCGATGAGGGCTCATGAAGTGGTTCAACTCATAGCCAAAGAAACAAAAATAAGAAACAAAGCTGCAATCATGGTTACCCATGACGAACGAATGCTTGAATACTGCGATAAAGTGTATCGAATGGAAGATGGCAGACTTAAACATGATGATTCTTTCAGTCATGAAAAGTTGAAGACAATCTCTACTAAGGGATAAACATCTGCATTATAAACTAAGGAAAATTCATGCATACTACTCGAATTCAGTTATCCACACAATTTTTTTATATGACTATATAAAGCTCATTAGACAAAAAAGGTAGGCTAAACAAGTAGATCATAAATAGTATATCTTGTTTAGCCTATACCTTTGTACAAATTCCCCACCAATAAATAGAATTCATGTATAAAAACTGCCTCTATTTATGGTACGGTTCATCTCGGTGCATCTATATGAGGTTTCATAATTCTAGTCTACTTGTAATCATTTCTTGGTCCTTCATCCATTATAACTTCTACCATACCTGAAGACCCCATCCTAAGTTTAGGTCTATGTTCTGAGTTCGGTGTACTATAAAGCTCCAATGGGCTTATAATTACTCCATCCGATGTATTTTGAAGTATTCCGGGTACACAGGAATAAATTCTATCATTATTATTTGCATTTTTTGCAGATATGGTAACTGAGGTTCCATTATGATTATCTATACTCATGGACACCTTGTATCTATAGAATGAGCCTGTCCCATTTGACTGAGCCGAATAAACCACAGGAACAACTGCGAGAATTTCATTATTTAACCTTAATTTAATAACTTCTGTCTTAGTTGGTCCGCTATTTCTCCTAACATCCCCCATATGTTCCACTGCTCCTTTGCCAAAACTTCTGAGCGGAGGGGTTCCATTTGCCCCAAACATAGCTACATCTATCTGCTTCCCATTCTTTGTATAGACTAAAGCATATATATCATAATCTGTCCCAGTTTTCCAAGATACGGTAGCTGTAATTTCTGGTGTTTTTTCAATGATCACTGGCTTTTGACCTTTTTCGAGACTTATCTTACCCTTTACCTTTTCAAGGCTTATCAGTGACATAGCGTTATTTTTAGGAACAGTTTGAGGCGGTTCTTTTGCGGTTTGTTTTTGAATAGTTTTAGGTTCAGAAGGCTTGTTTTGCTCCTCAGTTTCAACCTCTACACCATAATTTTTACATAACCCTTCAAGCCCGGAATTAAATCCCCGCCAGATTGATTTTACTTTTGTCTGGCCATTCCTTAGATATAATTCTAATACTACAATTCCATTTTCATTTGTGAAACTAGATGGGGTTAACTGAATAAAAGTATGATCGGTACCTATCTCTGCCTTTAAATTCTTTACATTTGAAAATCCCGTACTATTATCCTCTGTAAGAGTAATAGCTATTTTTGAAATGCCTTCAGGAGCTTTACTCATATTAAAATTAATTTTATGTACTTTTGTATTACCTACATTCTCAGACGGCATTAAGGTAGCTACACCAGAAGAGCTCTCTGGTTGATTATAAAATATAATTCCACTATCTCCTTGTACCTTGTCTAAATCAGTTAAAAGGAATGCTGTTAAGGAAATATCTATCGAATTAGAAATTTCATAGCTAACAGTAATAGTACCTTTTGGGGAACTTAAAACTGTATTGGCACCCATCTGAAGAAATTGATTCATATATACACTCCCTATTCCTCTTTCAATTTGCACTTACAATTTTTCACAAATCCATCCTTCCACTCCACCCAGATATAAAAGAAAATTTCTAGATTACTCTAATTGATCATATCAAAAATCGACCTAACATTCTAAGAAGATTTACAATTATTGGTTTTTTATTCATTTTCAAATTCGTCTGTATCTCGACCTGTGACTTAAATCTTCCTAACTTGTAATCTGATATATTCGTTTCTAAAAAAAGTGCCAGACCGCCAGTGCATTAAAGCTTTAACACACTGGGGGTCAGGCACCTATATTCACGTAACTCTTGAGTGGTTAGTTTGTCCTTCATGGTCGTTCCTCCATCTACAGTTTTTCTTCATCATTTTAACCGTAATTGAGGTTTCAAGTTTTAATTGATGTGAGTTTTAACATATTTTATATGATAAATTTATGTAATAATGTGAATAAGTATGTACACTTTCATAAAGTGATTAATAGGAGACGGTGTAGTGTGAGGTTAGTGTCATTAAGTAGGTGTAAAGCAGGGACAGAGTTAGCCAAATCAATCTATGATAACAATGGCCTAGTTTTACTAGCAGAGGGGTATAAATTAACGGATAAAGCCATTTCGAGATTAAGGCATCTCGGTATTTTTGCGGTATATGTAAAAGACAAATATAGCGATGGTTTAATAGAGGATTTTAGTATTTCACACGAATTAAAACAAAGGTCGTTAGTAGAAATAAAAACTTCCTTCACCAGTTTGAAATCTAAATCAAAATTGACTGGTAGATTTAGCCCCAAAATTTTAAAATCATTTCAAAATTTATGTGATGATGTGTTATCAGAACTTCTTTCAAACAAAAAAACATTGAATTTAATGACATCCATACAAGTATATGACAATTATCTATACAATCATTCATTTAATGTAATGGTCTATACTTTGCAATTGGCCATCAACTCAAGGGTTAGGCCGAAAGATTTAAATGAATTAGGTATAAGTGGGTTACTTCATGACGTTGGTAAAATGGTGATTCCTATTGAAATTTTAAACAAACCAGAGAAATTAACGGCAGAAGAGTTTCAACTTATTCAAACACACACATCTGTGGGTTATGAATATTTAAAAAAACAGCATGAAATACCTATATTGGCATCCCGTTGTGCATTTGAACACCATGAAAAGATAGATGGTACTGGGTATCCACAAGGATTAAATGGGAAGGATATTCATCCTTATGCAAAAATAATGGCTATAGCAGATGTATATGATGCAGTAACATCGAGTCGTTCATATAGACCAGCGATGTTGCCACACAAAGGTTTTGAAATTCTCTATAGTGGTGCGGGCACACATTTTGAAACGGAATTGGTCCAAATTTTTAAAAAATCGGTTATTATGTATCCTGTTGGTATAACAGTAACACTAAGTACTGGTGAAACAGGTTTTGTAGTTAAAAATAATGGTAATTTCCCAGAACGCCCTATTATTCGTGTTATCGAAAAAGATGGTGTAGCTTTACAGGAATCAGAAGTGCATGATATCGATATGTTAACAAATTTAACTTCCAATATCGTTTATAGTGATGTGGTTATGTAAAGAAGAGTAACCAATCGCTGTGTGCATGGTTAGATATTTACTTATTCAAGGAAATCTTTAACCCTATGGAAATCGATCAACTTATAAAAAGCCCTATCCAACTAGTTATTGGATAGGGCTTGCTTGTGGTAATTCAATCCAAACTGAGAGGAAATCCGATCAGGTCTGACCCCCTCTTAGTGATGAAACCCATTATCACATTTCGTATCATGCGGCATAGGACCGTCTAGGGAATCCAGAAAGGCAACGGCCTGTCTGAGGTTCATCAAAAACAAATGCGCGAGATCCATGGAAAAGCCGTTCCGAACCACAACGCGCATGATCGTCACCTCTTCCATATCTGGCGGCAATGGATAGGCGGGCACCTGCCAGCCGAACACACGTAATTGTCGAGACAAGTCATACAGATTCCAGTTTGATGTGTATCCCTCTTTCAGCCGCCAAGCGAAAACTGGAATATCCGAACCATCGGACAAAAGTTCAAACGGTTCCATCTCTTGAATTGCCTTGCTAAGAAAATGGGCGACTGTCTGAGAGGCCTTTTGCACCTCATAGTACCCATTTTTGCCTAAACGCAGGTAATTGTAATATTGCAGGAGCACTTGTGCGCCAGGACGAGAGAAATTCAGGGCAAAGGTCGGCATGTTCCCGCCCAAATAGGACACGCGGAAGATGAGATCCTCTGGAAGATCTTCAGCTTCCCGCCATATGATCCAACCTAGACCAGGGTAGACTAATCCATATTTATGTCCGGAAACATTGATAGACTTCACCCTAGGTAATTGAAAATCCCAGACCAAGTCTGGTTGAAGAAACGGTGCGATAAATCCTCCCGAAGCCGCATCCACATGCATGGGAATATCGAGGCCCGTCCTCTCCTGTAAATCATCCAACGCTTTCGCAATGTCAGCAACCGGTTCGTAAAGCCCCGTATAAGTCTCACCGAGAATCGGCACCACACCAATCGTATTTTCGTCCACGGCAGCGAGGACCCCCTCTGGATCCAAGTGGGGATGCTCTAGGTTAATCTTCACATAACGCGGTTCGACCTCCCAATAGTTCGCGAATTTTTCCCAAACGACTTGAACAGCGGAACTAAACACGATATTGGGCTGATCCACCGGCTTCCCTTGGCTTTTGCGCAATTTTTGCCAGCGCCTCTTTAACGCAAGTCCTCCGAGCATACAGGCTTCCGACGATCCTGTAGTTGAAACGCCCATCGTCGTAAGGGGGTTGGGAGAATGCCAGAGGTTGGCTAAAATGTGGACACACCGTTCCTCAATTGCGGCTGTTTGCGGATACTCATCCTTGTCAATCATGTTTTTGTCGAATGATTTGGTATATAATTGCTCAGCGGCAGGCTCCATCCATGTGCTAACGAATGTCGCAAGATTCAGGCGTGCATTGCCATCAAGAGCAATTTCATCATGGACGATTTGATACGCTGTTTCGGGTAACATGCCTGTATCAGGCATTTGAAAGCGCGGAACGACTATTTCTCCTTCACGGGCAAACAGAGGATTCACAGAAAATTCGTGAGGCAGCTTCATTTGCACGTGACGCGGCAGATATTGTGGTTTATCTGGCAATGCCTTTATTCCTTCGTTTGCGTCGTTCTGAACTTCGGCTTTTCGATCCTGTGGCATACAAGTCCTCCTTCATCTATTGTTTAACCACCATATTATTTCCAAAAAGCTACTTGGTAAACAAGGGACGTTTCTAGAAACGAAATGAATTAAAACTATTTTGAAAAAGTAGGAAATGCATTTAATAATGAATTTTATTAATAGGAGCCTCTGTTTTCAGATAGTAGACTCCCCTTTAATATTGGTTTTTTCAATTACATTCCATCATTTGCTAATAAATCTAGTAATTCTTTATTTGTGGATGTCTTTAATTCATTCTTAATTCCCATTCATTCGATTGATGAAAAGGAAAAAGGGCCCAAAGCTTCCGCTATAGGGACCCTCGTCTTTTTGCTTTAATACTATCTAACTTCCCTGTCTTACCTCCACTTGCTCTAAAGCTTCAACCTTTTGATAATCGTGTCGAAACCGCATACTAAAGTACGCAATGGAACATGACATGAACATTGCCATAAAGGAAAGAAGTACTCCTGAATTCCTCCACATCATTCCAAAATCACCATCCGAAATGACAGCTTTAAATCCATGAACAGTATAGGTCATTGGCAGAATGGCATTAAAATGCTGAAGGAACTTAGGAATTAGTTCAAGCGGGAATGTACCGGCACTTGTTGTTAATTGCAAAATTAACAGAATAATTGCCACAAAACGCCCCGGATCCCCAAATGCAGTAACCAGAAACTGAATGAGTGTTACAAAAGTCAAACTCGTCAGGATGGTAAACAAGATAAATCTCGGTGTACTTTCGACATGTAAACCTAATCCGTTAAGCAATAGTAAATCTACCACTAACGCTTGAATGATTCCAATAGTTGCTATGATTATTATTTTTCCAATAAACCAATTAAAACCACTAGAAGGTGTAATGGCAGGCAGACGCAATGGAAAGACAATCGAGATTAATAAGGCCCCGACAAACAATCCTAAAGAAATGAAGTAAGGTGCAAAACCTGTTCCATAGTTGGGAACCTTATTGATTTTTTTATTGGATAGTTTTACAGGGTCGGCCATCATATTATAGGTTTTCTTATCTGCATGCACCTTGGATGCCTCTTTTGAGCCATCTGCCAATTTACTGGCAAGTTCTTTTGAACCTTTTGACAAATCATTCGTTCCAACACCTAATTGCTGCGAACCATCGGCTAACTGTCCCGCTCCTGAAGTTAAAGCATGGGAACCAGTTGCTAACTGTTCCATTCCTTTTGACAAGTCTGAAGCACCCTTATTCAGATCCTTAGAACCGCCCGACAATAGTCCTGTCCCAGAAACAATCGCACTTGAACCGCTCGTTAACTGAGACATACCATTTGCTAAACTATTGCTTCCTATTGTTAATTGATTTCCTCCGACTTTTGCTTCGGAAAGCTTCTGCCCAAATAGCTGCATTCCAGCCAAAAAGTCTCCTTCCCCGACAGCAAGTCGAGTAGCACCAGCAACCATCTGTGGACTTCCATTGGCTAGTTTAGCAATCCCTTGTTGCAATGCGGTTTGCCCTTGATTGAGCTCACCTAACTTTTCTGCAATGGTTGAAACGCCGCTTGAAAGTCGTCCGGCAGAATCATATAAACTTTTTGTCCCAACTGCTAAATTAGCACTTCCGGTTTCCAAATCCTGCAATCCTTTAGACAAAGCCGTTTTTTGTCCATCAGGCAATGCTGCGAAAGAAGGAGATTGCATTAAAGATTCCAGTTGCTGTTTTAAAGATGTAATTCCTTGATTAATTTGCTCGGCACCTGTAACTGCGGCATTTGCTCCTTGCTGCCACTGATTTAAGCCCCCTGACAGATTTTCAGCACCGGTATATAACTCAGCCGTTCCTTTAACCAAGTGTGGCATTTGGCTATTCATTAACTGAATACCCTCATCTGCTTTTTTCAAATTATCCGCTAATTGTTTACTTCCATCAGTTAATTGGCCAGATGCGTCCTCTAACTGCTTATGGCCATTCTGTAATTGTCCAAGGCCATCAGCTAAAGTTTTCGAACCGCTGGCAAGCTCACCTGCTCCCGAATTAGCTTTCTGCATGCCATTATTATATTCTATTAATTTTCGCCCAAGTGTTTCTAGACCATTGTTTAGTTGTTCAGAGCCTGAAGCGAGTTTTTTTGCTCCAGAATCAGCTTTCTGCATACCATTATCGAATTCAATTGATTTTCCTGCCAGTGTTGCCAGTCCGTCTTTTAAATCCTTTGCTCCATTATTTATCTTAACAGCACCATCGTTTAGCTTGTCTGCCCCATCACTAGCTTTATCAATTCCGTCAGCAAGCTCCTTCACTTTTGAGAACATCGTTTCAGCATATGTCTCTGTTACTTTTTGGGCAACTGCTGTTTTGATTTCTGCCGTGGCTGTCTTCCCAATTTGAGCAGACAAAAAGTTGTAACCTTCGTTCGGAACATAAATCATCTTTAATTTTTTGGGATCATGATCAAGAAGCGTAGTTGCATTTTTTGAAAAATCCCTTGGAATCTCAATCAACATATAATATTTCTCATTTTTAAGCCCTTGATAACCTTCTTTTTTTCCAACGAAACTATACTTGAAATTCTTTCCATCTTTGAGTTTTTTCACAAGATCATTACCAATCTTCAATCTATCACCGTCAAAATTTGCTCCTGCATCCGAGTTAACCACAGCGACTGGCAATTTATCCATTTTACTGTAAGGATTCCAGAATGCCCATAAGAACATTCCGGCATACATAACAGGGACAAACAAAACAGCAATGATTGGGATTAATATTTTTTTATTTGTAAATATCTCCCTTAATTCTGCTTTTAGTAGAATGTTCTTCATAAGATGTGCCTCCTTGAATATCTGACTAAAATCCTCATTTGGTCATTTTATTGATTAAAAATAGGAATATCTCATTTAGATAATCCATAAAAAATATTCATCTCAAAAACTTTTAATATTTCTTCTTTTTGTAATGGATTATGGTGTTTTTCCCAATCAAAAATAAGTGCTATGTACAATTTTAACATGATAAATGCCGTTAGCTCTGGATTACAATCATTGATTTTTCCATTATTGATTGCAGTTATTATCTTTTGTGAAATATAGTGAACAATTTCTTGTTCGAGTTTTTCCATACTTCCCAAAATTGCCTTCGTTCCCATTTCTCTTTCTTCTTGAATTAATTTAATTGTCAATTGGTTCTTTAATCTAAATTCAAGAATTCGATAAAGGGCGTTATGAAGATTATTA
The DNA here is from genome assembly GCF_036962125.1 of Neobacillus drentensis. Classification (GTDB taxonomy): domain Bacteria; phylum Bacillota; class Bacilli; order Bacillales; family Cytobacillaceae; genus Neobacillus; species Neobacillus drentensis_B. The sequence continues at coordinate 62,618 of NZ_JBALOA010000018.1, forward strand.
ATGAAGGATAATTCCGGATTAAAAGCTTTTTCCGCCTCCTCTTTCATTTCTGATATCAGCGATGTGATAATCTCATCAAGCAACTCTTCTTTACTCTGGAAAAAAGTATAAATCGTACCCTTACCTACACTGGCCAGTCTTGCTATCTGATCCATTGTTGTTGCCTTGTAACCAAAGATTGAAAAGGAGTGGATCGTAGCTTCAATAATTTTTCTCCTACGGTCAACTAACATTAAACACCTCTTTTACAATATGACCAATTGATGATTTCAGTCAGTTAGTACTAAAGGAAGTATAACAAAGTTTTAAATTTTTGCAAGAAGAAAGCTAAAATAAACTTTTGAGGATTTTCATGTATAATCCATTTGCATATGATCCTCACGTTCTGCTTACAGGTCGAGTCATTTGATTCGATTAATCACGATTAATAATCTATACCCCACCACTTAGTGATTTATCTCATTTTATATTTTTATTTACACTCCTATAATAGTTTTTGGCCATCAAACTATATTTAATAGAAAGTTAGTGTTGTATGAAAAACAAGAATAGTTATGTTCCATCTAGATTTAATGCTCTATCACATACTGATGACAATGGAGTTGTGCTTCTAAATAGTTATACTGGTGCCATTGCTCATTTTTCAGATGAAGAAAAAGAAGCTGTCTTATCTTCTATAAAAAGAGCTGGTACAGAAAGTTTAGAAAACGAAATACATAAAGATTTATATAATAATGGTTTTTTAGTTTCTAGCGATGTTGATGAAAAGAGAAGGGCACAATTTCTTCATCAATCCTTACACCGAACAGATATCATGCACCTTGTCCTTTTACCAACCCAAGCCTGCAATTTCCGTTGTACATATTGTTATGAAACGTTTGAACGCGGGAAAATGGATCGCAAAATAATCAATGGTCTCAAGGCATTCGTACAAGAAAAGAAAGCAAATTTATCGACCCTACATATTAGTTGGTTTGGTGGTGAACCATTAGTTTCTTTAGATGTCATTGAGGAACTTTCCACTCACTTCTTATCGATTGCTGAGGAAAACAATATACAATACTCTTGTGACCTTGTTACAAATGGTTATTTATTAACAAAAGATGTTTTTCAAAGATTACTATCTTGGAATATTAATCAATTTATGATTACGATTGATGGAATTGGGGAAGTACACGATCATCGAAGACCTTTATTAGGTGGTGGGAAAACATTTGGTAAAATCATCGATAATCTATTAGCCATTAAAGACATCCCGGATTCATTTGATATCACCATTCGAACAAATTTCGATGAAAGTAATTTACAGGAAGCATCAAAGTTAACTGAGTTCTTAGTAGAACATTTTGCAGATGATAAGCGTTTTGGAATTATGTATCGTCCTGTTGGAAAATGGGGTGGAAAAAACGATGATGACATCCCTGTATGTAGCCGCACCATGTCTAACAAAAAGATTTGGGAGCTGACAGATGAAGCCATTACACAAGGATTAAATATGAGCCCCATGGTAACAGAGTCATTAATGCCATCTGGATCGGTCTGCTATGCAGCAAAACCACACTCATTAGTAGTTGGTTCTGATGGTCAATTGTACAAGTGTACCCTCTCTCTTGATGAGGAATTTAATAAAGTCGGAAAAATACATGAAGATGGTCATCTAGATCTTGATTATGATAAAATCGCCAGTTGGGTCACTTCAGGAGAGGAAACGGATGCAGTTTGTCAATCCTGCTTCTACCGTCCAGCATGCCAAGGCAATCATTGTCCATTATATCGTATCCGTACTGGGGAGAGGCCTTGCCCTTATGAAAAGAGGAATATTAAAAAGGTATTAAACTTAATATGGAAAAATAGTTTGTAAAGAAAACGGATATTGCAAATCGGTTTTACGCCTATTAATCCAAAGTGAAAGGGGGTGAGTTACATGCGCATTTTACGTCCAGCTTCATCTCCAGTTAACAATAATAACACTGGAAAAATTATGAAATCAGTACCAGGTAACTTAAAATAAGAGCATATATCACCAGAAGGCAACTCCCCAATTAGGGCGAGTTGCCTTCTTAATGCTACTATAAAAATTGACCAATATTTCATTATTAAATTCGTCTTCCCCCCCTAGGATACAGAGAATAAAAAAGAATGTATTTATAATAAAATCGGATTATTTATAATTTTCAGTTTTATTTTTTTAAAATTAATGGCGAACAGTACCTGTCACTGTTCGCCATTATCAGCAAAACTTACTTAGTCCAAATGATATTTTTTGCCTGATTGGAATATACGAACAATTATTTTGAATATTCATCCAGGAGTTTTTTTATTGATTGGTTCATTTCTTCTATATTTGGATTCTTCACTTTAGAATTATTTAGTTCATATTTCTTTTTTAACTTCAAAATTCTACTTACACTTTCATTTATTCTTTGTTCAGTAATTTCCCCTTTTTGGACAGCGGTTTTTAAAGAAGAAATGGCTTCTACTACATTGCTATAACCATGTCCAACTAAAATAATATCGCTGCCTGCCCTGACTGATTCAACTGCTGCCCTGCCAATCGAATAATGATCGATAATTGCCTTCATTGTCATGTCATCGGTTATTACAACACCGTTATAGTCCAATTGCTGCCTCAGGATCCCTGTTATTATATTTTTGGACATGGAAGATGGAAAATTAGCATCCAGTTTAGGCAGTAAGATATGGGCAACCATAACAACATCAGCACCGCTATTGATTGCCTGCTCAAACGGGATTAATTCGAGCTCTTTTAGTTGCTGAAGGCTTTTATTTACAATTGGCAGCTCAAGATGGGAGTCAACAGACGTATCTCCATGACCTGGAAAATGCTTAATGGTTGGGATAATGTTTTGCGACTGTATACCTTTAAGGGTTTGAATACCAAGCTTACTAACAATTTCAGAATTATTCCCGTATGATCGATCTCCTATAACCGGGTTATTGGGATTGCTGTTGATGTCCAGGACAGGAGCAAAATCAAGATTGAAACCAAATTCTTTTAACTCCTTCCCTAACAGCGTCCCCACCTGATAGGAAAACTGAGAATTATTAATTGCCCCAATTTCTTTATTGGTTGGAAAATTAATCAATCCACCAGGGAGTCTGGTAACACGCCCACCTTCTTGATCTACTCCCAATAGAAGCGGCACCTTCTGGTCATTTTCAGACTTCATTTGATTCAATAGCTGTACTGCTTGTGTTGGGCTTATTAAATTAGGCTTGAAAAAAATAATCCCGCCAACCTTGTATTTCGTTAATAAATTTTTTGTATTTGTATCCATGGTGGTACCAGTTATACCTGCGAAGATCATTTGCCCAATTTTCTCATCTAAACTCATGTCAGCGATGGGTTTTTGCTGGTCAGGTCGAGTAGATGGCTCTGCTTGATTTTTTATTTGTGTATAGACTGAAATATGGTCCACTTTTGGATTTGGCTCCTGATTGGTCGGTTTTGGTAAGATCCACTTTAACTCTGTTAAAGTGTTAAGCTGATAAACAAGAATGATTTGGTCATGAGTTTCATCTTTAAAGTACCGAATCTCATCAGGTTCTCCGCCTGTTAATTTGATATCATTTTGCCGGATTCTTTGTAACTCAGAATCATATGACCTGATATCAGAGACAATCTCACCCAGATATCCTATGACGACATTTCGATTCTTATATTCTTCGTACCTGCCACTTGCAGTGTCTGTTGTTTGGTTCGGTTCTCCCCATTTATTATGTACCTCCTGTTTCTTAGCCTTACCCGATTCGAAAGGAATACCGTCCACTTTTCCTTCCTTTGCCAAGGAAAAAAGTTCATTAATATAGTCATGCAGTTTCTGATCTTTGCTTTCACCTATTTCCTCTGGAGAATTGGGTGAAGGTTCAACAGATTGTTGAGAGTTTTCCTTTGTGGGCTGTTTCCCATCCCTGTCCTTATCAAAAACATAAATAACAACAACTAGAATAATAAGCAACGATAGGAATGACAAAATAAGTGGTTTCAAGATGGATTTTTTACGTTTTGGCATAATAGAATCCCTTTCTTTGGTGAACTCACCATTTATATATTGCTTATTTTACACTATGTCTTGTTTATTCATTACCTAAATGGAGCGTTTTTGACTTGCTGTAACAAAAAAAGGTGCCTGACCCCCAGTGTGTTAAAGCTTTAATGCTCATGGGGACAGACACCTATATTCCTAATGCTTGCATGGGATTTAAAAAAACCTAACTTACTTTTATCGTTCTACTCTTACTCTTATTTCCTGATTTGTCTTGAGCATATATCTTTAATGTTGAACCCGTCTTTTGTACCTCAATTTTCACTTTATAGTTTCCTCGACGATCTACGATTCCTTGCCCAATCTTCTTATTTCCATTGTAAATATAAATAGTTGCTGCTTTTTCACCTTTACCACTTACCGTTACATTTTTACTAGTTATTTTATTAACAGTCGGGACAACAGGTGGCGTTTTATCTAGTACCTTAATTCTCTTACTCTTACTCTTATTTCCTGCCATATCAACCGCATAAACAACAATGCTTGTACCTGCTTTTTGCTTTTTAATTTTAATGGTATATCTTCCATTTTTTGCAGTTGCTTTGCCTATTTGTTTGCTTCCAACCTTTGCAAACAATTTTGAATCGGATTCAACTTCGCCTTTAATAACAGTAGAATGATCATTTACAGCATTCACTGTTGGAATGCTTGGTTCAATAGACTTTATTACACGGTAAAGAACACTATGTTTTTTATCCAATGTTGACAAAAATTGATCTTCTGAAGCGTCTTCACTCAAAAATTTCGTTCTTTTAATTTTTTGTGCTTTTACCTTTTTGTTAATATTCCAAACTTCTTGGGTAACCTTAAGAGTGATTCCATCTAACCCGCCACTCTCTTCTGGAAGCTTTTTCAATCCAATCTCCGTGTAAGATTTTCTTGCGTTAAAGTGTTTATCTACCAAAATATCAGTTTTTAGAAAGTTTCTTTTATCCAGCATTCCCGATTTTTTCATCTCAGGTAATAACTGATTGAACCCAACCCTAGCTTGTTGTATGACTTGCTTAATCTCCTCTACAGAAACAACCATATCATCGCCTGATATTTTATTTACTTCATTAATAGTCTTAGCCAATTGTGTGAGCGCTTTTTGATCTTTTGACAGATTATCAAGGAATTTAAACAATAGACTAGGCAATTCATTAGCATATACTGCAGCATGAATCTTGTGACCTGTTATTTTCTCGCCATGTACCTTAAAATGTACGTTCTTTTGAACATTAATATGTTTTGGGTTTGGCAGATCCTTTACAAGATAAGGGAGCAATTTGGATTGAATCGTTTGAACTAACTTTTCAGTAGATCCCCCATCCTGCTGAACAGGGATGCGGATTGCCTTAGAAGCTTGATCTAATAATAAAACCATCTGCTTTTTATCGGAATATAACTGGAACGGAATTTTACCTTTTTTGAGTTTGACAAATCCACCCACCGAGACCGTATCAGCATTTTGCATTTTGGTTTGAACCTGAATTTCCATATTATTTAAAAGATCTAATACTTTTAAATACTCTTTATCCTTTACTTTTGATTTCTTATAAGAAAGATGAAGTGAAGCAACTGCATAACTTTGGGATGACTTAATCTTGGCATTATTTAAAATCATTTGATTTAAATTAACACCTTTAATCGAATCACATGCGGTCATTAAAAAGATAGAAGCAACAATGACTAGAAACAGTTTTTTAAACATCGAATTCTCCTTTTTCATTAAAAATATACTCTTCTCTTCTGCACAAAATCATGATGGAATTTTTTTATCATTCTACAAAAATATTACAATTCAAATATAATAATATCACATTGTTAATTTATTTTGAAAGCGTATAAAAAAATAAAAAAAAGTGAATAAACATTCTCCTAATCTACATTTCCTAGCCCGAAAACAAAACGATCTTATTTAGCAAAAAGAAAAAGCGTGTTTTGAAAAAGACTGATCAAAACACGCTTATTACATTTAAGCCATATATAAGACAACCTCTTGTTCCTTTAACGAAGCCTGAACATCTATGATACGTTGATTGCAACTTCCACGAAAACGTTGCTTCGGTTCCATCTTCTCTATTAAAAACTTTCCATCTACTAATATATCTACTTCCTGTAGAAATGCTTGTACATCATAATTCCTTTCAGACCAGCGTAAAAGTTCCTCAAATGTAAAGCCTGTATAAGACCAAATATTTAATCCCGTTGCTTTTACACGTTTCACTAACGAAAATAGCTCTTGGCAATAAAGAAAAGGTTCTCCACCAGATAGTGTTAACCCATCTAAAAAGGGATTCTCTATAATTTGATTATAAATATCATCTTCGTCATACAGTTCACCATAGTCCTTATCCCAGGATTCTGGATTATGGCATTCTGGGCAATGATGTGGACATCCTGATATAAAAAGAACAGCTCTCCATCCTTCACCATTCGAGATAGAATCAGAATAGAATCCTCCGATTTTCAATTTCGTCTCCCCCCTGCCTTTTAGAAATGAATGACTCGATCTTGTAATTCTGCTTTTTTACCATCATTCCACTTGCCTGTTGTCCCAACCAAGTATCCTGTAATACGTTGGATCACATCCAAATGATTGCTATGACATGCTTCACAAGTTGTTGCTTCAGCATCGCTTGTTTCATGTCCGCAATCTAAGCAACGACAGATTGTATGATTTAAGCTAAAATATCCAATTTTTAGGTGATGTGCCATCAGCATCATCTTTTCAATCGCCTGCCAGTTTTCGGATGCTTTTCCATCTAATTCGATATAAGCAATATGTCCACCTAAGGTGAGGGCATGATACGGTGCTTCAATGGTCATTTTCTTTACAGCAGATATAGGATGCCAAACGGGGACATGGTTTGAATTGGTATAATATTCCCGAGTATTGATTCCTACCACTTCACCAAAACGTTCTCTATCAAGTTTTGGGAACTTTTTACACAACGATTCAGCTGGAGTAGCAAGTAAACTATAGTTAAGTTGATGACGTTCTTTTAGTTTCGTACATTTATCTCGCATAAAGGTGATAATTTCCAACCCTTTTGTTTGTGCTTCATCCGATTCTCCGTGATGTTTCCCTATTAATGCGAGTAAACATTCTGCTAGTCCAATAAATCCGATTCCTAAAGTGGATTGATTTATCACTTTTTCAATAGGTTCTTCGGGTTTTAATTCACTTCCACCCCGCCATAAGTATTTCATAACCGTTGGGAATTGTTTCGCTAAAGCTTGTTTCTGGAAATCAAAGCGTATTTTTAATTGTTCTCCGACTTCCTCCACTAAATATTCAAGTTTCCCATAGAAACGGGCCCATTTCTCTTCTTCGGAAGACCATTCTTTTTCGACTTCTTCCATTGTCTCTAATGCGATACGCACTAGATTAATAGAAGTAAAGGAAGCGTTCCCCCGACCGACGGATGTTTTTTCTCCATGAATATTTTCAAATACACGGGTACGACAACCCATTGTAGCTGCTTCATACAGATAACGTGTTGGATCCTCGACATTCCACTTTTCATGCTGATTAAAGGGCGCATCTAAGTTGATAAAATTTGGAAAGAGACGTTTTGCCGTTACGCGACATGCTAATTGGAATAAATCATAATTAGGATTGCCTTCCTTTAAGTTGACACCGTCTTTTACTTTAAAGATTTGAATGGGAAAAATAGCTGTTTGCCCATTGCCAACGCCACGTTCTGTTGAAAGGAGTAGCTGCTCTATCACACAGCGTCCCTCTGGAGATGTATCTGTCCCATAATTAATGGAAGAGAAAACGACTTGATTCCCGCCGCGCGAATGAATGCTGTTCATGTTATGTATAAACCCTTCCATCGCTTGATATACAATATTTATTGTTCGATTTAAAGCATATTGAATGACTCTCTCATCTCCGGTCAAACCATCCAAATCTTTTTCTTTATAAACAGAAATAGGAACAGCTATTAATTTATCAAAATCACATCCTATAAATTCACAAGACTTCTTCAATTCTTTTTCATAGGTTACTTTAACAAACGGAGCCATATAGAAATCAAAAGCTGGAATTGCTTGTCCTCCGTGCATTTCATTTTGAGCAGTTTCAAGAGAAATACACGCCATTACTGCAGCCCCATGAATCCCATTGGGACGACGCAGTGCAGCATGATTAACCTCCATTCCATTTTCGAGCATTTTATCAAGCGGATGCTGTACACAGGTTAAACTTCGAGTGGGATAAAAATCAAGGTCATGGATATGGATCGCTCCAGTTCGATGCAAGAAATGATATTCTGGTTTCAGTAATTCGGCTGATGTATAAGCTTTTGTCGTTTCACTTGCGAACTTCATCATCATTCCAGAAGGTGTCTCCGCACTCATATTGGCATTTTCCATTGTAATATCATTTGACTCCGCTTTAATAATCGACGTAATGGTATCAAATGATTTTCCATTTCTAGCTTTCGTTCTTTCTTCACGATATAAAATATAGGCTTTTGCTACATCCGTTCTCTCACTCTTCATAAGTTCAATTTCTACTAAGTCTTGAATATCTTCTACTGAGATTCGAATCTGTTGAATACGTTCATTCAAACCTTCCAATACCTTCTGAGCTAGGTACGGTGTAACTCCTTCTTCTGTGGCTAGTTCTGCCTTTTCAACAGCCTGAATTATTTTTTTAGGACAAAATGGAATTATACGTTTATCTCGTTTGATTACTTCTTGTATTTTATTCATCGTTGACAAAATCATCACGTTCTTTCTTATAAAGTACCAGTACAATGAAGTCTTAATTATTTTGTACCACTAGAGCCAAATCCAGATGATCCACGGACCGTTTGAGATAATTCATTTACCTCAGTGACCTGTATGGATGGAACAAACTGAATAACCAATTGAGCGATACGCATTGATTTTTCAACAACGAAGGTTTCTTTTCCATGATTTATTAAAATAACTCCAATCTCACCTCGGTATCCTTCATCGATGGTTCCCGGACTATTCAGTACCGTCACACTGTGCTTTAAAGCGAGGCCGCTTCTAGGACGAATTTGTGCTTCCGTTCCCTTTGGCAGTTCTATTTGTAAGCCAGTCCCAATTAATCTTGCTTCTCCTGATGGAATCATGGCTGTTTCAATTGAATAAAGATCCATTCCGGCATCCCCTGGAGTTGCTTGTAAAGGGGTCTTCGCATCAGCATGAATTTTTTTGATTTTTACTTCCAAGTTCATTTTGCTTCTCCTTATCTATTAAAGTTAAAAGTTTCATCTGTAATAGGAGTCACTTTTGCTCTTGCATAAGTAGAACCCTTTTGTGAAAAGAAATCATAGGTTGAGCCTTCATTTCGAATACCATTCATCACGATTGGATTGACCTCTTCGTCTGGAAACATGGGTTCGAAACCTAGATTCATTAAGGCTTTATTGGCGTTATAGCGTACATACGCTTTTACCTCTGGTGATAAACCCGTCTCAACATATACATCATCGGTATACTTCATTTCATTTTGGTACAAATCGAGTAATAGTTCATAGCCCCAAACTTTCAGCTCATCTTGCTTTTCCTTTGAAAAGTGCTTAAATAAATTTTGAGCAAAAAAGCCAACTGCCACACCATGAATCGATTCGTCACGCAGAATAAGCGAAATGACCTCTGCACTATTACGCAGGAAGCCTTGTCCCCCTAGGTATAGAGGGTAGAAAAAACCCGAGTAAAACAGGAAGGATTCAAGCATGACGGAAGCAAACTCGGCTTTCCATAAGCTTTCTGAATTTCCTTCTTCTATATTGTTATAAATATCGCCAATTTTATTTGCTTTATACTGTAGATACTCGTTTTCCTTCACCCATTCAAAAAGCTCGTCGATTTCTGTATTGGTACAAAGGGTTGTAAATATATAGGAGTAAGATTTCGCATGAATGGCTTCAAAAGCTGCAAAAACAGTCAAAACAGCCTTTTCTTGGAAATCAGTTGCATAGGCAGCAATATGATTCATGCCAATATTGGTTTGAACCGTATCAAGTAACGTCAATCCTGCAAATACTTTTTTATACGTATCCTGATGTTCAAAACTTTGCCACTGTTTGACGTCTTTACTGACGGCGACTTCTTCTGGAAACCAAATTTGCTTCCACTGCTGATCCCAAAATACTTGTGCGAGTTCACTTGTTGGTTTATTCCAATTGACCGCCTCATAGGTTAAATTTGGCATGCTACACACTCCTCTAATGTTTGTAATCGCTGGCGCACATAGTAAACCGACTTAATCCCCTTCATCCAGGCATAAATATAAATTTTCGCTAGTTGCTCGGTGGTCCAATTGTCAGTGACATAAAGCGTCATTGAAATTCCTTGATCCACATGTTTTTGAGCGGCAGCATATACATCTATTAAGTCATAAGCATTGATATCGTATGCTTCCACATATAAATGAGTATTCTCGTTTGTTAAGTGCGGCATTGGGTAAATGGTACGACTATCCGCATAATCACGTACCTCCACGCGTTCTGTACAAGGAGCAATGGAAGCGGTGCAGCTACGAATATATGAAATGCTGCCCGTTGGCGCAATCGCTAAACGATAGGAATGGAAAACGCCGTATTCCATGACGTCTTCCATTAAAGCTTGCCACATTTCTTGAGAGATGATTGGAATATGACCAAGTGCTTTTAACACAACGGGTGATCGTTCTTGTTCTATTTTATTCACATATTGATTAAAATAAATTCCTGATGCGTAATCACTATCCTCAAATCGGTAGAATGATTCACCGCGTTCTCTGGCAATTTCCATTGATATTTTCAGTGAATAATAGTTCATCGCTTCCATAAAACAATCAATAAATTCAATAGATTCCTTTGATCCGTATAGGATTCCCTGTATCACAAGATGTCCGTGTAAATTCATGACACCAAGGCCGACAGAATGCATTAATCGGTTTGCCTTCTCCACAGATGGAACATTTTTAATGTTTGTCATTTGTGAAACATTTGTTAATAGGCGCATCGCAGTATCCACTAACTTTCCAAAATCCTTCACTTTACTTGCTGCATGGATATCAATCGAACCTAAATTACAAGATACATCTAAGCCGTATTGATTTGGTTCGTTTTGGTCAGTGATGACACTAGTATGCTGCACCTGAAGAATTTCTGTACATAGATTAGACATTTTTACTCGACCCATATTTTTAAGTGGATGGTCTTCGTTGACATTGTCATCAAAGATTTCAAATGGATACCCCGACTCAAATTGTGCCTTTTTCACTTCTGTATAAAGCTTTCGTGCGTTTAACCGCTTAATTTTACGGATATTCGGATTTTCTAGTAATTCATAATACATTTCTGACATTGAAATCTCAGACATACGCTTGCCGTATTCCTTAAAAATATCATATGGACTGAACAACACCATCTCTTTATCTCTTCTCATAAGTTCAAAGAAAATATTTGGAATAATGATCCCCGTTGAAAGGGTGGCTAGACGTATTTTATCATCCGCATTTGGTTTCTTAGACGAAATAAAGTTTTCAATATCACCATGGAATATATTTAAATAGGCAACACCAGAACCGTTTCGTTGTCCGAGTTGATTCGAATAACTAAATGAGTTTTCTAGAAGCTTTGCAACTGGTATAACACCACTTGCACGGTTTAAAATGCCTTTAATGGGATCCCCTAATGGGCGCAGATCAGTTAAATTCACGCCCACACCACCACCTAGCCGGGACAATTCCAAACAATAACCAATATTTTCAGCAATACTATTCATCGAATCATCCATCGATAATTTAAAACAGCTCACCAACTCTCCGCGTGCTTTCTTCCCACTATTTAGTGCGGTTGGAGTCGCAGGCTGATAAGCCTCCATCATCGCCTCGACTGCACGTTCTGCAAGCACCGGATCACCTTGTGCTAAATACAAGGCAATGATCACTATACGATCTTCATATTTTTCTAGAATTTCTTCTCCGTCACGGCTTTTTAAGCTATAACTATCGTAAAACTTGCTAGCACTCATAAAAGATGGAAAACGGAAACGATATTCATAAGCCTTTTTGTACATTTTTTTAATAAATTCCATCTCGTACAGGTCGATAAATTCTTTCTCGTAGTAGCCTTCATCGACTAGATAACGAATTTTTTCTTCACTATCAATAAAGTAACGTAGACGCACATTTACATATTCTAAAAAGTAACGCCGTGTTGCTTCACGATCTTTTTCTAATTCTAATTGTCCTGTTGTACTATACCGGTTAAGGACATCATTATTTAGCTTTAAATACGTTTTCATCCCGTCACCCTCGTTTCATAGAACTGCTGAATGGCCTCATAATCAGCTTGATATCCCCGTAAGTCTAATTTACGCACGAGGGGTATCTGATAGATTGCTGCAATTTTTTCACCAGCGCCACCAAATATCGTATGACCAAAGTTGCTATTGCCACTAACTACTACACCTTTACAAAATCTCGCGTTTTTTTCTAAAAAACGAGCAACCTTTTCAGGAATATCTCCTAGTCCATCTGTATAGGTAATTAGTAGATAAGGCTTCTTCAATATTAATTCTTCAGAGATTTCAATAGGCTCCGCCTTTAATTTAAATGCAATATATCGTACATTACCTGTTCGACTGGCATAAGCAATCATTGCGCAATCAGCTCAATTTGAGAAATAACGGCCTTAACATCTCCTATCAACTTTCCTTCGAATTCAAGAACGGGAACACTAAAAAATCCTGCTTCGATAATTTTTTGCTTTGCTTGTTCATCTTGATCAATGTTAATCATTTCTGCTTCAAGTCCGGCACGTTGTAATTCGGATTTTACCCAAAGGCATTTAGGGCAAATTGTTTTTGTATAAAGTTTCATATAATCCCTCTTTTCGTCAAAATAAAAAGGCTACCTCTTCGGAAAAAGGCAGCCTAAATGGAAACGTTCAGAAATAAAAAAATGGACACGTCTCCATTTCTCAATCCCCGAAGAAATGATTCATCTGTTTTATATAGGCAGGTCTCCTGGCTTCGCTTCATTCTCCGATTCCCTTCCCATGTAAATCATGGTGGCTTTGAATCATCGTCAGCTTCACAGTTGCGGGGACAGCGTCGGCATCACACCGAACTTCCCTATTAAACTACATATAGTAGTACCTTTGTAAAACGAATACAATATATTGTTTTTAATAGAATTAAGTGTATCATCCTTTAATTAAAATGTAAATCTATATGTCAAAATTTCCAAACGTCCCTTGTCTTTTCTAATTTAAGTGATATCAATGCCTCAGACTAAAAAACTCATTTACTTATGATACGGGCTGGAAGAAAGTTGATGTGGAAAACTGTAGAAAACCCACTATCCTTTTCTCACAATAACAGATTGGTAGCTATTAAATAATTTGATTGAAAAATTCTTTGTGAATTCCTGCGCCTCGTGAATCAATGCATATAGGGCGGGATTCATGAATTCTGTAGATCGTATCTCTAGGCCTAAATTCTGGTATACCTGCGGGCTTAAATAGGAAACCGTAACTCTGGATAAGGCTGAAGGTATGGAAAGTTCCGGAAGAATCGTATTTCCTACTCCTTCCTGAACCATTGCGATAATAGTTGCAATGTCACTGACTTCAAATTGAACATTCGGAGAGAATCCTTGTTCCTTAAAAATTGATCGAATCAAATGATTGCATTCCTTTGGCATGATAAAAGGTTCATTGGCGATATCTTTTACCTGAATCGATGATTGATGGCTCATTGGATGGTTTTCCGGGACAAAAACGACCATTTTATCCTGAAGTAAAGGGACAAATTTAAATTCCCTCAGTTCCTCCGTAACCACCACAACATCCACTACTGATAATTTAAGCCAATTTTTTACTTCCTCCACATTCCCTTCATAGAGTACCACTTCTACCCCTGGAAATCGTTTCTTAAAAGAACTGATCATTCCCGGCAATAGTTTTGCCGATATTCCTGAAATACTTCCGATTCTGATTGTTCCTGATTCAAGTTCCGCAATTCCGGTTGCTTCATTGATAATCTTGGTTTTAATCGCAATTAACTCCCGAATAAGGCCCGTGATGCGTTCGCCGATCTTGGTTAAGGTAATCCCGTTTCTGCTTCGGTTCAATAACTTTACATTTAATTCTGATTCCAGAGCAGCTACAGCTTGACTGACGGCGGATTGAGAGAGTCCAATTTGTTCACCAGCCTTTGTAAAACTTTTTGTTTCCACCACCTTTAAGAAAACCTCTAATTGAAATAGGGTCATGGGGCACCTCACATTTATACATTAGTTATAACTTATACATATCATTCAAAGTATTAATTTTACTTATAGTATAACTCATCATATACTACATACAAAAGATAAAGGGAAAGGTGAAGAAAATCATGAGTTTATTACAAGCAGAAGGACAGCAAATTTATAAAGAAATTCAAACAAGTCAGTCTGTGCTGGTCGATTGCTGGGCGCCATGGTGTCCGCCTTGCAGATTGATTGGAGCCGTTTTGGAGGAAATTGATTCAGAATTTGATGTAAAAATTGTAAAGGTAAATGCGGATGAAAATCCGGAGTTTATCAGTGAGTTTCAGGTAATGGGTTTACCAACATTATTACTTTTTCAAGATGGTCAGTTGCTGAAAAGGATCACTGGTTTTCAACCTAAGGCCCTGCTTGTTAAAACCCTTAAAAATTCTGGAATAATTGAATAACCGGGCCTCATTGGAATAATAATAGCTAAATAATTTTGAACATTACCGGAGTTTGCCCTACCAAAGATATAAGTAAACATTGGCGAACAGTACCTGTCACTGTTCGCCATTTGATCTGACATTATGAGGTTTTATTCCTATTGCCCTATATTCTTTGCGAAGAAATCTGAGCACCTGTTCATCCCCTCGAAAACAGGTCTTCATTCTTATAAATAAGCTTACTTTTACTTTTTACTTTATTGGCATCCATATTTCGCTATATACATTTTCATAACTACCATCATGTTTTGTAAAAGAAATACTAGGTAGGTTGGCTATTTCATAACCTGAAGACGGCAACCATTCCGAATAAATTTTTGCGGTGGTTTCTTGAAGGGTAGCAGGAAATGGGCCTTGATTAGGGAAGATTGCCCATAAACTTTCTTCGATCGAAAGTTGTTCTAAATCATCGAATGGATTTTCTTTTGTCGTTGCAAAACCAATCATATGAGTTAAGTAACCTTTTTCCTCCAAATATCCATCATCAAAATTATAAGATACATTCAAAACTTGATGAGGATATAAATCAGCTAATTGATGCATTTCATTTCTTTGTTGCTCGGTAATGGACTGGGCTAGTTCTAAAATGGCATTATTGACACCTTCGAATTGGATCGGCACCCTTTTTGATACACCTATGATATTAAACTTCTCTTTCTTTTCAATTTTGAATTCCATGGAAGTTCCTCCCCTAATATCTATAAAGAATGAAAATTTGGGAAATGATTTTTGAATTTTATTTTTAGTTACTACTGAGGGTAAGAAGCCGCTCCATTCACGAAAGGCTCTTGAAAATCCTTCGACTGATTGATAGCCATATTTATAGGCAATATCCGTCACTTTTGCACCGTTTATTAATTCAACATTAGCTTTGGATAATCTCCTGTTTTTGATATACTCATTCAATGTCATTCCAGCCATATAAGAAAACATTCTTTTAAAATGATAATCAGATAGCCCAACAATTTTCGATATTTCTTCTCTAGAGATTTCCTCCGTTAAATGTTTTTCAATGTAATCCATTAAATGGTTAAACTCTTGTAACATTTCATTTCCCTCCTCTACAAATAAATCGTATCGCAATTTTTTATTTTTCACTCGATATTTTTTATACGGACTTTATCGGATTAGAAACAAAAATATTCCCCCAAACCATTAGTTTGAGGGAAAACCTTATAAACCACTTATTAACACAGGTGCCGCTGCAACCGATTATTTAAAAGTAACCGTTACGTTATAATTTCGATTTTTAAAAAAATCCTTTAGGGCAATGCGGGCATTATTTTCAGCAGTTTTTAAAAGACCAGACTGAATGGCTTCCTTTTTTATCTTTTGTTTAGCAACATCTTCTTGGTCGAATCCTTCATCCAAATTGACTTCACTACGAAACATGCCTTCACTTGAATAGGTTTGAATGTTCTTTGAGTCGATAGATGGTTCTTGAACAATGGTAGCATGCGGTAAAGTGATTTGAATCGCCTTCGTTTTGGTATCCACAGTGATGTCCTTTTTAGTCAAATTCATCAAGTCAACTCCTGCAGTCACTTCTCCAGAAGCTACCAAAAAAAATGTCTTTTTTGACCCAGGAATATCCCATGGGATGCTTTTGCCAAATAATTTATTATCTTCTTTAGATACAATCGTTTTGATATGTGTTTGTGCCGTTGCCAATGTAGCTAATTTTTGAATGCTCTCAACGACTGATGAACTTTCTAATGTTTCTCCTTTTTGTGAATAAACATTCCATGCAATTACACTGACTAGACAGATGATAAATCCTATTCCAATTCCCCAAATCCAAGGTTTAACTGATTGTAATTTTTGATGTCGATGAACAGCTCTAACTGGTTGTACTGCTAAAGTGGACGCTGTTTCCTTTTGAGTTTGTTTCAGCTCATTAATAAGATAATCTAGATCACTTTTGGATATTTTGCCTTCTTCTCTCATACGTTTCTCCCCCATATTCAACCTTCATTTTAGTAAAATGAGAATCTGTACCCACACGAACTAACAATTTTTTCATAAATCTATTATACTTTAATTCGACATTTTTCGTTGAGTCAGTTTCTATTTTTACCAATTATTCACAAAGACTTCAAAAAAAATCCATCCACAAACCTATTTTAGGATGATAAATCTTTGATTCTATGGAAATTGATGAAAATGATTTAGTAATTGAAATTGAGACCTCCCATGTAATTTCAAATAAAAAACAAAACACCAGCCCTATTATGGATTGGTGTTGTTCTGTTTCCCTAAAAAACCTCATTTACTTATGATAAGGCTCACCGTATCATGGAAAAAATCATTATGATGATGGAGTTCCCATCTAGCTATTGCATCGGATTTGTAAAATCATTAACCAATATCTGCACTTCATCATTTTCGTGAATGATGCCAGGCCTTTCTACTGCACATACAATCCCCCGCCGCTTATAACCTGCACGTACAAAACGGAGAGATAGCTTCTCATGATCCTCATAATGCTTTTGTATCTCATCACCAGGTAAGGTACATGGCTGGTTTTCCCCCATACAGATTAATCCTGCCCCACTTGGAAATAGGATTCGTGAGCCCATGGTGAGTTTGTTAATTCCGAAAATCCCTTTAGCAAGAGATTAGCCCCTAACCACTCGGGCAGAACAGAAACAACACCTAATTCTTCTGCAATCCTTTCCAATTCTTCCACAGATACAATCGTTATTTGACGCCGGTTAAGTATCTCTGTTCCTCTTGGATACATCGGCTGCCTTGAATCATCCTTACTAGTTATTCCAAAGTGGCGGTCCCCACGAATTCCTCCAAATTCGAGATTTGCCTCTTAGATTCTTCTAGTTACAAATGTCTTTGGATCATCAGCATTTAATACGGCATTTATTTTTGCCCATACTTTTTCCAAAATGAAAACTCCTATCCATACAAACATTTCCTAAAAATAATATCTCACAACCTTAGTTGAATTGGAAATGTTTGGTGTGTTTATACAAACTACTCGAAAGGTGTGGTAAAATTTATTTTATCAATCCATTAAATCCAATACAAAGCAGGTGATTACACGTGTCCGCTGAAAAAGAAGTGAAATTGTATTTTGTACGGCATGGGGAAACCCATTTTAATGTAGAGAAACGAATACAAGGATTTTGTGATTCACCTCTTACGGATAAAGGAATTAAACAGGCTAAATCTGTAGGAATTGGTTTATCTGATATAGAATTTAAAGCTGTATACGCAAGTGAAAGCCAGAGAGTAGTAGATACGGCTAAGTTTGCCATTGGCTATCGAAATATCCCCATCATTACTGATCCACGTCTAAAGGAAATGAACTTTGGTGTTTTGGCCTCCTTATTAATAACGGAAATCCAAGCTCAATATGGAAATATCCTAAAGAAATTATCTAGCCTAACCGATCTAAATATGTCAGCACCTGAAGGAGAATCCTACTTACAGCTTTTTACACGAACAAGCGCTGCTATCGATGAAATCATTCAAAAACATAAAAACGAAGGTGGAAATGTTCTAGTTTTTTCACATGGGGATACAATCAGCAACTATTTAATGCAATTAGCAAAAATGGACAGTTATCCTGACCATGATAATTGCAGTGTTTCTGTGGTCAGATATTTAAATGGTGAATTCTATGTAGACAGGATTGCTGACTCTTCCTTTAGAGACAAGTTCTGTAAATAAAATCCAATCATAAATCTACTGTAATTTAGGATCAGCCCCCCTGAATGTCCACAACATGGAAATTCTCTAGCATATATATTCCATCCCACGAATGATTCCTTTCCTTTTTTATTAACCTAAACTTTGAATAATAGATCGTTCATGAAAGAGTGTGTTATTAAGATGAAATGGTGGTTTGGAAAAGGTGTTAAGAGTCTCTTTGTTGTAGCATTTGGAGTCTTTCTTGGAGTAGGTTTAAGTAGATTTTGTAAGGAAAAAAATAAGAACTTTATTAATCGAAGGATTTTTAAGATGGAACTACTTTTAGTTTAATCCAAATCCTGGATTTATTTATTATTTCCCTGTTACTTTTTGACAAACTTCATTTAATCTTTAGGCTTAGTAGGCTAATCGTATATTGGGTCATTCCCTCGCCTTGACCTCACCTTAATGCAACAGAACTATACCAAAAAATTGCACAGGGAGAGCTTGATGCGACAGAGGTTATTACACATAAAATACCCCTGGAACAAGCCAGCTTGGCATATAAACTTTTTAATGATCATGATGATTCCTGCATTAAAGTCATATTAAAGCCGTAAAAAACACCTTCAAATTTGAAGGTGTTTACTTTTTATTTGTCTGAAACACGCAGCAGGTAGTAAATCAATGCCTTTTGCTGTTCATTTGTAAAACCAGTTGATTCATCTACCCAATATTCATGGCCTTGCCCGGTAACATGCGCACTTTTCACCGCTGGTGAAGACAAATTCGCTTCGACAACCTGCTTGCGCAAGCCGGAATCTATTAAAGCTTGCAGGCTGTTAAAAGGATCAGCCTTTACTCCTTTATTCAATGTATTGGAAATCCCTAACTCTCTCCCGCTACCGACGGAGACTCCTCCATCATGCAAATAAGGAGCACTTTGATTTAAACCATATAAACTAGGGACTTTATATCCGCCTCTAGAATTTCCATGAGCCCAGCCCAAGTCCAACATCTTCTTTTGCGAGGAAGTCAGCTTGATTTCAACCGTTTTTGGATTTTTTGGCAGTGGTACCGGAGTATCTTCTTTATACATTTTAGGCTTTGAAAAGTATAGCTCGGTTTTTTTGAATGCCTTGGCCCGAGAAGGTTCTGTTTTTATCTCATTTACACCTATAAGACGATTACTGGTTAAATAATCCCCGGCATGACAGGATATGCAGTTTGCTTTAGCAAAAACGGTTTTTCCCTCTTCCATTAATGAGGTATCTATTTTTAACTCGGACGATCCAGGGCTTAATGAATTCATATAAGCAGACATTGCATTTATTTGCTCCCACGCTTTATATCCCGGAGAACTTGGTAGGAGCCCGACACTTGATAGATAAGAAATCTTCGGATAAGTGGCTGACTGCACCAGTCTTAGTACTCCCGGAATCCCCGGGGTAGGATCAACCTTTACAAAAAAGTGAGATGGTTTTATGCCGCTCCTATGATCATACCTATATTTTTTGTTGGCAGCATTTTGCAAAATCGTTCCCAAATATAAATCCTTATCTATATTTAATACTGGCCTGCTAATTTCTGATTGCGAGAGGGTATCCATATTTTGTGAATGAGCATTATTAATCGCTGCACTTAACCCCTTAAAAGGTCCAATTTGTCCTTGACCGCTCCATCCATACGGATGATCTCCCTTAGTATAGGCATCAGGAACCTGTACTGGGTTATTTTTGAAATCAATCGTCGTGTCATTACTGCCACGTGGCCATTTGACAACTTCTGAATCGACAAATTTCTCAAGTTTTTGCTTATTCGGCAAAGAAATAATCTGATCGCTTCCAGTATTTTTTTCGATAAAATCTTTGATATTGTGCATCTCTGTATGTGTAAAATAAGCAGCGGTATTGGAGGCCATCGCTAGTGTCAGACCTATATTTAGATCCGTATTTGGAGCCCCCGCTCTCACAGTTCCCTTTTCTGTTACGGTGGCATGACAAGCAGCACAGCTTAATCCAATCTTTGGACTTCCCTGATCATAAACAAACTTCATTCCAAGTGGAATATAAGAACCTTTGGCAACATCAAGTCCTGTATCAATGAGATCCCCTTTTTTTATCGTAATGTTTCCCGCTTGAAAAGATTTCGCCGCCTCAACCTTTAAATTAGAGGTTCCCTCCCCGTTCAGTTTTATAAGAGCCTTTGTTATATTCCCAAGCGTAAACGGGCCATTAAAAAGTCCCATAATATCCGTAAAGAATACTTCATTGCCAAAAGTCTCTTCAAAAAACTCCTTCCTTCCGAGTTTTATTTGCTTATCTGTACCACCTTCAGCTAAAGAGGTCCCGGTAAACATTTGATTTCCTTCCAAATTTACTATTTTTTCATCAGGGGGTGTGTAGGCATATTCAATCGTCATAAACCGAATTACACCGATTCCCAATAAGACACAAAAAATTCCTACAGCCCATTTCATGTATCATTCCTCCGTTTTTTCCATAACATTAGTTTATTTTATAAGAGGAAAACTATGTAATCATTGTTAGAGTTTATTGGACACGGTTAAATTGGCGCTCGAAAATGAAGGGTTAGGAAAAACCTTATTTACTTTTGATATGGTTAACCTTGATTAAACAGGAATGCGAGTCAAGCCGCTAAACTTACCCAATAATCCTTCAACCATGACAGCAACAAGAGACATAAAGCCAACTTTTTCACTGGTACCAAACGTTCTATGGTGAACAGTGCCTGTCACCGTCCAATTAATGTCGAAAAATTCGACCAAATCCGAGCTGTGACAGGTAATGGGATTCCTGGAATTCCCAACTATCTACTGCATCGGATTTCCAAAATTATTAACCAAAATCTGCACTTCATCATTTTCATGAATGATTCCTGGCCTTTCTACGGCACATACTATTCCTCGTCGCTTATATCCTGCACGTACAAAACGGAGGGATAACTTCTCCCGATCTTCATAATACTTTTGGATTTCATCACCAGGTAAGGTACAAGGCTGGTTTTCCCCCATACATATTAATCCTGCACCACTTGGAAAAAGAATTCGTGAACCCATGGTGAGTTTTGTTAATTCCGGAAATCCCTTGACCAAGACATTAGCCCCTAACCACTCAGGCAGAATCAATTCAACACCTAATTCTTCTGCAATATTATCTAATTCTTCCACAGACACAATCGTAATTTGGCGGCGGTTTAGAATCTCTGTTCCTCTTGGATACATCGGCTGCCTTGAATCAGCCTTACTGGTTACACCAAAGTGACGATCCCCACGAATCCCCCCAAACTCCAGATTGGCTTTTGCTATTCTTTTGGTTACAAATGTCTCTGGATCATCAGCAATTAATACTGCATTTATTTTTGCCCATGCTTTTTCCAAAACGAAAACTCCTATCCATACAAACATTTTCTAAAAATAATATCTCACAACCTTAGTTGAGTTGGAAATGTTTGGTTTATTTCATTACAAACTACTCGAAAGGTGTGATAAAATTTATTTTATCAATCAATTAAATCCAGTACAAAGCAGGTGGTTACACGTGTCCGCTGAGAAAGAAGTGAAGCTTTATTTTGTTCGGCATGGAGAGACCCATTTTAATGTCGAGAAACGATTACAGGGATTTTGTGATTCACCCCTTACAGATAACGGAATTGCACAAGCTAAATCTGTAGGAATGGGTTTATCTGATATAGAATTTAAAGCAGTTTACGCAAGTGAAAGCCAGAGAGTAATAGATACGGCTAGGTATGCCATTGGCCATCGAAGCATACCCATCATTACAGATCCACGTTTAAAGGAAATGAACTTTGGTGTATTGGAAACTCTATTACAAACGGAAATTCAAGCCCAATTTGGAGATATTCTAAAGACATTATTTAGTCTTAAGGATCTTAATATGTCAGCACCTGAAGGAGAATCCTACCTACAGCTATTTACACGAACCTGCGCTGCTATCGATGAAATCATTCAGAATCATAAAAATGAGGGTGGTAATGTTCTAGTCTTTTCACATGGAGTAACCATAGGCAACTACTTAATGCAATTAGCAAAAATGAGCCGTTATACTCACCATGAAAATTGCAGTGTTACTGTGATCAAATATTTGAACGGCAAATCCTATGTAGATCGGATTGCTGACACTTCCTTTAGAGACAAGTATTACCTAAATTAAAATTCAATCATAAATCGACTTGGTTAAAAAATATTTGTCCTCTGACTCATCTCCTCAGAAACCATTTGATTTTTCAAGAATTCGTGCGCACCATTCGGTACTTTGCCATCTTGCACCACTGCCTTTCGTTAAGCGAACTTGCATTTTTTACTTTTGAGGGCGTTTTTGGTACCAAACACAAAAAAAATGCCTCCAAATATGATTTTTGAAGGCATTTTTTGCAAATTCGTTGAATAATAGCATAAAAAGAAAGACGGTTCGGATGCCCAAACCGCCTTTCTGAACGCTACTGACATAGGTCAGTAGCGTTCAATGTTTTTCAATGATTAAATATTTCTAGCTACTTCATAAGCATCCCAGATAGCGTACATAATATTTTGCACTTGTCTAGCATCTCCTAAAAGGTGGACCTCTAGTACATCAAAGCGAATTTCCTCAAATAATTCCTTTTGAGAAGTATAACCGACTGCAAGGATGGCCGAATCAGCTTTCACCACTTCTTCCTTATCACCAGATTTGAGGATGGTGATTGGTCTCATTTTTTTACCAGTCATGAGTGACCAGCCAACAACAAACTCCATGTATCATCGTTTCAGGTGCCAGTTCCTTTACTAAAAGAGCAGACCAATATTTTCTTGATGAAGTCTCACAACAGCTTACAAAATATGGACTCAACGGAAAAGTTGGTCCAGTACTTTGTCATCTATGCAAATTACAATGTAATGATTGGGATTAGTACAATGAAGCAGTTATATCATACAAATAATCACCTGTTTATTAAAAAGGGCCGAGGGATGCAAACTGTCCTAGAAAAGATTATCTTTGAGGGCCAAATGGAGGGTAAGATTATTACCGAACTGTCCCCTGGGGAGATAACGGATCACCTGTTTATTGCAGCAAGAGGAGTAATTTATGATTGGTGTCTGCATGATGGCGATTACAATCTTTCCGAAAAAATGCAGAACTACATGAATCGGTTAGTTGTGATTTTCCAGTATCCTAAACTCTGAACTGTATGAACCAAGGGAGCTTGTTCTGCTGCTTACTCTAACCTGATGAAAGACCAGGAGAACATTCGACGTGCAAATAAGTGAACTTAATAAAAAGACGATCCGGAAGTCCGGATCGCCTTTAGGTTGAAAATTTATTTATGCACTCGCTTTTGCTTTTTCGTTGCCAGTACCTTTTTTGCTCATTTTTGTGATGAATGGAACGACCCAACGGTCTAAGCCGATTCTACCAGCGTTGTAACCTGCTGTTAAGATGATGAATCCAAGGAAAATGTCTCTTGGGTTATGAGATACAGTACCTGCTAAGAAGAAGCTGAAGTTCATCACTAAGCCAAAGAACATCGCTGTTGTTGTTAAGCAGCCTAAGATTAATCCTAAACCGATAAGTGTTTCGCCCCAAGGGACAATTACGTTAAATACATCGACATTTGGTAGTGCAAAGTGTTTTAAGAAATCAACATACCAGCCAAATACAACCGCGCCATCTGGACCTTTTACCGGGTTTGCAATCGCTCCTTTTAAAAATCCTGCCGCATCAAAGCCGCCACTTGATAATTTTCCGAAACCAGCTGTAAACCAAGAATAGCCAAGGTATAAACGTAAGACCGTAAGAATGGCCGCTGCAATTTTATTTTCTCTTAAAAATTTATTAAACATAAATGATTCCGCCTTTCGTAATTTGTTTGTTCTTTATGATTACACTATAATCCCTTTTTCCGTTAAACAACATGGGTATAGTGATAAGTTCACAGTTTGTTTGAAATGATTTGACGGAATGTTGAACAGCCTTGATTTCCCTAATATGTAAAGCCTTTTTATATCACTGCATTTGAAAAATACGCGGGGATATTCCGGTTAAATTAGGAAATACCCATATTTCCTTAAAAACAAGGGGAGCTTTTCCGCGTATATGATCAAAATCGAGGTAAGTCTAAAAAAAAAATCCCCTTACGATAAGAGGATTTTTATTAGGTAAATCTCTATTCCGTACTCAAGCAACGATAAAAAGATTATTCACTAATCAAGCAATTGAACACGAATATTATACACATGTAAATAATATATCCATTTTACCCTAAAATACGGTTGAAAATTTAGTATCAGGCAGAGCATCAGAGATCAACCCGTCTATTTCTTTCAAAAGAACCTGAATAGCTTCAATTTGTTCAGGGTTAGGCTGGACAATAGGTTTTTTGCAGAATCCTTGTAATTGAATACCTCTGAGTACCATTGCCTTTTTTGTAATTGGGATAAATGGAGTGCCAATATCATATAGCTCCATCATTTTATCAACAATCCTCTGGATATCAGAAACTTTTTTAAAATCATTAGTGTTGATCGCCTTCACCCACTCCGAAAACACTTCAGGATACAAGTTGGAAAGTCCTCCGATACATCCGTTTCCGCCGCTAAGTACATTATGGGCAAAATTTTCATCAAATCCAGAGTAGACAATGAAGTCTGGGAATTCAGTCTGGACCGTTTTAAGTAATTTTCTAGTATGAGCCATTTCCGTGACAGTGTCTTTATATCCTTTAATATTCTTATGTCTTCTTAATAGATTAAGGGTTACTTCTGGAGACAAGTCATGACCGGTTCGGGCAGGGAAATTATATAAGTAAATATCGCCCTTCACGGATTCTGCCACTTGATCATAGTATGATTCAATGCTTTCATCCGATAGCGCAAAATAATAAGGACTAATAATCATTACACCATCCGCACCCGCATCAATGGCATAGTTGGAAAGTTCAATGGTACCTTCGACTGTCATACATGCAGTCCCAATATACACTTTCGTTCTGTGATTCACATGCTTGACGACAAGGTCGATTAATTCTTTCTTTTGAGTATCCTCCATAGCAAAGAATTCTCCGGTGCTGCCCATAATGACTAAACCGTCTACTCCGCCGTTAATTAAATAATCATAAATATCTTTGTTAGCCTGTTGGTCCACATTGCCCTCAGCGTCAAATGCTGTGACAACAGGTGTTAAAAATTGTGCCTTTTTCATCATGCTCTCTCCTCAAAATGAAATATAGGGCAGCCTCCTGGCTTAGCGAGCCTGCTCCGCTATATATAAGTTTTTTTATAATCTATTATACTACTAAGCTTAATAATAGAATGAGTGCTAATCCTACTACCGAGGTAATCGTTGATAGGACAGTCCATGTACCAAAGGTTTCTTTCATGCTAAGTCCAAAATATTCTTTGATCATCCAGAAACCAGCATCATTTACATGGGAGCATATTGAACTTCCTGCTCCAGTTGCCAAAACCACGAGAGCCAAATTCACATCATATTGACCTAGTAACGGAATGACTAAGCCCGCCGTTGATAACGCTGCCACAGTTGCTGACCCTAAGGAGACACGTAAGATAGCAGCGACAATCCATGCCAGGATTAACGGTGACATATGCGATCCTTTGAAGATATCAGCAACATAACTACCGACACCGCCATCAATCAGCACTTGTTTGAAAGCGCCGCCTCCACCAATAATGAGCAGCATCATTCCGATATGACTAATCGATACAGCACAGGAGTCCATGATTGTTTTAACCGGTATTTTTCTGGCAATACCCATGGTATAGAATGCAAGCACTAACGAGACGATCATTGCTGGGGAAGCACTACCTAAAAAGCGAACAACTGAGAAGAATGTGTTATCTTTCATCCCTGAAGATGTTTGAATCATGTTAATAATGGTAGCCATCGACATTAAAATGACAGGAAACATAGAGGTTAACACACTAATTCCAAAACCAGGTGTCTCTTCAAGCTTAAATGTTTTTTGCTCTCCTAAAGAATTAATATTACCTGTCTTCTTAAAAGCGCTGGGTACTATTTTCTTTGCCAGTTTTGTATACAACGGACCTGCGATAATAACGGTCGGAATGGCGACAATAATTCCATATAGTAAAACCATACCAATATCGGCACCATATTCCCCAGCTATCGCAGTCGGACCAGGGTGAGGAGGCAAGAAGCCGTGTGTTGCTAATAAGGCAGCTGCCATCGGAATCCCTAAATAAACAATGGAAACTTTTAATTGTTTAGCAATCGTAAAGACGATAGGAATAAGAAGAACGACTCCAACTTCAAAAAATAACGCAATTCCGACGATAAAAGAAGCGACCATAACAGCCCATTGAATTCTTTTTTCACCGAACTTTTCGATTAATGTCATCGCAATCCGCTGCGCACCGCCTGCATCAGCAATCAATTTACCCAGCATCGCACCAAGTCCAAAGATTAAAGCGATATGACCTAGTGTACCGCCTAATCCACCTTCGATGGTAGCGACTATTTTATCAAGAGGCATCCCCAGGGCTAACGCTACCCCAAAGGAGACAATAATTAACGATACAAACGTGTTTAATTTAAAGCCAGTAATTAAAATGAGTAAAACGATAATTCCGAGTGCGACAATAAACAGTGGCATAATAATCCTCCAAAAATAAAATTTTAGTTATCTTAATGAGTTCCTCGGATAATGCTTACTTTTTGACTTATAAACTGACTGACTGGGTGAAGACAGCTTGTGATGGATCTGTTGAAAACGAATGCCACAAGCTGCCATTTTTTTATCGTGTGGTTAATTCTGCTTCTTTCTCTTTAGCTAATGCTTTTACCCCTGCATTTAATACTTCAATAATGCGATCGACATCATAAACGCTTCCCCGCCATGTGCCGCCGCTTACGGATTGAAGCGCAGCCCATAAACGTGTATCATCCGGTAAACCAGGCTCCGGTTTAAGGTCTGGGTGTGTTTCACGCTCTTCTAACACTCTATTAGCCTCGTCTATTGGTAATCTATTATTACTTGTTCCAATGAAGTTAACGGAACCAATTAAATGGTTGGGGTCAACTACGATTTCAATTAAATCCCCATCACGCAATTTACCAATCGGTCCCCCTGCTAACGCTTCCGGTCCGACATGGCCAATACATGCCCCTGTGGATACACCTGAAAAACGTGCGTCCGTGATCAGCGATACATGTCTGCCATAAGATAAATGTTTTAAGGAAGAGGTTAATTGATAGGTTTCTTCCATACCCGTTCCTAACGGTCCCCCGCCCATGACAACCATAATGTCGCCCGCTTGGATACCGCCTGTTTTGATTGCCTTCATCGCTGCCTTTTCAGATGTAAAGACTTTGGCAGCACCGGTATGACGATAAACACCATCTTCACCGACCACAGACGGATCAATTGAAGTTGATTTGATAACAGAACCCTCTGGTGCAATGTTTCCTTTCGGGAAGGTAACTGTTGAAGTTAAGCCGCGTTCTTTTGCTTGAGTTGGACTCATGATGACTTCATCAGGTTGAATTCCATCCCGCTCCACTAATAGCTGTCTGAACTTCGCACGACGTTCTGATTTTTCCCACCAGTCAAGGTTTTCGCCAAGTGTCTGTCCTGTCACGGTGAGAACATCTTCATGCAGCAGTCCCAATTTTCTGAGGTGAAGCATCACTTCAGGGACCCCGCCAGCTAAGAATGCACGAATAGTTGGATGGTTAACTGGTCCGTTTGGCAGCACACTGACTAAACGAGGGACTAATTTGTTAATTCTTTCCCAATCATCCACTGTTGGTACTTTACAGCCAGCCGCATGAGCTACGGCCGGAAGATGTAGTAGCAAGTTGGTGGACCCGCCAAAGGCAGCATGGATGAACATCGCATTTTCAATTGCTTTATCGGTAATAATATCTTTCGTGGTAATGCCTCTTTTCTCTAGCTCTAACACAGCACGGGCAGATTGTTTAGCTACTTCTTCCCACACTGGCTGTCCTGATGGCGCCAACGCTGAGTGCGGCAGTGCCAATCCCAGACCTTCGACGACAACTTGGGAGGTTCCGGCAGTTCCTAAAAATTGACATCCTCCTCCGGCAGAGGCACAGGCAACACAGCCAAGTCTTGCGGCATCTTCTAATGAAAGCTCGTTATTTGCAAATCTAGCGCCAATGGTTTGAACCTTACCCGCATCTTCCCCTTCAGTTGGTGGAAGCGTAGAACCACCTGGAACGAGGACGGTTGAATGGTTATGCATCGAAGCCAGTGCAATCATCGTCGCCGGTAAACCCTTATCACAAGTGGCGACACCGATAACAGCTTTTCCATTCGGAATAGAACGAATTAAGCGTCTCATGACAATGGCTGCATCGTTTCGGTATGGAAGCGAATCAAACATTCCTGGCGTTCCTTGGGATCGTCCATCACAGGGGTCACTCACATAGGACGCATAAGGAACACCACCCAATTGGGCCACTTCTTCAGCCGCTGCTCTTATTTGCAAGCCGAGTTCGTAGTTTCCAGTATGATAGCCTAATGCAATTGGCGTCCCATCCTGGTCACGCATACCGGCGAGAGTTCCTAGGATAAGGACTTCTTTTCCCAAAAGCTTCGATGGTTCCCAGCCCATCCCTGCATTTAGGGTCATCCCAAAAATATCACCACTTGGGCGTTCTCTTAACATCTCTGGAGTCAATGGCAGTGAACCCTTTGGTCCTGCTGCATGTGTCTGGATACCGTAAATCGTTTCGTTATCTTCACCATATATTGAGTTGATAGACATAATGAAACCCTCCTAAGGTTTATTAAAGGGGGAGCCCGCTTGCTGCTCCCTTATCAAAATTTCCCTATTATTGAACTACAGCTGCAACTGGTGAATCCTTATACGCCTTCATATAAATGGCAATAATATCTTCCTTCGTAACAGGTTTTGGGTTTGCTCCTGTACAAGCATCATTCAGTGCCTGCTCGGCTAATTTTTCTACATCCTCTACTCTGAACGCGGATTCACGAAGCAGCGGAATACCTACAGCTTTCGATATCCGACGGACTTCTTCAATCGCCATTTTGGCGGCTTCCTCTACTGATGCAGCCGCTGATGTATCTACGTTTAATGCTCGGGCGATATCAGCAAATTTTTGCGGACAAGCATCCATATTAAATTCCATGATGTATGGGAGTAGCATGGCATTGGCAACACCGTGAGGCAGGTCATACTCGCCGCCTAATTGATGG
The DNA here is from genome assembly GCF_036962125.1 of Neobacillus drentensis. Taxonomy (GTDB): domain Bacteria; phylum Bacillota; class Bacilli; order Bacillales; family Cytobacillaceae; genus Neobacillus; species Neobacillus drentensis_B. Next base: position 92,287 of record NZ_JBALOA010000018.1, read on the forward strand.
GCCATACTATGTACAATTCCGAGTCCGGCATTGGAGTAGCATAGACCGGCGATAAAGGAGCCCCAGCCCATACCTGAACGGGCTTCTAAATCAGAACCATTCTCTACTGCTTTTTCTATGTACCTTCCGATTAACTCGATGGATTTGTAGGCAATCGCATCAGAAAGCTCGAACGCTCCGTTGGCGGTATACCCCTCAATCGCATGGGTAAGTGCATCTAAACCAGTAGCCGCCGTTAACCCTTTTGGCTTTTTGATCATTAGCTCAGGATCGTTAACCGCAATAGTTGGCAACGCGTTCGGGTCGACCATAATCATTTTCAATTTACGTGCTTCATCCGTAATCACATAATTGATGGTCACTTCGGCTGCAGTTCCCGCCGTTGTACTAATCGCAACAATCGGAACAGCTTTGTTTTTGGACTGGCCGATGCCTTCATAATCGGCAATATTACCACCGTTTGTCGCCAAAATTCCGATGGCTGAACCGGTGTCTTGCGGAGAGCCGCCGCCTATGGTAATGATAAAATCACATTCTTCTTTTTGGAAAACAGCCAAGCCATCATGGACATTGGTAGTAGTTGGATTCGGCTTTACATCATCAAAAATGGTGTACCGCACTCCATCTTGATCAAGTGCACCGGTGATTTGTTGTACCACACCATTTTCATTTAAGACTTTATCTGTTACTAGTAAGGCTTTTGTTAAGTGCAATTTCTTTACTTCTTCTCCTACAAACTTCACGCTTCCAGGACCCACAAGATTAATAGCTGGCCAGTAAATTTTTCTTGGTGTTAACATCATTATCTCTCCTTACATAGTTTTATTGAATGCGAAAAACTTCACATAATAAATAAACATTCTGTTAAGTAATATGCTAAACCTGTTGTTTGTTGCTTTTCCTGATTTTACGCTGCGGCTTATTCACCTCTATCCTTATAAAACGCATCATTCTTCGATTTTGTTTTATATTATAAAACCACGTTTTACTATTTAGAAATCTGACACCTTGATTATAGCAAAACTTACCTAATGTAAACGGAAACATTATGTCTATTCCGTTACAAAGTTTGAATCCAATTAATAAAATATATTAGTAATAAAGTACTAAGAGATTGGTTTTGTTTTATATAATAATGTATAATTTTATATTATAAAACACACGAGGTGTAACAGATGCCAATTATTCAATCAGTAGAACGCGCTTTAAAGATATTGGATTTATTTGATGAGCATACAACCGAACTAAAAATTACCGAAATCAGTGAGAAAATGGGACTCCATAAAAGTACGGTTCATTCCCTTTTAAAAACCTTACAAGAATATTCCTACATTGGTCAAAATCCTGAAGATGGAAAATATAGATTGGGCTTAAAGCTGGCAGAACGGGGAAATTTTGTCATCAGCAATATTGATATAAGGAAAGCTGCACGAAAGTACCTTCTAGATTTGTCAGCTAAAACAGGACAAACGGTACACTTGGGGATTTTGGATGGTCGGGAAGGTGTTTATATTGATAAAGTGGAGGGCGAACAATCGATTATCCGTTATTCCCGAATCGGCCGAAGACTTCCCCTCCACTCTACTGCCATCGGAAAAGTCTTGTTAACTTATCAAAATGCACCAGAATTCAAACGTTTATTACAAGACTATCATTACCAGCAGCAAACCTTAAATACGCTTACCAATGAAGCTGTCTTTCAGAAGGAACTCGAAAAAATCAAGCAGCAGGGGTTTGCAATTGATAACCAAGAAAATGAGCAAGGGGTCCGATGTGCAGCAGTGCCGATATTTAATGGCACAGGAAAAGTACTCGCAGCAATTAGTATTTCTACCCTCGTCTCGCGGGTTAATGACCAAGAACTATCCGTTTTTATTGATCTTCTCGAAGCATCCAGTCAAGAATTATCAGAACAAATGAGATATGGATATGATGTTTAAAAGGAACCGTTCAGACACGGTTCCTTTTATTTTGTCTTGAGTTGCACTCTAGTATATTGAATAAAAGAATCGGGGAAATATATAGTAAAAGGAGGAATTACCTTGAGGAAATCTTGGCTTGTTGTTACATTCGTTATTCTCTTTTCTGGACTTCTAGCGACACGTTCTTATCATTCTGTCACTAAACTGTCACTAAAACACCTGAAGGCCTTAAAACCAAAATTGAAAATGTTTCACCAAAGTACCGATCCCTTGATTACATATCCACAGAGGAATTGAAAGTAGAAATGGAAAAGATAAAGCAGAATCAATAATACACTATCACACCGAGCAATTTGCGATCATAACTGCATTAGAAAAACCGGGCGAACTTGCCCAGTCCTTTTTTCTTATGCAAAATCTCCCAAAATAAATGCTTTCTATCTTCCACCTTATTTACTTCTTTCCTGAACCATTCTATATTTCCAGCAAATTTCCTTAGATACATCTAATAACAATTACGACTTTCGGTTTGTCGCGAGAGAAGGATTCCCGAGACATTTCTTCCACTAAAAGACGGTTCGGATGCCCGACCGTCTTTAAGTTAATAATTATTTAATCACTCGCTTTTACTTTTTCGTACCTATATTTTAATATTTAAGCTACTTTTTTTACAGACGTAACTTCCTTAAAGGTTAATTTTTCAATAATGCTTCCGATTGTGAAACCAATCAAACCAGGTATCACCCAACCGAAGCCTTTATCTTGCATGGGAACATTGGTTAGTACTTCTGAAAATGAATCATTCAAAAAGGTTGAATTAGCGACATCTATCAAGCTAAATAAGCCAACTAGACTAATCGTTGCTACATACACCGGCCGATTATTAAAGTGTAATCGATCATGGAAAAGGCCTAAAATAATTATGGTAATGGCCATTGGATATACTAAACCCAGCACTGGGACAGACACCTTTAATATTTGAGATAGACCAAGGTTGGCGACAAACCCACTGATTAGGCATAAAAGAATGGCCCATTTAAGATACGATAATTTTGGAAAAACACTTGAGAAGTATTGAGCACAGGATGTAATTAATCCGATGCACACACTTAGACAAGCCAAGGTAAAAATTAAGCCTAAGACAATCGTTCCTCCCTGCCCAAACAATTGCTGTAATACCGTACTTAATACCACTGCTCCATTTTCAACGTTTCCTTGAATGGCCGTTGATGCACCTAAGTAAGCAATAATGAGATAACAAATCGTTAAAAGCAGACCAGAAATAAGGCCAAAAATGGCTAAATATTTAACCTGTAATTTGGAATTACTTATTTTTTTATTTTTAAAAATAGTTGTAAATACAATTCCGTAAATTAAAGCGCAGATGGCATCCATTGTTTGATATCCATCTAAAAATCCTTGTGAGATTGGATTCTCTTTATAAGCTAATGCAGCACCTTTAAAGCTAGATAGGTCTGTAAATATAGATCTAATAAACACGATGATAATTAATACTAATAATGAAGGGGTCAAAATCTTTCCAAATCTATCTACTAATTTAGATGGTGATTTGGCAAACCAATAGACAATACTAAAAAATATGACTGTGTAAATCACTAATCCGATGGGTGAAGATTGAATAGTATTTGGTAAAAAAGGCTTTACCCCCATTTCAAATGCCAGACTACCTGCCCGTGGTATCGCAAGACCAGGTCCGATCGACAGGTAAATTGCCATTGGAAATAGTAATGCAAATATAGGATGTACTCTATTAATTAAAGTATCGAAGGTCCCTGACCTTGCAATTGCAATAAAAGCTAGGACAGCGAAACCCGCATCTGAAATAATAAATCCACTAACTGCTTGCCAGACATTTTCTCCCGCCGCTTGTCCCAAAAAGGCCGGGAAAATTAAATTTCCTGCACCGAATAACATGGAAAATAGCATAAATCCAATAAACATAATTTCTTTTCTGGTTAAAGTATTCAAGCCACTCACCTCCCTCTAAAAATAAAATACTTTTTATTCTATCAAGTTTTGTTCTATAAAATAATAAAAAATGAAAACGTTCTAATATAATTCACGAAATGAGAGGTTACTCCCCTAAATTGCATAAAAAAGACGAACAGGATCTGTCACTGTTCGCCATATGAATCCAAATTAAAGTTTTTTCACTTTAATTGGGCTTACCATCAAAACTGCAAGAATAATGGTAATCCATGCATTACTATATGAAAAGAACGCCATTGCAGCAATTGGCAATCCAGCCGCTGGAATAGGCAATCCACTAAAATATCCTATAGTTGGTTTTACATTGAACTTGGCTAATCTTAACGCACCCAATATCGGGAAAAGGATAAATGCCAAAGAAGTTAAAATGGACGGTGCTGCAATGGTATGAAATAGCAGCGCAGGAGCAACACCAAAACTAACAATATCCGCTAAGGAATCCAATTGTACACCTAATTCACTGTTAACTTTTAATCCTCTTGCAATCCTTCCGTCAAGTAGATCAAAAATAGCTGAAATGAAAATTAAAAGGGAGGCTACTTCTAAAAAGCCACTCATATTACAAGTAATAGAAAGAACCCCACACAATAAATTTCCCATTGTAAATAAATTGGGTACTGCTTTTGCTACTTGACTAAACATACTTACCCTCCTGAAGTTAACGATTTTACTATATCTATCCTTCCCTCCGATAATTCTTTAAAAGACATTTTGCATTTTAAATAAATAACGGCCTTGCCTTATCCGAAGTTCACACGTCTTCAGACATGCCTTGCTTTTTCCGCCTTGCCGTGTCCGAAGTTCACACGTCTTCGGACACGTCCTTGCTTTTTCGGCCCAGCCTTGTCCGAAGTTCACACGTCTTCGGACACGTCCTTGCTTTTTCCGCCTTGCCTTGTCCGAAGTTCACACGTCTTCGGACACGACCTTGCTTTTTCGGCCTTTTCTTGTCCGAAGTTCACACGTCTTCGGACACGACCTTGCTTTTTCAGCCTTGCCGTGTCCGAAGTTCACACGTTTTCGGACAAGGACATTTCCGACTTCATAATAGAGGAAATGTCCTTGTAATTGATCTTTTGTTTTTGAATTGGACTTTCAGCATGAATATCCTAACTTATTTTCGTCTGTTTCTGCTTTTCTATATCAGGCATTTTTTCATATCTTCGATACATTAACCAGGCAACAATCGAAAAAATCACAGGTCCGGCCACGCTCCAAATGGTTGTTTGCATATCCCCTTCTAAAGCTGGCTGCATGATACTAAAAAAATTGGCAAATCCAACAGTTAGAATAACCACCCATGCCCAAAAATTTGCACTTGCTTGCGTTTTAAAAACGATAAACGATTTTTTTATTTCCACCTTTTTCTTAAAATACGGGAAGGCAAGTGCGATAAATACATAGGGGAGCGTCATAGCCACGTTCGTCATCGAAACGAGTATGTTAAAGAATGCGGCCATTGTGCTGCCACCGAAAGCGATTAAGGCGATCATCACACAAACAATTGTAGCTTGAATCCACATCGCATTAATAGGTAATCCATTCTTTGTTTCGCCAACTTTTCCTGGCCACAGTCGCTTAGGTGTTCCTTCAATTAGCTGCTTTAGCGGTGAAAACATCAAAGTAAAGAAAGCTCCGGAAAGTGCTAGGAACATCGATAGTCCGACAAATCTTGCCACCCCAGAGCCCAACGCCGCGGCTGCAGCATGGCTTGCTCCAAATGCGGTTCCAAGCGAGTAGCCTAAATTAGCCATAACAATATAACTTGCGTTTCCTAGGTTCACATTTTCTATCCCCATGACAACTGCCCAGTTTGTGAATATGCCACATAATAGTATTCCTAATGAATAGCCGACAGAGATGATGGCTGCGGATAGAAGAATTCCTTTCGGAAACGTTTTTTCTGGATTTTCCGTTACATCCACTAACCCACCAACAGCTTCAAGTCCGCCATAAGCGAATAGGGCATATACGACAAACGCTAAGGAAGCGATAATATCCCCGGCATATACCGGATTTGGTGTTTGAGTAAAGGATTTTACCCCTTCTATCGGCTGTGCCAAGTGGCCGTGATTACCGATAAGTACTGCTATGGCACCAACCCAAAGAAATACATTCAATAGCAAAACGGCAGAACCACCTAAAGAGGTGACTTTCTTAATCTTATCCAGACCCTTGGTGGATGTGTAGGTAACGACAAGAATCCAGGCAATTCCTAAAATACCTAGAACCTGTGGCCCCTGCAGATTAAGAAAAGTCCAGCTTTGCGTTGTATCTTTTCCAAAGATCGCATTGGATACTGGAACCCACATACCTGAGGCAACATTAACCATCCAGGTTATATAAGAAAAATACCACATGAACGTTCCAATAAAGGCAAACTTAGGACCAATGGATTTTTCCATCCATGAATAGATTCCACCCTTTTCGTCTTTGAAGGCGGAACCAAATTCAGCCACCATTAATGCAAAAGGTACAAAGAAGGTGATTGCTGAAAATATGTACCAAGGAATAGCGGCATAACCCATCTTATAAAAGGATCGTGGAATGTTGTTAAATCCATAAACAGAAGTAAAAATCATTAAAACTAGTGATATTAAAGACAACTTTTTGGCTATCTGTGTGTTTGATGCCACATTTTCACTCCTCATTATAGCCTTCGTTATTGAATGAACTTAGTATAACCTAAAATGTTTTCAAATAAGTGTTTTAATTACAGCTGCCTTATCTATCACTAGTTGGAGCTTGGGGTTTACATCAAACAAAAGACGATTCGGATGCCCGAACCGTCTTTTGTGTGTAAATTTATTTAAGCACTTGCTTTTGCTTTTTCGTTGCCAGTACCTTTTTTGCTCATTTTTGTGATGAATGGAACCACCCAACGGTCTAAACCGATTCTACCTGCATTGTAACCAGCTGTTAAGATGATGAAGCCTAAGAAAATGTCTCTTGGGTTATGAGATACAGTACCTGCTAAGAAAAAGCTGAAGTTCATCACTAGACCAAAGAACATCGCAGTAGTTGTTAAGCAACCTAAGATTAATCCTAAACCAATTAATGTTTCGCCCCAAGGAACGATTACGTTAAAGATATCAACGTTTGGAAGTGCAAAGTGTTTTAAGAAATCAACATACCAGCCAAATACAACGGCGCCATCTGGGCCTTTTACTGGGTTGGCGATTGCTCCTTTTAAAAATCCGGCTGCATCAAACCCGCCGCTTGATAATTTTCCATAACCAGCTGTAAGCCAAGAATAGCCTAAGTATAAACGTAAGACCGTAAGAATCGCCGCTGCAATTTTATTTTCTCTTAAAAATTTATTAAACATAAGTTCATTCCGCCCTTCGCGTTTTGTTTGTTCTTATGATTACACTATAATCCCTTTACACAGTAAACAACATGGGTATAGTGATAAGTTCACAGTTTGTTTGAAATGATTTGACGGAATGTTGAACAGCTTTCGATCTCCTTAAAATGAAAATGTCACATCTCTTTTCAAAGGTGCTATACGGAGAGGAGTCTGTTTCACCCTACGCCAAAACTGAGCTTGATTGATTGACTAGGATAAATTTGAACTGTATTGTATCAAATAACCGTATTTTTAGGGGAGTATAAGAGAAAGATTTTTCAGGAGAGGAAAGTGATATAGATAATGAAGCAATACAATACGCGTGCCATCATGGCATCGCTACTCATTTGCGGTTTCGTTGGCATGTTCAGCGAGACCGCTCTAAACATTGCCATTAGTAATTTAATGGAGGTGTTCCGAATTTCGGCAGCGACAGCACAGTGGCTGACGACGGGGTTCCTGCTTACTCTCGGCATTCTTATGCCGATGACTGGGTTGCTTCTACAATGGTTTACGACGAGGCAATTGTTTATCGGTTCGCTCGTAAGCTCTATCATCGGTACATTGATTGCGGCTCTCGCATCCAACTTCGAAATGCTTATGATCGCTCGTATTCTACAGGCTGCAGGCATGGGTCTTTTGATACCGCTCATGTTCAATACGATCCTCGTCGTGTATCCACCGGAGAAACGTGGAGCCGCGATGGGCTTCGTTGGACTTGTCATCATGTTTGCGCCGGCAACCGGTCCAACTGTGGCAGGTCTTCTCATCGAATATTTTACATGGCACTACATCTTCTGGCTCTCACTGCCGTTTTTGGTTATTGGGCTGTTGGTAGGGCTGAAGTATTTGGAAAACGTCACCGATGTAACGAAGCCCCGGATTGATCTACTGTCCGTTGTATTATCAACTATCGGCTTCGGAGGAGTTGTCTTCGGCTTCAGCAAAGCAGGAGAAGGATCCGAGGGTTGGACCAGCACGGTCGTGATTACTTCGATTGCCGTCGGGTTAATCGCTCTTGTTCTGTTCACACTACGGCAGATGACCATGAGCGATCCGATGATGGATCTGCGCGTCTTCAAGTATCCAATGTACAATGTAGGATTACTTATGGTGCTCTCGTGTATGATGATCATTTTGTCGAGCATGATTATTCTGCCAATGTTTCTTCAAAATGGTATGAAACTGTCTGCGTTTACTGCCGGGCTTATGCTGTTGCCGGGCAGCGCGCTAAACGGCATCTTATCACCACGGATGGGAACATTATTTGACAAGTATGGACCGAAGTGGCTCGTTATTCCCGGACTTGCCGTCGTTGCGGTAACGTTATGGTTTTTCTCCAGCATAACGCCCACATCATCGGTCGCTTTTATCGTTGTCCTTCATATTGGATTAATGATCGGCATTTCTATGGTGTGGATGCCAGCACAGACCAACGGCCTGAACCAGCTGCCTCCTGCGCTATACCCACACGGAACAGCAGTAATGAACACGTTGCAGCAGGTAGCGGGTGCGATTGGTACAGCTATCGCAATCATCATTCTTACGACTGGAATGGAGAACTATTTGCATGACTCCTCTGCACCGACTAAGCAGACCGAGATGGCTAACGCTATGACGGCAGGCTCACAGCATGTGTTCTTATTTGCGATGATTGTGACACTGGTCGGCCTCGCTCTGGCATTCTTCATCCGCCGCGTGGTCGTCAATCATTCAGTGATGAATCAAATGCATTAATGACTATTTCTAATTTTGTCGGAGGACTTCCTAGCTATACAGGTTGTCCTCTTTTTTGGAGCCATTGCCAGTGACCCAAAATACTATATAAAAACCTTCGTGCCAACAAGGAACGAAGGTTTTTTGCAGTATATTTATCCTTACTTTTTAATACACATCACGTTGATAACGCCCTTGCTTCTGCATATCTTTTAGATGCGCTTCTGCTTCATCGCGGCTCATTGAACCTTCTTTTTCAATGATGCTGATCAGTGTTTCATGGACGTCTTTCGCCATATAATCCTTATCTCCACACACATAGAAATAAGCACCTGTTTGCAGCCATTCGAATAGCTCTTTACTTTGTTCAATCATCTTATGTTGAACATAAACCTTTTGATCTCCGTCACGAGAGAAGGCAGTGTCTAATTTGGAAAGGACCCCATCTTGTTGATATTTTTCCAATTCATCTTTATATAAGAAATCAGTAGCTGCGTGCTGGTCACCAAAAAATAGCCAAGATCGGCCTGTTCCTTTGTTCACTGTACGCTCTTGTATAAAAGAACGGAATGGTGCAATACCTGTCCCTGGTCCAACCATAATAATATCCGTATCCTGAGACTCCGGCAGATGAAAATGTTTATTTGCTTGAATAAAAACTGGAAGTGTATCTCCTTCATTTACACGTTCAGCACATAAAATAGAGCAAACCCCTTTACGCTCGCGTGCATGAGCTGTGTAGCGCACAGCACCAATGGTTAAATGTACTTCATCCGGATTGGCTGCTATGCTGCTTGCAATCGAGTAAAGGCGAGGCGTCATTTTTCTTAAGATAGAGACGAATTCTTGAGCAGTTGCTTTCCATGGACCGAATTCACGTAACATATCAAGTAAATCCCGCCCATAGCAATATTCCTTCAATTGGGCTGCATTATCAGGCAGGAGAAGCTTTTGTAACTCTTCATTTTCTGTAAATGCCGCTGCCTGCTGTAAAACCTTTTTTGATAGGAGTGTTATTTCAAAATAGGTAGTTAGTGCTTCCTTCAACTGAAGTGTCTCACCTTGCTTATTGATCGTTACCATCGTTTCATCATCCCAGTGCATCTCCTCAAGTAGGGAAGTCACAAGTCCTGGATCGTTTGAGGGAATAATGCCAAGGGCATCACCTGGTACATAAGAAAGACCAGACCCTTCGAGAGATAACTCAATATGTCTTGTTTCTTTACTAGATCCTACACCATTTATATTGATGTTTTTAATAATCTTTGCATGAAATGGATTTGTTCGTGAAAATGTTGTTGGAACCAGTTTGTCTTTTTCGGCAGTTTTAGTGTAATCCAAAGTATTTTGCATGGTTCTTAACCTCCAAAAGTAATATATACATTTTAACATTGATTCGGAAAATCAGATGTGTAATCTTTTACCATCCCTAGAAAAAAAAACGGTTCGGATGCCCGAACCGTCTTTTTAAGCTCATCTATCAACATTAGCCGGAATTTCCTCTACTAAATAAGCGTATACCTCTAATTGCTATTGACAAAAGCCTAGTCTTTCTTTGCAAAAAAGGTCAGTCCCCCATCGTTTTGCACGATAGTGAACTGACCCGTTCATTCATTATCTCTGATACTTTGATAACTTGGAGGTTACCGATCCAGTCTGTTTGTGAGGTGTTCTCGCTTTTAAGTTGGAGGCCCATGATATTTTTGAATCATATTTCTGGGTATGTTCCTTGTTAACTAGGCTTTGTAGACGCTCTTTATTTTTCTCAAGGGATTCTTCAAGAGCCCTCATCCTGCGGGTAGGAAATGACATTCCCGCTAAAATGGTGGTTATTGTGGGGTCTGATTCTGAGATATAGGTTCCTTCGAACAATTCAAGAGGTTCTCCCACCCTTTCAAAAACCAATGGGACATTAATTAGCTTTGCCATATTCTCTGGTCCTTGATAAATCAAACCTGCTCGAATCACACCTGTCGATTCAACTGGACAAAATATCGAGTTTCCCCAAGATTGTTGTATTTTACTAGCTACATCTGTGGTTGTCTTTGCGTCTGTAAGCGTGGTTGAAGATATAATCGTAACGCCTCTTGTACTAAGTATATTCATCAGATCCGTCTCATCGAAGTTTCCGTAAAAGGAACTCTTTTTCGTTACTTGCAGCACATTCTTAATAGCTTCCATAGCTTGATGATTAGAAGAAAGGTAGATTTCATGTTTACTGGATTGTGGGTTCAACTTGCGCATCTGATCATTGTCTACAAGAAACACAGATGAAATCGAGTCAATCTTAGAAATTTCTTCAATACATTCAGTAGCATTGATTCGATTCCCAGCCAATACATTACGATCAGGTACAATCGCAATCGCACCTATGTTGACACCTTGGAGTTGGTCTAATAACAAATCAATTAATATCGGGCTCATACCAGATCCCGTACCACCGTCGGTAGAAAAGGCCACCAACAAAAGCCTAATGTTCTTAAAGGACCGCTGTACAAAGTCAATAATTTCTCGATAGTTGTGATTAACTGCGTTTAATCCTATTGATCGATCCTGCCCAGCACCATTATACCCTGGGACGAAATATTTCTTTTCCACCCTCGTGTTTACTAAGCCATCTCGTTGGTTCGTATTGATAAGCGCTGTTTGAAAGCCCATACTTGATGCTATTTCCGCTATATTTCCTCCTGCTTGGCCTACGCCTAAGATTCCAATTGATTTCACCGTATCCCCTCCTCTTCTTTTTAAAATAATACTCATATTTTAATAAATTAGACTTTTTCGTATGAAATTACATAAAAACAATTAATGCTGAAAGGGTTTGCTCAGTGTTAAAAAGGGTTGATACTCCCAACGAGCATCAAACCTTTTTAACCGTAGTATTCTTTATTGCCTGAGTAAGTGTTCCTTATGCAAAGCGCAGAAAAGACGATTAGGAAGTCCGAATCGCCTTTTAGGTAAGAACTAATTTATGCACTCGCTTTTGCTTTTTCGTTGCCAGTACCTTTTTTGCTCATTTTTGTAAAGAATGGAACCACCCAACGGTCTAAACCGATTCTACCTGCATTGTAACCAGTTGTTAAGATGATGAAGCCTAGGAAAATGTCTCTTGGGTTATGAGATACGGTTCCTGCTAAGAAGAAACTGAAGTTCATCACTAGACCAAAGAACATCGCAGTTGTTGTTAAGCATCCTAAGATTAACCCTAAACCGATTAATGTTTCGCCCCAAGGGACGATTAGTTAAAGACATCTACGTTTGGAAGTGCAAAGTGTTTTAAGAAGTCTACATACCAGCCAAATACGACCGCGCCGTCTGGACCCTTTACTGGGTTTGCAATTGCTCCTTTTAAGAATCCTGCTGCATCAAAGCCGCCACTAGATAATTTTCCAAAACCTGCTGTAAACCAAGAATAACCAAGGTATAAACGTAAGACCGTAAGAATGGCCGCTGCAGTTTTATTTTCTCTTAAAAATTTATTAAACATAAGTTCATTCCGCCCTTCGTCATTTGTTTGTTCTTTATGATTACACTATATTGCATTTTCCACTTAAACAACACGGTTATAGTGATAAGTTCACAGTTTGTTTGAATTGTTTTGACCAACTTTTGAACAGTTTAAAGAACGCTATTCCAGCAGCTATAGGATTGCGATGTTTCTCATTTTAATTAATAGCATCTACAGGTAAAATGTATTATTGGAGCATACTATCAGATTAATTAAAAGGTAGTTTATGTATTACTTAGAGGTGAAGTGAAAGTTGAATATTCAAAAAATTCACAGTAAGAATGTTTTGTTAATCCGTATTTTATGGGGCTGCTTTATCCTGTGTATGTTAGTCCAAGTTTTAAAACATAAAGATCCTGCTTTTATCAGTATCCTTTTTGGCAGCGGGATTTTAGTATGTGGTATCATTTCAATTTTTATTTTCAAGAAACTTTTTATTGAACAAACCATGTATTTATGTGTTCTGGGGATGTCATTTGTAACATTTGTCCTTATCGATAATGAGCCTGTTATATCTAATTTCTACCTCATTTTTTTGGTCATTTTTATTTTATCTTTATATCAGGATTACCGGCCTGTTATTTTAATGAGTATACTTAGTATTTTTATAGGTGCCCATTTTTATAAATACGGAGATCGTCTTAATTATACTTATCACAATGGTGACTTTTCTTACTTTTTATTTACACTTTCGGTTACCTTTCTAGTTGCTTTCCTGCAAATTCGCTATAGCAGAGCAGTCGAAAGAGATGATCATGCAAAAAAGGAAGAAGTAAGAAAGGACAATGAACAACAAATTTTAGCCCTGATCAATTCGATGCCCGATTTAATTTATATTCAGGATGGCACAGGAAGATTTATCGAAATGAATCAATATGCCACAGCCTTATTTAATTTGGAAGACGTTGATTATAGGAATAAACATCTTGACGAACTTTTTTCCAAAAATGAATGGTTTAGAAACTTTCAAAATTGCTTTTCGAATGATGAAATTTCTTGGGAGAAAGGCACTCCCTATCGATTTGAATTGGAACTTTCTATAGAAAATGAGTTCTCCGCTACATTTGATATTATCAAGGTTCCTACTTTTTTTGCAGACGGCAGCAGGAAAAGTTTATTGGTTATTGGTCGGGATATTACAGAACGAAAGATGGCATATGACTTATTTTTAAGATCTGAAAAACTTGCTGTGGTAGGTGAGCTTGCTGCTGGTGTTGCCCATGAAATACGAAACCCGCTCACTTCAATAAAAGGGTTTATGCAGTTAGCTAATCAAGAACGAGAATTTAATCCCAACCACGTACAAATCATGTTAAGTGAAATATCGAGAATTGAGTCTATTGTTTCCGAATACTTATCATTAGCGAAACCAAACCAAAGCTCACTACAATCACATCAAAATATTGATACTCTTGTTAGAAATGTAATGACTCTTTTTGAAAGTCAAACAAACTTGAAAAATATTACTATTCACTCAGAGTTAGATCGTTCTTACCCAATTATGTGTAATCCAAATGAGATTAAACAAGTGTTTATTAATATCTTTCAAAATGCGGTTGAAGCCATTAGTAGTAATGGGGACATATATATATATTTGAGGAATGTTCCAGAAAGTGGAGTAGAAATTATCTTTATTGACAACGGAAGTGGGATTGAAAAAGAACGATTAAAGAAGATTGGTGAACCATTTTACTCCACAAAGGAAAAAGGAACAGGGCTGGGATTATTAACTTCCAACCGTATTATCGAAAAACATAATGGTACGATAAAAATTAATAGTGAGGTAAAAAAAGGGACTGAAGTGAGAGTTTTTTTACCCACTAACTAACCAGTGACTGACCTCCAGCGTGCATTGGAGGTCAGTCACTTAATTTTCAGCTTATTTCAATGAAATTCTCACAATATCATCCAAATATTTCGTGGTATTATACCCATAAATCTCCAGCCTTTTAGGAATCACTTTCTCTCCAGCACTGTTACCGTCTATCCGAAAGCTTTGAACTGTAATGAAATTACGGGGCTGATCAATTTCTTCATATGAGACAGGGATTTTATTTTGATTGTATTCCATCCCATTCTTATCAACGAGTACTCCTTCAGTATCCATCTCCATTGAAATAGGCTCATTTTCTTCCTCACCCAGAACACTAAAGTTAAGCTCCTCATACGCTCGATTCTTAATTTCATGATTGCTTATGACAACCATGGAAGGTAGTCCAACTTCCACCTTATCGATGGAGATTGTACTGCCTGCATATTCAAAGGTTTGAGGATATTTTTGAGAAGCATCCAGTTCGATAGTTTTTGGGTCTTCAAACGTTAAATGAATAGATTTGAGTGGAACATTAATCTGTTTTGGTTTTTCTCCATAAAGAGGGTCAAAGTATGTTTGAAAAGTAGTCCAATTCATGACTTGCTGTGCATTCATAAATGAGCTGCCAAACATATCCGTTTTCACTTTTTTATTGTTCACTTCTATATTGTCAAAATTAAGAGCATCGATCCGCTTCTCTGTCTGTTCAGTATTAATACTATATTGCAGAATTGTAGCAGTTGGGGCAATAGTTAGTCTATCAAATCTAACCGGGATCCCCTCAACTTCAGTTTCTTCCTTTAATGCGTATTCGACGGAAGGCTTTTTGGTGACAGGGATTTCGAAGTTCCACTCCCCTGTTTTATATTCCGTGTTGTCGTAAGCCATAAAACTACTTTGGTCAGAGGAATCACGAATCAATTTCAGGAGCTTTGTGATCTTGAGTTTGATTGTCCCTTTATCCGTTGTGAGTGGCAGCAGACTAAGCTTTCCTTGATAAACGTTCTTTCTTTTCTTATTTACAGCCGATTTAAGGTCAGGAGGATTGTACCATGGTTGGCTTTCAGTATTCATGATTTTATGTTCGTTCTCCACAAACACTCCATCATCATAATTCATCATATATTGATTATCTTCAGCTGTATCTTCAATTTCATAAAAAACTAGAGTCTGAACCTCATCAGCCACCGCACTCCTGATCTTAATTTTCACCCCAGCACTTTCCGCTTCAAGGTTTAGCCTCTCACCCGCGTCCTGTTGTAATAAGGCACGCAATTCCTGATCTTCCTCTGTCCATGTATAGTAGTAGTTGGTGAATGCCCCTGTAAAAACTTCTATCCCTATCAATAATGCGAAAAAACTCGCAATAACCATGCCGATTCTTAAACGTTTCTTGTTCTTCTGTTGTCTATGTTTTTCCCTTTCTGCCAGTCGAGTTTTAACATTTTCCATGAAATCTGCTGGCACATGGAAATCCTCCATTTTTTCCGAAAGATTTGCCATGGTTAACAGGACATCCTGAAAGGAAGCCAAATCATCCTGACAGTCTTGACAATGATATATATGTATCTCTAAATCAATTTTTTTCGGCCGCTCCAGGGTTCTTTCTAAGTAATCGATGTAATACTTGTGATACTCCCTACAGCCATTAAAGGCGGATTCATATCCCATTTCTTTTCTGAGCGACTGAATTCCTGAAAATAAAAGCTCCTTTATCTTTTCTACAGAAACTTGGAGAAGCTGTACCGCTTCCTCATGTGAAAGTCCTTTTACGTAGGTAAGGATCATCGCTTCTTTCTCGTACTCTTTCAATTGATCAAGTGCGTTGAATAGATCCTGACGTGGTTCACTTTCCCCTTGATCCACAGAAAGTTCCCGGCAAATAGGTATGAAAATGGATGTAACCCACAATTCGAATGATGTTTCACGTTTAAATCGCGGCAACTCCTTGTGGACTTTTATTATGAATCGGTAAAATAGCTCTTCCATTTGCTGATGATTACGAAGATAAGACCAACCAAGTATATAGAACGTTTGTTTATGCTTCTCCAACCAATCGTAGATGGAATCTACGCCTTTTTTGCTTATGGTAGTGATTGAAATAGGCTCTATTTTTGCTGGGATCATTCATGTCTTCCCCCCTTCAACCTTCTATTTATATAACAATTTCAAACAATACTTTTATTATAATAGTTCAAACAAAAAAATGGTCTAAATTTCCTTTTTTGAATGACTTTTCCTCAGTAGAACTCAATGGTTTTAATTGATGGATTTAAATGAGATAACAAAAGAATGCTTGTCCAATCCTTTTTAAATAGAAGTTCTATCCTTAATTAAGTAACCAGAAAAAAATAAGCGGAGAATTTCCGCTTATTTGCAGAATGGAGCACGTTTCGGGATATATAAGCGGAGAATTTCCGGCTATTCAATGCAAAATCCCCCTAGTTTCATGTTCTTCGGGTGAATAAGCGGAATCCCTCCGCCTATTTAAGCTATTATTAATTCTATTTACTAATTAAGCGGAATTTTTCCGTCTATTTATAAGATTGGATGCTTAACCTGATCCCCCAACCGATAAGAGCGGACCCTCATGGTTCCAGATGTGGGAATTAGCATCTTTTTATCAACTAGTTGTGAAAGTACCTTTTTTACAGTCTTGTCAGTTGAATTCAAATACTTCTCGACTTCTATAGGGGTTATGGCTTCTCCTTTTCGAATCGCTAGCCGAAGCACTTCCTTTTCGACAAAGGACAGAGATGTCTGGTCCAGTTCATCACCTAGCCATCGGCCTATTACTTGCTGAACAATTTGTTGGCATCGGCGAGGATTCTCATTGATTTGATCATAAGAAAAGCGGATTACTGTCCATCCGTCAATCACCAACTGGTTTTGACGTTCCAAGCTGTCGGAAAATTGCCATCTGCTTATGTTCTTAAGGTGAGGACCATACCCGTCGACCTCAAAGCAAATCCTGATGGCGGGACGTATATATGCAAAATCCAAATACCTTTTCCCATCCTTAAAATCATCAACTTCATATTCCGGATGCAGATACCGAAAGTGGTAAAATGAAGGCCACCACACCTGCTTCAAAAATAACTTTTCAGCCTGGTTATGACCTTCTTGTAAGCGCCGCAAACGTTCACCGGATCTTGCCCTGCAAGTGAGCATTAAAAAATACTTGGTACTCTTCTTCAAATCCCATACCATCTTTCCTCCATTTCTACTATTATCAATTTTCCCTTGTATCCAATATTGTTATTGGTGTAAATTCTTCATTCAGCTTCAGATAAATTGTAAAAATTAATGAGATTAATAGGAGTAAAAAGAGTGTTAAATGTGGATGCAATTGGAGAATGTAAAAACAAATATAGACTTGCGAAGTAGCTAATATAAGTAAGAATATTTAGAGAAGAATTTGAGGATAAAACTATTTTTAGTTTAATAGAATTCCTAAATTTGTCAAGGCTTCGGCCCTTTTGTTCGCTTTCCGCACAATGTCTTCTCTATGTTTATCTAAGTATTTATCAACAAAACACGGAAGACAGCAACCGATTTTCAGAAAGTCTATCCCATCAGATACTCAGCGCCATGCACAAAAAGACGATTCGGAATTCCGAATCGTCTTTTAGGTAAGAACTAATTTATGCACTTACGTTTGCTTTTTCGTTGCCAGTACCTTTTTTGCTCATTTTTGTAAAGAATGGAACCACCCAGCGGTCTAAGCCGATTCTTCCAGCGTTATAACCTGCTGTTAGGATAATGAAGCCAATGAAGATGTCTCTTGGGTTATGAGAAACAGTACCTGCTAAGAAGAAGCTGAAGTTCATCACTAGACCAAAGAACATTGCTGTAGTTGTTAAGCAGCCTAAGATTAACCCTAAACCGATTAAGGTTTCGCCCCAAGGTACAATGACGTTAAACACATCAACGTTTGGTAAGGCAAAGTGTTTCAAGAAGTCTACATACCAGCCAAATACAACCGCGCCATCTGGACCTTTTACCGGATTGGCGATTGCCCCCTTTAAAAATCCTGCCGCATCAAAGCCGCCGCTTGATAATTTTCCATAACCGGCTGTAAGCCAAGAATAGCCAAGGTATAAACGTAAGACCGTAAGAATTGCCGCTGCAATTTTATTTTCTCTTAAAAATTTATTAAACATAAGTTCATTCCGCCCTTCGCGATTTATTTGTTCTTTATGATTACACTATAATCACTTTTCACCTTAAACAACATAGGTATAGTGATAAGTTCACAGTTTGTTTGAAATGATTTGACGGAATGTTGAACATGAAACTGACTCTTTGGCTGAAGCGAGTCTTTTGATTTTTTTCATCAAAAAAAAGCCCCTGATCAGGGCTTTCTTAGGGTACTAAAGATTATTAGAAATTATAGGAATAAGCCGATCATCGTTCCAGTTAAGACTGATCCCATTGTAGCTACTAATAGAACTTTTAAACCAACCTTAGCTAACTGACTTGCCTTTTCCCCATCAATTGCTTGCACAGTTCCCAAGATAATTCCAATTGAAGAAAAGTTAGCAAATGATACTAAGAACCCTGATACAATACCTACTGTCTTCGGAGATAGTTTAGGGATCATTTTCATGAAGTCTAACATAGCGACGAACTCGTTAGCCGCTACCTTAGTACCCATGACTGAGCCAGCTCTAACAATCTCATTTGAAGGAATACCCATAATCCAAGCGATTGGCGCGAAAACATATCCAAGTACGCCGGTGAAAGAAATACCGAAGATTGAAGTAAAAATCCAGTTAACAGCCGCGATTAATCCTACATAAGTAATAAGCATAGCACCAACGATTAAGGCCGTCTTTCCGCCGAGCAATGTCCAGTTGCCGATTGCTTCGAAAAGAGATTTCTCAGGTATCATTCCCTTAATATCGATTACTTCATCCTCTTCTTTACTTACAGGACATACAATCGTTGATAAGATCAGTCCAGAGAAGACGTTAATTGGTAAGGCAACCAATACAAACTCTGGTGGAATCATTTGCATGTAAGCACCGAGGATTGAACAACTTACTGCCACAAGAGAAGAAGTTGCAACAACAAACAAGCGGTTTCCAGAAAGACTAGGTATGAATGACTTAACCGAAAGAATAGCGGAAGTATCACCAAATACCATAGAATTCACCGCAACAAAGGATTCAATTTTTGGTAGACCAGTAATTTTACTAACTGCCCCACCAATGTATTTAATCGCTAATGGTAATATTCTTGAATAGGTTAAGATACCGAGAATAGCTGTTACGAATACAATCATCATGAGAACATTCACAAAGAATAAATTCTTACCTGCAAGGTCACCGAATACGAATGAGATCCCGTCATTCCCGAAAGAAAGAACCTTGTTAAAGCCCTCTACAACCTTGTGAAGAACCTTTTGACCAATTGAAGTATTGAGCATAAACCAAGCTATAAACAACTGAACGACTACCATTATACCAACTGCACGATAGTTTATGTTTTTCTTATCGTTGGACATTAACCAAGCAGCACCTACTAGAACTAGGATACCAACGATTCCGATTAAGATTGACATATTACTTTACCTCCAAAGCATTAATAACTTGAATTGCTTGACTACTTTTCTCTTTTTTATACGAAAGCTTCAATCTGAAAAAGCTGATAATAAAATAGACGATGGCCAGAATTAATACATAGGTCCAGATTTGATAAACAATTGGTGTATTCCAAACCCCTAAAAAATAAAGGAGCGCTGGTATAGTCAATGTCAACCATGACTGAACAAATGCAACTCTTCCGAGATAATGGTCAATTTTCTTATTAAGTGCACTTGATAAAAAGAACAGAAACCATAAGAATACCCACATGGCCCATGTTAGTGCATCGACAACATTATGAAAGTGAATAACAGCTGTTAAAGTATATACGATTCCAATAATAGCAACCCATAGACTGAACCAGCCAAGTCCGCTGCCTTCAAGTCCCTTCAAAGCGGTACAGCCAACATATAAATAAGTTAACCCAAATAAGAAAATAGATGCATAATTATAAAGCTCCCAATGGTCTTGACCCGAAACCACGATTAAATAACATGGAATTATTATTTGAAGAGTTCCTACAAAAATATTAAAAATACCAACACTCTTTGCCTCTGCTTTTCCTAGTAGCATCAAACTGTTTAGAAATAAAACTGCTCCCGAAAGAAATAAACCAACAAATCCCATATTAATTGTTGTGAAATGCCATTTTCACAACTCTCCCTCCTTCACTTACCGGACTAAGCGAGCGCTTTCATCAGTAGTTCTAAAATCACTTCAATAATATAACACATATTTTGAACAAACGTTAAACAAAGAATGAACAAAATGTAAAAAAATATTTCCATTTCCACCAGAATGATTTAGATTTATCTATTTAATTCAGATTTTTACCTAAATTTTAAAAAACAATGAAATTTTGTAAAATACATTCAAACAAAATGTAAATATTCTACTATTAGATTGGAGTCTGTATTTTAGTAGTTGAATCGTTGTAGTTAGCTTTTTGAGGTTACATGCGGAGATACTGGCCCAGTGGAATGAATTAAAAGACGATTCAGAAGTCCGAACCGCCTTTGGATTGAAACTTAGCGAACAAGTGCCTGCAACTGTTTACCATTAAATTATTGATAACGAGAAATAACTTGTAAAAACAGCCTATTAAATTGATCCCGGTCTTCCGCGGTAAAAGGCTTTGGTCCCTTTGTTCGCTTCCCGCTTTTCCGAGCCATTGCGCTTAAATATCGTGTTTGTAATAATTGATCAATGTTTTCATTTGTATAGGTAAACCCTTTGTGGTGGAGAACTATACATCCTTTTGCTAATCCTAGCGATGCAAGTCCATAATCCTGAGTCACAATGATATCTCCTGATTTGGCTAACTTCATAATTCGATAATCGGCTGCATCCGCTCCAGAATCCACATAAATAATTTCCACTCCTGATGGCTGCTCCGCATTTGAAAAATGGGAAAAGCTCGTGACAAGGGTAATAGGGATTCCTGCACTTCTGCCTTCAGAGATAATAATATCTTTTACCGGACAAGCATCAGCATCAACATAAATATTCATCTGTATCTCTCCTGAAATGAAGTTCGAATGGATAGTGATACACTATTGTTAATTCAAGTATTTGTCAAGAAAAGAAGGAATACAGCAATGTATTTCCAGAAAGACTTCCTTAAAAGATTTGAATTGGCCTGGAGAATGGCTCCCATTTGATAGTAATTTCTTTAAAAGTTAAGATTGCTAAGATTTTCCGACACTTTTTTTAATTTCCTTATTGCCATTTATATAAGTTGCTGATATTATTGGAGGTGCGTAAATTGGAAAGCTAATATTCAATATGTCTGGATCTTTCCAAGCAGATAATTTTTGACCACTTCCTTAAAAAGAAGTCAAGGCCATACGGACAGCCGGGTCAAATGCCGATTGGCAACTTTAGTTGCCTTATTGATTGAGTTAGAAGCTCAAATTTTATAAGTTGGTTACTTTACAACCAGTGCATATGCACACAACTTGTGAAACGGTCAATAAGAGTAGTAAAAGTAATTATTTGCTATATAGACTCTGATCCTATGACGATATATTTTGAATATTATAAAAGCTTCCTTACTAGTAAATCAAGGATGTTTATTGTAGTAGTATGTTTTCTATTACGGTATACGTATGCTTTTTAATATTGATGATTATATCAAAAGCAAGTGTTGTGCGCAGGTTTGCGTTATGATTCACTTGCTTTTTTTTGTTGTGTTGCAAACGTTCTTAAGAGGTTATGACATTCGTCTTCTTTGTTCTTTTCATCGTTATATTGTTATGGAATTCCTCGTTGCTTTATCAAAAAGTCTATTAAGTTAGGAGATAAGAAAATGGGAAAAGCTCTTATAATTGGTTGTGGTGGAGTGGCCTCAGTAGCCATTCATAAATGTGTTCAAAACAGTGAGGTATTTGAAGAGATTTGTATCGCTAGTCGCACAAAATCAAAATGTGATGATTTAAAAGCTAAATTAGATGGCGGCAAAACAAAAATTACTACTGCTCAAGTAGATGCAAATAATGTGGACGAGTTAATTGCTTTAATTGAAGAAGTTAAACCAGACATCGTCATGAACTTAGCATTGCCATACCAGGATTTAACGATCATGGATGCTTGCCTTGCTACAAAAACACATTATATGGACACAGCAAACTATGAGCCGGAAGATACGGCAAAATTTGAATACAAATGGCAGTGGGACTACCGCAAGCGTTTTGAAAAAGCTGGAATTACAGCTCTTTTAGGCAGCGGCTTCGACCCTGGTGTAACAGGTGTATTCTCTGCTTATGCTCTAAAGCACTACTTTGATGAAATCGAATATATCGATATTCTTGACTGTAATGGCGGCGACCACGGCTATCCATTTGCAACAAACTTTAATCCTGAAATCAATATCCGTGAGGTTTCTGCTAACGGAAGATACTGGGAAAACGGCGAGTGGGTCGAAACTGAGCCAATGGAAATTAAACGTGAATATAACTTCGCTGAAGTTGGTCAAAAGGATATGTATTTACTTTACCATGAAGAGCTTGAATCTCTTGCGCAAAATATCCCAGGAATTAAGCGCATCCGTTTCTTCATGACATTTGGCCAAAGTTATATTACACACTTAAAAGCCCTTGAAAATGTAGGAATGACTTCTATCGAGCCAATTGAATTCGAAGGAAAACAAATCATTCCTCTTCAATTCTTGAAGGCAGTTTTACCTGATCCAGCATCCCTTGGTCCACGTACAGTTGGGAAAACCAACATCGGCTGTATCTTCAAAGGGAAAAAAGACGGACAAGATAAAACCTATTACGTCTATAATATTTGTGACCACCAAGAGTGCTATAAAGAAGTCGGCTCTCAAGCTATCTCTTATACAACTGGCGTTCCTGCGATGATCGGTGCAGCAATGATCATGACTGGCAAATGGAATAAACCAGGCGTATTCAATATTGAAGAATTTAATCCAGATCCATTTATGGAAGAGTTAAATAAATGGGGACTTCCATGGGTAGAAGATTTTAGTCCTGTGCTTGTTGATGAATTACCTGAAGAAGCAAAAGAACCGGAGCTAGTTCGATAAGATGCGGTTTGAAGAATTACCAACACCATGTTATGTAGTCGATGAAGCGCTTGTTGAAAAAAATCTAAAAATCCTGAACGGAGTCATGGAACGTACGGGAGCAAAGATTGTTTTGGCACAAAAGGCATTCTCGATGACAACCATGTATCCACTCATTGGAAAGTATTTAAGTGGTACCACTGCAAGCGGCTTGTATGAAGCGCGCCTAGGGTACGAAGAAATGGGCAAAGAGAATCATGTCTTTGCCCCTGCCTACCGTGAAGATGAAATCGATGAAATTATCTCGATTTGTGATCATATTATTTTTAATTCCTTCTCACAGTTGGAAAAATTTAAAGATAAGGCACTTGCTGCTGGCCGGAAAGTGGGCTTGCGTATCAATCCTGAGTGCTCTACCCAAATTGGTCATGCGATCTACGACCCATGTTCACCAGGTTCAAGGTTTGGTGTCACTAAGAAGAATTTCCGTCCCGATTTGCTTGAAGGGGTTTCTGGTCTGCATTTCCACACCCTTTGTCAGCAAAACTCGGACGATTTAGAAACAACGCTCAATGCTTTTGAAGAAAAGTTTGGAGAATGGCTTCCGCAAATGGAGTGGGTTAACTTTGGCGGCGGTCACCATATTACAAGAGAAGATTATGATATTCCTAGACTAGAAGCGTGTATTAAGAGAATGCAAGATAAGTACGGATTAGAAGTTTATCTTGAGCCGGGAGAAGCAATCGCTCTTAATGCAGGATACTTAATTACCTCCGTTCTTGATCTCCACGAAAATGGTTTGGAAATTGCGATTCTTGACACGTCGGCAACCTGCCATATGCCTGATGTTTTAGAAATGCCTTACCGTCCTCCTTTATTTGGATCAGGAGAAGCTGGTGAGAAGCCATTTACCTATCGGCTCGGCGGCCAAACCTGCCTTACAGGTGATGTCATCGGAGATTATTCCTTTGATCAACCCCTGAAGAGCGGTGACCGATTAGTTTTCGGTGATATGGCGATTTATACGATGGTCAAAAACTCCACATTTAACGGCATGCCACTACCTGCCATCGCTGTTCAAGATAAAGATGGAGATTGTCGAGTCGTGCGCGAATTCGGCTATCAGGACTTCAAGATGAGATTAGCATAATATAATCTAAGCAGGTAAAAAGAGACCGGTTCCTAATAGAACCGATCTCTTTTTTTATTTAGTGATTATTTATCAAATATGTTTTTCCAAGAATTGCCCAAGCATGTTATTGTAATGTATAGAATACAATCGAAAAAAGGACAATCCACTGGAAAGGTGATCAATGTGAAAGAAATTACCTTTAAAGCATTTGCTGTTACCCATGAAATTGATTTGAACAAAATCGCCATCCATTGCGGGATACCAAAAAAATTCACTTGGGAGCAACCATTAATTCTGAGAGGCGCCATTCTTGAATCAATCCTTCATAAAAATGTAGACGACTCGCAAATGGTGCTTATATTTTCGTTTGGCAGCATTGTCTTCATTAATCATTCACGTGTTGATGAGATTCAAAGTTTATTGCACTACATCCATTCTTTTGAACCTGACTTTGACATCGAACAGGCTGACCGATATAGCGATGATTATTGTCTTCACATCAGTGAAACAGAGAACCTGGAATTGACCGATGAATATGTGGTGGTACCTGAATATGAGGATTTCTACCCTGAATTGATTTCTACTGTCATTGCAAAATCGGTGGCACTTGAGAAAACAGAGGAACAGCTTGGGAAAATTCACGACAAACTCGAAACCATGATTGACAGGCTGGAAAAAGGCAACCTCCGCATCGGTAATAAGGAACTGGCCCGGACCACGGCAAAAATCGTCCGCCACGAGTACAATACGCTTGCATATATCATGATATTGGATAAGCCTGATATTACCTGGTCGAGCAGCACAGCCAGCGAGTTTTACGACAAGATGGTCGAGTTTTTCGAGTTGAACGACCGTTATAAAATTTTAAAAAGTAAAACAGATATTCTGTATAACATCATGGACGGCTTTTCCACTATTAGCCATTCGATTCGGGGATTATTTGTAGAATGGATCATCGTAACTCTGATTGTGATTGAGATTGTCTTGACGATTTTGCAAATTGGCGGGTGGCTATAGATTTGCATTACATTCGGCGCTACTAACGCTTTATAAAATTCGATTCGCTCATAAAAATACTAGATTCGCCCATTGAAATAGAGAATCCGCTCATTGGGAGCTAAAATTCGCTCATAAACCTTAGAAATTCGCCCATTGATTGGACAACTCGTTAAATAAAAATAAACAAAATGCCCAAACACACAAAAAAGCGGGGATATCTCCGCTTTTTTCTTAATAATCCTACTAAATTTTCTATTTTTCCTCTTCCTATACCCTAAACAATCTCTCTGTATAACACTTTTTGTTTTTTATTCATTTGATTGTCTAACCAGGCAACTAAATCTCCTAAAAACTTCTCTTTTCCTACTTCATCAAAGGGACGATGTTTGGCCAAAGGGTACTCGTATAACTGCTTGTCCTTAGAGGCTACTAGGTGAAAAAATTGGTTTAGTTTGGTTGGCGGTGTAATCTTATCTTCCATTCCGTTTTGCAATAATAAGGGTAATTTAATCGACGCGGCCTGATTTTCTAACCGGGCTATCGCTTGGACCAAGCCACTTCCCAATCCAGGTGTAACGATATTATGACGTAGACGATCAGAATAGTATTTTGTATGCAGCGTTGAATTCTTCTTTAATAAGCGAATTTTTTTAGATTTATTGATACTGTAGTCTGGTTTGATTTTTCCCATTAGCGTGATACCTATTTGCTCAAATGGTTTCACTTCGTATGAAATGGCAGGAGAAATGGCGATGATCCCTGAAATGCCAGCACTATGGTCCAAGGTATAATCGAGAGTCATCAAGCCTCCAAGACTATGTCCTACGATATACAAAGGCAATTCCGGCTGATCAAGAGAAACAAGCTTACGAAACTCGTGTAAATCGTCTCTAAATTCATCCCAGCTTCGGATAAATCCTCTTTTACCCGCACTTTTTCCATGACCTCGTAAATCATAGGCATAAACGATATAATTACTTTCAACCAAGCTGGCACTAAGGTTCTGGAGCCCTCCACTATGGTCACCATGTCCATGAACTAAAATAACCGCCGCTTTTGGAGCCGTTAATGGTTCGATTACACGAAAGAAAAGTTCTATTCCATCGACACCATTAAATGTCCCTACTGTTGTCATTTGTAGTAATCCTCCTGTTGCAAACACTTTAAAAAAACTGCCTTCGGTTCCTTACTTATTTGAGTTTTTAATGCTTTTTATGTTCATTTTAGTATAAAACAGGTCAAAAGCAACCCTCTTTCACCCATTGTCGAAGAAATATAAAAAAGAGACACCCAATCGCTGTACGTCTGAGTATCTCCTAGCTTTTATTAAATTATTCTTTCACACGAAAACTGTAGCGTCTATTTAGCCCGATGGACGGTCAAATTGACTTTATTGGTCTCACACATAAACGTTGAAAGGTGGACAGGCTGATCGTTTGCATCAAATGCAATTTTTAAAATTCGGAAGAGATTCGCACCAATATCACATTCTAATAACTTAGCATAATCTTGTGTAGCACCAATTACATCAATAATTTTATCATTACTCACAATTTCTGTTTGGTAATCTTCCAAAAGGATCTTATAAGTTGATTCATCCCCTGCAATTTTCTTTTCTAAATCTGGAAAATGCATCAACGAATAGTGAGCAATATCGTAAAAAAGAGGCCGGCCATTTACATACATGAGCCGCTCCAGTTCCAAAACAGGACTTCCCATCTCAATATGGAGATGCCCTGCAATATCTTCAGTTGCTGGGATCACTTCGCTTCTTAGAATACGAGAATTAGGTATCATCCCCAGTTGATGACTAAACTCTGAAAATCCACTTACCGATAATAATTCATTATGAAACTTATTAGACGCAACAAAAGTACCTCTACGGGGAATCCGTGTCAAGGTTCCTTCTTTCACCAATTCCTCAATAGCTTTTCGAATCGTAATCCGACTTACATTATAGATTTCGCAAAGTTCTGCTTCAGTAGGGATTTGTTCATCTGGTTTATATTTTCCGTTCTGAATATCATTCTTCAACATTTGCCTAATCTGCATATAGAGAGGCTGGGGGGTTGAAGGATTTAAATTCATAGCTTATTTCATCCTTATCCGTAAATAAATTATATAGTATCTATTATACCTTGATTACCAATCCTCGTCACCATGCACCAAAATATCTTATCGTTTTTGAAGCTGTCTCAGTGCCCAGCTCTAAACATTCATTGATTGCGAGTCCTTGTAATCTTCCATAAATAAAGCCAGCAATAAACGAATCACCGGCTCCCATCGTGTCGACAACATCTGTATCAACCACACTGCATTGATAAAATTGTTCACCATCGAAGGCCAGCGAGCCATTTTCCCCTAAGGTTGCTACAGCCATTTTAGAACCGCCCCTTTTGACATCCTTTAATAACTGACGAATATATACATCGTCCTTTGTGTAGGAGAAGAATGCATAATCTACAAATGGCGGTAACGTTTTTACTAAACTATGATCTAATTGATCGGAGAAATCAAAGGAGGTAGGGATTCCTCTCTCTTTAAAAAGTGGATAATACCTCTCAACATGACCCCAAATTCCTGCATGGACAATCTGATGTGTTCCAATGAAGTCAAGTTCTTCCTGGGTTAAGGAAAAGTTAGCCATTACTCCTTCATCGTACTCCCCAAATTTCCGGTCATTGTCAATTAATTCAACCAAGGTAATGGCTGTTTTTCCTACCTTCTGCGATAAATGAGTGACATCTACCCCTTTATCTTTTATTGCTTGTATCATTCTATTACCATATGTATCGGTACCAACCCAGCCAATATACGCAGAATCGGCACCTAATTGATTTAAATAGACAGCCACATTCACAGGATTTCCTCCGGGATAGGCCTTCCCGCTTGCATGATAAACATCCATACAGTTATCTCCGACTGTTGCAATTCTCATCCTTTACCCTTCTTTCTAATGATTAATCATTAAATGGAAGAAACGAGCACTACAATGTAGTGCTCATTGCTGGACTTAATATTCCATTACTCGATAATATCTTCTAAGATCTAAAGAGTGGTTTCGTTCACGTTCTAAGTAAACACTAATCCGGCTTAACACAGACCAGTTAATACTCACAGCAAAGTGCTTTCTAAATTCGTCGCTGATGCCTTCCATTTCGAAGTCCTTCGTATCAATAATGGTAAGCTCTTTTGTAATCTGCTCAGCAAATCTCTCCACTCGGTCCATCAATGGTCTAGTTTCGTCTTCACCCTTTAGTAAAATCACACTTGTATCCTCGACAACAAGCTCAAGTGTACCGTGGAAAAACTCTGCTGCATGAATGGATTTCGCATGAATCCATTGCATTTCTTCTAAAATACACATGGCGTATGAATAGGTGTTACCCCATAAGTTACCTGAACCCACCATCATGTGGTAGTTTGTGTCTTTGTGTTTAATGGCGAATTCCTCTGCTTTTTTATCAAAAGCTTTTACTGCACTTAGAATAGCTCTTGGAAGCAGTGCTACTTCCTTGGTGAATTGTTCATATTGAGGGAATTCATTGTTGTTATACATGAAACGGAAAACCACCATGTAGAGAAGCATAAAGAACGTATCAAATGAATGTTTTTCTGAACCAGTTGTGATGCAATAATCGACAATTTGTGTTAATGGAGTATTCGGCTCAGCAACTAAGGCAATCGTAGTGGCTCCTCTTTCTTTACAAAATTCTGCTGCTTCCACTGTTTCTTTTGTTGTACCAGATACGGAGGTAAAGATACAAACAGAATCTTTGCTAAAACGTTTATTATTCATGACCATAAATTCTGCTGCAATTTCTGCATGAACATCAATTGTAGAGTTGGACTTTAAAATGTATTCATAAGGATACATCATTGCAATCGTTCCTCCAGCACCGATTAAGAAAATATTGCTGTAGCCTCTTTTTGAAATCCCATCCACAATGTCTTCAATTTGACCTCTAAAAGTAAGGCCCTCTTTTTCTACCAGTTTAAGAAATAATTCTTCATCAAATTTTAACATGTATGGTTCCTCCTCTAAATGGAACGTGAACTAATTCATTCCATTTTATTAAGCTGTTTATTTGTGTATTTTTAAGAAAGAAGGAAGTTACTTAAACAACTCTAACTTCCCCCACCTCGTTACTAAGCAACTGAGTTACTATCTTTCTCTATCTTCGACCCATATTTCTTTTCCCAATAGTAGTAAACAGGAAGACCTGTTGCGATGACTATTAACGCAGCAAGCATGCCTTGCCAAGGAGCCCAGGTAAATGTTCCCCATGCTAACCATGATGCGCCAAGAATAGCCAATACCGTTGTTAATTTCCAGGCCGGCATCCTATAAACTGGCTTATAATCATCTCTTTTCCGGCATTTATAGACTGCTGCAAAATCTAATATATTAATTACCAATTGAATAAGCGTGAAATACCCAAGTAATGCGGTTAAATTACTAAACATGACGAGGATACAGGCATACGCTACTTGAACAATAATCGAAAAACTTGGTGTTTCATACTTTGGATGCACTTTTGCAAAGCGTTGGAAAAATAAGCCATCTTTTGCCATCGCATATTCCAAGCGAGGCTGGAACATAATGCAGGAACTCAATGATCCTAAAATTACAATAATTGCTGTTACTGCTACAAATGAAGAGGCAATATCAGACAGTCCAGGGATATACTTTACAGCTTCTGATACAGCAGCGTTTGTGTTGATTAACTTTTCAAAAGGCATTAAACCTATAACACAAACGGCAAGTAACGTATATAGGGCTAGTACAATGAATACAGAACTAATAAGTGCACGTGGAAGAACCTTTCCAGGGTTTTTAAATTCTCCTGCCATGAAACAAATAGCTGCCATACCTGTATAAGCCCAAGTCGTAGCGGAAACACCGCCAATTAAGCTTGTTTTTACCACTCCAGTTGCAGGAGTATAGGCAAAGTTTTCTGGATTCATATACATTAATCCTAGAACAATAACAATCAAGAATGGAATGATTTTTACAATTGTTATAATGACTTGGAAAAGGCCGCCTTCTTTAACACTTCGATAATGAATAGCTGTGATAATGAGGATGATAGCAATACCCAATAATTTCCCTGGCACCCCTGAAAAGAACGGTACAAAGGATGCTATGTAGGACACGATCGCTAACGCCATAATCGAAATAGACGGTGGATCCAATGCCCAGAACGTTGCCCAGCCATACAGGAAGCCAAGTGGTCTCCACCCTGCTTTATTCAAATAAACGTAACCGCTTCCATTTTGGGGATAGGCTGTTGATAGCTCGGCTAATACCATTACTTGCGGAATCGCAATAACTCCGCCTATAATCCAGGCAAGAATAGAAATAGATGGACTGCCAGCCGCTTTTGCCACATCTCCAGAAGAAACAAATATACCTGATCCCACCGTCGTTCCAACAGCGATTGCTAGCGCAGACCAGAAACCCAGCTTGCGTGTAAGTGCACCATTACTCATAAAGAGTTCCTCCATATTCAGATGATAAGATTCCCATTGCCTTTATTTTGTTAAGAGATCTCATGATTGCATCTTGCGGGTTTTGATAATACTTTCATTCCTTTAATTCATATTTTTGGTTTTGAAGACTCCCTCCTTTTAAGTGAAAACGTTTTATTTGTTATATCTTGTATTATAATTAAACAATACAATAGCTGCAATATAAATTTTAAAAATTTTTTGTTAAATTTCTTTAAAATTATAAAAAGGCGCGATTCTAGTAAATCACGCCTTTTTACCGAGTAAAAAATCACCATCTATTTATAAATAAATAATCCTATTCATATTCCCAAATACCCAAGTGGCCCTTCGCTGGGATGTATTCCTCAAGTATTTTCATATCCTCAACCTCCCAAGCGAAGCCGCCCACACGGTAGTCACCTAAGAAATAGTCATTGCCAGAAACGATTCGTCCATCTTCAAGAACCGCCCATGTTTCGTTGTTTTCTATGACTTTTAAACAATTCATAAGTTGGCAAACAGCAATTATCTTCCCCGTCGGAAGGTCCTCTTTTTGGTACCCATGTTTACCAAGCAGCTTTTGTATCGCGATATGGTTACAGACCGCTTTATCTATTTTTTTGCTCGTGTGAATTGCCAACGGCCCTCGATATTTTGTTCTCCATGTTCTTGTTTCAAACTTGGCCTCTCTCAGAACAAAAAGGCTTGCCCAAGGCTGAATCATTGATAGAACCTTCATGTAACTGCCTCCAATTTTAAAAGTTAACACCTTGTTTAACAACCAATTAAAGGTATTTTTTTATTATGTGTATTTTCTTGGTATAATAGATAATGTTTTTAAGATTACATGTATGGTGGATAACTGTTTTATCGTCAATTCACTATTTATATAAAGTTTATAGTATTATCGTTTGAAAACGAGGAGGAACATATGAATAAACAAAGCATATATGGATTAACCATAGATCAAATGGGAGACTGGCTTGAAGAGCACGGTCACAAGAAATCGAGAGCACAGAAAGTTTGGGAATATCTTTATCGAAAGCGTGTCACTGCATTCTCGGAGATGACAGAAGTTAACCAAGAGTGTGTTGAGGTATTGGCAGACCACTTCGAGATTCAAACCTTGCAAGAGCATATTAAACAAGAATCAGCTGATGGGACGATTAAATTCTTATTTAAACTGCAGGATGGGAACTTAATTGAAACAGTCTTAATGCGCCAGAAGTATGGCCTTTCCGTTTGTGTAACTACCCAAGTAGGCTGTAACATTGGCTGCAGCTTTTGCGCGAGTGGTTTATTAGCAAAAAGCCGGGATTTAACGAGCGGGGAAATTGTTGAGCAGATCATGAATGTGCAGCTGCATCTGGACAAAAAAGGTCAAGGAGAAACCGTTAGTCATGTTGTCGTAATGGGAATAGGTGAACCATTTGATAACTTTAAAAACCTCATCGACTTTATTAAGGTGATTAAAGATGATAAAGGGCTCGCCATTGCGGCTAGACGGATTACCGTTTCAACCAGCGGTCTTGCGGACAAGTTGATTGAGTTCACCGATAAAGGGCTGCAGGTAAATTTAGCGGTTTCCTTACATGCTCCAAACAACGAACTTCGGACGCGGATTATGAAAATAAACCGTGCGATTCCGATTGAAAAGTTGATGAAGGCGATGGAATATTATGTAGATAAAACCAACCGACGGATTACAATTGAATATATTCTATTGCGGGATGTCAATGATCATATGCAAGAAGCCGTGGAACTTGCCGAACTCCTGCGTCCACTAGGACAGCAGGTCTACGTGAACTTAATTCCATATAATCCTGTCGATGAGCATAGTCAATACCAAAGAAGTGAGCAGGAATCCGTATTGTCATTTTATGATACGTTGAAAAAAGGCGGAGTAAATTGTAAAATCCGTCAAGAACACGGAACTGATATTGATGCGGCATGCGGACAGTTGCGAAGCAAACAAATCAGAAAAGCAGAAGCAAAGTAATTTCCTATTAAGGAAAATTGAATAGACAAAAGAGAACCGGGTATTTTTATAACGGATTCCGTTTCCTATCGCAAAAACCCGAAAATGTAACTAAATTTTTACTGCCTTTTGTCTCTGCTTTTGCAATTAAATAGTAAAATGGCTCAGGTGCCTCCTGAGCCATTTTACTATCCACTTTTTGTAACTCTTAAGCGGAGCACACGTTTCTTGAAGTACAGTTCTTCTCATACTTCCTTTAATGAAATCTACAGGATTCTACAGCACCCCTGTACCATTTGATATGTTTCTCCAAATTTTAATTTAAAATCAATGGTCTTAATTTTTCTTCGATCTCTTTTCGATTCGATTCCAAAAATGGTGGCAGTGCTAGTTTTTCCCCCATTGTTTCCATTGGTTCATCTGTCGCAAATCCTGGTGTATCTGTTGATAATTCAAAAAGAATCCCATTGGGTTCCCTAAAATATAGTGCCTTGAAGTAATACCGTTCCACTTTCCCTGAATTCGGTAATCTGTTTTCTTTCAAACGCTTTGCCCATTGATCATATTCTTCCTCATTCGGAATACGGAAGGCAACATGGTGAACACCACCACGTCCTAAGCGGACTCTTGGCAAATCGGGTCTTGTTTCAATATGAACTTCCGCACCGCTGCCGCCTTCTCCCGTCGCATAAATCAATATATCAGCATAATCCCCTTCAAGGGAAGGATACGAACCGGCAAATCGAAAACCCATAACTTCTGTTAAAACACCGATCGTTGGTTCTGCAATTCCGACTGTGAGGGTTACAGGTCCTAAACCAATAATCGCATGTTCCAGTGGAATATCCTCCTTTTTACAAGGAACCCCAGCTCTCACACCTTTTTCATCGTTATCGGCTACCAGTATTAAACGAGTCCCCTCGAAATCTGTAAAAGCCAATGTATCTCGATTTGCTCTTTTTTGAATATCATCATGTTTAACCCCAAACTGGTCAAAACGTTCTTTCCAAAATACCAATGAATCCGAATTTTTAACTCTTAATGATACAGTAGAAATATCTGAAGTTCCCCTGTATGTTTGCCCAAGATGAGGAATGTCAAAGAACGTAACTTCAGTTCCTGGCGTTCCTTCCGCATCAGCATAGAAAAGATGATAGGATTCTGTATTATCTTGGTTAACAGTTTTCTTTACTAATCTCATTCCTAAAATTTTTGTATAAAATTCATAATTTTTTTCCGCTTTTCCAGTTAGTATTGATACATGATGTAGTCCTAAGAGTTCCATCTCATTTCACTCCCGTCACAATATAACTCAATTCTTTTGTTTCAAATTAATGTTCCCCTTTAGGGGTAAAAGGTCACGTTAAATGATTAATAAACTAATATTTATCACCTTAAAATCCCCCTAAATGTTATTTATCTCGAATTCGAGATAAATTTTCAAAAAAAATGTAGTTTAAACTTTCCTTACTTTTTTCAAAAGGTGCACTAATGTCTCTGCTTCGCCAAAATCTAATGAGTCAAACATTTGATTAACAAACTTATGATATTTCGGCATGATTTCATTCATCAATTCATTACCATCTTCAGTTAATCTCACATGTATCACACGACGGTCCTCCAGACAGGCATTTCTGCTTAATAAACCCCTTTGTTCTAGCTTATCTATCACATAAGTCATCGAACCACTTGAAACCAATATGCAACTTCCAATTTGTTGAATGGTTTGTTTCCCTTTTTGATAAAGTACCTCTAAAACGGAAAATTCCGTTATACTTAGCTTGTTTTTTGTCATTTCTTCCTTTATTCGGTCATGAATGGATTTCGATGTTTGCATTAATATCAGAAAGGGCAAGTTATTGCATTTCCTCTCCATTAAGTACACCTCCTCTTGAAATCTCGAATTAAAATATCTTGAATACGAGATAATTATAATACATTTGATTTTTTTGTCAATAATTCTTTTTTTGAACTACCCCAATATTAACTATGTACTACTTATTCTTGTTCATCAAAAAAGGTATCTAAATCGATATTTAGACACCTTCTTTTATAGCTGCTATTGTTATTTGCTAAACCTTTTAAAAATCAATGTAGCGTTATGGCCGCCAAATCCTAATGAGTTCGATAAAGCCACTTGTACATCCTTTTTCTTTGCTACGTTAGGGACATAGTCTAAATCAAGCTGTTCATCCGGGTTTTCATAGTTAATGGTTGGAGGGACGATTCCTTCCCTAATGGCTAAAACAGAGAATATCGCTTCAATAGCACCTGTTGCTCCCAACATGTGGCCAGTCATTGATTTAGTAGAACTCACTGATAAATGATAGGCATGTTGTTTAAAAACTTCTTTAATCGCTAACGTTTCATACAAATCATTATAATAAGTGGAGGTCCCATGGGCATTAATGTAATCGACTTGTTCAGGCGAAATATCCGCATCATCTAATGCTAATTTCATGGCCCTGCCTGCACCCTCTCCATCTTGTGCAGGTGTGGTGATATGATGGGCATCACCCGTTGCTCCATATCCAACCAATTCTCCATATATCTTAGCACCACGGGCAAGCGCGTGTTCTAATTCTTCCAACACAACTATTCCTGCACCTTCCCCAATGACAAATCCATCGCGGTTCTGGTCAAAAGGACGGCTTGCTGTGTTTGGATCAGGATTTTTGGAAAGAGCGGTCATGTTTGAAAATCCGGCAACGGTCATTTCTGTAATCGTCGCTTCTGTTCCACCCGCAATCATCATCTCCACATCCCCTTTTTGAATGACGCGGAATGCATCACCGATGGAATTGGCACCTGACGCACATGCCGTAACAGAACAGTTATTGATCCCTTTGGCTCCAAGTGCAATCGAAACCTGTCCAGCTGCCATGTCTGGGATAAACATCGGAATCGTAAACGGATTGACCCTTCTTTGACCTTTTTCAATAAATTTTCGATGCTGTTCCTCGAACTCAGCTAAACCGCCAATTCCTGATCCAATCCAAACCCCCACACGTTCAGGTTGAATATCCTTACCGATTTCGATTTCTGCATCCTTAATTGCCATTAAACTTGCCGCCACAGCAAACTGACTGTAACGCCCCATCCTTCTTGCTTCTTTTTTGTCCATAAACTCTTCTGGGGCAAAGCTTTTTACTTCCGCCGCAATCTTGATATCGACCTTTTCAATATCAAAAATAGTAGCAGGTCCGATTCCTGATACCCCGTTTTTTATGTTTTCCCATGTTGTTTGAGCATCATTCCCCAAAGGTGTGACTGCTCCAATACCTGTAATCACTACTCTTTTACTCATCTAATGCTCTCTCCCACCCATTTATAAGTTACCTGAAAAAAATTCCATCCTCTATAGTTTAACGAATTTGGAACGGTTGGACAAATTGAAATCGAACTATCTTTTATTGTGGAAGAAATTTAACATTAGATGATCTAATACTATATTAATATGGAAATTGACCAAGCCTGCTTAGACATGTTGTCTAAACAATGGTATTGCCCAATGCCACTACGCGATGAAATTCTAAAATAGGAAATACGGTAGATTTATTTTGTATGTTGATTCTAGGTTCTCTTCCAAGCTATGCCGGAATATAAATAATTATAAATAGGTAAAATTTTCACTTGAAAGGGGAATCAATTGCGATGGATGTTTGCATTTCTTGTGGGAATGAACTTTCCAAATTTGAGAGGAATAGAAGCGAATGCTGGGAGTGTATGGATACGACCACTGAAGCTTATACAGAAGAGGAATAGTCCAGTTTTACTAAGAAAATCTAACTGTAATTTTTAAAAATAAAAGCGGCCCCAGTCCTAAGGAGGACTGGGGCCATCTTGGTTTTTGAACAAATCTAATGCTCTGGCTAGGTCACTGATAATTCCTTTATTTTTTCAACCCAATCCTTGAAACTTCCAAATTCACTTGAATTAAATCCAAAATGTGTCTTAATAAGACGGACGGATTCACCTTCTTGATCGTGGAAAACGCCATCTGAATAAATCAGCTGAAAAATTTCAGCTAAGACAATATATTTGGAGCGTTCATTTTTAAATACCGCTAATATTTCATCGATTGCAAGACCTTGGAGTTTATAATCCTCTAATTCCATTTCTTTTTGATACTTTTTTAGTAAGGAATTTTCATAAATAGATACTTTCCCATCAATGTTGGCAATTAGTGCCGCCAGTTCTAGGAAGGCTATCTTCTCCTCTTGTTGAAGTTCTTTTAAGAACATGACATACCGCTCCTTTTAATCTTTGTTATAGTTATACGAAAAAAGTCCCATAAGGTTTCAATTATTCTAAATCAAATTGTTCCTCTTTGTTTCCGCTAGACTGCCTTTTCCTTGCCTTCGTTAAAAAGCCCATTTTGTTACCCATAGAATTATAACGCGCATCTATAGTTTTTGGTTTCGATGGTCACAATCCCGTTACATTTGACTTACTAATTATCTATTACTATGTGATTGTTATAGCATATTGAGCATTAATTAAATTATGATTAACCTACTATTGTTTTATTTTTACAAATCCTGAGGTGGCAAAATCATGAGTGAACGAGAACCAATTTATATAACTCAATCAAAGAAAATGTGTGAAGAAAGTGGAATGGACCCAAACGAAATAGCTAGCCCGAAACATTTTTTGACAAGTCAAGATCTTGATTTTGAGAGAAAGGCCTACAGAGAAGTTTTGTCCGTCGTAAGTTATTTCTCCAAAAAGCTTATGGAATCATTAAAAGGAACGCCTGTATTAATCTGTATCTCCGACTCTAATGGCTACTTGTTAGACATGGTTGGAGACGAAACTATCAAATCTACTATTGAAAAATTGGGGATAAACGTAGGCTGCCTTTTTACACAAGAAGACATGGGGACAAATGTAATCAGTTTAACACTACAGCAAAGACACCCTGTAAAGCTAATTGGACAAGACCATTATCATAAGTTTCTTTATGAAATTGCTTGTTATGGCGCACCATTCCATTATACAGATGAAGATAATTTACTTGGTAGTGTATCGATTATGACACCTGTTTATTTTCAAAATCCCTTATTATTAACAATGTTATCTCAGGTGGTAGATTCAATCGAACGAGAATTACTTCTTAGAAAACAAAATAGAAAACTTAATATTTTGAATCAAATCATGTTAGATAGAACAAAAAATGGAATAGTCATTACAGATGAAAATGGAATAATTGTTGAGTTTAATGACTTTGCCCAGCAAATTTTTAATGAGAGTAGAAGTTCGGTGATTGGAAAGATTGTCTATGAGTCCATTTTGAATGGGGACTATTTTAAACGGATCATTAAGAATGAAGAAAAGCAGGAAAATCTTGAGCTTAAATTTATCAATAAAAATGGCGATTTGGTGGTCTGTTTATTTGATGCACAGCCAATCTATGAAGAGGAAAAAGTGGTTGGTGCATTTGGCCAATACAGGGATATAACTGAATGGTATTTGTTAGATGAGAAAATAAAAGAGGCCGAAAAACAAGCCCTTGCCGGTCAAATTGCCGCTGGAATTGCCCATGAAATTAGAAATCCCTTAACCACAGTCAGAGGATATTTGCAATTTTTGGGTAGTGATGTAGAGGAAAAGGTAGCGCAGATTTTTGATAGCTTGTTAATTCCAGAAATTGATCGTGCTAATAAAATTATTTCTGACTTTTTAAGGATTACCAAGCCTTCAGATCAAGAGTTAGAGATGATCCAAGTCGACAAGTTTTTAAATGATTATCTCTGTGAATTCCTAAAAAGTGAATCCTTATTATACAATGCCGATATCGAATTAGAAATTCTTCCTGCTTCTAAATACCTGTCAATCCATTGTAATCGCGGAGAACTGTTGCAGGTATTTATTAATCTATTTCAAAATTCACTTCAAGCCAAAGGAGATTCCTTTTTAAAAATTAACATTAGTACCAAATTAGTTAATTCTCATATTCAAATTTTATTTAGTGATAATGGTATAGGCATCGAGCCTTCTATCCTTAGACATATTTTTGACCCCTTCTTTTCGACTAAAGATACTGGTACCGGTTTAGGATTATCCGTATCCAGAAAAATCGTAGAAAACCATAAAGGAACAATTCGTGCCAGCAGCAATGGAAATGGCACAAAATTTACAATCGAACTACCCGTTTACCAATAAAGATAAATATGGCCCCCTATTTTGGGGGCCATTTACTATATATGGATAGTGGGGGGACTATCTCTTATAACAAACCTGCTTCAGTTATTTTGTTCTTCATATTCTCCAATACTGCACCAGTAGATGCTTGGCTAGGAAGGACCGACTTTCCAACTTCTAAGCCCATCATATTGGCCATGTCCTTCGTTGCCACAGGGAAACTTGCTTTATCCTGAGAAAGTCGTACTGGATTTAACCTGAATTGTGCTTCTAAGCTGCCTGCTATATCGCCTGCCATATATTTTTCATAAATAGAGGTAACTAGTGGTCCAAACATATTAGCAATGGAACAAACGCTTCCTACTGTACCAATACATAGTCCAGGGAAAACAAGCGTATCTTTTCCAGCCATAACTTTAAAATCAATATCTCTAGTTGTTCGAACAAACTCGCTCAGCATCGTGAAATCACCACTTGAGTCCTTGATGCCGACAATATTTTCAACGTTGCAGGCTAATTTTTCAACTAATTCGACTGAGATATTATATCCGCATCTTCCTGGGTTATTATAAAGTAACACAGGAGTGTTCGGAACAGATTCTGCAATCGCCTTAAAATGATCGTACAATTCATCATTCGTTGGCTTTAAAAACATTGGCTGCAAGATGGAAATTCCATCTGCTTTGCATGATTCAGCCATTTTTGCCAGCTTAATGGCATGTTTGGTACGGATAGCGCCAATTCCGAAGAAAACGGGAACCCGTCCGTTTGCTTGATCGACCATAATTTCAAAGCCGCGTTGAAGTTCTTCATCATCAAACATGTAAAATTCACCGTTGCTTCCAAAAGCAAGGATTCCGTGAACTCCGTCTTCAATGACATGATCCACCATAAAGCGCAGCTTCTTTTCATCAATATTTTCTTCTGCATCAACCGGTGTAATAATTGGAACAATGATCCCTTTTATAAAATCCGTTTTCACTGTATGATCCCTCACAACTCTATTATTTATAAAGAATTCAATAATAACTTGAATCCTTCCATTATCAATTATCTAACTAAAGCTGGCTTTTTGTTATCAAACTTCCAGCCAGGAATTAAGTACTGCATCGCGATTGCATCATCACGTGCGCCTAAACCTTTTTCTAAATAAAGCTGGTGAGCTGCTTCTACTTTTTCCATATCCAGTTCAACACCCAAGCCATGCATATCTTTAGGAACGGCGATTTCTCCGTCTTTGATCTCCAGTGGGTTTTTCGTTAAGCCTTGTCCATCCTGCCAAATCCAATGGGTATCAATCGCGGTAATATTGCCAGGTGCAGCTGCAGCCACATGGCTAAACATCGCCAAAGAAATATCAAAATGGTTATTAGAGTGAGAACCCCAAGTTAACCCAAAATCATGACATAATTGTGCGACTCGAACGGATCCTTCCATTGTCCAGAAGTGTGGATCAGCTAATGGAATCGACACACTTTGAAGTGCCACAGCATGTGACATTTGACGCCAATCGGTAGCAATCATATTTGTAGCTGTTGGCAAGCCAGTTGCTTTTCTAAATTCAGAAAGAACCTCACGTCCAGAGTATCCATTCTCTGCCCCACATGGATCTTCGGCATAGGCCATGATTCCATGCATATCCTTGCAAAGGCTAATTGCCTCATCAAGGGACCAGGCACCATTTGGATCCAACGTAATTCTTGCATCTGGGAAAGCTTCATGTAATGCCTTAATAGCCTTAATCTCTTCTTTTCCTTCAAGCACTCCGCCTTTTAGCTTAAAGTCTTGGAATCCATAACGTTTATAGGCTGCGGTAGCTAACTCAACAATTGATTCGGGAGTAAGGGCTTCTTTTCTTCTTAATCTCCCCCAATCATCTGAATCATCATCCCCAGTTAGGTATGGTAAATCTGTCTTATTGATATCAGCGATATAGAATAAATAGCCTAACATTTTTACACTTTCACGTTGTTGACCGTTTCCTAATAAAGCGGCAACCGGTAATTCAAAGAACTTTCCTTGTAAATCTAGTAATGCCGCTTCGATTGCTGTCATCGCATGTACAGTTGTACGAAGGTCGAAGGTTTGTAAACCTCTTCCACCCTCACCTTGATCAAGAAAGGCAAATTGATCTTCGACTGATTTTAAGATATTCTTGTATTCTACAATTGATCGGCCAATCACAAGCTCCTTTGCTTGTTCAAGTGTGGTACGGATCTTCTCGCCGCCCGGAACTTCACCGACCCCAGTTTCACCGTTATCCGCCGTTAAAATAACAAGGTTTCTTGTAAAATAGGGACCATGTGCCCCACTTAAGTTCATTAACATACTATCATAACCAGCAACAGGGATAACTCTCATTTCAGTAACTTTTGGAATGGACATAACTTCAAATCCTCCTAATATATATATCAAATGAAATCTAAATAAAGCGTTTTCATAAACTTTAAAATGAAAAATGATAAAGCAATGGAGAAGCTATTAAGAAAAATTTATGGCTTCATTTTCTTAATAACTTCTCAAATCAGCTTTGATTATTTATTGCTTTGAATCGTAATATTGTTAAGTTTTTCGAAGTATTTTGCAATGGCTGAATGGTCTTCTTTTTCATAGCCATCAATTTTAATCGCTTGAAGAATTTCCATTGCTTGTGATGTGAACGGAATGGAAGCATTAATTTCATGTGAAGTATCCAATGCATTTTGTAAGTCTTTAATATGCAATTCCACTCTGAAACCAGCTTTAAAGTTACGGTCTAACATCATTGGAGCTTTCGCATTCATCACATTGCTTCCTGCTAAACCGCCTTTAATTGCTTCGAATACTAATTCAGGGTCTACGCCAGCTTTTGTAGCAAAAGTTAATGCTTCACTTACAGTAGCAATATTTAAAGCAACGATCATTTGGTTAGCTAATTTTGTAATGTTTCCTGCGCCCACTTCACCAACATAAGTAACAGAGCCAGCCATTGTCATTAATAAATCATAGTATTTATCAAAGACTTCTTTCTTGCCTCCAACCATAACAGCAATCGTACCAGCAATGGCTCCTGGTTCTCCGCCTGAAACTGGTGCATCTAGAAAGTCTACTTTATATTTTTCTAATTCAGCAGCGAATTCACGGCTAGCTACTGGAGAAATTGAACTCATATCGATAATGGCTTTACCTGTTGAAAGTCCTTCTGCTAGGCCATTTTCAGCAAAAATAGCGCTTTTCACATGTGGAGAGTTTGGCAGCATTGTAATGACTACGTCCGCTTGCTCTGCTACTCCCTTGCCATTCTCGGCTGCCGTAGCACCAGCTGCAACTAGCTCTTCAATTGAACTCTTATTAAAATCAAAAACTATCAGTTCGTGACCAGCTTTTAATACGTTTTTTGCCATAGGCTTACCCATAATTCCTAATCCAATAAATCCAACTTTCATTTTATAATCCCCTTTCAATCTGTTAGCTTTAATCAATTCACTTGTGCGTTTTTTCACAAACTTTATAATATTCGTCCATCATACCAAACAATTGATGCATTTACATTCAGTACAGGTTGATTAATTTCATTTACTACACTTCTAATTTTAGGCTTTTTCATTTTTTTTGCTATATTATAGGTAATAGGTATTTCATGTTTAAACGAGCCTTTTTTTATTATGCATAACATATTTTTTATTAAAAGCTGCAAGGAACGTGATATTAGTGGAAATCTCTTCTACTTTAGCCCAAGTGATCGTTACGGATATGAAAAAAATTATCAACCAAGAGTTAAATTTCATGGATACGGATGGTGTTGTGATTGCTAGTACAGACCCAAACCGAATTAATACCTACCATGAAGGTGCCAAAAAAGTAATTTCTACAAAGGAAGACCTAATCATTGAAGATACGGGCCAATTTAAAGGAACCAAGGAAGGAATCAATCTACCCATTTATTTTGAAAATAAGCTAATTGGGGTTATCGGAATTACTGGAGAAAAAAACGAGGTAGTCAAATACGGGCAAATTATTAAAAAAATGACCGAAATCTTAATTAAAGAAGCTTGGGTCAAGGATTTTATCATTCAGTTAAGGGAAAATTATCGGACCATCATTGATTATTTACTGTTTAGTTCTGACCATGAGGAAGGTCGTTCTAGTTTTTCAAATATGTTTGATATTAATTTACTTTCCCCTAAAATTGTTGTGGTTGGTAACATGATTAAAAGAGAAGAATCTCCTCCTAATGTAACGGAGCGAATGAATATCATCCTTGATAAATATTTTCCTAGTAAGCAGCAAAATATTTATACGATCAAAAACGACGAAATCATCATGATCATTGATCATACCTTTGTAAATGATCTTGAATTCAATCTTCACAGCATGTTAAAGGAAGCAGCAGAAAATCTATCCACCGATTTACTTTTTGGAATCGGTCTAACGACAAGTCCAACCATTTCCCATCAAGCTTCCTATGAAATGGCCAAAAAGACGCTAAATTGGGTAAGACTATTTTCCAACAATGGTATTTACTACTTTAACAATTTAGATTTAGGGTTGATTTTAAATTCCACTGCTTCCTATGACAAAACTTTTTTTCTTAAAAAAGTCTTTTCAAACTTGTCTGATGCAGAAATCAATGATTACAGTAACATCTTAAGGGTTTACGGAGAAAATAATGGGAGCATCACAAAATGTGCAGACGATCTTTTTATTCATAAAAATACCCTTCAGTACAAACTAAATAAACTAGACAAACTGACCGGCTACAATCCAAGAAACATGGATGATTATGTGATATTAAAAATAGCATTTCTACTATATAAAACGATTTGAACGTTTACCGGAATTTATCCGTTTATTTTTTCAAACACTGTGAAATCAACATTTCAGTTATAACATAGCTAAAAATAAGGAATCCCTCCATAAAGGGATTCCTTAGCAATCTACTATATTTTTTAAAGATAAAACTATATTACTTCCTTTTCCTTCCTAATGGCCGGTGAGGCAACTGTAATACCTGTTGTTTCTTCAAAATTAAATAGGCTGGCTGGGAT
Source organism: Neobacillus drentensis (assembly GCF_036962125.1). Taxonomy (GTDB): domain Bacteria; phylum Bacillota; class Bacilli; order Bacillales; family Cytobacillaceae; genus Neobacillus; species Neobacillus drentensis_B. The sequence goes on from NZ_JBALOA010000018.1 coordinate 136,492, forward strand.
ATCGGTAAAACGCTCTAATTCATTGTAAGCAGGAATCCCGTGATAAGACATATCCAAGCCCTCTTCTTCTTCCCGTTCTGATGCCCGGAAACCGACTGTCTTTTCGCATACCTTTGCAATAATCGTTCCACCAATTAGCCCCCAGACAATGACCACCACTGCGCCTAGCAACTGGACCTTTAAAAGCGAGAAATCACCCGTCGTTAGGAAGCCTTGTGACTGATCAAGCAATCCAACAGCGATGGTTCCAAACACACCACCGAAACCATGAACCGCCACAGCCCCGACTGGATCATCTACCTTTAAATAATCAACAAACAGAGTGGCATAAATCACGATTAACCCACTTAAAATACCAATCAGGATTGCGCTCCATTCAGAAACATAGGCACATCCGGCCGTTATCGCAACCAGCCCGGCTAATACCCCGTTTATCGTCATACTCGGATCAGCTTTTCCGAACTTCCTCATCGTCAAAAAGAGAGCTGCTGAACCGCCACTTGCCCCGGCTAACATCGTATTAATAGCAATAGGTGCCAGAGCTGAACTTGAAGCATCTAAAGTACTTCCTGCATTAAAAGCAAACCATCCGAACCACAAAATAAAGGCACCTGCTGAAGCTAAAGGAATGTTACTGGGGGCAAAAACATTCACGCTTCCATCCGAATTAAACCTTCCTTTTCTTGGTCCCAAAAGCTTTGCCATTGTGAAAGCCGTAAACCCTCCGAGAGCATGTATCGCGGCGGAACCCGCAAAATCTTTCATTCCAAGCCTCTCCAGCCATCCATCACTGTTCCAGATCCAATGACCGGAAAGAGGATAGATAATCATACAAATAAGTGCAGCCGTGACCACATAGGCTTTAAAATTCATCCGTTCTGCTACTGCTCCCGAAATAATCGAGACACAGGCCACAGCAAATCCCATTTGAAAAAGGACAAAGGCAACACTTGGCAATTCAATGGAAAGTGCAATTTTTTCGGGATTTCCTAGAAGACTGGTCCCAATGAAACCAAATGCATCCTTTCCGAACATAATCCCAAATCCAATAAGCCAAAACGCCAAGGCTCCTATCGTTAAGTCTACGAATATTTTCATCGTCACATTAACCGCATTTTTTGTTCGGACAAACCCGGCTTCGAGTAAACTAAATCCACCCTCCATAAACAACACCATAGCTGCCGCAAGGACAACCCAGACTGTATTTATGTACATAAGTTCCAAAAGATCACCCCTCACCCTTCGCTAAATCTTCAATATCAAAGTCAATGGTACCGGTCCGAATGTTATATGCTTCTAAGATTGGATATACATAGATCTTCCCATCCCCATCTTCACCACTCTGAGCAGAAGTAATAATCGACTGGATGGTAGACTCCACCAAATAATCCGATAGAACAATCTCCATTTTCACTTTTGGATGGAGTGTAACCTGATAATTCTTCCCGCGATACACTCCTTGAGTATCTTTTTGTTTCCCCCTGCCAACAACTTGTGAAACGGTAAAACCGGTAATTCCGATTCTTTTTAATCCTTTAATCGTCTCAGTGAGCCTCTCCGGTCGAATGATTGCCTCAATCTTTTTCAAAGAATCAGCCCCTCATGTTATATTTCCTAACATCAATTTGTTAAAATATATAACAAAACAGGAACAGACGTCAATACTTATTTATATAAGCCTGAAAATTCTAAAATATTTACATGAAAATCAAGTTTTATTTAAACACAAATAAACACACAGGCTTTTATGCCTGTGTGCTGTTTATTTAAGAAAATCATTTATTCTATTATTAATCATGAAATGGTGAAATAGCGCTAAAACTCATAATTCCTAAATAAAAAGGAAGGAAATTTGGTTGTCTCACTCCCTTATGTCCATTTCTAATTTGCATAATTACCACCATCCTACACATACTATTCTTTGTGTTTAGGAGGTGAATTTAATGCCAAATCAACAAAACAATCAGCAAAAAGGGAAAGTAAATCCTACTCAACAAGGGTCTGGGACGGAGTATCACAAAGAGCATGCCAGCCATGTTCCAGATTACGGCGCAAATACGGTCGACCCAAATGCATTTACAAATAGTAGTGACAACAACGAACAATCATGATTAATTTTGACGCCCTATGTGGCGTTTTTTTATTGGATCCGGTTGTCATTTGGATTCCAGAATATCTTTCACTTTTTTTAAATCTTTCCTATTTGCACGCTTCATCATCGGGGCCATAATTGGGGCAAATATTTTTGAGAAACCGCTAGGATTTCCTTTGTTTCTTAACGTCATTCTTGTTCGGTTCTTCGTTAACTCTTCCCAAGTATAGATGGTCTCCATTGGAAAAGGACCCTGCGCGGTTTTCATAACTAACCTTTTTTCTGGAATAAACTCGGTAATTTCATAGATATATGCAAGTTCTTTTCCAAGAAATTGTGCATTAAATGCAACTCTTGACCCCAATTTTAATGGCTTTTCAGTCTTCCATTCGGCTGATTGAATATTTACATACCAATCAGGGGCATTATCAGGATTGGCGGCATAGTTTGAAACCAGCTTAACTGGACGGTCAATTATTATTTCTGTATAAACATCTACCACTTGTTTGCCCCCCGTCTGACTTTAGGTATGATTTACCCTACCTAGTTTAATCCTTTTTTGAAATAATTATGTTAATAGAGAATGGAAGTCAGTACTATTTAAGTGGTATAGTTAGATAATACAGTTAATTTCAATTTGTCATCCTATTTGGATAATATGGTGATTCAGTAATTTAAGTTTTCCTGAAAGCATAGCCTACTTTAGAAGAATGGACAAGGGGTGTAACCATGAAACAAGAAATTGGATTTATTCAAAGAGAAGTTTTAAAGGAAAAGCCTGATTTTAATGCACTTGGGTTTGGAAAGTATTTCAGCGATTACATGTTTGTGATGGATTATCATCATGAACTTGGCTGGTATGACCCGCGAATTACTCCGTATGAACCATTAACACTTGAACCGTCTGCGATGGTTTTTCATTATGGACAGGCAATCTTCGAGGGAATGAAAGCATATAAAGCAGCGGATGGCACGATTCAGCTTTTCCGTCCCGAAAAAAACATGAAACGCTTGAATGATTCATGCGAACGGCTGTGCATTCCCCAAATTGACGAGGAATTTTTATTAGGGGCCATTAAGCAATTAATTTTAACGGAAAAAGACTGGATTCCTAATGGTGAAGGGACTTCCCTTTACATCCGTCCATTTATTTTCTCAACCGAACCATATCTAGGAGTTCGGCCTGCAAAGCAATATAAATTGCTTGTCATCCTTTCACCATCTGGAGCATACTATGGCGACCAATTAAGCCCTGTGAAAATATATGTCGAAGAGCACTATGTCCGTGCAGTAATTGGCGGGGTCGGTCATGTAAAGACTGCCGGAAATTATGCAGCCAGTCTGAAGGCACAAGAGAAAGCAGAAGAAAATGGTTTTGCGCAAATCCTCTGGCTCGATGCAAAAGAAAATAAATATGTTGAAGAAGTCGGCAGTATGAATATTTTCTTCAAAATTAACGGAGAGGTTGTTACACCAAGATTAAATGGCAGTATTTTACCTGGCGTTACCCGTGATTCAGTCATCGAGCTTTTAAAATATTGGAACATCCCTGTTCATGAAGAGAGGATTTCGATTGAAGAAGTTTTTGCTGCCCATGAACGAGGAGAACTTGAAGAGGTCTTTGGGGCAGGAACGGCAGCCGTTATTTCCCCTGTCGGCGAATTAAATTGGAATGACCGAGCAATTGTCATCAATGACCGAAAAATCGGCGAACTCTCTCAGCGCATCTATGATGAGATGACTGGTATCCAACTTGGTAAAAAAGAGGATCCATTCCACTGGACATTAAAAGTTGCACAAGTTGAAGTGTAAAAGAGAACCGGGCAAAATCGCCCGGTTTTTTGTTATTTACTGAATTATAAATCTCGGCGGGCATTAGTCGCCTCCTCTAGTTACCGTTGCACCGATTTTTGGACCTCGACGGGCATTAGTCTTCAGTTGCACCAATTGTGCGGAGCCGTTTAAACAAGGTTAGAACGATTTCATGTGTTGAAAAATATCTTTGTTACACAAAATACGTAAGAGAGGAGACGTGTCATGGATTTTTTTCTACTTACCCTTTTATTACTTACTGTCATCGGAATATCTAGTTTCATCCATCATTTTTTGCCGTACGTCCCCGTGCCGCTGGTTCAAATTGCGCTGGGGATATTGCTTGTATCGCTGCCTTTTGGCATTCATATCCCGATGGAGCCGGAATTGTTTTTTGTATTATTTATTGCCCCATTACTTTTTCATGATGGAAAAAATGTGTCTAGGCATGTGTTATGGAAACTACGAAAACCGATCCTCTTGCTAGCTCTCGGTTTAGTGTTTGTAACCGTATTTGCGATTGGATACTTAATCTATTGGCTGATTCCGTCGATTCCATTGCCTGCAGCCTTTGCATTGGCAGCGATTCTTTCCCCTACCGATGTGGTCGCTGTGAGTGCCATTTCGAGCAGAGTGAAAATACCACAAACGATTATGCATATCCTAGAAGGAGAAGGCCTTATGAACGATGCCTCCGGATTGGTCGCCTTTAAATTCGCGGTGGCCGCAACAGTAACGGGTGTATTTTCATTGACTCAGGCAAGCGGGAGTTTCTTATTGATTTCAATCGGCGGTTTAGTAGGTGGAACCATTCTATCTATCCTAATCATTCAACTGAAAATTTTTATTCGCCGGCTCGGGATGGAAGATGTGACAATCCACATGCTGATTCAACTTCTCACCCCGTTTGTGATCTTTTATATAGTGGAGCATCTTCATCTATCTGGTATTTTATCGGTAGTAGCGGCTGGCATGGTTCATACCATTTATCGGGAACGTGACCAATCTCCAGCGATGCAATTGCAAGTCGTTTCCCAAAGTACATGGACGGTACTTATCTATATTTTGAATGGGTTAGTCTTTTTACTTTTAGGCTTACAGATCCCAAATGTAATCAGTGAAATTTTCAAAGACCCGCTGTTTAATAATTGGGTAGTGAGCAAGTACATTTTCATCCTATCTGCCGCCCTGCTCGTCCTTCGATTTTTATGGATCGGTGCTGCCTGGCAGTGGGGCTGGCTCAGGAAACAAATCGAAATGCCTTCGATGAGGGCAATTGGCATCCTTACAATTTCCGGTGTCAGGGGGGCTGTTACACTAACCGGAGCCTTTACGATTCCCTATGTTCTGGCCGATGGGGGTCCCTTTCCACAGCGTTCCTTAATTATTTTTATTGCTGCTGGCGTTATTTTAGTAACTCTTATCGCGGCAAGCGTATTCTTACCGCTGCTTGCGAAGCCGGAAAAAGGAAATACGAATGAACTAAGGGAAGAAATGGAACGAGGTGCCTTACTGCGGACGATTGATGCTGCGATCCTGTCAATACGCGAATTAATGAATGATGAAAATCGTGGCGCGGCGGTCTCGCTAATCACATCTTATAATCAAATTCGTAATCGACTGAACACAGTTAATAATGACGTGAATTCCGAGCGATTAAAAATATTAGAAACTGAAATTCGGATGAAGGCCCTCGATGCCGAGGCAAACTACATAGAAAAGTTGAAAAATGGGGGACAAATTGACCGCGAAACCATTTATATGTCTGATGAACATATTCATCGCATGCGGCTCGCTGTTACCAATCGGATTCACTTTCGAAGACTATTTATATGGACTTTGGCTAAAAGAAGTTTCTTTAGGCTTTTACAGCTTTTTGTTCCGAAGAGGCAGGAACGACTTAAAAACCAACAGGCACACGCGAAGAGAATCATCCAGTTAAAAGTGAATATGGCTAAAGCAGCCATTAAGTATTTGAATAGTCAAATGACACCTGAAAATGAACATGTCTATTTAAGCATTATCGGAGAATATAGCGAAATGATCACGAAGTTTAAACTGGCTAGAAAAGGAGGAGATTCTAGACATTACAGCCAATTGCAAAGAGAACTGCGCGTTAAGGCCTTCCAGGCAGAACGGGATGAGATTCAGAATTTATACGAAGAAGGTGAAATCACTTCAGATGTCATCCGAAAAATCCGCAAACAGATTAATATTCGAGAAGCCTACTGGATGGAAGAAAGCAGTTTGCATTCACATTAGTAACATGGGCGGAACTCAGAGGAAGTAATTGATGGCACCGTTTTTCTAAAATTAGGCGTTTTTGACATAGTTTATTTTCGAAAGTCACATCCTAAAAACAAATACATGTTGGACGGAGGAGGAAAAGAACTTGAACATCGATGATATTATCATAGCACGCGACAAAATGAAGGGCATTGTCCATACCACTCCCCTAGATTACTCGAAAACATTCAGTCAGCTTGCACATAATGAGGTCTATCTAAAGCTAGAAAACCTGCAAAAAACAGGCTCCTTTAAAGTGAGGGGGTCTTACAATAAGCTTCAATCATTATCAGAGGAAGAACTGAAAAAGGGAGTAATTGCTGCCTCAGCTGGAAACCATGCTCAAGGTGTCGCCTATTCAAGTCAAATGCTAGGTATTCCTTGCACGATTGTGATGCCGAAAGGGGCTCCACTGAGTAAAATTCTTGCTACGAAACAATACGGGGCCGAGGTGGTTTTAGAAGGAGCCGTCTTTGATGATGCTCTTGCCTATGCCTTAGAACTGAAAGAGAAAATGGATGCCACGTTTGTCCATGCTTTTGACGACGAAGAAGTGATGACAGGGCAAGGAACGGTTGGCTTAGAAATCCTTGATCAACTTCCAGACGTGGAAGCAGTAATTTGCCCAATAGGCGGCGGAGGACTTATCGCAGGGGTGTCAATGGCTGTAAAGGAAAAAAATCCTCATATTGCTGTCTACGGTGTCCAGGCACTAGCCTGCCCGAGTATGAAGCAGTCCTTATTTGAAAATAAACCGGTAATGGTTGACTCCACGCCTACCATGGCAGACGGGATTGCCGTTAAGAAGCCCGGGCTTAGACCCTTTGAAGTTGTCCAAAAATATGTGGACGATGTCTTTTGTGTAGATGAAATGGAAATCGCCCGAACCATGCTTATGTTATTGGAAAGAAATAAACTGTTAGTAGAGGGATCTGGTGCCGTCTCACTTGCTTCCTTACTTTATGAAAAATTGAATATCAAAGAGAAAAAAGTAGTAGCTGTGTTAAGCGGCGGGAACGTCGATATGAATTTTATTTCAAGGATTATCGAACGAGGCTTAGTGGAGTCTGGCAGGTACGCGAATTTCACGATTACTCTGAAAGACAAACCGGGAGAACTTCAAAGAGTATTAAGTTCGATCACCGAATTAGATGCCAACGTCCAATCCGTTAATCTTCACCGGATTGGCAAGGATATCTATCCTGGGTATGCCCTAATTGAAATTTCAGTAGAGACTAAAAACCATGAGCATATAGAACAATTGCATAAAGTTCTTACCGAAAAAAACTACCATGTAGAAATGGGACATTGCTAAAGGTGGAATGGTAACGTAGGATGGCTCTACGTGCCCTATTCTGTGAAAAGTTAGAGCTAGGCGTCTACCTAGCTCTATTTATTATAACTTTTTTACAAATTCAGATTTTAAACTCATCGCGCCAAAACCGTCAATTTTGCAATCAATATTATGGTCGCCATCTACTAAACGGATGTTTTTAACTTTAGTACCTGCTTTCAAGACCGAAGAGCTTCCTTTTACTTTCAAGTCCTTGATAACAGTAATAGAGTCTCCATCGTTTAAGACATTTCCATTGGAATCTTTCACAACATTTTGCTCGTCCTGTTCTGCTTCTGTTTCTAAACTCCATTCATGGGCACATTCTGGACAAACAAAAAGACTTCCGTCCTCATAGGTGTATTCAGAATTACATTTCGGGCAATTTGGCAAATTAGACATTGAAATTCCTCCATTCATCCTGTTATTCTAATACATCCTAGGGATACAAGTCTATGCTGGTTTTATTTCTTCAAAATATATTCATAACAAGCCACACCATCAACTTGGTTGAAGCCTTTATTATTTTATAATTTGGAAAAAAAAGGTGCCTGACACCATTCTTATTCTAAGTTGCTATGATTTCCGAAAGCTAGGTTATGATCTACTTCATTCAATTTGCTGAACAGTAGGCATAAGGTATCGAAGATAATATGGGCACATTGATCAAATAGTGAACCAAGCGGCTGAATTGTTTTTAACTCATTTTCACGGCGATATTTGGTCGCTGCAGGTACGTGAAAGATCTGCGTTGCTGCCGCCGCTAACGGTGATTCGGGATTCGTGGTGATGGCCATGACCGAACAACCAAGTGACTTTGTTTTTTCAGCGGTCCATACCACGTTCTTCGTTGTCCCTGAGCCTGAAATAGCGACTAAAAGGTCCCCTTCTGCGATGGACGGAGTGATCGTTTCCCCGACAACAAACACCGTAGCACCCAAATGCATTAAGCGCATTGCAAATGACTTTGCCATTAAACCGGAACGTCCTTCTCCAATCACAAAAATCCGATTTGCCTTTTGTAATTGCACCGCTAACTCTTGTAACTGCCCTTCGTCCACTTGGCTCAGGACTGTTTCCACTTCTTTTAATATCGTAGGCATAACTAACATCGTCTATTTTCCCCCCATTTGGTTAATCAGTTGTTTAAATTGGGCCGCAGCCTTGGATGGATGATTCGCTTTGGTAATGGCAGAGCCAATAATCACAACCGCGGGGTTTAATGATTGCGCCAGCTCTTGAATCGAATCCAACTTGATTCCACCTGCTGCTGCTATTTGAAACCCTGAAAAAGCACTTTCGCTTATCCCTTGATTTTGACTGCCTAATTCCTCTTGCTGGTCCTTACTTACGTGCTCGCAAAAAATGGCATCTTTGTACTTCCGTAATTCTCGTTTTTGTTCATCTGAGGTATTTAACAGGTCAATCATGACCTTTTTTTGATAACGATTGGCCACTTCCATGCAAGTGTCGATTGTAACAAGGGGAGATACTCCCATAACGGTTGCCACATCAGCCCCTGATTCAAAACATAGGTCAAATTCATAACGGGCATTATCAATCGTTTTTATATCTGCGACAATTTGTTTATTGGGAAACGCTTGTCTTATTTCTTTGATACTTGATACACCAAATTCCTTAATTAATGAGGTTCCCACTTCAATCCAATCAATGGATTCCTCTACTTGTCTAGTCATTTCAATCGCTTCAGCTATTTCCATACGATCCAAAGCAAGTTGTATTTTCATAATCCGAACTCCTTTTCATAAGGTGTAGATAAATCGGTTTACTAAATCGGTTTATGAATTGATTATACTCCATTTGAAAGCGTTTTTCAATGTGCAAAATGTGCCTGAACCGGGTCGGTGGTGTCAGGCACTAATGCTTCCAATCACAAAATTTCACTTGGAAAAACAAACACTTCAGGAGGATTGTTTTCTTTATTAATTTGTCCAAATAGCAGCTCGGCAGCCTTTTTTCCCATTTCTGTTGCAGGCTGAGTAATAAAAGAAATCGGTGCATCAAGCAGGTGGGCAAATGGGATATTATCAAACACAGCCAACTCAAGCTCGTTATCCAGCTTAATTCCCTTTTCTTTTAAAAATTCCCCCACCTCTAAAAATACACGATCATTGGCAGCAAACAGGGCAGTTGGTTTCCCCTCTAACGAAAAGAGCCGCTCCAATTCGCTTTTCATATCGGAAATGCTTGCTTCAATAATCAGATTTGGATTAACTTCTAATCCAGCATCTACTAATGCTTTTTTATATCCTGCCAATCGATCGATGCGGGTACTAACCTTTAACGGCTGAACGACAAAGGCAATATTCTGGTGACCTTGTTCAATGAAATGCTGTACGGCCTTGTAAGTGGACTCGGCATTATCCGTTATCACTGAAAATACCTCTAGGTTTTCTACTCTTCTATCAACAAACACAACAGGGTAGCCCTGCCGAACCATACTTTCATATAAATCATTATTTTGTCCTGTTGGAAAAATAATCAACCCGTCAACCTGTTTAGCTCTTAACATCTCAATATATTTCTTCTCTTTTTCAGGATCATCATCTGCATTACAGACAATGGCGTGCAGGTCATGCGTATGGCAGAAATCCTCAATCGCCCGGCTGATTTCCGTCGAAAAATAATGAGTAATATTCGCAACAATGATACCAACCATCGAGGTACGCTTTTGTTTTAAACTTCTTGCGATAAAATTTGGCTGATAGCCGAGTTCTTCAATGGCTTCTTGAATTTTAAGCTTCGTTTTTTCCCCCATATATTCAAACCGATTATTTAAATATTGAGAAACTGTACTTTTCGATACACCTGCCGCTTTGGCAACATCGGCCATTGTTACTTTTTCCATGCCTATCTTCCCTCTTCCTCTTATTCCAATGTCTTCATTTTAGCGCCTTAAATACTAATTTTCCAGTAATGTTCGAATAGAGGATAATTCCCTGTAAACCAAAGGAGGATAACCAACTTTGCAACAGAGTTCCCGTAATAACAAGTACTCTCCACAAAGTGGCTATCCTCCCTCTCTACGCTTATCGTGCTGATTGGACTTCTTCCATTAACTTTCTTGCATTCAGGGTTATTTGCCGTAAATAATCCTCCGTTAAAGCTTTTTTCGGGTCCACTAACGAACTTCCAACACCAACAGCCACAGCCCCTACACGGATATAATCCTTTGCATTTTCCATATCAATGCCGCCTGTTGGCATTAACGGAACATGTGGCAGTGGACCAGCGATATTTTTAAAATATCCTGGTCCTACACTTCCGGCTGGAAACACTTTAATTACATCGGCACCGTACTCATAGGCAGTTAGGATTTCCGTTGCTGTAAATGCACCTGGAACACTAATTACTCCATATCGTTTCGTCATCTCGATTGTTTCTTTTCTTACTGTCGGTGAAAAAACAAACTTTGCACCTGACAAAATGGCTGCACGCGCTGTCTCCGCATCTAATACGGTTCCTGCACCAACAAAAATCTCATCACCAAACACATCGGCAGCTTTTTCAATTATGGCTAGTGCTTTTGGTGTTTCCAAGGTAATTTCAAGAGCTGTGACTCCGCCTTCTTTTAAGGCATGGGCCATCGGAATGATCGTGTCCAGTTTTGCACCGCGAATAACCGCGACAACTGCACGCTTTTTGATTTCTTCTACTCCCATTTATAAAACTTCCTTTCTTTACTTTAAATTAGTAACAGCCTTGGAAAAATTCCAAAGCTGTTAATAGTGTTAAGCAGTCATTTTTACATTTACTGGCTTGCTTTTATCTTTTTTTGCCGCTTTTACCGCTAAGATTGTTAAAATCGCGGAAAGGAATAGCGAGCCTGCCATGAAAATATATGATGCACCAAATCCACCAGTAGAATCATTCAAATAGCCGACGATATAGGCACCGACAAAGGAGCCTAACGCACCCATACTGTTAATAAGAGCCATCGCGCCACCTGCTACGTTACGTGGCAGTATTTCTGGAATAATTGCAAAGAATGGTCCATATGGTGCATACATCGCACCACCTGCAATTACGAGTAAGATAAAGGAGATCCAGAAATGTTCTGTTCCAATTGCATAAGAAGCATAGAAAGCGATTGCACCAATTAGTAGAAATGGCCATACAAAGGCGTTTCGATTCAAGGTTTTATCAGAGAAATAAGAAGCAACTAACATTAGGATAATAGCTAAAATATAAGGTACAGATGATAACCAGCCTGTTTTTACAATATCCATATTTGGCGCTGCTTTAATAATCGATGGAAGCCACATAACAAATCCATATACACCAATGCTCCAAAGGAAGTACTGCGCACTTAACAAAATAACTGGTTTTGATTTAAAGGCTTCGCCGTAATTTTTAACCGGTTTAATACCTTCTTGTTCTTTTAGTAATTGTTGTTCAAAATCATTCTTTTCTTGTTCAGTTAACCATTTAGCATCTCTAGGTTTGTCGTTGACAATTTTCCACCAAATAAAGGCCCAAATAACAGCTGGAATACCTTCAGCAATGAACATCCATCTCCAGCCCACAGAGTTTACTAAATAACCAGAAACAATCGACATCCATAATACGGTTGCTGGGTTACCTAAAATTAAGAACGTATTGGCACGAGAACGTTCTGCTTTCGTAAACCAGTTACTTAAAAGGACTAGCATCGAAGGCATTACGGCACTTTCGACGACCCCTAGAGCAAAGCGAATCACAAATAACAATTTAATATTTGTAATCATACCTGTAAAAGATGCTAATAATCCCCATGCAATCAATGACCAGAAAATAAGAACCTTGGCACTCTTTTTCTCAGCAAATGCCGCACCTGGCACTTGGAAAAAGAAATATCCTAAGAAGAATAATGAACCAAGTAATGATGAGGTCCCCGCTGTAATGTGAAGATCCTCCGCTAAACCGGAAGCTGCACCAAATCCATAGTTGGCCCGGTCAAGGTAGGCAAGGCTGTAAGTGATAAAAGCAATTGGAATAAGACGTAACCATCGTTGTTTTGCAATTGTTTGTTTCATGTTATTTCACTCCCTCTAATTGATTTTCTATATATTTTTCTAACTCTGCTTTGGTTGGATAGCCGTCATTGTCACCAGGTGATTGAACGGCTAACGAACCTATCGCATTGCCTCTTAATACCGCCTCACGAACGTGAAGACCCTCGAGTAATCCACTGATCACCCCAACCGCAAAACCATCACCTGCACCAACGGTATCCACCACCTTTTCCACATGAAATCCTCGTACGATACCTTCTTCAGTTGCTGTTTTATAAAAAGCTCCCTCAGCCCCAAGCTTAATAACCACAAGCTCGACACCTTTTTCTAAGTAAAAGGAAGCAATCTCACGCGGATCCTTTGAACCAGTTAAGATTTCACCTTCAGCGATTCCTGGTAATACGTAATCTGCTTGAAAGGCGACGTTATTAATTTCATTTACCATTTCCTCTTGTGATGCCCAAAGAGTTGGCCTTAAATTCGGGTCAAAGGAAACCTTCTTGCCATTCTTTTTCATAAAGGATAATGCGTATTTAGCAAAGGCTCTTGCACTGTTCGAGAGTGCTAGAGGAATACCTGTCATATGCAAGTGCTTTGCACTTAGAAAATAGGCTTCATTGAAATCTTCTTTACATAGATGGCTTGCTGCCGACCCTTTGCGGAAATATTGAACCTCTGGGTCACCTTCTAACACCATCGATTTTAATTGAAATCCTGTTGGATAATTTTTATCAATTAACACGTGGTTGATGTCAACGTTTTCATTTTTAATCCGATTGATAACAAATTTTCCAAACGCATCGTTTCCAACCTTACTTGCCCATCCAGAGCGCAAGCCAAGTCTGGCAAGTCCAATGGCAACATTTGTCTCTGCTCCAGCTAGTTCGCGGGTAAATTGGCTTACCTCATGCAGTGAACCCGGCTGATTGGCCATAAACATGGCCATTGCTTCACCAAACGTAATTGTATCTAATTGTTGCATGTTACTGCCTCACTTTCCGTTATCATCTGAATGTACTCACTTGTTTTCTCTTTTGGTTCAATCGGGAACTCAAGTGCCTTTACCATGTCAGATGGAAAACTATTCATAACCTTCTCCCAGCTGTGACGCCCATCTTTTTGAAGTGGAACAGTTAGCAGTTCACCATTATCATTTTCTACTTGCTTTAAATGAAGATAATGAACAAATGGTGCCAGTTTACTGAATGCTTCATCGACATCCTGGTTGGAGTAATACCAGTTCCCCGCATCGAAGGTCATTTTCACTGGTATATCCTGCTCGGATGCGCTTTCAAAAAAGGCTATTAATTGATGAACATTCCCACCATGCAATGTTTGGTCGTTTTCAACAAACAATTGAATGCCTTGCTGCTGCTTCAAAAATGTAAGGAGATCTTTTAGTTCAGATGAATCCTTAAGAAAATGCCCTAGTGAAACTTTAATCCACTTTGCCCCAAGCTGTTTTCCCTCATGAAAAATTTCAGTTAATTCTTCAACATTTAACTGGTGATTGGCTCTCCATAATTCAATCGGCGCGGAGTAAACGGTAAATAGCTGATATTGATCAATTTCTTTTCTAATGCTATCTAGTGGCGGATCTTGTTCCGTCAGTAATTCACGGCGAATCTCGATTCCAAAAGCACCGGATTCAGCAATGAGCTTAATAAATGAAGTTTGTCCCTTCGTTAATACTTCTGTTTTATCAAAAGCATTTAACGGGACAATCACTTGTTTCATAACAAGGACCCCTTTTTATAGTAAATCGTTTTAGTAAACCGATTTAGTAAATCGATTTATTCATATTATAAACCCAATGTAAGCGCTCTTGCAAGAGAAAGTTTTTGATTTTTTGTAATGGAATTAATTGTTAAGTTAAATAGAAACAGCCCCCACCATTGTGGAGGCTGTTAAAATCCAGAACATAGTTTCGTGATTGAATATCTTGTCATTCAATTATGGAATTAATAAGATTTTCCCTGTGCTCTTCCGGCTTTCTAAATATCGGTGTGCTTCTTGGCCCTTTTGCAACGGGAAGACCGTTGGTGCGGATAGCGTAACTTTCCCTTCCTCCATCCACTTAAACAGCTCATTCGAGCGAGCAATTCGCTCTTCACGGGAAGTAAGGACATTCCATAGGTCCCCACCCGTCAAGGTTTTGGAGGTATCCATTAACATTCTTGGGTCAACCAAAGCAGGGTCTCCACCTGACATCCCGTAAAAAACAACCGTTCCACCTGTTCGAGTGACTGCAAAGCTGTCTTGGAGTGTTGACCCTACTGATTCATAAACCACATCAACGCCTTTGCCATTCGTCGCCTCTAGGACTTGGCTCTTCCAGTCATCCTTGTACAAGAAAACTTTATCTGCTCCCACCGCTTGTGCGGCAGCTGCTTTTTCCGTCGAAGAAGTTAACCCAATTGCCGTCCCGCCTAATAATTTTACAATTTGTACGAGGAGCTGACCGACTCCACCGGCTGCTGCATGGATAAGCACCGTATCATTCTTTTTCACGGAAAAACTATCTTTTGTTAAATAATGAGCCGTCAATCCTTGTAACAGCACAGAAGCCCCTTCAGCAAATGAAATGGCTTCAGGCAATGGAATTGCTTTTTCCACTGGAACGGCTACTAACTCAGCGTTAGCATATGGTACATCCGCAAAGGCAATCCGGTCGCCAATGCTGATGCCCTGCACATTTGTTCCTACCTTTGCAACGATTCCTGCTCCTTCATAGCCTAAGATATAGGGTGGTTCACCGGCGAGATGATAGTTTCCTTTTCTTCTATATATATCGGCAAAATTTAAACCAATTGCTTTCATTTTAAGTAGGATTTCATCTGGACCGATCACAGGATCCATAATTTCGGTATACTCAAGGACCTCTGGCCCTCCGAATGTATTAAACACGAGTGCTTTCATATCGATAACCCCATTTAACTAGCTCTGTTATATCTGATTGCTGATTTCAATGTGTTTGAAAAATAGACGGAAGAATTCCGTTTAAATTGGGAAACACCCATATTTCCTTAAAAACAGGCGGAGTTTTTTCGCTTATATGATCGAAATCATTGGATTTTGTCTTACGTCGAGCGGTTAACCGGAATCTCTCCGCTTATTTTCGCTTCTTACACTTCCTTTATTACATAGCCGGAAATTCTCCGCTTATGAGTTCTCATACCTATACAGAAATCAACAATGAAAAATAACAAAGCCTTTATTTTTGATTACGTTCTTATTAAACAGAATTACCCTATGGATTGCAACTAAGTCGTGGAATGGCGTAGAAGGCCGTCCGCAAGTAGTAAATAACTCCTTGGCCCACATTAGGTATCGATTATATTGACCTGTATCAACCTGCACGCGTCAATCCAAATATTCCGATTGAAGAAATCAACAGATCCTTAAAACCAATTAATATGAAGCTTTTAGGCGTTCTACTAAATTCTCTGCGCTTTCACGAACTCGCTCGTTAGATAGAAATCGGACTCCTTGTGCGGTAAAGGTTGGCAGGAAGCGCATTCCTGTCAGGTTGGCTGTTGCTTGGAATGGCTTTGTTAATTCACTCATGCTGTAGTGATTATAGCCGCCAGCTTGATATGCCGCTTCTGGCCCGCCCGTAGAAATCGCCAGCATAAACTCTTTTCCACGTAATTTAGTTCCCTCCGAGCCGTACGCCCATCCGTAAGTAAGGACCACATCCTGCCACTCCTTTAGTAATGACGGGCTGCTGTACCAGTAGAATGGAAACTGAAAGACAATTCTATCGTGGTTTAGCAATTGTTGCTGTTCAACCGCTACGTCAATTTTTCCATCGGGATAGGCTTTATATAATTCATGCACAGTAATATCTTTTTCTTCATATAATCGATCCACCCACATTTTGTTTATGACTGAGTGCTTTAAGTTTGGATGTGCGACAATAACTAATGTTTTCATGTTTTAGTCTCCTTTTGAATTTTAACTTTCCATGGCTAATACTCTAGATTTATCTAGCCTATAGCTTTTCATTCCATCAATAAATCCTGTTTTCATTTGTACATACAAATGAAAAGTTAAAAAAATATTACTTTCTCCAATATAACTTCTACTATTTTTTCATTTAGTTAAACCTATATTTGTATATGCAAATGAAAGGGTAAAAAAATTACAGTTCTTTTTCTAGCTTATTGCTCGCTTCATGAAGCATTTTGCTTAAATCAATACTAAATTCTCGACCTAAAATTTCTGAGTAGCCCGTAAACAATTCTTTTAATGATGTACGGAACTGGTGGTATACTTTTTCTCCCTCATCTGTTAAAGAAATATGAGTTTGTTTGCCATCCATTTTTCTCGTTACCAGCTTAAGTTTTTCGAGTTTGTCAATAAACCTCGTACTCGTGGAAGGCGCGATGGATAATTTATGGCATAGTTCTTTTTGGGTGATTTCTGGATGGAATTTCACAGTCATGATCATGTAAAAATATGATGGAGCAAGGTCCTCGAAATCAAAGGTATTTTCAGCTAACTTTGTAATGTTACGAGCAAAGCGGCTGGCAGTAAAATATAAACAATGAATTAATACTTGTTCCTCTTCATTCATTCTTATCAATCCTCATTTTCATTTGCATATACAAATTAACATGAATAATCATCTGAGTCAACTAAAATAAGTATGGTGAGTTCCTAATTTCGGATTTCTTGTCTAAATTAGATATGGTATATATATTATAAACGGTGCTGGCGAAGCTATAATAAAAATTTTCCACAAAGTTTAATTGAGGTTCGGTAAAATGTTGATTCAAAAAGAGTAAAAAGGAGCAGTTGTAATATGGATAGAAATAAATTCTCAGCAATAGCCCATCAAAACCATTCATTTAGTAATCCAATTAGCGAAGCAAAAATTATGAAGATGCTTGAAATGATCTCACCTAAACCTTCAGAAAAGGTAATAGATATTGGTGCAGGAAAATGTGAACTGTTGATAAGATTAGTGGAGAATTTCCAAGTATCTGCTACCGCAATCGAATTATATGACGGTGCGATCGACGAAGCAAAGCGAAAGGCAAGCAATAGAATCCCTGACGGCAGTATTGAGTTTATTGTGGATGATGCCGCCTTGGCGGTGGAAAAATGTGAGGAAGCTGGATATGATTTAGGAGTTTGTATCGGTTCTACTCATGCATTGGACGGGCTTGAACCCACCTTAAAGACCTTAAAACGTCTCGTAAAGAAAAACGGCTATATTCTGATTGGTGAAGGCTATTGGAAGCAGACTCCTAGTCCTGCCTATTTAGAGGCGCTTGGAGGAGCAGACGAATCGGAATGTAAAAGCCATGCAGACACAGTAAAGACTGGTGAAGAATTAGGACTAATCCCGCTTTGGTCTTATGTTGCCAACGATGATGAGTGGGATGAGTATGAATGGTTGTATTCTATGTCTATTGAGAATTATTGTCTTCTGAATCCAAATGACCCAGATTGTGGTGCTATGCTGGAGCGGATTCGAACATGGCGCCGGACTTATTTGACTTGGGGGAGAGATACGCTAGGGTTTGGATTGTATTTGTATCGAAACCAGTAAAGGTCTTCGTTTATATAAGGTCTAGACCACTAGAAAAGGGAACATTCCAAGCCTTCATCCCTCTCTAATCAAACGTTTGATTAGTTTTTTTCAATAAAAAACACTTACTTTTTAATCAAACGTTTGATTAGTTTTTAGCAAAAAATAATATCTAACCTCTCAAAACACATATATACCACGGTCCCATCCCCATTTAATTAAACGTTTGATTAGTTTTTTAGAAATATCATCCAACCTTTGAAAATTCATATATACTAAGGCTTCAGCCCTATTTAATCAAACGTTTGGTTAGTTTTCCAGAGGTTTCATCCAACCTCAAACAAAAGTCATATATACCAAGGACTCAACCCCTTTTAATCAAACGTTTGATTAGTTTTCTATCGAGTTCAAAAAATTTCAGTGATTGGAATTTTATGATGACATCTGGTACACTACTATAGTTACCTAAGGTAATTATTACTCTAGATAACTATTTATTAAGAGGTGATTCACATAAAAACTTCTCAAAAATTTTTTCATCAATTACTAAGATTGTACCGGCCATTTGAGAATAAACTTAATATCCATCTTGCCGAGCATCAACTGCATAGAGCGCAATGGTCCATTTTATACTACTTATTTAACCATGGTGCGGCCACACTTGTAGACCTTTCTCATTATCTATATGTAGAGAAGCCTACAGTAACCAGGACCATTAACCGCTTGGAAGAACTTGGATACGTCGAGCAAGTCCCCAGCAAGGATAAACGTGAGAAACGGATCCAACTAACAGAGCTTGGGAGAAAAGTATATTTGGATGTCCGAGTAACCATTGATCAATTTGAATCAGATATTTTAAAAGGAATCTCCGAGCAGGAACAGCTTGCGGCGATTCGTATGATGGGAGAAATTCGCAATAATATTATTAACTAAGGGGTTTAACCACATGAATCAACATAGCGCAAAACTTTGGAGCAAGGATTTCATTATTGTATCCGGAGTCAATTTTTTCATCACTTTAGTCTTTTATTTATTAATCGTCATCATCGGTGTTTATGCCGTTGATGAATATCATGCCTCAACAAGCCAAGCTGGACTGGTAACAGGGATTTTTATTGTCGGGTCGTTAATTGGCCGATTGTTGATTGGCCGATTTATTGAGTCGATAGGCAGAAAGAAAACATTAATCATTGGGACCGTTTGTTTTATTTTGACGCTCCTTTTATACTTTGTGAATTCTGGGATTACATTCCTGCTGATTACTCGCTTTCTTCATGGTATTGCAGCGGGAATGGTCGGGACAGCAACAGGAACCATCGTCGCCCAGATTATTCCGGCTTCTCGTAAAGCGGAAGGCATCGGTTACTTCAGCATGAGTGCGACCTTAGCTACCGCGATTGGGCCATTTATCGGACTTTACATGACTCAGCATACCAGTTTCCAAATGATTTTTGCTTTTTCACTTGTATTAGGGGTAATTAGCTTGCTCACCGCTTTCTTCGTAGATGTACCTGCTTTAGAATTAAAAGGAAAACCATCCGAAGCAAAAGGATTTAAGCTTTTCAACTATATTGAACCAAAGGCACTGCCAATCGCTGTGATTACGCTAGTTGTAGCGTTTTGCTATTCCAGTGTCCTTTCATTTATTAACTTCTACGCGATTGAAATTGATTTAGTTAGTGCTGCAAGTTTCTTCTTTCTCGTCTATTCAATTGCCGTATTGTTATCACGTCCAATCACAGGTCGGTTAATGGATTTAAAAGGGTCAAACTATATCATGTATCCAGCCTTTATCACTTTAGCAGCTGGCCTGTTTCTTTTAAGTACCGCATCAATCAGCATAACCTTATTATTAGCAGGCGTATTAATTGGCCTCGGCTTTGGAAACATGCAGTCAAGTACCCAAGCAATCGCAGTTAAACTGACTGCTCCCCACCGGATGGGATTAGCAACCTCGACCTTTTTTATTTTTCTGGATGCAGGTCTTGGATTCGGTCCCTATTTGCTTGGCTTCATCATTCCATTAACAGGCTATCGGACCCTGTACGTCATCTTAGGCATTGTCTCGCTTGCCGCTATTGTCCTTTATTACTTTTTACATGGTAAGAAAGAAAATGCGGTAAGATCATTGAGGACTCAACCAACAGCTAATCCTAATTAATTGGAAGCACGGCACCCTATCGAAGGCACGCATAAAACTGATTTTTGGCAAATATGATTATCATAAGAATCCTAATTAAAGGGGTCGTTAGGTATGGTAATTTTTAATAAAATAGCCTTATCGTTTGTTGTCTTCTTTTCTTTTAGTATTATCTTAAATACTTATTTAGGAGAAAAGGAAAAAGTTCAATCTAATGTTATTTATTTAGTTATGAACGGGTTTGCCTATATCGTCTCGGCATTGGAAGTAGAAAAGGAAAAGCAAAGATTAGAAGCAATGAAAATTTAGTGCTGGTTGTAAATATAGTTCTATATCCCCTTGAACGAAATGAAATATTCTGATATATTTACAACAATTATATATTTTCTTACTTCACTATTATGAAGTGAGGATAGAGGCGCAAAAACCATCAGTACACAAACGGAGGATAATGAGATCCATTGATGACTGTGGAAAGGGGAATTTGCCGAAGCTTCCATGAATCTCATTGACATGAAGCTGGTTCTGCTATTGAAGAAATACAGAACTGTCATATAGGTAACTATATGGAGGGCTATCTTACGCACGGGAACTTATTTTTATTACGTTTCTACTGCAACAGCGAACCCTCGCTGTTGCTTTTTTGCGTTGATTCATGAATGGCCTACCCCCTCTAAATTTTAAAAAATTTATTATAAAGGGTGAAATCTGATGAATTTTGGCCAAGTATTAACCGCGATGGTTACGCCATTTAATCAAAATGGTGAGATTGATTTTAACGCAACAAAAACACTTGTAGACTATTTAATCGAAAATGGTACGGATGGAATTGTCGTTGCTGGTACAACAGGTGAGTCACCTACCTTAACAATGGAGGAAAAAGTTGCTTTATTTAAATTTGTCGCTGCTGCTGTCAATGGAAGAGTTCCAGTCATTGCCGGAACTGGCTCTAATAATACTAGAGCATCGATCAGTTTAACAAAGCAGGCGGAGGAAGCAGGTGTAGACGGGATTATGCTGGTTGCTCCTTACTACAACAAACCGTGTCAAGAAGGGATGTTTCAACATTTCAAAGCGATTGCTGATTCCACAAGATTACCGATCATGCTTTATAATATTCCTAGCCGTAGTGTGGTCAACATATCGGTTGAGACCATTGTCCGCCTTTCAAAAATAGAAAATATTGTTGCCTTGAAAGAAGCAAGCGGCAACCTTGATGCCATGGCTGAAATTATTAGCCAAACACCAAGTGATTTTATCCTTTATAGTGGTGATGATAGTTTAACCTTGCCAGTATTAGCGATTGGTGGAGCAGGTGTTGTTTCTGTTGCTTCACATGTCATAGGTAATGAATTACAAGAAATGATTAATCTCTTTAAAAATGGTCGTGTCCAAGAGGCGGCAATCGCTCATCGCCGTCTCCTCCCTGTTATGAAAGGATTATTTACAGCACCAAACCCAGCGCCGGTAAAAGCAGCCTTGAATATGAATGGAGTAAATGTAGGCGGTCTGCGCCTGCCATTGCTCCCGTTAAGCGATGAAGAAAAAATAACTCTACAAGGGATTCTTCCAGCAAGTAAAGTGAAAGTATTATCTTAAAGTGTACTATAAGCTGTCAAACACAATGTGTTTGGCAGCTTTTTATTGGTTTCCGGTTAAAAGTTAACTTCTCTCCCTCCTTTCGGGTAAAGTTTTCCCAAAAGGGCATACTACTTTTATTTAATGGGATTAGGGAGGATTTTAACCTTGGGAACTAATAATAATAAACTGTCCATTTTCGCTTTAGGCGGCATCAATGAGATTGGCAAAAACATGTATGTGGTTCAATACGCGGATGATATTTTTATTGTTGACTGCGGTGGTAAGTTTCCAGATGAAAGTTTATTAGGCATTGATTTGATTATCCCCGATATTACCTACCTTGAAGAAAATCAAGAGAAGATCCGTGCGATGATTGTGACTCATGGGCACGAAGATCATATTGGCGGGATTCCTTATATCTTAAGAAAATTGAACATACCTATTTATGCCACTCATTTTACACTTGGGCTGATTGAATTAAAAATTGACGAGCATCGGCTTCAAGGCAACACCAAGCTTATGACAATTGACTCTAACTCCAAACTTGAGTTTGGCGATGTGACTGTATCCTTTTTCAGAGTCAGTCATAGCATTCCGGACTGCCTCGGTGTTGTTTTTCATACACCTGAAGGTAATGTCGTTCATACTGGAGATTTCAAATTTGACCTAACACCTGTGAATAATCAACATTCAGATATTCATAAAATGGCCAATATTGGTCAGGAAGGTGTCCTTGTTTTAATATCTGAAAGTACGAATGCTGAGCGAAAAGGGCTGACACCGTCCGAACAAATGATTGGTGACAATTTGGATGAGGCCTTCATGAAAGCTGACGGAAAAATCTTTATCTCCACCTTTGCATCGAATGTGAATCGTGTTCAGCAGGTGGTTGCGGCAGCGATAAAGGCCAATCGAAAGATCGCACTTCTTGGCCGGAGTATGGTAAATGTCGTCTCTGTTGCGATTGACCGTGGTTATTTAACCATGCCCGAGGGGATGATTATCGAACCTCGCGAAGTCGATCGCCTTTCTCCTGAAAAGGTTGTCATCCTTTGTACTGGTAGTCAGGGGGAGCAAATGGCAGCTCTTTCCCGCCTGGCGAGTGGAAACTTTCGCGATGTCTCCGTTTATCCCGGAGATACGGTTATTTTAGCTGCATCACCAATACCAGGAAATGAAAAGGACGTTTCACGCATCATCGACAACTTATTTCAATTGGGAGCTAAAGTGATCTATGGGTCTGGAAGTACCACAGGTATGCATGTTTCTGGGCATGGCTATCAAGAAGATTTAAAATTGATGCTAACTCTTATGAAACCAACCTACTTTATTCCAATCCATGGTGAATATCGCATGCTGCACCACCACCGGTTGTTGGCTGAATCCGTAGGAGTGGAGCAGGGAAATACCTTCATAATAAAAAATGGTGATGTGGTCGATGTGGAAAACCAAGTTGCTCGTCAGACCCGGTCAGTACCAGCTGGGGATACTTATGTTGACGGGATGGGAGTTGGCGATGTCGGTGACATTGTTCTGCGCGATCGTAAACAACTGTCTGAAGATGGAATGCTCGTGATTGTCATCACCATTAATAAGGGCGATAGGAAGATCATTTCCGGACCGGACACGATTACCCGTGGTTTCGTCTACGCAAGAAATTCGGATGAACTGCTAAAAGAGATTAATCGCCTTGCCAGAAAGACCATCAATGACCTGCAAAGCGAAAATATCAGACAATGGAATGTCATTAAACAAAACATCAAAAAATCCGTTGGGCAATACGTATTCGCCCAAACGAAAAGAAAACCAATGATCCTGCCGATCATTATTGAAATTTAAAAGGTGTCAGGTACCATGTGAAATTTTCACATGGTACCTGACACCTAATTTTTATCCTGTTGGTAATTTTATTTTATCTAGGATGGTGGAGAAGTAGTTTCTGACGATGTTAGTTTTTGTCGGTCTTTCTTTTAGGGCTTGGTGCATGTTGATGTTCTGTTCGTTATCGACCGCGTCTTCATCGATAAGTTCAGAGGAGTATATTCGCTGTCCATCAGTAATTCTACGAATTGATCGAGCCAATTCCTCGCTCGGACTGTCCTTCAATAAATACCCGCTTACATCCGCTTGTAAGGCACGCTGATAGTATCCACTACGCGCAAAGGTTGTGAGGATTATGACCTTACAACTCAATGACCTTAAAGCCTCAGCTGCATCAAGTCCGCTCATTATAGGCATTTCTATATCCATAAGACAAACATCAGGCTGCAATCGGTGCACAAGTGCAAGAGCCTCTTCCCCATTACTCGCTTGACCGATAACTTCTATATCCTCTTCCAAATTCAGGAGAGAACCCATTGCCCCTAATAGAAGTTCCTGATCCTCAGCAATCACAATTCGAATCATATAAGTTCTCTCCTTATCTGGCAGCTGTTATGTAAATAACAACTCCCCTTAAATTAAGGGGAGCAAGCCTTTATTAACCTAGTTAAATTTCAGGTTTCACTTGTACGGAAAACTTCTTTTTCGCTAAAGCTTTGACTTCTCTAAAGCTCACAAAATTCTTTCTTTCCTCATCCCACAAACGGAAACGTAGTGATTTTAAGCTTGTAGCAAGAGAAATGGTTGGTACGTTTTGTAACGGAGGCGTATTATTATGTGCTTCCTCTAATTTATAGTTAGGCACCCGTGGGCTTAAATGGTGTACATGGTGGAATCCAATATTTCCAGTCAGCCATTGCAAAACTTTTGGAAGCTTATAGAATGAACTGCCCTCAACTGCTGCTTTCACATATTCCCACTCCTTATCTTCTTCGAAGTAAGAATCTTCAAATGTATGCTGCACGTAAAACAGCCATACCCCTGCTGCGCCTGAAATCATGAAAATTGAGCCCTCAACTAATAGAAACGACTGCCATCCAATGGCCCAACAAAGGAAACTAACCAAAGCAACGATCAGAACATTAGTTAAATACGTGTTATTACGTTCCTTTCTTTTCGCACCTTTGCGGTTAAATCTATTTTTAATTAGGAACACATAAATCGGTCCTAATCCAAGCATCACAAGTGGATTACGATAAAAACGATAAGCTAAACGAAGTCTAAGTGGTGCAGCTAAATATTCATCAACAGTCAGAGTCCAAATATCACCTGTGCCGCGTTTATCCAAGTTACCGCTTGTCGCATGATGAACCGAATGGTCATGGCCCCACTGATCAAACGGGAAGATGGTTAGGACACCCATCGCCGTTCCGACAATTCGATTAGCACGACGGCTTTTAAAAAAGGAGTGATGGGTACAGTCATGAAAGATGATGAAAATCCTAGTTAAAAACCCTGCTGCAAGCACAATCGGAACTAATGCTAACCAATAAGAAACAGATAAGCTTAGATAGGCTAGATACCACAAACCAATAAATGGCACGACCGTGTTAATCATCTGCCATACACTTTCTTTTGTCGTTGATTTTTCAAAGGGAGCTACTTGTTTTTTTAGATTCTTCGTATTTTGTAAGGTCATTTTTAAATTCCCTTCCTTCTTTGTATCGTTATAACCACAGTATATAGAAGGGAGTTTGGACTTGTTAGTAGCAGGTGTCATGTGCAGGGTATGACAAATGTCACATCACAATAATATTTTTCAACAGAAATAGTGTCTGACACCAGTTATATCAATACTTTTTGGTGTCAGGCACTTTTTAAAAAAAAAATTAAATTCATCAATTAATTAGGGTGTATGATTCCTTCTTCCTTTGCTTTGAAGACAGCTTTTTGTCGTCCAGTGACTTCTAATTTCGAATAAATATTGGAGATATAATTTTTAACTGTTCCTTCTGTTAAGAATAATTTTCTGGCGATCTCACGATTGCTAGCCCCTTGTGCAAGTACCATCAGCACCTCCATTTCTCTTTCAGTCAAACCGTAGGATGTTTTTTTATTTTTTTCCGCTTTTGGTTGTTCCAAAGGATTAATCCAATCAGCAATCAGCTGTTTGGCAATCTCCTGTGTAATTAGGGTTCCACCGTGATGAACCAATCTAATCCCTGCAGCTAAATCTCTCGGATGGATGGCTTTAAGTAGATAGCCTTCTGCCCCGGCTGCCAATGCTTCCCTGACATATTCCAATTCCTGAAAGGTAGTTAAAATTATCACCTTAACTTTAGGAAGCTGACTCTTTATTTGCCTTGTTGCTTCCACTCCGTCCATTACAGGCATATGAATATCCATCAATACAAGGTCTGGTAAAAATTGCTGTGTCATTGCTGCCGCCATTTTTCCATCCTCGGCTACCCCAACAATTTCTAAATCATCTTCCCCTCCTAATACAATCGACAGACTCTCACGGATGAGCTCTTGGTCATCCACAATCAACACTTTTATCATTTTGTTTGATTCCCCCTAATTTCCGTTCAGCTCTTATTGGTAAAAAGCAAGTAACAACCGTACCATCCTCCACCTTCGACTCAATAGTCAATTCACCTTGAAGTGCTTCTAAGCGTTCTCTCATTCCGTTCAGACCAAACCCATACTTTTCTTTGTCCATACCAATCCCATTATCTATAATCGTTAAGATAACCTGTGAAGGTTCCTGTTTCAACATGATGATAATCTCCTTTGCCTGACCGTGGCGGACTGCATTTGTTAGTGCTTCCTGTAAACAGCGGCTTAAGGCAGTCGACCCTTGGAAAGAGATATTAGCTGGGGTACCTAAATTTTTAAAGATAACGCTTGTTTTTGTATGGGAAGCAAATTCACTTGCTATTTTCCTCAGTAGGGTAGAGAAATCCTCTCTTCCCTCATTCGGCGAAATTTGATGAATATAGGTTCTTGTTTCATCTAACGACCTGCTCATTACTTCTCTTAACCTGCCAACTTGTTCTTTAGCTTTTTGGGGCGAAGAATCCATTATGAATGAGAGGGCATCAAGCCCCATAATCACTGATGTAAATGTATGTCCCACCGTGTCGTGCAAGTCCCTGGCAAGCCGGTTTCGTTCTTCCAATAATGTGACTTTTTCAATCTGTTTGGCGTATTCCTCTAACAGTTGATTTTGGCGACGGTTTTCATCCAGTAAAAGCTGTGTCTTTTTTTCTGCCTCAAGGACCTTAGCAACAGCAATACCTACCCCGAAAAAAAAGAACCCATCAATCACTCCCATTCCCATCTCGTTTATCCCAATGGCTGTGTAGGCGAGAAAAGGCACAATAGTAAAACCTCCCCATAGAAACCATCTCTCTCTCCCAGCTTTACTGTATATACCAGCACAAAGGGATGGAATAGCCAAAAAGGAAGAATATTTGCCTAATAAGGAACAAGCAACAATTAAGAACAGTCCGCTAAAAATTAATTCTAGCAACGGATAGTTTGTTCTTTTAGATGTACTAAACCAATCCCCTATCCATTGAGGAATAAGAAAAGCAGCAAATAGCAAAGTCAAGAGCAGCCAATCTAACTGAAAGGGCTGCAGGAATACTACCATAATTAATAAATGAAAAATGAACCAGCCTATTCTCGTGATTTGTGCAGCTTTGTAAACCCAATGGGTTTCATTTTGCAATGGCAGCATAATGCTCTCCTTCTGTGCAATTTAATCCAATTAAAGTAAGTAATTCAACAAACTAATCCATATTTCCTGTTTCAAAAGTCATATGACTTTACCAGAACATTTAATGACGAAATTCACTGTTTGTTATGACCAATTCTGTTTGATAATGAGGATACAAATTAGTTAATAAAGGAGAGATTTTAATGAAGTCATTTTTATACCGGCATGCCGTAGTTTTATTTCTAGGGGTTATGATTGGCAGAGGAATCCTCGGAATGGTGACAGTGAAAGGTATTCAAATGTTCAACCCCACACTTTCTGTCCAAAAGGATTTAGGCTGGTTAATCATGCTATTATATGCCGTCTGTGCCGTTTTAGCAGTTAAATGGGTAAGGATCGATAAGGAGATTGGTTTAATTAAACCCTCAGTTAAGGAATGGTACATGTGGTTACCGGTACTAATTATTCCATTAACTTTAGCCTTTTATTTAGGTTTTCACTCACCATGGAGTCATGTCCCATTCTTATTGATTGCCGCTTTAGGCGTGGCGATTAATGAAGAAATCCTGTTTCGTGGAATCCTACTTCGTGCTATGCTCCCATTTGGAAAAGCGGTTGCCATCATCATCCCTTCGCTTTTGTTTGGAGCAACACACTTAGGCAATATTTTTGTTGGCGCTGATGTATCCTTTGCTCTTTTCCAGTTTGCTTGGACCTTTATTGGCGGTATGGCCCTTACAGCAATGCGCTTACAAAATAAGAGTTTACTTCCAGCCATCGGATTTCATTTCATTCTAGATGCGATAGAATATGCGGCAACTGGTGAATACGGGGTTCACAGTATTCAATATTCACTAGGTTGGTTATCGATATTTGTTCTGTTAAACCTGGCCTTTCTGATTTATGCACTTTACGGATTGAAAAAGGAAACACACAAAATAAGCGTCGCTAAAAATACAATTCCCGCGAATTAAATAGGGCGGACAGTGCTGGCACTGTTCGTCTTTTTTCTATTTTTCAAGTATAATGAACCATGTTCTGATTATGCATATGAATTTTCTTTGCGAGAAATCCTATAGATAAGCTGGATAATACTATAAAATGAGGTTAATACATGAGCGAAAAAAGCTTTTCAGATTATAATTTAAGTGAGGAAATCACTAGAGCACTGGCTATTTTAAAATATGATGCTCCTACCGAGGTTCAAACCGAAGTCATCCCTTTAGCACTGGAAAATCAAGATCTTGTCGTTAAATCACAAACAGGCAGTGGTAAAACGGCCTCGTTTGCAATCCCTATATGCGACATGATCGATTGGGAAGAAAGAAACCCACAAGCATTAATTCTTACCCCAACAAGGGAGCTTGCGGTACAGGTACGCGAGGACGTAACCAATATCGGCCGATTTAAACGGATTAAAGCGATGGCAGTTTACGGAAAAGAGCCCTTTTCAAAACAAAAGGAAGAATTGCAGCAAAAAACGCATGTTGTTGTGGGTACACCAGGACGTGTCATCGACCATATTGATAGAGAAACCCTAGTACTTGATGAGATTAAGTATCTTATTATCGATGAAGCGGATGAAATGCTCAATATGGGGTTTATCGACGACGTCGAAGCGATCATCAAAGAACTCCCTTCGGACAGAATCACCATGGTCTTCTCGGCTACCTTACCTGAGGATGTTGAAAACCTCTGTCATAAATACATGAAAAATCCTGTTAATATCGAGATCGCATCTACAGGTATCACGACCGATACAATTGAGCATCAATTAATTGAGGTTAAAGAAGATGCTAAGCTTGCCCTCTTAAAAGACATTACCGTTGTCGAAAATCCAGATAGCTGCCTTATTTTTTGCCGGACCAAAGAACATGTCGATACGGTCTATTCAGAATTAGAAGGCGCTAAATATTCCTGTGAACGACTCCATGGAGGATTAGAACAGCAAGACCGGTTTGCTGTCATGGATGGCTTTAAAATGGGGAATTTCCGCTACCTAATCGCAACGGATGTGGCTGCGCGCGGAATTGATATTGATAACGTCACCCTCGTCATCAATTATGACGTCCCAATGGAAAAGGAAAGTTATGTCCACCGTACAGGCAGAACAGGCCGTGCCGGCAATGAAGGAAAAGCAATCACATTTGCCACCCCTCATGAAGGAAAATTCGTTCGTGCGATTGAACGTTATATTGGTTTTGAGATTCCGAAAATCGAAGCACCAAAGCCTGAGGACGTAGAGAGAGGAAAGGACGCGTTTGAGGAAAAAATCAATGGCCGTCGCGTCGTACGAAATAATAAAACAGCTCGGATTAACCAAGGTATTACCAAACTCCATTTCAGCGGCGGCAAAAAGAAAAAGATGCGGGCGGTCGATTTTGTCGGAACCATCGCGAAGATTCCTGGAGTCACAGCCGATGATATCGGCATTATTACCATCCATGATCAAATGACCTATGTTGATATTCTTAATGGCAAAGGTGCGCTTGTTTTACAGGCGATGGAGAACGCCACGATTAAAGGGAAAAAACTGAAGGTTAGCAAGGCACTTAAATAAAGAAGCTTGGAAATAGAACGATTATCCTCTGGCATAATCGTTCTTTTTTTATAAACTCACATAAAATTCCCCCTATTCAGATAAATATTGTACTATTAAGATATTAATAGGAAAAGTGGGGATCTTTGTATGGAAAAGGGAAAACTTGCACTAAAGTTGCTTGGTGGGATTGCTCTTGTTTTTCTAATTGTAACCGTTTTTAATTCTCTCGTAATTAAGTCAAAACAACCAGTCCCCCACCCAACAAACATAGTAATTAACAAGGACGAAGCCGTTCAGCATTTATCCAAAGCAATCACCTACAAAACGGTATCTTATCAGGATCGGAGTAAGTTTGACTTTAAGGAATTCGAGAAGTTTATTGCCTTTTTACATGAAACCTTCCCCAACGTTTATGAACGGCTTGAATTTGAAAAAGTAAATGATTATGCCCTCGTTTTTAAATGGAAAGGGTCAGATGCAAGCAAAAATCCTATCGGCTTAACCAGTCATTATGATGTTGTCCCTGTCCTATCTGGTACGGAGTCTAAGTGGGAGCAAGACCCTTTTAGTGGTGCTGTTGTGGACGGTAAAATATGGGGCCGGGGAACGCTGGATGACAAAATCGGCGTGATTGGTATTTTACAAGCCGTTGATTATTTATTATCGGAAGGATTCAAACCAGAGCGTGATATCTACCTTATGTTTGGTTTTGATGAAGAAATTGGCGGGGACGAAGGTGCCAATGCCATTGTAGACACTCTAAAAGATAGAGGAATTACCTTTGACTACGTTCTAGATGAAGGAGGCGCAATAGTCGAAAACATGGTTCCAGGTGTGAGCCAGCCGGTTGGTGTCGTGGGTATTTCCGAGAAAGGTTCGGCTACGGCAAAATTGACGATTGAAGGCAGCGGTGGTCACTCTTCCCAGCCAAAGGATCACACCAATATTGGCCGAATTTCAAGCGCGATTGCTAAATTAGAAGAAACCCAGTTTAACGGTGACCTTCGAGGACCTGGTGAAGACTTGTTTGAATTCGTAGCACCGGAAATGAGTTTTGGAATGAAATATGTATTTGCCAACAAGGGGATCTTTGAGCCGCTTATTGAAAAAATATTGCTCAGGCAGCCAGCTTCGGCGGCACTAATTCGGACCACAATTGCCCCGACAATTTTTCAAGCCGGTGAACAGTATAACGCTTTACCCGAAAAAGCTACCGCCTTTATTAATCTTCGACTCATGCCTGGCGATTCCTTAGCTGGGGTGAAATCATTTATAGAGAAAACGATTGACGATGATGATATTAAAGTAACGATAACGGGCAACGAAGCATCCAAGGTGTCTTCGATTAAGGGATGGCAATTTACCTCGATTCAACAGGCGGCCAGAAATGTTTATGGAAATGCCGTCGTCGCCCCCTACTTAATGTTTGCCGGCTCTGATGCTAGACAATATGACCGGATATCAAGTAATACCTATCGATTCTTACCAGTTCAGATTACCTCCGAAGATCTAAACCGGATGCATGGCACGAATGAACAGATCAGTGTTGAAAATTACCTCAGGGCCATTCAGTTTTATGCCGAAGTCATTAAAGAAGCTAATAGCTAAGAATGGATACCGCCTATTAGGTGGTATTCTTTTTTTAACTCTCTGTAAAAATTAGTATCAAACCATGATGGAAATAAATAATAAGAGACAAGATTGGAAGAATATATGTTAATAGCAAGTATTGTCGTTAGGAGGACAGGTATGCTGGGAAAAGGGATCCTCAAGTTACCACTTTGTTTCACTTTTTTACTTGTTGTGGTAATCACCACTAGCGAACAAAGTAAAGATGTACAAGCATTCACAAGTCAGGTGCTGCAAAGAGGTTCGACAGGAGAAGATGTAATTGAGCTACAATCACGGCTCAAATATAACGGCTATTTCACAAGTAAGGTCGACGGGGTATTTGGCTGGAATACATACTGGGCCGTTCGGAATTTTCAAGACCAATTCGGTCTGCCTGTTGATGGTGTGGTTGGGGCTAAAACAAAGGCAGCAATCGTCAAAGCAACCAAGTATGAAAAACAAGGTTCATCAGGCACCAGTTCTGCTTCAGTACCTAACGGTTATTCCCAAAATGATATACAATTGATGTCTAACGCTGTTTACGGGGAATCCCGCGGAGAGGAATACACCGGGCAAGTTGCCGTTGCAGCTGTTATCTTGAACCGAGTCAGCCACACATCGTTTCCGAATACAGTTGCAGGTGTCATCTATCAACCAGGTGCCTTTACAGCAGTAGCGGATGGACAGATTAATTTAACACCCAATGCCACTGCAAAGAAAGCAGTTATGGATGCTATTAACGGCTGGGACCCAAGTGGCGGAGCGATTTATTATTTTAATCCTGATACCGCGACAAGCGGCTGGATCTGGAGTCGGCCGCAAATCAAAAGAATTGGTAAACATATATTTTGTAAATAATTGAAGGTTACTAAAAAAGACTTGGAAGCT
>NZ_JBALOA010000019.1:0-35946 GCF_036962125.1 Neobacillus drentensis
GGGTTTGGCGGAATCATCAAGGGCTTTGGCGGGAAAAGTTACAAAGCTGGCGGAATCCCTCACTAGTATGGCGGAATCACGCCAACACTTCGCGGAATCCCATCCCCATTTCGCGGAATCCTCCCACCCGCACCAATACAAATGACAACAAATCGACACAAATCCTCAAAATAAATAGAAATTTCAACCAAACAAGCAGGATTTTCTCATATTTTGCAGAAATTTTTCAAAAAAGATAAAAGGAGTGACAAAACAATTGATCATGAAAGAATTAACCCCGCCACAAAGACTTTTCCTTACCGAAATACTAAAATTAAGACTAAACATCGGCCACAGCAAATATCAAGAAATTGAAAAGGACTTAGCCAAACGATGGGCCGGTTACTGGGGCGAAATTGCACTCGCTAACTACATCAAAGAACTTCCCCATCATCAATACCTCATTTTCCACGACCTCCAACTGCAATTTAATGGAATCCACTTTCAAATTGACACACTTCTACTCTCTCAAAATTACATCCTAGTTATCGAAGCCAAGAACATCCTTGGTACGTTGACCTTTGATAATACCTTCAAGCAACTAATCCGAACACATCAAGATGGAACAGAAGAATCCTTCGAGGATCCGCGCGTTCAATGTCAGAGACTTCAATCCCTCTTACGCAAGTGGCTGGTCAAAAACGGCTGCAATTTACTCCCCGTAGACACCCTTATATTTTTCAAAAGTACCAGTACCATTTTGAAAACGTCCCCAGGAGACAAAACTGATTTCACTAAAGTATGCAAAGGAAGAGACCTTTTTAATAAAATCGACCAGATGGAGCAGATGTATCAGCAAGAAAAGATTGATTCCTCTACCATGATGAAAATAGGAAATTTACTATTAGAGCAGCATAAC
Source organism: Neobacillus drentensis (assembly GCF_036962125.1). Lineage (GTDB taxonomy): Bacteria > Bacillota > Bacilli > Bacillales > Cytobacillaceae > Neobacillus > Neobacillus drentensis_B. Next base: position 899 of record NZ_JBALOA010000019.1, read on the forward strand.
CCAAATCCAATTAACATCCTAAAAGAATACAACCTAACTGAAAAAGATCTTCGAAACGGTGTTTGCTGTCCGAATAAAGAATGCAATTTTATTCCGATGAATTATAAAAGAGGAACATGGATTTGTCCAACTTGCAAAACGACCTCAAAAGATGCCTATCTAACCACCCTTAGCCACTACAATTACTTGTATAAGCCAACATGCACGAACCATGAAATAAGAGTCTTCCTTCAGCTCCCATCTCCAAACACGACCCAAAAGGTCCTCCAGCGATTAAATCTGCAAACAACGGGTACAACTAAAAATCGACTTTATTATTTAGATCCTGAGAAGGTGACTCCATGCGTTTTATCATAAAAAATAACATGTTAATCCCAAGCTCGGCGCAAGGAGACTCGCTCCCTATCTCACAACTCACCAGCATCCTGCAACCGCCACTGAATCCTAACTTTCCTTTTAATTCTGACCTGCAACTTCTGCTAACTGGTAAACAGCTCCTCCCAGAAGATATTCCATTACCCTTTAAGGATATCCAGAACCATTATGAAAATGGCTATATCACCTACCGGAAGGGAATCCACTACGTGGGCAAAAAGCCAGTCTGTACTCGCTGCGGCAACAATGAGCCACACTGGTTTGCCACCTACCCATGCTCACGATGCGGGGAAACCTGTCACTATTGCCGCCATTGCCTCATGATGGGCAGAATCAGCGCATGCACACCACTGATTGGTTGGAATGGCCCGGTACCTGACACTCAACTCCCGTCAAACATCAAACAATGGCAAGGCACGCTTTCAAAGGGACAGCAGACAGCCTCAGACCATGTGACGGCTGCCATCCAACAAAATCAGGAACATCTGGTCTGGGCTGTTTGCGGGGCTGGGAAAACCGAAGTACTGTTCTCAGGAATTGAGTCTGCCCTGGGGGAGAAAAAAAGAATCTGCATTGCTACCCCGCGGACCGATGTCGTCTTAGAACTCACCCCACGACTGCAGGCCGCTTTTCCAGAAATAAAAATAGCTTCCCTATACGGAGGAAGTGAGGACCGCCATCTTTATGCACCACTTACCATTGCAACCACACACCAGCTGCTTCGTTTTTACCATGCCTTTGATGCGATTATTTTAGATGAGGTTGATGCTTTTCCCTATACTGATGAGGAATCGCTCCAGTATGCGGCCATCCAGGCACGAAAACCGACTTCCGCGATGATATACTTGACGGCTACACCTAATCAAAAATGGCAAAGGGAATGCCGGACGGGAAAACGTGCATTTACCACAATCCCCGCTCGTTTCCATCGCAAGCCACTCCCAGTTCCCAAATTTGAATGGTGCGGCAACTGGCAAAAGCAATTGCAAAAAAATAAACTCCCTCCAAACATCCTCCGCTGGATATCAACGCGGATTCAAGCGAACAAGCAAGCACTTGTATTTTTTCCACATATCCCTTTAATGGAAAAAGCACTCCCTATCCTGCGTCAATATGCGTCAACGATAGAATCCGTCCATGCGGAAGATCCTGACCGCAAAGAAAAAGTCCAGAGAATGCGGTCGAAACAGACGCCATTGCTGTTAACGACGACCATTCTAGAACGTGGTGTCACCTTCCCTAATATTGATGTCGCCGTTATTGGCGCGGAAGATGAAATTTTTTCAGAAAGTGCCCTTGTCCAAATTGCCGGAAGGGCAGGGAGGAGCAAGGACCATCCCGAGGGGGTAGTCACCTATTTTCATTATGGAAAAACAGAAGAGATGCACAAAGCTAGAAAGCAAATCATCGCAATGAACCGAGAAGGGATCAAAAGGGACCTGCTCGATTAATAAAATTTTAACAATAACAACAAGCCTGACGAAGGGGCTTGTTCGAAAAAAAGGAGCACTATAAATGAATCTATTCCCTCAAAACCACTGTCTCATCTGCCATGAGGTAATCCTGCCCGACATCGGCTGGAGAGCCATATTCTCCATCGAAAAAGAACAGCTAATCTGTCCAGCCTGTGATGGAAAGTTAGCAAAAATTGAAGGCGAGCAATGTCAAATTTGCAGCCGGCTGTTGAGTCCGGTTGATGTCCAATTTCGTCACGGGGATCTGTGCCATGATTGTTTTCGCTGGGAAGAGGATCCCAATTGGAAAGGGGCACTCGATAAAAATCATTCCTTGTTCCTTTATAATGATTTTTTAAAAGAGGTCATAGCAAAATATAAATTTCGCGGCGATTATGTATTGGCAAAGATTTTTTCCGAACTAATTAAGGAAAAGCTGAAGGAATTGACTCCTGACCTGTTGGTTCCTATTCCACTAAGTGAGGAACGGCAATATGAGCGGGGCTTTAATCAGGCAGCGGCCCTTCTCACAGAATCAGGCTTTACCCCTGATAATCTGCTCAGCCGGGTCCACTCTGAAAAGCAGTCGAAGAAATCAAGAGTGGAGCGGATTCATCTTTCCCAAGTCTTTCAGGTTATCCCTGAAATCAATGTAATCGGAAAAAAGGTTGTCCTTATTGATGATATTTACACAACAGGCTCCACCATTCGGCATGCTGCAAAACTGTTAAAGGAGGCAGGTGCAGCCAGCATACAATCATTGACATTAGCCCGTTAGCCCATGCTGGTAGGGCACGTCTGATTGCAGACCTGCTCCTCATGCTCCATACTTGAAAGCCCCCATTTAGCTTAATTTGTAAGCATTTTGCTGGAATGTTGCCCCATTAAAGATTACAATAATAGTGAACAACTATTCATTTTAGTAAAAATTACCTATTAGTGTCAAAGGTAATGCAAAACATTGTCACTATTCCCCCTGTGTTTTTGTCAATAAATCGACAAAATTTTTGTTCTGATTTAGCAGGATAATCATAGGGTAAAATAGAATTGTTATTACATAGCCTTAACTAAAGGAGGAATCCACAAATGAAATATAACGTTCGTGGTGAAAACATCGAGGTAACTCCAGCAATTAGAGAGTATGTAGAGAAGAAGATCGCTAAATTGGAACGCTATTTTACAGAAGCACCTGATGCAAAAGTAAATGTGAATCTTAGATTCAATCAAGATAAAACTTCGAAAGTAGAAGTAACGATCCCGCTTCCACAATTAGTCCTTCGTGCTGAAGAAACAAATGTTGACATGTATGCTGGAATTGACTTAATAACTGACAAATTAGAGCGCCAAATTCGCAAACACAAAACAAAGGTTAACCGCAAATTCCGTGAAAAAGGCGACTTTCCTGTTACATTTGCAACTACTGAAAACACAGAAGTCCATGATTTAGACGAAGATGAATTAGAATTAGTTCGTACCAAACGCTTTGACCTAAAACCAATGGACAGTGAAGAAGCAATCCTGCAAATGAACATGCTTGGCCACAGCTTCTATGTGTTCACTAATGCAGACACACACCGTACAAATGTTGTTTATAAGCGCCGTGACGGCCGTTATGGTTTAATCGAAGCCCAATAAACATGAATAAAAAAGAAAAAAAACGCTGCTCCTCCAACGGGGCAGCGTTTTAAATTTGCAGATAACAATATTTCGATATACCGAATTCAGAATATTTAATATAATGAAATTAATATTTTCATAGAAAGAAGTGGCTATTCATGGACTTTGATTTTCAATATCATCCATACCCGTCACAGCGGACAACCGTATTTGCACAGGGTGGTATGGTTGCAACCTCCCAGCCGCTTGCCGCTCAGGTGGGTCTGGATATTCTCAAACAGGGAGGAAATGCGATTGATGCTGCCATTGCTACGGCGTCAGCGTTAACCGTCCTCGAGCCGACCTCAAACGGTATCGGCGGTGACGCCTTCGCCCTAGTCTGGACCAAGGGAAAGCTCCATGGTCTAAACGCAAGCGGCCCCGCACCCAAGCGGTTAACGATTGATGCCGTGAAAACGAGGGGGTATAACAAAATTCCTGCTCATGGAATGATTCCAGTGACCGTACCTGGTGCTCCCTCAGCTTGGGCTGAATTGTCGAAAAAGTTTGGCCGCCTCCCGTTAAAGGATGTCCTGCAGCCTGCAATCGACTACGCAGAAAATGGCTATCCCATCACACCAATACTCGGAAAATACTGGGAGTTAGCGTATAACCGTTATAAGCAAATATACACGACTGAAGAATTCCATCCTTGGTTCGAAACCTTTGCACCAAATGGACGGCACCGAAAGTAGGCGAGATATGGCATTCGAAGAACCATGCTGCTACATTTCGCTCCATCGCTGAATCGAGCGCGGAAAGCTTTTACCGTGGCGAACTCGCCGACAAAATCGCCGCCTTTTCCGAGCGCTATCAAGGGTTCATTTCCAAAGAAGATTTGGCAGGCTACCGGGCAGAGTGGGTCGAGCCGATTAAAGTCAACTATCGCGGCTACGATGTCTGGGAAATTCCGCCGAACGGTCAGGGCCTCGTTGCACTCTTAGGCCTAAACATTGTCAAAGGCTTCGAGTTCAGTGAAAAGGAAACGGTAGATACCTACCACAAGCAAATTGAGGCAATGAAGCTGGCATTTACGGATGGCAAAGCCAATATTACAGATCCTGCTTTTATGAAAATGAACCTAGCTGACGTTCTTTCGGACGAGTATGGCGAATCCAGACGCCGTGAAATCGTTGATGAAGCGATGGTGCCGCACCCATACGAGCCGTCGCGTGGAGGCACCGTCTACCTAGCCGCAGCAGATGGTGAAGGCAACATGGTCTCATTTATACAGAGCAACTACATGGGCTTCGGCTCCGGCATCGTGGTGCAAGATACTGGGATTGCTTTACAAAATCGAGGCTGTGATTTTTCATTGGATCCGAGCCATCCAAATGCATTACGGCCTGGGGCGAAGACCTATCACACGATTATTCCTGGTTTTCTAACAAAGGGTGATCAGGCAGTCGGGCCGTTTGGTGTGATGGGCGGCTATATGCAACCACAAGGGCATCTGCAGGTAATTATGAATACGATTGATTTCGGATTAAATCCACAGGCCGCCCTCGATGCCCCAAGGTGGCAATGGATTGAAGGAAAGAAGGTAGAAGTGGAGCCGCATTTCCCGAATCATCTTGCACAGGCGCTGATTCGAAAAGGCAACCAAATAGAAGTAGCCCTCGACGCAGGCGGCTTCGGACGAGGACAAATCATTTGGCGTAATCCAGAGTCGTGTGTCTTGATGGGCGGAACAGAGTCACGGACTGATGGGGCGATTGCTGCATGGTAAGGGGTACAAGTAGATAGGGGGTACGGTGCTGCCAGACACGTACAGGTCGATGAAGCCTGTTCATAAAGCCTGAACGGGTGCTGTCCAACAAGTAGAGGTAGATAAAGCCCGTTCATAAAGCTCGAAGTATAACCGTTTTTAGATTCGCTGATTGAAGAGAAAAATTCGCTGATAGAACTCGGAAATTCGCTGATTGAAGTGGAAAATTCACTGATAGAACTCGGGGATTCGCTCATTGGATCACCAATCAGCTCCAGAAAGGATTCACAGAGCAAATTTGGGTACTAAAATAATCAAAAAAGTTATCCTAGCTACTTGTAAAAAAGTTATCCCCATGTGGGTAACTGTAAATTAATGAAATTTACCCCCAATTCTGCTAATGATATCCACAATATCGTCAAGAAATAGACCATAAAAGTGGATATCTTCAATAATTAAGGATAGATACCAACAGATTCCCAAAAGATAACTATTATTTTTCAGACTAATCTGCGAACTCAAACTACTTATCTACAAATCCACAAATAACAAAAAGCCAGCGATACTTCTTCGCTGGCCTTCTCTAACAGATTTATTTCCCTGCTCCGCAGCAGTTCTTATATTTCTTGCCGCTGCCACAAACACATGGATCATTGCGGCCAATATCAATTTGCTTCACTTTCGGCTTCTTCTTAACAGGTTCGCCATCTTCCTTCGGATTGACGGCTTGACCTTTTGCCACTTCTTGACGTTCCAGATTGTTGCGGATTTCAGCTTTCATGATATACATGGCTGCTTCGTCTTCGATGGATTGAATCATCGCCTCGAACATCGCAAAGCCTTCATGCTGGTATTCACGAAGCGGGTCAATTTGACCATATGCACGTAAATGAATTCCTTGACGCAGTTGGTCCATCGCATCAATATGATCAATCCACTTAGAGTCAACGGCACGTAAGGTAACTACCTTTTCGAATTCGCGCATCTGTTCAGGGAAGAGGAGTTCTTCTTTCTCTTCATAACGTTCCTTCACTTTTGCAAAAATGACTTCGACAATTTCATCCGGATTTTTGCCTTTTAAATCTTCAGCCGTGACATCCCCTTCATGGAGAAGAGTAGCATGAACATAATCGACAATTGCTTGAAGATCCCATTCTTCCTCATCCTCATGTCGAGACGCATGGGCAGCGACATTACGCTCTATCGAATTCAAAATCATCTTTTGAACAATGTCGCGTAGGTTTTCAGATTCTAATACTTCATCACGCTGAGTGTAGATAATTTCACGCTGCTGACGAAGAACATCATCATATTGCAAGAGTTGTTTACGTGCATCAAAGTTGTTACCCTCGACGCGTTTTTGCGCTGATTCAACTGCTCTCGACACCATCTTACTTTGGATTGGCTGTGTATCATCCATACCAAGTCGTTCCATCATCGATTTCATATTATCTGAACCGAAGCGGCGCATCAGTTCATCTTCCATTGATAAGTAGAACTGTGTAATACCAGGGTCTCCTTGACGTCCAGATCGTCCACGGAGCTGGTTATCAATCCGTCGGCTTTCATGACGTTCCGTACCAATTACGGCAAGTCCGCCGAGTTCAATGACACCCTCACCAAGCTTAATATCTGTACCACGGCCGGCCATGTTAGTTGCAATCGTAACTGAACCCATGTGACCTGCTTCGGCAATGATCTCAGCTTCACGCTCATGGTTTTTCGCGTTCAAGACATTGTGGCGGATACCCTTTTTCAATAAATATCTAGAAATCAGTTCTGACGTTTCAATCGCAACCGTACCAACAAGAACAGGCTGTCCTGCTTGGTGACGCGCAGCAATATCCTCAACAACCGCACGGAATTTACCATCCATAGATGAGTAGATTAAATCAGGACGGTCATCACGGGCAATCGGACGATTGGTTGGAATAACGATAACATTCATGTTATAAATGTTGCGGAATTCTTCTTCTTCTGTCTTCGCCGTACCTGTCATCCCTGCTAATTTTTCATACATACGGAAGTAGTTCTGGAATGTAATCGTCGCCATTGTCATACTTTCGTTTTGAACTTCAAGACCTTCTTTTGCTTCAATCGCTTGGTGCAAGCCTTCACTATAGCGGCGGCCCTTCATCAAACGGCCTGTGAACTGGTCAACGATGACAATTTCACCGTCTTGGACCACATAATCAACATCAAGGTGCATGCTGACATTTGCTTTTAGCGCTTGATTAATATGATGGTTTAGAGTGACGTGTGACATGTCAAAAAGGTTTTCAATCCCGAAAGCCTTCTCCGCTTTACTGATTCCTTCTTCTGTCAGCATAACACCCTTTGTCTTTTCATCGTAGGTATAATCAGTATCCCTTGAAAGCATTTTAACAAAGCCATTCGCTTGGATATAAAGAACAGCTGACTTTTGTGCTGATCCTGAAATGATTAATGGTGTACGGGCTTCGTCAATTAAAATCGAGTCAACCTCGTCAATGACGCCATAGAAAAGTGGTCGCTGTACTTTTTGTTCCTTATATAGGACCATGTTATCACGCAGATAATCGAAACCAAATTCATTATTGGTTCCATAAGTAATATCAGCTGCATAAGCTGCTTGTTTTTCTTCCTTATCCATACTATTTAAATTCAAGCCAACGGTTAAACCAAGGAATTGGTACAACTCACCCATTTCGACGGCGTCACGGCTTGCTAAGTATTCGTTGACGGTAACAACATGAACACCTTTACCAGAAAGTGCATTCAAATAAACTGGCATTGTTGCGGTTAAGGTTTTACCTTCACCCGTTTTCATCTCTGAAATGTTTCCTTCGTGGAGGGAAATACCCCCCATTAGCTGAACATGGTATGGATATAATCCAAGCACACGGCGGGCGCCTTCACGTACGACCGCAAACGCTTCAACCAGCAAATCATCTAATGATTCCCCGTTTTGATAGCGCGCCTTGAACTCTACCGTTTTCTCGCGCAGCTGGTCATCGGTCAACTTTTCAGTTTCCGCTGCCAGGGCATCAATTTTCGTCGCCAGCTTGTCTAGTCGCTTCAGCTCGCGCTTGTTCAAATCAAACACTTTATCTAAAATCCCCATATCTGATGAGCGCTCCTTTTACCTGAGAGTCAATACATTCTTATTCAAAAAAACCTGTCAAAACAATTCGATAAGTACCTTTTCCATCTTACCACTTCCACAAATAAGTGACAACAATGATAGAGGATAGCACGATTCGTACAATCTATCTATTATATATCCTCCTCTATTACAAACCATAAAGAGTTGCAAATATAGTTCGATTTTTCGACAAATTTGACAAACTGATGGCGTGTTTTGAGAATGTATTTCAACTAGATTCATATTCCTTTCAGGTTTAAAAATTTTTGTATATTAACAGTTATTTTTGAATAAAAATTCAATTATATACAGAGTAAACAACACTAACACAGTGTTAAATATCCTTGTGATAACAATGTATTTGTGTTGTTTTTAGTATAAACATCATATTGGGTTTGTTTGAAAAAATATTCACAAATTGTACATTGGATTATACTCTCACAATGTTAGATACTACCTTTAGAGAGGTTAATATGGAAAATATATAGAGAAAGAATCCAAAATGGGAAGGGTGAGTTAAGTGGCCATTTGGGGGAAAAAAAATAAAGATAAAGATCCCGAAAGTAGAGAAGATAGAAAAAAAGTTGGCCTGATTCGCGGATTATGGCGAAAGTTTAGAGGGATTGACTGGAAGAATCCGGTTAACAGGTGGAAATTACTGTTTGTTTCCCTTGTAGGTTGTATCGTTGTTTTTGGTGGGGGTTATGGAGTTCTTACCATGACAAACTCACCGACTTTTTGTGCGAGCTGTCACGAAATGGCACCAGAGTATTCCTCTTACACAGCCAGTGCGCATAACCAAATTTCATGCGTCCAGTGTCATATAAAACCAGGTTTTACCAACATGATCACACACAAGATGAAATCAGTGAAAGAGGTATACTACCATGTAACCGGTGTACCTGAACAAATCGTTCAAACTGAAGAAGAAGCAGTTTCCAACGAGAACTGTTTACAATGTCACTCGAAGAACCGTCTTGTTACCGCGTCCGGTGACTTAAAGGTTAATCATAAAGGCCATATCGAAAAAGATATACCTTGTATTACCTGTCACGCTGGTGTTGTTCACGCGAAGATGGCTACCCGCGGAATCAACGTTGAAGAAGTACGTGGCGAATGGACAAAAGAAAGTGCTCAAAAATTAATGGAGAAAAAATACTTGAGACCTAACATGGGTACTTGTATTGACTGCCATGACAAAGTAAATAATGGCGAAAAGCCTTGGAAAGACCCAGCTTATAACGTACCGGTAAATCCGGAAGAAGTTGCAAAAAAGCTTGAAGAAAAAGATAAAGAAGCTGCTACAACAACAGTAGCTACAAAAGAAAGCGAAAATAAGGAAAGTACTGAAGCAACTGCTGCGGCACATGATGAAAAGACACAAGAAATCATCTTGCAAGCAATTGGTAAACAAAAGAAAGACGTTAAGATTTCAATGGAATGTAAAACTTGCCACAGGCAAACGGAAATTCCAAAAACACACCGAACTGTTAATTGGAGCAATAATCATGGCGGTACCGCAATTGAACAGCTAGATAAGTGCGTTAACTGTCACCAAGATTCTAAATGGGTTAGAGCAATCCCGAAAGAAGATATTATGTCTATTCTTAAAATGGGCAATCAAAAAGTTAAGTACACTCCAAACGTAACACTTGTAAAAGATCAAGCTCGAACAAATAAATTCTGTAGCGCTTGTCACGCTGACCGTCCTTCAGGACACGGTGAAAGTGACCAATGGTTGACTGATCATGCTGCTAAGGCAAAAACAACAAGTCAGAAAGCTGAATGTATGGTTTGTCATGATCGTGAAAAGCCAAAAGCTGGCTCAACTGATGTAAAAGCACCTACAGATGTTTACTGCCAATACTGTCATAGAACTGGCTTTAAAGATGATAAGAAATAAGAGGAACATGTTCAAGAGGAGGGATAACAATGGAAGAAGAGCATAAAGACCAAACCTCCCCTCCACGGACTCGCTACAAAATATATAAATATTTAACAGTAGCACTGCTATTTATTGTCGTCTTTTTCTCATTGGGACTAATTGGAGTAGAAACTACCTCGAGTTCAAGTTTCTGCTCCTCCTGCCATGAGATGAAGCCGGAGTATTATACGTGGAAGGCGTCCACCCATAGCGAAGTGGATTGCGTTAAGTGTCATATTGGATCAGGAACAGAAGAATATGCAAAGGCAAAAGCAAACGGATTAATGCAGGTTTACAAAAAAGCGACACAAACCTACACAGCTCCTATTCGTATGCCAAAGGAGATACCTGATAGCGCATGTGAGTCCTGTCATGATGTATCAAAACGTGATGTCACCGCTTCAGGGGACATTATCATTCCCCATGATAAACATAAAAATAAAGATATTGAATGTATCCAGTGTCATAACGGTATAGCACACGGCAAGATTGCTGATCGAAAGATGACGTTCCAAACCGATTACGAGAGATGGGATAGTAAAACTGGAAAATCAGCAATGGCAGATTTGAAATTTACACGTCCAGATATGGATACATGTATCGAATGTCATAAAGCTCGTAAAGTTACAAATAAGTGTTCAGCTTGTCATTCAACAGGAATGGTACCAAAAAGTCATAAAGAAGCGGACTTTAAAACCAAAACACATGGTAAGCAAGCTGCTGAGAATTTAAAAAAATGTAATCAGTGTCATAGCGATATGTCAAAAGAACCGTTACAAGGTTATGAGGATATATCCATTTTAGAAAGTTTCCTTAACAAGGATCAAGCTCAGGCAAAACAAAAGAATCAATATAATTATGCAAAAGAAAATACTTTCTGCGCTGACTGCCATAACAAGCGACCAGCAAGTCATGATAAAGATTTCTATGGTAAACATGGTGCAATTGCTAACCAAAATCAAGAGTCATGTAAAGCATGTCATGAGGTGAAAAAAGCGAACGCTCCTGGTGGAAACCAAGTAACTTGTTCTTCTTGTCATCCAAGTAAACATAGCCAAAAGGGCAATTGGAAGGAAGGCCATCCAATTTCGTTAACTGGAGTTACGAAGCCTCAGGCAAAATGCTATACATGCCATGCTAAGCCAAGTTGTGAAAAGTGTCATAAGTAGTTAAATAAGACTTTTTTAAATACCTTTGATTTGGAGCTTTATAGGATTCTAACATTTCGAACAAGTCTATCAGAGGTCATTCGAAAAAACAAATAAAATTCGAGGTGGATACTAATGGAAGCTAAAGAGCTGCCGATCAATCCAGAACCGGAAAAAAACGAAAGAACAACGTTGAAGAAGGAAAAGAAAAAGTATTTTACTAAATTACAAGCCTTATTGCTTATAATCGCTACTCTAATTGTTAGTCTTGGCGGAGGTTATTATATAAGCGAGAAATTTTTATGGTCCAACGCAAACAAAGATAGAATTGATGAACAAATCAATTATTATCAAGCTAAAGTAGATTCTGAACCGAATAATCCAGAACATCGAGTAAATTTAGGCTACTCCTATTTCCTAAAAGGTGATAACAATAATGCCATTAAACAGATGAAAGTAGCAACGGATCTGGATAGCAAATACTTCGGTGCCTATTTTAACCTTGGATTGGTTTATATTGATGAAGAAAGATACAACGATGCTTTGAAACAAGCTCAAAAAGCAGTTGAGTTGGGACCTCGTAATTTTAAAGCTCATTTATTATCAGGAATGGTGTATCGTGAATTAAAAATGTACGATGAAGCCAATAAATCACTTAAAGATGCATTGAAACTAATGCCAACAAACACAGATATTATTACTGAGATTGGTAAAGTGGCCGAAGATCAAGGCAAGAAAAAAGAAGCAGAAAAGTTTTTCAAAGAGGCTTTAAACTATGATCCGTTATATAAACCTGCTTCAGAAGGCTTAGAGAGAGTCGCTGGAAAAGATAAGGACAACAAATAGAAGGAGCTGACTAACAATGAAAAAAAGAACTGTTTATATATTGATGAGTAGCATTGTCGCACTGTCGGTAGCCTTCTTTGCAGTTGTCTACTTCTTAAATTTAGAAACGACAATTAAACCGATTGTTGCAAAAGTAGATCCAAGTGGGCCTCCAGTATATACGAATTCCTTGTACGGAGAGTTTGACAAACCTTTAAACAAACCTATGGACGTAACAAAAATTGGGGAATTCATTTATGTAAGTGATACAAATAACAAACAAGTTCAGGTTTTTGATCAATCTGGAACATCCGTTTTTAAATTTGGTAAAGAGGGTACCAAAAAGGGCGAATTTAAATTCCCTTATGGAATAGCAGGAGATAAGGATGGAAACATTTATGTTGCAGACTTATACAATGGAAACATTTCCATTTTTGATTCAAAAGGGAAGTTCATTAAATATTTTAATGATCAAAAGAAAGTTCTAAAATCTCCTGGCGGTTTACGCATATTTGATGACAAGGTTTATGTTACTGATATTAAAGCAAACAAATTGTTTGTATTTAATCTGGATGGCAAAAAGCTTATGGAAATTGGTGGCCCTGGGGTTGATGAAGGGAAATTTATCGCACCAAATGCTGTAACAGTTGACCATGACAAGCAAATTTATGTGACAGATTCAGGGAATAATAGAGTAGAAGTCTTCACTAAAGATGGTAAGTTCATCAAAATTATTAATGGTTCAAAAGATGGAAAAGGTGAACCAACTCTCCTTAATCCAAGAGGGGTAGGGGTAGATTCAAAAGGAATTGTCTATATTGTCAACAACCTATCACATAATATTTATGCTTTCGATAAAGATGGGAATCAAAAATTTGAATTAGGTGGAATGGGTACGGATAATGACAAACTTTATCTTCCAAATGGTCTGTTTATCGACGATCGAGACACATTGTTCGTGACAGATACTATCAATCAAAGAGTATCCGTTTTCTATTAGACCTTTTTACTTTAAGGAGGTGATTCTAAAACGGTCGGTGCTTCAATATTTAAGATTAATTTAGAGAAAAAGAGAGAAATTTGGGAGGTTTTAAGAATGAGTAAGTTAAGATTGGGCTTATCTACTGTATTTATGCTGATGTTATTAGGCATATTCAGTGCGGTGGCCTTTGCTGAGGATGGAGTTCCTCCTACCTCAACTAACCCGGCACCTGGGATCCATGTAGGTGAAATTGATAACTTTGGTAACAAAAGCACACACAAAACACATGGTAATTTCCAAAACAACACAAACTCTTGTGCAAACTGTCACAGTACACACAACGGGGAAGACGAAATGTTGTTAATGAAAGATGGCGAATACGAACTTTGTATGTCTTGCCATGATGGGACAATGGGCTTTTATGATGTAACAAAAGCAAGCGGCGCAGGAACTTTTGATGACTCACACTTAAGTTCTTCCATGCACAACGTCGATTCAGGTTTAAAAGTAGGTAGTGCTCCTGGTAAATATTTAAATAATTCTACTGCAGATTTAGAGTGCTCTAGCTGCCACAACCCACATGGTTCAGCTAATGATCGATTATTAAATGAAACGGTTGCAGGAAAAGTATTTGCTACTTCTTTAGTAAATGGTGTTCAAACAGCTGCGCCAATCGGTACCAAAACGATCGCTCTAGAATTAACAGAGGATCCTGCATATGCAGATCTTAACGCTTTAACTGGCACTGGCGGATTGAAAATTATGAAATCTAATGGTCCTAAGGGTTCAATTACTTACAACGGCGTAAACGATAAGATCTATTATTCTCAATTCTGTGGTGCTTGTCATGATGATTACTTTGCTAAGAGAAACGCAGGTACATCTTCAGCCCCTATGCCTGGAAAACCAAGCACAGGTTCTCCAATCACTGCTACACACACACATGATACTTACACACATACAACTAATAGCTCCAGCCAAGGTAGAAGTTGTGCAGCTTGTCACTATGCACACGGTACCGATGCTACTATTATGATTGATGCTGCTGGAAGAAATGTTGCTGATTTACTACAAGTTAAAGATACTGCAGGAAAAAATCTATTTACACAAGAAACAGCTGAAGCATACATGAAAGATGTTAGCTCAAGAGGTTCATCTTCATTAAAGAAATTCACTAACATGGCTGTATGTTTTGCCTGTCATGGAACAAATATTGCTCCAGGACAAATTGATCCTCAATTCCTAGATGGAACTGGAAGACTTAAAGGTAGAGCAAAAATTAAATAATTGTTAATGAAGAATTTGTCTCAACGAAAATTAACTCAAAACAAGGTAGCAATATCTATTTATTGTTACCTTGTTTTAAATAAAAAAAATAATAGATATAGAATATTTACTAAAATTGAACATTGCAAAAACAGCCCATCTACCTCCCAGATGGTTAGTTTTTGAAACATAAAGGTTTTGAACGAATTTGTAATTGTCAGTGATACCTATCGTCATTCTATGTTTTTAAGGAGGTGATGAAAGAAAGATAGGTTGCTACACAGATTCACCTAAAAAAGAGAGAGAAAGACAGAAACAAAATGGGAGGTTTTTAGAAATGAGTAAGTTAAAAATTAGCTTGTCTGCATTACTCATGCTGGTTTTACTAAGCATGTTTGGCGCTCTCGCCTCTGCAGAAACACCATTTACACCTACGTCTACAAACCCAGCACCTGGAATTCATTCAGCTGATGTTGATAACTTTGGTAACAAAGCAACACATAGAACGCACGGTAATTTCCAAAACAATACAAACGCTTGTGCAAACTGCCACAGTACGCATAATGGTGAAGATGAAATGTTGTTAATGAAGAGTGGCGAATATGAACTTTGTATGTCTTGTCATGACGGTACAATGGGCTTCTACAACGTTAAAGTTGGTAGTGGAGCTGGAACGTTTGATGATTCTCATGAAAATGCATCAATGCACAATGTAGATTCTGGAGTAAAAATTGGGTCAGCTCCTGGAGCAGCTGTTAATACATCTACTGATGTATTAGAATGCTCAAGCTGTCATAACCCACACGGATCTGCTAATGACCGTTTATTAAATGAAACAGTTATGGGTAAGGCATACGCTTATGATGTTAAAGGTTCAAAAGGTAGCAGCCATGGTCCAAGTTTCACTAAAACAACTGCTATTCCTACAGGTAAACAAGCAATTAACCTTGTGTTAAAAGAAGACCCTGCATATGCTGAAATCAACTCACAAACAGGTACAGGTTTTAAAGTATATAAATCATTGGGTCCTGATGGGGCAAGAGACAGAATGAACTATAGCAATTTCTGTTCAGTTTGTCACGACAATTACTTAGCATCTAGAACAGCTAAGAAGCCAAACCTTGATAATGGCGGTAAGGAAACAGGAGTTTACACTCACACAACTAACAGCCATAAGGGTGGAAGAAACTGTGCTTCTTGTCACTATGCACACGGTACAGATATCACTACATTACAAGACTCTTCCGGAAGAACCATTGCAGACTTGCAAAAGACCCCAGAAAACGGTGGCTTAGGCTTTAGCGAGGCAACTGCAAAAGATTACATGAAGAATATTAGCAGTAAATCTGCACTTAAGAAATTCACTAACATGTCTGTATGTTTCTCTTGTCACGCAGGTGAAGGTGAAAGCTTAGGCGGACCAGATGCAGCAGGCAAGAATACTGCCGGTACACCAGATACTCCACTTTATATGTATACTGCTCCAGATGGTTCACAACCTGGATGGGACGGCGTAACAAACTGGAGAACATCAACTTACGACCCTGCATTTGCAGCCGAGCTTGAAGAGGTCATTAAGCACTATGATGAGAAATATGGTAATAATTAAGAACTAACTTGTAACAAGGGAACAATATTCTAATTGTTCTCTTGTTATAATATTTCATTTTTCTGCGAAAATTGTCAATAATTGCTCTTTTATAAGGAGTAGTGTCTCTTTAAGGGGGTGGTGGAAAAAAGATTATTTAGTGTTTGATTTCACCGAAAATAGAGAAAAAGAGAGAGAAAAAGTAAGAAAATTGGGAGGTTTTCTAGAAATGAGTAAGTTAAAAATTAGCTTGTCTGCCTTATTAATGCTTGTTTTATTAAGCATGTTTGGAGCCTTTGCTTCAGCACAAGGAGTTACTCTACCATCTAATGTTGGTACTGTGGATAACTTCGGTAATTCCAATACACATAAAACGCATGGTAACTTCCAAAACAACACAAACTCTTGTGCAAACTGCCATAGTACGCACAACGGGGAAGACGATATGTTGTTAATGAAGAGCGGACAAAAAGAACTTTGTCTATCTTGCCATGATGGTACTATGGGTTTCTATAACGTTACAACTGCTAGTGAAGCAGGTGTAATTGACTCGCACGAACAAAGTGCGTCAATGCATAATGTTGATTCAGATTTAGCATTATCTGCGGCTCCCGGTGCATTAGCTAATAAATCTACTGCTACTTTCGAATGCTCAAGCTGTCATAATCCACATGGATCTGCAAATGACCGTTTATTAAATGAAACAGTAGCTGGAAAACAATATGGTAACAATTATAACGTCACTATCGTTGGCTATACTGAAACAATTACTAAATTGAATCAGGTTCCAATTGGACAAAAAGCAATTAAGCTTAATTTAGTAGAAGATCCTGCATTTGCCGATATCAACAACGCTACTGGTTTATCAGGATTAAAAATTTACAAGTCAAATGGTATTTATAATAAGACAACTGATGCTCCAGGTTTAACTCAAGCACAGGTTTACGATTATAAGTTGAACTATTCAGAGTTCTGCGCATCTTGCCATGACGACTATATGAAAAATAGAGAAAATGGCCCAAGAGCAGCGAAAACAGCAGAAGGTCATGCACTATTTACACATACTACAAACAGTACAAAACAAGGTCGTAGCTGTACTGCATGTCACTATGCACACGGTACCGATATTACTCTATTAAAAGACACTGCTGGTAAAACAATTGCAGATTTAGAAAAACCAGTTGCAGATGGCGGAAAAGGTTGGACTGATGCACAAGCTAGAGCTTACATGAAAGATGTAAGTAAATCAGGATCTTCTTCTTTAAAGAGATTCACAAACATGGCTGTATGTTGGGCTTGTCACCAATCTACACACCAAATTGCTAATACGCCTGGAACCACAAACTATCCTAATACAACAGATTATAAAAATTACTTAGTTCCTGGTGGAGATTATTCAGGTAAATCCTTAATTAAATAATAGTTAAAAAAAGCTAACAAATAGCCCCACTATTTGTTAGCTTTCGCAAGATTTCAAAGTAAACAAGGTGGCAATATCACTATTGTTGCCTTGTTTTTATTATTGCAACCGGGAATACAGATTGTCAAAAATATTTAACTTAACTATGAAAATTAATGTTAATTCAGTTGATATAATAGATATGAGTTTAATAACTAATAACTAATTTACGAAAAGTAAAGGATGAATAGTATGAAAAGGAAGAACTACAAACGAAAGCTAATCTCATACTTTGTTATTGGGAGCGTTGTTCTTAGTTCCCTCCTTTTTAGTTCTCCTGATAACATCGTTGTATCAGCGTCTGCTGTTCCTGAAATCCAGATATTAACACCGGAAGATGGAGCTATATCTAGTGCTTCAGTCGTTGAATTTACTGGAACGATTGCAGATGATCTAACTACTGCAGATAAACTTACGGTCAAGGTTTTTGAACAGCTAGAGGCTTCTCAGCAGCCTATTGATATTACGAATGAAGGAAAGCTTACAACGACTCTCAAGGATAACAATGCAGACTTCACATATTCAAATGAATTTAGTGAAGGGGTTCATGCTGTAACATTTGTTGTCACTGATGAGGATGGAGCAAGTGCAAAGGTAGATCGTTCTTTTACCGTTAAGTCGGAAGAGACAAATACTACTGGGACGACTGAGAATACTCCAATCCCAGCAGACAATGTATCAAATAATCCAGTAACATCTACTGATGCAAATGGAACGATTCAAGAAACCACCCCAAAAAGTGAGACTAGTTCAACATCCATCAAAAAAACGGTAACATCACAAGTAGCCATTGATGAGGAAGTTACAAGGCCGTATATGTACAAAATGTATCTAATTCCAAAGGATGCAGCTGATAAATATGAGCCCGGTAAGGATGCACCTAGTAGCTTTCTTCCCATGGAGGATATGACTCGAGTACCATTGAATTATGTGATATTAGTCGATGTAAGAAGTACGGAGCCATTAACTAAAACCCAACCCCTTTTAACGTCTTTTGGAGACATTAAAGGAGACGAAAATTTAATAGCAACAACTACATTAACTGATAATCTTAACGCCTATGTTTATACATTTACACCTGATCAAGATTTTAAACCTGGCACAAGTTACTTTGTTTATCTTAATCCTAAATTCTCAACTGAAAAAGATACTGAGAATTTAATTATTCCTAGATTCCTAAAATTCACCACCGTTAGTGATTATAAAGATACCGGATTTCAGGTCGACAGAGTGGCCAATGAAACAACTGATAATGACGCTATTCACGGACCGTTTTCGGTGGTAACAAATGCATGTGCATTCTGTCATAGTACCCATAATGGAACCAATGAATATCTAATAAAGGGAGAAAAAGATTCTACTGAAAATGATATGTGCATGGCATGTCACGATGGAACAGGATCACCTAAGATAGAAGAGAATAATAGTCATAGTCAACATTATTCCGATGTTAGTTGTTCTAGCTGTCATGATCCACATAACCCAGGGACGAAACATAATCCAAACAGCTTGCTTCCTAAGACAGGGACGGATCCTTTCTTTAATTATAAAAAGGCAGGTTCTGTTACAAATAATGTTTTAAGTGACTATTCCTTATGTTTTAAATGTCATGGTAATGGAGCTAAGGCAGATATTGAACAGTACTATACTGATGGAACTCTTAAAACACAATCTGGGCATAATTTTCAGTCACAAACTGATAACGGTATTTCGTTAGATGGTCAGCTTCCATGTGCTGAATGCCACGAAACACACGGAGCTACTAATATAAAGATGCTTAGACCAGAGTTAGGAAATGTCAAGTTGGAAGGTCAAAAGCCTGAGACTGATCAGCTAGATGATCATTGGTTTAATAAAACCACGACTGATTGGGATGCTCAAGCACAGCGCCAATTCTGTCTATCCTGTCATAATGGGAAAACAGATCTTTATGGTAAACAAGGTAAAGCAATCTACGATTTAGAAACTGGGGATCCAATTAATCCAGCAAATGATGGACATGATCGAGATAGCCAAAAAACTTGCGCAGAATGTCACAGTGATAGTAAATCCTTTATGGATACAGCACATGCACCTAAAAGGATAAATCCATAAAAAAACGAGCGGATACTCCGCTCGTTTTTTTACTTATGATTTTTCAACCACTTCGCCAACCCATCAATTTTCCTCCACAAATGCAAATGCATATCGGCGTAGACTATTGCTTCGTTTTCATCGCCAAAGCCGTAAAATTCAGGAGGATAGGCAGGCAATCGTTTCTTCCCGGTCAGGTAGTTAATTACAAATTTATTCACCTTTTTAGCTTCCTTCAATAACTTAGCTACTTTTGCCGTAAAGCCTCTTTCCATGACCTCGAGCAATAATTGATTATAAATATGCTGGGCATCCCCATCATCATATTCTTTGAGCAAGTTTCCTGCTTTCTGGAACTCTTCAGCATCCATGTAGTTCACAAATAACGAGAAGCGAACCCCTTGGTTATCCATCGGATTTAGGGCTATCAACTCTTCAAATTGTTGCGTAGCTTCGATTGTTTTTCCTAACTGAGACAGGGCTTCGGCATAATGAAGCTTCGCACGCATAAACGGCCTAGTTTCAATTAACCCCCAAAAGTAGCCTTTGTTTTCCTTGAAAAAAGCTTTACCAAGCTCTCGTTCCCCCGCTTTGATTCCTTTTTCATAAAGGAGGATGGCTTCTTCGAGACTTTTTGTTTTTTCCGCAAGAAGGACATAGGCATCGGTACAGTTAGGATTTAGTTTGAGGGCTTCTTCCGCCAACTTATACCGCTGCTGGCCGTCTGATTGATAGGCGTCATAGATTAAATTTCTCGCGCGCTCTTCATCCTTTCTTGATACCTTGCGGGCTGGACTTTTTGTTTTCTTACTGGATGGTTCCACTAGCGTGAGTGTCTGAACCGTTGAATCCGATCTGCCTTCGGAATTCATCTTCCCTGTACCTGATCCATTTGTTCTTGGAAACGCAATAACAGGCGCTTTTTCAGAAGGAAACAGTGGCGGTGCTTCATCTATACCGTAGACGATTCCCATCAGTTCAGCAATCTCGTGCGATAATTCCGTTTCCAGCTCCGAATAAACAGAAGATATGGACCGAGCTGAAACGCCATATAGTTTCGCTAACTCTTTTTGTGTATATATTTTTTCTAATGGAGCAATCGTTGACAATAAGTAATGAAGGGCGGCAACATAAAGATTGGGATTTTGAATTCGTTTTTGCTTTTTCTGGCAATAGCTTAGCCAGAGAATCACCCCTGCGTCAATGACTGATGGAGCAATATTATGTGTTTCCAGGTTTTGTTTGAAAATAATAGCAATTTCCTTTTGAACTGGTGAGGGCCAGTCTATGTTATCGATTTCCAACAGACCACCAATCATCGGTAATTCACTTAAGACCTCTAAGAAAAAGTCGGTCAAATATTCCTGCGGTGAGTCGTAATCAGCTTCGACGCTGCTAGCAGCTATGTATGTAAAGGCATCTTCAGGTTTTAGATCTGGTAAGTCAAAAGGAGAGGGGAAGAAGACATACTGTTGATCATAGGGAACCAAGATTCCTGCGAAGAAAGAACCCTTTTCTGCTTTAACGTCCACATTAGCAACAATGGTTTCGATTATTTCAGATGTAAAGCCGTCCTCGACTGTTAGTCTGTTGTTTTCAACAGCAAGTATCTTCCCGACTATGGTCCTAGCTTCCGTCCAATTTTGTAAAATCTTTCGCAGTTTGATCCGTTTAATTTTGCCTGTTTCAGTACTAATAAATTTTTCGATGATTGTTTCT
Organism: Neobacillus drentensis; assembly: GCF_036962125.1. GTDB lineage: Bacteria > Bacillota > Bacilli > Bacillales > Cytobacillaceae > Neobacillus > Neobacillus drentensis_B. The sequence continues at coordinate 22,200 of NZ_JBALOA010000019.1, forward strand.
CCGTCATCTAATCCTTCAAAAAGAGTGAACCAGATAGCATGAATTAATTCATAAAATTCGCGTTCCTGTCTATTATCAATTTCAATCATTTCTTCCAGGCTTTCAAAATCTTCTTGAATTTCTTGTCCAAAGTGATAGTAAGCATAATGAAGGATATGCTTTTGCAGGGTATCAATTTCACTATCAATCATCTCGGTAATCGATACGGCTTCCTTTGCCCCGCAGCATTTTTTATACTTTTTACCACTTCCGCACGAACAGGGGCCATTCCGGTTTATTTTTTCCAACTTTCTCCGCTCCTTTGAACACTCTATTTCTCTTATATTAATAGTACCATTTTTGACAGGCTGATTTGTAAAAATACAGTGAAATGGCTAGAAAGAATATGCCGATGATTTTTATTACGGACAGATTACTCCTTTTTTAGTTCAAACTTTGAAATTTATACGGTTATCACGCTATAATGGTTAAGGAACTCAACATTGATTTCGGAATAAAATATACTAAAGGTAATTTTTATAGAGGTGAAGATAATGGAATTAGCAGAAATTCGTCATGAACTTGAAAAAACAGCTAAGAAATTAGCGGACTTTAGGGGGTCTCTTTGACCTTGAGAATAAAGAAGCCAGAATTGCTGAATTAGATGATGAAATGCTTCATCCTGATTTTTGGAATGATCAGCAGGCAGCGCAGACAGTCATTAGTGAAGCAAATGGCTTAAAGGATCAGGTTAATGAATTTTATGACCTAAACAATAGCTTTGAAAATCTTGAATTAACCTATGAACTGGTCAAAGAAGAAAATGATGAAGAATTGCGTACTGAGTTGGAGGAAGAACTCGGGCAGCTAACAGAGCGCTTAGGCCAATTTGAGCTGCAGCTACTCCTCAGTGAAGAGTATGATAAAAATAATGCCATTTTGGAGCTTCACCCAGGTGCTGGTGGAACGGAATCGCAGGACTGGGGCTCGATGCTGCTGCGGATGTATACCCGTTGGGCTGAGAAAAAGGGCTTCAAAGTTGAGACGCTCGATTATCTGCCCGGCGATGAAGCTGGGATTAAGAGTGTAACGCTCGCAATTAAGGGTCATAATGCATACGGCTACTTAAAGGCCGAAAAAGGGGTTCACCGGTTGGTAAGGATCTCTCCATTTGATTCCTCAGGCCGTCGTCATACGTCATTTGTTTCCTGTGAAGTCATGCCAGAACTCAACGATGACATTGAAATCGAAGTTCGGTCAGAGGATTTAAAAATTGATACCTATCGTGCAACAGGTGCGGGCGGACAGCATATTAACACGACTGATTCAGCCATCCGGATTACTCACCTGCCAACTGGTGTTGTGGTCACATGTCAAGCAGAACGTTCACAAATTAAAAACCGCGAGGCAGCGTTAAAAATGCTAAAAGCCAAGCTGTATCAATTGGAAATTGAGAAACAAGAGCAAGAGCTTTTGGAAATACGAGGCGAACAAAAGGAAATCGGCTGGGGAAGTCAAATCCGTTCATACGTTTTCCATCCTTATTCCATGGTCAAAGATCATCGGACGAGTACCGAAAGCGGAAATGTTCAAGCGGTAATGGATGGGGATTTAGATCAATTCATTAATGCGTACCTGAGGTCAAGAATTTCGTAATAGTAAAATTAAAATAAATGTTTAAAGCCTTTGCCAATCATCCGGCAAAGGCTTATTTTTTTGATAATTTTTTCTAAAAACGAACCAAAAGAACATTCCTTATTAAAACCATTGAACAGGCAAATGCTAAGGGAGAATTTAATCCTTTACCACGTCAACTTACTGCCATTTACACCATAATTTACCCGTGCTATACTCACTTTCGGTTGGTAGAAAGTATCTTTCTATAATGAATTTTGAGGAGATTAGCTTTATGAATATATTAAGTAATTTAACACAAACCTATCCAAAGGTGAGAATAGCGGTCGATTATGTCTTTGTATTAATAGGTGCAGCAATTATTGCTCTGGCTTTTAACGTTTTCCTGCTTCCAAACCAAGTGGCCTCTGGCGGGGTAAGCGGGATTAGTACGATTTTAAAAACGGTGCTGGGGTGGGAACCTGCCTATGTCCAGTGGGCTTTTAATATTCCCTTATTTATCGCGGGTGTGGTTTTTTTAGGGAAGCATTTTGGAGTAAAAACTTTAGTGGGTACGATATTTCTACCGTTAGTTGTTTTTTTTACAAAAAATCTCGAGCCTTGGACACATGACGCCTTACTTGCGGCCTTGTTCGGTGGTATTGGGGTAGGGCTTGGTCTTGGCATTGTTTTCAGGGGGAAAGCATCGACTGGGGGGACGGACCTTGCAGCCCAGATCATAAATAAATATACGGGCTTTACGCTTGGTCGCTGTGTTGTTTTAATTGATGGATTAATTGTACTTACTGCAGCCATCGTTTTTGATATTGAGAAGGGTTTATACGCATTGATTGCCCTGTACGTAACCAGCAAAACCATTGACCTGATTCAGGTTGGCTTCGGACGGTCGAAAATGGCGATGATCATCACATCAAAACAAGAAGAAGTTCGGGCAGGAATTTTGAATAAAATTGACCGTGGTGTGACAAAACTATCAGCATATGGTGGTTTTACTGACCATGAACGTCCTGTTCTGATGTGCGTAGTAGACCAATCGGAGTTCACAAAATTGAAACAATTGGTTAAAATCCTTGACCCATCTGCATTTGTTGTCGTTATGGATGCTGCTGAAGTGTTGGGAGAGGGTTTCAAACGGGCATAGGATTGGTATAATAGTACATTGATGGAAATAATTTCTGAAAAGGGGGTAAAGGAATTGAAAAAGAAGTTGCTTACGTTTTTAATGGGAACTGCTTTGGTTATGGGACTAGCAGCCTGTGGAGGCGGGGATAAAGACACAGGAAAAGACACAGGAACGGATACAGCGAGCAATGATCCAGGAGCAAAGATATTCGATCAAAAATGCTCCAGCTGTCATGGCGGTGACTTGACGGGTGGAATGGGGCCAAATTTAACAAAGGTTGGCTCTAAGTACTCGAAGGATGAGATTTTAAATATCCTCGCAAATGGAAAAGGGCAAATGCCAGCAAAAGTTGTGACCGGCGATGATGCCAACCAAGTTGCGGAATGGCTTGCAGCAAAAAAATAAGAGTCTCAAAAACGTTCTGTTTGAATAAACAGGACGTTTTTTTTCGTGGATATTAAAAAAATTGTCGGGTTTTGTAATTCTTTGAAAAGAAACTGTAATATTTTTACCGCTTTTTTTAGCAATTTATGATGTTATAATAAAACTATGCGAAATTATGCACATATTTTTTGTTATCCTAGGCCATTTTGCAAATAAATGAAGATTATTGTCGAATTTTCAGTTCGAAAAATCTTTAAATAAAGGTGATAAATATGATCGAATTACAGGATGTATATAAAAAGTATCCAAATGGCGTTTCGGCTATTAATGGGATAGACGTCCGGATTAATCAGGGCGAATTTGTTTATGTTGTCGGACCAAGTGGAGCCGGTAAATCGACTTTTATTAAAATGATGTATCGTGAGGAAGTTCCGACATCAGGGACTATCACTATGAATGGTGTAAATCTTGCCAAATTAAAAATGAAAAAGGTACCTATTTTTCGCCGAAATCTTGGCGTCGTCTTTCAGGATTTTAAGTTGCTGCCGAGACTGACCGTCTATGAAAATGTTGCATTTGCTTTAGAGGTAATTGAAGCTCAGCCAAAGGTAATTAAAAAGCGAGTCATGGAAGTTCTTGACCTCGTTAACTTAAAGCATAAAATCAAAATGCTGCCGACAGAGCTATCTGGCGGTGAGCAACAGCGTGTTTCAATTGCCCGCTCGATTGTGAATTCTCCCAAAGTGGTGATTGCCGATGAACCTACCGGTAACCTTGACCCAGAAACATCATGGGAAATTATGAAAATTTTTGAAGAAATTAATGCAAGAGGGACAACCATTGTCATGGCAACCCATAACCGCGAGATTGTTAACACGATCAAGCATCGAGTTATTGCCATTGAGGGTGGAAAAATAGTCCGAGATGATGAAAGAGGTGAATACGGTTATGAAAATTAGAACAATTGGCCGTCACTCTCGAGATAGTTTAAAGAATATCAGCAGAAATGGCTGGATGACCTTTGCATCTGTCAGCGCTGTGACCGTTACCTTGATATTAGTCGGTGTCTTTTTCGTTATTATGATGAATCTTAATCGAGTAGCAGAAACGATTGAAGAAGATGTTCAAATTCGCGTGCACATTGACGTAGCTGCTACCGCCCAAGATCAGCAAAAGTTAAAAACTGAGATTGAAAGTATGCCAGAGGTAAAAAATGTCACATTCTCCTCTAAACAGCAGGAACTAGACAATCTAGTTAAGAGTCTAGGGGAAGAAGGCAAATCCTTTAAACTGTTTGAACAGGATAACCCCTTAAACGATGTATTTATCGTAAAAACGAAAAATCCGACTGATACGATGAAAGTGGCAGAACAAATTAAAAAATCCAATTATGTAGCCAAGGTAAAGTATGGCCAGGGGAAAGTAGAAAAACTATTTAAGTTTATTAAAGCAAGCCGTAACGTCGGGGTTGTTTTAATCATTGGTTTATTCTTTACTGCAATTTTCTTAATCTCTAATACAATTAAAATCACGATTATTGCAAGACGCAGAGAAATTAAGATTATGAGGTTAGTAGGAGCAACGAATACCTTTATCCGATGGCCGTTCTTCTTGGAAGGACTGTGGCTTGGGATTATTGGGTCCATTTTGCCCATTATCCTAATTTCGATTGCCTACTATCGTGCGTATGATTATATTGGTCCACGACTTGAAGGAACGTTCATTAAAGTACTTCCTTTTGATCCATTTATGTACCAAGTTGCTGGCATTCTGATCTTAATGGGTGCGCTAATTGGTATATGGGGAAGTCTAATGTCCGTTCGGAAGTTCTTAAAGGTGTAATCCAAATCAGGAAGGATATTATTATGTCCTTCCTGATTTATTATGTGCCATTGGGAGGAAAAATCGGAAATGAAGAAATCAGTAGTCACAATGGCCGTTACACTAACGGTCGGACTAGGGACCATTTTTAGCGGAGTTTCTGTTACCGAAGCTAAATCTATTTCCAGTCTAAAAGGAGAACAAAATGAAGTTCACAACAAACGTTCCAATTTACAATCAGATATTAATCAAGCAAACAGTAAGATTAACACATTAAAAAGTGAGCAGGCTGACGTACAGAGTGAAATGAAACGTCTGGACTTTGCAATTGATGATACAACTGTAAAAATAGACGATAAAACTAAAAAAGTAAAAGATACGCAAGTCGAGGTAACTAAACTTCAAGCGGAAACGAAGGTTATCAAGGAGCGTATAAAAAAACGTAATATCCTATTGAAGGACCGCGCCCGCACCTATCAGGAAAATGGCGGCATGGTCAACTATTTAGATGTGTTAATGGGTTCAACGAGCTTTAGTGATTTTATTGACCGGGCGAATGCTGTTGCGACGATTGTCCAGGCGGACCAAGAAATCTTAAAACAGCATGAGGCAGATAAAGCGGAGCTTGCGGAGAAGCAGGCAAAGGTAGAAAAAGATCTTTCTAGTCTTCAAAAGATGCTAACAGACTTAAAAACTATGAATCAGCAATTAACTGTGCAAAAGAAAGAAAAGGATAAACTCCTGGCTAGCTTGAAAGACCAAGAAGAAGAAGTCCATGAAGGTATGATGGAATTGAAAGAGCAGGAGCAGCTTCTTGCTGCTCAGGAGGCGGCGATTCAACAGGCTATTCAATTGGAAAAAGAGGCCCAAGCTAGAGCTGCGGAAGAGGCAAAACGAGGCAGCTCGTCAAATACCAATAGTGGAAATGATCGTGGTCCTGAATCTAATTCCACCCCAAATGTATCGAGCGGATTCTGGACTCAGCCAACGACGGGATATCTTAGTTCCGGTTTTGGAGGTCGTGGCAGTGAGAACCATTATGGGGTTGATATCGCCAACCGAACAAAAATGCCGATTGTTGCGGCAGCCGATGGCGTTGTCATTAGATCCTATTATTCTAGCACGTACGGAAATTGTATCTTCGTCTCGCACTCTATTAATGGACAAGTCTATACAACGATTTATGCCCACATGACAAAACGTTATGTTGGCAGTGGTGCTAGAGTTAAAAAAGGCCAAAAGATTGGCTTGATGGGGAATACAGGTGCGTCTAGAGGACAGCACTTGCATTTTGAACTTCATAAAGGTCCATGGACCATCGATAAGCGCTATGCGATTAATCCAGTTGGCATAGTCCCACTTCCATAAAAGAAGAAGCTTCGAGCTTCTTCTTTTTTTATCTCTTTGACATCATAACTCGTCCATTCCTTTCATATATGTTAATAATCGGGCAGGAATTTGCTGCCTTTTTATAAAAATAGATAGGACAGGCATTTTTTATTCGAGGAGGACCTGAGATGAATCGTAGATGGATCGCCCTGCTAATGACAGGGTCGCTACTAGCAGGAGCGGGGGGCACATATGCAGGCATGCAGCTTTTGGATAAACCAGGTAACAGCAAACTTCATTTAATGCAAAACCCTCAAGAAGAAAGTAATTCAGAAGGAAACACGTCAGACCTTGAAAAAGTAGAACAGGCATATGATCTTATTTTAAGCAGATACGTGGAAAAAGTAGATCAGGATAAGCTGGTTGAAGGCGCAATTCAGGGGATGCTGTCCGTCTTAAAGGATCCGTACTCTGTTTATATGGACAAAGAAACAGCCAAACAATTCACTCAGACTTTGGAATCTTCCTTCGAAGGGATTGGAGCCGAAGTTGGAATGGTCGACGGGAAAATCGTCATCGTCTCTCCGTTCAAAAATTCCCCGGCTGAAAAAGCAGGCATCAAGCCAAACGACCAAATCTTAAAGGTGGATGGCAAAAGTATCGAAGGGCTGGACCTGAATAAAGCAACCCTCAAAATTCGCGGCAAAAAAGGGACGAAGGTTGAATTATTAATTGCAAGGAAAGGGTTAAAGGATCCGCTTGCGATTGATGTCACCCGCGATGAGATTCCACTTGAAACGGTCCATGCTTCAATTAAGAAGCATGATGGCAAAAAAATAGGCTACATCGAAATCACTTCTTTTTCAGAGGATACCGCTAGAGATTTTGAAAAGGAATTAACAGCACTTGAAAATGATGATATTAAAGGGCTGATTATTGATGTACGCGGCAATCCTGGCGGACTACTAGATAGTGTTGGCGAAATCTTAAAAGAATTTGTTCCTAAGAATAAGCCATATGTCCAAATTCAACAGCGGGACGGTAAGAAAAAACGTTACTTCTCGTCGCTTTCACGGACCAAGGATTATCCGGTCACTGTTCTTGTCAACAAAGGAAGTGCCTCTGCATCAGAAATTCTTGCAGGCTCACTGCAAGAGGCAGTGGGTTACCAACTTGTCGGGGAAACAACGTTTGGAAAAGGGACCGTTCAACAGGCTGTACCAATGGGAGATGGAAGCAACATCAAGCTGACGTTATTTAAATGGCTGACCCCTGATGGACATTGGATTCATAAAAAAGGAATTAAACCAGATGTGGCGATCAAACAACCTGCCATCTTTGCCACTCATCCAATTCAAGTGGAGGAGCCTCTTTCGGAGGATATGAATAATGAGCAGGTGAAAAACGCTCAAGAGGTGCTGACCGGCTTAGGATTTGCCACTGGGCGGAAGGATGGATATTTTAGTAAGGAAACGGCCATGGCCGTAAAAGGGTTCCAGCTCCAAGCCAACCTAGAGCCAACAGGAAGAATTGATTCGGAAACAGCCGCAAAGCTGGAAGATGCAGCAATAAAGGAAATGAAAAAAGAGAAAAACGATCTACAACTGCAAACCGCCTTACGATTAATGACGAAGGAGTAAAACAGGGGCTAATTAGGCCTCTGTTTTTTTTTGAGCAGAAATTATTCACTTTTTCTAAAAACTAGCAATATGTTTTCTGGTGGCAATTTGGTAAAATACTCTTTAGGAGACTTTTCCATAATAGATTACTAGAAATTTTAATAGAGGCAGGTGGCAGGAGTGGAATTAGTGCAAATATGGCTTGTTGAACTTTTGAAGGGGACAGGCAAGTTATTTCTTCATCCTGTTTTATACTATCTCGTTTTCCTTTCAGGAATTTTAGGTGTAATGAGGGTAAAACGTGAGCGGAAAAATTTTCATATTCGAGCGCATGACGCCTACTTTGAACTTCGGCAGTTATTTCCAACCGGAATTCTCATTGGACTTGTCCTTTCATTATTGGTTGTGGCGGCAGGAGTCACGGTCCCGTTCGCAGCGATTCTACTAATTGCTGGTTTTACCTTCTTGTGGTCACTGACCACCAATGTACGCTGGATCTCGCCGGCATATACAATAGGGGCTGCATTTTTCACGCTTATTTTACTTGCTGAAAATCATTGGTCGATTCCGATTTTCACAAAGACCTTTGAGGCATTAAGTGACAAGGTCTATCCTTCTATTGTCGTAGTACTTGGATTGTTGTTAATTGCAGAAGGGATGCTCATTTTTAAAAATGGAAGTTTTGGAACTTCCCCAAAACTTGCAAAAAGTAAACGCGGTCAAAATGTAGGTCTACATGAAGTAAAGCGTCTCTGGATGGTGCCGTTGTTCTTACTTATTCCAGGAAATGCATTACATCTTCCGTTCAATTGGTGGCCTGTCTTCCATTTGGGAGCGAATGAGTATTCATTGATCTTTGTTCCCTTTGCGATTGGTTTCCATCAGCAAGTCAAAGGAATGCTCCCTAAAATGGCGATTCAATTACAGGGCCGCCGAGTTATCGTCCTTGGAGTATTCGTTACCCTTTTTTCCATCGCAGGCTATTGGTTCCCGCTTAGTTCCATTGTAACAGCTGGTATAGCCGTTCTTGGTCGTGAATTGATTTCTTTACTCACAAGCATGAAAGATGATAATCTCCCGTTTTATTTTTCAAAGAAGAATCAAGGATTGATGATTATTGGAGTAATCCCTGACTCTCCAGCAAATAAGATGGAGCTGAAGGTGGGGGAAATCATCTCTAAAGCAAATGGTGTTCTGGTTCGTGATGAAAAGGTATTTTATGAAGCCCTGCAAAAAAATCGTGCTCACTGTAAGCTAGAGGTCCTCGACACAAACGGAGAGATTCGCTTTGTTCAACGGGCCCTGTACGAAGGTGACCACCACGAGCTTGGCATCCTCTTTGTTCAGGATGAGCGGAAGTATGATGTGAAGATAGGTTAAACTTTTGTGCTTTCATAATTCGTGAAATAATCCTTAATTAAGACCACTTATACAAAAATACGTATAGGTGGTTTCTTTTTTTTTTCAATAAATAAAAATGTAATGGATTTTTGTTAGTTTCTGCACAATTATTTAATAGACTTCTAATCAGATACAAAATTTGTTGGTTACTATAGAGGATTACGATACTGAGGAGGATCTTTATGTGCCAGAAATCAATGATGATATTTACTCATCACCAAATGGAACGGGAAAGAAAGGCTGCATTAAAAGCTAAAAATAACTTTTTTAGTAGATTATTAAAAACATTATTTTTAGGCACTAAATCCAAGTCAAATGCCAATAGAATCTAGATATAGTAAAAATCGCTTCCTAAAGGAAACGATTTTTTATTTAGATATAATTCCTATTTTTCAGAGATTAATTTACCCACTTATAACCAATTCCCCATACAGTAGAAAGATGTTGATCAATGGGGAAACCCTCATTTCGGAGCTTTTCTCGCAGATTTCTTATATGGGAATCAACAGTACGATCATCGATATGGAACTTCTGGCTCCAGATGGTTGACAATAAATGGTCGCGAGAGAAAACCTTTTGAGGATTCTTTAAGAACAATCCTATTAGTTCGAACTCTTTGGGTGTAACTTGAATGAGCTTGTTTTGATATCTTAATTCAAAAGACCCCTTATTCCACTCTAATCCATTAAAGACTAGATTTTTCTCATTTGAATTTTTTGATCTTCTTAATAATGCTTCAATTCTTGCTAGTAATTCTGCCTCATGAAAGGGTTTAGTTATGTAATCATCTGCCCCGTATTTTAATCCTTTGATAACGTCAACAGTTTCCCCCATGGCGGTAAGCATTATGATTGGAACTTTTGAGAACTCCCTTATTTTTTGACAGGTCTTCCATCCATCCATGTCTGGCATCATAATATCAAGGATTACTATATCGATAGCTTCTTCTATTTCGAGTAAAGATATGGCCTTTTTACCGGACTCTGCCTTCAAGCAATTAAAATCATAGGGTGCTAAATATAGACATAATAGGTCCAGCATTCTGGTTTCATCATCTACAAGTAATATAGTCTTCATATTTCCCACCACCTATATAAAGTTAATAATTAAATAATAGTAGGAATTTGTGAAGAATCTTTGCAGATTGACAAGTTTTTATCTATATTTTACAAAAATATGAACAATGATTAATAAAGACAAAATCCCATAATAAATCCTAAGAAAATGCATAGAAACTGCAAAATTGCTCAGTAAATTATACATATGAACATTACATGCATAATTAACTTTTTGGGGGTGGAAAAATTGAAAAAGCTGTTTTTATTAGCATTTACTTTAGCGTTTATTTTCTCATTCGATGTTAGAGCCTTGGCCGATGAAGGACATTCTCATGCTCCAAATGTAAAACAAGCAGGAGATAACCTTGAAACAGGGAGTACAAACGGTCAAGGGGATGATGCAACTATGTCTCATGGCAATGGGACAGATATGGATATGGACATGGAAGGAATGGACCACAGCAGCGGAAGCGACATGGAGGGAATGGACCATGGTAGCGGAAGTGATATGGAAGGAATGGATATGGAGGGTGACAGCGGTGCAGAGGCTCATGATCACCATGCAGCTGTTGTTGAATCTCCTCCAAACTATAAAGTGCTAGGAACATATGGAGCAGTTAACATGTTATTTATTTTAATTGGGATTTGGAATAAGTGGTTTAGAAGAAAGGGGGATGTAAACAATGGCCATGCCTGAGAAAAACATAAAACCAGAAAAGGAACCTTTTGATCTGCTATCGATACCCGTTGTCAAAACGTTTGTAAAAAGCAAATGGTATCCAGGAATCTTTCAATGGATCGTTATCTTTGTGTTTTCCATCATTGTTTATGAATTAGTAATGGGAACCGTTGATCCAAGTAAAAACTTTGGGACTACTATGACATGGGTATTATGGTGGCCGGTTATCCCTGTTCTCTTTTTATTAACCGGACGGTTTTGGTGTGCGATCTGTCCGTTCGGTAAATTAAGTGATATTGTTCGGAAATTTTTTGGCAGCAAGCGTCCAATGCCGAAGTTTTTAAAGAAATATGGAATATGGCTGATTGATTTATTCTTTATCGCCATCACTTATAGTGACCATGTATGGGGAATTGTTGAATCACCACGCGGTTCGGGTTACCTATTACTTTTATTAGTAACAATGGTTGTTGCCACTTCTGTATTTTACGAAAGAAGAACCTTCTGTAAGACGCTTTGTTTCCTAGGCGGCCTTGCCGGAAACTACTCACGCTCTGGAGCGCTAAAAGTACAAGCAACACCTGATATCTGTAAAACCTGTAAAGTTCAATCGTGCTACAAAGGATCAGAGGGTGTAGAGGGATGTCCAATGTTTCAATTCCCAAGAACAATGGAATCAAGTGCGGAATGTAATATTTGCGGAAACTGTGTGAAAAACTGTCCAAATAATTCCGTGAAAATAACAACACGAGTTCCGACAAAAGAATTGTGGGGCTTAAAGAATCCAAAGCTTGAACACGCATCTTTAGCAGCTGTTATCATGGGGATTGTTTTCGTACAAAATATTACCATGCTAGAACCTTGGCAGAATATTTTAAGTGCGATTGGCTCTGTTACAGGGACTTCCAACTATGTTCTTAACTTTACGATTGCCTTTATTATTGCGATGGCCTTACCAATCCTATTATTGTTAGGAACGGCAAAACTAGCTTCATTGCTTGGAATGACAGGTTCGATTAAAAAGAACTTTACTCTGTTTGGTTATGCAATTATTCCTTTAGACCTTGCCGGTCACTTAGCACATAATCTGTTCCACATTTTCACAGAAGGTAAAGCCGTTTGGTTTAACTCGATTCGGTTATTTGGAGTCGACTCCAATCCAGCCAGCTTAAGTCTCGCGCCAACCTCAACAGTTCAGATGATTCAATACATTGTCATCTTAATCGGTTTGGTCGGTACTTCTTACGTAGTTTATAGAATGGGCGAAAATAAAAATACGGCTTTTCGAGCCATGATCCCTTATTACGTGCTCATGACAATCCTTGCAATTACAAATATTTATCTATTTTCACTTCCGATGATGCATAGAGTGTAATAGATGTTATTGAGGGTTCTTAATTGAATATGATCATTCAAAACCTGTATAGACTTAATTTATACAGGTTTTTTATTTGGTCAAATAATGTGCATAAAAAAGGGTCTGGTTATGAACCAAACCTCAAAGATAGAAAGTCACCATAATTTTTACAGGCTATCCATCATATTTTCACTTTTCATTTCCTTTTGATTCATTCGGTCCATCATTCCATTCTTTTCATGACAAGCCTTGTACATGTCCTTTAATTCTTTCTTTGTGGAATCTGGGTGCATTTTTTGCATCAACGGTAGCATTTCTTTAAAACTTACACCATCTCCTGTGTTCCCAGCTGCAAACACAGCAGTGCCGGCCCCAAGTATTAAAGCCGTACTTAAAATCCCAACACCAAACTTTTTCATATTTTACAACTCCTTTCATTTTATAACTTAATCATAAAGAATAAATTTGCAGAAAAGAGGGAGATTTAGTGTTTATTTTGTGATGAAAAACTAAAAAGGTTTATTTCATTGACAAGATGAAATTTATATTATAAAATTACTTTGAATTAGAGATATATTAATTGAAAATATTTAAATTGATAATATTCCAATTGAAGGTTTATATTTGTAGTGTTGTGGGATAATATCCTACAAATAAATGTTCCGTTTTTCATGAACACTACGTAAGTTTTTAGATATGAAATTTTTATAGGTGGTGTTGGAGTTGGGCTTTTTAGACAGACTATTTGGTGAATCAAAAAAGGAGGAAAAAACAATGACAAAATTAAACATTGGTATTATTTTAGGTAGCACACGTCAAGGACGTGTTAGCCCACAAGTAGGAGAATGGGTGAAAGGTATTGCCGACAAACGCGGTGACGCAAACTATGAAATAGTTGATATTGCTGATTTCAATTTACCATTCTTAGGAACCACTGATGGTTCAGAACCAGGCATCGCAAAATGGAATGCTAAACTTGCTGAATTAGATGGTTTTGTTTTCATTGTTCAAGAATACAACCACAGCATTACTGGAGCATTAAAAAATGCGCTTGATTTTGCGCGTGAAGCTTGGAATGACAAAGCAGCAGGTATCGTAAGCTATGGTTCAACAGGCGGCGCTCGTGCAGCTGAACATTTACGTGGCATCATGGGTGAATTAAAAATCGCTGACGTTCGCACACATCCAACATTGTCATTATTCACAGACTTTGAAAACGGCAGTGAGTTCAAGCCAGCTGAATTACATCTTACAAATGTGAATGCAATGCTTGATGAAGTGAATAAATGGAGCGGAGCATTAAAAACAATCCGCTAATAAGAAAAGTGGAAGCGCCCTGATCAGCGGCGTATGGCCTGGAGC
>NZ_JBALOA010000019.1:35973-64485 GCF_036962125.1 Neobacillus drentensis
GAAGGACACTAGCCGCTAGGGCGCTGGAGCTAGACAGTAAACTAAGTCCAAAAACTTATAACTTCTTATCATTGATAAAAAATGGGAGGGATGATAAAAAATCATCCCTCCCATTTCTCTATCTATAATGTTCGATATTTTTTCAGCGAGAAGATATTCAAAACAATAAAAATCACGGTGAAGATAATCAAGGCCAACAGGTCTCCACTGATATCACTAAAACTTAACCCTTTATACATTACCCCTTTTAAGGCATCCCCTGCATAATACATCGGCATAACCTTCGCGACCGCCTGCAGCCAATTCGCCATCCCCTCGAGCGGAAAGATTCCAGCGAAAAAGATTTGCGGGATGACGGCAATTGGGATAAATTGAATCATTTGAAACTCGGAAGCGGCAAAGGTCGATAAAAGGATTCCTAAAGAGAGTGCCACCAAAGCTAACAGCAGATTAATGAGGAGCACATGCCCAATCGACCCGACAAGGACAATATCTAATACAGTAATAGAATAAAAGACAACAATTAATGTTTGAATGACCGCAAAAATACCATAGCCCACCAAGTAGGCGGTAACAATCTCCCATCTCCGAATCGGTGTAGACATCAGCCGTTCCAAAGTCCCCGTAGTACGCTCACGTAATAAACCAATCCCAGAAATAATAAACACGAAAAAGAAGACAAAGAAACCAACTAATATTGGGCTTAAGACATCAAAAAATACGGTATCCTTATCGCCATACACATAGTCAATATCGATGTTTTGCTGAGCCATCCCTGCAGCTGCTGGATTTTGCTTGATTAGCATAGCCTTCGTCTGTGCGGCGACTGCTTGGCTGACTTTCATTTGTAACCCTTTCGCTTTGGAAGGGTCGTTGTTTAGTAATGTTAATTTGATTTGGCGATTATCTTGTTCTAACAATCCATCAAGCTCATCATCGACTACCGTGTTAGCACTGACTTTTTTATATTGCTCAACTTGGATGTCTGCTTTTTTTAATACTTTAACGAGGCTATCATCCACACCTATAACCCCTAATTTAGGATCGACGGTGTTGCCGTTGAATAAAAAGTACATCAGGGTCAGGATTAGCAATGGTGCTACAAACAACAGTGCTAAGGTGCGTTTGTCACGAAACATTTGCCGGAAGATTCTTTTCACTAACGCTAGAATTCTCATGATTGTTTCACCCCTGCTCTCAAGAATACTTCATCAAAATCATCGGTTCTATACAATGCTTTTAATTCTGCAGGTGTTCCACTTGTTAAAATTTGTCCATCCCGCACCATTGCAACATAATCACATTTGACCGCTTCGTCCATCACATGAGTGGTAACGATGATGGTCTTTTGTTCTTCATTTTTCAAGCGTAAGAATTCCTTCCAAATTGACAATTTTAATTCGGGGTCAATTCCGACGGTTGGTTCATCTAAGATTAAGATTTGTGGGTTCTGAATTAAGGCAATCGCCAACGACAAACGTCGTTTCATTCCGCCTGAATAAGCAGCTACCCGTTTAGAAAGGTCATCCGTCAGGTTAACTAAACTAGCGACATACGAGATCCGTGTTTTCTGTGCGTCCTTATTTAGACCGAATAGAGAGGCGAAAAATTTTAGATTCTCCTCGCCGGTTAATTCGCCATACAACGCATCAGCTTGGGCCATATAACCAATTTCCTGAAGTAAAGCAAGGTTTGGCATTTTCTTGTCTAACACATGAATCGACCCTTTATCCGCCTTTTCCATGCCAACAATCATTTTGACGAGGGTGGTTTTTCCGGCCCCTGAAGGTCCAATTAGTCCAAATAACTGCCCTTTCTCGATCGCTAAGTTCACTTCATTTAAGACGGTTTTTTTTCCAAAACTCTTACTGACTTGTTCTACTTTTATCGTTGATTTCATCAATCATTCCTCCTAGGATGTTGACGCTGTTATAGTTTTATTTTACAACGCAGCCTAAGATTAGCAATAAACAAAAAACAACAATGTGTTGGTTATATTAAAAAAAAAACTAAAATAGGGGTTTGGCGGAATCATTGAAGGGTGCGCTGAATAATTGCGGAAGTGGCGGGAAAAACTCGCAGTTTGGCGGAATCACTCCAATAGTCAGCGGAATCCCGCCTCAAGTTAGCAGAATGGATCCTTGTTAGGTTGTCAATTACCGTGATTGGGGCTAAAAATATTTTGAACTTGAATAGGAAAATTATTGTATATTTGGAAGCGTGGCTGTTAAACCTAAAGTGGGAAATTCTTATCCATGAAAGGTGGTTTAGCCATGATTATTAACTTACTGAATGGTATCGAGTTTCAAAGCCATCATATTTTCAATCTGGAAGGTGCAGCAACGATTATTTTTTTCTTTACTGTTTACTCGCTTCTAGGATGGCTCCTAGAAAACAGTTATAATTTTTTTACAAAGCGAGAGTTTTTTAAACCTAATTTCCTCTATGGTCCATTTAAACCGATGTACGGCATTACTCCAGTTCTCCTGGTTTATCTGATCTCACCAGAAACCAATTGGGCAGTAGTTATTATCCTGTGCTTCTTGATTCCAACCATCGTGGAATATCTAACAGGAACTATGCTGGAGAAGCTTTTTAGCCGAAAATGGTGGGATTATTCTGATACACCAATGCAGCTTCATGGCCATATTTGCGTCCCCTTCTCTTTATGCTGGATCGTTTTGTCCCTTATTTGTATAAAATGGATTCATCCTGCGCTTACATTAATGTATGGAGCAATTGAACCCTATTGGGCATGGGTTTGGTCTGCAGTAGGTTTGTACTTTCTTGCCGATCTTGTATTAGCAATCAGGAAATATTCCTTACAAGAGCTGGTTTCTGAAGAAATTCAATAGGTACCTGACACCTTCAATCATAAAAAACTCCTTCGAAAAAAAGAAGGAGTTTTTGCCTTTTAAAGGAAATTGTAATAGGGATATTCATTTACAATCAATTAACTAGTATAGGAGAGTAGTCGTGGGGATTCTTAACAAAGATTCAGTAAGGATTGAAGGGAAGTATATCTATTTGCGTTTTCTGGAGGAAAAAGATGCGGAGGCAATGACACAGTTGTATCTTAGAAACAGAGATTTTTTTCAAACGTATTCACCTACACGTTCCGAGTCCTACTATTCATATGAACGACAATTAAGAACGATCCAACATGGAATGGAAAGCCGTAAAATAGATCGAGCATATTCATTTGGAATCTTTTTAAGAGAAACAGATGAACTAGTCGGTGATATTGACTTAACAGGTGTATTAAGAGATGCACTCCAGAGTTGTTATGTTGGATATAGTTTGGACCAAGCACATAATGGCAAAGGCTATACTACCGAAGCAGTTAAACTCGTCGTTGACTTCGGTTTTAATCACCTTAACCTGCACCGAATTGTTGCAGGCGTCATGCCAACGAATATCGGATCGCTTCGTGTCTTAGAAAAGGCAGGTTTTGAGAAGGAAGGCCTTGCGCGAAAGAATGTAAAAATTAATGGAAAATGGGAAGACCATGTGGAGTTATCCATCCTCAATCCAGATGAGGAATGAAGAAGAGCCGATAGGGTTCTTTTTTTTGCCTTTACACTTAAATATAAAAGATTAAAATTTAATGAAAAAAAGAAAAATAAGCTGTAATAATGCTAAATTGGAGGAGCAAGATCCTGAAGTAATATCAAATCCACCTAAGTTTATGCTTTAAAAAAGGAGGGATGGCGATGAACCAGCGAATTTTGGTAATAGAGGACGAAAAACAAATTGCTAAAATATTAAAGCTTGAGCTCGAATACGAAGGATATAATGTCCTTGTGGCCCATGATGGGAAGTCTGGATTACATGATGCCTTGAATGAAAAAATAGATTTAATTTTATTAGATGTGATGTTGCCTGAGATGAATGGGATTGAGGTGTTACGAAGGATTAGAAAAGAGAATTCCTTACTGCCAGTTATTTTATTAACAGCTCGAAATATGACATTGGATAAGGTTGCAGGACTTGATCAGGGGGCAAATGATTATATCACTAAGCCATTTGAAATGGAGGAATTACTAGCAAGAATTCGCGCATGTCTTCGTCAGTGTTCGAATGTGGTCATGGCCTCCCAATCGGATGATACCATCTTAGAAATAGGGGACTTGACCGTTAACCTTGATACGAGGGAGGTAACCAGAGGGAAGACTTCCATCACGTTAACTCCCAAGGAATTTGATCTGCTCGTGTATTTGCTCTCTAATAAAAATCGAATTGTCACAAGGGAAAGTATCCTGCTGCATGTATGGGGTTATGAATATGAAGGGGAGACAAATGTCATCGATGTCTTTATCCGACATTTACGAAAGAAAATAGAAGAAGGTTTTTCGGATCCAACGATTATTCAAACGGTTAGGGGAATCGGTTATACCGTAAGGGAGAATTAAACAAATGAAAATTACGACAAAAATAAATCTTATCACCACGGCATGGATCATCTGTGTGTTGCTGGCTGTGAATGCGGTTGTCTTTTTTTCATTTATGAAAATTACGGTCAATATGGAAGACGGTGAACTTTTTCAAAAGGCTGATTACCTGATTAAGCAAATCAACAAAGATGATTCCCAAGAGGTGATTAAGGAAAAATTAACTCCCTATTTAACGAACCAATCATTTATTAGAATTGTTCAACCAAATTCTGAAATTGCCAACGAAGTAACCAATGATCCGCACTTAGCTTCTAAAATAAAACCACAATTTGCTCGTGAAAAGGGGACCGCAAGGCGCACGATCCGCCTCAAACATGGAGAAGAACAAATAGCGATTGTCAGGGTGCCAATCAAATCTACTGGACAAATTGTCGGAACACTAGAGTTTGGGGAAAAGTTAGTGGGATTGGAAACGGGAAAAGATCTATTACTGTCCATTCTTGCATTTTGTACGATACTCGGTGCAATCATATCACTGCTCGGCGGCAGATGGTTATCGAATCTCATTATGAGGCCAATTTCCAATATGATTAACACGATGGAGGATATTGAAAATAGTGGAATCCCTAAAAAGATAGTCATCCAATATGAAACAAAGGATGAACTGCAAAAAATGGCAGAAACGTTTAATCGGATGATTGGCAGGTTAGAGGCAAACCTCGAAAAACAACGGCAATTTATTTCAGATGCCTCCCATGAATTAAAAACCCCGCTCACAGTTATCAAAAGTTATGCCGACCTGCTGCTTAGAAGGGGATTAAAAAATGAAGAGGTTACCCATGATGCTATAGAATCCATCCATTCTGAAGCAACAAGAATTCAAAAAATGACAGAAAGGTTTCTAGATTTAGCTGATACAGAATCAGGAGAACTCTTAGAAGCTAAATTAATCAATCTAGTTTCCTTATGCGAGAATTTATTCAAACAGCTAAAAAGTGCCTATAAGCGAGAAATTATTCTGCACTTGAAATCGCAAGAACCCTCCATCATGGTTTTTGTCGATGAAATGAAGCTAAAGCAGGCAATGATTATCTTAATCGATAACGCAATCAAATATAGTATGGATCAAATAGATGTCTATCTAGAGGAAGAAGAAAAATTTACGATTATTACCGTAAAAGATTACGGGATTGGCATACCCGCAGCAGAAATTCAGAATGTCTTTGAACGGTTTTACAGGGTGGACAAGGCAAGGAGCCGAGAGACTGGGGGAACCGGGTTAGGGTTGTCAATCGCAAAGAATATCATGAAGCAGCATCAGGGCGAAATTATCGTCAAAAGTACGGAAGGAGTAGGAACAGAGGTAGAATTGTTCATACCCAAAATGAAAGCTGGAAAGGAAATGTTTCTAGAGTGAGCAACCTGATCATCATCTGTTTTATTCTGTTAATCAGCCTTTTTCTTATCTATGCAATACTGCCAACCATTCTTATTCGGGTCACTGGTTGGGGAATCACCAAAATGATCCATTCATCCGCGATAGCGATTACGTTTGATGATGGTCCCAATCCAAAATATACGCCACAACTGCTGGATCTGTTGAAAAAATACGGTATCAAGGCATCCTTTTTTGTGGTTGGGAGCAAAGTGAAAGCCTATCCTGACATTATTAAGCGGATGAGCGAGGAGGGGCATACGATTGGAATTCATCATTATAACCACATTTCCAGTTGGATTCTCTCGCCATTCCAATTAAAGAAGTACTTGGACATGACAGAACAGGCCATCTTCGAATGCACAAATCAAAAAGTAACCTTTTATCGTCCGCCATGGGGGCATTTTAATCTGTTCAGCCTCATGTTGAGCAAGCGTTATAAAGTGATTATGTGGTCACACATATTTGGAGATTGGAAG
Organism: Neobacillus drentensis; assembly: GCF_036962125.1. Lineage (GTDB taxonomy): Bacteria > Bacillota > Bacilli > Bacillales > Cytobacillaceae > Neobacillus > Neobacillus drentensis_B. The sequence goes on from NZ_JBALOA010000019.1 coordinate 42,282, forward strand.
GTATCAAAAGGAATAAATGGCCTGCTGGATCAATTGCTCCAATCAACTGAACCAGGTTCCGTGCTGTTACTGCATGATTGCGGGGAAACAGCGGGAGCGGACCGACTAGCCCCCCATTATATGCTAAAGTGCTTAGAAATCTATTTACGAGAAAATGCCAATAAGGGAACAAAATTTATTACATTAAAAGAAGTTAATTTTTAGGGGATTCTATGAATGTAGAGACAATCATCAATTATATTAACATCTATGGTTATTTAGTCATTTTACTTTTTTTATTCTTTGGGATTGTGGGCATTCCTGCTCCGGAGGAATCGCTGCTCTTTTTAATCGGCGTGCTAAGTTTTCATCATCAACTTTCACTAGGGTTAGCTATGCTGTGTTCGATTCTCGGAGCATTTATCGGAATGCTGACAGCCTTTGCGATAGGAAAATATTTAGGTTCTCCATTTATAAAGAGGTACGGTAAATATGTCGGAATTACGGATGTACGCTGGGAAAAAGTTAGTCTTAAATACACAAACAATGTACGTAAAACCATCGTGGCGGGTTTTTATCTTCCAGGTATTCGGCAGATTAGCCCGTATTTTGCCGGAATAAACAAGATTCCATTTCGCGTATTTTTCTTCTTTTCCATATTAGGCACGCTACTTTGGACGATTCCTTTTATTTTAGCAGGCTATTATGGAGGAAAGCTGTTCCATATAAATCCAAATTATGTTCCTTATTTAGGAATTGCATTCTTCTTTCTGTTTTTAATCTACGTTATTATTAATTATATAATTGGTAAAAAACGCAAGAAACTAAATGGGATAAATTAATATCCAAACCTGAAAATACCTCTTTTCAGGTTTTTTGCGTTTTTAAAGACAATCTAAAAAAAAGCTGAAGGGAAGATTAAAAATCCATTAAAAACCCAGTTTTTCAAGAAATGAGTGATACATTGAATAGGTAATTTAGAAATCATTATGATCTTTTGGAACGATTTCTAAAAGAATAGGAGATGGATTAAGTGAAGAAGATTTTGTTTTTACCACTCTTACAAATGCAGTCAGGACATCATCAAGTTGCTGAGGCATTAATGGACCTTTTAAAAAATCATACGAATGACCTTATTTTAAAAAAAATAGACTTATTAAGTTACACGAATAAATCTTTAGAAAAAGTGATTACACAAGGTTATCTAAATTGGATTCGTTACGCACCGGAAACTTATAATCTGGCCTATAAAAGTTTTTTTTACGTACCCCCAACAAAAAAACAGTCCTTTAAATGGTATCAATCGCTCTTTTTGAAAAAAATGGAGCAATTATTAGAGGAGGAAAAACCAGACTTATTGGTTTGTACGCATGGGTTTCCTTCCTATCTTCTCAGCAAGTTAAAAATGAAGGGGAAATGCAACGTACCAATTATTAACGTCTACACTGATTTCTTTATTAATAGTGTTTGGGGGAGAGAGGGGATAGACCTCCATTTTCTTCCGAGCCAAGACGTCAAAGGAAAACTGATGAGGAGAAATCAAATCCCGAATGAAAAGATGATTGTGACGGGTATTCCTGTTCATGAAGAAATCACGAAAACGACTCACCCCAAAAAGCATAATGATCGGCTCAAAATTTTATTATCTGGAGGAAATAGTGGCTTGGGCGGTATTTTGAAACTAGCCGATGAGTTAAAATCCTCTACAAACGTAGACTTCATGGTATTGTGCGGCAACAATAAGAAACTATATGAGGAAATTCTTTCGTGGGATTTAGAGCATATCAAACCATTGTCCTATCTTTCTTCTAGAGCCGCGATGAATAAGCTTTATGATGAAGTGGATGCACTTGTCTCTAAACCAGGCGGAGTAACGATTAGTGAAGCAATGCGAAAAAGACTGCCAATCTTTGTTCATTCCGCACTTCCAGGGCAGGAAGAAATCAATCTTCGCTACTTAAAAAATCAAAAGTTAATCTTTGAACTCGATCACAAAGCTTATTTGGAAAATCAACTGGTTAGTACCTTAAGAAACCAGAAAAAAATGAATGACTGGGAGCAGGCAATCACTGCTTACCAACAGGGTATTGAACTAGAGAAGCCTGAAATAGTTGGATTGATAAATAGGATCCTTGACCAAGACACTAATAGCAATCAGTCTAGCATTAATCATTCTCAGTCGGAAATTTTTCAGATGGCACGGGCATAATAGATTAAAAAAGGAGGACAAGGCCTTGAATCACATCACAGATTACCTCGATCAGTACGGGTATATTGTCCTTTTCGTCTCACTCATCCTTGATTTGATTGCCATTCCCTTACCCGGCGAAGTCCTAATGACCTATAGTGGTTTTTTAGTTTTTCAAGGGCAATTAAATTGGCTGATTAGTATTTTCAGCGCAAGTGTAGGAGCCTGTATCGGGATGACACTTTCCTACTGGATTGGTTATAAGTTAGGCAAACCTTTTTTTTATAAATATGGTCATTGGTTTCATATGGGGCCGGAACGACTGGACAAAACGTCTGATTGGTTTACGAAGCATGGGAATAAGCTGTTGTTTATCGCTTATTTCATTCCCGGGGTCAGACATATTACTGGATACTTTTCGGGAGGTACTTCTTTTTTCATTGGTAATAAAACTTATTTTCTGACATAAGATTTAAAGTTAGAATGATAGGAATCCAGCGTAGGAAGGAGGATTTCATGTTCTTTGATTTTTTGCCTCAAGGTCAATTGTTGTGGAGCCTGCCATTATTAGCAATGCTCTTTTTTATTGGAGGGTTATATGTTATTTTATTGCTTTCTTTTACAAAAATAAAAATCCGCCAAAAACAACCCCTGTTTTTTTTCCTCAGTTTAGTCATATTATACTTAACCATTGGCAGTCCTTTATCGTCATTAAGCCATCTATCTTTTAGTTTGCATATGCTCCAATTGAGCATTTTATATTTTATCATCCCACCACTATTCTTATTAGGAATTCCCGATTCTTTGCTTCAACAATTTAGTAAAACCGCGATATCTAAACAGGTTGGCATATTCGTCATTCCGCCCAAGGCAGCACTATATGCCTTTGGGGCTTTGTTCTTGATGTACCATTTCCCGGTTATATTAACGGTTCTTTCTCAGAACAAACTTGCTCATAATGGATATCTTTGTGTCCTGTTGATTTTGTCCTTTTGGATGTGGCGTCCCATTGCGGTTCCAGACCTAAAGAAAGATGGTTCCGTGGAAAAGAATAAACGTTATGTAGTTTTGAGCGGGCTTGTATTGATGCCTGCCTGTTTGCTATTCGTTTTCAATGTAATTATTGGTGAAATGAATAATCCATTTTTAATTCAAATGACTGCAAACCTATGTATGTCACCCTCCGATTTAAGTTCTTTCAACATACTTCCTTCTCCATTTAATACTAGTTTTGATCAAATCTTGGCAGGCATCCTGATGTTAATCATGCACAAATTTGGATTAACTCTGACTGTCCATCTTCAGAAAAACGTCCAACAAAGGTCGGTGGAAGAAATAGTTGAGTAGTTCTTTTTTTTGCAAAAATGAATTAGTAAAGGCTTGGACTCGTAAAGTGAGTTCGGCTTCTTTCCTATGCTGTTTAATATATTCCGCCATAATTATGGGAATGGTATCTAAGGAGTGAACTAAAATATTGTGCAAAGCTAGGGTAGTAGGGGGGATTCTTATATACAAAAAACAAGAACAGAAGTTGGTTTGGCTAGCCTTTATTGTCGCGTCGATTTTGGGGCTATCGATCATTGGCCGACTTTTTGCAGGATGACGAGGAGTGACGAGTAATGGGAAACGAAGAAGCAGTATTTTTTAGCCGTGTCTTAACAGAGTTGACGCTTTCCTTTCACATCATCTACGCAACAATTGGTGTCGGGATTCCGTTGATGATTATGGTTGCACAATGGGTCGGGATAAAGAAACAAGACGAACATTATATTTTACTAGCACGAAGATGGACGAGGGGATTTGTAATTACCGTGGCTGTTGGTGTAGTGACTGGGACCGCAATTGGGTTGCAACTTTCCCTTCTCTGGCCAAACTTCATGCAATTAGCGGGAAATGTCATTGCCTTACCGTTATTTATGGAAACCTTTGCGTTTTTCTTTGAAGCGATTTTTTTAGGGATATACATATACACGTGGGATCGATTTGAAAATCAAAAAAAACATCTACTCCTGTTGATACCTGTGGCAGTAGGCGCCTCCTTTTCTGCTGTTTTCATCACCATCGTTAATGCCTTTATGAACGCGCCTCGGGGCTTTAATTTGGTCAATGGTCAATTGGTTGATGTAAGTCCAATCTTGGCGATGTTTAATCCGGCGATGCCAACAAAAGTGGCTCATGTTGTGGTGACAGCCTATATGACTTCAGCGTTTGTCCTTGCTGCGATTGGTGCCTTTCGGTTACTTAAGGGATCAAATCATACGTATCATAAAAAGGCCTTGTTTTTAACCATGAAATTAGGCTTTGTCTTTTCAGTGGCGACTGCTCTATTAGGGGATTTCTCCGGAAAATATCTAGCAGAATACCAGCCAGAAAAATTAGCCGCGGCTGAGTGGCATTTTGAAACAGGGAAGGGTGTCCCGCTGATTCTTTATGGTGTTCTTGCAAATGGAGAAGTGAAATATGCGCTAAAAATTCCCTATGCCCTCAGCATTTTAGCGCATGAAGTCCCAAATGCAGAAGTGATTGGACTGAATCAATTTCCAAAGGATGAAGTGCCGCCACTCTATATTCACTATCTATTTGATACGATGGTCACGATTGGGATGTGGTTGACCGTCCTATCGTTGGTGTATCTTTTAGGTATATCGCGGAATTGGAGGTTTGTTTTATCAAAATGGTTTCATTGGCTGCTGGTGCTCGGTGGACCGCTCTCCATCCTAGCGATTGAGGCAGGATGGTGGCTGGACGAAGTGGGCCGGCAGCCATGGGTTTTACGGGGGATTTTGCGAACGAAAGATGCTGCGACGACCAGTGGTCAAGTCGATTTAATGTTAGTTTTATTTGCAGGGCTTTATCTTGTCCTGGGGGTCGGTAGTATCGTTGTTCTTTTGCGGATGTTTCGCAGGAATACGGTCGAACAAGAGCTGGCCGACCGGGCTTCAGTGAAAGGCAGGTGAGCTAGTATGACTCTTGAAATTATTGGTATTTCGGCATTGGGTCTGTTTTTGTTTGGCTATATCATTATCGCGTCGATTGATTTTGGGGCAGGTTTCTTTAACGCCTTCAGTACGTTAACTGGCAAACAGCATATTTTGACGAAGATTATTCAACGTTATTTATCACCTGTTTGGGAAGTGACCAATGTGTTTTTAGTATTTTTCTTTGTGGGGATGGTTGGTTTTTTTCCAAAAACAGCGTATTACTTTGGGACCACCCTGCTTGTCCCTGCTAGCATCGCCATTGTTCTGCTGGCAATTCGCGGGGCCTATTATGCGTTTTCGACCTATGGGGGTCTCAAGCATAAGCGCTACACAATTTTGTACGGATTAACGGGATTATTTATCCCCGCGTCCCTGTCGAGCGTCTTGACGATTTCGGAGGGAGGCTTTGTGGTAATGAAAAATTCAGCTCCTGCCCTCGATTATTGGGCGTTATTTACTAGTCCATTATCCTGGAGCATTGTTGTCCTCAGTCTGACGGCCGTGTTATATATTTCTGCTGTCTTTTTGACCTGGTATGCCCATCACGCACAAGATGAAGCGGCAACGAATCTGTTACGAAAATATGCGCTTAGCTGGGCTGGGCCGGCAATGGTCACCGCTGCTGGAATTATCATTGAAATGAGGACTCACAATCCGGAACATTACCAACGATTATTCAATCTTTGGTGGTTATTCGGTTTGTCAGTTGTTTTCTTTGCAGGGACCGTTTATCTCATCTGGATGCGGCGATCTTATGGTCTTGCCTTCGGGCTGTTAGTCGGGCAATTTGCGCTTGCCTTTTTGGCCTATGGTGCGTCCCATTATCCCTATTTGCTGTATCCATATCTAACCCTATACGACAGCTTCACGAATAAATCAATGGCGATTGCTCTTATCGTTGCCTTTATTGCGGGGTTGGGATTACTCCTGCCATCCCTGTATCTGCTGCTAAGATTATTTTTATTTAATAAGGAATATGTACAAGGGAATCGAAATGATGAACATGCATAGAGGGGATGGAACGGAATGGATGATTTTTTGCTTTTTTATGCACCATTTCTGGTGTTGATTGCGTCGATCGTTGTGGCGTTTTGGATTGCACCGAAGGATGATTCTGTGGGGAAAAATAAGAAAAACGGCTGAAAAATCAGCCGTTTTTCTATTTTAGACTCCGCTTCAAGAATGCCTTCGTCCGTTCGTTTTTAGGGTTCGTAAACAACTCCGCAGGCGCGCCGGATTCCACTATCTCCCCGTTATCCATAAAAACAACTCGATTAGCTACTTCTTTGGCGAAACCCATCTCATGTGTTACGACAATCATCGTCATGTGTTCCTCCGCGAGGTCCTTCATGACTTGTAGTACTTCGCCAGTTAACTCTGGGTCTAAAGCAGATGTGGGCTCATCAAAAAGCAGAATTTCTGGATTTAACATGAGCGCCCTTGCTATCGCGACTCGTTGCTTCTGTCCGCCTGAGAGATTTGCCGGATAGGCTGCTGCCCGGTCAGTGAGACCGATTTTTTCAAGAAGCTCACTGCTCCTTTTTTGAATATCAACTGGTGATTCCTTCTTTAACATTCTTGGGGCCAGTTCTAGATTTTCTTTGACGGTCAGATGCGGAAAAAGGTTAAAATGTTGAAAGACCATCCCCATCTTGCCATTAATTTCTTTGATTTCCTGCGGTTTAGCGTAAACCCCATCCTTCACTAAATAGTTGTCAGAGACAGCAATACTGCCGCCATCTATTTTTTCTAGATAGACCAAACTGCGGAGCATCGTACTTTTTCCTGAACCAGAAGGACCGATGACCGCAACAACATCATTCTTTTTTACATCAAAGGTAATATTCTTAAGGACATCTAACTTGCCATACGATTTTTTTAGGTTAGCTATTTCAATGATAGGCACATTCACCACTCCTTCCTATTCAAATTTGAACCGTTTTTCGAGCCATTTAAAGAACATAGTTAAGATCAGCGTCATAATTAAATAAATAATCCCAGCGACGAAGAAAGGGGCAATCGTAAAGTCTCGATTGACTGCGGTCTGCGCAAAATGCAGTAGTTCCGGTACTGCGACGGCATAGAGAAGCGCGGTATCCTTAACCAACGTCACAGATTCGTTCGCAACTGAAGGAAGGGCAATTCGAAACATTTGCGGGAGGATAACCCTTGTCAAAGTTTGCATTTTATTTAGTCCAAGCACTTGCGATGCCTCGTATTGACCTTTATCAATGGCAAGAAGACCGCCGCGAAAGATTTCTGCAAAATAGGCTGCATAGTTCAAGATGAAACCGATACAGGCAGCCACAAACCGGTCCAATACTAAATATTCACCGATGACGGGAATCATCGGCAGCCCAAAACAGATAAAGAGCAGCTGTAGTAACAGCGGTGTACCACGCATGATGTAAATATACCCCTGTGCAAGCATGGAAAGGGGTTTAAAACGGCTGCCGACAGCCAATGTTAATACAAACCCCAATGGAATCGAGACGACAATCGCAATCAAAAACAACAGGACGGTCATCTCAGCCCCTTCAAGCATTGGTTTAAGAATCGAGAGTAAATAATCAACAGACATGTAAGGATTCCTCCAAAAACAAAACAGGGTTCCCAAAGGAAATCCTGCTTTACCTAATATTCGATATTACTTAACTACTTTATCTTCGCCAAACCACTTTTTCGAGATGCTTGCCGCAGTCCCGTCTTCATTCATATCATCGAGTGCCTTTTGGAGATTTTTAAGCAGCACTTCATTCCCTTTTTTCACACCAATCCCGTACTCTTCAGGAGCTAGTGATTCACCAAGTACTTTAAAGGTGTCTTTTTCTTCCGTCATATAATAATCGATGACAACTTCATCGATAACTACTGCATCTAACCGACCGCTCTTTAAGTCTGTCAATGCTTGAACATTATCAGCAAATTCTGTAACTGTCTTAATCTTTTTCTTGATTGGAGATGCCTCTAAAGCATCAGCTGCTGAAGAAAGTGTTTGTAGACCAACAACTTTACCGGTCAAATCAGCTAATTTGGTAAGTTTAGAATCAGCCATAGTTACAACAACCTGTGCATTTTTTAAATAGGGTTTCGTGAAAAGTACCTTCTTTTTCCGTTCATCAGTAATAGTGTATCCGTTCCAAATAAGGTCAATTCTGCCACTGCTTAGTTCAGCCTCTTTGGTACTCCAATCGATTGGTTGGAACTTGACCTTTTTCCCCATCTTTTCTGCTGCTGCAGTTGCGAGGTCAATGTCAAAGCCAACAATTTTGTTATTTTCATCTCTGAACCCCATCGGTGCGAATTTATCATCAATCCCGATGACCAGCGTAGTATTCTTTTCCCCTGCAGTCTTAGAAGAGCAACCCGTCAATATTGAGAATAATGCTGCGATGACCAGAACCATAGTTGCTAAACGTTTCATAGTTATTTAACCACCTTATCTATTATATATTTGCTTTAGTACGTTACCATATTATTATACTACCACATTATAACGCTATAATAATACTTAGTACAATAGGTTTAATAATAGTGGAAAAATTAAAAATATTTAATAGGCAGACGAAAAAATACAAAATTCATTGACACTCAAACCTCCATTTGAATATGATATAATCAAACGAATATTTGAATGAAGAGGGTGACCAGAATGAAAGAACGTGATGTTTGTGAGATTACCTGTGTCGATGAAGAGAAAACCACTCGAGTTCAACAACAGCTTGAAAAAGATAAGAATATCCCAGCAGTAACTAAGCTATTTAAAGCATTATCGGATGAGACGCGCTTGAAAATCGCCTATTCGCTTACGCTTGAAGACGAATTATGCGTCTGTGATGTTGCCAATATTGTTGGGGCAACCACCGCTACCGCCTCCCATCATTTACGTCACCTAAAAAGCCTCGGGCTCGCAAAATATCGTAAAGAGGGAAAGCTTGTTTATTATTCCCTTGACGATAATCATGTGAAACAATTAATTCATATTGCGGTTGCCCATCAGGAGGAGGTGGCCGGTCGTGACTGAGATTATTGAAAAACAGGTCTATCGAATCCAGGGTCTATCCTGAACAAGCTGTGCCGCTAAGTTCGAAAAGAACGTCCAACACCTGGATGGTGTGGTTGATGCCAAACTTAATTTTGGAGCTGCAAAGCTCACAGTCTATGGAACAGCGAATTTAGAAAGTTTACATGAAGCGGGTGCTTTTGATCACTTAACGATTTTTCCTGAAAAAGAAAACCCGCCAGCTAGTGCCAAAGTGCCGTTCTGGAAACGTTATGGCCTGTTAGGTCTGTCCTTTTTGTTCCTGATTGCAGGCTATATTTTTTCAGAAAACCTTCTGTTTGGGGCTGCAATTTTACTAGGAGGATTCCCTCTTTTTAAAACAGGAATTAAAAATTTACTCCGGCTTGAGTTTGATATGAAGACGCTTATGACCGTTGCAATCATCGGGGCTGCAATTATTGGCGAGTGGAGTGAAGGGGCTGTGGTTGTTCTCTTATTTGCCATTAGTGAGGTCCTTGAAAGCTATTCAATGGAAAAAGCAAGAGCCTCGATTCGCTCCCTGATGGAGCATGCGCCGACAGAGGCACTCGTGCTTCGGAATGGAAAAGAAATAATTTTAAAAGCGGACGATATCGAAGTGGGCGATATCATGATTGTCAAGCCTGGTCAGATGATTGCAATGGATGGAATTATTGTTGAAGGAGCTTCAAGTATCAATCAAGCGGCAATTACCGGCGAATCGGTTCCTGTTGAAAAAGTCGTCGATGATGAAGTCTTCGCAGGCACACTAAACACAGAAGGGTACCTGAAAGTTAGGGTCACAAAGTTGATTGATGATACAACCATCGCGAAGATTACTCATTTAGTGGAGGAGGCCCAGGCAGAAAAGGCTCCATCACAGCGGTTTGTTGATCGGTTTGCGAAATATTATACGCCCGTGATTATGGCGGTGGCTGTTTTGGTCGCAATCGGTCCGCCTCTGTTATTCGCGGGGAATTGGCAAGAGTGGATTTACCAGGGCCTTGCCGTATTAGTGGTCGGCTGCCCCTGTGCACTAGTAATCTCCACACCTGTTTCAATTGTCACGGCCATTGGCAATGCGGCCAGAAATGGGGTGCTGATAAAAGGCGGGTCCTTTTTAGAAGAGGCAGGAGCGCTTGAAGCGATTGCTTTCGATAAAACGGGTACTTTAACAAAAGGCGTTCCTGTTGTCACTGACTATATCAATTATAGCGGTGATGAAAATTTACTTGAAGTCGTGGCTGCATTGGAAAGTAAATCACAGCATCCTTTAGCAGCTGCTATTTTGAAAAGGGCCGTTCGTTCGAACTTTCAGGTGAATGAATTTGCCTCCATTACGGGAAAAGGTGTTAGTGGAACGGTTAATGGAAGGAAGTACTATGTCGGAAATAAGAAATTGTTTACTAACATCTCAGCTGCTATATCCGAGCAAATTACAGCACTGCAAAATCAAGGGAAAACCGTCATGATTGCAGGGACTGAAAACGAAGTCTATGCTTTGATTGCGGTGGCGGATGAAGTACGCGAAAACAGCCGTCAAGTAATCGAGAGGCTGCACCAACTGGGGATGAGGCACACGATTTTGTTGACTGGCGACAATACGGCTACAGCAGAAGAAATCGGTAGACATGTTGGTGTGACCAGCATTGAAGCGGAGTTGCTTCCACAGGATAAACTAGCCTATATTAAAAAACTAAAAGAGCAGTTTGGCCGAGTAGGGATGGTCGGTGACGGGGTGAACGATGCACCAGCGCTGGCTGCCGCGAATGTAGGGATTGCGATGGGCGGGGCAGGAACGGATACGGCCCTTGAAACAGCAGACATTGCCTTGATGAACGACGACCTGAAAAAGCTTCCATTTACGATCAAGTTAAGTCGGAAAACGCTGCAAATCATTAAGCAAAATATCACATTATCTATCGTCGTGAAGCTTCTAGCTCTTTTACTTGTCGTACCAGGCTGGCTGACCTTATGGATTGCTATTTTCGCGGATATGGGCGTGACTTTACTTGTTACTTTTAATGGGTTACGGCTTTTGCGAGTGAAGGATTAGATTTTCTTTGCGAAACTAAGAGGTTTGTTTGCGAAACTAAGAGGTTTGTTTGCGAAACAAGAGCGTTTATTTGCGAAACTAACTTGTTTGTTTGCGAAACGCCCGCATTTCTTTACGTAACTGAATTTTTTCGGAAACAAACCAATGCGATGTTATACGAAATGTATCGAAAAATAAAGATTAGAAAAAACTAGCCTTAATCGTAATATTTTCGTTTTAGAAAGAGATAAATAAATGAGCCACTCTAAACTGAGAGCTCTGGGGGGATAAACATGGGTCATCACCATCACGGCCATTCACACGGCCATTCACATGGACATTCACATTCACATGATCACTCTCATGGTCATTCACATACAGGTAATAAAAAAGCTTTATTGAGTTCTTTCCTATTAATTGCTTCCTTTATGGTTGTCGAAGTAATCGGCGGGCTTTTAACAAATAGCTTGGCGCTTTTGTCCGATGCAGGGCATATGCTAAGTGACGCGGCCGCACTTGGGTTAAGCTTTTTTGCCATCAAACTCGGGGAGAGACAGGTGTCACAGGAAAAAACCTATGGCTACAAACGTTTTGAAATTATCGCTGCGGCCTTGAATGGATTAACATTAGTTGTTATCTCCATTTATATCTTTGTAGAGGCTTTTCTTCGCTTTTTCAATCCGCCAGAAGTACAAAGCGGCGGGATGCTGCTGATTTCTATTATCGGATTACTTGTAAACATCGTTGCGGCCTGGATCTTAATGAAGGGTGACAAGGACGAAAACCTAAATGTCAGAAGTGCTTTTTTACATGTACTTGGTGATATGCTAGGTTCTGTTGGTGCGATTGTTGCAGCCCTTTTAATCATGTTTTTCGGCTGGGGGATTGCAGACCCCATTGCCAGCATCATTGTGGCAGTATTAATCCTAATCAGTGGATACAGGGTCACGAAAGACTCCTTTAACATTTTGATGGAGGGGGTACCAGCGCAGATTGATATTAATCATGTCAAGGAAGAACTGTGCAAAATACCATTAGTGAAGGAAGTCCATGATTTACACATATGGACCATCACCTCAGGCTATCCCGTATTAAGCTGCCATATAACCATTCAGGATTATGGTGACCATGATGAAATTCTCTCACAAACACAGCGAATCCTGCACGACGAATTTCACATTGAACACAGCACCATTCAAGTAGAAAAAGAAACAAACGGCTGCCCTAGCCCCCATGGGACATGTAACTAAACCATAGACGGTGCCACTAAGGGGCTGCTTCGGTAGCTTCGGTTTCTGCCTTGGTACCTGACACCATCCGTGGACAACTGTCTTCCTAAAGTGGACACACGTAATAAACACAAAATTGTCCACTCGTGACGGACAAATATTAAAAAGTGTCTTTCCTTGGTACCTGACACCAAGGTTTTTTTTTGCTAGGATTAGGATGGTTATTTTTTCTTTTATGGTTAAAAATAACTTGAATATGGTGGAGAGGGTTTTTCTCCTAGGAGGATTGGAATGAAGAAAGGTGATCATCTGCATTCTTTGGAAAAGCGATTTAAAATTGCGCACAGGGAAGCATTTATTGGAATTATTCTGGTTTTGATTAATTTTGTTTGGTGGTATGGCTTTGCCTATGGCCTTGGTTCCGGCAAAGTAGAACAGTATTCTTACATATTTGGATTGCCAGCCTGGTTTTTCTACAGTTGTGTGTTAGGTTTTATCGTAATGGTGATCCTTGTTATTTTTACCGTTAAAGTTTTATTCAAAGACGTTCCCTTTGATGTGGAAGAGAGGGAAACCAAGTGAATTGGGCTGTTATTACACCGTTACTCATTTTCTTATTAATTATCTTTGCAGTTGGGATTTGGTCCAATAAATTTGTCCTTAAATCACATTCTTTCTTGGAGGAGTACTTTTTAGGGGAACGGCAAATGGGCGGATTCATCCTCGCGATGACGATGGTGGCGACATACGGAAGTGCCAGCAGTTTTATCGGGGGGCCTGGAGTTGCTTATACAAAAGGATTAGGCTGGGTGCTGTTAGCGATGGCCCAGTTAGCAACAGGCTATTTTACATTAATGGTCCTGGGCAAAAAGTTTGCAATTATTTCCCGCCAGTACAAGGCGATTACCTTAATTGACTTTTTAAAAGAGAGATATAAAAGTAAAGCGGTTGTGTTAATCTCAGCAGCCAGTATTATTATCTTTCTTTTTTCATCAATGACAGCCCAATGGATCGGCGGAGCACGTTTGGTTGAAAGTTTAACTGGCCTGCCATATACGACGGCTCTGTTAATCTTTGCCTTTTCCGTCCTTGTTTTTGTTATTGTCGGCGGCTTTCGTGCTGTTGCCATCACAGACACCATCCAAGGGGTGGTTATGTTTGGCGGTACATTAATCCTCCTGATTGCAACTATAAAAGCGGGCGGAGGCATTCCAAAGATTATCGCCGATTTAGCGGCTGAAAATCCTAACCTAATCAGTCCCTTTGGTGCAGATCGCAGTTTGACACCTGCCTTTGTTTCTTCTTTTTGGATATTAGTAGGGGTTGGAGTTGTGGGCTTGCCGCAAATCGCCGTCCGAGCAATGTCTTATAAAAATTCAAAGGCGATGCATAGTGCGATTATTATTGGGACGATTGTGGTCGGTTTTATCATGCTGGGGATGCATCTTATTGGCGTGTTTGCGAGACCGGTCCTGCCAGGTGTGAAAATCGGGGATACTGTTATGCCTTTATTATCAATGAAGGTACTGCCTCCTTATGCCGCAGGTATTGTTCTTGCTGCTCCAATGGCTGCAATTATGTCCACAGTAGATGCATTGTTAATTCTCGTAAGCTCTGCATTAGTAAAAGATGTCTATTTAAACTACATAAAGCCAGATGCAGGCAACGATCAAGTGAAAAAGGTTAGTTTCACTGTAACGGCAATTATTGGAATATTGGTCATCCTCCTTTCGTTAAGTCCACCCGATTTAATCGTTTGGCTCAATCTGTTTTCGTTTGGGGGCTTGGAGTCTGTCTTTATCTGGCCGGTCGTTTTAGGATTGTATTGGAGTAAGGGCAATCGACAAGGGGCGATTACTTCAATGATCCTTGGGATGGGATCCTATATTTTATTAGATCAATTTTATCCCAATGCCTTTGGCTTTCATACCGTTGTCCTTCCAATTCTACTTTCGTTGCTTGGGTTCGTTGTAACTAGTTTGTTGACACAACCGAAGCAGGGTTATCTGCGTTAGAATCGCAAAATAAGATTAAATGACTGAAAGACAGTTTAGGTATCATTTTTGTTGCAATTTTGTGAATTAATTTCTAGAATGAATTAACAGAAATTAATTGAATGAGGTGTACTCATTGGCAACTGTTACTGTTATTCGATATTTATCAGCGCTTATTTTTCCAGGGCTGCTAGTCTTGCTTTTTACAAGAGTCACATACAATCGGGTCATCGGGTTGATTTTAACCGTTGCCCTGATTGCCACCTCTGTATATAAAGGATATACCAACACATTTTTATTGATTGTGGTAGATGCCTTCTCATTAACAGCCGGGTTCTGGCTGGCTGAAAAAATGAAGCAGAGGGTCATTAAGAAAACCTAGTCATTCATACACACTTGAGAGTCTGTCAGAAAAATGGCAGACTTTTTTGCTGAATTCGTATAAAAACGAATATTCGTTCGCATATTATTGGTTTGTTTTTAGGGGAATGTGGTAGAATGATAATATCAATTTAAGACGATACACTTGAAAGCAACCATCCCGGTCTATGAATAAGGTACATATGCTGAAAAGTGATTGATTTTGCGGGAGGGATATTTCTTGAAGGATCAATTTGAATTAGTTTCAAAATACTCGCCGCAAGGGGATCAGCCCGAGGCGATCAAACAATTAGTTCAAGGGATTAAAAACAATAAAAAGCAGCAGACGCTTCTTGGTGCCACAGGTACAGGTAAAACGTTTACGATTTCCAATGTAATTAAGGAAGTAAATAAACCGACGCTTGTCATCGCTCATAATAAAACACTTGCAGGTCAGCTATATAGTGAGTTCAAAGAATTTTTTCCAAACAATGCGGTCGAATATTTTGTCAGTTACTACGATTATTTTCAGCCAGAAGCCTATGTTCCATCGACTGATACCTTCATCGAAAAAGATGCTAGTATCAATGATGAAATTGATAAATTGCGGCACTCAGCAACCTCTTCTCTCTTTGAACGAAAAGATGTAATTGTAATTGCCTCGGTTTCCTGTATTTATGGTTTAGGTTCTCCTGAGGAATATAGCGAGATGGTCTTATCGTTACGAACAGGAATGGAAGTGGAGCGCAATCAATTGCTGCGCCGCTTGGTCGACATTCAATACGACCGAAATGATATTGATTTTAAGCGGGGAACCTTTCGTGTTCGTGGCGATGTTGTAGAGATTTTCCCTGCTTCTCGTGATGAGCATTGCCTTCGTGTTGAGTTTTTTGGTGATGAAATTGACCGTATTCGCGAGGTAGATGCGCTCACAGGCGAGATTATGGGTGAACGGGAACATGTGGCCATTTTTCCTGCATCCCACTTCGTAACTAGGGAAGAAAAACTGGTAAAGGCGATTGAAAATATTGAAAAAGAACTAGAAGAACGCCTTGAAGAACTTCGCGCTGACAATAAATTGCTCGAAGCCCAAAGGCTCGAACAAAGGACTCGCTACGATTTAGAAATGATGAGGGAAATGGGCTTTTGCTCAGGGATTGAAAATTACTCGCGCCATTTAACCTTGAGGGAAGCAGGATCAACACCATATACGCTGCTTGATTATTTTCCTAAGGACTTTTTAATGGTGATTGATGAGTCGCATGTTACTTTGCCGCAGGTGAGAGGAATGTTTAATGGCGATAAAGCACGGAAACAGGTGCTTGTCGATCATGGCTTCCGTCTGCCATCAGCACTTGATAACCGCCCATTAATGTTTGACGAGTTCGAAAAGCATATTCACAATATTATCTTTGTTTCTGCAACACCTGGACCTTATGAACTCGAGCATACACCAGAAATGGTTTCGCAAATCATCCGTCCGACCGGACTATTGGACCCAACCTTGGAAGTTCGTCCAATTGAGGGGCAGATTGATGACTTGATTGGTGAAATTCACGAGCGTGTGAGTAAAAATGAACGTGTCCTTGTGACCACGTTGACGAAAAAAATGTCCGAGGATCTCACCGATTATTTGAAGGAAATTGGCATTAAAGTTCAATATTTACATTCTGAGGTAAAGACGCTAGAACGAATTGAAATTATCCGTGAGCTGCGCTTAGGTAAATATGATGTCCTGGTTGGAATTAACCTGCTCAGAGAAGGGCTGGATATCCCAGAGGTTTCTCTGATTGCGATCCTTGATGCCGATAAAGAAGGCTTCCTCCGTTCTGAACGATCCCTGATCCAGACGATTGGCCGTGCTGCCCGTAATGCCAATGGACATGTCATTATGTATGCGGACAAAATCACTAATTCGATGGAATTAGCGATAAGTGAAACAAGGCGCCGCCGTGCCATCCAGGAAGAATACAATCGTCAACATGGAATTGTGCCAATGACGATCCAAAAGGATATTCGTGACGTCATACGTGCCACCCATGCTGCCGAGGAACAGGAAGATTACAAACCAGCTTCGGCATTTAGTAAGATGAACAAGAAAGAACGAGAGAAATTAATTGCTACGATGGAAAAAGAAATGAAAGTCGAAGCCAAAGCGCTTAATTTTGAAAGGGCCGCTGAGCTTCGTGACTTAATTTTGGAATTAAAAGCGGAAGGATGACAGAACAATGGCAATGGAAAAACTAATTGTGAAAGGCGCCAGAGCCCACAATTTGAAAAATATAGATGTCACCATTCCGAGAGATAAGCTTGTTGTCCTAACGGGACTTTCCGGATCTGGAAAGTCCTCGCTAGCCTTTGATACGATTTATGCCGAAGGACAAAGACGTTATGTCGAATCCCTTTCAGCCTACGCACGGCAATTCCTGGGCCAAATGGATAAACCGGATGTTGATATGATTGAGGGTCTCTCACCAGCGATATCCATCGATCAAAAAACAACAAGCCGTAACCCCCGGTCTACGGTCGGTACGGTGACAGAAATTTATGATTATTTACGATTATTATATGCAAGGGTCGGGCATCCCACTTGTCCGGTCCATGGCATTGAAATCTCCTCGCAAACGATTGAGCAAATGGTCGACCGGATTATGGAGTATCCAGAACGTACGAAAATGCAAATTCTCGCCCCAGTGGTTTCCGGTCGGAAAGGCGCACATGTCAAAGTGCTGGAGGATATTAAAAAGCAGGGCTTTGTCCGCGTCCGAATAAACGGAGAAATGCATGATCTTGGCGATGACATTGAGCTTGAAAAAAATAAAAAGCATTCGATTGAAGTAATTATTGACCGTATTGTTGTCAAAGAAGGAATTTCGGCAAGAATAGCCGATTCACTCGAGACAGCTATAAAGTTAGGCGAAGGCAAGGTCATTGTCGATGTGATTGGCGAGGAAGAGCTGCTGTTCAGTGAAAACCATGCCTGTCCAATCTGTGGTTTTTCCATTGGCGAACTAGAACCGCGGATGTTTTCTTTCAATAGCCCGTTTGGCGCCTGCCCTGAATGTGATGGGCTAGGTTCAAAGCTGGAAGTTGATGTTGACCTTGTGATTCCAAATCAAGAATTAACCCTAAAGGAGCATGCGATAGCCCCATGGGAGCCGACTAGCTCGCAGTACTATCCGCAATTGCTAGAGGCCGTATGTGACCACTTCGGGGTAGATATGAACATCCCAGTGAAGGATATTCCAGAACATCTATTGGAAAAAGTACTATATGGCGGCGGACGTGAAAAGATTTATTTCCGTTATGAAAATGACTTTGGCCAAGTCCGTGAAGGCAATATAGAATTCGAGGGCGTTATTCGCAATGTAGAGCGTCGTTATAAAGAGACAAGCTCGGATTTTATCCGTGAGCAAATGGAGAAATACATGGGCACAAAAGCCTGTCCAACCTGTAAGGGAAATCGCTTAAAAAAGGAAACCTTGGCGGTGCTTATTAATGGACGCCATATTGCCCAGGTAACCGACCTTTCGATTGAAGAGGCACATCAATTTTTTGCCGAATTAACTCTTTCAGAAAAAGAAATGCAAATAGCGAGACTGATTTTTCAGGAAATCCGTGAGAGGCTTGGCTTTTTAATTAATGTAGGACTTGACTATCTTACACTGAGCCGCATGGCTGGAACGCTCTCCGGCGGCGAAGCACAGCGAATTCGCTTAGCTACACAAATCGGTTCCCGATTAACCGGTGTCTTATATATTTTGGATGAACCTTCGATTGGACTTCACCAACGTGATAATGACCGTTTAATCGAAACGCTGCAAAACATGCGCGATATCGGCAATACCTTAATTGTCGTTGAGCATGATGAGGATACCATGCTCGCTGCTGATTATTTAATTGATATAGGTCCGGGGGCCGGGGTGCATGGCGGTGAAATTGTTTCTGCAGGAACGCCAGCAGAAGTGATGGCAGACCCTAATTCTTTGACAGGTCAGTACTTAGCGGGAAAGAGATTTATTCCACTGCCATTGGAACGGCGCAAGCCTGATGGACGTTTTCTTGAAATCAAGGGAGCCTCAGAAAACAATTTGAAAAATGTGAATGTGAAGCTGCCGCTTGGTGTTTTTATAGCCATCACTGGTGTATCGGGATCAGGAAAGAGTACGCTTATAAACGAGATCCTTCATAAATCCCTGGCTCAAAAGCTCCATCGTGCCAAAACGAAGCCAGGAGAACATAAAAGTATTAAGGGCATCGATTATCTAGAAAAAGTTATTGATATCGATCAGTCGCCGATTGGCCGGACACCGCGCTCCAATCCTGCAACCTATACGGGAGTGTTTGATGACGTTCGTGATGTGTTTGCGAATACAAACGAAGCGAAGGTCCGCGGCTATAAAAAGGGCCGCTTCAGCTTTAATGTTAAGGGTGGCCGATGTGAGGCTTGCCGCGGGGATGGAATCATAAAAATTGAAATGCACTTTTTACCAGATGTCTATGTTCCGTGTGAAGTATGTCATGGCAAGCGTTATAACCGTGAAACCTTAGAAGTGAGGTACAAAGGAAAAAGTATTGCAGATATTCTCGATATGACGGTTGAAGCGTCTGTTGAATTTTTTGAAAATATTCCAAAAATCAGCCGCAAGCTGCAAACAATCTTAGATGTCGGACTTGGTTATATCAAACTTGGCCAGCCGGCAACCACGCTTTCTGGAGGGGAAGCTCAGCGTGTCAAACTTGCTTCTGAGCTGCACCGTCGCTCGCAAGGGAAATCCTTCTATATTCTAGATGAACCAACAACAGGTCTTCATGTCGATGATATTTCACGTTTGCTTGTTGTGCTGCAGCGTTTAGTTGATAATGGCGACACGGTTTTAGTCATCGAGCATAACCTCGATGTCATTAAGGCAGCTGATTATCTGGTCGACCTCGGGCCAGAAGGAGGCGACAAGGGTGGGACCATCGTCGCAACGGGAACACCAGAAAAAGTGGCCGAAGTCCCTGAATCTTACACAGGTAAATACTTAAAGCCAATTCTCGAGCGTGATCGTCTGCGCATGAAACAGGAAATAGAAGTTAAGAGTGCTATAAAAGCATAAGAAGAGTGGAAGAGTTGAAATCCGTAGGGAAACCTGCGGATCTCAGCTCTTTTTTTGCATGGTCTCACTCTAAAAATGCGATTGGCGGAATGATTGCTGGAATCGGCGGAATCCGAACGAGTTTGGCGGGATTCTTGCAAAAATTGGCGGGATTCTTACCTAAATCAATGGGTACAATTCGAGGGTTGGCGGGATTATAGCTGAGTTTGGCGGAATAAATGCAAAGTTTGGCGGAATAAATGCAAAGTTTGGCGGAAATATTGCCTAGCACTGCGAAATCTTTTCATAGTCAGGCGGAATCCCTCCAAGATTTGGCGGAATACCAAAATCGCCCGCCCTTCGATATAAAAAAATGAAACTTTCCAGATTCCTTTTTCGTAAATAAGTGATAAAGGAGTTGAGCGCAAAAATGGAAACGAGAAAGGTACTTTCAAGTTTGTGCTATTTTAGTATTTTTTTCGCGGGGTTTCTTTTTCCACTGATTGTCTATTTTGCATCTGGGGATGATGTGACAAAAAGTCATGCCAAAAGGTCATTGTTATCACATTTAATCCCCCTGATTCCGACTGCATTGATGGTTTTTACTATTTTAAATGATATTTTCAATTTGCATGACAGGATCTCTGCTCTTACGATCATTTCCATTGTCGTATTATTGCTCACAGGGGTCATTGTGATTATCTGGAACATTATAAAAGGCGTAAAGGTATTAATTAACGAATAAGCATAAAGTGAGACAAATTTTATTATTCTGAGGTGGGTAATCATGAAAGAAGAAAAAAAGCGGATTTTAAAGATGGTTGAAAAAGGGAAGGTAACCGCTGATGAAGCGATGGCATTACTTGATGAACTAGAAAAGGCGCAGCAAACAATGGCGCAGAAACAGGAACAAATTGTCCATGAACTCTCTACAGCTGTAAACTTTGAAGAGGCTAAAAAAGGAGACCCTTTCCAAGCGAAATACCAATCCACGAAGGAGAAGCTTTTTGATTTTGTGGATTCTGCCTTGAAAAAAATCAAAGACTTTGATTTTGACTTGAATTTCGGCCAGTCCATCGAAGTCTCCCATATTTTTCATCATGGAAATGCGGAACTAAAAGAAGTAGATATTGATGTGGCGAACGGATCTATTAAAATTGCCGCATGGGACCAGCCGGACGTGAGGATTGAATGCCAGGCGAAGGTATTCCGAGTTGAAAACTCAGACCAAGCGAGGCAGAACTTTTTGAGGGACACTACTTTTTCTGTTGAGAATCAAAAATTACGTTTTATGACGCAGCAAAAATGGATGAAGGTAGAATCAGTTATTTATGTGCCGAAAGCTCAGTATGATCGTATGCGCATTAGGGTATTTAATGGTGCTGTAACAGGGGACCATATGAATGTGGAAGACCTTAGGGTGAAGACAGCGAATGGAAAAATAAATCTTGAGCGGATTCAGGGAAAAAAAGCAGAGGTTGAAACGGCAAATGGAAAAATTCACATATTCGATAGTCGGTTTGACCACCTCGAGGCGGAAACGATAAACGGTGCAATTCACCTCGAAGGTGATTTCAAAACTGTAGAAACACAATCCTTTAACGGCAATATCAGTTATCATCTTAGCGGAAATCGTACGGAATTAATTCAAGTAAAAGCGACAACTGGCGGAATTGATCTGCATATTCCAGATGGTCTGCCCGTTAATGGGGAGCTGAAGACAAATTTAGGCGGTTTTAATGTCGAACTCGTTGGGGTTCAGGTGCTTGAGGAAAAGAGTGAAATGATTCAAAAATCTCTTCGCTTTAAATCGGTAAATCCTCCTGATAAAATGATGAAAATCATTGCTGACACAAAAACGGGTTCCATTGGAATTCATAAATTACAAGAAAAATAAATAGGAGATGCAGAAAATGAGATGGCTGATTGGGTGTTTGATTAATGCGGTGTTGTTTATGGCACTGGCGGGTTATTTTCACGAAAGCTTTCAACTAACAGGATTTATGGCCGCGCTTCAGGCAAGCATTTTATTGTCCATCTTAAATATTTTGGTCCGCCCCATCCTGATTCTGTTTACCTTGCCTGTGACCGTGATGACGTTGGGGTTATTCTTATTAATCATCAATGCAATTACGCTGGAGTTGACCGATTATTTGATGGGCGAGGCTTTTGAGATTTCCGGATTTGGCATGGCAATCTTTTTCGCAGTCCTGATGTCGCTGATAAATGTAATCATTCAAAAAACACTGCTCCAGCCATCCAGGAAATCCAAAGATTGATATTATGCTAAGGGTGTTCACATACTTTTGTGTACACCTTTTTTGTTGTATAGGAAA
>NZ_JBALOA010000019.1:64671-92054 GCF_036962125.1 Neobacillus drentensis
CTTGCGCCTTTTGTTCTTGGCAGAAATAACAAAGTGGGAGCATGCGAATTTTTTAGCCATGAAAGTATGGTTATTCATCAAAAAATGCTAAAATAAGTGGAAATGGAATTTTTAAGAATAAATTAATTCGTATAAGGAGGATTTTTCCTTGCCAAAAGTACGTACTAAAGATATCGTCGAGAAATTTAAGCTTGAATTAATTAGCGGCGAAGAGGGAATTAACCGCCCAATCACCATGAGTGATATTTCACGGCCAGGAATTGAAATGGCCGGTTATTTTGAATTCTATCCTGCTGAGCGAATTCAGTTATTGGGTAAAACCGAGCTTTCTTTTTTTGAAATGCTGTCAGAAAGTGAACGAGCTTCGAGAATGGATCGTTTATGCACGGATATTACCCCAGCGATTATCGTTACCCGCGACATTGAGGTACCCATCGAACTGATTGAAGCATCCGAGCGTGAATCCGTTCCGGTCTTACGTGTGGGCATGAAAACTACTCGTTTCTCCAGCCGTCTGACGAATTACCTAGAAAGTAAGTTAGCGCCTACAACCGCTGTTCATGGCGTCTTGGTGGACGTATATGGGATTGGGGTATTAATTACCGGAAAAAGCGGTGTTGGTAAAAGTGAAACAGCCTTAGAATTGGTTAAGCGAGGTCACAGATTAGTAGCCGATGACTGCGTTGAAATTCGCCAGGAAGACCAGGATACCTTGGTCGGTACATCCCCTGATTTAATCGAACATTTACTGGAAATCCGCGGACTAGGGATCATCAATGTTATGACTTTATTCGGAGCGGGAGCGGTTCGCAGTAATAAGCGGATTACCCTTGTCATGAATTTAGAAATTTGGGATGCGAAAAAGCAATATGACCGTCTAGGTTTAGATGAAGAAAAAATGAAAATCATTGACACCGATGTTCCGAAGATGACGATCCCTGTCCGTCCGGGACGAAATCTCGCCGTTATTATTGAAGTGGCAGCGATGAATTTCCGTCTAAAACGAATGGGTGTAAATGCGGCGCAGCAATTCACTGAGCGCCTGTCCGATGTCATTGAAGACGGGGATCATGATGAGATTTAAGGGGAAAAGGAGATAGAGAAATGAATGAAGCTATTCAACCGCTGAATCCGATAGCCTTTTCACTTGGACCAATTGCGGTTCATTGGTATGGAATTATTATTGGATCAGGTTTGGCCCTTGCCTTGTACCTTGCCATAAGGGAGGGAAATCGTAGGGGACTGGAGAAAGACACGTTTGCGGACTTAATGCTTTGGGCGATCCCAATTGCGATTATTTCTGCCCGTATCTATTATGTCATTTTTGAATGGAAGTATTATGTCAATCATCCGGCGGATATCCCGCAAATCTGGAATGGCGGGATTGCCATCCATGGTGCGCTGATTGGTTCCGTACTGACAGCCTATGTGTTTGCTAAGAAGCGGGGAATCTCCTTTTGGAAAATTGCTGACATAGCGGCACCAAGTATTATTCTCGGACAAGCGATTGGCCGATGGGGAAATTTCATGAACCAGGAAGCGCATGGAGGGGAAGTCACCAGAGCCTTTCTTGAAAACTTGCATTTGCCAGAATTTATTATTAATCAAATGTATATTAATGGAGCGTATTATCACCCAACCTTCCTGTATGAATCGCTTTGGGACCTTGCAGGCTTTTTCCTCTTACTATTCCTTCGCCGCGTCAATTTCCGCCGCGGGGAATTGTTCCTTACCTATGTGATTTGGTATTCTGTTGGCCGTTTCTTTATCGAGGGATTGCGCACCGATAGTTTAATGCTTGGCGGCCTGCGGATGGCGCAAACGATTTCGATTGCTCTAGTGGTCGGTGCGCTGGTGATTTTGATCTATCGTCGTACGAAACAAATGACAGACAGGCGTTATTTAGATCAAGAAAATAGTTAACCTTGAGTAAGAAAGGAAGCAACAGATGACTAACAAAATTACGACCGTTCTTTTTGATTTAGATGGGACATTAATTGATACAAATGAATTAATTATTACATCCTACCTACATACATTGGAAAAATATTATCCAAACAAGTACAAGCGTGAGGATGTATTGCCGTTTATGGGACCGACACTCCATGAAGCTTTTGGCACCATTGATCCAGATCGCGTGGAAGAAATGATTTTAGAATATCGGGCCTTTAACATCAGTAACCATGATAACTTGGTGAGGGAGTTTGCTGGGGTGTTGGAAACTGTGCGGACTTTAAAAGAAAAGTGCTACAAATTGGGGATTGTTACGACCAAACGTCATGATGTGACGATGAAAGGTCTTCGCCTTATGAACCTGGATGCCTTTTTTGAAGTTATTGTTGCCTATGATCACGTCAGCAAGACAAAGCCAGATCCTGAGCCTATTTTTATGGCACTGGAACAGCTGGATTCTACTCCTGAAGAGACGATGATGGTCGGAGATAATTACCACGATATTCTAGCTGGTAAGAATGCTGGAACAGCAACAGCCGGCTGTGCGTGGTCGATTAAAGGCAGAGAGTATATTGCAAAATATGAACCAGATTATATTCTGGAGAACATGGCTGATTTATTAACGATCCTCGGAGAGTGAGAACATGAGGAATACGACCCGCTACCCGGTTGAAGGGGCGAACTCTTTATGGCATGTCTACAAGACCGTGCCTTTTTGGAAAGTTGTCAGGAATTTTATTGTGATTCAATTGGCTCGTTACACCCCGTTTTTGGGGATGAAAAATTGGCTGTATCGGGTGTTTCTAGGACTGAAGGTTGGTGAGCACACCTCGTTTGCCTTAATGGTCATGCTTGATGTCATGTTTCCTGAAAAAATCAGTGTCGGCCGCAATACAGTGATTGGATACAACACAACCATCCTTGCCCATGAATATTTAATAAAAGAATACCGGCTTGGCCCTGTAGTGATTGGCAGTGAAGTGATGATTGGTGCAAACTCAACCATTCTACCTGGAATCACGATTGGGGATGGGGCAATCGTCTCCGCCGGGACTCTTGTTCATAAGGATGTTCCTCCAGGGGCGTTCGTCGGAGGAAACCCGATGCGTATCATTTATACAAAGGAAGAATTAGCGAAGCGCTGGGAAGATGATATGATTTATGGGCAGAAAAAATAAAATATTTTGATTTATTAAGTCTGGTTTTCGCAACCAGGCTTTTTTTATAGTAAACTTACTATAAAAATTGTCGTTTCGCGGGAAAATTCGGAAATTTGGCGGAATACCGTGTTAGATTCGCGGAATTAATTCCAGTTTTGGCGGAATCGGGATTTAATTGAGCGGTATACCGTCTGAGTTCCACAGAATCCCATCCCAAAAATTCAGATTTTTTCATTGACGAATAATCCCTCTAGCGGTAAACTGAAACTACTTTAATTCATTATCACATTAGCAGACTAAAGTATTTTTAAATTTAAAAATTAAGTAAATTAACCATAAAGGATGAGCTTAATGAGTCGCTTATTTATGTTTGAAAAGCCTTTAGGCATGAGAGACACGCTGCCAGAGTTATATGAAAAGAAACACCGGATTCGTACATTAATGGAAGACACCATCAAACTTTGGGGCTGCCAATTTATTGAAACCCCAACATTGGAATACTATGAAACAGTTGGTTCGGCATCAGCCATCCAGGATGCACAGCTGTTCCGGCTTCTCGACAAACAGGGACATACATTAGTTCTTAGACCAGACATGACTGCGCCTATCGCACGTGTCGCTGCATCGAAACTGTTGCAGGAAGATATGCCGCTCAGGTTAGCCTATTCTGCCAATGTTTTTCGGGCCCAGCAGCGGGAAGGCGGCCGTCCAGCAGAATTTGAACAAATCGGTGTAGAATGCTTAAATGACACAACTGTTTCATGCGATGGCGAGGTCATCTCTATGCTTATTTCTTCTTTGAAAAAAGCAGGATTAAAGGAGTTCCAAGTTTCCATCGGCCATATTGGCTTTGCCCAAGAATTATTTTTACAAATCCTTGGTACTGATGAGCGGACCAATGCGTTAAGAAGATTCCTATATGAAAAGAATTATGTCGGCTACCGCGAGCATGTCAACGCGCTGTCCCTATCATCAATAGATAAACAACGGCTCCTTCAATTCCTTGATTTAAGGGGAGGCGTCGAGGTAATTGGCAGGGCATTTGACTTGATTGAAAATGAGCAAGGCAAGCTTGCTCTACTCCAGCTCCAGGAATTATGGGATTGTTTACAAGATTATGGCGTAGAAAATCAAGTGAAATTTGATTTTACAATTGTCAGTCATATGAGTTACTATTCTGGGATTTTATTTGAGGTTTATGCAGGAAATGTCGGCTTTCCAATCGGGAATGGCGGCAGATACAGCTTAATAGAGAAGTTTGGTAAAAATGCCAGTGCTACCGGGTTTGCGGTTCATCTTGACCGATTATTAGAAGCACTTGGACATTATGATATTGAAAATACAGCTACCTGTATCCTCTTCAGTCAAGAGCGCCGAAGGGAAGCCTACCAATTAGCCGAGAAAATGCATGAACAAGGGCTGCGGGCCGTACTCCAGGATATTAATGGCGTCAAAAATCTCGATGTCTACACAAAGAAATTTGCGGATACTACCTATCTACTCGGAGGACGTGCCGATGAATAATATACTTACGATTGCGATGCCAAAGGGGAGGATTTTTGAAGAAGCAGCTGACCTCCTAAGGGAAGCTGGGTATCAGCTTCCGCCGGAATTTGATGATTCAAGAAAATTAATTATAGATGTTGAAAATGAGAGTCTTCGTTTTATCCTTGCGAAGCCGATGGATGTTCCTACTTATGTCGAGCATGGCGTCGCCGACATTGGAATTGCCGGCAAGGATGTGCTTCTTGAGGAAGAACGAGATGTCTATGAACTTCTTGACCTGCGAATTAGCGCCTGCTATTTGGCCGTTGCGGGCCTTCCCAATACAAAAATGAATGACGTGGCTCCAAGAGTGGCTACAAAATATCCAAACGTCGCGGAAGCTTATTTTCGTGAGCAAGGGGAGCAGGTTGAAATTATTAAATTAAACGGTTCGATCGAATTGGCCCCGATTATCGGTTTATCGGACCGAATTGTCGATATTGTCTCCACCGGCCGGACAATGAAAGAAAATGGTCTGGTGGAGTACGAGAGAATTATTGATGTCACATCACGTTTGATTGTTAATCCTGTCAGCTATCGGATCAAAGATAATAAGATTAATGAGCTGGTAACCAGGCTAAGTAAAGTGGTCTCTGTGGAGGTGGAGTAAGTTGAAGATAGTAAAGGTGAATGACCTTGTATCGATTAAGCGTTCGATTGAATCTGGTACCTCCGAGCAGGTGAAGGTAGTTAAAGAAATTATTTCAGCGATCCGTTCTCGCGGTGATGATGCATTACGAGAATACACGGAGAAATTCGACCGCGTCCACTTAGATTCTTTTACTGTTTCTGAAGAGGAAATAGAGGAAGCCTACGAGCAGGTAGATGAGCGTTTTATTTCCATCGTCCGCGAGGCTGCGGAAAATATTCGCTCCTTCCATGAAAAACAGCTGCGTCCATCATGGATGACGACAGAAGAAAATGGCACGGTTTTAGGGCAAAAAATAACCCCGCTCGATTCAGTCGGTGTCTATGTGCCTGGCGGAACAGCCGCCTATCCATCCTCCGTTCTGATGAATGTCATTCCGGCGAAAGTGGCTGGAGTGAAGCGGATTGTGATGGTATCACCACCAGACGAACAAGGAAAATTACCAGCTGCCGTTCTTGTCGCGGCGAAAGAAGCTGGCGTGAAAGAAATTTATAAGGTCGGCGGGGCCCAAGCGATTGCGGCACTTGCCTATGGAACAGAGTCGATTAACCCCGTTGATAAAATAACCGGACCAGGGAATATTTTTGTTGCCTTGGCAAAACGAGAAGTTTTCGGGGATGTCGACATCGATATGATTGCCGGCCCTAGCGAGATTGCCATTTTAGCAGATGATACGGCACGAGCCGACGAGGTGGCAGCCGATCTATTATCACAGGCCGAGCACGATCCGCGCGCCTGCAGTGTTCTGGTGACACCATCCAGTGTTCTAGCAGAAGCTGTTGCGGTTGAGGTGGCGAACCAACTAGAGGTACTGCCAAGAAAAGACATTGCATCCCGATCGATTACCGATTATGGTGCGATATACTTAACAGAAACTATCGAGGATGCGATTGGGGCGGTCAATCAGTTGGCTCCAGAACATTTAGAAATTATTACTGAAAATGCAATCGAGGTGCTTGGGAAAATCCGACACGCTGGCGCCATTTTTATCGGCCGTTATAGCTCGGAGCCGGTTGGTGACTACTTTGCCGGGCCGAATCATGTGCTACCGACGAACGGTACGGCCCGTTTTTCGAGTCCGCTCAATGTGGACGATTTTCAGAAGAAATCGAGCGTGATTATTTACAGCCAGAAGGCACTAGTGGACAACGGAGCAAAAATTGCCGAGTTTGCTCGGAAGGAAGGGCTCGAAGCCCATGCACGAGCTGTTGAAATCCGCTTGAAAAATGATGGAAATTAATGAACTGAACAATTAAAAGGGGGTCCCTTTCATGGAAAGAAGCGCAAGTATTGAACGGAACACAAATGAAACACAAATTCAGTTAACGTTTGACGTGGATGGTGAAGGCCAGTCCAAACTAGAAACGGGTGTCCCGTTCATGACCCATATGCTTGATTTATTCGCGAAGCATGGACAATTCAACCTGACAGTGAATGCAAATGGAGATACAGAAGTCGACGATCACCATACCACAGAGGATATCGGTATTTGTCTCGGACAGGCCTTACGTGAAGCATTGGGTGACAAACGTGGAATTAAGCGCTATGGGAATGCCTTTGTCCCGATGGATGAAGCGTTAGCTCAGGTGGTTGTCGATCTCAGCAATCGTCCGCATCTTGAAATGCGTGCCGAAATTCCAGGCCAGAAGGTGGGTACATTTGATACGGAGCTCGTGCATGAATTTTTATGGAAACTAGCCTTAGAAGCACGGATGAATCTCCATGTCATCGTCCACTACGGAAAAAATACACACCATATGATCGAAGCTGTTTTTAAAGCATTGGGCCGTGCCCTTGACGAAGCCACCACCATTGACCCGCGCATCAAAGGCGTCCCATCAACAAAGGGCATGCTCTAGAAGAAATTAGAGGCAGTGGTGTCAGGTACCATGTGAAAAATATAACGAATAGGTGTAAAGGCACCATGAGCATTGCACCATGAAAGGATGGTAGGGATGATTGGCATTGTTGATTATGGAATGGGTAATTTGTTTAGCGTAAGCAAGGCATTGGAGAGGCTCGGTGCGGAGTATTTTATATCTGCGGACAAAGGTGAGTTGCTGGCTGCGGATGCTTTGCTTCTTCCTGGTGTCGGCTCCTTTCGTGATGCGATGGAGCGTTTGCCAGTGGAAACAGTCAAGGAATTTGCGGCATCTGGTAAACCTCTGCTTGGCATCTGCCTTGGGATGCAGTTGCTCTTTGAAGAAAGCGAAGAAAATGGCCCCACGAAAGGACTGGGTTTGTTACCAGGAAGTGTTCGTCGTTTTCCAGGGAAAACCGCTGACGGACAAACCTATAAAGTTCCTCACATGGGCTGGAACCGGCTTGAATTTGTGCAAACATCACCGTTATTAAAAAATCTTGAAGAAGACTATGTTTATTTCGTCCATTCCTATTATCTGGATGCGGAAAACTCAGACGTGTTACTGGCAAAGGTCAATTATCACGAACAAGTATCTGCGGTTGTAGGCAGAGATAATATCTTTGGAATGCAATTTCATCCGGAAAAAAGCAGCAAGCTGGGCATGGCCCTTTTAGCTAATTTCTTACAACTGGTGGAGGAAAGGAAGGCAGTCCGATGAGTTTAACGATTTATCCAGCCATTGATATGCGCGGCGGCAATTGCGTCCGACTTTTCAAAGGGGACTACGACCAAGAAACGGTTTACGGTGACTCACCTTTTGATATGGCCAAGAGTTTTGCTGTGGATGGTGCTGAGTGGATTCACATGGTGGACCTTGACGGGGCGAAGGATGGCAAGCGGGTCAATGATCGGTTTGTGATTGAAGCAGCGCAAAAGCTACAGGTAAATATTCAGATTGGCGGCGGGATTCGTTCGGAGGAAGATATCCTCCACTACCTTGAAAATGGCGTGAATCGCGTCATTATCGGCAGTATCGCGGTATCCAACCCTGAGTTCGCCATCGAAATGATAAAAAAATACGGTCCCAAAATTGCGGTCGGCATTGATGCGAAAAACGGCTTTGTGGCCACACATGGCTGGCTCGATACCTCAAAGGTAAAGGCCGTAGAGCTAGGTAAGCGATTTGCAGATGCAGGTGCGGAGACGTTTATTTTTACCGATATTGCTACTGATGGGACATTGGCTGGTCCGAATATTGCCGCGGTGTGTGAAATGGGAGAAGTGACTGGTAAAAATGTGATTGCTTCCGGAGGAGTAAGTAGTCTGGCAGACTTAACTGCTATTGCTTCCGAACCGATTCAAGGAGCGATTGTTGGTAAGGCCTTATATGAAAATCGCTTCACATTAAAGGAAGCTTTAAAAGAGGTGGGCTCCCTATGACACTAACAAAAAGAATCATACCCTGCCTTGATGTCAAAGAAGGACGGGTTGTAAAAGGGATCCAATTTGTGCAGCTTCGTGATGCCGGTGATCCGGTAGAACTGGCGCGGTTTTACGATGAGCAGGGAGCCGATGAACTTGTATTTCTAGACATCTCCGCCTCAGTGGAAGGCAGAAAAACCATGGTTGAAGTCGTAATGGCCGTCGCTTCCGAGCTGGCAATTCCATTTACGGTTGGTGGCGGCATTAATGCATTGGAGGATATGAAAAGAATCCTCCGTGCCGGAGCAGATAAAGTGTCACTTAACACTGCGGCTGTCCTCAATCCTGAATTGATTAAGGAAGGTGCCAGTTATTTTGGCTCCCAATGCATCGTTGTTGCGATTGATGCAAAGTATGATGAAGAAGTTGGGACTTGGCGCGTATTTACACACGGCGGCAGGACACCTACAGATAAACTAGTTGTTGAGTGGGCTATTGAAGCAGCACGTCTAGGTGCAGGTGAAATTTTACTTACGAGCATGGATAGTGACGGCGAGAAAAACGGATTTGACCTGGAATTGACGAAAGCAGTCAGTGAAGCGGTCACGATTCCAGTGATAGCTTCAGGAGGGGCCGGAAATTCGGAACATTTTGAGGAAGCGTTCTTAGCCGGCAAAGCAGATGCTGCTTTAGCTGCATCTATCTTTCACTATAAAGAGACTTCGGTACATGAAGTAAAAAGTTACTTACGGGAAAAAGGAGTGACAGTGCGATGAATGTTCGATTTGATGATAAAGGGTTAATACCAGCAATCATTCAGGATGCGGGAACGAAAGAAGTATTAACACTTGCATACATGAATGAGGAATCTCTAGCCAAAACGATTGAAACGGGAGAAACCTGGTTTTACAGCCGTTCTCGTCAGGAGTTATGGCACAAAGGTGCCACGAGCGGAAATACACAAACCGTTGTCAGCATGAATTATGATTGTGATCAGGATGCATTATTGGTCCTTGTTTACCCGAAAGGTCCAGCCTGCCATACCGGTGCCGTTAGTTGTTTTTCTGAACGGGGGTATACGGGGGGAACTTCTAGCCTCGCAGACTATCATATTCTTCAATCGCTCGAAAAAGTCATCATTGACCGTGAGCGTGAACGTCCAGAAGGTGCCTATACCACCTATCTGTTTGAAAAAGGCGTCGATAAGATTTTGAAAAAAGTCGGCGAAGAGGCGGCTGAGGTGATTATCGCTGCCAAAAACCGTGACGCTGAGGAGCTAAGGTGGGAAGCTGCTGATTTGCTATATCACTTGCAGGTGTTGTTGGTTGAACAGGGACTTCCATTTAAAGAGGTTTTGAAAACATTAGAAGAAAGACACAAGGACCGGTCATAAATTGACCGGTTTTTCTTTTAGGGGTCTTCACAAGCTCCTAAAAAAATTTATTTTACAGAATCAGGATTTATTTTACAAAATAGAGTTTTATTTTACAAAAGACAGGGATGATTTTACAAAAATCAGATTTATTTTACAATTAATGTAAAAATAATCCAATTCCCAATCCCACTAATGTCAACCACCTAAAATTCACCCGAATTTTACTCTCTCTTCTCGAACAACTCTCTAGTGTGGTATACTAGCTTAGTTATGTTAAAAATTGTGGAGGACTTCATGGGTAAAGATGCGAAAGCAAGAATTCATATGGGAAAATTACTTACATTTGTTCCTACGGGGGAATATTATTTCACGAAGGGTTTAAAGGCATTCCATCGTCGTGATTTTATTAAAGCAAAAAAATATCTTGGGCGGGCGATGCAGCTTGAGCCGGGTGAACCGATGATTATATGCCAGTTGGCAATTGTGTCAACAGAACTGGGCGAGTTTGAAAATTCCAACCGACTCTTGCACCTCATCCTTGAAGAACTTGATCAAGAAATGGTGGAATGCCATTACTTTTTAGCCAATAATTATGCCCATTTGGGATTTTTTAAAGATGCATATCACCACGCTAAACTCTATTTACAGCTTGACCCGGATGGTGATTTTAGCGAAGACACAGAGGACTTACTAGATGTACTTACCTTTGAAGCAGAAGACCTTGAGGATGATCTCTATCCTCAAGATGACCTAATCGTCAAACAAGAACAGGCACGTGAGCTGTTGGAGTCAGGATACTTTCCAAAAGCAATTGAACTACTAAAAGACGTCGTTAAGGAATACCCAGAATACTGGTCTGCATACAACAACTTGGCGCTGGCTTATTTTTATTTAGGGAAGACGAAAAAGGCTGAGTCGATCTTAGCCGATGTCTTGGAGCGGAATCCAGGAAATCTCCATGCCCTTTGTAATAGGCTTGTCTTTGCCTATTATCAGGGACATGAGGAAAATGTGGCGGGGATGGTTGCTGCCTTAAAGAAAATTCAACCGCTCCTTAGTGAACAGCAGTTTAAGCTTGGGGCTTCGTTTGCTTTGGTAGGAGAATATGAATTAGCCTATTTATGGCTGAAAAAATTATATAAACACGGCTTTGATGGTGATGGACCATTTTACTACTGGCTTTCTTATTCCGCTTATTTCACGGGCAATGAGAATTTCGCAAATAGCATCTGGAAGAAGGTGCTTGAGCTTAATCCAGATAAAGAAGGCTCAGAACCCTGGAACAAAGAAAATACAGCAGGAAATGGATTTGAAGACCTTTCTGGTTCTATTTTCCAAAAACTTGACAGTGACTATGTGGAAGAGCGCTTATTTGCCCTATTTCTAACGACTGTTTCAAGTAAAAAAGAAGAAATCATCACTTCCAAGCGGCTGCTTCAAAATCAAAAACTTACAGCCTTGGAAAAGGAATACATTTCATTAATTCGTTCCGGAAAACCTTCCAAGACGGCAGATGCACAGGAAATTGCTGAGCTTTTTTATGAAACTCATCACCCGATTGGAACGATTGAGTCTGGTTTATATTTGATGTGGTTTTCCGTGTATGTTGAAGTTGCAAAAGAGAAACTCCATTTGAAAAATAAACGTGCCTGGGCGGGGGCCGTCGAGTATATGTGGCATAAAATGCGAAGTGAAAAGGTATCGCAGCAAGAGGTAGCCGAGCGCTATGGGATTTCCTCTACGACCATTGGGAAATATGTAAAAATAGTGAATAACTATTTGAATTAAGCATATTGGTGGACGATAAAACAATTGTTATATACGATTAAGTAAGGGAACAATAAGCTTACTTAATCGTATTTTTTTATATAGGGAGTGTTTATACCATGTCTGATGAAAAAATTTATGACGTCATTATTGCCGGTGCTGGCCCCGCGGGGATGACAGCGGCTGTTTATACATCACGAGCAAACCTATCCACATTAATGATTGAGCGTGGAATGCCGGGCGGACAAATGGCCAATACGGAGGATGTTGAAAACTATCCAGGCTTTGAAAGTATCTTAGGACCGGATTTATCAACGAAGATGTTTGAACATGCCAAAAAGTTTGGTGCTGAGTATGCGTATGGCGATATTAAAGAAATCCAAGACCATGGCGACTATAAAATCGTTGTCGCAGGTTCGAAACAATACAAAGCCTACTCAGTGATCATTACAACTGGTGCTGAGTACAAAAAAATTGGCGTTCCAGGTGAAAAAGAACTAGGCGGCCGCGGTGTTTCCTATTGTGCGGTCTGTGATGGGGCCTTTTTTAAACAAAAAGAGCTATTTGTCATTGGCGGAGGGGATTCTGCCGTTGAGGAAGGGGTTTATTTAACCCGCTTTGCTTCTAAAGTAACCATCGTCCACCGACGCTCTGAACTGCGTGCCCAAAAGATTCTCCAGGACCGTGCCTTTGCCAATGAGAAAGTTGATTTTATTTGGAATCACACCATCAAGTCCATTAATGACAAAGATGGCAAAGTTGGCAGTGTCACACTTGTTTCTACTGAAAATGGTGAAGAACAAGTATTACCTGCTGACGGCGTGTTTATTTATATTGGAATGGTCCCTCTTTCTAAGCCGTTTATGAACCTTGGAATCACCAATGAAAATGGTTATATTGAAACGAATGACCGCATGGAAACAAAGGTAGCGGGGATTTTTGCAGCGGGTGATATTCGTGAAAAAACACTGCGCCAGATTGTAACGGCAACCGGAGATGGCAGTATTGCCGCCCAAAGTGCCCAGCATTTTGTTGAAGAGCTTAAAGAGAGCTTGAAACAAAAAAGCTGACGTAATAAGGTTCCTGTTAAGGTATTTACAAAAACGTAACCCTGTTTTAATTCTCCTGTAACAAACATGCAATAATGTTGCGGTATGATAGAAACAGTAATTGACCCCCTTTAAAAATATATTTTGATGCACAGGCTCGTAGCCTGTGCTATTTTTTTTTGAGTTTATTCCAACACTATAAACCGCTTTTTTTATCAGAAAAAATGTTGTCAGAGTAACAATCTGAATTTATTAACAGAAATATCAAATTTGTATTCATTGTGACTGTCTCCCAAAAATAGTATAATAATAAGAATGAATTGAAAGTTATTGTAGGATAAAGAGCCTAGACTTTCCTTATTGGCACTTGCTAGAAAAAAACGCATGCTTCTTTGGAGAGTAGTCAGATTGTATATGCTTGATTAAGAGGGTGAAATGTTGTGCAGCGTGTCACCAATTGTGTATTAATAAGAGACGAAAAGATTTTGTTGTTGCAAAAACCACGCCGTGGCTGGTGGGTTGCTCCAGGTGGGAAAATGGAGCCGGGCGAATCCGTTCGGGACTCTTGCATTAGGGAATACCGTGAAGAAACAGGAATCTATTTGAAAAATCCACAATTAAAAGGGATTTTTACGATGATAATGAAAGAAAATGATCAGCTTCTCTCGGAGTGGATGATGTTTACGTTTGTCGCAACCGATGCAGACGGCATTGATTTGGACGAATCCGAAGAAGGTAAGTTAGAGTGGCAAATGATTGACCAATTAAAAAATTTGCCTATGGCTGCTGGCGACTATCATATTCTAGATTATATGGTTCATGGAAAAGGAATCATGTACGGTACTTTTACTTATACAAAAGACTTTCAACTAATCAGTTATCGTTTAGATCCAAGCTAACTTATAGGGGGAATTATTAATGAGTACCGGTGCAGTAAATGACACTCAAATGGTCATTATTACAGGAATGTCTGGTGCAGGAAAAACTGTAGCCATTCAAAGTTTCGAAGATTTAGGTTTTTTTTGTGTCGATAATTTGCCTCCAACCCTGCTTCCAAAATTCCTCGAACTTATGAAGGAATCTGGGAATAAGATGAATAAAGTTGCTCTCGTGATGGACCTGCGCGGCAGAGAATTTTTTGACCACCTCTTTAAAGGCTTAGATGAGCTGGCAGAAACATCTTGGGTTGCCCCGCAGATTTTATTTTTAGATGCAGATGATTCCACATTAGTGCGCAGATATAAAGAAACAAGGCGGTCACATCCGCTCGCACAGACAGGACTGCCACTTGAAGGAATCACTTTAGAGCGCGAGCTATTAGAAGAACTAAAAGGTCGGGCTCAACTAATATACAATACTTCCCAGATGAAACCGCGGGAACTTCGTGAGAAAATATTAACGGAATTTACCGCGAATAAACAATCACTCTTTACTGTCAATGTCATGTCTTTCGGTTTTAAGTATGGAATTCCCATTGATGCAGATTTAGTGTTTGATGTGCGCTTCTTGCCCAATCCTCATTATATCGAGCATATGAGGCCTAAAACAGGACTGGATGAAGATGTTTCCAGCTACGTATTAAAGTGGAATGAGACGCATAAGTTTTTGGAAAAGGTAACTGATCTATTATCATTCATGCTTCCGCATTATAAACGAGAAGGTAAAGCACAGCTGGTCATTGCAATTGGCTGTACAGGCGGACAGCATCGTTCGGTAACTCTTGCAGAGTATCTTGGTCAATTTTTCCAAAATGATTATAAGACATGTATTTCTCATCGTGACATTGAAAGGAGAAAGGAAAAAACAACATGAGCATTTACGGACAGCCAAGGATTGTCGTCATTGGCGGGGGAACAGGATTACCCGTTTTATTGCGTGGATTAAAACAGTATCCTGTCGATATTACCGCTATTGTGACAGTCGCGGATGACGGCGGCAGCTCTGGCCGCCTGCGTGAGGATTTGCATATTCCTCCTCCAGGCGACATTCGTAATGTGTTAGCTTCATTATCGGATGTGGAACCGCTCGTTGAGGAAATGTTTCAACATCGATTTAAAACATCGAATGAACTTTCCGGTCATTCGCTTGGTAATTTAATCCTTGCGGCGATGACTTCGATTACCGGTAATTTTGTTCACGCCATTCAGGAAATGAGTAAGATTTTAAATGTTCATGGGAAAGTTCTGCCTGCAGCAAACCAAAGTGTTGTCCTCCATGCTGAGATGGAAGATGGTACGGTTGTCTCAGGGGAATCGAAAATTCCATACTCTGGTAAACGAATTAAACGAGTCTTTATGACGCCTGAAAATATTCGTCCTTTACCAGAGGCCATTCAAGCAATTCGTCAAGCCGATTTAATTATCATTGGACCAGGGAGTTTATATACAAGCATTCTGCCTAATTTGCTAGTTCCTAAAATTGGAGATGAACTGTGCCAATCACAGGCTAAAAAGGTGTATATTTGTAATTTAATGACCCAAGCGGGAGAAACCCATGGCTTTACCGCAAGTGATCATGTAAAGGCCCTTTACGATCATATGAGCTGCGCGTTTATCAATACCATCCTTGTTAATAATGAAGAGATACCGCAGGATATCCAGCTCCGCTATAATGAAGAACTGGCTGACCCTGTTCTATATGACTTGCCGCGCCTTTTTGAATTAGGACTCGAAGTGGTCCATGCCGAAATTGCTTACCAGGAAAATGGGGCATTACGACATGATCCGAAAAAGGTGGCAAAAATTTTATATAATCTACTTTTAATTGAAACCAAAAAGCGTTATGAAACGTAAGTATAGTACAAATTAAAAACACACGTTGTTTTTAGTGGGAGGGGAAAGGGATGTCTTTCGCTTCGGAAACGAAAAAAGAATTAACTAACTTAGAAGTCAAGCCGTGCTGTATTCAAGCAGAACTATCCGCTCTTATCCGAATGAATGGTTCCCTTTCATTCTCAAACCGTAAGTTAGTTGTTGATATTCAAACCGAAAATGCTGCGATTGCCAGAAGAATTTATACGTTAATAAAAAAGAGTTACGATGTCCAAGTGGAGCTGCTTGTTCGGAAAAAGATGCGGTTGAAAAAAAACAACGTCTATATTGTCCGTTTATCCCAACAGGCGAAGGAAATCCTCGAGGACACGAAAATTATTGGAGAAGGTTTTACAATTATTCATGATATTTCACCAGAACTGATAAAAAAGAAATGTTGTAAGCGTTCTTATCTCCGCGGAGCATTTCTAGCAGGTGGTTCTGTTAATAATCCAGAAACTTCTTCTTATCATTTAGAAATTGCTTCGCTTTATAAGGAACACAACGACTCTTTATGCGAATTGATGAATACATTTGAACTAAATAGTAAAACCCTTGAGCGTAAAAAAGGCTATATTACTTATTTAAAAGAAGCGGAGAAAATAACCGAGTTTTTAAATATTGTCGGGGCACATAATGCACTTCTCCATTTTGAAGATGTACGAATTGTTCGTGATATGCGTAATTCCGTGAATCGTTTGGTAAATTGTGAAACCGCCAATCTTAATAAAACAATCGGTGCTTCGATTAGACAGGTCGAAAATATCCGTTACATCAACCAAACGGTGGGTCTGCAAATCTTACCCGAAAAATTACGAGAAATTGCGGAACTCCGCTTGAACTATACGGATGTGACTCTTAAAGAATTAGGGGAAATGGTCTCTGGTGGGACGATTAGCAAATCTGGCATTAATCACCGCTTGAGAAAAATAGATGCGATTGCCGACAGGCTACGTGCAGGGGATATGATTGTAAAAGAGTAGGATCATTCGAGCAGGCGTATATGTGAAAGCCATAACATATAAATGAGGTCTGCAAGAATAAAATATTTGGAACAAGCTCCAATAAAAATAGACTAAAAATCATGAGGAGGAATTGTCTAATGTTAGTGAAACAAGTGGAAGTTAAATTAAAAACGGGTCTTCAAGCGCGTCCAGCAGCTCTTTTTGTTCAAGAAGCAAACCGGTTTTCAGCTGATATTTTCCTAGAGAAAGATGGAAAGAAAGTCAATGCAAAAAGTATTATGGGCTTAATGAGCCTTGCGGTTGGCTCGGGTGTGATGATTGATATCGTTGCAGATGGCGATGATGAAGCGTCTGCAATTGAAGCATTAGCTGATTTTATCCAAAAAGAACAATAACATATATGAGGGCCGGTCCAATTGGAACCGGTTTTTTCATTCTCGGAGAACAAAAAAAGCAACCGGACAAATGTCGGTTGCTTGCGCTTTTCTTATTTATTATTTTTTTTCTCGTCATCAATTAGATTACGAGTTATGATATGGTCGATTAATCCATATTCTTTCGCACGTTCTGCTGTCATGAAGTTATCGCGGTCAGTATCTTTGCTGATGACTTCAAGGGACTGGCCGGTCCGTTCTGCTAAAATACCATTTAATTTTTCGCGAAGGAATAGAATTCGTTTGGCCGCAATTTCAATTTCAGTTGCTTGTCCTTGAGCACCACCTAGTGGTTGGTGAATCATGACCTCTGCATTTGGAAGGGCATAACGCTTGCCTTTTTCACCAGCTGCAAGTAAGAATGCACCCATAGATGCCGCCATACCGATACAAATCGTTTGAACCTTTGGTTTAATAAATTGCATTGTATCATAAATGGCCATTCCAGCAGTGATGCTTCCGCCTGGGCTGTTGATATATAGTGAAATATCCTTTTCTGGGTTATCCGCTTCAAGGAATAATAACTGTGCTACGATGCTGTTAGCGACATGATCGTCGATGGCACTTCCGAGCATAATAATCCGGTCTTTTAATAGACGAGAATAAATGTCATACGCACGCTCGCCCCGGTTTGTTTGTTCAATAACTGTAGGGATCAAATTCATGTTTCTTCCTCCTTTGATTGTAAAGGTAATAGTAATATGTATAGTTATCATACACTGATGGTCAATAAAGGTCAAACAATTCGACCTTAAAAATGTTCGACAACTTTCCCTCATTCAGCATAACCATTTTTGTCCTTTTTAAAACCAATCTATGCTTGCAAAGTGAGGGAAACTAGCATATACTATATAAGTCGCTACAATTTAGCGCTCGTGGTGCAACGGATAGCACGCAAGCCTCCGAAGCTTGAAATGCAGGTTCGATTCCTGCCGAGCGCATCAAAAGGACCTCCTATTTTTATAAATAGGGGTTTTTTTATGTTTTAAAGTTGTTCCTTGATAATTATTTTCTTTCCCGAATTTCCTTCCATCGTGTAAAATAGATTCAGGGGGGGAATACGTATGAACTTAAAGGCCGGCTTATGGCAACAGCAAACATTAAAATTGGCGATGACACAGGAATTATCGCAGGCGATTGCATTGTTGCAGTACTCTGCCCATGAGTTAACTGCTTTTTTAGAAGATAAGGCACTTGAAAATCCCCTATTGCAAATAGAACAGGGCAATATTAAACCAATGAATCCACTCATAGACCGCAATCGGCGCAAGCACCAAAAAGCGGAAAAAGACTGGATTGAACAAATTGCCGACAAGCCATTTTCTATTGAAGACTATTTACTTTCTCAATTAAAAATAACTAATTTATCGACAGAACAATTAAGAGTCATTCGTTATTTAATCCAACATCTAGATGAAAACGGTTACTTCCTAGAGGACCTGGTCGAAATATCCCACAAGCTGAAAGTAACGGAGGAATTAGTAGAGGAATGTTTGGCCATCATCCAGACACTAGAGCCAGCGGGGATTGGTGCAAGAAACCTGCAAGAGTGCCTATTGATGCAATTCTATTATTTAAATCCTGATAATGAGTTAGCCCAAAAGATTATCTCTGAATACTTCATTCCATTTGCTGAAAAGAAATGGAAGCTGATTGCAAAAGAACTAAAGGTATCCCTTAAGGAGATCCAAGATATTTTCGACCAAATTCAATCCTTGAATCCGAAGCCGGGAGCTATTTTAGGAAAAGAAGCCACAACGTATATTATTCCTGATGCGATAATCGAACAATCGGCTGAGGGACTAACAATAAGAATGTCAGATGAAACACTGCCAAGGATCAGCTTAAATGAACAGTATTATCAAAAATTCAAAAACCAAGACCAACAGGTAAACCGCTTTCTGCAGGATAAACTCCAGGATTATCAATGGATTCAAAAAAGTATCGAGCAGCGGAAAGAAACTCTGACAAAAGTTATTGCAAAAATAGTTGAGAAGCAGGTTGCATTTTTTCAAAAAGGAACAAACTATTTACTACCGATGACGATGAAGGAGATTGCCACAGAACTTGAAATTCATGAATCGACTGTCAGCCGGGCGGTTCGGGAAAAGTATGTGCAAACACCCAATGGAACATTTGCGTTAAAATCTTTTTTTACCAGCACCATACAAACCGTTTCGGATGAAGAAAATACCTCGTCCTCACAAGTTAAGAAGAAAATAAGCAATTTAATAGAAAAAGAGAATAAACAAAAACCGCTTTCTGATCAGGATATTGTCGAACGATTAAAAACAGAGGAAGGCATGGTGGTGTCAAGAAGGACGATTGCTAAATACCGGGATCAGTTGGGGATCCCCTCCTCTGCAAAAAGAAAAAGGTTTGAATGAAAGGAAACAGTATAATGGAGCAAACAATAATTACGTTTTACACCAGAAAGGGCTGCCCGCTTTGTGATAAAGCCAAGTCCATGCTGCTTGAACTTAATAAAGACTATGATTTCATTTTAGAAGAATTTGATATCGAATCCAGTGATGAACTAACCGAACAATATGGGTTAATGATTCCTGTCGTTCAAATTGATGGAGTAGAAGCTGGTTTTGGCGTTATTAATAAATTTGACATAAGTAACCGTTTGCAAGAAAAAAAAGCTAATCTTAATAGTTGAAATAGCTTTTCACTCCTGTTACAATAAAAAACGTAGCAGGGGTGATTTTTTTTCGAGGTAGTGGGACATAATATGTCTATGGTGGACATTTTAAGACCAACTACATATAATAAAGGAGCATGTGATTCATGCAATCATTTATCGATATCCAAAAGAGATTATTACCCGACCTGCTTCAGGTTCTCCAAAAAAGATATTCTATCCTTAGATACATAGGTTTTATGCAGCCGGTAGGAAGAAGAAGCTTAGCGGGCAGCCTGGGGTACACCGAACGAGTCCTTCGTGGTGAAGTGGATTTCTTACGGGAGCAAAATTTAATTTACACCAATAATGTGGGAATGAGTTTAACTCCTGAAGGGAAAAATTTACTAGAAGACTTGGAAGAGTTTATGCGTGAGCTAAAGGGCATTGATGTGATGGAGCTGGAATTG
This sequence comes from Neobacillus drentensis, assembly GCF_036962125.1. Lineage (GTDB taxonomy): Bacteria > Bacillota > Bacilli > Bacillales > Cytobacillaceae > Neobacillus > Neobacillus drentensis_B. The sequence continues at coordinate 84,761 of NZ_JBALOA010000019.1, forward strand.
AAGCACAAACTGGGCATTAAAAAGGTCATTATTGTACCTGGCGATAGCGATGATTCGCTTATGGCGAAAGGTGAACTTGGTAAAGCCTGTGCGGTGTGCATGAAAAAGCTTTTTAGCGGAAAAAATATCATTGCTGTAACTGGCGGTTCAACGATGGCTGCTGTCGCAGAGAGACTCTCACCAGAGTCACCTCAAAAAGAACTTCTATTTGTTCCAGCCAGAGGCGGAGTAGGTGAGGATGTTCAAAATCAGGCGAATACGATTTGCTCAATCATGTCAAGAAACACCCATTCTAAACATCGAGTATTTTATGTTCCTGATCAAGTCAGTACGGATATCTACGAATCGCTTATTAAAGAACCCGGCATTCATGAAGTTTTGAATTTGATTAAATCGCCTAGCATGGTTCTCCATGGAATTGGAGATGCTATCACAATGGCTGAGCGAAGAAAAACGAACGCTGAGATTCTTAGCCATCTGGAAAGTAAACAGGCTGTGGGTGAAGCATTTGGCTATTATTTTAACGAACAAGGCGAAATTGTTCATAAGGTATTAACAATTGGCCTGCAATTAGAAGATTTAGTCAACATTCCTAATGTTATTGCGGTAGCAGGTGGAAGTTCCAAGGCGAAGGCAATTAAAGCATATTTAAAAAAAGCTCCAGCATCGACGATATTAATTACAGATGAAGGTGCAGCGAAAAAGTTATTAAAAGGGTAAATCCTTTTTAAAATAAAAAACATCCTTACCCAATTTAAAGGAGGAAATTTATCATGTCAGTAAAAGTTGGAATTAATGGATTTGGACGTATTGGTCGTAACGTATTTCGTGCGGCTTTGAACAATAGCAATGTGGAAATCGTTGCGATTAATGACTTAACAGATGCAAATATGCTTGCACACCTTTTAAAATATGACACTGTTCACGGAACTCTTGCAGAAGATGTAACTGTTGATGGTGAATACCTAGTAGTTGGCGGACACAAAGTGAAGGTTCTTGCAGAACGCGATCCAGCACAATTAGGCTGGGGCGGTCTTGGCGTTGACGTAGTTATCGAATCTACAGGCCGTTTCACAAAGCGTGAAGATGCTGCGAAACATCTTGAAGCAGGTGCGAAAAAAGTAATCATCTCTGCTCCAGCATCAAACGAAGATATCACCATCGTAATGGGCGTTAACGAAGACAAATACGATGCGAACAACCACCATGTTATTTCTAATGCTTCTTGTACAACTAACTGTCTTGCTCCATTTGCAAAAGTATTAAATGATACTTTTGGAATCAAGCGCGGTATGATGACAACTATTCACTCTTATACTAATGACCAACAAATTCTTGACTTGCCACACAAGGACTACCGTCGTGCTCGTGCAGCAGCTGAAAACATGATCCCAACTTCAACTGGTGCTGCTAAAGCCGTTGCTCTTGTTTTACCAGAACTTAAAGGTAAATTAAACGGTATGGCAATGCGTGTTCCAACTCCAAACGTTTCAATCGTTGACTTAGTTATGGAGTTAGAAAAAGATGTAACAGCTGAAGAAATTAACTCAGCATTAAAAACAGCAGCTGAAGGCCCATTAAAAGGCATTTTAGCATACAGCGACCTTCCATTAGTTTCTACTGACTACAATGGTTCTACTGTATCTTCAACTATCGATGCATTATCTACCATGGTTCTTGAAGGCAACATGGTTAAGGTATTATCTTGGTACGATAACGAAGTTGGTTACTCTAACCGCGTTGTTGACCTTTGTGACTACCTTGCACAAAAAGGACTTTAATATATTCAAAACGGACTTATGATTGTTTGCCAATCATAAGAAGTTGATCATAACAAAGGTTTTCCAAAGGGGAGCGGGGAGTATGTGCCCCCCTCCCCTTTTTATTGATTTTGACGACATTTTCTAAAAACCAATACTCTACCGGAGGTCCTTTATGAATAAGAAAACTCTCAAAGATGTCGATGTAAAAGGTAAACGCGTATTTTGCCGGGTGGATTTTAACGTCCCAATGCAGGATGGGAAAATAACCGATGAAACGCGGATTCGTGCCGCACTTCCAACGATTCAATACCTAGTTGATCAAGGTGCTAAAGTCATTTTAGCCAGTCACTTCGGCCGTCCGAAAGGAAAAGTAGTCGAAGAAATGCGTTTAACTCCAGTTGGTGTCAGACTTTCTGAACTGCTTGGTAAAGATGTGAAGAAGGCAGATGAAGCGTATGGCGATTCTGTGAAAGCAATGATTGAAACGATGACCGAAGGCGATGTTCTACTCCTTGAAAATGTTCGTTTCTATCCAGGTGAAGAAAAGAATGATCCTGAATTGGCGAAATCTTTTGCAGAGCTAGCTGATGTTTATGTAAATGACGCCTTTGGTGCTGCACACCGTGCCCATGCTTCAACTGAAGGAATTGCGCATATTCTACCGGCTGTTTCAGGTCTTTTAATGGAAAAAGAATTGGATGTGCTTGGTAAAGCCCTTTCCAACCCAGAGCGTCCGTTTACAGCGATTATCGGCGGAGCGAAGGTAAAGGACAAGATTGGTGTTATTGAAAATCTATTAGAATTAGTCGATAACTTAATCATTGGCGGTGGACTTGCTTATACGTTTGTGAAGGCACAAGGCCATGAGGTTGGAAAATCGTTACTAGAGGCAGATAAGATTGATCTTGCCAAATCATTTATTGAAAAGGCAAAAGAAAAAGGCGTTAATTTCTATATGCCTGTGGATGCCGTGGTTGCGGATGATTTCTCTGCAGACGCTAATTCAAAAGTGGTCGCAATTGAAGAAATTCCAGCGGATTGGGAAGCACTTGATATCGGACCAAAAACAGCTGAAATCTACCGTGATGTCATTCAAAAATCAAAATTAGTTATTTGGAATGGTCCAATGGGCGTATTTGAAATCGATAAGTTTGCTGGCGGCACAAAAGCAGTGGCGGAAGCACTTGCCGAAGCAGAGGGTACATATTCAGTCATTGGCGGTGGAGATTCTGCAGCGGCGGTTGAAAAGTTCAACTTAGCCGATAAAATGAGCCACATCTCCACTGGAGGCGGCGCTTCCCTTGAATTTATGGAAGGCAAAGCCCTGCCAGGAGTAGTTGCTTTAAACGATAAATAAGTTAAATCACGAAAGGATGTTCAAGTATGCGTAAGCCAATTATTGCAGGAAACTGGAAAATGAACAAAACGCTTTCTGAGGCAAAAAGCTTTGCAGAAGAAGTAAAAGGTCTTGTACCTGCACCAGAAAAAATGGATTCCGTCATCTGCGCACCTGCATTATTTTTACAGAGTCTTGTCGAAGTAACTGAAGGTACCAATGTAAAAATCGGTGCTCAAAACATGCATTTTGAAGAAAGTGGAGCATTTACCGGCGAAATCAGCCCGAAAGCACTTGCTGACCTTGCTGTTCAATATGTAATTATCGGACACTCAGAACGCCGCGAAATGTTTAATGAAACCGATGAATCGGTGAACAAGAAGGCTCTTTCAGCCTTTAAATATAACTTGACTCCAATCGTATGCTGTGGAGAAACATTAGAACAGCGTGAAAATGGTGAAACAAACCAACTAGTTGGTGACCAAGTAGCGAAAGCGTTAACTGGACTAACTGAAGAGCAAGTAAAGCAAACGGTCATTGCTTATGAACCTATTTGGGCAATTGGTACAGGCAAATCCTCTACATCGGCTGATGCGAATGAAGTGTGTGCTCATATCCGTCAGGTAGTAGCTCAACAATTCTCGCAAGACGTTGCCGATGCAGTAAGAATTCAGTATGGCGGCAGTGTGAAGCCAGAGAACATTAAAGAATACATGGCACAACCTGATATTGATGGTGCATTAGTAGGCGGAGCAAGCCTTGAAGCACAATCCTTCTTACAACTATTGGAGGCAGGCAGTTATGAGTAAATCTCCCGTTGCTCTGATTATCCTTGATGGTTTTGGATGTAGGGGCGAAACAAAAGGGAATGCGGTCGCGCAGTCAAAAAAACCGAATTTTGATCGTTTTTGGAGCGAGTATCCACATTCTCATTTAACAGCATCTGGTGAGGCCGTGGGTCTCCCAGAAGGTCAAATGGGTAACTCCGAGGTTGGCCACCTAAATATTGGTGCTGGCCGAATTGTTTATCAAAGCTTAACACGCGTGAACATTGCGATTCGTGAAGGTGAATTTGAAAAAAATGAAACCTTTACAGGGGCGATGGAGCATGTGAAGAAAAATGGCACAGCCCTTCATTTATTTGGATTATTGTCAGATGGCGGGGTCCATAGCCATATTCAACATATGTTCGCCCTCTTGAAGCTGGCAAAAGAAGAAGGCGTCGAAAAAGTATATGTGCACGCATTCCTTGACGGCCGCGATGTTGGACAGAAAACTGCAGCTAAATTTATCCAAGAAACATTGGATAAAATGAAAGAATACGGTGTAGGTGAATTTGCTACGATTTCAGGGAGATACTACTCTATGGACCGTGATAAACGCTGGGAGCGCGTCGAAAAATCGTACCGTTCAATGGTCTATGGCGAAGGTCCTACCTACTCGAATCCTTTAGATGTAGTAGAAGATTCTTATTCTCATGGAATCTTTGATGAATTCGTGATCCCATCTGTGATTACAAAAGAAGATGGGCAGCCTGTTGCGACTATTCAGGACAATGATGCCGTTATTTTCTATAACTTCCGTCCTGACCGTGCGATTCAGATTTCTAATACATTTACAAACGAAGACTTCCGCTCTTTTGACCGCGGGCCAAAACATCCGAAAAATTTATTTTTCGTATGCTTAACTCACTTCAGTGAATCGGTGGATGGATATGTTGCCTTCAAACCAACCAATTTAGATAACACCATTGGTGAAGTGCTAGCCCAAAACAACATGAAGCAATTAAGAATTGCTGAAACTGAGAAATACCCGCATGTTACCTTCTTTATGAGTGGCGGCCGTGAGGAAAAGTTCCCTGGTGAAGAGCGGATTTTAATCAACTCTCCAAAGGTGGCAACCTATGACCTTCAGCCAGAAATGAGTGCTTATGAAGTGACAGACGCCTTACTTAAAGAAATAAAAGCGGATAAATTTGATGCCATTTTACTAAACTTTGCTAACCCGGATATGGTGGGTCATTCTGGTATGCTAGAGCCAACCATCAAGGCAATCGAAACCGTTGATGAATGCCTAGGGAAAATCGTTGATTTAATTCTTGAAAAAGGCGGTTCCGTCATTATTACCGCTGACCATGGAAATGCTGATGAGGTAATCACACTTGAAGGTGAGCCAATGACAGCACATACGACCAATCCTGTGCCGGTAATTGTGACAAAACAAGGAATTCAACTCCGAGACGGAGGAATTCTTGGGGATTTAGCGCCAACTATGTTAGACTTATTGGGTCTTGAAAAACCAGTGGAAATGACTGGAACATCATTAATAAAAAACTAATTTAATTTTTAAGGAGAGATTTTACATGCCATTTATTGCAGACGTATACGCTCGTGAAGTATTAGATTCCCGTGGTAACCCTACAGTTGAAGTTGAAGTATTTACAGAATCAGGTGCATTTGGACGCGCAATGGTTCCAAGTGGAGCTTCTACTGGTGAATATGAAGCTGTTGAACTTCGTGACGGAGACAAAGACCGTTACCTTGGAAAAGGTGTTCAAAAAGCCGTTGACAACGTAAATGAAATTATTGCGCCACATCTTGTCGGCGAAGAATTCAGCGTTTTAGACCAAGTTTCTGTCGACCAAGCTCTAATCGAACTTGATGGTACAGATAACAAAGGAAAATTAGGAGCAAACGCGATCCTTGGTGTGTCTATGGCCGTTGCACATGCTGCAGCAAACTACTTAGATATCCCTTTATATCAATACCTTGGCGGTTTCAACTCTAAGCAGCTTCCAGTGCCAATGATGAACATTGTAAACGGTGGGGAACATGCAGATAACAACGTTGATATTCAAGAATTCATGATCATGCCTGTTGGCGCTCCAAACTTCAAAGAAGCGCTTCGTATGGGTGCAGAAATTTTCCACACATTAAAGTCTGTTCTTAAAGGTAAAGGCCTTAACACTGCAGTTGGTGACGAAGGCGGATTTGCACCAAACTTAGGATCAAACGAAGAAGCTCTTCAAACGATTGTTGAAGCAATCGAAAAAGCTGGTTACAAGCCAGGTGAAGAAGTTATGCTTGCGATGGATGCTGCATCTTCTGAGTTCTACAACAAAGAAGACGGTAAATACCATCTTGCTGGTGAGGGTGTTGTCAAGACATCTGCAGAAATGGTTGACTGGTACGAAGAGCTTTCTTCTAAATACCCAATCGTGTCAATCGAAGACGGTTTAGACGAAAATGACTGGGAAGGCCACAAGTTACTAACTGAGCGCCTAGGCAAAAAAGTTCAATTAGTTGGTGATGATTTATTTGTTACTAACACACGTAAATTGGCTGAAGGTATTGAAAAAGGAATTGGTAACTCAATCCTTATCAAAGTAAACCAAATTGGTACGCTTACTGAAACATTTGATGCGATTGAAATGGCAAAACGCGCTGGTTACACAGCTGTTATCTCTCACCGTTCTGGTGAAACTGAAGACAACACAATTGCTGACATTGCGGTTGCAACCAACGCAGGTCAAATCAAGACTGGTGCACCTTCTCGTACGGACCGTGTTGCGAAATACAACCAATTGCTTCGTATTGAAGATAACTTAGGTGAAACTGCACAATATTTAGGTAAGAAGACATTCTACAACTTAAGCAAATAATATTTTAGACTTAGGCGCACATTTTCGGATGTGTGCCTTTTTATATATAAAGGTCACCAAAGTGACACTAAGGACTATTGTTTTAACCGACAAAATATGATAAATTTAATATACTGTGAATTGTATCGACTACAGGAGGTGGCCTTTATGCATACATTTTTAGTAGTTTTATTAGTAATCGTGAGTATCGGACTTATTGGTGTGGTTATACTTCAATCAGGTAAAAGCGCTGGATTATCTGGTGCCATTTCTGGTGGTGCTGAATCTCTTTTTGGTAAACAAAAAGCAAGGGGACTTGATTTGATTCTACATCGTATTACGATTGTATTAGCAGTTTTGTTTATCCTGCTTGCTATTGCAGTGACTTACTTTCAAATTTAAGCTTTCACACAAACCTGGCCGCATGCGCCAGGTTTTTTATTTAGGTAAGATAAAGATGAGAGAGCTTCCACTTTTCTTAAAAGATAAGAAAGTAAAAGTTTTTTGAATTTAGTTTACTGTATAGCTCCAGCGCCCTAGCGGCTAGTGTCCTTC
>NZ_JBALOA010000019.1:92085-97377 GCF_036962125.1 Neobacillus drentensis
TGTTTCCTTTATCTCAGTTGGAGCGCTCCAGGCCATACGCCGCTGAACAGGGAGCTTCCGCTTTTCTTGTTGATAAGCCGTTTTTGTGGAATGTTCCCCATTGCTTTGCTAAAACTAAATTAAGTGAATTGAAATTAAGGGAGTTTTTATCATGAAAGTTGCTACACCGAAGCCATTTACATTCGAAGGAGGAAAACGAGCCGTTCTTCTTTTGCATGGCTTTACCGGTAATTCGGCTGACGTCCGGATGCTGGGGAGGTTTTTGGAAAAAAAGGGCTATACCTGTCATGCCCCCCATTATAAAGGGCACGGAGTACCGCCTGAAGAACTAGTGCATACAGGGCCAAAAGATTGGTGGCAGGATGTCCTCAATGGCTACCAATTTTTAAAAAATAAAGGTCACTCAGAAATTGCCGTGGCCGGATTATCCCTAGGTGGCGTATTTTCCTTGAAATTGGGTTACACTGTACCTATAAAAGCCATTATTCCGATGTGTGCGCCGATGCATATAAAAAGTGAAGAGGTTATGTACGAAGGAATTCTTGAATACGCTCGTGAATTTAAAAAACGTGAAGGAAAATCGACTGAGCAAATCGAAATGGAAATGAATGAGTTTAAGAAAACACCAATGAAAACCTTAAAGGCCTTACAGGCATTGATTGCCGATGTACGGGGAAATGTGGATATGATCTACGCGCCTACATTTGTCGTTCAGGCACGTCATGACAAAATGATTAACACCGAAAGTGCAAACATCATTTATAACGAAATCGAATCAGTTTTTAAAGAATTAAAATGGTATGAGCAGTCTGGTCACGTCATCACACTCGATCAAGAGCGAGAGCAGTTACATGAGGATGTGTATACCTTTTTGGAAAAACTAAACTGGCACGATTAACAAAGCAGCTACAAAGGAGGATTAGTTTGGAAGATAACATGCAAAAGCATATTGATAAGGTTTTACAATATATGAAGGATGAGGCTTACAAGCCGTTAACAGTTCAAGAGCTTGAGTCTGCCTTTGGAATTCAGGACTCCAGTGACTTTAAGGAATTTGTCAAAGCACTCGTCCAAATGGAGGAAAAGGGTTTAGTGGTTAGAACCCGCAGTAACCGCTACGGGCTTCCTGAAAAAATGAACTTAATTCGCGGCAAACTAATCGGTCATGCAAAAGGTTTTGCTTTTGTCGCACCGGATGAACCGGGAATGGATGATATTTTTATTCCGCCAAATGAAACCAATACGGCGATGCATGGAGATGTTGTCTTAGCACGTGTTTCCTCTGAAAGCGCAGGCCAGCGCCGCGAAGGAAGTATTATCCGTATTATTGAACGCGGAGTTCAGCAAATCGTCGGAACGTATGTGGAGAGCAAAAGCTTTGGTTTTGTTATTCCCGATGATAAGAAGTTTGCCAGTGACATATTTATTCCCAAATCCGCTTCAAAAGGAGCAGTCGAGGGTCATAAGGTTGTAGTAAAGTTAATCACCTATCCAGAAGGGCGAAAAAGTGCAGAAGGTGAAGTCATCACAATTCTCGGTCACAAAAACGACCCGGGTGTTGATATTCTTTCAGTCATACATAAGCACGGCTTGCCAATGGCCTTCCCGGACGAGGTGTTAAAACAGGCGAATGAGGTACCTGACACCATTGACGAAAGTGAATTAGCGAACCGCCGCGACTTAAGAAATGAGATGATTGTCACGATTGACGGTGCCGATGCCAAAGACTTGGATGACGCTGTCACCGTTACAAAGCTGGCAAATGGTAACTATAAGCTCGGTGTCCATATTGCTGACGTAAGCTATTATGTAAAAGAAGGAACGCCAATCGATCTGGAAGCAGAGGAACGAGCAACGAGTGTTTATTTAGTTGACCGGGTAATCCCGATGATTCCGCATCGATTATCTAATGGAATTTGTTCCTTAAATCCAAAGGTGGACCGACTTGTTCTCTCTTGTGAAATGGAAATCACCTCAGAGGGTGCCGTGGTTTCACATGAAATTTTTCAAGCGGTGATAAAAACGACAGAGCGCATGACCTACCATGATGTAAATCTAATTCTGGCAGAACATGATGAAGAGACGCGCAAGCGATATGAACTGCTCGTACCGATGTTCGAAATGATGGAAGAATTAGCAGCCATTTTACGAAATAAACGGATGAAGCGCGGCGCAATCGATTTTGATTTTAAGGAATCAAAGGTCCTTGTTAATGAGGAAGGCAAGCCGACCGATGTCGTGTTACGTGAACGTTCGGTGGCGGAAAAATTAATTGAGGAATTTATGCTAGCAGCCAACGAAACCGTCGCTGAGCATTTCCACTGGATGGAAGTTCCGTTTATATACCGAATTCACGAGAATCCAAAGGAAGATAAGCTGCGGAGATTTTTCGAGTTTATCACCAACTTTGGCTACATTGTAAAAGGTACAGCTAATGACGTTCATCCAAAGGCCCTTCAAGAAATCATTGAAGAGGTTCAAGGGAAGCCAGAGGAAATGGTGGTCTCGAAGGTGATGCTGCGCTCGATGCAGCAGGCAAAATATGACCCAGAAAGCCTCGGACATTTTGGGTTATCCACCGAGTTCTATACCCATTTTACCTCGCCGATTCGCCGGTATCCGGATACAATCGTGCACCGCTTAATCCGGACGTATTTGATTGAAGGCAAGCTTGATTCGACCACACAAGAGAAATGGAATGTACGCTTACCTGAAATTGCTGATCATTCTTCTAAAATGGAGCGCCGCTCTGTTGATGCTGAGCGGGAAACCGATGATTTAAAGAAAGCCGAATATATGGCGGATAAAATTGGCGAAGAGTACGATGGAATTATCAGCTCTGTCACCAATTTTGGAATGTTTGTCGAGCTTCCGAATACCATTGAAGGTCTTGTTCATGTCAGCTATATGACGGATGATTATTATCGGTATGATGAGCGCCATTTAGCCATGATTGGGGAGCGGACAGGGAATGTTTTCCGAATTGGTGATGAGATTACTATTCGGGTAGTAAAGGTTAATAAAGAAGAGCGGGCGATTGATTTTGAAATTGTCGGCATGAAGGGTACTCGACGACTGGAGCGCTCAGAGACACCTAGGGTTTTCAGTACGGGAAGCGACACCAAGAAACCGCGCAGAAATAAACAGCAAGGCGGCGGTCGTGGTCAAGGCGGCAATGGCAAATCAGATGGCGGCCGTGGCGGTCGTAATCAGGCCGGAAATTCTGAAGGCAACAACGGCCAAGGGAATAAAGCGAAGAAAAAACGTAAATTTTATGATAATGTCCCGAAAAATAAAAGTAATAAGCGGAAAAACAAATAATTAAGGTAAGGGGAGCCTTTTAAGAGGCTCCTTTTCATTGTCCTATCGGTGGTGTTCTGCTAAAATAAAGCCAAAGAATGAGGTGAAAAAGAGATGCCAAAAGGTGAAGGAAAAGTGGTTGCGCAAAACAAAAAGGCATATCATGACTATTTTATTGAAGAAACCTATGAAGCGGGAATCGTTCTGCAGGGGACCGAAATTAAGTCAATTCGTGGGGGAAAAGTGAATCTTAAGGATGCCTATGCACGAATTCAAAATGGTGAGGCCATCCTTTTCGGGATGCATGTCAGTCCGTATGAACAAGGAAACATTTTTAATCATGACCCATTACGAACACGGAAGCTATTACTCCATAAGCGTGAAATTAATAAGTTAATTGGCGAAACGAAAGAGGCTGGTTATGCACTGGTTCCGTTAAAGCTTTATTTGAAAAATGGTTTTTGCAAAGTTTTAATCGGGCTTGCCAAGGGTAAGAAAAACTATGATAAGCGCGAATCCTTAAAGCAAAAAGAAGCAAAGCGTGAAATCGAACGGGCTTTCCGCGATCGTCAGAAGATGTAATCGGGTTCATTGATTTGTGAATTGGAAATTATTTTACAGATACTTGCAATTGAAATATGCCTCAAGTATGTTATAATAAGTTTGTCGCTAAGTTAGCGATGAGATACTTTGCTCAAAGAACATGTTGAGCATCCTAACGTCTACAGCTTAAATCTTTAACTAGATTGCAGCTCCTTTTATTATGGGGACGCTACGGATTCGACAGGGGTAGTTTGAGCTTAGGTCGCGAGTCGAGGGGATCGGCCTCGTTAAAACGTCAAAGCCATAACTGGCAAAACTAACAACAACCTAGCTTTCGCAGCTTAATAACTGCATAGCTGTTCGCCCCTCCATCGCCTATGTGGTAGGGTAGCGGACTCACTCTTAGTAGGCTACGCCGGAGTCCACCGCCTGAGGACGAAGGAAGAGAACAACCAGGCTAGCTGACCGGACGCCGGTCGATAGGCATATGGCTTCAGCGAAACACCAATATATCGACTACACTCGTAGAAGCTTAAGTGGCGATATCTTTGGACGTGGGTTCGATTCCCACCGTCTCCACTACATAGTGGAAAAAACAGACCAGCAGAGATGCTGGTCTGTTTTTATATCTAAAAATAGAATATATGTGGAAGTGGACTAGTTGACAGCTAGTCTTTTTTATTTCTAATTTCAGTTTTAAAAATGCTACCCAACGTCAATAATGACAAGTAGTTGAAAGTTGGGGGTGCTATTGTGAAAGAGGAATTAAAGATTTTTTATCATATTTTTACGACAACTAAGGATGCTATTGAAAAATTTATGAATATGTTGGATCCCGTCATTCAGAACGCCACTGATGAGCATGAACGTCTTTATTATCATCATATTTTTGAAGAAGAGGAGCAGCGGCTTTCACGTTTAGTTGAGCTGATTCCGCTTATCAGTAAGTTTGAAAACGAAAAGGGTGAGAGAGACTTTGCACCGACCAATAATGAATTTAATCGGTTACTCCAAGAACTGAATCTCGAAAAATTCGGGTTACATAATTTTGTTGAACATCTGGACCTAGCCTTGTTTCGTTTTACGGATGAGGAACGGAGTGCGATGCTGAACCAGTTACGGGAGGTATCCTATAAAGATTATCAGCAAGTCAAAGCGATGCTAATTGACATCAATAAACGGTTTGATAATGATTACGTGGACCCGTCAGACCATCATGATCACGATCATGATCACCTAGATAGATCAGCTTCAGTGGCTGTTCCAGCAATTGCTAGTGCTAAATATAAAAAGGGCTTTACCGTAGGAAGTTTAATTTAGGCAGTTTTTACATAAGTGAATACTCTTAATATGTTCGATTTTTGATGTTTGGCGGAATAAGTAGTGAAGATGGCGGGATTCTTCTCAAGTTTGGCGGAATCAATCCCAGAATTGGCGGAATCCATGCAC
>NZ_JBALOA010000002.1:0-56541 GCF_036962125.1 Neobacillus drentensis
GCAGCGGAAGCTCAGGCAGCGGAAGCTCAGGCAGTGGAAGCTCTGGAAGCCATGGAAGCAAGGGAAAAAAAGGTCCTAAAGGTCCAAAAGGTAAAAAACATTAACCAGCTTAAAACCGATACTTTCAAAGTATCGGTTTTTTTTGTCTATTTTTTTGAAAATAAACTTAAAAACTTCAGGGACAAGCGTCTATATTTTAAAAAATAGGTAAAAAACCAGACACCTTTCTATTAATTTTTCTAGATGAATGCTGATTTATCCATCTACGAGACATTCGTTTAGAACAAGCCTTCACAGTGGGACGTACTATGAAGCAAGGGACAAGAATAAAAAAAACGGAAAATGAAGAAGGAAACTTAAGTGAAGGGAGTAAATAAATTTTTATGTATCATCAATCGACGGTAATTATCACCATCTTTGCTTTTATCCTAACAATGGTTCTGATCTTTATCCGTCCAAAAAATATGAACGAAGCAATCCCAGCTACATTAGGAGCCATTCTCGTCTTTATTAGTGGAAGCGTTTCGATTGCGGATTTACTTGATATTAGCTCAAAGGTTACGGGGGCTGCCATTACCATCATAGCCACAATCGTTATGGCTATCGTACTCGAAAGTTTTGGATTTTTTAGTTGGACAGCCGCTTTAATGTTAAAAATCTCAAAGGGGTCTGGACTCCGGTTATTTTGGAATACCTTGTTACTCTGCTTTTTGATGACTCTATTTTTTAATAATGATGGAAGTATTTTAATTACAACACCGATATTGATTTTAATATTAAATAACCTAAAGTTAAAAAATCGTCAAAAAATCCCGTTCCTATTAAGTGGTGCTTTAATTGCGACAGCCTCAAGTGCTCCAATCGGTGTTAGTAATATTGTTAACCTCATCGCACTTAAAATTATTGGAATGGATTTGTATCTTCAAACGGAAATGATGTTTGTTCCTGGGGTGTTGGGATTACTATTTTTATCCTATTTATTGTTCCTAGTCTTCAAGAAAAACATTCCGAAAGAAATTCGCTTCCACTCCTTCTCAATCCCACTGCAAAAAAACCGCCCATACCATCCACTACAACAAGGGGCTGAAAATTTATTTAATCAACAAAAGAATCTCATGATCAAGATGCTCATCTTTGTATTCTTAGTAAGAATAAGTTTATTCGTAGCTTCCTTTATTGGCATCTCTGTCTCATTGGTTGCTGTATGTGGTTCCATCATCTTATTAATTTGGAGATGGATCTATTTAAAGGTAAACCCAAAGGATGTAGCCGGAAAAATTCCATGGCATATCTTAATTTTTGCCTTTAGTATGTATGTCATTATGTATGGATTACACAATATTGGACTATCCAATCTCTTAATAAACTATCTAAAGCCAATTGTGAATGATAGCTTGTTCCATGCTAGTTTAACCATGGGTGCCATTACGGCCTTCCTTTCGAATATTTTTAACAATCATCCGGCCTTAATGATATCAACTTTTGCCTTGACAGATATGGGACTAACCCCACTATTAACGAAAACCGTATACTTATCCAACATTATTGGCAGCGACATCGGATCACTCATTCTCCCAATTGGTACATTAGCGACACTACTTTGGATGCATATATTAAAAAAGAATAAGATTAAAATCACTTGGATGGAATATATCAAAGTTACCATCATTGTTATCCCTGCCACACTGATCTTCACACTGATTTGCTTATATTTATGGCTATTGCTTGTATTTGCATCATGATTATTCGAAAAAAGGACTCATCAATTGATGGGTCCTTTTTTCAGTGGAATATAGACAACTTGCCGAACAAAAGGAAAGAAAATGAGACCTAGGTAAACCCCAAAAACGTTCAAAATCAAATCGTCAATATCCAAACTGCCGCGATGGGTTAATAATTGCAGAACTTCAATGAATGAGATCAGTAAGCCTGCAATCGTTACTGCCTTCCATTGAGTAAACCGTCTAAACCTTAGGAAGATACCATAAGGTATGAACAAACCAATATTAGCAGCTAGATTATAAAAGGCAATTAACCAGTTTACTTTTCCTGACAAATAAAAAGCAACTGTAGAAAATGGAACAAGATTCATGGTGTTATAGTTTTGCTCATTTGGTCGAAAAAATAATAAAATCACCAGTGCCAACGTATACAGAATGATCAAGGACAACATAAGTGAATAGGGAATACTAATCGTTTCTTTTCTAAATAATAGAACCAAAAAACTGACCATCCACATAATACCTAACAAGACAACAATTAAAACAATGGGGTGTAAATAGGTAACCAAACGAATAAACACAGGGGATAAAACAATAAAAATTCCAATAGATATTGACGATGCAATAAAAAGTGTTTTTTTCACTTAAATAGTCCCTTTTTGGTAATATTCCTGCATCATTTCAGCAGGGACCATTCTTCCGCCAGTTGCCCAAATGATATGCGTGGCATTATTCATTTTTTTCGATAAATCATGCTTCTCTAAATAATCGCTTCCATCTCTGTTTAAGAAAGTAGGTCCCGCCATACCAGCTAGTGCAGAAGGTTCAAGATAAATTCCCTCCGTATCAACAAGGTCCTTAAGAAGTTTGTATAAGTTTTGATCACTAATCGTATAGCTTCCACTTAGAAAAGGCTCTATTATTTTCCCGACAAATCCAGAGGGTCTGCCAACAGCAAGGCCGTCTGCGTCTGTTAGATTATCGATTCCGACGTCTTGAACCGAGATTTGATCATGCAATCCCGTCATTAACCCTAGTACCATACAGGGGGAATGGGTCGGTTCTGCAAAGAAACAGTGCACATGATCTTTAAACAGTTGTTTTAACCCAAAGGCTACTCCACCTGGACCACCGCCAACTCCGCATGGAAGATAAACAATTAAGGGGTGGTTTTCATCGACAAGGATTTCTAACTGATCTAATTGCTTCATCAACCGTGAGGCGGCCACAGAATAGCCTAAAAATAAATCACTTGAATTTTCATCATCCACAAAATAGCAATTCGTATCTGCTTCCGCTTGGATGCGCCCTTGTTCGACCGCTTTGCTATAATCCGCTTCATATTCTATCACTGTCACATTTTTACTCCGCAGCAAGTCCTTTTTCCATTGTTTTGCATCCGCGGACATATGCACGGTTACCTTAAATCCTAATTTGGCACTGATAATTCCAATACTCAATCCTAAATTCCCAGTCGAACCGACAGCAATCGAATACTGGGAAAAGAACGCTTGAAACCTTTCACTTGCCATTATTGAATAATTATCCTGTTTCGTTAGTAAATGGTGAGAGAGCGCGAGATTTTCTGCATGTTTTAGTATTTCATAAATCCCACCTCTGGCCTTTATCGAACCAGAGATTGGAAGATGACTATCACACTTTAGTAGCAATGTCCCCGGAATAGATTGTCCGAAATGATGGGCTAACTTTTGCTGCATCGAGGGGATTCTCACTAATGGAGACTCAATGATCCCATTATCTGCTTTTGTTTCTGGAAAGACCTTTGAGATATAGGGAGCAAAACGTGCTAATCTTTCCTCTGCATCCTTAATATCTGCCGAAGTAAGCGGTGAATGAAGGATTCCTTGGTGGGTATTTTTTAAGTTTGGATTGATCCAAAATACTTCCTCTAAGGATTTCATTTTTTCCACTAAGGGGATGGGATGACTTTCGAGCCAAATTTTAAGTTCTTGGTTATTAAGTTTATTCATAGGATACCTCTGTTGTTGGAATAATTTTGGTGATTAGGTTTATTTTATCATATGACTTTTTTCAGCCGGAGCTTTAATAATAAAATTAGTGAAATAGTTCGCTATCTTTAACACAAAGCTCATTTTTGAATAGTATTTATATAAAAGGCATGTGAGGGAAATGTATTTAGTTGGCTTTTATTCTCCAAAAGCAAAATCAGGTGTGACTGAATTAGCCTTATCCATCTATAATTGGCTTAAATTAAATACAAATGTAGCTGCAGCTTTTATTTCGTATGGGACCTTAGAAAAAGAAACGACCTCAAACGAGCTTGTCCATGAGTTTTCACACTTATCATTAACTGAACAAAAACGGAAAGTGAAATTAATGAAAAACCAATATGATATCATCATTTATGATGCCTCCAGTCAACTGTCAGAGGGGGTATTAAGACTACTGCCGATTGTTGACCGCCTATTTGTAGTAGGGGAAGAACATACCGATTTTGCCGTAAAACTTCAAAAAATTATTCAGTTTGATAAAATTTTTGATAAAAGCGTTAAAAATTTTATTACCCATTTACGAGGGAGTAAAACGTATATCATCCGTGAAAATAAAGAAGATCGAGTGATTGGCTTCAATTTCACTAAGAATGAAACCAATACAATCGGGCAGATGGTGTACACAGATTATGTAACCCGTTATATTGAAGAAAAATTTATTGATAAAAATATCAAAATCTTTAATAAGATTATAAAAATACCAAAAAAGGAATTGTACAAAGGTCTCCACGAATTAGGAATTGATTTTGAAAAAGCACTCCTTTTTCATGAATACGTTTTTCTCAGGGAAGCGTTAGGTCAGGATTATCAAGAAGCCATCGAAAATTTGTTCCCCTTATTAATAAATTCCACGTACAAAGAAATTTTTGAAAAATTTCAACTTGAGATTAATTTTATCAAGAAAATAAAATCATTATGAATACAAAAAATACAGAGTCAGGATTACTGCTCTGTATTTTTTGCTTTTTTCAAGCTCAGAAAGTGCTAGGCATGGATTTTACCTTTGTTTAAATGTACAATCTAATAGGTGAACAATATTTAAGATCAATTATATAGGTGGGAAAAGAAATGATTGCAAAGACAGAAGAAGATTTTAACGGCTTAAAAGAAATTGGCCGAATTGTTGCTTCGATTCGCGATGAATTAGTCAGAAGAGCGGTACCAGGAGTTACTACGAAAGAACTCGATGATATAGCTGCAAAGTTATTTGAACAGGAAGGAGCTATTTCTGCTCCAAAAGGCGAATACGATTTTCCAGGCTACACATGTATTAGTGTCAACGAGGAGGTCGCTCATGGAATTCCAAGTGACCGAGTCATTAAAGAAGGCGACCTTGTTAATATTGATGTTTCCGGCTCCAAAAACGGTTATTTCGCTGATACAGGCGTCTCGATTGTTGTTGGCGAAGGGGAAGAAATTTTATCTAAAATCTGCGAAGTAGCAAAAGAAGCCTTTGAAGCTGGACTTAAAAAGGCAAAACCAGGTTCCAAAATTACCGGAATGGGGAAAGTAGTTTTCCAAACAGCAAGAAATCATGGATTAACAGTGATTAAAAATTTAACTGGTCATGGTATTGGCCGAACCATCCATGAACAGCCAGAATATATTTATAATTATAATGAAACCTCAGACCATGGTTTGTTAAAGGAAGGGATGGTTATTGCCTTCGAACCGTTTATTTCCACTCATGATGAAGAAGTATTTCAACTGGATGATGGCTGGACATTTGTCACGGAAAGAAGTTTTGTTGCTCAGTACGAACATACGATGATCATCACCAAAAATGGACCGATTATATTAACACGATAACGAAGCGGATATAGAACCATTTTTTGGTTCTATATTTTATTTTTAATAAGACCTAAACCATTGCTCTAACCGTTACGTTGACTGTACGGTTATCAATATGATATATTAATAGTAACATTTATTTTGGAAGGGGTGAGTAATTTGGGGAGTTGTATCGTATAGGTGAAATAGCAAAATTAAAGAATATTTCTAAACGGACAATTGATTATTACACCCAGATAGGCTTACTTAACCCTATTCGGACGGAATCTAATTATCGATTGTACGGGGAAGACTGCATAAAAGTGTTGAATATGATTGAGCATTATAAAAATCTCAACATACCTTTAGAGGATATCAAGTCCACGATTGAAATGATGAAGTCAGACAATACGCTTGATAAACAAAAGGTTGAAAAACATTTTGAGCAGATTGCTAGTATTATGCAGCATTTGAAAGAAGAAATTCATGTGATGGAGCCTATTCTACAAAGATTAAACCATCAACAAAAAGAATTGCTTGTGAACAGGCTATCATCAGAAGGTCGAAATCTGGCCCAATCCTTATTATTACTCTTTAGCTAAATGACTTTATATTAACTTGTAAAATAACAGGAGGTGTATTCCTTACTTAATGATTAAGTAAGGAGACCATTGATCATTAGTAATCTACTAATAATAGCAATTTTAATTGCTTTTACAGCATTTTTTGTGGCTTATGAATTTGCTATTGTTAAAATCCGCGGTACACGTATTGATCAACTCGTAAGTGAGGGGAACAAGAACGCCATTGCCGCGAAAACAATTGTTACAAACCTTGATGAATATTTATCAGCTTGTCAATTAGGTATCACCGTTACTGCTTTAGGTTTAGGGTGGTTAGGAGAACCAACGGTTGAACATATTCTTCACCCGCTCTTAAGTTATTTCAATATGCCTGAATCCATTTCAAGCGTTACTTCATTTATTTTAGCTTTTGCTTCCGTAACCTTTATCCATGTGGTGGTTGGGGAACTAGCACCGAAAACCTTTGCGATACAAAAAGCAGAAGAGGTTACTTTGTTTTTTGCAAGGCCGATGATTCTTTTTTATAAAATCATGTTTCCGTTTATTAAAGCACTAAACGGCTCTGCTCGTTTCATTACTGGAATTTTCGGGTTGAAACCGGCATCGGAGCATGAGGCTGCTCACTCAGAAGAAGAGCTTCAAATAATTATTTCTGAAAGCTACAAAAGCGGTGAGATTAATCAATCGGAATATAAATATGTAAACAATATCTTTGAATTTGATAATCGAAATGCAAATGAGATCATGGTTCCTCGAACGGAGATTGTTGCCTTTGATATTTCGCAGTCTTTAAATGAATGTCTGCAAATTGTGACGAAAGAAAACTACACAAGGTATCCAGTGATCGATGGTGAAAAGGATAATATCATCGGTATGGTCAATATGAAAGAAGTCTTTACGGAATATATCAGAGGTAAGAATGTGGAAACATCGATTCAAGAATACGTTCGTCCAGTCATACAAGTAATTGAATCGATTCCCATTCATGATTTACTTGTCAAAATGCAAAAAGACCGTGTTCATATGGCCATCCTAATGGATGAATACGGTGGTACTGCAGGATTAGTTACAGTCGAAGATATTTTAGAAGAAATTGTCGGCGAAATCCGTGATGAATTTGATGCTGATGAAGTACCAGAAATCAATAAAATAAGTGAAAACAAGACTATCGTAGACGGAAAAGTTCTGATTGATGAAATCAATGACTTATTTGGTCTCGATCTTGAAAATTCAGATATGGATACCATTGGCGGCTGGATTTTATCAGAAAAAATGGATGTCGTTGAAGGCGATAAAGTGAGATATGATGATTATGAATTTAAAGTGCTCGAAATTGATGGTTACCACATTAAATCTCTAGAAATTTTAAGAATTGCCAAACAAGAATCGATCGCTTAAACCACTCCCTCTTGTCTTATCAAGAGGGAGTTTTTATTTATAGTGGCAATTGCTCATGAATGTAGGTAAAGATGCTGAAATTAACGTGAGGATATTAAAGGATTGCTTACACTGTGGGTAAATGTGCACACGAACATGAAAATGTTCATACAGATTCCCATGAGTAACCTATAGGCAGCCTATCACATATAGTATCAATAAGCCAAAGGATAGAAAGGTGTTAAAGATGCCATCGGTTGTAATCAATTTATATTATTTAAAAATCAACAGTATCTCGGGTAATGGTTCCATCACGATTGGGGAGGCATCTCATAATAGTCCTACTTCTAATACAAAATCACAAGGAATAAATGCTTCATATGGAGATACTTCACCGACTGAGGCGATGATGGAAAACCTATTAAATGATCCTGATGTCAATGATCAAACTTCCATTGGAACTTCTGATGTTGCGAATGTAAATAGTGCCATTCCGCTTGTACCGCCAATCTAAATTATAGGAGTTATCTGATATGCCATTTCAAATCAATATTTTAAACTTTAAGATTAATGGAGCTAACCAAAATGGAAATGTTGATATAGGACCAACCGTCCATAACAGTCACACGGCTAATAGCAAATTTGTAGGTGCTAATTTTTCTTTAGGCGATTTTTCACCAGCCTCTTCTCTTATGAGCTCAGGTAATCTAGATCCAGATATCAGTGATCAGGATCAAATCGCTAATCCATCGATGCCTATTGCCAATCAATTATAAAGGAGGATTAAGATGGATATAGAAAAAATGAGAAAATGGCTAGAAATTACTAATGACTATAGAGAGAGTAATTTTTGGTCTAACGTACTTAAGCAAAAACATCCTGATGAATTTTTTAAAGAAGAGACCTGTAAACCTAAATTTGATATTTATCAAAATGAAACCTATAACTTTATTATTATTGAAATACCTGGGGTCAATCAAGAAGACTTGTCTATTAACTTAATCTCCAATACACATTTAAAAATTAATGGCAATATAAAGCCAATTTTACCTCTTGAAATGGAAATGAGAAGAGAGCGAGTTTATGGTGAATTTGAACGTGTCATTGAACTTCCGGAGGCAACACAGGCGCATTTAATGAATATTCAAATTTATAATGGACTACTTCATATATCATATCCTAGAAAATCCCATAATTATTAATTCTTGAACAAAAAGAAGAAAAAATCCATATGTTAGTAATAGGTAGTAAGCCTCAAAAAAAAAGACCGTGAGAAAAGACGCGGCCAAAAACATCTATATAAATGATAATTAATCCAACCTCGTCGGCCAAACAGGATGGATTTTTCTTTGTGACCATTTTTTTCTCTTAAATCTAAAAGATCAATATTCATTTTACTTCTCCTTTTTGAACTTTATGAGTTCTGAAGAGTTCCGCCAAAAAGCCAAGAAACCCAATAATAGAGAATGACCAAGGTTTGTACCTGTTTTTCCAAGAATCCGCTGAAGTCTAAAAAAAATAGCGCAAGCGCCTTGGAGCTGGACAATAATCGAGGTTCAAACTTTTGTACTAATCCTTTAAAAAATTTAATTGACAATCATTCTCACAAGAAATAGAATAATAGATAAGAAAATGATATTGAAATTCATTCTCAATTAAAATGATTCCAAATAAGGAGGTTCCAATGGGAAAGAACATATTACATAAAATAATTTTTATTCTCTTATTAATCGGAATTGGGATTCATAACCCTGTACATGCAGCAGGAAATTCCAGTGAAGATATGATGCTGGCTGAGGAATCAGTTGAAAAAGCGATTGAATTTACATCTAATGGGAACCTCTCAGAAGCTGAAAAGGCTTATGACCAATTTAATCAAACCTGGCGGAAAATTGAGGAAGGGATCAAAGCAGACTCAGCCACAGCCTATCGGGATATTGAATCCAATATGGGAAAGGTTGTCTATGCTCTTACCATTAAAAACCAAGACCAGGTTCTACAAGCTTTACAGGGGTTAAAGGCTGTAAATGAAAAGGTAGTTAGTGGTGGGTATCCTAAAGAAGCTGGTTTTAAAAAGGAAGATATTTCTTTAGAGGATTTTATTTTGCTTCTCCAAGAAACAAAAAATGAAGTTAAGGAGCAAAAACAAGCTGAAGCCCTCGAAGGTATTAAAAAGGCCAGCAGCAGCTGGCTAAGCGTGGAAGGAGTTGTTGTTTCACAATCAGCGTCCGTTTATAGTGATTCTGAAAGAGATATAGTAACTATTCAGGCCATGCTTGCAGCAAATCCTCCTAATTTCGAGGCTGCAAATAAAACAATCAATCAAATGGTCAAATACCTAACCCCCTTAGCTGAAAAATCGAGTTACAGCTATTGGGACGCAGCAATGATTCTTATACGAGAAGGATTAGAAGCATTACTTGTAGTCATTGCTCTTATGTCGTTTGTAAAAAAATCAGCCGACGGGAAGGGAAAAGGCTGGATTTGGACTGGTGTATTTTCGGGTCTAGGAGTTAGTATGATTCTTGCACTGATTGTGAAGTTCGTCATTTCATCAGGGGCGTTTGGAAGTAATAATGCCTTAATCGGTGGATGGACCGGAGTTTTTGCAGCAGTGATGTTATTGTATATGAGTTATTGGCTTCATAGCCAATCCAATATCGCTGATTGGAACAGATATATTCGTGAAAAAAGCCAAACAGCATTAACCACAGGTAAACTTGTTTCGTTAGGTGTGTTAGCCTTTCTAGCGGTCTTTAGAGAAGGCACAGAAACTGTTCTGTTTTATATCGGAATGGCAAGTCAAATTAAACTTCAGTCATTAATCATCGGCTTTTTGATTGGAGCAGCCATACTTGGGATTTTGGCCTATTTAATGGTATTCGTCGGATTGAAATTACCACTTCGTCCATTCTTTATGGTGTCGAGTGTCATCGTGTTCTACCTTTGCATTAAATTTACAGGAATGGGAATACACAGCCTTCAATTAGCGGGTTTCATCCAATCGACAAACTCAGAAAACATCCCAAGCATAGAATTTTTTGCATTGTATCCAACATGGGAAAGTACGATTCCTCAAATAGGACTCGTTCTTGGAGCAGTTATTATCCTATTAGCAAAGAAATATAAAAGTCAAAAACTTGCAATTATAAACAATAACTTATAGTGAAAGTAGGAATGATGATGAAAAAGTTAACAACAATGGTTTTAACCCTCGGTCTTGGAAGTGCTTTGCTCTTAGCAGGTTGTAGTTCAGCGGATAGTAAGGTTTCTGTTGGAGTTCATAAGATGTTAGAAACGACAGGGGAGTTATCAAAAGCAATTGAAAGTGGCGATCAGGGAAAAGTAAAAGAAGTGGGACCAACATTAGAGGATCAGTGGTCATCATTTGAAGATGATGTTAAAAAGGAAAACAAAGACCTATATGAAAAAATCGAAAAATATCTTGATCCAACGATTGCTGGTTCAGAAGCAGCTACACTTGATCAATCAGCATTAAGTTCCTTAAATGACCAACTCTCGAAAGCTTTGAAAGAATTAGAAGAAAAAACAAAATAATCTTAATCCATAAAAAAGAGACTTTTTAAAAGTCTCTTTTTTGGCCTGCAAGGAAAGCAGTACCTTCCTTGCAGGCCTAAGTTAAATCATTATTGTTGTTGATCATTCCAATATTGCAGCGTGTCTATTTTTCCAGTTGGCTCACTTTTTAGTACATTTCCATCTTTGTCTTTATATACCTCATACTCTTGGTACGTCTCGACGATATAGCCATCCACTTTTTCAACTTTCTCTAGTTTTTCCTCCAACACTGGAATATCGCTAGAAGGCTCGACTTCAAGTGGCTGTGCCATAACAGGTTGATCGGCAGAATAGGCATAATCTTTATTAATAAATGAGTAGGGTGAATCAAGATAGGCAGCAAAGCCTAAGGTAACCAATAGGAAACTCATACTAATGAAGGTTTTTAATTTCATACATTGGGCTCCTTTTTCACTTCGTCCTCGTAACCCATTTTATGCATGTCCTAAAAACATATGCCAATTGATTAGTTCTGAATATCGGTTGTTTTCACAGTAGCGGTCTGTGGGCGAAAAAGTAGAAATAGAATTAATGCTGCAATTGAAATAATCACACCTGAAATATAAGGGAGGCCAATCGCCATTGAAAACAGCCACCCACCGAGCGGGGGACCAATAATTCTTCCTAGAGAATCAAAGGAAGATAGAAGCCCAGTTGAACTTCCATAGCCCGCACTGGACGTTTTTGTAATGAGAGAAGAGACACTTGGACGAATTACACCATTCCCTAAACCAAAAATCGTTATATAAATAGCCGCAGTTGCAAAACTATCCACCAATAAAATCAAACCAAATCCAAGCGCTGAAACAATAATCCCCCCTTGGATCACCATCGTTTCACCGTATTTCTTAGTCAACCTACCAACCAAGCCACCTTGGACAATCGCACTTGCAAACCCCATAATCATAAAAATGTAACCAAGTTGAATGGCACCAAGATCTGCTTTTTTAGCGGCAAAGTAAGCAAACGTAGCTTCTAAACCAGAAAGAGATAAGGAAATTAATAATTGCACCAAATATAGGACGGTAACAGCACCACTAAATGCCTTCCAAAAAGAGGGTTTGTCTTGGGTAACCACTGCTTTAATCTGTTTTGATTCTTTTAGTAAAAGAAAAACAAGAATCAATGTAATGAAGGATGATCCACTCGCAAGATAAAAGGGCATATTCAAGCTGAATTTTGAAAAAATCCCGCCAATTGCAGGTCCGAATACAAAGCCTAAGCCTGTTGCTGCACCAACAATTCCCATTCCCTTGCTACGATTCTCCTCCGTGGTTATATCAGCGACGTAGGCCATTGCGGTTGGCATATTGGCTGAAGAAAGGATGCCGCCAATAATTCTTGCCGCAAATAACATCCAAAGCTCGGTAGACATAGCTTGAATTAAGAAGGATAAACCCAGCCCAGCAATCCCAATCATCATCACAGGTTTGCGCCCAATCCGGTCTGAAACTTGACCCCAAAGTGGAGCAAAGATAAGCTGCATGAGAGAATAGACGGCCATTAACAAACCTAATTCCGTGGGATTGGCCCCAATTTCTTCAGCATAGAAGGGTAAAACTGGAATGATAATTCCAAACCCTACCATGACCAAAAACATCACTACAAATAAAACCGGTAAAGCGGACTTTGATTGCAAAGCATTTTCACTCCTAGTTGACTTTTAAAGTCGGTATAATACTAACTTTTTCCATACCTATAGAATAAGGTAAAAGTTTATATGAAAACAAGTCTCATGATTCAATTATTTCCTTTGGCTGTAAGAGTATGCAATGGATGGAATTGACACCATCAGCTACCTATCCGATTGATAGTGTTGATTAAGCAGTGTGCTAGCAGATGATAGTATGTCTTTTAAAAGCAAAGAAAGACAAAAAAACACCGTTCCACAGGGAAGGTGTTCCTCTTTTATTTAACGGCCTTTCTCGTACTCTCGGATGCAAAGTCAGCAATAACAACAAGGATCATATAGCAAAGCAGCAATAGGGTGATTTCTGTATATTGGAAATAGCTCATGGCAAGCTTAAATTCCATACCAAGTCCTCCGGCTCCGACAAAACCAACGACAATTGTCGTCCTCATAATGACCTCCCACCGATAGAGAATATACGTGAGAAATCGTGGCATAACTGTAGGCAGGATACCGTAAAAGAAGATCTGAATGTTCGATGCCCCTGCGGAAGCTAAATTTCGGATAGGCCGAGGGTCCATATCCTCGATGACCTCAGCCCATAGCTTCCCGAGGATTCCAAAATTATGGAGTGCAAGAGCGATCGCTCCAGGCAAAATCCCAGGCTTGAAAATAAATATAATCATCATCGCCCAAACTAGTTCAGGGACAGAACGGGAAAATATATATGTGAGCCGAACGAATCCATAAAGAACCCAGCTATACCACCTTTTTGAGGATGTTAAACTTCCATTTGCGATATTTCGAGCGGCTGGTATCACGGTTAAGAATGCAGCTATTGTGGCAAATCCAATCGCGATCAAGCTCATTTCCAGTGTTTCGAGTGTGAGCTTTAATGCGGCTGACCAACTTCCACCATCTAGGAAGGCTGGATGTTTCTCATTTACCCCGATAAGACCACCAAAGAACTTTTTCGCATATTGGATATTTTTATCTGACAACAATTCAAACAAATTAGCATGCTCACTGACGGTAATAAATACCCAGGAGCAGATGATCAATAATAAGGCAAAGAGAGAGGAGCGCCAGCCAGTACTGAAACCTTTTCGACGTTTTTGTTCAGTCAAACCTTTTCTAACAAAATTGCTCCAGATATCGACCAGAAGGACAAGTGCAATTAGAAAATAAACATAGGACCATACCTGATCATAATTCAAATCAGCCAGTGACAATTGAATTTGATACCCTAAACCGCCAAGACCGATAAAACTCATAATCGCAGAAGAGCGAATCGCACATTCAAATCGGTACATAGTATAGCTAATCATATCTGCCCAAATTAATGGAAGGTAGCCGTAAAATAAGATTTGAAGTTTAGAAGCACCGGTACTTTTTAAGGCCGTAATTGGCTCCTGAGCGACATCGTTTAACATATCAGCAAAAATACGACCTAGGAT
The DNA here is from genome assembly GCF_036962125.1 of Neobacillus drentensis. GTDB lineage: Bacteria > Bacillota > Bacilli > Bacillales > Cytobacillaceae > Neobacillus > Neobacillus drentensis_B. The sequence continues at coordinate 14,152 of NZ_JBALOA010000002.1, forward strand.
ACCTCCATACGGAATTGCCAAAGCAAAAATAGCTGCATAAGGGGATAGACCTACTGCAGCAACGAAAAGCCATGCCCAAATTAACTCATGAATCGAACGAGTAAACCCTAATATACCTCTAAAAAATACTTTTGAAATTAAACGGGAAACTCTGTTAGTTGTTAATGTGCCAGAAGCAAGAATGCCAACAATCAGCGCATAAATAACAGCCAAGGACATTCCAGCAACAGCATAGGCAAGCGTAATCCATGCGGCTTCAAGCCCTTTCATCAACACTTCTGTGGACAAATCAGGGCGAATGAGTCCTTCAACAATTTGCAGCATCGTTGGAATCCCACCCGCATGGAAGAGATCTGAATTCCAATGAATCGAAAACAAGCTCCAAACGAAAATGGCGGTTAATAGTAAAGTAAGAATGAGTCGATTATATCTGCCAACTACTGATACTTGTCTTAACATTTTACTCTTGCTCCTTTAGTCGATAAAGGTTAGCTAACAAGTCATCCGTTACTTTTTCCGTCGGTAAATCAAATTGGATTTCGCCATTTTTAAGAGCGATAATTCTTGTAAAATATTTACGTGCGTATTCGACGGAATGCAAGCTGGCTATTAATGTTTGTTTTTCTTCCGCAACGAATTTTATCATCATTTCTAAGACATCTTCTGCCCTTGCAGGGTCTAAAGAAGCGACTGGCTCGTCCGCCAAAATGACTTCAGGTTTTTGGACTATTAATCTCGCCATGGCAACACGCTGCTGTTCACCTCCGGACAAAGTGGAGGTAATTTCATACATCTTATCGCTAAGTCCGACTTTTTCAAGTGCTTTTAAGGCCATCCCTTTTTCTTGCGGAACTAGAAAGGAGAGGAGGGATTTGAAAAGGCTCCAGTCAGCTAATCGACCAGCTAAAACATTATGGATTACCGCTATGGAGCCAATCAAGTCAAATTGTTGCCTAATTACACCGACCTTTTTGGCAAAAACTTTCCCTTTTTTATAGGAGGAAATCGATCGGCTATCAATCAAAAGCTCACCATTTTGGAAAGGAATTATTCCAGCAATTGAATTTAATAATGTTGTTTTCCCAGCACCACTTGGTCCAATTAACGCGACCATTTCCCCTTGCTGAATAGAAAAAGAAAGGGAAGATAAGGCTATCTTCCCCTCAAAATATTTTGATATATTTTTTGCTTCAATCATGGTTCTTGAAGTCATGTCAGCGACACCTTCTACTTTATAATCTGTAATTCCTTTGCCACCTGTTCAATCTTTTTATAATTATCGTTATTTGTTTCGACAAAGCTGTCTGTTTGGAATAAGTCTGCAATATCTTTTTGCTCACCAGTAATGGAGAGAAGAGCATCTTTTACTTTTGTTTTCGTACCTTTACCAAAAACATCTTCGACATTACTATTAATTGTCCAGTTATAGTCGAAATAAGCAGGTGTGGTGTAAAATACCTTTACTTTTTTTGTATCCACTTTGCCTTCTTTAACAGCAGCCTCCCAAACGGCTTCATTTAAGGCACCGGCTTTAAAGGCACCCGATTCTACTAATTTATAGGTTGTATCATGGGAACCAGAGAAATTAGGTTTGCCATCAAAATCTTTATTGGCATCAATGCCAGCTTCAGATAAAAAGTAACGCGGCATTAAGTGGCCGGAAGTTGAGCTTTCACTTCCAAAAGTAAACGACTTTCCTTTTAGATCTTCAAGTTTGGTAATATTTTCATTGGATTGAGTAATAAAAACAGAATGGAATTCCGCGTCCCGTGGTCGTTGCACAATGGATTCAGCATCAGGAACAAGGTTTCTTGCTTGTACGCTTGTTAAGCCGCCAAACCAAGCCATATGAATTTCACCGCGTTGAAAGCCGGTTACTAGTGCGGCATAATCAACTGAAGGTACAAATTCAACCTTCATTCCAGTTTTTTCACTAAGATATTTAGCTACTGCAGTCATACCTTTATCTAAATCTGCCGCATTTTGGTCAGGGATTGCACCAATCTTAAACACCTCTTTTGATGAGGTTTCTTTTTTTCCTTCATTTGTTTTTTCATTTGTTTGCCCACATGCGGCCAATGAAAAGATAAGCATAACAAGTATAAGACTAGAAAGCCATTTCTTCACAATAATTCCACCTTAGTTATGATTTAAATAGAGGAGAATTCCTTTACTTTTAAGATTATACTTAAATGATGGATAGTAATAAATTCATTAAATCGATTTATAGTATTTTAAACTATCGGTTTTATCGATAGTAAACAATCAAAATTACACTATAAACCCCATGAAATCAAGAAAAACCCTTACAAGGATGCAGGGGTTCAATTTAGGCTATTCAATTGTTAATTGTGACCATTTTTCGACATACCACACCTTTATCGCAGTCCGCAAATGGAAATAATGATTTGTCCTTCAAAAGCCTTTTTTCATCAAGTGTATAATAAACCAGTAGGTATGGGTAATTTAAAGAAAAAAAGGAAAAAGATATGATTGGATTACTCATAGCCATTATCTTATTTAATTATCTCGCATTTAAGAAGAATAAGATCCTAACCGGAAATCAAACTGTTCAGATCTGGACATTTACCATTGCCTTTCAAGTCCTCTTTGATATATTTATTGAATTCAAATTTCATGGTTATTGGTATTTTGACAAAGGAATTGATTGGGAAGGAATCCTTCCACATGTCTTTTTAGTTCCACCTGCCAATATGATATTTTTAAATTGGTATCCATTTAAATCAAAAGTTATCAACAAACTTATTTATCTAGCCCTTTTCACTATTGGTATTTTGATTTATGAAGCAATCGCTTTACTTCCTGCTCCTTGGGGATACTTTCATTATGGATGGTGGAAACTGTGGCATGCTGCCATACTTGATCCAATATTACTGTTAATTTTATTAGGATATTACAAGTGGATTTGCAAATTAGAACTGAAAGCATGTTCTTCTCCAAAGTAATCTCCTAAAAATGTTTTAACATGCAGAACACCTTGTCCATATAATAGTAATAAAAGAATGGAAGGGTGGAAAACTTGGCTTCAAATCAAGATGGAATATCCATTGGTACCATTTCTGGCGGAATTGTAAACTTTGGAGGAGCTCAATGTATAGCTCCCATTACGATCACAACGACAACCTCTGGTTCTGGAAGTGATAATACAGGCACATCTGTGAATTCGAGTTCTGGACTAAGTTCAACAACACAAAGGACGATATCGAAAATTTTTGATTTAATTAAAACTAAGAATAATTAGAAATAAAGACGATACCTGAATAAGTATCGTCTTTTGGCTTTTTAAGATGCTGTTTGATTATTTACTTTATTCATTTGATTAAGTTTCTTGGTTGACTTTGAAACATTGAAAACGATGTTTAGAAAGATAGCAGTAAGGCTTCCGGTTACGATCCCGCTGCTGGTTAGGATTTTTACCCCTTCTGGTAAGTGAGAAAACATATCAGGTACAGCCGTCACACCCATTCCCATCCCAACAGAACAAGCAATAATCAATAGGTTTTCTTGTGAAGCAAAATCGACATTACCTAACATTTTTATTCCATAGGCGATGACCATCCCAAACATTGCGACCATTGCACCACCAAGCACAGGTGTCGGAATTACCGTCGTAAACGCAGCGATTTTTGGGATGAATCCAAGGAATACTAACATGCCGCCCATAGTATAAATAACGTTTTTGGTCTTTACACCTGAAAGCTGGACAAGTCCAACGTTTTGAGAAAAGGTGGTGTATGGAAATGCATTAAAGATAGCCCCGATAATACTTGCAAGACCCTCAGCCCGATAGCCTCTTGACAAATCTTTTTCCGTTAATTTTTTCCCAGTGATATCACTTAAAGCGAAATATACACCAGTTGATTCAACCAGACTGACAATGGCAACGAGAGTCATGGTAAGAATCGGAGTCCATTCGAAGGTAGGTGTACCAAAATAAAATGGCTTCACCATATGGAACCAAGAAGCATCGGCTACGGCTGAGAAATTTACCTTTCCCATAATGGTAGCAGCAAGTGTCCCACCAATTAATCCTAATAATATTGAGATCGAGCGAGTAAAACCTTTTGTAAATCGGTAAAGAAAGATGATAAAAAGTAAGGTTCCGAAAGCTAAACTGATATTTGACAGGCTGCCAAAATCAGGGCTGCCTTGACCGCCAGCGATGTTATTCATGGCGACAGGAATCAGGGTAATCCCAATAATAGTCACTACTGAACCTGTAACAACTGGAGGGAAAAACTTTATTAACTTTCCGAAGAATTGAGAAATAACTATAACAATGAGCCCAGAAATAAGAATCGAGCCATATATGGCAGAGACACCAAACTGCCCGCCGATGGCTATCATTGGTCCAACTGCAGTAAATGTGCAGCCTAGGACAATCGGTAATCCCACTCCGAAAAAGCGATTCTGCCAAACTTGTAAAATAGTCGCTATTCCACACATGAAGATATCAATGGAAACCAGGTAGGTTAGTTGTTCCCCCGAAAACTTAAGTGCACCGCCGACGATTAGCGGGACGATGATCGCTCCAGCATACATGGCTAATACATGTTGAATACCTAACGAGGCTATTTTAAAAGGATGTTGTTTCATTAGATTAATTCCTCCACATTTTCTTTAATATATGTCACTTCTCCATTTGCAAGCGAGGCAATCCTAGCTAATGATTCAACCCTAATACCAAGATCATGCAACTTTTTTGCCCCTTGTTGAAAAGACTTCTCGATAACAATTCCAATTCCGGCCACTTTCGCACCGCTTTGTTGAACCATTTTCACTAATCCAAGTGCGGCTTCCCCATTCGCAAGGAAATCATCAATGATGAGAACTCGATCACTTTTATCTACATATTTATTCGAAATGGAAATTTCGTTTGTTTCATTTTTTGTAAAAGAATAAACGGTTGCTGTCAGCAAGTCATCGACCAGTGTCAAAGATTTGCGTTTCCTTGCGAAGATGACGGGAACGTTCATCTGTAAACCAGCCATAACTGCAGGGGCTATACCTGAGGATTCGATCGTCACAATTTTTGTAATTTCTTCTCCAGCAAAAATTCTCGCAAACTCTTTGCCAATTTCAAGCATTAACTGGGGGTCAATTCGGTGGTTTAAAAAGGAATCGACCTTTAAAACATTTTCCGATAGGACCCTGCCGTCTTTGCTGATTTTCTCTTCTAGTAATCTCATGTTTAAATCTCCTTAGTATAAAATAAAAAGCCCGAAGATCATGACCTCACATCAAAATTGAGTGAGGCAATGACCTTCGGGCTCTTGTCCGAAAGAAAAGGAAGGACGCAACTAAAAAAGCTGTCGACTTTCCCATTACCCACTCATAGTCGGATTGTTAACGGCAATCCGGTAGATACTTGCGGGCCATATCCCCGCGATTATATGAGTGAAGCGATTAATTTAATCACATTATACGTATAGAAATCGAAGAAATCAATGATTATTTTATAAAATACGAACAATTGAATAATTTAAAACATAATTATTCGCTTTTGTAAGCGTTTCAAAAACACTGAAATAAAAGATTATCTCAATGATTGAATAACCATTCATTTTCAGTTACTATTAGAGTGTATATTTGTTCAGAAAATTCTAAATTAAAGGGTGAGCAAATTGAAAAAAAAGATTCCTGAATCATGGTGGAACCAGTTAAAATTACCAGTCATTTCCGCACCGATGTTTTTGGTGTCAGGTACCGAACTTGTGAAAAATTGCTGCTTAAATGGAGTAATTGGTTCTTTTCCTGCACCTAATGCACGACCGATCGAAGTTCTTGATCAGTGGATGGGCCAATTAAATGAAGAGCTGGAGCAGGCGAGAGTACTTGACCCGAACAGGAAAATTGCACCTTGGGCAATGAATATGGTGGTACATAGCTCATACAGCCGCCTTGAGGAAGAGCTCTCATTGATTAAAAAGCATCAGCCGCAATTAGTTATTACATCCTTAGGTAGTCCAAAACGCGTTGTTGATATCGTCCATGAATATGGTGGACTCGTATTCTCCGATGTTAGTGATTTGAAATTCGCAAAAAAAGCTGCCGAGGCTGGTGTTGATGGACTTATCTTGGTGGCAAGCGGTGCAGGAGGACATGCAGGTCAAATTAACAGCTTTGCCTTTGTCGATATGGTCCGTAACTTCTGGGATGGAATTATCGTCCTTGCTGGCTCCATTTCGACGGGGAAGGGAATTTTAGCAGCTCAAGCGGCTGGAGCGGACCTTGCCTATATGGGAACCCGTTTTATTGTTGCAACAGAAAGTATGGCCAATGACGAGTACCGGGAAATGCTTGTGGAGGCTACACAAGAAGATATTATTTTAACCGATGCATTTTCAGGGGTTATGTGCAATATGCTAGTACCTAGTATTAAAAAGGCAGGTTTGGACCCAGAAAAACTTGTGAAAAAAGACCAGGTTAACTTTGATAGTATGCAAAGGGAAACGAATGCGAAGGCATGGCGCGATATTTGGTCTGCAGGTCACGGTGTTGGAGCCATCAATAAAATTGCATCCGCTTCTGAAATTATTGAAAGTTTAGAAAGTGAATACAAAGAAGCATTACAAACCATTAATCAAAATGCAGGCAAATTGAGCTCTGTTTCTGTAAATTAATTTAATCCATCAGGGTTTAGAAACCATTTCATAAAAAAGGAACCATTCGATGGTTCCTTTTTCTGCGTAAGATTATTATTTTTTTCCCTTTTGTTTGTCCTTTGAGACGATTTTGATTACTTTATATCCCGGTTTCATCTTAATCTTCATTACTCCATGATTAGTTGTAACTTGGTACAGGGTAAATTTCCGAGGTAGAGACTCGAGTACGTCGATTTTTTTAATTGACTCGTTTCGAAAATATTTATGAATTTTCTTCGTTTGCTTTGCAGGCTTTTCTCCATAAAGAAGATCATAAGCAAGGATAAATAGAAAGATAAATACGGCGCCAATAATGAGTGTGTAAAAGGCAGAATACAAAAATGACAAGGTTGACATCCTTTCTTTCATGCAATGAAGTGCGAGGGTAGAGAACTATTATAACGTAAAATCTGTCTATATCTAAAATAATCTTTGAAAATACATATATTTTTCATCGAAATATCATGAATATGATTTGGGTATTCTAAAAGAATATATAAAAATTTTTAGTTTTTTGTCCACTAGATATGAACAAGTGCATAAATTTATGATAAAGTATACTTTGTAAATCCTTTAATACCGCTAAATAACAACAATAATTATGTCCACCTGAAAAGGACGATTGTTTTTTGGTAAACGACAAAAAAGGTTCAAAAGAACGAGGGGGAATGAAATATGTCAAGCAATATTCTGGAGCAATTTTTAAATGAAAATCTAGAGGATTTAAAAGGAAAAGGTCTATATAATGTGATCGACCCACTTGAAAGCCCAAATGGTCCTGTTATTACCATCAATGGCAGAGAACTTGTGAATCTTTCATCAAATAATTATTTAGGCTTAGCAACGGATGAACGCTTGAAAAAAGCCGCAAACAATGCAATTAAAAAATATGGTGTCGGTGCAGGAGCTGTTCGAACGATCAATGGGACGCTCAAGCTTCATGTGGAATTGGAAGAGAAATTGGCTGAATTTAAACATACAGAAGCTGCGATTGCCTACCAATCTGGATTTAATTGCAATATGGCCGCTATTTCTGCTGTCATGGATAAAAATGATGCGATTCTTTCAGATGAACTAAACCATGCATCGATTATCGATGGTTGCAGACTGTCCAAAGCAAAAATTATTCGTGTTAACCATTCCGATATGGCTGATTTACGAGCTAAAGCAAAAGCTGCGAAAGAGTCAGGTCTATACAATAAAATTATGGTTATTACAGACGGCGTGTTTTCAATGGATGGTGATATTGCCTTATTACCGGAAATTGTTCAAATAGCAGAGGAATTTGACTTAATTACGTATGTTGACGATGCCCATGGCTCAGGAGTGTTAGGTGATGGTGCCGGTACTGTTAAACATTTTGGACTCTCTGATAAAATTGACTTCCAAATTGGGACCTTATCAAAAGCAATAGGTGTAGTTGGCGGATATGTTGCTGGGAAGAAAAACCTGATTGACTGGTTAAAGGTTCGCAGCCGTCCATTCCTATTTTCTACTTCTTTAACTCCTGCTGACGTGGCTGCAAGTAAGAAATCAATTGAAATTTTAATGGAAAGTACAGAACTAAACAAGAAGCTCTGGGAAAATGGCGATTATCTAAAAAAAGGCTTGAAAGATCTTGGGTTTAATATTGGGAATAGCGAAACACCAATCACCCCTTGTATCATTGGGGATGAGGCACTTACTCAACAATTCAGTAAACGCTTGAATGAAGAAGGTGTTTATGCCAAGGCGATTGTCTTCCCAACTGTGCCACAAGGGACTGGACGGGTCCGTAATATGCCAACTGCTGCCCATACAAAAGAAATGCTCGACCAGGCCATTGCTATTTATGAAAAAGTCGGGAAAGAAATGGGCGTTATTTAAGTATCACTCGGAACGATAGGGTCATGTAAAATATAGTAAATCACTATTTTTAGGATAGATGAAGAGAACGGAGAAATTAAGATGAAGCGTATTTTAATCACGGGTGCATTAGGTCAGATTGGCTCTGAGTTAACATTAAAGCTGCGAGACATTTATGGTGCAGATCAGGTTATTGCGACCGATATTAAAAAAAATGATAGTGAAGCTGCTCAAAGCGGACCATTTGAATCTGTCGATGTAACGGATTTAAACAGAATGGTAGAGGTAGCTAAGAAATACAATGTTGATACTGTGATGCATTTAGCAGCGCTTTTATCCGCAACAGCGGAAGCTAAACCTGTGTTTGCTTGGAATTTAAATATGGGAGGACTTATGAATGCACTTGAAACCGCTCGAGAACTAAAAGCCCAATTTTTTACACCAAGCTCGATTGGTGCTTTTGGTCCATCTACACCGAAGGATAACACCCCTCAGGATACGATTATGCGACCTACTACGATGTACGGTGTCAATAAGGTGGCTGGCGAATTATTGTCAGACTACTATTACCAAAAGTTTGGTGTGGATACACGCGGCTTACGTTTTCCAGGGTTAATTTCCTATGTAGCACTTCCTGGTGGAGGGACAACCGATTATGCTGTTGAAATTTACTACGAAGCTGTCAAACATGGAAAATATACCTCGTACATTAATAAAGGTACTTATATGGATATGATGTATATGCCGGATGCCTTGAATGCAATTGTTGATTTAATGGAGGCAGATTCATCGAAATTAATTCATCGTAATGCTTTTAATGTGACGGCGATGAGTTTTGATCCAGAGGAAATTGCCGCTTCTATTGCAAAGGTTGTGCCTGGATTTGAAATTTCTTATGACGTCGATCCAGATCGCCAAAGAATAGCGGAGAGTTGGCCGAATTCCATTGATTCAACGGCAGCAAAAGAAGAGTGGGGCTTTAAATACGCGTTTGATTTAGATAAAATGACGAAGGACATGGTAGAGAAACTCCGTCAAAAATACTAAGTAGAAATGTTTACGCGTTTCGCTCTGATAAAAAATACCGGAACTCGTTAAAGGTCCGGTATTTTTTATCATTGTTAAGTTTTTAAACGGTCGATTACCGTTTTACATAAATATATTTATCCTTTTTCTCCGTAACTCTTCCCACAATCGATGCATAAGCTAATCCACTAGCTCTCAGTTTGTCAACATATTCTCCTGCTTCCTGTTCGCTAAGTGAGACAAACAGTCCGCCAGAAGTGATGGCATCGCAAAGGAGTAATTGCTCCTCTGGGAGGATATCCTCGTAAACGACATCGTCCGCTATCCATTTATGATTGGACTTTGACCCGCCGGGTACAATGCCATTTCTGGCAAGGTCAAGCGCACCCTCTAACACAGGTACTTGAGCAAGTGAAAACTCAAAGCTTACCTCACTGCCGCGTGCCATTTCACTGCCATGGCCTAGCAATCCAAAACCAGTAACATCTGTAACCGCATGAGGGTGATAATCTTTTAATACCTCTGATGCCGTTTTATTTAGTGTTGCCATGGTTTCTGTTACGATTTGTTCTTGCTCTAGGGTAACCGCAGATCTTTTTATTCCAGTGGTGATAATTCCAACCCCGATCGGCTTGGTCAAGACAAGGACATCACCAGGCAAGGCCCCGACATTTTTCCAAACTTTGTCTGGATGGACAAAGCCTGTAACAGAAAGTCCGAATTTTGGTTCCTGATCATCAATGGAATGTCCGCCCACGGTGATTGCCCCAGCTTCTTTTACTTTATCTGCTGCGCCGCGCAAAATATCCGCGAGCATATTTGCTCCAAGCTTTTTAATTGGGAAGCCAACGATATTCATTACGGTTTTTGGTTCGCCACCCATCGCATAAACGTCGCTTAATGCATTGGCCGCGGTGATTTGTCCAAACATATAAGGATCGTCGACAATTGGGGTAAAGTAATCAACCGTTTGGATCAATGCAATGGAGTCCGTAATCTGGTAAACTCCCGCATCATCAGATGTATCCAGTCCCACCAATAATTCAGGAATCGGTTCTTGTTTTGGTAATTGACGCAAAACTTGCGCCAGGTCCTCAGGACCAATTTTACAGCCTCAACCCGCTTTGGTTGACAAAGAGGTCAGGCGAATTTTATCTAGTTCACTCATGCAAGTCCACCTCCATTTTTATAGTATAACTCTTTTAAAAAAATTGCGCACGAGTAGACAAAAAAATTGCAGGAGAATAGGTGGATAGGTTAAAATATTATCACTATCCTGATGTAGGAAACACTTTTTTGGAGGGCACTTATCATGAAGAACTACCATATAATCGTAGAATTTTGCATGCAATGAAATTACGCACCTAAAGCCGCGAGTTTCGCGGAAGAGCTATTTAATCATTTTTTTAGAGATATTCAAAAGTTAGAACTAATTCCAAGTTCAGGTGGCGCCTTTGAGGTGACCGTTAATGGGGAAAAGATTTATTCTAAGCTTGATACAGGAGTTTTCCCTGATACTGAAGAAATGATCGAAATCATTTCTTCTAAATAGATAGAAACCTCATTTCCACTCGGAAATGAGGTTTTTTTACCAATAATAACATTCCGTCAACTGTGACAAAAAAAGCCACATCATTTATCTCAAGGCAGGGTTATAAATCTATTTTTTCCGATACAACCATCTATTTTAGAAATAACTACTTCTAATATCCCATTCGTAAAAGTTGCATATACGGACTGGTTGACTACTAGAAAGGGAAAGTTTATGGAACGGATTCGTTTATGTTGATTAGGGGAAGGGGGGTATTTTGATGCAGAAATCATTAATTTATTTCCTTCTATATATACCTTTATTTCAGAAGCCTCAAATTCACTTAAAATGGCTTCGACAATCCATTCCTTTTCTGTCTCATAAAGATCAATTTGAAATTGGGTTTCATCATAATATGATGTAAGCGGATCGAGGAAATATCTTTCCAGCCACTTTTCCACGATTTCAAAGTCAAAGCTTTGGTTTTGAAGTTGTTTCTTTTTTGACATATCTAATCCCCCTTGCTCGTTTCATTTTATTCATTGAGGATAAAAACGTGAAAATGATATGTTATAATTGGGAAGACGGAAGCGCCCCTTTTAGTCCAAGCTTGATGGAACGCTCCTAAATGCTGGACAAACCATAAACTAGTACGTCGATAAAGGAGTTTTTATCTTGAAAGAATGGCTACGTTCCATCCCAGCGGTTCATGAACTTCAAACACATGTAAGGTTTTTAAATCTGCTTAACGAAAATCAACTTGACCAAACACAGCTTACGAAACAACTAAAAGAGGTTATTGATACGATTAGAGGAGCAATCCTAAATGATAATTGGCGAGGCAATCGGCCTGGGACCAACCACTTTATTGAGGACCTTTTTTCTATTCTTGAATCGAAAATAAACAAACAATTTTCCTATACGATCGAAAAAGTCATCAATGCAACTGGCACCATTCTACATACCAATCTCGGAAGAGCGAGATTAAGTGAAAACGCAATCAACCATGTCATTGAAACGGCACGGAATTATTCAAATTTAGAATACAAGTTATCTGAAGGGGAAAGAGGCTCACGGCATAGTCATGTTGAAGCATTAATTAAAGAAATTACCGGTGCAGAAGCGGCTATGGTTGTAAATAATAATGCTTCTGCAGTTTATCTTGTATTAAGGGCTCTCGCTGCCGATAAAGAAGTGATTGTTTCAAGGGGGCAACTTGTAGAAATTGGCGGATCGTTTCGAATCTCTTCGATTATGGAAGAGAGCGGGGCAAAGTTAGTGGAAGTCGGCACCACCAATAAAACGCATTTATATGATTATGAAAAAGCTGTCAGCCCCGAAACAGCAATTGTCATGAAGGTACATACTAGCAACTTTAAGGTAATCGGATTCACCAAATCAGTGGATACAGAGGAATTAGTCAATCTTACCAAAGGCTTGGATGAAGTCATCTTTTATGAAGATCTCGGTAGTGGTGCATTATATGATTTTAGAAAACATGGTATTGGCGATGAACCAGTTGTAAAAGAAGTTATCGTATTGGGGGCAGATGTTGTAACTTTTAGTGGCGACAAGCTTCTCGGCGGCCCGCAGGCAGGAATCATTGCAGGTAAAAAAGAAATTATTGATCGCTTGAAAAAGCATCAATTGGCACGGGTGGTTCGCGTGGATAAGATGACGTTGGCAGCACTAGAGGGGACGTTAATTGATTATGCCCGCGGTGAAAGTGGATTGATAAATATTCCGACGGTTCGAGACTTATTAGTTTCTCTTGAAGAATTAGACGTTCGAGCACAGTCTTTTGTTACAAACTTATTACAAAATACTGGAAAATATGTTACAAAAATTACAAAAGGAACCAGTCAAGTGGGCGGGGGAACCATGCCGGATGTAGAGCTTCCAACCATGGTTGTGGGCTTGAAACACTGTACACTGACTGCGGAACAACTTGGAAGGAAACTTCGAACAGAAGTAAAACCGGCCATTGTCGGGCGAATTCAAAAAGAAGAATTCATTATTGATTTACGAACCGTGACCCCTGAAGAAGAACAGTACTTACTCCAAGCATTAATTAATATGAGCGAATCATAGAATGAAAACAAAGCCCAGCATTACACCAAGTGCTGGGCTTTTTGCATGACAATTCTACATATCGTGATGTGTATTATGTTTGGCTCTTGTATGGTTGCGATTCTTTACTTTTTTAGATCCACTCATTGGTTCAGGTTGCCCCGATTGTTTGGGCGCATTTTTTCTCATGTCTTTGCCATCGTTTTTGTTCATTTTTCATCCCTCCTATATGTTAGGATGCAGTCAATAAGTCCTTTTATACCGTATATTTTTTGTTGTTCTGTGCAATTTAACGGTAAGCAAATTGAAGGAGTGAATAAAGATTATGCAAAAATTTCCATACAACAAAGATAAACAGCAGGCGTTTCAAGCAGCCCAGCAAGGGTATGAGAATGCTCAAGGACTTTATGAGACCATCGTCAGTGATAGTGCAAGTTATGGCCATCAACTGAAACATCTGAAAGACGAAGTAAATGAAGCCTACCAGCAAATTTCAAATGCACTGGAAGTGGCCTCGGAACATCAGCGTGAGCAATTAGAGCGTTTCCAACAAGATTTATCAAGCATGGTTTCAGAAGTCAATCAGACAGAATAGAAAAAGCAGGCAATTGCCTGCTTTTTCTCAGGATCCAGCTCCAGCGCCTAGGTGCTGGAGCTTTTTATTACTGGTTCTTTTTCCGCTTTTTGTTATTCATTCTTTCTTTAGCCGTTAATTCTGGTTCACTAGCGAATTCTTCGTTAAAACCAGCACCTTTTCCTTGACCTGCGGCCGCATTCATCCCTGGAATTACATGATTAGACTTTCGTTTCACCATACCAATCACCTCCTACAACCTTACTATTTCCTGCACAGCAAAAATAATGACAAGGAAAAGGTTTTTTGAGATAATAAATGTGAAAATTTCGTTTTTTCCCTACCTGCATCCATATTAAGCACAATGGTGTTTTTTGAATTTTCAGAACAAAATACATAAAAAAACATAAGTGAAACTTATCAATCACAATAACTTTCTTGTTATTTACTTATGAATTAGGTTGTATTAAGATTAGAATTGTGAGAAAAGTTACAACGGATGGGAAAATTCAAACTTTTCGGCTTTTCGTTAATTTTGGTATATTATGACGACGAATGAGGGGGTTTTTAACAAATGGTTAAGAATGATGTATTTAACGCACGAGCTTCTTTTGAAGCCAATGGTAAACGTTATCACTATTACCGTCTAAGTGCACTTGAAGAGGCGGGAATCGGCAACGTTTCTAAATTGCCTTATTCTGTAAAAGTGTTACTTGAATCTGTATTACGCCAATATGATGGCCGTGTGATCGCAAAAGAACACGTTGAGAACTTAGCTAAATGGGGAACAGCTGAGCTTAAAGAGGTTGATGTTCCATTCAAACCTTCACGTGTTATCCTACAAGACTTCACTGGAGTTCCGGCAGTGGTAGACCTTGCTTCACTACGTAAAGCAATGGCAGACCTTGGTGGGGACCCAGACAAAATTAACCCTGAGAAAACAGTAGACCTTGTTATCGACCACTCTGTACAGGTTGATGCATATGGGTCCACTGACTCATTACGAGTAAACATGGATTTAGAATTTGAACGTAATGCTGAGCGCTACCAGTTCCTTAGCTGGGCACAAAAATCATTTAACAACTATCGCGCCGTTCCACCTGCAACAGGAATCGTTCACCAAGTAAACCTTGAATACTTGGCTGATGTTGTTCATGTAGCTGAAGTGGATGGAGAATTAGAAGCATATCCTGATACATTAGTTGGAACAGATTCACATACAACTATGATCAATGGTCTTGGTGTACTTGGCTGGGGCGTTGGCGGTATTGAAGCGGAAGCAGGCATGCTAGGACAGCCTTCTTACTTCCCAGTACCTGAGGTTGTTGGTGTTAAATTAGTCGGCGAACTTCCAAATGGAGCAACCGCAACCGACTTAGCCTTAAAAGTAACTCAAGTACTCCGCAGTAAAGGTGTAGTAGGTAAATTCGTTGAATTCTTCGGCCCTGGAGTATCTGTACTGCCGCTTGCTGACCGTGCAACGATTGCCAACATGGCTCCTGAATACGGTGCAACTTGTGGAT
Organism: Neobacillus drentensis; assembly: GCF_036962125.1. Taxonomy (GTDB): domain Bacteria; phylum Bacillota; class Bacilli; order Bacillales; family Cytobacillaceae; genus Neobacillus; species Neobacillus drentensis_B. The sequence continues at coordinate 29,386 of NZ_JBALOA010000002.1, forward strand.
TCTTCCCAATTGATGATGAATCACTTGCCTATTTACGTTTAACTGGCCGTGAAGAAGATCAAATCAATGTGGTTGAACAGTACTGCAAAGCAAACGGCTTATTCTTTGATCCTTCATTAGAGCCAGTTTACACAAATGTTGTAGAAATCGACCTTTCTGAAATTGAAGCAAATCTTTCTGGTCCTAAGCGTCCACAAGATTTACTTCCACTTTCAAAAATGAAGGAAGAATTCGTAAAAGCTGTTTCAGCACCACAAGGAAACCAAGGCTTCGGCTTACAAGCAGATGAGCTTGATAAGTCTGCTATAGTTAAATTTGACAATGGAAACGAAACCACCATCAAGACAGGTGCAGTTGCAATCGCTTCAATCACAAGCTGTACAAATACATCTAACCCTTACGTACTAGTAGGTGCTGGACTGGTTGCCAAGAAAGCAGTCGAATTAGGTATGGAAGTTCCAAAATTCGTGAAAACTTCTTTAGCACCAGGATCTAAAGTTGTAACTGGATATCTTCGTGATTCTGGCTTACTTCCATACCTTGAGCAAATCGGCTTCAACCTAGTTGGTTACGGCTGTACAACATGTATCGGTAACTCCGGTCCATTAAAAGAAGAAATCGAAAAAACAATCGCTGAAAACGATCTTTTAGTTACTTCTGTACTTTCAGGTAACCGTAACTTCGAAGGACGTATTCACCCGCTTGTAAAAGCTAACTATCTTGCTTCACCACCATTAGTTGTTGCTTACGCACTAGCTGGAACTGTAAACATCGACTTTGCTTCTGAAGCAATTGGTAAAGATAAAGATGGAAACGATGTTTTCTTCAAGGATATCTGGCCATCAACTGCAGAAGTGAATGATGTAGTGAAACGTACGGTTACTCCTGAATTATTCCGCAGCGAATATGCGAACGTGTTTGGTGACAACGAGCGTTGGAACGAAATCAAAACTAGCAATGAGCCGCTTTATACTTGGGATGAAGATTCAACCTATATTGCTAATCCGCCGTTCTTTGAAGGCTTATCACCAGAACCAGGTACGGTTGAGCCATTAACCGGACTTCGCGTTGTTGGTAAATTCGGTGATTCTGTAACAACTGACCACATTTCTCCTGCAGGAGCGATTGGTAAAAATACTCCAGCTGGTAAGTATCTATTAGAAAAAGGCGTTCAACCTCGTGACTTTAACTCTTACGGATCTCGTCGTGGTAACCACGAAGTCATGATGCGTGGAACATTCGCAAACATTCGTATTCGTAACCAAATCGCACCAGGTACAGAAGGTGGAGTAACTACTTACTGGCCAACAGGCGAAGTTACTTCCATATACGATGCATGCATGAAGTATAAAGAAAACGGTACTGGACTAATTGTTCTTGCTGGTAAAGATTACGGAATGGGTTCTTCACGTGACTGGGCTGCGAAAGGAACTAACCTTTTAGGGATTAAAACCGTTCTTGCTGAAAGCTTCGAACGTATCCACCGCTCAAACCTTGTGTTAATGGGTGTATTACCACTTCAATTTAAAGAGGGCGAAAGCGCTGAAACACTTGGTTTAACTGGTAAAGAAACGATTGATGTTCAAGTAGGTGAAGATGTAAAACCACGTGATCTTCTTAAAGTAACCGCAACTGATGAAGCTGGTAACAAGAAAGAATTCGAAGTTCTTGTTCGTTTTGACTCTGAAGTTGAAATTGATTACTACCGTCATGGCGGAATTCTTCCAATGGTTCTACGTGAAAAATTGCAAGCTTAATATCAAAGAACACCATGTCATGCGCATGGTGTTCTTTTTTAGGATTTGATTGACAAACTTTATCACCCTCAAATATACTATTAGAATTAAACGAAAAGGGAATGATTAAGGGCCGATGAAATTATAATCTTATTTTTCAGACATAATTCGAATAACGAAAAATGTAGAACCTGAAGAATAGGATTAGTGTGTCCTTTTTTATGTCCATATCGAGTATCCGCCTATACAACAAAACCTTTGCACAGGTTTATTTGTTGTGTTATTAAACGATATATCTAGACATAAATCTCTCTTCAGGTTCTCGTGAAGGGAGTTTTTTTATGCTTACAAATCAGCAGATAGTTTTGAGAGTAATCGATGTAGATAAAAGTTTTCATTTAAGGAAGGTATTGGACAATATTCAATTTGATATAAAGAACGGAGAACGAATCGGGCTAGTTGGCTATAACGGAACCGGAAAAACCACATTGGCTAATATCCTTTTCGGTAAAATTGCACCTGATAAAGGCATCATAGAAAAATCAAATGATTTAACGATCGGCTATCTTTCCCAATCCATTGATTATCAGGTTAGTGATTTTCAGCAGTCTCTAGCAGGAAATGCCACTCCTGATTTACTCGAGCATGCCAGCACGTTAGGCCTTACGAAGGTTCTTAACTGGGAAGAAGAGCGTTTAAATCACTTAAGTGGCGGGGAAAAGTTAAAGCTTGCATTAGCTAAGGTTTGGGCTTTAAAACCAGACTTTTTAATTTTAGATGAACCAACGAATCATTTAGATTATAAAGGGATTAGATGGTTGGTATCTGAAATAGAAAAGTTTCATGGTCCCGTCCTCATTATTTCGCATGACCGCCATTTCTTAGATAAAACAGTTACTAGAATTTTTGAATTAGAAAATAGCAGAATAAACTTTTACAATGGAAACTATAGTGATTATCGGAAAGAGAAGCAGCAAAGATTTCAAAATAGGAAGCACCAATATGATGTTCAGCAGCAAAAAATAAAAGAAGTAGAAACACAAATTACTCAATTAAAGACTTGGTCAGAAAAAGCCCATCGCGACTCGACAAAAAAGGGAAAGGGTCCAAGCAAAAGACAAAATGGGATTAAGGAATATCATCGGGTAAAGGCTAAAAAAACAGACAATCAAGTAAAATCAAAAATGAAACGACTTCAAAATGAGTTGGAAAGAAATAAGCTTGAAAAACCCTTAGATGTCATTCAAATTAGGTTCCAGTTTGATACACAAGGGAAGAGAGGCAAACGAATTGTTGAGGCTAAAAATTTGGCCAAATCGTTCGCAAATAGAACGCTTTTTCAAAGTTCCAACTTCTATATTAATTATGGAGACCGCCTAGGATTATTGGGTGAAAATGGCTGTGGTAAAACGACTTTAATAAAAATGATGTTAGGCCAAGAGGGTTATTCTAATGGGGATTTGTGGAGTAGTGACTCGATAAAAATCGCTTATTTAAGTCAAGATGTTGATGATTTACCTGCTGATAAAACGGCTATTGAGGCACTAGGGTTTAAAGACCGCGAGAATGTTCTGAAAGCAAGAACATTATTAGCCAATGTAGGATTAAATGAGGCGCTTATCACTAAGCCAATTGGGACATTGAGTTTGGGGGAACGAACGAGAGTAAAACTCGTTGATATGTTAATGAAAGAATATGACGTCCTCATTCTCGACGAACCAACCAATCATCTGGACTTACCGAGTAGAGAGCAGCTTGAAAATACGTTAGCAGAGTTTACTGGGACAATTATTACCGTTTCTCATGACTATTATTTCCTTAATAAGCTTTGTAACCGGCTGCTTGTATTTGAAGACCAGCAAATTCGACGGATTGAGATGAAACCTGATGAGTATTTAAATAAGGATGGAAACAATGAGGATGCCTTAAAAGAAGCACTGCTAATCATTGAGAACAAAATTGCATTAGTCTTAGGTGAGTTATCGTTCATGGAACAAAATGACCCTAGATATCGTGAGTTAGACAAAGAATTTAATGACTTACTTAATCAAAAACGGATACTAATGGGCAAAACTTAATATAAATCCGTTATGAGCTTACAATAAAAGGTCCTTAATAGTTTTTATTGAGGACCTTTTATCACTAACCCAAGTCAGAAAATAGCGAATTAATTATTAGCCAATAAATTTAAAAGTTCTTTTTCTCTATCCGCCTGCATCCCAGCTTGCCACTCATCCTCTGTTAAATGCCGAGTTTTCTCCCATTCATATATATCAGTGATACTATCTTCAATAGGCCGAAATGAAAGACCACTCTGAATGGCTTTATCTACATTAATAGAAAATGCGCCTTTCCATGGCTCCACAGACTCAGATGACAAGGGAGAATTCTCAGGAACCCAAAGCGGCATTTCCGTCCATGGGGCTACTTTTCGGTCCAGTAGAAACTGTTCCTCTGCCCATACCACATCTGCATTTGAACCTGTCACTTTAATGCATGCATCCACAAACTCTTTTTTCGTTAATGGATAATCTGGACCCGTTGCATTAAACGTTCCAGCGGAAAGTTTTTCTTCCATATTAAGGATCCAATTAGCCAAATCTTTGTTGTCGATTATTTGAACCCGGCGGTTTGGATTTCCAGGCACGAGAACCTTACCGCCTTTTGCAATTCTATTCACCCAATAGGGAACCCGGTCCGTATAATCATTGGGTCCAATTAATTGACCGGCACGTATATTTAACACACGACCCGGCATATTTTTCTCAGCTATTTGTTCACATAAAGCTTTAAAATGTCCGTAATATTGATAAATGGGACCGTCTGCATCCATCGAAAGCTGATTCGCTTCCTCCATTGACATTTCCAAGACAGGGTAGTTTTCATCTAAATTCTCCTGGATCCAATCTTTATAGACAGAAATACTCGAGATAAACGTATAATGCTGGACTTGGTCCCTTAATAAATTTGTTGTGTTCTGAACTGTATAGGGGATAAACCCGCTTGTATCCAATACAGCATCCCAATAGCGATTTTGAAGCGCTTTCAAATTTCCGAACCGATTGCCGGTTAGGATTTCAACATCCTTTATACCTGGACTTTGAATTCCTCGATTGAAAATGGTCACTTCATGATTTCGTTTCAAAGCCTCATCCACAAATGTTTTTCCTAAAAAGCGACTTCCACCTAAAACAAGAATCTTCAAAAGTATCCCCTCCTATTCCTGTTTCTATTTTAACAAATTTTCAGTCAATTTAGTATTATAATCAAAGGGACAATTAATAATATGTTGGTATTGCATATGTCTCGAATATTGTTAAAATTACAAATGGGTAAGTTGAATAAACAAATTGGACTCTTAAAATAAATTTACATATAGTTGAAGGGATGTTATTTACATGGAAAACACTTATTTACAATCAGTATCTTTTGAAAACGGAGTTCTGAAGATACTAGATCAAACCAAAATCCCGGCCATTACTGAGTATCTTGAAACGGAAAAAATTGAAGATGCATGGGATGCAATTAAGCAGTTAAAGGTTCGCGGAGCACCAGCAATAGGAATCGCGGCTGCTTACGGTTTAGTCCTCGGAATCAAAGATGCTCCCGAAAATTCCTTTGAAAGCTTTTATGCCCATCTGAAAAAACAATCTGATTATTTAGCATCCTCCCGTCCAACAGCTGTCAACTTATTTTGGGCGTTAAAACGAATGAATGAATGTGCTCTTAAGGAAAGAGATTTACCAATCAATCAAATTAAAAAGGCACTTGAAAATGAGGCCCATAACATTCGTAGTGAAGATGAAGAAGTATGTCGGACAATCGGAGAACATGCATTAAAGCTTTTAGAAAATGGGATGGGGATCCTTACACATTGCAATGCGGGCGGAATTGCTACAGCACGTTATGGCACAGCTTTAGCACCACTTTATTTAGCAAAAGAAAAGGGCTGGGATATCAAAGTCTATGCTGATGAAACAAGACCGCTCTTACAAGGAGCTCGTTTAACTGCATGGGAGTTGATGCAGGCTGGAATCGATGTCACACTCATCACTGATAGTATGGCGGCGATGGTCATGCAAAAGGGCTGGGTCCAAGCAGTCATTGTCGGTTGCGATCGTGTCGCAGCCAATGGTGATGTAGCAAACAAAATTGGGACATACGGAGTCGCCTTATTAGCAAAAGCCCATAATATACCTTTCTACGTGGCTGCACCGATCTCCACGATTGATTTGGATACAATAACAGGTACTGATATCCCAATCGAGGAAAGAGAGGCATCAGAGATTACTGAGGGCTTTGGAAGAAGAACAGCCCCTGAAGATGTAAAAGTGTTTAACCCGGCCTTTGATGTCACTCCAAATAATCTTATTACCGCTATCATTACTGAAAAGGGTATAATAAAAGGGAATTATCAAGAAGAACTAGTGAAACTTTTTCGGGCATAAGAATGGAAACTTGGAGTTAAAAATGCAATGATTTCAAGTGATTATTGTTAATTGTCACAGTTTTGGCATATCCTTGTTTGGTTTCACCTAACATTATAGTGTAAAATCGATGTAGCAGAAATATGAAGTGAAGGAGGATTCGGGATGATAAAAAAAGTAGTTGCTGCCGTAGTATTAGTCTCCTTACTTACAGTCGCGATTGTTCAGGCCATGGATAAGAAGACAGAAACTCCCGAAACTACAAATCAAACCACAGCAAGTAAGGAAGGTCTCTCTATTGGAGCAAAGGCACCCGATTTTGAACTTAAAACACTTACCGGAGAGAACATAAAACTGTCTAGCTTAAAGGGTAAAAAAGTGATGCTTAACTTTTGGGCTACTTGGTGCCCTCCTTGTAAAGCTGAAATGCCGGCAATGGAGCAATTTTCAAAACAAATGCCAAAGGATTTGGTAATCTTAGCGGTTAACATCGATCCACAATTAGATGTTAAAGGATTTGTTGATGAAAATAAAATTACTTTTCCAATTCTTCTTGATACCGATGATAAAGTAAATGAAACCTATCAAGTGTTGTCGATTCCAACTACGTATTTTATTGATAGTAAAGGGATTATCCAAAATAAATTTACAGGTTCAATGAATCTGGATGTCATGAAGGACTCAACAAACAAACTTAAATAGCTAAAAGACGTTGGATGATTCCAACGTTTTTTTCTTCCGCTTTTCTTTAAAATTTTCAAAAAGTTGTAATAATTGCAACCGTTTGCGGGCATAATAACTGTTAGAATAGGAAATAAGGACGGTGATACCGATGAGAAAACCTAGAAAACGCTCTTTTGCAGAGTTAGTTTCTGAAAATAAAAATCAATTATTGAAAGATCGTGCTGCGATGGAAAAAATTGAACAGCGCTTAGAAGAAAAACGTCTCGGTAAAGCAGAGTAACTAAAAAAGTTTCCAATCATGTTATCCTCCCTTATGGACAAAATGTAAATAAGGAGGGATTATCACATGGGTAAAAAATATCAAACGAAACGTTTTCAACCAGACCACGTAGGTACTCAACCGCGAGGCTTTAGTGGAAATAAAGGTAAAAAAATGAATGATACTTCTGGGCAGCACGCTCAAGTCATTCAAACAAAAGGTGAATAACTTTGACTTATAAGACTCTGTTGGCGAATGCCAGCGAGTCTTTTTTATTTAAAATATTCTCCGTTTATTTTTTTCAGTCCGTAACAAACTATATCTGTACCAATTACATCATAGGAGGAAATACAATGGCCTATAATAACAAACCCAATCCAGATGATCGCAGTGATAACGTTGAAAAGCTTCAAGCGATGATTCAAAATACAGAAAATAACATCGAAGCCGCAGAAGAATCATTAGCACTTACAGATAGCGAGCAACAACGTCAGCAAATTGAAGCAAAAAACGAACGCCGTCGCGAAAGTATTGACTCTTTCCGTTCAGAAATAAAGGATGAAGCACATAACCAACAAAGCTAAACCACGGGTAGACCTGTTCATTATGGACAGGTCTTTTGTTTAGGAAAGGAGCAACTGTTATGGTAAGATAGAAGGGAAATTTTGAAGAAGAAGTGATAATCTTGAGACAACAAGTAAATCAAAACTCAAATAAAGAAGATAGACTAAAGCAATGGGAACAGGAATTAAACCAAAATGGATTTATTTCAAATGAAAGCCCGATTATTTCTGCATTGGCGAATGAATCCAATCCCATCGTCTTATCTAAACTATTAACACTTGCCGCTCTCTCGCGTTTGGGGCGAAATAAACAGGATAAAATGGCGGTAGCCTGGCTGGAGAGAGCGCTTAAATTATACCCAACTAATCAAGCAGCTAAGGAATATATGCTGCAATTTGAATGGAAGAAAATGAGTGGATTCCTCTCGGCACTTACCTTTCCATCAATGAGAGAAACTGATAACCGAACAGCAAAAAAGAAAACGGCGGAACAATACATAGAGGTTTGTCAAAGCTTTCTAAATAACGCAGATGAAATACAAACCGATTTAGCTGCAAAAAAAGACCTCCCAGCAACATTCAATAAGACGGATATTTATCAAAAATACACTCAATTATATGAGTTGTTCTCTGATGCAATCGAGGAAACAGGAAGGTTATTAAAGGCAGTTGAGGAATATGATCAATCAATTACTGGTGTTTTCCATACGTCAACCTATTATGATGAGTTAAAATTGCATCTAGCTCATGTAGAGGAAATCAAAGATACTTGGCAAAAGCAATTTTATGAAGAAGAAACTCAATCGGACCACTCTCGAATCAATGCTCTGGATCAGCTCAATGATATGATCGGGATGGAGTTTGTTAAAAAACGAGTTAATGACTTTTACCGCTTTCTCAAGTACCAAAAGCAGCGGAAGGAACTCGGATTTCAAATTAAAGATGACATGAGTTTAAATATGATTTTAACTGGGAATCCAGGAACAGGAAAAACAACGCTAGCCCGGTTACTTGCGAAAATTTATCATGAATTGGGAGTCTTGCCTCATGAGGAAGTGATTGAGACGGATCGTTCCCAACTTGTCGGTTCTTTCGTCGGACAAACAGAGGAAAACGTTCGTGCCATTGTGGAACGCTCCATTGGTGGTGTGCTTTTTATTGATGAAGCATATAGTCTAAAGCGCGAGGGTCAAACCGGGAATGATTATGGTCAAGCGGCAATTGATACTTTAGTTTCACTTATGACTGGAAATGAATATGGCGGAAAATTTGCAGTGATTATGGCGGGATATCCTGAAGAAATGCGTTCTTTTTTGGACGCCAATCCAGGTTTACGGAGTCGATTTCCTCAATCCAATCTCATTCATTTGCCAAACTATTCGAATGAAGAGTTACTAAGTATTGCTGAGCAGGTTGCATCCGACAATGATTATTTCCTTACTGATGATGCGAAAATCGCTATTAGTCAGCGGCTCGAACGAGAACGGGTGGATGAAACCTTTGGAAATGCAAGGACAGTCCGCAATATTGTCATTGATGCTATTTTCATGAAAGGCTCTAAAAAGGAAATAATGGAAGAAAATATTCGGGAATACATGTTACTGAATAAAGAAGACTTCCTATTAGATAGAGAAGAAAGTGACGTATCGCCTTATGAAAAATTGGACCGGCTTATTGGTTTAGATGCATTAAAAGTTGAGATAAGATCACTCTTATCTTTTGTAAAGATGCAGCAGTACCGAATAAAAAAAGGTCTGTCGCCAGTACCTATCCAGCTCCATGCTGTTTTCACGGGAAACCCTGGCACAGGAAAAACAACGGTTGCTAAGATTTATGCGGAGCTTTTGAAGGATTGTGGAATTTTAAAACGCGGTCATCTGATTGTAGCAAGCAGAGCGGATTTTGTTGCAGGATATGTTGGTCAAACGGCTGGAAAAACGAAGAAAAAGATTAGAGAAGCTCTTGGGGGCGTCTTATTTATCGATGAAGCCTATTCCCTGTTCAGTTTAACCTCTGGTGATTTTGGGAAAGAGGTAATCGATACGCTTGTTGATGAAATGACCAAGCATAATGAGAATTTAGTGGTTGTCTTAGCTGGATACCCTCATGAAATGGATCAGCTGTTGGAAAGCAATCCAGGTCTACGCTCGAGGTTTAAAAAATTTTTTTTATTTCCGGATTATTCATCGGAAGAATTGCTAGAAATTATGGCAGTTTATGCTGAAAGTTTTCAATACCAATTAACCGAAGACGCCAAACAATTTGTATTGAAAAAATTAGAGGAAGAAGCCTTTAAAGGAAATGGCCGTTTCGCAACCAACATGGTTGATGAAATGATTCAAATTCAAGCATCAAGATTAATGGAAGCGGAAGAAGAATTAAACCTTTTTGAAAAGTCTTTATTGCTTGAAGCAGAGGATGTAGAAAAGGCCATCAGTAAAATATAAACAGATTGTTTGGAGGGTATGGCACGTGGAAAATTTTTTTATTTCGACAAGAGAAATTCAGCTTTATTATGCGGATACAGATATGATGGGTGTCATCTACCATGCAAACTATCTCAAGTTTTTTGAACTTGGCAGAACTGGGTTTATTGAAGATCTTGGCTATAGTTATCTTGCCATGGAAGAGGCAGGCTATTTCGCTCCCGTTTATGATGTCCAAGCCACCTACAAAAAGCCGCTGCGCTATGGTGACAAAGGTTTTGTAAAAACCTGGGTAGAATTAAATGATGGAATCAAAACTGTTTATGGTTATCAGGTAGTCAATGGAGATCAGGAGGTCTGTGTTGAAGGGAAGACAACCCATATTATTGTAAAGAAGGATAATTTCAGACCGACTTCCTTCAAAAAGACCTTCCCTGAATGGTTTTTAAAATATGAGGCAATTAAGAAAAAGTAGCAATCTATAGTTTAATCGTACATGTCCCATCAATTATTTGTTGGAAAGAGGTGACTTAATGGCTTTTGGAATCAAACGACACGAAGTCAACGAGTGGAAGAGGAAAATCGATCAAGGAGAGATTGCTTTTTTAACCCATTATTGGCTGGATGATCGCTTTCCAGGATGCAATACAGTCACAAAGGCGGGCTGTAATAACCTTGAAAAATTAGCCATTTGGGGAGAAAAATATGGTTTGAAAAAAGAATGGATTGATGTTCGTAAGGATGGTTATTCACATTTTGATTTACTTGGTGAACGCCAAAGAGAAATCTTACGAAGCGAAGGATTGCTAGATCATATTTGGGAAGTTCATAGCAGCACACGTAAAGATTAATCATCTATACGTGTGCTTTTCTATTGTCTTTACAGCACAGGGATGGTTATAAACCCAACTAGTAATAATAGGGTAGTTAATATAGCGTGGACAACAATAGAAGGAAAAATACTCTTTGATTTAACAGTTAATAATCCTAAAAATAATCCGATACAAAAATATACAATGCAGATTATTAATGAATAGCCAAACATGGTAGTATTTATGCCGAATGCAAAGCTGGTTACGATGAGTCCTGCCGGTGTATTGGTGACTCTGATCAGTTTTGGCAGCAGGATTCCTCGCCATAAAACCTCTTCAAGAATCGCATTAATCGTCGAGAACGCCAGAATCAATAGAAATGGTCGCCAATGAATTTCTTCTTGTTGAAATAAACCCGTTCCGATAAATGCTAGTGAAGTAAAGAGCACAAAAATTAGGAAGTATCTCTTCAAGGAGAACTTGCCTGTAAAACGGAGATTAACTTCATATTTAAATTGCTTAATCACATAGATTATCATCAAAATGGGAATCACCCATAATATTTGAGTAACCAAAACAAGGGAAAAGGGGGAAAAATGAAAACCCTCTATAAAATTATCAATATAAACTAGTACGATATTGGCTAGAAAAAATCCGATGATGATCCAGGCAAAAAGCCGATTCGTTTCATTTAAAAAACCAATGAATAGTAATAAAGCAATTAGAAAGACAAAAAAGGGGGTATAAAATCCTCTCGTAAAAAGTAACATCATGATTAAAAAATACAAAGATAACCAGATGCCTTTTTGATTCATCCGTTCATCCCACCCTCTCCTGTTTTTTAAAATTTCTAATAAAAAAAGAACCAAAAAACTGGTTCTTTTTGTCTCAACATACGACGCTGAACAGGGCACTTCCGCATTTCTATTGTCTAGCTCCAGTGCCCTAGCGGCTAGTGTCCTTCCACACTCCGCCCTACGATAAGNNTCCTTTATCTCAGTTGGAGTGCTCCAGGCCATACGCCGCTGTACAGGGCACTTCCGCTTTTCTTATAACCATTTAATTTTGGGTTCTGTTTTATTTATGATTCTTTTGATATTTGCTCGATGCCGGTAAATAACAAATGAAGCTAGTAAAAGGACCACGACGAGTAAGGGGATGTCCCATTCTCGAACCAAACCTGAAACTACCGCAAACAAAACTGCTGTAACTCCTGCGATCATTGATGATAAGGAAACATATTTTGATATGTATAAACTAATAAAAAAGAAAATCAGAACAGTAATAAACATAAACGGTGCATAAAGCAATACAACACCACCTGATGTGGCCACCGCCTTTCCCCCGCGAAACCCTGCAAAGATCGGATAGGTATGACCAACAACAGCAAAAATGCCAGCCAGTAATGGGCTTATCTCCATTTGAAAAAGAAGGGGCAAAGCTGCAGCTAATGTGCCTTTCAGGATATCAGCTAGTGTAACCACTAGGCCTGCTTTCACACCCAGTGTTCGAAAGGTATTGGTTCCTCCTAAATTTCCGCTCCCATGTTCACGAATATCTGTTTTATAAAATACCTTTCCGATAATTAAACCAGATGGGATGGAGCCAAGTAAATATGCCAGAATCAACACTAAAATAATTTGAACCATTAATAAATTCTCCTTCTAAAAAAGATCCAGTTCTTCTATTTTACCATGTAATCTAGAAAAAACACTATTATTCCTTTCACATGTTCTGCTTTTTTGATTTGGTCTAAAGTAAGAACAAATATAGTCAATTTTATTACAAAAATAAGGAGAAATTTCAAACCATTTGTTAATCCATTGAAAGCAAGGGATAGGGTCAATATAATTTAGATAATCATAAAAAAGCATATTAACTGGCCGAGATGACGAGAAAATTGGTCGGTTTTATTATATTATCTTGAAAGAATGAAAGAGGTGATTCCAAATGGCCACAAATCTTCAACAATATCTAAAGTATCAATACCCGGACGTGAAAGTACTATATGTCGAAGGGGAAAAGTTTACTCGTGAGAAGCTTTTGCGCGTTCTTAATCGTCGCTTTCCCCATGTGCATGTTGCTATTGACGGTGTCGAAGGCTTCCATCTTTACCAGCGTTATCAACCAGAGTTAATTATATGTGATATAAAGATGGATCAAAAAAGTGAATTAGACATGATCAAAAAAATACGCGAATTAAACGATCAAGTGCAAGTGATTGTTACGAGCGCATACGATGATCCAGCGTTCTTGATGCAGTCAAATACAAATCATGTAAATCATTTTATTCTAAAGCCAATCGACTTAAATCTATTATTGCAAGCCATTCAAAAATCTGTTTATCAAATGCAGCTAGAGAAAGAGCTCGCCAAACAAAAGAAGTTAAATAGAACATTATTGGATATCGAAGACAACCTTATCTTTGTGATTGAAAATGAAGAAATTATTGAATTCAATCAGGCTTTTACCAACTTTACTGGAATTAGTAAGGACCAGACACATTTACATAAGAGTAAATTATTGTCTAGTTTTTTTGTTGAAGATACTAATTACTTTTATCCTAAGGACAAGAGTAGCTGGAAAGAAGAAATAAATGAAACAGGGAAAGGTTCTTTAAAAGTACACTGGAAGGATATGGAGAGTAGAGACGTGATCTTTTACCTGAAGACTGAGACGATTCCAGGGACAAACCAAGCAATTTTTGTCTGTAAGGACATCACGTTTTTAGAGGAAGAGAGTAGAAAGAATAAACAATTAGTTTTGATGGATTCTTTAACGCATAGCATTAATCGGATGGAAATTGATGATATCTTGGAAAGCGAAATCAGACGTGCCGAACGACTAGGCCAACCTTTTTCAGTTATCTTAATAGATATTGATTCCTTTATTGAGGTAAATGAACAGTATGGAAAACAGGTTGGCGATAAAGTTTTATCTACTATTTCAATCATCGTACAGCAGCGAATAAGAGAATCTGATATTTTTGCCCGCTCGGGAAGGGAAGATTTTATGCTCCTCACCCCTGGAACAGATGGAAGTGGGGCAAAAGAATTAGCTGAGTCGATTCGGGCTATTATCGAAGAATTTCATTTTCCTGAAATTGACCAAATTACCTGCAGCTTTGGAATCGCTGAGTTTTCTACTGGCAAAGCGAAGGATGTATTATTGTTAGAGGCAAATCAAGCACTAACTGTATCTAAAAACAAAGGGCGAAACTGTGTAACAATTTACAACTTAGAGAAATAAGAAGGTGAACAAAGTGCAAATGTGGTATATATCCTTAATCCTTGTTTTTGGCGCTTGTATTTACCTTCTTTTCAAATATCGTTTTACTGTCAGTAAGTTAAAGAGCAAGCTAATGGAAAGTGAAAAGAGATATCAAGACTTAGCCAAGAACTATGAAGCGGTGGAGAGCTTAAACCAAAATTTAGAAAAAAGAATTCAAGAAGAAACAGTGAAAAGCCGTGAGAAAGATTTTGTTCTAATTCAGCAATCACGACTTGCGGCAATGGGAGAAATGATTACTAGCATGGGTCATCAATGGAGGGAACCGTTAAATAGTTTATCCCTTTTAATTCAGGACGTAAAAGAAGCACTTGAATTTGGGGAAATTGATGATCAATATATTGATCGTTTTATCAGAGACGGTATGCTGCAAATTAAGCGAATGTCACGAACCATTAATGATTTTCGGGATTTCTATCAACCGAATGAAGAAAAAATTCCATTCTCAGTGGGAGAAGCCATCGAGGATGCCCTTTCTATTTTTATATCAAATTTAAATGTTCACGGAATTCAGGTTGACTTCGAATACAGAGGTCAATCTATGGCTTTTGGTTTTCCCAACGAATACAGCCAAGTTGTCCTTAATTTATTAACAAATACAAGAGATGCATTTGTTCAGATGGATATCAACCAGCGAAATATAGTTATCCATATCGCTGAAACTGGTGACGAGATAACAGCAGAATTTATTGATAATGCTGGTGGAATTGAACCAGCATTCCTTGAAAAGATTTTCGATCCGTATTTTACTACTAGACATCACGGTACAGGTTTAGGCCTTTATATGGCGAAGAAAATCATCGAAAATATGGATGGAAGTGTGACGGTTGAAAATTGCGTTGATGGAGCGAAATTCTCCCTTATGATTCCGAAGTTAAATACATCGGTTAATTCGGAACTAATCGCAGTACAATAAGCATCATTAGCCTCTCGTAACTGAGGCTTTTTTTGTTGGAGTTTTTTATTAGGTAATTTTTGAAAATATAGGTAAAATAGACAGTAAAGGGAGTGAAACAGATGACAATTGAAAATCCAAGTCGCAGTGAAATTGGTTTAATTTTAAAAAAAGCAAAACGTATCGCGGTAGTGGGTTTGAGTAATAATCCAGAACGAACCTCTTATCAAGTGTCTGAAGCTATGCAAAAAGCAGGCTATGACATCATTCCGGTGAATCCGACAATTGATGAGGCACTAGGAGTAAAAGCGGTTGCCTCACTGAAGGATATTGAAGGGCATATCGATATTGTTAATGTTTTTCGCAGGTCAGAACGATTGTTCGATGTTGCGAAAGAATTTGATGAGATTGATGCAGATGTATACTGGGCTCAGCTTGGCCTCGAAAATGAAGAAGCATACGAATTCTTAAAAGATAAGGGATATACAGTCATTATGAACCGCTGTATTAAGGTCGAACATGCATTAACTAGAATTTAAAAATTCTTTAAAAACTGCTATTATTTAGCAGTTTTTTTCTTTCAATTCCCTTAAAAAGCCTTGAAAATTTTATTACAAAAATATGTTGTTTCAAATTTCATATTTGCTAAATCGAAATAAATCGCTAAAATAAAGCATAGACGCCGCAAGATGTGTGATAAAATAAGGAGCGGCAAACATTGGTTCTGTTTTTTTATAAAATATATATAAGAATGACTAATTATTAGTTCATGAAGCAATTAGAAGGATACTTCTTTTTGTAGGGAATGAAAGGGGTATTTTAGTGGCAAGGAATCAGCAAGTTTTTGATTATAATGATGATGCCATACAGGTACTAGAAGGCCTTGAGGCCGTTAGGAAACGTCCAGGAATGTACATTGGCAGCACGGATTCACGCGGCCTTCATCATCTCGTTTATGAGATTGTCGATAATTCCGTTGATGAAGCTCTTGGTGGATTTGGTGATCAAATCATTGTCAAAATACACAAAGATAATTCAATTAGTGTGCAAGACCGCGGACGCGGAATGCCTACTGGTATGCACAAAATGGGGAAACCGACACCAGAGGTTATCTTAACCGTCCTTCATGCCGGCGGTAAGTTCGGTCAAGGCGGATATAAAACCAGCGGCGGTTTGCACGGCGTTGGGGCATCAGTTGTTAATGCGTTATCAGAATGGTTAACTGTCACCATTAAAAGAGACGGTTTTGTATATGAACAGCGCTTTGAAAATGGCGGAAAACCCGTAACTACTCTTGAAAAAATCGGTAAAACCAATCAAACGGGGACGACGATTCACTTTAAGCCCGATCCGACGATTTTTTCAGTAACCACCTATAACTTTGAAACGTTATGTGAAAGGTTAAGAGAATCTGCCTTTTTACTTAAAGGATTGAAAATTGAAATTCATGATGACCGCAATGACTTTCATGAAATTTTTCATTATGAAAACGGAATTGAAGCCTTTGTAGAATATTTAAATGAAGATAAAGAGACACTCCATCCTGTTGTTAGCTTCGAAGGAAATCAAAATGGAATTGAAGTAGAATTTTCCTTCCAGTTCAATGACGGTTACTCCGAGAATGTCTTGTCCTTTGTTAATAACGTGCGGACAAAAGATGGCGGTACCCATGAAGCAGGCGCAAGAACGGCAATGACAAGAGTGTTCAATGACTATGCTCGTAAAGTTGCTTTCTTAAAAGAAAAAGACAAAAACCTAGAGGGTAATGATATACGTGAAGGACTATCGGCGATAGTTTCGGTTCGAATTCCTGAAGACCTACTCCAATTTGAAGGTCAAACGAAGGGGAAATTAGGAACCAGTGAAGCTAGATCATCTGTAGATTCGGTTGTATCTGAACATCTGACTTATTTCCTTGAAGAAAACCCTGATATCAGCTCTCTCCTAGTTAAAAAATCGATAAAAGCTTTTCAAGCCCGCGAGGCAGCAAGGAAAGCACGTGAAGATGCCAGAAGCGGCAAAAAGAAGAAACGGTCAGAGGCGATGCTTTCAGGAAAACTGACCCCTGCGCAATCACGAAATCCGAAAAAAAATGAACTATACCTAGTGGAGGGAGATTCCGCGGGAGGTTCTGCCAAGCAAGGTAGAGACCGACGCTTTCAGGCAGTCCTGCCACTTAGAGGTAAAGTCATCAATACCGAAAAAGCAAAGCTCGCTGACATTTTTAAAAATGAAGAAATCAATACGATGATTTATGCAATTGGCGGCGGAGTTGGTGCTGACTTTACCGTTGAAGACATTAACTACGATAAAATCGTCATTATGACGGATGCCGATACAGATGGGGCTCATATCCAGGTTTTATTACTTACCTTCTTTTACCGGTATATGAAGCCGCTTATTGAAGCTGGTAAAGTGTTTATCGCTCTACCTCCGCTTTATAAGGTTAGTAAAGGGACTGGGAAGAAAGAAATCATTGAATATGCTTGGAGCGATGATGATCTCCAAGACGCGATTAAAAAAGTGGGCAGAGGCTACATCCTGCAGCGCTATAAGGGTCTTGGTGAAATGAATGCGGACCAGCTTTGGGAAACAACGATGGATCCAGAAACACGCACGTTGATTCGTGTGAAAATTGATGATATTGCCAGAGCGGAACGAAGGGTTACCACTCTTATGGGTGATAAAGTGGAACCGCGCCGTAAATGGATAGAAACCAATGTCGAGTTTGGTTTAGAAGAGGATGACACGATTTTAGAAAATGAAAATATTACCGTTTCAGAGGAGGGTTCTGAAGAATGAGTGCCAATGAAATATTTCGGGACTTGCCTCTAGAAGAGGTTATTGGGGATCGGTTTGGCCGATATAGTAAGTACATTATTCAAGAGCGTGCCTTGCCAGACGCAAGGGATGGATTAAAGCCGGTTCAACGAAGAATTCTATATGCTATGCATGTAGAAGGGAATACTTTTGAAAAAGGATTTCGTAAATCAGCCAAAACTGTTGGTAACGTCATTGGTAACTATCACCCACATGGCGATTCCTCTGTTTATGATGCGATGGTCCGGATGAGTCAGGATTGGAAGGTTCGCAATGTCCTCGTGCAAATGCACGGAAACAACGGTAGCATGGACGGCGATCCGCCAGCGGCGATGCGTTATACAGAAGCCAGGCTATCGGCGATTTCGAGTGAACTCATGCGCGATATTGAAAAAAATACCGTTGAATTCATTCCAAACTTTGATGATACGTCGAAGGAACCTACCGTGTTGCCAGCAAAGTTCCCAAATTTACTTGTAAATGGTTCGACAGGGATCTCGGCAGGTTATGCAACGGATATTCCCCCGCATAATCTTGGAGAAGTTATTGACGGCGTAATCATGAGGATGGAAAATCCGGATGTTTCTGTCGATGAGTTAATGACTGTTATTAAAGGTCCTGACTTTCCGACAGGTGCCATTATCCAAGGGATAGATGGGATAAAGAAAGCCTATGAAACTGGTAAAGGCAAAATTATTATCCGCAGCAAAACCGAGATCGAAGAGACTCGTGGCGGAAAGCAGCAAATTGTCATAACGGAAATTCCTTATGAGGTCAACAAAGCCAATCTTGTCAAAAAAATGGATGAGTTCCGCATTGACCGAAAAGTAGAAGGAATGTCAGAGGTTCGCGATGAAACCGACCGAACCGGCCTAAGAATTGTCATTGAGTTAAAAAAGGATGTCGATGCAGAAGGCGTCTTGAATTATTTATATAAAAACAGTGATCTTCAAGTAACCTATAATTTTAATATGGTCGCTATCTATAACAAGCGGCCAGTACAAATGGGTATCCGCGAATTACTTGATGCTTATATTGGCCATCAAAAGGAAGTAGTTACAAAAAGTACGCAGTTTGACCTGAATAAAGCGAAGGAACGCCAGCATATTGTTGAAGGATTAATGAAGGCTTTGTCAATCCTCGATGAAGTGATTGCGACAATCCGTGCTTCGAAGGACAAGCGTGATGCGAAAGACAATTTAATTTCTAAATTTGATTTTACCGAGCTGCAGGCAGAAGCGATTGTTTCTTTACAGCTTTATCGCTTAACCAACACGGATATCACGGCATTAAGACTGGAAGCAGAAGAGTTAGCCAAAAAGATTGAAGAATGGACTAGCATCTTAGCTAGTGAGAAAAAGCTTCTCTCCGTAATCAAAAAAGAATTAAAAGATGTGAAAAAACGCTTTTCGGATGAGCGTCGTTCAAAAATCCAAGCAGAGATTGAAGAAATTAAAATCAATCTAGAGGTAACCGTACCAAGTGAGGATGTCATTGTGACGGTAACAAAACATGGTTATGTAAAGCGAACTAGTCCGCGGTCCTATGCGGCATCAGGCGGACAGGATCCTGCGATGAAAGAATCCGATCGCCTCTTGGCACAGCTTGACATGAATACAAAGGACGTCCTGCTCCTGTTTACCAACAAGGGGAATTACCTATTCTGCCCTGTTCATGAACTGCCAGACATCCGTTGGAAGGATATGGGTCAGCATGTGGCTAATATTATCCCGATTGAACGAGACGAAGAAATTATTCAAGCCATTTCAGTAAAGGATTTTGAATCAGATGCCTACTTAGTTTTTGTAACCAAGCAGGGTATGGTCAAGAAAACGGAATTGAAGGCTTATAAAGCACAGCGTTATTCCAAACCACTTACTGCCGTTAATCTGAAGGAAGATGACCAGGTTCTTGATGTCCATTTAACGGATGGGACAAAGGAACTTTTCATCGTCACCAATCTTGGCTATGCCTTATGGTTCCATGAGGAGGAAATTAGTATTGTTGGTCAACGTGCTGCAGGTGTGAAAGGAATTAACTTAAAAGATGACGATTATGTTATCGGCGGCAAACTCATTCATGCTGACAGTAAGGAAACCATCGTGATTGCAACCCAGCGCGGATCCTTGAAAAGAATGAAATTAAAAGAATTTGAAAAAGCAACCCGGGCGAAGCGCGGTGTCGTGATTTTAAGAGAACTTAAATCCAATCCGCATCGTGTTATGGGCTTTGTCGTTGCCAATGACAAAGACAGTATTTTTGTTCAAACCGATAAAGGATATATTGAAACATTAACTGCGGGCGATATACACTTCAGTGACCGTTACTCCAACGGCTCGTTTATCATTGATGAAGATGAGAACGGCAAGGTAGCGACGGTTTGGAAAGTGGATGCTCCAACCGAAACAGTTCCTGAATAAAATTGAAGACTCCTTTCTTAGAGGGAGTCTTCTTTTTCATCTTTAAGGGGTCTATTGGAATGGCTGTTTTTTTATCCTATAAATTAATTTGAAAACACCTGAAAATTTATTGTTTTTTTTGTTCATATTCAGTTCATAAAGATATTATAGAGTTAGTCGTAATCAAACGAAAACGGAGATGAACACTATTGATTAAATTAATTAAATTTCTAAAACCATTTCAAATTCCAATTTACTTGGTTTTAGGCCTTGTCCTTTTACAATCCTTATCAGAGCTGTATTTGCCTACATTAATGGCCGACATTGTCGATAAAGGAGTCGTTACCGGAGATACGGACTACATATGGAAAATTGGCGGATTTATGTTGCTTGTGGCGGCAGGGGGGATGGTTTGTTCCATTGCTGCCAGTTTCTATTCTGCAAAAGCCGCATCGGGATTTGGAAAATTATTGCGAAGCAGAGTTTTTTCACACGTAGGTAATTTTTCGTTACATGAGTTTGACCAACTAGGTACAGCTTCGCTGATCACAAGAACAACCAATGATATTACTCAAATTCAGCAGGTGTTGGTCATGATGCTGAGAATGATGGCAATGGCACCGATGATGTGTATAGGCGGCATCATTATGGCGTATTCCAAAGATGCAAAGCTTACCCTGGTACTTGCGGTTGCCCTGCCTGTTCTCGTACTGGCAATCGTAGTCATTGCAAGAAAAGGTATTCCACTTTTCAAGGCGATGCAAGTAAAATTAGATAATCTCAATCGAGTTTTACGTGAGAACTTAACGGGTATTCGTGTCATTCGCTCCTTTAACCGGGTGGAGCATGAGAAAAAGCGTTTTGATGAGGCGAACTGGGACTTAACCCAAACAGCTATTAAGGTTAATAAGATCATGGCTGCGATGATGCCGATCATGATGATTGTGCTAAACCTTACAACAGTGGCCATTGTCTGGTTTGGCGGCATTCGCATCAGCAATGGCCATATGCAGGTTGGCGATATGATGGCATTTATTCAATATGCGATGCAAATCATGTTCTCCTTCATTATGCTCTCGATGATGTTTGTGATGATCCCTAGGGCCTCGGTGTCTGCGGTCAGAATTAATGAAGTGTTGGCAACAAACGCGGACATTTCCGACCCTAAAGTTCCTGTTTCAAGTACAGACAAAAAAGGGCATGTCGAATTTCAACATGTCACCTTCAGCTATCCAGGTGCTGAAATGCCAGCAATATCAAATATTTCGTTTTCTATGGAACCAGGTAAAGTGACGGCCATCATCGGTGGAACAGGTTCAGGAAAATCAACTCTTATTAACTTGATTCCCCGCTTTTATGACATAGATAATGGAAAAATCCTAGTCGATGGGGTAGATGTTCGTGATCTAACCCAAGAACAACTTCGTGAAAAAATAGGTTTTGTTCCACAACAAGCCATTCTTTTCACTGGTTCCATTGCAGAAAACATTCGGTATGGAAAAGAAGAGGCAACCATCGAAGAGGTAGAGCATGCGGCAGAAATTGCTCAGGCGAAAGAGTTTATTTCCACTATGCCTGATGGATTTGATGCTGTAATTGCCCAAGGGGGAACAAATGTTTCGGGTGGTCAAAAACAGCGTTTATCGATTGCCCGTGCGCTTGTGCGAAAACCAGAGATATATATTTTTGATGATAGTTTCTCGGCTTTAGACTTTAAGACTGATGCCAAACTGCGCGCTGCTTTAAAGCGTGAAACAGGTGATTCGACTGTGTTAATCGTGGCCCAGCGTGTGAGTACGATTATTGATGCGGATCAGATCATTGTTTTAGATAATGGAGAAATTGCTGGGATAGGCACACATAGAGGTTTAATGGAATCAAGTGAGGTTTATCGCGAGATTGTCATGTCACAGCTGTCAGAGGAGGAAATCGCATGAGCAGAGATTCCAAACATCAAACTAGTGAACAAAATTCCGGAGCGCGAAAACCTGGCCCAGGCCCTGGCGGTGGATTTGGTCCAATGGGAATGGGAATGCCCGTTCAAAAAGCAAAGAATTTTAAAGGAACATTAAATAGATTAATTACGTATCTAAAACCTTATAAATTACAGCTTCTAGCGGTATTATTAACTGCAATTATCAGTACGATTTTTGCGATTGTCAGCCCAAAAATTATGGGGAAAGCAACGACAAAATTATTTGAAGGCTTGATGATGAAGCTTCGAGGAGTTCCTGGGGCTAAAATCGATTTTGATTATATCGGTCAAATTATTATCTTCTTAATCGGTCTTTATATATTAAGTGCTATTTTTGCTTATATTCAGCAATATATCATGGCTGGTGTCGCGCAGAAGACGGTCTATAATCTTCGTAAAGAAGTGGAAGAAAAACTGAATCGTCTTCCATTAAAATATTTTGATGCACGTACTCACGGTGAAATCCTCAGCCGGGCGGTCAATGATGTTGATAACATCAGTACGACGTTGCAGCAAAGCTTAACACAATTGATAACTTCGGTAGTGACAATCATTGGTGTAATTATCATGATGTTAACCATTAGTCCGTTAATGACGCTCATCGTCATCGTGACACTGCCTTTAAGCGGGATTGCTATCGCAAAGATAGCTAAGAAATCTCAACTTTATTTTAAGGGACAGCAAAAATCACTTGGCCAGTTAAATGGCCATGTTGAAGAAATGTATACAGGTCATAAGGTAGTCAAGGTTTTTGGGCATGAGCAGAAATCGATTGAAACGTTTGAGGGGATAAACGAGGAACTATATCAATCAGCCTGGAAGGCTCAATTTGTATCTGGGATGATTATGCCGCTTATGTCGTTTATCAATAATATCGGTTATGTCTTAGTTGCCGTAGTGGGCGGGATATTAGTGACGAAAAAAGCAATAGAAATTGGGGATATTCAGGCGTTTATCCAATATTCACGTCAATTTTCTCAACCAATTGCACAAACAGCTTCAATTGCCAACGTGATTCAGTCAACAATCGCAAGTGCAGAACGAGTGTTCGAGATTTTGGATGAACAGGAAGAGGTTCCTGAAGCCTCAAATCCAAAAGTAATTGCCTCGCCTAAAGGGGAAGTGAAATTTGAACATGTTTCCTTTGGCTATGATGAAGAGGAACTGTTGATTGAAGAAATGAACATCGATGTGAAATCCGGACAAAAGGTTGCAATTGTTGGACCAACAGGTGCCGGTAAAACAACCCTCATCAATTTATTAATGCGGTTCTACGAAATCAATTCTGGGAAAATTTTAATCGATGGAATGGATACGAGGGACTTAAAAAGGGAACATCTAAGAAGTTTATTCGGAATGGTACTTCAAGATACATGGTTATTTAACAGTACAATTCGTGAGAATATTGCCTATGGAAGGGAAGGAGCAACAGAGGATGAAATCGTGGCTGCAGCTAAAGCGGCCAATGCTGACCATTTTATTCGAACACTTCCAGATGGCTATGATACGATTTTGAATGAGGAAGCGTCTAATATCTCACAAGGTCAAAAGCAGCTGCTAACGATTGCCAGAGCCATTCTTGCTAATCCGGCCATGTTAATTTTGGATGAAGCAACAAGCAGCGTCGATACCCGAACAGAGGTTCAAATTCAAAAGGCGATGGACCATTTGATGCAGGGAAGGACCAGCTTTGTGATTGCGCACCGATTATCAACGATCCGAAATGCTGATATGATCCTTGTCATGAATCAAGGAAAGGTCATAGAAAAAGGAAACCACGAGGAATTATTAGCAAAAGGCGGTTTTTATGCTGATTTGTATAATAGTCAGTTTACAGGTGGGAATTCAGTTAAAAATGTAGGCTAGATGGTGGCGTTTAGGGAGCTTAATAGCTTTCTAAACGCTTTTTTGTTTGCTAAGAGAGATTCTAATAGTAGGGGAAGGTACCATTTAGGAGTTAATCGTGCCCTTCAACACGGAAAAACGTGTTGAAGGGTAACAATTAGCAATTAATCTTACCCTTGATCCTGAAAAAATGAAGACAAAGGTAACAATTAGAGCTTATTCGTGACTTTGAACACAGAAAAACATAAGGAACGGTCATAAGTAATAGAAAACCATGTGAAATGTATATTATTAAAATTTTTGTCACATCTCATTATCTTAAGTATACTTAGAAATTGAGATATCTCGAATTTTAGTTACCATAATAATATTATGTAAACTGATAAAATAAACAAATTTAAGGCTGCTTTAATCACAGCCTCTATATACTTATTCTATTTGTTCTTTCGGCATATCCATCTTATCAACCGCAATTTTTAGGTCATCGTTTTTAATATGCGTATAAATCATCGTCGTTTGGATGGATGAATGGCCTAATTGACGTCTTAATTTCGGTACATCATTGATTTCAGCATGGTATCTGGTTGCAAATGAATGACGCAGCTTATGTACGGATAACGATGGTTTCCCAAATGCCGTAGCATATTTTCCAATCAGATTTTCAACTGAGCGTGCGGTTAATCGTCGTGATTTACCTTTAGGGCCGATTGGTGCTGATATGAACAGTGCTTTATTGGTTTTCTCTACTTGATATTTAGCGATCCTAACCGATAAATATTCCTGTAAATCCGCCATAGCAACCTGACTAAAATAAACGAATTGCTCTTTATTTCCTTTACGGATCACTCTGACACAATACTTTTTAAAATCAATATCATCCAATTCGATTCCTGTTAACTCCGAAAGACGCAGCCCAGACCCTAGGATTAACGAGACAATCGCCGTGTCACGTTCCTTATTTAATTGATAAAAGTTATAGATTCTTTTGTTTTCCTTAAATAATTCACCATATTCAGTCGCAACAAACAAGCGAAATTTCTCATATTCATCGCCGAGGAGGATTTTACCTTCCATTTTCGTTGCTTTTGTTTCCATGCTGTCTTTTACTTCATTAAATTCGATTTTTGCCATCACATTCCGATTTATATAGGGCCTTAAATCTGGTGTTTCAGCAATATTTTGTAAGTAATTAAACAGTGATTTGAGCGCCGATAATTTTCGATTCACAGTGAGCTCTTTATTATTTAATTGATAATGGAGATAGTTTAAAAAACTTTCAATCTCCAAGACTGTCATTTTCTCTAACCGTTCTAAAGGAATATCTTTGATGGTACCTGACACCAATTGCTCACTGATCATCCAGTTGAAGAAGATCTTATAATCATGACAATAATTAAATAAAGAAGCCGTCGAAAGTTTACGTAATTTATGATTGATATATTCATCAACATACCATGGAAGTTCACTCAGAAGTGTTTGAAGTTTTTGAAACTGTTGCTGCTTGGATTGATTTACCATAATATCACCTCACTTCTATATTTTACTAAATTGACTTAACTGCGTCAAATTTATATTTTACGCAGTTTTGTACAAAGAAGTTCAGGAACGCTGTTTGTTCACTGCCTTCTTTGACGAGTAACACAAAAGTACTAAATATTTAATCCATGAAAAACAAATTTTTTTATTTTGGAAAATATAAATGCACTTAGGGACGCTATTAGTCATTTATATCTAATCCAGATAAATTTAATGAAAGTTCATCTATTACTAAAAACACACAACCAAAAACAGTTCTGTAATCGATGAAGTCCCCTTTTACTTCAACATTCACCTCAATAATATTCCTTTTATTATGTATTTGTTTTTCTTCAAATAGATTAAACTTAATATATGAAACAGATACACTAATTTCCTCTAAGGATTTTTTTAACTCCCTTTCAAATATTGAATTATTAAAGTTTTCCCTGTAGTAAATACGAATAGTAAATTTCATCTTAAAAATCTCCCTCTTTTTATATTTTTCCAAAACTCCCCCTTCAAAAAATGCATCATGAGTTTAAGCAGTTCTCACCATCCTTTTTGTTTCTAAGATTAATTCGTATTATCGGTACCTCTCTTCTTTAAATGGATTTGCTGTCATCGAATATCCTCTCTCTTCCCAAAATCCAGCCTCATCTATCTTCATATACTCAATCCCTGACACCCACTTTGAGCCTTTCCATAGATAAAATACTCCTGGTGGAATAAACCTTAGTGGATAACCATGTTTTGGATCAATATCCTGCCAATAATGATTTTTATCTTTCCAACGGTATACAAACAAAGAATCGTCCCCTAATAAAGGCTCGAGAGGTAGGTTTGCAGAATAACCGAATTATGCTTAATAGCTTTATTATCGCTCTGAGGTTCCAAAAATAATCGTTGATCCTTCTTGAATCAACGATTAGCTTAATATCCCTTACTGTATTCATTCATATTATCTTCGTATTTATTTACCTTAAACAAAAATAGAATTAATTAATTCTAAAAGTAAAAACTATATATTGAAGGAGGATAATTAATGAAATACAAAGCAGAGAAGACAATCGTAATTTCATCCTGGATAATTGTGTCATTATTATTAATAAAACTTACACCAAAAAATAAAATTCGTGAATCATTAGTTGTATTTTTATTTAAACAAGCACTAACATGGATTTTTGGATTATTAGTGGTGGAAAAAAACTTAATTTCCTATCCATATCGCTTATTTTTCAAAAAAGCAAATAAATCTTCTTTTTCATTTGAATACTTTATATATCCTGGACTGTGTGCTTTATTTAGTTTGTACTATCCAAAAAATAAATCTAAGCTTCTAATAATCCTGCATTGCTTTATTAGTACTTCTGTAATAGTCATCTTTGAAATTATTGCAGTGAAATATACAAAATTAATTAAATATAAAAAATGGACTTGGTATTGGAGTTTTATAACAATTTGGATAACTGATTACTTAACACAAGCTTTTCATAACTGGTTTTTTAAAAC
>NZ_JBALOA010000002.1:56559-128812 GCF_036962125.1 Neobacillus drentensis
CATGAATAAAAATACTATTTTTAACGCAAAAGTCCTTAATATTGATCGTAAATGTTATAATTTAGGCGTTTTCATATTAAGTACTTTTGTATCACACGTCATTCTTCTTGTTCTACGATATTAATGTCAGATATTAACGATTAGGTGTTTTCTACGGTACACGCTTAATACCAACCCAATTTAGACACCTATTATGGACTCCCCTATAATGCTGTTATGAGATATTTCTGTATTTGAGAGATATGTCTAAATTATTGAAGAAAAGTCGATGTTCCTAATCGGAATATCGACTTTTTTCAGCTCTTTAGCACTTCAATAATATGAAATTTTTTTGTAACTCCTTTTCATTAAGTGAAATCCTGACTGCTAAATCTTGCGTTCGTAAAACAAAATCTTTTACTCCGATAAATTCAGATTCAGCAATTAAGTAGAATTGTGTTCCCTTTTTAAACTGTTTAAAATTATTTTTTAGCTCATATATCTTCATTTTATTACCTGATTACTCCCATAATCTTTAATAATTAGTTTCAATTATAACTGAAAATAATAATCTTTGTTAAATATTCTAAATTAATCTACGCTTTGTGACAGGCGGGCTCGACTCACCCTTTCCATCTTTTTAAAGAATCTTTTTTTTGATAAACAGAAAATTATATATTTAAAAAGACCATCGTTAATGATGATCTTTTTACGCTCTTCCCGAAGCAACCTCCGCTGCAGGATATAAAGATGCGAATCTGCCTTGGTTCGAATACCTTGAAAGTCACTATTTATTCTTTTCAACGATGTTAAAAAGTAAGGGAGCTGCTTCATTTCGTAGTCAGTTGCATGAGTTTCTTATCGGTAACCGATTTGTTCAGTAATTTACAAATTGTGTTCATTTAACAATTGGAAGCTGACTGTTTTTGGCTATAGAAAAATCATTAAAGTAAATAACTTCCGTCAGGAATTTACTCCCTTGTATTCTCTCATAAGATGCTTTTGCTTCTTCTTGAGTGTTAAACTCAAACATTTTAACATCGTCCATAGAATGGACAGTAATGATCCACATGAATAAATCCCCCAATTAAATAGATAGTTTTTTAATGTCTTGAGAATTTAGATGGAAAAATCAAATATATAAAAGCCAACAAATTGTTCATGCTTTTATGAATTCGGCATTGGTATTTCCTCCAATTCTTTTTTATCTTTTATAATGCAAATTTTGTGCCAAATCCTACTTTCCAATGTAAATATGCATTTTATAGAGTTTAAATAATAAATAGGCAAAATATTTTTGCTTATTTGAAAATTTATCCGCAAAAATATTTTGCCTTATTAATCTAAAAAGTTTATTTTACTGAAAAATTGTTTTTCTTTTATTTTAAAAGTAGTGATTGCTGAATAAGTTTACCCATAAAAATACGCCGACTGGTCTTTATCACCAATCGGCGTCACTAAGGCATCTAATGAGCTATAACATTTGTATTCTCTCGCACCATTTCAATAAAATACTTCATAATTCTTAGATCCTCTGTTAATTCTGGATGAAAGGAACATCCTAAAAATTGACCATCGCGTGCTAAAACAATGCGCTCTTCATGTTTTGCCAGAATTTCAACATCTTCACCAGCAGCCACGATATGCGGTGCCCGGATGAAAACAGCGGGAACATCCTCTCCTACCCCTCTGATGGACATCTCGACTTCAAAACTATCCACTTGGCGGCCAAATGAATTCCGTTCGACAACGATGTCCATTACCCCCAGGTGTGGAGTATCATAGCCAACGATTTCTTTTGCCAGTAAAATCAGGCCTGCACATGTTCCAAACATCGGAACTCCACCGGCGGCTAAAACACGAATGGGTTCAAGCAACTCGTATCGGTCCAGCAGTTTCCGCATTGTTGTACTTTCTCCGCCAGGCAGCACAAGACCATTCAATTCTTTTAGATCTTCAGCCGATTTAACTGAAATGGCCTTACAGCCTAGTTCTTCAATTTGTCTTATATGCTCTCTGATTGCACCTTGTAATGCAAGTACCCCAATTTTCAGCATTTTACCAACCACGTTCCTGCATACGGTCTTTTGCTTCTAGCGTGGAAATTTCAATCCCTTTCATCGGTGTCCCGAGCTCTTTTGAAATTTCGGCAATCAATTTATAATCTCGGTAGTTTGTTGTAGCTTCTACAATGGCCCGTGCGAATTTTTCTGGATTATCGGATTTGAAGATACCTGATCCAACAAATACACCATCAGCTCCAAGTTCCATCATTAAAGCGGCATCTGCAGGTGTCGCCACCCCGCCGGCAGCAAAATTAACAACAGGCAGTCTCCCCAATTTTTTAATTTCTAGCAATAATTCAAATGGTGCTCCTAAATTTTTTGCTTCCGTCATTAGTTCATCCGTATTCATACCGACCACGCGTCTTACTTGGGCATTCACTTTGCGAATATGACGAACCGCCTCAACAATATTTCCGGTACCCGGTTCCCCTTTTGTCCGTAACATGGAAGCTCCTTCGCCAATGCGACGTGCGGCTTCCCCTAAATCGCGGCACCCGCAAACAAAAGGTACAGTATAGTCGCTTTTTAATAAATGAAATTCTTCATCTGCAGGTGTTAATACTTCGCTTTCATCTATGTAATCGACGCCCATTGCTTCCAATACCCGCGCTTCAACAATGTGGCCTATCCGTGCCTTTGCCATGACAGGAATAGTAACAGCGTTCAACACTTCCTCTACAATACGTGGATCTGCCATTCGGGCTACCCCACCAGCTGCACGGATATCGGATGGTACCCGCTCCAATGCCATAACTGCAACTGCACCAGCAGCCTCAGCAATTCTTGCCTGTTCGGCATTAATGACATCCATAATAACGCCGCCTTTTTGCATTTCAGCCATTCCGCGTTTTACTTTGTCGGTTCCTACTAGTTTCATAAAATAACCTCCATTCATTTATAATTCCTAGTATAATTGAAATTGACTACATGAAAAGGTTCAGTTTCAAGAAAAACAATGTGGTCAGTGGAGGGAATTGTGAATGGATATGCTCATGTTTAAGTTGGATAATGATACCGAAAAACCATTGTATGAACAGCTCTATACTGGGATCAAAGATGCGATTATCCAAAAACAAATTGAAGTGGGAACCAAATTGCCATCGAAGAAAAAATTAGCAGAATTTTTAAATATCAGCCAAACCACCATTGAAATTGCCTATGCCCAGCTCATGGCAGAAGGCTATGTGGTATCCAAACCGCGGATCGGTTTTTTCGTGGAAGAGATCGACGAATTACCCTATATTGAAAAAGAACTCCTAAATATACCTGTAGGAAAGGTTGAGAAAAAAATCGTTCAATTTGACTTCCATCCCGGGAAAATTGATGCCGACTCCTTTCCTTTTTCACTTTGGCGGAAATATGCAAAAAATCTATATGACAGCCATTCAAAAGAGTTATTGGAAATTGGAGACCCGCAAGGAGAGTTCGCACTAAGAGTGGAAATTGCCAAATATCTTTATCAATCGAGAGGGATTGTCTGCATCCCCGAACAGATTGTCATTGGTTCGGGAACGGAACAGCTGCTTCCGATGATTTTAAGGTTACTTGGAAATGATTTGAAATTCGCCCTTGAAAATCCTGGCTATTCGGCTATACCTAAAATACAAATGCAAAATAGAGCCATCTCTATTCCGGTCGATGAAAATGGTTTAGTCGTGGATGAACTGGAAAAAACAATGGCCAATATTGTTTACATAACCCCTTCCCATCAGTTCCCTACGGGTGCCGTCCTATCCGCAACAAGAAGAACCCAGCTATTAAACTGGGCCGCAAAGGATAAAAGCCGCTACATCATTGAAGACGATTATGATAGCGAGTTTCGTTATATCGGAAAACCTATTCCCGCTTTACAAGGGTTAGACCAAAACGGAAAAGTTATTTATTTGGGCACGTTTACCAAATCATTAATGCCTTCCTTACGTGTGGCTTATTTTGTTTTACCATCAACCTTACTGCAAAAATATAAGGAGACATTCAGTTTTTACTCCTCAACCGTACCGAGATTCGATCAGCATATTTTAGCTGACTTTATGAGAGAAGGTAATTTTTCCAAGCACTTAAACAGGATGAGGAAAATTTATCGCAAAAAACATGAGAAATTAACTGAGATATTAAAAACGTATTATCCGGATGTCATGATCACAGGCGACCTGGCAGGCATGCACATTTTAATTTCCGTCCCCCTGTCAAAAGGCGAAGATGAGCTAAAAGAAATAGCGGCAAAGGACCACATTGCCATCTATCCGGTAAGTGATTATCAATTAAGTCCCATTGACTATCCATATCCAACTTTTTTATTAGGATTCGGCGGAATTCCATTTGACCAGATTGAGAAAGGCATCCACCAATTAATGAGATGTTGGAACTACTAGTGAAATTAAATAACCTAAGTCTCTATCTCTACAGGACTTAGGTTATTTTTATATTAATTAAAATCCTTCAATGCTTTTGATCTTTTTAGCAGGCACACCGCCAACAATGATATTTTCAGGTACATCCTTGGTTACAACTGCACCAGCTGCGATGATGGCTCCATCACCAATGGTCACACCAGGAAGCACAGTGGCATTTGCTCCAATCCAGACATTGTTACCAATTATAATTGGTGCAGGATGCAATGTGCTGCGCTTTTGTGGATCCATGTCGTGATTGAGAGTTGCTAACACGACATTATGCCCAATGAGAACTCCATCACCAATTGTAATGCCGCCCTGATCCTGTAATTTGCAACCCGAGTTCATAAAGACATTTTTGCCGATAGTAATATTCTTCCCGCAGTCTGTATAAAAAGGAGGAAACATGGCAAATGTTTGATCCACTTGTTTACCTGTCAACTGAGAAAATAGTTCCCGGATTTCTTCAGGAGTATGATAGTGTCCATTTAACTCAGCGGTTAACTTCAATGCTTCTTGCGAAAGATAGTGCATCATCTGGAACATTTCCGAACCACTCTCGACTGTCTTACCTTGGTTCAAGTGTGCTAAGAAATCATTAATATTCATTTGTTCACTCCTATAACTCATCTTGCGACTGCCACTCTATTTATATTACTGTTACCTTCCAGCCCCAAAGCCTTGAGACATCTAATCCCATGTTACCAAATTTAGGTAAAATTATGTGCATATCCTCACCATCTAGTAGTGGTTCGTTATTCACCAATTAGGATCTACACTGGTAGCACCTTTAATCATTAGAGAATTGTATTTTTTAAGTTGGCGTACATGGCCTTTACAGTCTCATCAATTTCATCTCGGGACATCCTCATCGCTTTTTCAGCACGCGCATAACCAATTTCTGTTTTTCCAGCTTCTAAACCTTTAAATATTCCATCTGCGAATTCATCTACTGGGGTGCCAAAGGTATGCAGGCCAGTACCGCCTAAATCAGTATTAACTGCCGGTGGCGCAATTTCGATTACCTCAATGGCCGTCTCTTCAAGCTGGTGCCGTAAGCTCATCGTAAATGAATGCACCGCTGCTTTTGTTGCTGAATATATTGGTGCAATCGCCATCGGGGTAAACGCTAAACCGGATGATACATTAAGGATAGCCCCATATTCTTTATTAGCAAAGTACGGTGCAAATAGCATACACAAATGAAAGGGTGCCTCGATGTTAGACGCTATTTCTTGACTGTAATAGCTCCAATCTTCCTCCGTGTTCGTTTTAAGTACATGATAGCGCTGCTGTATGCCTGCGTTGTTTACAAGCACATTCACATCGGGGTGCTCGCCCTTAACCCAGTCGAACAAGGCAATTCGATCAGATTCTTTTGTGACATCACAAACACGGGTAATCAGTTCAGGATATTTCCCCTTTGCTTCCTGAAGTTTTCCTTCACGCCTGCCACAGACAATGACTTTATTGCCTGATTTTATGAATCTTTCGGCAAACGCAAACCCGATTCCTGCTGCCCCACCTGTAATAAGTATTGTATTCCCTGATAGTTTCATCATATCCCTCTTTCGATTAACGTTACTCATTACTTATAACATATTAATTATTCTCCCTTTTCACTAATTATAAATTCTGCCTGTTGAATACATTTCTCATAAGTTCTATAAAGGATGCCGGCATCCTTTTATTGAAAAAGAACAAGTTTTGTTCTTGGTGTCCTTACAGGGTTTGCGAGGAAGATAGGAAGAGATTTAAAATGGAAGAGCTTAAGAGCCCTGTATAACACAGGGCTCCTTTGCTTCATCTATTTATTTTACTTTGTTATATTCCTCATCTGATACTGGTTCCAACCATTCAGGCGTGCCTGCAGTTATTGCAATGTGTTCAAACCAACTGTTATTTGTAGCGCCATGCCAATGTTTTACACCATCGTGAGTAACAATAACATCACCAGCTTTTAAGAATTGAGCAGGCTTTCCTTCTTCTTGGTACCAACCCTCGCCGCCAGTTACTAATAAAATTTGGAACCCATCATGATGGATATGCCAGTTATTTCTGCATCCTGGTTCAAAGGTCACATTCCCTACACCAACATTCACTTTAGGATCTGCAACTAATCCTTTAAGATAACTTTGTCCCACAAAAAATTGTGCATATGCTTCATTTTTCTCTCCTACTGGAAAAATAACTCCATATTTTACTTCTTCATGTTTTGCCATTTTTATTTCCTCCAATAAATAAATTTTGATTGTTAATCATAGGTTTACTTTTTATTTTAATTTCCCGCTAAATACCGGGAAGAAGCTTTGCTCCCCATAATTCTGGATGTGCTCTTCATTCTTCAAAGTTTCCATATCTTTATTACTGATAGTAAAGTCAAGCTCTGCATTATTTCTCATATGATTTGGATTGCAGTAGCCAAATACCAAGACCTAATTTGGGGATTTCTACAGCGTTTGATATTTTGAAAGTTTCGTTAAACATACTTTTATCTCCCTCACATATTTTTAATAGTATCTTTTCTTGTATAATTTGGTTTCCCATCTCCCATTTTGGTATTTACTAAATATCAGATAAAACCTCATTTATACAACCTAACGCGTTCAGTGTTCTTGGAAAGCCCATATATGGGAGGCAGTGAGTGATGGCAGTAATTAATTTTTCCTTGTCATTGCCTACATTTTTGTTACCCTGCACATGTGCCTTTACTTGACCTTCGGCACCGCCTAAACTACTTACGATGCAGAGGGTCAACAACTCCCTTGTTTTCAAATCAAGTCCTTCACGAGTGTAGAAATCTCCGAAGCAAAAAGCGGATAGGTATTCCTGGATATGCTTTTGATTTGATGGGGCACTCTCTTGCATTTTTGTAATGACCTCTCCAAAAATCTCTACCTGTACTGAAAGTCCCTTGTCAAAGCGATTTTCTTCATCAACCTGTTTTTGGCTTTCAATTGGTAATATAATATTTTGTGATTTGAAAACCTCATTGACTTCATTGATGGCATTTAATGTTTTGGGAAACCCAATGTATGGAGCACACTGGTAAACAGCCTCTTTAATTTCCACAGGTGTCAGACCAACGTTCAATGCCGCAGCTACATTTGCCTTAAGCTGAGGCAACGTCTGGTTCGTTGTAAGTACTACTAAAGTGATTAACTCACGTTGCTTGTCATCCAGAAACCCTTGATAGAAAACTTCCCCAAAAATGAAGTGGCTAAGGATGTCCTGGAAATCAGGGTCAGTAGCGTATGCAGCTGGTATTTCATTTCCAAATAACTGTATATATTTTTCCTTGCTCTTTTGAACACGGTCCATAAATAACCCTCCTGTTTTAAGTTCATATTCTTTTTATATTCCAAAGGTTAAGCTAAACTTGATGCTTTAAAAATCAATATTGATTGATTAATCAACATCTGTTTATAATTATAAAAAAGCCCTGCATACTTTCAATGGTTAAATTAACGCAATTCGTTGACTACTCAACAAATCAAGTAAAAGTGTTGAGTATTTAGAAAGATTGGTGAATTAAAATGTCTAAAGTTGATAGAAGAATAGCCAAAAGCCAAGTAGCGATAAAAAATGCTGTTATTGAACTAATGTCTGAAAAAAGTTTTGATAACATAACCATTCAGGATATTGCTGACAGAGCAGATGTTAATCGAGGCACCATTTATCTTCATTACACGGATAAATACGATCTATTGGATAAGATGATTGAAGAACATATGGACAATCTCCGGGAACTCTGCAAATCGGCATCTGAGATGAATTTTCAAGAAGGAAATTATGTCTGGTACGAGTACTTTGAGCGTCATTATTTATTTTTTTCAACCATGTTAGCGAGTAAAGGTGCCCCTTATTTTAGGAGCCGGTTTCTTGATTTAGTTATCGAAGAGTTTAAAGCGGAAGTAGATACAACCGAAGGAAAAAATCAGCTGTTAAGTGATGAGGTTATTCTTCAATTTTTTGGTTCAGCGGTCGTAGGAGCAGTGGAATGGTGGTTCAAGAATGGAATGCCTTTGTCAGCTCGTGTGATGGCAGAACAAACGGGGGCATTGTTAGATAGGAACTTAGATTAATAAAACAACGATTCTAATAGTATCCCTATTATCATTTCTTTGGTAAAAGTGAACAAATTGTAAACTATGATGTAGGTCACGGAAATAAATACCGAAACGGGTATAATTTTATAAAGTATAGACATCATAGGAGGCTTTAACATGGGACGATATGAACAACAAAGGAGTTTCTTAAAATCTAACTTTCTTGAATTTACACACATTAAAACAGATAAAATAAAGGGTCTACCAAAACCGCCGACCTCAAAGCCTTATTCCCCTTCTTCCATCGTTGTTGATTTGCCAGAAATTAATGAAGACGTTATAACAAGGCAAAATGTTTACGAATGCATAAAGGATAGAAGAAGTACAAGATTCTATTCTGAAGATAATTTAAGTCTTGATGAGTTATCCTATCTTTTATGGGCTACCCAAGGGATAACTGCAACCAATAAGGCCGGATTTACACTACGAACTGTACCATGTAGCGGTGCAACACATACTTTTGAAACCTATCTTTTCATTATGAGAGTAGAAGGAATCCAACAAGGAATCTATAGATATCTTCCGGTAGAACACAAACTCATATTTATGTATGAATTAGATGAATTAGATAACAAAATTGATGCCATTACTCTAGATCAACCATTTGTACCTAATTTCGCAAAAAAGGCTGCTGTGGTGTTTGCATGGAGTACAATTCCATATCGCTCTGAATGGAAGTATGATATTTCAGCACATAAAAAAATCCTGATTGATATTGGTCATGTTTCTCAAAACCTTTATTTAGCAAGTGAATCTATCGATGCAGGAGCTTGTGCTATTGGTATCTATGATCAAAAGCTGATCGATGAGGTATTAGGTTTAGACGGCGATGAAGAATTTGTTCTTTTCCTTGGTGCGGTTGGAAAAAAAAGAAAATGATGTGTTACTTAATTCAAGATTAAAAGTTTTTTAACTTGTAACAATTACCCCGTGGAGTATATAAAAACTATTGTAAAATTAGATAGTAGTAAAAATTTTTACATCCGGAGGGACCTTAATGAAGAAAAAATTAGTTACAAGTGCTTTTACCCTAGTCTTATTACTTGGATTGGGAACTGGAGTTATGGCAGCAACTAATAAAATTGATTGCAAAGTGGGAGATTTTAAAGAAATGCTCGCTATGATGCAAGACAAGTATCCTGATTTAAGTGATAAACAATTAAAAGAAGTGCACAAAGATTGTATAGCTAAAATGAAAAAAGAAACAAGTAAAGATTGTATGATTAATAATTAAGTTTAAAAAAATTCTAAGTGCCTTTAAGGTGCTTAGAATTTTTATTTTAGGCTGATTCTTTTCAATTCAGTTTAGATGAGTGACGCCATTTTCAACTCATATTCAAACATGTTCATACTTCCCCCCAGAAATTAATAATTTATTCATATTTACTTCCTATCCACCTTTACCCTATAGGGTATAATAAAGAGGAACTTTAGTTTGTGCTTAAGAAATAGCTTACTTTAAAAAAATTTTGACTCAGGGTGGTTAGTTGATGATGAAAAAAAGTATTGTCTTTTTAGTATTACTTTTAGTCCTTGGCCTATCTGCATGCAGTATGGAGGGATACAGGAATGTAACAGCAGATGAAGCCAAAGAATTAATCGACAAAAAGTCAGTAGTGGTATTAGATGTCCGTACCGTAGAAGAATACCAGGAAGGGCATATCCCTAATGCAACCCTAGTGCCACTTCAAGAATTAGAAAATAGTTTGAAAGAATTAGACCCTTCTGCAACTTATTTAGTAGTCTGCCGTAGTGGAAATCGTTCTGCCCAAGCAAGTGAAATTCTTACAGCAAATAGTTTTAAATCTATTTACAATATGACTGGTGGAATGAATACTTGGGGATATGAAATAGAACAGTAAGATAGTTAGAAAGACAAAACCCATCACATACCCGGTGATGGGTTTTGTGCTGAATAAAAGTTGAGTCATAAAAAATTTAGGTATACACAAATACCGACAATGTTCGACGATGATATTTAGTAGAATAGTTGTATAAATTACAATTTTGCAAAACAACTGTAATTTATGACATAAAAACGTAATTTAGGAAAATATGATTTTAATCGTCTGAATATCATCAGGTGTAGGAGGAAACTTATGGAAAG
Organism: Neobacillus drentensis; assembly: GCF_036962125.1. Taxonomy (GTDB): domain Bacteria; phylum Bacillota; class Bacilli; order Bacillales; family Cytobacillaceae; genus Neobacillus; species Neobacillus drentensis_B. Next base: position 67,214 of record NZ_JBALOA010000002.1, read on the forward strand.
CCCAGCAGTAATTAAAGAAATGGACAATAAACACGAGAATTCAGTAAAGTGGTACTCTAATTGGAGGTTAATTACTGGAAGTCTCCTCTTCTTTATCATCCTCTTGATTACAGCATTCTGGTACTATCAAGCAAATCATTTTAATTCACATATCCAGATTAATGGGATAAAAGTCGGTGGAATGACTGCTGAACAAGCACTAAAAAAATTAAAAACAACTACATTAAAAAATACCATCTATGTCGGAAATCAACAAGTTTTCGATGGAAAAGATACCATGATGGGATTTATGGAAAAAGACCTGCCCCAATTCAAAAAAATATTAAAGGGCCAGTATACGTTTATTCCTTCTTCAAAAGCTAATAATTTTTCCATAATGCCTAGTAAACAGGACCATTTTCGAAACCAGACGTTGAAAAAGCAGGTGGAAGAAAAGCTGTTTGCCATGAATAAAAGTTTAAAAGTGCCAAAAGATGCGGTGGTACGTTTGGAACAAGGCAAAATTGTAGTTACTAACCATGTAAGCGGAGAACAATATGATGTCGCCAGTCTTATGATGGACTACGACAAACACGAATATATTAGTGAAATCCATCTCAATCCAGCATACATACAACCCATTAAAGAAGACAGCGAGTTTGTAAAAAATCAACAAAAAAGGCTGGAAGAATTTCTCGTACAGACGGTTAATTATAAGGTACAGGATAAGATTTTTACGTTTAAAGCGGGCGAATTAATCAAAAATGCATCTATTTCAAAAGATTTGCAGATTAAGATTAAGGATAAGGGTAATATTAAGAAAAAAATTGCTGAAATTAACCAATCCCAATCCACATTAAACAAGGATATCTCATTCAAGACCCATTCAGGATCGGTGATCTCGGTTAAAGCTAAAGGCTATGGCTGGGCTATAAATGTTGATAAAGAAATCCCACGTATTATTAAAGCTTTTGAGAGTGGAAAAAAGTCGGTTTCCGCCTCAAATATATACGGAAATGGCTGGAATGGTGAGGGTTATGGATATGACGCTGTCAAGAACAATGGGATTGGTGATACGTATGCAGAAGTCTCCATTGCAAGGCAGCGAATTTGGATTTACAAAAATGGGAAATTAGTGGTCACCACGAGTGTGGTTACTGGCAATAGTAGTACTCACCATGATACATCACCAGGAGTGTGGTATATCCTTTATAAGCAATCCCCTGCCGTCCTAACGGGAAGAGAAAACGGAAAAATTACCTATCAGGTACCCGTTCAATACTGGGTCCCTTTTACGAATGGCGGACAGGGATTCCACGATGCTAACTGGAGATCCAATTGGGGTGGTAATATCTATCGAAGCAATGGATCGCATGGCTGTGTCAACACCCCGCCAAGCGTTATGAAATCGGTGTATGACAATCTCAGCAGCTACGACCCAGTTATCGTTTATTGATACATGGGTAGACTGTCAGAACAGCATCAGTACATGTATTTCAATAAATAAAAGAAGGAGATGCACCATCGTGTATCTCCTTCTTCTTTTGTATAATTATAAAACTTCCAACCATGATTTGACTGCTGTAGCAAATATTAAAATCCCCATAATGATTTGCAATACACTGGGATTCACTTTTTCCCCTAAATTAGCGCCTAACGGCGAAGCAATTAAACTAGCCAAATTGGTCAAATCTGACTTAAATAAACAGATTGACATTACCTTCCTGTGCATCTGCTAAATAAGCTGCAACTCCTGCATATTCAATTGATTCTAATAACTCTTCCTCTTTAAGCCCTAACAAATCCATTGTCATGGTACATGCTACTAGTTTTACATCCTGTTCTTGCGCCATTTCGATTAATTGCGGCAGCGGTAGCGTGTTATGTTTTTTCATAATATCCTTAATCATTTTAGGACCAAATCCAGCAAAGTTCATTTTAGACAGCCCCATTTTATCCGCGCCTCTTGGCATCATTTTTCCAAATATTTTTTCCATGAATCCTTTTTTCACAGGAGCACTTTCATTTTTCCGAAGGGCATTTAATCCCCAAAACGTATGAAAAATGGTTACTTCATGGTCATAAGCAGCAGCACCATTGGCAATTATATAGGCTGCCATTGCCTTATCGTAATCTCCACTAAATAAAACGATTGTTGTTCTCTTCTTTTCTTTCATAAACTTACCTCCTGATAACTTATACCTAATAGGGTATTATTTTAATCAAAAAAATTCATCCTTTTTTAATCCAAAACTTTAAAATTCCATTTTCTTCTTCGAAGTTTAATAAATCATGTCCTCCTGATTTTGTCCAAGCAGTCAGATCATTTATGGCTCCTTTATCTGTTGTATGAATCTCTAAAACTTCACCAGATTCAATTTCATTTATCGCCTTTTTGGTTTTTACAATTGGCATTGGACATGCTAAACCCTTTGCATCTAATACCTTCACAATATTCATTGTTCGTTCCTCCTTGTTGTTTATTGTTATTACCCCTATGGGTATCATAGGAGTAAAAATAAAAGAGGGTGTCAACCCTTTTTTATCGGCTTTTTACAAGGAGATTCACAGCTTCTTTTACCATTTCTTCCATGCTTTTCTCTCCTTGTTCATTTGCTTTTTGAACACACTCCACTAAATTGGAACTTACAATAACCCCAATGGTACGGTCGATGGCACTTCTAGTTGCAGATAATTGGGTGATCACTTCTTTACAGTCCTTGTTTTCTTCCATCATTTTTAAGATTCCGCGTAACTGTCCTTCAATACGTTTTACTCTATTTTTCATTTGATCATTGTATTCCATTGTTTTAGCCTCCTTTACAATTAGTTTTTATTTTTCCTTCAAAGTGATACGATGAACACCGATAACCGAGAAATATCTTTATATTAGATAAGGTTAAATTGAAACCTGTAAAAATAATAATATCATATAAATCTCCTTCAATGAACAATGTCATTGACAAGTTCTATATTATACCCCAATAGGTATAACATCAACTGATTTATTTAAAAAATTCACTTAGAAGAAAAAAGACCGCAATTACACGGCGGTCAAAGAAGGATATATCAAAACTACAAGGTAACTTAAATGATCAGGACTGGAAGAGATAGCAATTTATGCATGAATATTAAAGGATTTGAACTTGGTGTTTAATTCTTCGCAATCCAAAATTTAATGATATTTTCATACTGTTCTGTTTTTAAAAGGGTGTGACCAGCATTTTTTGACCAAGCAGGAAGGTCATTTAGGGCACCTCTGTCCGTTACATGAAGCTCTATAACTTGTCCACTATCCAATGAATCCATCCCTTTTTTAAGGTTAATAATTGGCATCGGACAAGTTAATCCAGTAAGGTCAACTACTGTATCAACCTTAATTTCTTTTGTATTTTCTACAATTGTGCCGCCAAGGTCGTTGGATCCTGTCTCAACATTTTTGTTGATATTGGTTCCAAATACAGAGGAATATGTTTTCCAGCCGCCATCGACATTTTTAACTTGATATCCATTATTTTTTAGAATCCGGCTTGCAAGATACCCTCTTAATCCAACTTGACAGCTGACATAAATCGTCTGTTCCTTTGGAAGTTCTGCTAATCGATTCCTTAGGTCATTTAAAGGGATATTAAATGAACCCTTGATATATCCAAATTCCCGTTCCATTGGTTCACGAACATCGATTAATACTCCGCCACCTGCAACCATCTCATCTACTTCATGCCACTGAATCATTTCTAATTTGCCTTCCATGATATTGGAAGCCACATATCCGGCTATATTTACAGGATCTTTTGCGGAAGAATACGGTGGAGCATATGACAATTCGAGATTCGTTAAATCTTCAACTGTTAATCCACCTTTAATAGCAGTAGCAATAACGTCCATTCGCTTGTCAACCCCATCTGCTCCAACAGCTTGTGCGCCAAAGATTTTGCCTGTTTCCTTATCAAAAATTATTTTTAAGGCTATTGGTGCAGCACCAGGATAGTAGCCTGCATGAGAGCTTGGGTGAATATGAACAACTTCATATGACAGGCTTAAGCGCTTTAGTGTTTTTTCATTATTACCAGTTGCTGCGACAGTTAGGTCAAACACTTTTGCGATGGAAGTACCTAAAGTCCCTTGGTACTTTTCTCTATTCCCCATCATGTTATTGGCAGCCATTCTTCCTTGTCGGTTAGCAGGTCCCGCTAATGGAATCATGGTCTTTGTACCGCTAATATAATCGACAACCTCTACTGCATCCCCAACAGCATATATATCCTCATTAGATGTTTGAAGCCAATCATTAACTACAATTCCTCCACGTACACCTAATTCCAATCCAGCGGTCTTGGCTAATTCATTTTCAGGTGTGACACCAATCGAGAGGATCGTCATATCTGTTTCGATTTCTGTGCCATCAGCAAGGATCACCTTTTTTCCTTGGTCAGCAAATGATTGGACACCATTTTCTAAAATTAACTTCACACCTTTTTCTAGTAAATGAGTGTGTAAGATACTTGCCATCTCAATATCCAAGGGAGCCATAATTTGATTACCCATTTCAATAATGGTTACGTCTATTCCTCTATCAACCAAATTCTCAGCCATTTCAATTCCAATAAATCCTCCGCCAATGACAACTGCTTTTTTGGGATTTTGAGAGTCAACAAAGTTTTTGATTTTATCTGTGTCAGGAATATTCCTTAAAGTAAATAAAGTGTGATTACCATTTAATCCTTGTATAGGTGGAACGATAGGTCTTGCTCCAGGTGATAATAATAATTTGTCATACGATTCTTCATATACTTCATCGGTTTGCAAATTTTTAATGGTAAGTTTTTTATTTAAAGGATCAATACTTAGGACTTCACTTAAATTACGAATATCAATGTTAAAACGATCGGACATCCCTTTAACGGTTTGCACTAGTAATTTGCTTCTTTCTTTAATTGTTTCACCAATATAGTAAGGAAGGCCACAATTGGCAAATGATATATGTTCTCCACGTTCTACCAGAACGACTTCTACTTCTTCACTAATTCTTCTTAGTCTTGCAGCTGCAGTTGCTCCCCCGGCTACTCCACCCACGATAATGACTTTTTGTGTCATGTTTTTCCCTCCAAATTTCTAAATGTTAATGTCATTCCTTTTTAATGGTATTTCAATTTAGATATACCCTAATGGGTAATATACCTATATGGGTATTATATAACTCAAAAAATATATGTAAAAGTATATTTCCAAGAGTTTCACATAATCTTCACAATTTACAATATAAAAGCAGTGGATTTCCGAACTTACATCAATGTCTGTATCTTCAAACTGATACCTTTCTGCTTCATTTATTTGTCCCCTTACACATGTAAAAAATTAATTTAAATAAAAAAATCCAAACGAACATTGTCGATTGGATTTCTAATACTATATTCTTATTTAAGCGGCCATTCTTAATTCCCATTTATAAGTATTTTTATTTCTTTTATTTGTTCTATGTGTCTCTGTTCATGCAAATATAATAATTCAATCCATTGATTTAAAGGTAATTCACCGTAGCGAGGATGTTTCGCTGATTTTTCTGTCAATATTTCCGTATCTTCTACCGTACTTAGAACGGCCATCAACTTAACTCTAGAATAATTTAACAAATCAATTATCTGTTGCACTTCGAATGGCACTACATCTGGATAAACTATTTCTGGTGCCTCCAACTTTTTCGTCCTATCCAAGACAAATTGTAGTTCTTTACGCTCTTTCTTATTACCGTTAATTCTGTTTAGTCCAAAAGCAATAGCATGTGCAGACGCTTTTTCAACTAAAACTAAATGATGACATACTTGGGCTATACTCCACGTATTTATATCATTCCTATAGTTAAATTTATCATAACTTAAAAATGTAATTTCATTTACTAGTCTTTTTCTCGTTTCATTGAGATTGTCATTTTCTATTTTACTCATGATATTTCTCCCTTCGCTCGGAAATAACTACTTAGATTCCTCTTCTGTTTATATTCCCAGTGTTGAAAAATTATTCAATGAGTTGTTTTATAATTTCATTTTTAATATAAAATCAAAAATGAATCGTTATTAACTATTTTCCTTATAAACAATAGACAACTTCTCTAAAATCATCTGTAGACACTCATAAAAAAATAACGAACGGACAGTATAAAACATACTGTCCGTTCATTATTTCAGATATGTTACTTTTTGAAAATAGTCGCAATGACTTGATCATAGGTCATTTCCGTATCGACTGTGAAAGTACCCGGGCGTAAATTTTTCTCGACACCTTTTTTCTCAACATCTTGAGAGAATTTAAAAGCATTATTAATGATTTTTGATTTTACAAGCATTTTACCAACATCGATACTCGTCATTCCTTGTGTCACAGAAATAACGGCGCGATAGGCAATCTTTTTGGCATTATTATTAGCCGCTGTAGTATTTACAGCTGTTGCAGCTGCTTTTTTTGCTGCTTCTAGAGTCTTATCATATTCAGCCTTTGGTTGAACAACATAACCGGCAGCTAAGAGCATATCTTTCATCTCTGCCTCTGTTGGCTGAATTACCGTAGTTTTCTGCTCGGATTTGGTTGGTTTGGATGCCGCTTTTGTGACCACAGGATCTTCCGTAAAGTAAACAGCGCCACAAATGGACGAAGCTAGGAGAATACCGGCCGCAAAACTGCTCACTAGATTAAATTTCATGGGCTATTTTGCTCCTTTCATCCTTTGCTGCGAGATAAGGAGAAAGAAATTGGTGAATTTCATTTTCTGAAACCTGTGTCTTCTGTGCAATGGTTTCAATCGAATATTTGCGTTTATATAAATCTAGTACTTCACGCTTAAACACCATTTCTTCAGGTGTCATTTGAACGCCTGCTTCCTTCGTGATTACTTCGATATCCAGTTCCAAATTTCGAATTTGCTCATTTACGCTATTGATATCTTTCATAACAGCCACATGAACCAGATCAATTTCCTTATGTTTTTGTTTTTCTGCATTTCGATTCGATATTATAGAAACGATTAGCAGCACAGCTGATATCGCAATCAACAGAATTAATGTCCACTCCATCATTTTTGTTTCCTCCTTCATTTACATAGCAATCCACATTTACCTATTATACAACGTAAACATAAATTTTTCGACGAATTCTATGTAAATAAGACACAAGTCGGATGGATTTGACAAAACCAACCTGTAATTCTATATAATTACTTCACTAAGTTTTCACAAATAAATAGACTAGACTATTACAGAAATGAAAAAAAGCAATGCTGCTACGATTGCATTACTTTCTTCCCTTCTTGTTTCCCACTATTTAACTCTGAAAAAAACCAACCAACGTACCGCTCGCAATCGAATGTGCCTCAAGAATCGGACTAATGTCTTCCAAAAAAACGATTTGGTTAGGGACATCTAGGTTTTCTATATCTAAGGCATAAACAGCAATTTGGTAGGCATGATCGCCGGTTCCTCCAGCTGGCTGCATCCCATAATAAGGTTTTATCTGCTGACTTTCTGATAAACTTGCCGCCGCATTTTCTGCTATTTCTGATGTGGTGTCGTCCACATTAATCACGGCCCAATGTACCCAGTAGTCCGACAGAACATGGGCATCATAAATGACAACAGCAAACGATTTCGCATGAGCTGGTGCTCCTATCCATTGGATGGGCATGCTAATATTTTCTCCTCCCACGCTATGCTGCACAAATTTGTGAGGAATATTCCCCCATGCTTCAAACGCTGGTGATGCTACGGTTAGCCCATTTTCAGGCAAAGTTTCAATAGTTACTACCCCAGCATCCTTCTCTCTGCCCAACTTAGCCTTTAATGCAGTTAATGCCAACCGGACACTAACAAAAATCTCATCATCTTCAAAAACAACCTCATGATCTAAAGTAAATGTAGCTTGGTTGTTGATGGTCACTTGTGTGTCACCAACTGCCAGTTCGAATGAAAAATCCGGAGAACTAACTGTTGCCGCTTCATTCATTTCGTTTATTTTTACAATCGCCCCGCAGCTTTCTAACATTTCCTTTAAGGGGACCAATAATTTTGTATTTACATTGATTGCTTTCCTAGTAAGGGAGTTACCATTTACTTTTAATGAAACTAAGGTGCCCCTCGTGAAGTCATTATTATCAATTATGTCTTTAGTCATAAACTACACCTCTATCAAATTCGTTCCATTCTATTATCATTCCAACACCTGCAAACTATTCATTTCTTTACAGCTCAAATTCCCATTCCTCGTGTAGTAGTAAATATAGGGCTAAGAGAATGTTTTCTAATTCAGCAGAAGTTTTTCCTTCTGGATTCTGGTCGATTTTCGGGAATAACAGCTCGGCAATTTGTTCGGTTAGCTGATTCCTTTCCGTTATAGGGATTTGTAGAAAACGGCTTGCATAGGTACTGACGAGCTTCCACTCTTTCATCCCTAGGGATTTCAATGTCCATTCATCTATTGAAAGATCCTCTTTTGAAAGGCCTCTACGGTCTATTTCTGATTCTAACGGAGATTGTTTCTTTTTTCGTTTAGCTTTCCGCTCATGGACGACAATCGTACCCGCAACAAGATCACCTAGACGTTTATGTTTCGAATGGAAAAAGATCATGATAATACCGAGAAAGTAAGCCGCCGGCAAAGAATCAATGATTCGCATTAAATTCCGAATAAAGCTGGCAAGCAATGTGATGCTATGGCCATTTTCCTGAATGACACGGATTCCCATTAACTTCTTCCCAGGTGTTCTACCGCCTGAAAAAAATTCAAACGCAAAAAAGTAGCCCCCATTAATTATAAACAGCCCAATCATGGTAATCGCAATCGGCAGGGAATTCCCGACGAAAATAAATTCCATTTTATCCATTCCGTCTAAGACGAAAAAAAGGATAATTAAAGACAAAATGTTAAAAGCCATTAATATCAGCTGATCAATCATAAAGGCGGCTGACCTGCTCCCTAAACCCGCCATTTGAAACTGAATTGAAACGAATTCAGGTGTTTTTATATCTAAATGTTCTTCATTCATACGTTTCCCTCGTCTCACATAGTTGATTATTTTTATTTCTATTTTTCTACAATATTACTATAATAAGGAGAATAAAGACTAATAATCCATTGTCCCTTAAAGTAGGTGTCTAAATGAATGTAAAACAATTTGTTAAAATGCATCGCGATGAATGGAAACAGCTGGAACAATTAATTACAACTTTAAGTACACGCAGAAATGCCATTACAGGAGAGAGAATCTCTCAATACCATCGCCTTTATCAAAAAGCAGCCCAGAATCTTTCCTACAGTCAAACTTATTTTCCACAAGATGAAGTCACTCACTATTTAAACGGACTTGTCGCGAAGTCACATAATCTTCTGTATAAAGACCAAGTTTCAAGCTTCAAACAAATCCGTCATTTTTTTAGTCAGAAATTTATTGGGCTGTTATTAGAGCAATGGAAGTTTGTCATCGTGGCGATGATTTTATTTCTAATTGGCGCGTTAGGGAGCTTTCTCTCAGTTATCAATGATCCACTGCACATCTATTCCATTCTGCCAGCGGAAATTGCTAAGGGTGTAGACCCCGATCAACTGGGAAAGGGTCATGAAGCGGTGGACTCCTCCCTCATGTCGGCTAGTATTATGACCAATAATATCAAAGTGGCCATCTTTGCGTTTGCGGGAGGAATCACCTTTGGGCTCATTACCGTCTATTTAATGGTCTACAATGGAATCATCATTGGTGCGCTCGCCGCCCTGTTTTGGCATCACGGAAAATCGTATGATTTTTGGGCGTATATTGTTCCTCATGGGATGATTGAGTTGACAGCAATTTTTATCGCTGGTGGTGCCGGCCTTTTAATGGGCTATAAGCTATTTGTCCCCGGCCAATATTCACGTGGTTACCAAGTAAAGCAGCAAGCGATGCGATCCGTTCAGCTTCTGCTCGGTACGATTCCGTTGTTTGTCATCGCTGGAATCATTGAAGGCTTCATCACTCCAGCGGCGATATCCTTAGAAGCAAAGTATATCGTTGCTTTCTTAACCGTAGTCGGGCTCATTCTTTATGTAGTGATTGGTAAACTAAAACTCAGGTAAAGCTATAACAAACTCTGATTCATAATGTCAATATAATGGGAAACGGCGGTAACTGCCAATTTTTCCTCGCAGGCCTCGATCATCACGAGGCCTTGTTTTTCCCATTTATTCTTTTCTCTTTTCTTAAAAAGAAATTGTTGCTGGGCAATACTTTTCCGCATTGCTGCTTGAATCGTATTTGGTTCCTCGTTTACTCTTTTCAAAAGTGTCTGATCTTCAATTCCAATCATTAAAAATAAATGTCGCTGTCTTAGTCGTTTTAAGAGAATCAATGCACTTTCCTCATGAAGAAAGGTGCACACATCGCTAAATAATAACAGTAGACTACGTTTCTTTTGGACCATTTCAAGGTATTGCAGCACAGCCGCGTAATTAGACTCAGCTGCATCCACCTTTAATGAATAAATCGCTTGGAGAATCGTCTGCAGGTGCGCCATTCCTTTGGCTGGCGGCACAAAGACTTTTATATCCTTTGAAAAAGCGAGGACAGACACATAATCTCCCTTTTGTAGGGCCGCGGCAGTCACCGTCAAGGAGGCTTCTAACGCTTTTTCTAAGCGATTTCCTTTTGCCAATTCCGCCCCCATCATTCTGCCACAGTCAATTAAGATGGTAATATACTTTCCGTGCTCCGGTTCATATTCATTGGTCATTACTTCCCGAAGCTTGGCTGTTTGCCGCCAGTTTATTTTTCGAGGATCATCACCAACGACATAATTCCTTATCTTCGAATAGTCACCCACACCACTGCGCTGCCTACGTATCTTTAACCCTTCATATACTAAATATTTCTGGGCATTTTCTAAATACTGTTTGGTTTCGGTTAAATCCGGAATGACTTTTAATACATCTCTTAAATCGACGGTTACTTGCTTTTCCCATAAACCCAGCAAACTAGCATACCGAAAATAAAGCTTGTTCATCTCGTATTTTCCTCGCACCATTGCAGTGGTCTTATACACAATTTCCATGGTAACTTCTTTTGGGATCGACCCGATAAGTGGAAACAGCCTTTCGAATGATTGTGGCAAGTCGTCAACCATTCGGTATGTAATAGGATGGGAAGATGTATTCTGAACCTTTATCGATACCGGATACGCCATTCCTCTTTCAAACTCCCCTGAAATGGTGCGTTGAAAGGTTAGCTGTTTTTTTGATGGAGAAAAAAGTAAGTCTAACCAACTTGCTATAAATATGAGGAGATTGACAAAAAGTACTGACCCCCATGATATTCCCCAAACGGTACTAATTCCTAAAACGATCGTTAGAAGGACGAATACCAACATTAATCGTTTGGTTGGTAAAATTCCTCTATCTTGGAACAGGAACCGAGCCCACAAGCTCTTCAATAATTTGGTCAACGGTTGCTCCCTCCAATTCTACATGCGGCGAGATTTGAATGCGATGGCGTAATGCAGGTTTGGTGACCATTTTAATATCGTCCGGTGTGACGTAATCCCTCCCTGATAAGTAAGCCCAAGCCTGCGCTGCCTTGCCAATTGAAATTCCTGCTCTCGTACTGGCCCCAAATCGGATTGCTTCAGTCTCACGTGTCTTCCTGACAATCTTCATCATATAATCTATTACATTTTCGCTTACTGTAACTTTTTCTATGGCACGTCTAACACTTAAAAACTCGTTCATATCTAAGACAGCGGAAACAAGCTTTTGGTCAAAGCTGTTTTCAATGACTTGTTTTAAGACATTTTTTTCTTCCTCAAAGCTTGGAAATTCAATTCTCAGCTTAAAGAGGAAACGGTCCTGCTGTGCTTCTGGCAGCGGATAAGTCCCTTCAAATTCAATTGGATTTTGAGTGGCCACTACGAAAAACACCTCAGGCAATGGATACGTTTCACCTTGGATCGTCACCTGTTTTTCTTCCATTGCTTCTAACAAGGCAGCCTGTGTCTTTGCTGGTGTCCGGTTAATTTCATCCGCTAAGAGAATATTTGTAAAAATCGGTCCTTTTAATGTCTGAAAGTTGCTCTCCTTCATATTGTATATCGTGCTTCCCGTGATATCACTCGGCAATAGGTCCGGTGTAAACTGGATCCGGTTAAAAGTCCCACCTAATAAATTGGCAAGGGTACGGACCATTTGGGTTTTTCCAGTGCCAGGTACCCCCTCTAAAAGGACGTGGCCTCCAGCTAAAACAGCGGATAATAATAGTTTAAGATTTAGGCTTTGTCCTAAAATCCGTTCTTCATATTTGTCCAAAAAGGATGTTAATTCTGTATTCATTCTATCTCTCTCCTTAAGTGCTCGAGCTTTTTCGACCATATCAAATATTCTTGTTGTGTAATTTTCTCTTTTTCAAGAATGTTTACCAATCCTGACAAAAAAGAATTGATTTCATTAGCTGGCAATCCCGTCCACTTTTTCTCTAGATAGCTCGACAGATCCTGCCATTCTCTGTGATAGGGAACCTGCCACCTTTCTTGGAGAAGCATTTTCACATAGTCTGCTTGGATGATAATGGAATCATGATACCGCTTGCCACGGAGATACCACGCTGCGAGTGCCTGCACTCCCTCATCACTGAAACGAACAAACTCTTCCCTTGGGACGAAAATGGGGCCAAATCGCTTCCCCTTCATCCAAAGCCAAAGGATCATCAATAGGGTGGCCTGGATCACAAGAAGTAAAAACCACATCGGGTACACCTGCCAAACCGATGATCCATTTTCTCTATCATGAATGTATTCATCAAACAGGATGGAGCCAGCTTTTTCTTGGTTTACTAGATACAGAAGAAGCGGTAAATGATCTTTCTTTAGTAGGCTGTCATTCGTGATCCATTCCGGGGCAACCCCAATAATTAATTGTCCTTTTCCATACAATTGTTTAACCGCAATCGGACCCGCTTGGTCAGAAAGTAATATTTCATCTCCCTTTCTAGACTGCAAACGGACGGTTGATTTAATTTGAGCTCGGTAAGTATTTCCGGTTTGCGAACGTACCTTCGATGACTCTGTGGTATCCGTTCCTCGTGTTTTGATATCAAACATCCCTTGTGGATTTTTTTGCAACAACAGAATCGTATGGCCTGCCTTCATATATTTGATATAGGCCTTCATCTCTTGCTTTTCGAGGGTAAAAGATGGTTCGACCATAATAAGTAATTGGTGTTCTGTTGTGGCAGAAAGTAAATCTGGTGAATGTCTCCAAAGCTTGCCATTCTTTTCCTCGTTAACATATGTATAAAATGCTTTCACACCACTAGGAGCTGGTGACTCGGTAACATAATTTGGGTAGAATTGCGGCTTTGGTGAGGTGCTGAAATAACTGAAGATTAAAAATAAACCAAGCAGGATGACCAGCCCAATCCATGTCCGCAAGTTAGAAAGAGGTTTCATGCTTGATTTTCCTCCTTCATAGAGCCAAGTACCGTTCCTGCCTCATGATGAAACTGCAAATACTCTTCTTTTTGAACAGTGCGTTCCCCATAGGTCACCTCTTCAAAAAATAGAGCAAACTGATAAAACTGGTCAGCAATGGACTGATCTACTTTCCTAAGTTCCTCAAAATAGTCCCAATTTGTTTTCCAAATTCTTGCCTCTAGTAGCCCTTTTTCATGAAATGAAAGGAGCAAGGCTAAAAACAAATGGCGAGTGGATAGGCTATATTCTCCAATAATCTCTTGTTTTTTAGCCTCCTCCAGATGTCTTTGAGACGTCCAATTCATTTCTTTCCTCGATTGAAGTGGTTTTTGTTTGCGAAGAGATCGATTGCGTTGCATATTTCGTAACAGTAAAAAGGCCGAAAGTGCTAAAAGGATAATGACAATAACAATGACGGCAATAAGAATCGGTCCTGACGCCCTGCTCGTTGAATCGACAGCAGGTAACAATTTTTCGAGTTGCTTGGCAATCCATTCTTTCGCTTGCTCCCACCAGGTTGCAAATATTCCCTTTGAATCATAGTAAACTGTATATTCTTTAGTTTTTAAAATTTCTTCAAGGTCGTCTCGAGCCTTGTCGGTATCATTCATAATCATCACCTAACATCATAGGTTGTTAAACCGTCTTAAATTCTTCAATCATTTCTTTTAAATCATCCGCATCATGTCTGGTTTTGGCATCCAGATACATGACCGCATAGCCTACCGAGAAAATCATCGTCGTTACTAAGCTGACGAGGTTTGAAATTAGTGTTAGCAGCACACTATTACCTAAAACCAATCCAAACGTCATTTGAACACCAAAGCTAATACAGGAAATTATAAAATAAAAGACCAAATAAAGCCCTAATAATACCCATGTGCGCTTTCTGGATAGTCGCCAGCTTCTTCCTAATCCTGGGGAGACCTTATCAAGGACTACTGAACCAAAATATAAGCTCCAGCGGGTTAATAGTAGAGCTACCACAACGGCAAATCCGAGAAACAGGACAACACCTAATAGAATCCCCACAACTGTATTGACCGACGTCGCAACGAAAGCACCTGTAAATGCGACAATTGCGATTGGTAAAATGATAATCCCCAAGCTAATCAGACCAAATAAAATACTGCTTCCCATGATTGGCCAGAATCGTTTAAAGGCTTGTTTTATAACTGAACTGACAGTGTAGTCTTCATTTTGACGAACATGATTGATAGTAAACAGAACGGCTGCCTCTGCAACAGGTGCCAAAATCGCACTCACTATCCCCATGATGATAATGCCAATATCAGCTCCTAGGCTGCTAGTATTGAAGGTTCCGGTCTCTTCAAAACTGGTAATAATTTGTTCAAACCACGCACCACCGCTGCCAACCTCTCTAAAAAAGCTTGTTCCAGAACTGAGTTGCAGGATCGCTTGAATCAAGTATATAGGTCCCATGAAAATCAGCATAATCATGAATAAGTCCTTAAAGCGATTTTTCGTTAATTGAAAGGTGTGGTCGAGTATTTCTCCAAATCTTTTTGGGGTAGAAAACTTATTATCCAAAGTTGAGGTCCTCCTAGAAAAAAATGAATATGACCTATTTTATCATTATTCGGATTTATTTAGTGTAAAAAGTTGTAAATGTAGTAAAATCTGGACAGGTTTACCTGATATACAGTCTTTTACGCATAAACATCAATAATTTGTCCAATTATAGGTAATGGTGTGGTGTATTTTGTAAATGAAGTAAAGGTTGAGGTGAACTTACTTGGTTTGGACTTGGAATAAGAAGCAGCAAAGTAGCTTTAAGGAAGATTATATTATTAATCAAAAAATTACTACTGAGAGAAATCCCACTTTAGTTTCAGTGATAACCCCGGTCTATAATGCTGAAAGGTACTTAAAAAAAACAATTGATTCTGTTGTAAATCAATCACTGGGTATGGACCAAATTAAATACATATTAATCGATGATTGTTCGACAGACTCCTCTAAAGAAATTCTATTAGAATACTCTGCAAACTTCGCTAATATTATTGTTGTATTTCTTAAAAGAAACACAGGTTCACCTGCTCGACCTCGTAATATCGGTATTGAATTAGCTCAATCTAAATATATCACTTTTTTAGATGCAGATGATTGGCTTGAACCCAATGGTTTAGAAGGATTAGCAGCCATTTTGGAGGAAACAAGTGATGAATATGCGGTGGGTAAAACCGTTCAAGTTACATCCAAAGGTATATCGATTGTCGGTGAACATGAGTCGTGCATGGAAAGAAGAAGTGTATCACCCTTTTCCATTCCTCATATTTTCCATCATTTAGGACCAAGAGCACGCATGATAAAAACGAGCATCATAAAGGAAAATAAAATTCATTTTCCTGAAATGAAATTTGCGGAAGACAAGCAATTTTTCATTGATGTACTGACCCATTGTAGAAGAATCTCCACAACAGAACAACCTATATATTTCTTGAATCGGATAGATAACCAAAATACGCGTTTATCCAATCAAACCAATATCATCCAAAAAACCAATTGTAATCTCAAAGTGATTAACCATATCATCAAGAAAAATCTAGATATTGAAAAACAAAAGTTGGCATTAAATAGACTTTATGAATTTGATTCAATTACACGATTCTTTCATACACCACATTTTCAAAAAACAAAGCTGAAACGGATCTATTATTATAAATTTAATCAAGTGCTAAAGACAACGAAAACATTAAATTATGAGTTTTCCGAGGAATTCTTTCATCCGATGAACAAACTGGTTTACAACTTGTACAAAGATAGAAAATATAAGCAACTTGAGAACTTACTTGCGTGGGAGAAGCAGGAAAAAGTAAAGGATATTATTATAAAAGATCAACTGCCTTATGTAGTGGTTCCGTTCTTAGAGGAAAAATATAAATTTATTAGGATTCCCATGTACTCTATCTATGAAGAAGATTATGTTAGTGATCATACCTATTATCTTAGATTTAAAGTATTCGGCGATCATCTTTTGGCACTTTCACACTTGCTGATCCGGGATTCAAAAAATTCCTTAAATCAAGTCTCTCTGCCCATACACATAGATAATAATGGGCATGGAATACTAGAAATCGACTTAGAGGTATTAAACAAACTGCCGCCAGCGAATTACTCTATCTTTTTACGCTTTAAAGAATATTTGAAAATTAACATTCGAAAACCTACTAAGAGCAAGAACAAATATCAATATAATAATCGCGAGTTTACTTTTTACGATACCATCTATTCAAATATTGGCTTAAGTATCTCATCTATAAAATAAAGGGACAGTGTCGACTGTCCCTTTATTTTACTCTATTCAATTTTCCTTTTTCACTACTTGATCGTTATTTTCATAAACAAGCCAATCCGAACCTTTGATTTGGTTGGAGCCATCAATGATTTTCTGCTTGACTCGTTTCTTTTCTGAGCCGGTTAATAAGGTCGGCTGATAATCATTTCTTGAGGAAACCGAAGATATTGAAAATGGAACAACATTGATTTCCTTCGCATCTGAAAGAACGCCATTTTTCAAATGGAAGGTCTGTTGAAAAACAAAGGTATCCTTGTCACTTGGGTTTTTATTCCCGCCAAACATAAAGTTCCCGAGACTATAGACAATAAATTTCCCTTTATATTCTTCAATCCCTTGGACCACATGCGGATGGTGACCGAGAATCAGGTCAGCACCACTATCAATCGTATAGCGGGCCAACGACTGCTGGGAGCTGTCAGGGGCATAATGACGTTCACTACCCCAATGGTAATGAACGAGAATGATTTGGGCACCCTGGGCTCTCAGCTCTTTAATATCCTTGGAAACTTGACTGCGAATTTCTGCTGTATCTGACCAACCCTCATACCCTAGAGCACCGATTTTCGTATCTTTTACAGTGGTAATATATTTATGGTCATAACCAAAGTAACCGATGTTCTGTTTTTCCAAAGATGCCATTGTGTCCTGATACCCTTTATCGAGGTAATCATGGATATGATTGTTGGCTAAATTGACTGCTTCAATTCCGCCCAGTTCAAGAATTTTTGCATAGGAAGGGTCGCCTTTAAAACGAAATGTTTTTACAGCCTTTTTTGTCGCATTTGTGAGAGTTGTTTCTAAATTGACCGTTGTGAAATCATCATTTAAGAATATATCATCCAAACCCTTCACAAAATACGGCAATCCATGATCGGCCGCTGCTTTATTGAAGGATGAACTATAATTAAACGATTCATCAGACCCCAGTGTAAAATCTCCAGCTGCACTAATCTTAATTATCGTTTCCTTGACTGGTTCTGGTTTAATCTCTTGTTTTACTTCAAGCTTTCGTTCCTCAGTTTTTTCATTTTTAGCCGTTTTTTCTTTAGTGATTTTTGAATCAGCATTCTCTTCCTTGATACTGCTATTCCAATAATATCCCCCAGCAATCAGCAACAGGAAAACCAGGATGAGGAAAGGGAGAATTGATTTCTTCTGTCCTCGATTTTTGTCTCTTCTACTATTCATAATCCAAATGACCCCTTTTATTTACTTAACTTTCCTTATTCTACAATAAGTTCATTTAACAAACTATAAAAAAATAAACCCATGCCGCCTCCAATAGGAAGAAAGTCATGGGTTTCAGAGTTGGTTTTTATAGGCGGGAGAATTCCTCTACCAATTCATTAAACCGTTTCAGTGAGTTTTCAATCGGTGCTGGTGTGGTCAAATCAACACCAGTCTTCTTCAACAATTCAAGCGGATAATCCGAACTGCCGCTCTTTAAGAATTCTAAATAGGAAGTGAGCGTTTCTTGATCACCTTCAAGAATTTTTGTCGCTAAGTGGATAGCAGATGCAAATCCTGTTGCATACTTGTAAACATAGAAAGGGCGGTAAAAATGAGGGATCCTCGACCAGCCATATTTCACTTCTTCATCGAAGACAACCTCATCGCCATTGTATTCTCGGAATAATTGCTCATAGGTTTGGTTAAATACCTCCACATTGAGAGGCAGTCCTTTTTCTACCATTTCATGGGTTTTCATTTCAAACTCCGCAAACATGACTTGAGTAAAAAATGTCCCCTTAAATTGATCAATGAAATGATTGACTAAATGTTTACGGACCTCAGGGTCTTTCTCATTGTTCAATAAGTAATTAATTAACAAAACTTCATTAACAGTTGATGCCACTTCGGCCACAAAAATGCTATATCCGGCCGTGATTTGCGGTTGATACTGCGAGCTTAGCCGGCTGTGGACCCCATGCCCGCATTCATGGACCAACGTGAATAAACTGTCCAAGTCATCCTGATGATTTAACAGGATAAAAGGATGGACCCCGTAGACACCAAGATTGTAGGCACCTGAACGCTTTCCAGGAGTTTCTCTGACATCCAGATAACGTGCCTCCTTAAACTCTTTCAGGATCTTGACATAGTCATCCCCAAGCGGAGCTAACGCTTTGCACATAGTTTCATAGGCTTCCTCAAAGGATATGACTTGCTTAGCGCCACTGACAAGCGGGACACTCATATCATATTGACGAAGCTCATCTAAATCCAATTTTTCTTTACGAATCCGTGAATACTGATGGAGTGGACCAATATTTTCTTTAGTTGTTTTAATTAGATTCTCATAAACCTCTCTCGGGACTTTATCTCCAAACAGAGCTTTTTCCAACACCGATGGATATTGACGAATCTTAGCCGTTGTTACATTATTTTTAATCGCTGCTGACAGCGTAGCAGCAATTGAATTTTTTAATTGCAGATAAGGCTGATAATAGGACTTATACGCCTCTCTCCGTTTTTTACGATCCGGATCTTCGATTAACTTTGAGTACATTCCCCTGGTGAGTTCAACACGGTCACCATTTTCTGAGGTCACTTCTCCAAATTTAATATCTGCATTATTGATCATGCCAAAAATATTGCCAGGTGCCGAGAGAGCTTCCCCTAATTGAGAAAGGACCGCTTCCTGTTCCTTTGATAAGACATGCTGTTTGTAACGGAACGACTCCCATAAATCCTCGGCAAAGTAATCCAGCTTCTTTTCCGCTTTTATATATCCAGCTAAGGTATCTTCACTCAGACTTAATAAATAAGGCATAAAGAAGGAGGTAGAAGCACTAACCTTTACACTCAATTGTTTCGCTCGGTCCAGATGGGACTGTGACTGGGTATCCCGTGTATTCTCATCCACACGCAGCATCGCATAGGCATAAACTTTGTTGAATACAAAAGACAACTCTTCACGCTTATGAAGATATTGATATAAGGAGTGTCCATCCTGTATCGTTCCATCATATTGCTTTAGGGTTGCTGCCATTTCTTCGATCTTCAAATAATCCTCTTCCCATTTATTGATATTTGGATAGATATCCTCTAAGTTCCACTTTTCATGGACGGGTACTTCATTTCGATTGGTATAGGTCACCATTCAATATACAACTCCCTTTTATGTAAAAAATCCATTTCTATTTGCTATCATAATCAATATATTCGTGAAAACCTCTCGGTAATCCTACCTTTCCATGCAAAAAAGCAGATCACCGTGATGACCTGCTTCCTAAAAAATTATCGCGTTAATTCTTTCTCAATCACTGTCAATCTTTCCTGTACCTCTTTTTCACTTAAACCGTGCTGTGCCACATAACGGTTGCGAGGATGGACACGGCACTCGTGCGAACAGCTGCGTAAGTGCTTATGTTCGTTCTCCTCAGAGCAAAGGATTTTTCGGTTACATTCTGGATTGGCACAATTCACGTAGCGTTCACATGGCTCACCCGTGTAAAAATCCTTCCCGACCACGACATGCTCTTTTCGGTTAACAGGTACGCTTATGCGCTCATCAAACACATAAAGCTGACCATCCCATAAATCCCCCTGTACCTCAGGGTCTTTACCATAGGTGACAATCCCGCCTTCAAGCTGTGAAACATCTTCAAAACCTTCTTGCAGGAGCCAGCCGGAAAATTTTTCACAACGAATCCCGCCAGTACAATAGGTAAGAATCTTTTTACCTTCAAATTCTTGCTTATTTTCACGAATCCATTCGGGAAGATCACGGAAGTTAAGGATATCCGGTCTTACCGCCCCTCTAAAATGACCTAAATCATACTCATAATCATTTCGGGCATCGATCACAACCGTATCCTCTTTTTGCATTTGTTCAAAGAAATCCTTTGGTTTCAAATGCTTACCCGTTTGAACATTAGGGTCAACATCATCTTCCAAACGCAAAGTCACTAGCTCCGGTCTGAACTTAACCTTCATTTTTTTGAAGGCATGCTCGGACGCTTCATCTATCTTAAAAATTGTCCCAGCAAACAGTGGATGTTCATTCATAAATTTCATATAGGCATCCGTCTGTTCAATGGTCCCTGACACCGTCCCATTTATTCCTTCCGCTGCAATAATAATTCGGCCTTTGAGACCAAGCTCTTGACAGAAATGAAGATGCTCCTGGGTTACTTCTTCAGGGTTCTCTATCGTTACATATTTATAATACAATAACACTCTATACTCTTGATTCATGGTTACCACCTTACATTTTATATATATAAAAAAACACTAGGTTTTTAACATTAACCTTATGATTATAGCAAAAATAAACATCATTATTCAAATTTTTCATTTCATCATGTTCGGGAGGAGGATATTACCAACCTTATTCCCTCCATTTTTCTGTTACACTTTTTACATGTGAGAAATAATAAGGAGGACCAATAATATGAAGAAATCTCCTCTCCTCCTGGGCCTGGTAATTGCGGTTACCTTCATTGGAGGAATATTAACTGGGGTCATTCTTACCAAAAATAATGAAAAACAAGAGCGTCCTAGAACACTAATTATAGAAAATGCACCTAAATCGGCTATTAAGCCGAATGCAAAAGAGCTGCCAAAACTTAAAAAAGCACCATCAAAGGTACTCATCGGTTACGTACAGGATTATCGCGACCCAAATATGGTTGATTATTCTAAATTAACCCATGTCATATTCTCATTTGTCCATCCAACCAAGGATGGCGCTGTCCTGTTTAATGGCGACCAACCCTTAAAAAATCTTAGAACCGTAGTTGCAAAAGCCGAAAAGCATGACACGAAAGTCATTCTTGCGATTGGCGGTTGGTACCACATCAAGGGCGGTGAATCTTATAATTATTTTAAGCCCGCGATCTCTAATCCTAAATCTAGAGCGAAACTAGTTAAAGAGTTAACTAATATCGCAGTCCGTGAAAAACTAGATGGAATTGATATCGATTTCGAGCACCCGCGTTCGACAGCTGATGCAGAGAATCTGGCGGCTTTCGCGAAAGAGTTAAGTGCCCAGCTTCATCCGAAAAAGAAAGAACTGTCCATTGCTGTTTATTCAAAAATACATGCGGTGACGTTAACGGAAGTTGGCTTTGTTCAGTATGAGCCAGCTATGTTCCAGTATGTCGACCATGTTAATATCATGGCCTATGATGGCCAATGGGACGACGGGTACAATGCTGCTAATTTATCGCCTTATCCGTTTACTGAGAAAATTGTAAACTATTGGTCTAATCTATTTGATACTCTTAAACTTTCAAAAGAAAAATTAGTATTAGGCGTTCCGTCTTATGCCCAACCAGAAGATCCTAAAATCAAACAAGTCTCATTTGCTGCGATTGTTGATAACAATCCTGCCAGTGCCAGCAAGGACACCGTGAAAATGAATGGGACAACCTACCATTATAATGGCAGTCAAACAATGAGAAAGAAAACCCGCCTGGCGCTTAATTTTGGCTTTGGCGGGATGATGATGTGGGAATTGGGCCAAGATGCCCAAGGCTCTCATAGTTTAACAGGAAGCATTTATTCTGAACTGAAAGCTTCACGTAAAGAACCCGTTAAATATTATGCTGTTAAAGAGTAGTAAAAATTAGAGGCTGTACCCAATGGGGACAGCCTCTAATTTTATAACTGGGCTTCCTGAATCCCGATTGGCTACCGTCCCTTCCCTTTTTAAATGGCTTCAGTCGTCAATAGCCCCGATTGGCTACCGGCTCTTCTCTTTTTTTGCAGCTTCGGTCGTCAATAGCCTCGATTGGCTACCACCCACTCCATTTTTCATCACAGGTAGGGCAACCATTTGGTACTTTTATTTAATCCATTGAACTAAGAATTTGATTCACCCAGTAGTTTTCCCAGTCCTTGTATGCTTGGTTGACTTTGCTGGTATTAATATTAATTGTTCTTTTGTTTGAATCAATCCAGCGAATCATTTGGTTATTTTTAAAGTAGTAACGGTTTTCTAGTGGTCTGCCGGTGGTCGTAAAAATAAAAAACAGTGACCCATCGTCCCAGAAATAATATTCAGTCGTTAACCCATTATCTTTTTTTACGATTTTCTTGATAATCCCATAATCGTTAATGTACTCAAAATAATTATCACCATATTTATTTAGATTATAATTCTTTTGCATCTTATTTATTTTGTTGTATTCACCCCTAATTTCCTTCACCTCGGCTTCAACATTAAGGGATGAAAGATCTTCTTTATCAGGGGAAACATCGCTTGCTGGAGAATCTTCTGAGCGAATGACAACCACATCTTTTTTATCATCCTGATAATTAAATATTAATCCAACATCCCTGAAGTCCTCGTCAACCAGTGTAGTCTCGTTACTTTTTATCACATTTCCGTTTATTTTAGTTTCCGCGTGGATGGTAATGGATCCATCAAATACTACTGGCCCAAACCTATCGATCTCGCTAATCCGTTGATTCGTATTCTTCCCATTTACATAAAGATAAGCATCATCTTGATCTGAATAAATAGATAAATAATTTTCAGGAAGGGTGAAATTAACCTCTATTTTATTACTAGTATTACTCTGTGGTTCAATTACTTCTTCCTTATTGAGAGTTGCATACTTCCCCTTATAGACAGCCTTAAGTTGGTATTCCCCGACCAGATAAGGCCCGAACATTTTCCCCTCATTATGATTAACTCTACCACCCATTTTCTTATTAACATAAATTTCCGTTCCGTCAAAATTGGTTGAAATAACCGGATAAAACGACTTAAGATAAACTTTATAATTATCGAAAAAGAACCACTTTTTACCTGATGGAAGGATGTTGGCAAATCCTGCTTTTTCCAGAGTTGAAAAAGAAGCGTTTTCCGGATGGTCTTCTATGTATGACAGGAAAGGATATAAATTTTTCTCAGTAATGGTCAAATTAGGATCCGTGGAATCTACTATTCCTGCTAGGGCTGTGGCATCTCGTTCCTTTAATGCCTCTTCAAACTTTTGAATCACTTTTTCCTTACTCGTTAGCGTGGATCCGAGAAAATATCCACCTAGTAAAAGTACTACAAGAATTCCCCCAATAATTAGAGAGGCTTTCTTGGTTTGCGAAGTTTGTTTGGTTGACCTCGTATCTATTACTGGTCTTTTTTTTAATTCTTGAAAACTTGAAGAAGAGATTCCTCCCATCGCCATGCCTTCCTGCCTTTGATCATAGGCATCTTGAACATTAGCAAATTGCTTTCCACAAGTTGTACAGACAAAAGAGTTCTTTTCAACCTTCGTTCCACATTCCGTACAGAACTTATAATCCATTTCCCTCTTTCCTCCCTAAAAAAAATGATTTAGTTACATAATTTTATCTCTCGAGATAGTGTCAAATGACACTATGGATTAAAAGTTACCTTTAATTGAACGATTTCAGAGCGTGTACCGATGCGGATAGGCGTCCCCCAAAAGCCATACCCAGAAGAGACAATTGATTGCAGCGTTCCTTTCTTTAAATAGCCCCAATCATTTTCATAAATCATATTTGTAATCAAATTCATCGGAGCGATTTGGCCGCGATGCGTATGCCCGGATAAAATTAAGTCCACACCGTTCTTCTCTGCAATGTCAAGATCATAGGGCTGGTGTTCAAGGAGAATGACTGGTTTTGACAAATCCACCCCATCCATTAATTCGGAAAGCTTGGCACGAGTAACATCTTGGTAACCACGGTCTTTCCGGCCAATCAGCGTAATCCCATTGTCCAATATAATCGTTTCATCTGCTAAAAGCTTCATCCCACTGCTATTAAATACTTGGATTAAGTCAACATCTTCGTCGCGATCATGATTTCCTAATGAACCAAATACAGGTGCCTTAATCTTTCTCAGAATGTCCGGAATTCCTCCCTCAAGATAAGGCTTTACGTCATCATCTATAATATCGCCTGGAAATAAAACGAGATCAGGCTCCATCGAATCGATGTGTTTGACAAGCTTCCTAGCTTGGTTCGCACCAGACAGCACCCCAAAGTGCATATCGGAAGCCATCACTATAGTAAGACTTTGTTTTCCTTCAACGTGCTTATCAATATGTAGTTGATAACTTTTAATAACCGGACTATAGGCGTTATAAATTCCAAAACCAAAGAAAGCTATAATACCAACAATTACCGCATTTCCCGTCCACTTAATCGCCGCATTTTTACGAATACGGGTAAACCTAGTCAAATAAACAAACAAATTAATAAATGGAAGAATGAGGAGCAAAAAATAAAAAAGCCCCAGCCAGATAGCACCTACCCACGTAAGGACGATACTATCTTCAACAAGACGCCCAAAAACAAACGAATACGCAAACAGAGTAAGAACCACCCAAAAGACATACTTTACTCGTTTCTTTTTTCCTCCAAAGATTTGTAACCATTTCCAACCATTCCATCCGATATATACCAGAAACAAATTGTAGATCAAGATAACCCCTAGTATAAACAACATAGGAAAATCCCCTCTTATCAACCAATTGAAGTCATACTTCCATTAGAACCCATTTATGGAAAAATGACAACAAGAAGGTAACTGACACCCCTTTTGACACGAATTTGTAATAAAATTTGTCATTTCTTGAATATTTTTTCAAACTTTTTGAAGGAGATTGTCGAAAAAAAGAGAATCAAGTTAAGGAGGTTAAATAAAGGAGGAGAATAGATGAAGAAATTATTAACTGTATTAGCAGGAGTGGTTATTGCCTTATCCTTGTTTGTCACTACTGGGAATACTGTGAAAGCTGCCGAGCCAGATGGGGATTGCATCTGCCACGACCTTCTACCAATCCAAGGTCCAGAAAGAAATAAAATTGTCGCAGATTTTTTAAGTAGTAAGGAATTTCAAGCGAAAAAATTAGAACTTATTAAATCTGGTTCTACATGGAACGGGGCACATACAATTGAAGTAGTCTTACCTGCTGAGGGTGTCACGATGGTTGGTGTTCCTTTTATCAGTGCTACTGGAATTCCAGAAGTTTATGTCTTTATCAATGGAACTTTTGTCGGTTCTGCACCAGCAGAATGAATAAAAATTCCCAACCATGAATCGGTTGGGAATTTTATTTCATTTCTAATAATCTATTTATCACCAAACTGCCAAACACTATGACTCAAATTCCCATAGCGATAACTCCGGTGCAGCAATGTCGCGTTTGGGCTGTCGTCTGCTGCTCCCATCGCATAGAAAATTGGGATGAAATGTTCATTTCCATAGCGTGGAACAGCATATTCAGCATTTGGAGAAAGTGTATCATACTTAAATAGGGAATCTACATCCCATTTGGTTAAGTGGTCTGCTAGCCAATTGTCAAAGTCAACTGCCCATTGATCAATCTCATTATCTGCCCATTTCACTGCTCTCAGATTATGCACGGTTCCTCCGCTGGCAATAATTAAAACATCGTCGGCTCTTAATGCAGCTAAGCTTTTCCCAATCTTATATTGTTCTTCTGGTTTAAGATTCGAATTAATTGACATTGAAATCACGGGGACATCTGCATTCGGATACAGCAAACGAAGAACGACCCATGCCCCATGATCAAGGCCGCGCTTGGTTTCAACTTCGAACGGTACGCCGTTTTTCGTGAACAAATTCTTAATTTCTTGAGAAATCTGCTGGTTCCCCTGGGCTGGATATTTAATCCTGTACAATTCTGGGTCAAATCCACCGAAATCATAAATTGTGTCATAGGTATCAACTTCGCTTACTCTTTGCATGGATGATTCCCAATGGGCAGAAAACAAAATGATGGCCTTTGGCCTCGGCAAAGTTTTCCCAAGCTGAGTCAGAAACTGAGTATATTCATTGGTTTCAACCGCTAATAACGGCGCTCCATGAGCAATAAATAATGATGGCAACATATAACTTCCCCCTATTTAGTTAGTTAGGCTGCTTTCGAAAAAGATGTAGTCCCGTCGTTTTTACCTTTGAAAATGAGTTGATCCAATGCGAACAGTTTGCTTCCATTGATTGTAAGAACTACAGCCATTGCGAGTAAGGCCAAATCTAATTCATAACCAGCCATTTGTCCATTACCTAAAAACCCTACTGCTAATTTCACTTTTACGGTTGCACCAATCATTAACAATGCCAACAATGCTGATACGATTCTGGTGCCAAAACCTAGAACTAATGCAGCACCGCCGATCAATTCAATAGATGCCACTCCATATGCTAAGAATCCTGGTAATCCAATACTGTCAAACCAGCCAACAATATTTACAATTCCGCCTTGAAATTTTACTAACCCATGAACAAAGAATGTAATTCCTAACATGACTCTTATAATTAACGTACTAACTTCGAATTTTTTTAACATGATTAATTTCCCCTTTTTACCATTATTTTATTTTTTTACTCTTTCCATTAACCAATTCATGAAATCTTTATGGTTTTCCATCGAAACAGTGTGTCCTTCTTGATAGGTTTTAAAAGTGACATCTGCTCCCAATGAACGAAAATACTTATTATTCTCCAAACCCCAATCAAATGGAAGAACATGATCCATCTCACCATGGGAAATAAACAAAGATAGCTTATCAACTGGCTGAACATCGTATTTTTCTTTTACAAATGCAGGAATATATCCGCTAAGGGCAATAATCCCTTTGATACGGCTTCCTAATGTTAATCCAAGTGTCATCGACAAAATTGCCCCTTGACTAAAGCCCAGTAAGAATAATTGACTCTGGTCGACAGGATATTCAGCACATGCATAGTCAATAAAACTTTTCAGTTTATTAATTCCCTCATCAAACACTTCCCGATGCGGTTTTCCATATCCTTGAATAGTAAAAAACGCATAGCCTGGTGGTTGTGGAAGATGGCCGCGGATGCTAAAAATGTAAAAACGTTCTTCTAACCCACTTACAAGTGACAGCATATTCTGTTCATTACTGCCAATTCCATGCATTAAAAACAATGCAGGATAGGTTTTACCAGGTTCTGTCTGTGCTGGTCGATGTAGCTCATAAACCATCGGTGCATTCATTTTCATCATCCCTTCTTGTTAATTAGAGTGCCATATCTATTAATACTTAACCTCTAAATAAGGTTGATATATTCCCTAATAAATAATAAAGTTTCATATTTAAAAACTAAGAAACAAAAAATATATGTTTTTTAATATGAACCTTTGTTGTTTATATGATAACAAGAGGTTAGATAATTTGTCAACGAATATTTTCTAATACACATATTTGTTTTATATTAGGAAACTACCATATAAAAAAATAGGAACCTTTTCTGGTTCCTATCACGCACCATTTATCGATACTAAATATCCATTTATCTCTGAAATTAACTCCATTGGATTTTCAAACATACTCATATGGCCCGAATCTTTAATGAGTGACTGCTTAATATTGGGCTTGCTGACCGAAAATGTCTTATCAGCAGGGATAATTTGGTCCTGTTCCCCAGCAATTAATAAAACGGGTACAGTTGAGGATTCCAAGACTTGGTTGCGATCTGGCCGGTCCTTCATCGCCTTTAGTGCATCGATTGCACCCTCAGCAGAAGTAGAATAGCCTATTTCCATTGCATTTCCTACATAATTCTCATCTTGGTTATCAGGTGAGAAAAGTTTCGGTACCAAACCGTCAATTAGCGAATAAATACCAGACTTATTTACTTTTTCAATATTTGCAATTCTGCCCTTTTTCGCCTCCTCCGAATCCGGAAAGGCAGTTGAATGAATCAATGAGTAACCATTTAATTGGCTGCTGTAATTCTCAGCAAACGCAAGTGTGATGTAGCCTCCTAAGGAATGACCAAACATGGTTACTTCCGATAAATTTAATTCATCCAAAAGTTTTTTCACATGTTCCGCTAGATCCTCAATCGAGCTATTCCCTTTTAAAGGATCAGACTGTCCGTGGCCCGGAAGATCAGGGGCAATTACTCGAAAATCGGCTGATAATGTTGGGATCACATACTCCCAATAACTTGAACTCCCACAAAAACCATGAAGAAGAACGATTGCCTTCCCTTCACCACTATCTATGTATGCTACCGTTGAGTCATTTACATTACGTTTGTTCATTTCCATACAGGTTTCCACCCCTGAGTTTGTTTAACTTATTTGCTCTTCATTATTATCATTACTGAGTAATATTCGTTTAGAAGGAATTACGGTTAGGTTTGATTTTTTCAATAAATAATTTAAATGTTCAATCGGCATCGAACCATGTCCTTTACTATCTGCAAGCGTAAATTGAACCGTGACCCCATTATAACTTTTGACAGTCAATGATTCAGCAGAATTGAAAAAACCTTTAATTCCTTGAGAAATTTGATACTTTGTACCTTCTTCGATTAACATTAGATTGCTCCTTTATTGATATTATTAATAAGTAGTATGCCTAGAATGGTTTTATACATACTTAATTTTCCCAATTGAAATAAAGTGTAACAAAAAGAGAGAGATAGAGTTATCCCTCTCTTACCGTCTTTTATTCTTCCGCTCCCTCTTCTTCATCCATCATAGCGTCAAATGCTTCTGAAACTTTATCAAATTCTTCATCACTTTCGATTGCGGCCAAATCACCTTCTTCATCAACCTTCATAAAAAAGATATCAATATCTTCATCTGATTCTTGCCTTATTTCGTCCGCAAATCCGACAGCAACATAATCTGTTCCTTCAATCGTCATAACACCTAATACCTCAACTTCTTGTTCTTCACCATTTTCATCAGTTATCGTAAAAATTTCTTGAACTTCGACTTTACTCATTCTAAGTTCCCCTTTTTTAAAAGTATTTTTCTTATCACAGTATCCCTAAATTTAAGGGATTTCATACGAAAACATCTATTTCCACTATATATATACCACAAAAATCTTATATAATTAGGAGATAATGACTTGCTAAGGAGAATTCCAATGAATCAAAAAGAGCTAGAAGAAAAAATAATCGAAAACTATCGTGGCGAAGAAAAAATGATGATCCTTGTATTCGCTCAATGGTGTGTAAATCATGACCTCAATCCAGAAGAATTATATTTGCGTGCTTATCCAAATCAGGCAGCGAATCCTGCCTTAAGAGAGGCGATTGAGTTAACCGTCCCGAAAGAAGAAGCAGGAGAAGTGGGCAACCAAACATTGCTTGGAGTCTTGTCATTATTTGGCAACGATGATCTTGCATTTGTTGTTACTGAAGAAATCAACAAACTGAAGAAATAAAGGTTTTGTGCAAATTTTAAGTAGCTTTGTACGGATTTCAAGTCGTTTTGTACGAATTTATGAAGTTAAGTACAAATGGTACTAGTTTTGTACAATTAGACATTTTCTTCCAATGATTTTCAAAAAAGGAGACATAGCCCACAAGCTATGTCTCCTTTTTTATTTAATAATGGTATTCCCTGTTCACCGGTGAAGGCTTCATTAAGAAATCCTTTAATGCCTCTCTATTTTCTTCTAGGTCAAGTTCTAGAACCGCACCAGCATGAGGATAAGTCTTATTAACAAAGCTATTATGAACGGGTATCCGTAAACTATCGATATTTTTGATTGGATAAAACACTAATTTCGATAATACGGATAAAATTTCCCCTTTGTCCATATCCGACTCGACATGATTCAAACTCTCCTCAACAAATTCAGGAAGTGCTGCTAATGACTCAATGTGACTAAATTTATTTTTTAACTGTTCCTTAACCTTGACGATGACTTCCTGTTGCCGTTTCACGCGGCCAAAATCACTTTCGTTATCATGTCTAAACCGGACATATTTTAATAATTCTCTTCCTTTCAGCGCATTTTTCCCGGGCTTCACATCCATATTGAAATCGTCAATCATCTTTTGACTTACATTGACTGTAATCCCTTCGGGTGCAATCAGGTCAATAAAGTTTGCAAATCCCTCAAAATCAATCGAAATAGAGTGGTCTACTTTAATTCCGAAATTTTGATCAATGGTCTTTTTCAATAATTCATTCCCACCAAGAAAATAGGCCTTGTTAAGCTTGTCGTAGCCTTTTTTATGCCCCGGAATTTTGACATAACTGTCTCTCATCAAACTAATTAACTTGATATTTCCTTCATTAGGAACATATTGAGCAATAATGATGGCATCCGAGAAAGATTGGGGTTCCCCTCTTGAATCACTCCCGATTAATAGAAAGTTCATGATTCCCTTTTTATCTTTTTGATCTGGACTATCTTCCATTTTCGATGGTGAAGAGGGTGGAACTTGATTTTGGTCACTTAAATTTCCAGTCGAACAACCTCCTAATATAATTGAAAATAGAATTATCATGAATGTCCTCAAGCTTTTCACCAACTTTCAATAATATCGGTTTAAATGATGATAAATGATACTGCCTATTTAATTTCTCAAGTTTTGTATTTGATTATTCTTCTTTACCGTTATCTTTCTTAAAATAAACCTTTTGATTGCAGGATAATTTGTATAAATATCCCTATTTTACACATAATGAGAAAAAATTATTGTTGAGGGATCTCATTGAAACTAAAAGCAAATCTTCCAGGCAAAGAAGCAAACTCAAACAACAATGACGAACAAAATTGGCTCCAACGTTTAGCGAAATCGAATGACTTCGTTCATGAGCAAACTTCCCTAAAAGAGGAAGACCCATATTGGCTTTCTTACTATCGGACTCTGATTTCATCTGATATCCTCCATCAGGATGTTTTGCCCTACATGCAGGAGCAGTTATCATTACAAGAATTAAAACGCAACATTCCTGTAGAAGTAATTATTTTTACGAAAGATCCTAAGGAAATCATTCAAAACCTCATGAGGGGATTCCTAGCTCTTCAAAAACATGAAGATGATGAAGAATGTTTATTAATTAATATTGCAAACAGTAAATTTCGGGATGTTAGCATTACAACATTGGAATCTTCCGCTCTTGGACCACAAGTGGGTTTTATTGAAGAATTAGACATCAATATTAACTTAATTCGAAAACGGTTACCTGTCCCTGAACTGCTTGTCATTGAAATGAAGGTCGGAGAACTTTCAAAAACGAATGTTGCGGTTCTCTATATGGATGGGATTGCTGATCCGGAAAATATAAACACGGTTGTCCAAAGAATTGGCGATGTTCAATATGATCATATCCAGGACAGCTCTTACCTGTCCTCAATGATTGAGGACAATTCGAATTCATTATTTCCTCAATCCATTTCAACTGAACGAGTAGATCGGGTTGCTGCTGGTTTAACAGAAGGAAAAATTATCATTGCCGTGGATGGTTCCCCAAATCTCGTTATTCTACCTGTTACCTTATTTGAGTCGTTTATTGCGATGGAAGATTATAGTTATTCCTGGATTATTGGTAATTTCTTCCGTGTTTTGCGTTTTTCGGCCTTATTCATTTCAACAATGCTTAGTCCTATGTATGTTGCAATTATGACCTATCATTATGAATTAATTCCTGCCCCATTACTAGAAACCTTAGTAGGGTCAAGGGCATCAGTTCCCTTTCCACCTTTTTTAGAAGCTTTATTCTTAGAAATCATGATTGAAATGGTAAAAGAGGCAGGCATTCGATTACCATTTAAAATCGGACAATCTCTTGGCGTTGTGGGTGGTATTGTCATCGGACAGGCAGTAGTGGAAGCGGGATTAACCAGTAATGTATTACTTATTCTAGTAGGACTTGGAACCTTGGCCTCCTATACGTCGCCGGTCTATAAATTTAGTAACACGGTTCGGTTTATTAAGTTTCCAGTGATTATTCTTTCCCAATGGTTTGGGCTGTTCGGTGTGTTTTGGGCGGTGCATTTTACAAGCATCCACCTATTACGTTTAACATCTCTCGGTCGTCCGTATTTAAGCATGTACCCAATCCGCACAACATCCTTTCAAGACCTTTGGTTTCGACTTCCTTTTTCCAAACAAAAAGACAATCCGTCTACACTAAGGCCTCAAAAGATAAGAAAAACTACTGGGAATCGCAAAAAACCAGAACCATTGAACGATTTTTATGAATAAATCAGTAAAGGAGGGAGATTCGATTGGAAGTGGATAAAAGACATCAAGTTTCTCCTTATTTTGCTTTCTTTATTATTTACAATTCGCAAGTGGGGGTCGGTATTTTAGGATTCCAAAGGACGATTGCCGCAAAAGCAGGATATGACGCTTGGTTGTGTGTCCTTGTAGCGGGTTGTATAGTTCAAGTGTTCATCTGGATGATGTATCAACTTCTCAGCAAGGCTGATGGAGATATTATTGATGTCCATTCACAAGTGTTTGGGAACTTTCTGGGCAATGTTATGAGCTTTACTATTATGATGTATTATTGGCTGGCAAGTGTCTCAGTGGTCCTTTCATTTATTGAGATTATCCAAGTTTGGATGTTCCCTACTTTACCTGCATGGATTCTATGTTTGATGATCTTTGGATTAGTCTATTATTGTGTATCTGGAGGATTTCGAGTTGTTGTCGGTGTTTCTTTTTTATCATTCCTAGTTCCACAACTCATGTTTATCGTTCTTTATCTATTTCCTTTACAAGCTGCTCACTTCTCCAATTTATTACCAATCATGAATCATTCCTTTAGAGAGCTATTGGATGGGATCAAGAGTTCAATGTATACTTTAGCAGGAACTGAAACGTTACTAATGTTCTACCCTTTTATTAGAGACGCTAAGTCTTCAAAAAAATTCGCTCATTTAGGAGTACTGTTTACTACCCTGCTATATACTCTGTCTTCGATTGTCTCATTTACGTTCTACAGCGAAAGTCAACTAAACCAAACAATTTGGCCTGAATTGTCTTTAACAAAGGTCATTCGGCTATCTTATTTAGAACGATTTGAATACATATTTATTTCGATGTATTTAATTATTGTTTCTTCTTTGCTTTCCCTTCTATTATGGAGTTCAACAAGAGGTCTAAAAAAGATTTTTAAAAAGAAGCAAAAGTACTTCTTAATCGTTTTAATCCTACTTAGTGTGGTCACCTCTCAAATAATAAACGAAGAAATAAAAGGAGTTCTTGATAAAATAGTTACCCAAATGAACTTATGGATCTTTTATGGTTATATCCCCGTCCTCCTGATCATTTTTACATTAATAAAGAGAGGTAAACAAAATGGGTAAGCGAATCTTATTAGGATTATTGGTTACTATTTTCTTATCCGGTTGTACCATGATACCAACTAATATCGTAAATCAAATTAATATGATCCAAGGTGTAGGATATGATTGGGCGGGAAAAAACACGATAAAAGGTACTCTTGCCTATCCTATTTATAAGAAGAATCAGCCTTCTACCACAGAAGTCAAAACAACATTAGGTGAAACAAGTAAAGAAATTCGTGTCAACATAAATAATGAATCACGGTATCCAATCCAAAGCGGACAGCTCCGGGTTGCCCTTTATGGAAAATCACTCGCTAAAAAGGGAATTAATGATATTGTCGATACCCTAAACCGAGATCCTTCTATAGGCAGTACTGTACACATGGCAATTGTCGATGGGGATGCCAGTGAGTTACTCAAAATGAAGAAGTTCAAAACGGAAAATGTTTCGTTGTACGTCCAAGAAATGCTCGATCAATACATGGAATCAGCTAGACTGCCTGAATTAAATTTACATACATTCTTATTTCAATATAGCCAAAAAGGACAGGATCCCTACTTGCCATTAATCAAACAGGTAGAAGATAATATTAAAATCATTGGCATCGCTATATTAAAAGATGATCGATATGTCTTTCCTCTTTTGATGGACGATTTATTCATTTTTAAAGGCTTAGTTGATAAATATAAGCATGGATTGCACCAATTCAAATTAAAAAATGGAGAGATGGTTGTCCTAGATATTCTTCATTCGAAAGCAAAATATCAAGTTAAAATTATAAACGGCCGACCGGAATTTACGATAAATCTTAAGATGAAAACAAGACTGCAGGAATTTAGATCTCCTAAGAAACAACGGGTAGCCATTAATAAAAAAAAGATCCAACAAGAAATTGACAAACAATTAGAAGGAAATGCCCTAAAAATCATCGGAAAGTTTAAAAAGCATGGTGTGGACCCGTTAGGCCTTGGTGCAAAATATAAAGAGCACTACCGCGGATTTAATGACAAACAATGGAAAAGATTCTATCCAACAGCAAAGGTTCATGTCAATGTAAAGGTCGATATCAAACAAACTGGGACTGTAGATTAATTCTTAATAATGAAGCGGATATTTTTAAGGTAAATGGTCAAAATAAAATCAGGGCTTGTAGCTCAAGGTGTAGAGCAACCTGTAGTCCATCCTGATGACTGCAGTGTGTCTTGTGGGTTCAAATCCCACCTGGCCCTTTCCAAATAACCAATAAAAAAGGTAAGCCAGTTTTTTAAATAACACTGACTTACCTTTTTGCATTTTTATTATAGTAAACCAAAATATTGTACCGTTTGAGTAATAATGAGTGGAACAAGAATGGCGATAACGGTCGGGATTAGGAAAGCAAGAAAGGTCCATTTCTTACTCTTTGTTTCTTTATAAATATTAAGCAATGTCGTCCCACATGGATAATGCAGCAGTGAAAATAACATCATATTCAATGCTGTCAACCACGTCCAGCCGTGTTCTAAAAAGATTTTTTTTAAGTCCACGAGGTTATCGACTTCTGTCAGTGACCCCGTTGATAAATAACCCATCAACAGGATGGGAAGAACAATTTCGTTAGCCGGCAAGCCGAGGATAAACGCCATCATGATATACCCATCAAGTCCTAGCATTTTTCCAAATGGATCTAAAAATTCAACAGCATACATAAGAATACTTGTATCACCAATGTAAATATTTGCGAACACCCATGTTAATATCGCTGCCGGTGCGGCCACTTTAACAGCTCGAACCAGTACAGACCAAGATTTTGTTAAAGAAGAGCGAATCACTGTATCAAAAATTTTCGGTTTTCGGTACGGTGGAAGCTCTAGCGTATAGTGGGTCGGGATCCCTTTTAGAGCTGTTTTCGAAAGCACCCATGAGACAAAAAAGGTGACGATGATTCCAAACAGAACAATTCCAACAATTACTCCTGTCGTAACAAGTGATTTCAGTCCTCCGGTAAAATTGGCAGCCATGAATAGCGACGCTAATACAATTAATGTTCCCCATCTTCCATTACATGGAACAAAGTTATTGGTCAAGATAGCAAGCATCCGCTCTCTTGGTGATTCAATAATCCGGGTTGAAATCACAGCAGCGGCATTACAGCCGAATCCCATTGCCATGGTTAGCGATTGCTTCCCATGAGCACCGACCCGCTTAAAGAGCCGATCCATGTTAAAAGCTACCCGCGGCAAATAACCATAATTCTCTAATAGTGCAAATGCCGGGAAAAAGATCGCCATCGGCGGCAGCATAACGCTAATGACCCAGGTTGTTCCCCGGTATAACCCGAGTACAAGAATTCCGTGCAGCCAATCGGGAGCATGCAGGAAAGTAAACAATGAAGTTAAGTAGCCCTCTACAAAACCAAAAAACTCAGCAATCATCGATGAAGGAATATTTGCCCCAGCGATGGTTAAATAAAACAAAACACCTAACATGGTTAACATGATCGGAAATCCAAATATAGGTGAAGTAAAGATCGCATCCAGCTTTTCTGTCCGGGTATCCCTTTTTGATTTCGTATAGGTAATTCCTTCTCCACATAATTTATGGCTGCGCTCATAGAGCTGTTGTACAATGTCATCTCTTAGCTTTGAGGTCGATAATTCCTGTGCCTCTGCATAAAGATCCTGAATTCGCATCGCGCTACACCTCCTCAGTCACCATTCGGTTACTTAATTCATTTAGTAAGGTTTCGTCTCCGTCTAGTAATCTCAAAGCAACCCAGCGAGACGATAGATGTTCCCCGACAATTTCACGAACTTTCGGTTCAATTTTCTTTATTTTCTCCTCGATTTCATCAGGATAGGTCACCGGAACAGGGTGGCATTCAATTGCTCCAGTCACAATGCGGTCAATCGTATCTAAAAGCATAGAAAACCCCTTTTTGTTTCGAGCAGATATTTTAATAATTGGAACCCCTAAGCGATTGGTTAACAGACGTTCATTAATCCGAATCCCTTGTTCCTCGGCGACATCAATTAAGTTAATGCAAATGATCACGTTTTTAGTCATCTCTAAAACCTGTAAGGCCAAATTTAGATTTCGCTCCAACGATGTTGCATCTACCACCACTAAGGTTACATCTGGTTTTTCAAAAACAATATAATTTCGAGCTACTTCTTCATCTTTTGAATTGGAAAAAAGCGAATAGGTACCAGGTAAGTCAATAAGTTGAAAGGTTTTATCTTTAAACTGAACACTCCCCTGTGCCATGGAGACGGTTTTACCTGCCCAATTCCCTGTATGCTGCCTGAGGCCGGTTAAGGCATTAAACAATGTGCTTTTCCCTGTATTCGGGTTTCCTGCTAAGGCAATTCTGTACTCATTCCTCATAGGACACCAGCTCCCCCTCTATTCTTGAGCTTTCCTCTCTTCGTAATGCAATCGTTGTTTGGCTGACCCGAAAAGCTATCGGATCTCCCAACGGACTTTTCCGAATCACCTCAACGAGTGCACCATTCACAAATCCTAAATCTAATAATCTTCTTCTCATAACACCATCTAAATTTAAATCGGT
The DNA here is from genome assembly GCF_036962125.1 of Neobacillus drentensis. Taxonomy (GTDB): domain Bacteria; phylum Bacillota; class Bacilli; order Bacillales; family Cytobacillaceae; genus Neobacillus; species Neobacillus drentensis_B. The sequence continues at coordinate 104,569 of NZ_JBALOA010000002.1, forward strand.
TATTTTTATTAAATTTCCTTTTTCTCCATTTACCAGTTTAATAATATTAGGTTTATCCATCTCTCTTTCCCCACCTTCAAAGTTTTTACCGTGTGCAACTTTTTATTAATTATATGTAATAATTCTAAAAATGTCTCCTTTTTTGCAAAAATAAATAATATTCTCAGGTTAGAAACTAGGCTTTTATATAAAACAATCATCTAGAGGAAAATAAATCCATTTTATTTTATAAATATAGAGTGTTTCTCTTGTATTTTTTTTATTTTATGGTAATCTAAAATTAATTTTTACAATATTCAGTAAAGTATAAAAATTGCGAATGGGGTGGGTAAAATGTTTGATTCTTCAGGGGGTTCTTACGAGATGGTCAACTCAAATATTTGTCAAAGTTGCGGGAGTGTAACCTTTCAGCATGAAGCATCTTCTTCAAGTAAAAGTAAAGGTATTACTTATGTGATTTTAGGCTGGTTATTCTTTGCCTTATCACTTGTCTTTCTACCGCTAGTGTTTGGAATCGGGGCAGTCTTCATGGGGGTTATGACTTTCTGTGAACGCAGTCAGGTCCACGGTGCGATTTTAACCTTTTTTGCAGCAACAGGTTTAATCCTTGGATCACTATTTAGCTTCATGGTATCAGGAACATTTTTCATCTAAACCACAAAACCCTTATGGAAAGAACCATAAGGGTTTTATAATTTTATGGTTATGTTGTGGTTAGCCAAGTGTAAATGGCTGCCATTCAAGCGGAAGCAGCTTTTGATACTGCCCTTGTAAAAAGCGATCATCAATTAATACGATGGTTCCTTGATCTTCTTCCGAGCGAATTAACCGCCCACCTGCTTGTAAAACCTTGTTCATGCCGGGATAGACATACGCGTAGTCATAACCATTTTTGTTTTTTTGATTAAAATGATCCTTTATGAGATTTCGTTCAAAACAAAGCTGCGGCAAGCCTACCCCAACAACCACAACTCCATTTAAACGGTCGCCAATTAAATCGACACCCTCCGAAAAGATACCGCCAAGGACCGCAAAACCCAGTAAGGTTTGGGTCTGATCAGGCTGAAACGCCTCCAAAAAAGCTTCTCTTTCTGATTCGGTCATTCTAACTGCTTGAACAATTGTATTCGTATCGTCATCAAGTTGCTTAAACTGCTCATATACAGCCAATAAATACTGATGAGAGGGAAAAAAAATAAAATAATTTCCGGGCCTTTCTTTAATCAAGGCTTGAATCACTTTTACAATAGATTGTTTCGTCCGGTCTCGATCCCGGTAACGCGTAGATAATGGGTGAATATAAACGTCGATCTGATCACGTGAAAATGGTGAAGGGATCGATACTGCATAATCATCCTCCCCCCCTCCAAGTATATCTTGATAATAAGTTAAGGGTGAAAGTGTGGCTGAAAAGAAGATTTTGGAGCGATATCCCTTTCCCATTTGTTGGAGAAGCTTGGATGGATTCATGCAAAAAAGTTTTACCAGTATATCGTTTTTCACTTTTTCCACATAAATGACATAGTGTTCATCAAGAAACTCCATTACTTTCAAAAAATGATTAACGAGAAAATAGGATTCTAAAAGAGTTTGGGACGTTTCTGTAGCTAGAAATTGTTCTGTGATTTCCACGAATTCAGAAAGTGAATCAACTAAATCAGTATCAATTCTAGAAAGTATGAACTCTTGTTGTTCAGGATGTTCTTTTTTAAGTAATAGAAACCAAGCATTTAATTTTTTTGCAGCATCAAATATCGCTTGATTAATACCTTTAAATTCCTTTTTCAATTCAAGAAAAGTATTTTTATTTATGGAGGATGAGAACATCTCTCGTCCCCGATCGACTAAATTGTGAGCTTCATCAACTAATAATGCGGTAGACTTCTTCTGATCTTCGAACAACCGTTTTAAGGAAACCCGCGGGTCAAAAACATAATTGTAGTCACAAATAACGCAATCGGCAGCATAGGCAAGGTCCAGAGAATATTCGAATGGGCAGACGGTATGTTTCTTGGCATAAATCTCAATTACGTCACGTGTAATCCCCGATTCATTCGTTAAAATATCAAGGATTGCGTCATTAATACGGTCATAATAGCCATTGGCAAATTCACAATATTCCATTTGACATGTTGTTTTTTCCTTAAAACAAACTTTGTCCTTAGCAGTGATAGTAACGCTGCTCATACAAAGACCACAGGCATGCATTTTCTTAAAGGCGTCTTCCACTGTTGTCCGGGTAATCGTTTTTGCAGTAAGGTAAAAAACTTTATCCAAATGCCCTTCTCCGATAGCTTTTACCGATGGAAAAAGTGTCGATATCGTTTTCCCTATTCCTGTTGGTGCTTTGACAAAGAGGTTCTTTTTATCGTAAATCGACTTATATACCGCCCCAGCTAATTTCCTTTGCCCCTCACGATAGGTTTCAAATGGGAAGGCAACCTCTTTACAGCTTTCATTTCGTTTTTTTCGAAGTTCATGGAGAAGATTTGCATAAGGGGAATAGTCCTTAATTACCTTTCCAAGAAAACTATCCAGTTCTGTAATTGAGTACCTTCTTCTGAAAAATGTCTTTTCAAGTGTTTCCACTTGGACATAAGTAAGCTGGACAGTGATTTTATGTAAGTTATTGTCCTTTGCATACATATAGGCATACAGATTTGCTTGTGCCCAGTGAACGGGATAGCCGCCTTGTTGGATGTGCTCGGAGGAACGTGAATATGATTTGATTTCGTCGATAACCACCTCATCCTCACGAAACAGCAATCCATCACACCTGCCGTCAATGATAAAGGAAAGGTCCTCTGCCTTGATCTCAGCACGGAGGTATACTTCTTTTCGGTCAGTTTCTTGATACGTTTTCTGGATCATTTGATGAATCCTTGTTCCATCATGCATCGTGGCTTGTGAACGGAAACGGGAGTCAATACTGCCACTCCGATAGACATGTTCGACGAGTGATCTTACTGATATATGAATAGTACCTGACACTAAATCACCAACTAACTTCAAATAAGAATATATGTTTGCTTATTTAAGTATATCACAAATAAAAAACAAGTGAGGCCAAACATTAATTGGGCCTCACTTGTTTATATCTCAAATATATTATGAGCGAATTTGACCTGTCCCACGGACGATAGCTTTAGTCGTTGTTAATGCGCGAAGTCCCATTGGCCCGCGGGCATGAAGCTTTTGCGTACTAATTCCGATTTCGGCCCCATAGCCAAACTGTTCGCCATCAGTAAATCGGGTCGAGGCATTATGATATAAAACGGCTGCATCGACTGCTTGGAAGAACAATCCGACGTTGCTATGATTTTCACTAATAATCGACTCGGAATGTTTTGTTCCATACTGATCGATATGATTAATTGCTTCCTTTACATCACTCACCAGTTTGACCGCCAAAATTGGAGCTAAAAATTCACTGGACCAATCTTCTTCCGTGGCTAGCTTTACAAACGGATAGGCAGATGTTAATTTTTCATCCCCTCGCAATTCGACACCCCGATCATGAAATGCATGTATTAGTTCATCTGTATATGGCCAGTGTTTCTGAATTAGCACGGTTTCAGCGGCATTACAAACGGATGGACGATGTAACTTTGCATTAATTGCAATATCGATGGCCATGGTTTCTTGGGCAGTTTCATCAATGAACACATGACAATTGCCTACGCCTGTCTCCAAAACAGGCACTGTCGCATTTTTGATGACCGACTGAATCAACCCTGCTCCGCCGCGCGGGATGAGAACATCGAGGTATTGATTTAATTTAAACATTTCGGATGCGGTTTCACGGCTCGTGTCCTCTAAGAGCTGAATGGCATCTGCAGGAATCGCCGTTCCCGCGAGCGCCCGCTGCATGACATGGACGAGTGCTTTATTGGAATGAATCGCTGTAGAACTTCCTCTTAAAAGAACCGCGTTACCAGCTTTTAAACAAAGGCTTCCTGCATCAACGGTCACATTGGGACGTGCTTCATATACCATTCCAATTACACCAAGCGGGACTCTGATCATTTCGATTTGTAAGCCATTCGGACGTTCCCATGCTTCGATGGTTTCGCCTATTGGATCCTGCAAATCAAATAACTGACGAACTCCATCGACAATCTGTTCAATTCTTTCTTCCGTTAAAAGCAGTCGATCCAGCAGCGACTCCGAAAGTCCATTTTCCTTTCCTACTTCAATATCCTTGGCGTTTTCAGCGATTAACCATTTTTTCTCTGACAATAGGTGGTTTGCCATCATTAACAAAGCTGTGTTTTTTTCCTTTGATGTCAGCATCCCCAATTGTTTGGCTGCCTTCTTTAATTTGATGGCTTTTTCTAATAACTCACTCATCCCTTATCACCCCTCCTGTATTGTCACCCAATTATCACGATGAATGACTTCAGCTTTTTTATTGATCGAATAATCTTTTGATTGTTCACTTGGCAAGCCTTTTACTTTTTCTAGATTCTTTGAAGAGTAAAAGCTTTGCCCTTTCCCAACGATTTTCCCTTTTTGATTTTGGACAACCACCACATCTAAGGCATTAAACTCACCGATCACATTGGTCACTCCAACAGGCAGCAGGCTTTTGCCCTGAAACACCACGGCTCTTTCCGCCCCGTCATCAATTTCAATCACACCACCGACCTGGGAATGATAAGCTATCCATTGCTTCCTCATTTGCATTTGCGTTTGGAAGGGTCCGCCGATGTATGTCCCGTCTCCTTTTCCTGCTAAAATATCAGCTAGTTTTTCCTTTCCCTTCCCTGTGCCGACAAAGACACTGACACCGAGGGAAAGTGCCTTTTTTGAAGCTAATAACTTCGATTTCATTCCGCCCGTTCCTACTGAAGAACCAGCTTCTCCTGCAACTCCTAGGAGGTTATCCGTTATTTCGGGAATGAAATGATATTTCTTGGCATCCTTAGATATTTTTGGATTGCCATCATATAAACCATTCACATCTGTTAAAATCATCAGCGCATTGGCATGTAAAAAGCCACTTACGAGTGCGGACAACATATCATTGTCACCGAAAGTCAATTCCTCGATTGCCACCGAATCATTTTCATTAATAATTGGCAATACCCCTTTTTGAAGTAACTCCTGAATGGTATTAAAGAGGTTATGAAAACGTATTTGGCTATAAAAGTCTTCTCGTGTTAAAAGAATCTGGGCTGGTACGATATTAAACTCGTTAAACAACTGAATATAATTTTGCATCAAGAGCCCTTGCCCAACAGCAGCAGCCGCTTGTTTCCCTGCTACAGTTTTTGGCCTAGTCGGATAACCAAGTGAACCAAACCCCGACGCAACAGCTCCAGATGAAATAAGAAGAACATCATGCCCCTGCTCCTTCAAAAATGAAAGCGCCTCGACATGGTCACGTATTTTCACTTCAGAAATTGTCCCTGAGGAATTGGTAAGCGAGCTGCTCCCAATCTTTACAACCACCAACTGTTTTTTCATTTTCCTCGAACCCTTCTTAAAAAAATAAAAAACGACTCTTCTGTCCTTAAAAAAGGACGGAAAGTCGTTTCCGCGGTACCACCTTTATTGATGCCATGCACCCACTTTGGACCCGTAACGAGGGTGACGGCTTATGTTTGCATAAGCAGTGTATTCGGGCAGGTTCAACCTTTTTTCCGTGAGAAACCTTACAGCCAAGCGGGTTTCACTCTCTTACACGTTCCGAAGATTTACTAATCCCTATCTGTTTTCGATTTATAATTTCTTTGATTATCCTTAGAAATCGATAAAAAGTCAATAGAATTGTTTAAATTTTTAAAATAAAAAAGCTAACCGAAATTGATTCGATTAGCAAAAGGATGATTTTATTTATTTTGTTTATACCATGCTGCTGCTGCTTCTACTTCATTAAAGGTTAATTGATGGCCATTATGCTCCCAGTGGAGATGGACTTTTGCATTCGCATTTTCAAGCATCTTTTCAAGGTCACCTGATTCCAATGGCGAACAAATCGGATCATTTGTGCCTGCGCCAATAAACACAGAGGTGCCTGATAAATCAGGTAATTCAATTGCTCGTAACGGAACCATTGGATGATGGAGGATTGCCCCTTTAAGAGCATCTGAGTAGTGGAACAACAAACTAGCCGCAATATTGGCGCCATTAGAATATCCAATTGCAATGACATTTTTTCGATCGAATTGATACTTTTGTGAGGCTTCATCTAGAAATTCATATAATTCTTTCGTGCGAAAAATAAGATCCTCTTCATCAAAAATACCTTCGGCCAATCTTCTGAAAAAGCGCGTCATTCCGTTTTCTAATACATTTCCACGTACACTTAAATAGGAAGCATCTTCATCAATTTTACCTGCAAGTGGGATTAGATCTAACTCCGTTCCTCCTGTCCCATGCAGTAATAGAAAAGTTGGCTTGGTTGCATCTTTCCCTTTTTGAAAAATATGTTTCATCAGATCCGTCCCCTTTCTATCTCAAAAACTCCATACAGTTATTGTTAGAAACTTGGTCATTTCCTACTCGTTCATAAAGTGAAATATCATAATTTCAGTTATCTTGAATATGAGATAATAGTAATACTAAACGATTTCCTCGTCAACCTTTTTGAATCTATACAAAAAGCATCCACAGGATGCTTTTTTTTATACCAACTATGTTAGGACTACTTTTAATACTATTCCGAGCGTGATTCCAAAAAACATCGAGGTAAGGGTTCCCAGCAAAAAATATTCTGCCCAGTCCCTGTCATCCATTTGTTTAAAGCGGGCAATGGATTTAGCAGCGACAATAAACCCAATTGCTGGATAGGCGCTATAAAATGTAAGCAATAAGACTAGTAATCTCTCAATATAGCCTATTAATTTTCCACGCGATAAATCATGCTTACTAAAAACAGTATAGTTATATTCCTCTGTTAATCCTTTTTTTCCACTATGTATAAACGCAGCTTCATTTCGTTCGTTTTTAAACGAATATTTTCCTTCAAAGGTTAAAAGCTGGCTAGGCAGGGTTCCTAATAATATCTTAATCATATGTCCGCTAACAGTCGTGGCTAAAATGACAATAATGGCTAGGAATAAAACAGAATCAATAAAGTTTAATCCTCCCGGCTGCTGAAAAAATCCCCTTATATTCATATGAAAACAAAATTTACACGTTAGAATAATCATTCCTAGATGCAGAAATTGATCCAACACAAAGAATCCTAACCGTTTCATATTTTCTTCGTTACCCATTCTCAATTGATTTAGCAGTTTTATCTTTATAGAATCTATCAAAAGATGTGATAACACAATCACTACCAGTGGAATCAATAGATATTTCTGGATATTTTCGAAATCGAATCCGAATACCCAAAAGCCGCTTAAAACAATTCCTGACATGAAAAAATGGTGGGCGATATGTTTGCTTAAGTTCTTCTGCTTTTCAATGACCATGTCATCTGTTTGTAAATAAAAATCTGCAAATAAGTGTGCCAGAACAAGACTGAATAATAACATGGTTTCCCCTCTCTCTGTCTGCTGGTATCTAGGAATCAAGGATGGTTTTTAATTTAGTCTTCATATGATCCCGGATGCTTTTTGTTAAGTTCGCATTGATATCCTGTGGAAGGAAGTCACTGTCAGGATAAGCTTTTTCTTGTAATGAATGCAATATACTAATAATTTTGGAATAAGTATCTAGGATTTCTTCACTATCTCCTTTTTTTAAATGGCTTGAAACTGTGGGAGCCGTCCGACCAAGCAGCTTTCCAACTGCCTTCTGTTGGTTTAATATCAGGTAGAGCGAACATACGAGCTCCTGGATATCGGTTTGATTTCTGATAAATTTAAGCTGCAAATTTAATAAAGCATTTATTAGTGTTTCGAATTCATTTCTAAACTGGTGATAGGGTAACCTATAATTCAAATCTTCTGGATAAAACTGGTCAAGCTCAAACTTAAATAGTAGTCTGTTTTTTTCTTGTTTGATTTGATCATTCGCATACCTAGCTTGTTTGACCAAGGGATGGATCCATTTTTCAAGATCCACTTTGCTTAATTCCTTGTCGATGTCACCAAAGGCCAAACCAAAATAAGGCATATGCCTTTTGTATTTCCACACTCTGCTAACAAAAAATGCAATGGTATAGGCTGTTGAATAACCAGGCGCCGCAAAAATAATTTCATCCCCAGCACGGTGTTTAATTTGGACCGATCCTATCATTTTCGTCCAGCTCGTAATCCAGTTGACTATCTCATCCAAATAACCAGACAATTCTTCACCCATTTGCTCCGATGAAGAATTGCTTACATCCAGAATAAAAATTGAAATAGGATAATTCATATTCATCGCCTCTGCTGTTATAAGTTAGATTATATAATCTAATTTTACTAAAGTTAGATTATATAATCAAACTTTAGTAAAATTAGTCTATTAAGTAAAACTAAATAAACATGAATCTCCCTCCCTAAAACGACTCCCGTGTCTGAAACTGTCCAATCATATACTGGCATACCCTCTCCGAATGAAGTCTGGCTGCAATGTATGGCGGGTGGACACCTTTTATCGCCTCAATTGGTAAACCCAGCCATAATAATCGCTCATCAATCATGATTAATGGGAACGATATACTTTCGTTTAGCACCTGATCTGGTTGCAGGTCAGCCCATGTGTCCTCTGAAAAAATAGATAATTTAACAGACTTGCTCCGATTTTGTAGGATTTCCTGCCAATGCTTGGGCAGGAATGATTCTTCCGGCAATGAAATTATAATTGACCTTTTAGCAGATTTAATATCCTGAAACACTTTTTCTAACTTAAGGGCATGCAGCCATTTTAGTCCCGGGTGCTGACCCTTTATCCATTTTCCAATGTCTGTAGTCCTGACAGTTTGCTGGTTTCGATCCTGGTGTTCCACAAGCTGACGAAGTGTTTTCCGATTATAGACATGTTTCCGGATAAAGGAAGTATTGCTGACATGAATAAACTTCCCTTTCGTTCTGGTAATCGCCACATTGATTAATCGCTCACTATCCTTGCCGGTAATTAGCATGCCCGCTCGAGTTTGCGGTTCACTGTCAACCGTATCAAACACCATCACATCACGCTCACTGCCTTGGAATTTGTGGACAGTCGCCGCGATAATATCTGCTGTTGAGCATTCTTTTTCATATAAATCCGCAAGTAACAGCTCCATTAGATTAGCTTGGGCACGGTATGGTGTGACATAACCAATCGATCGTGCACCCGCCAAGTATGATTCATGAATAAGTTGAAAGGACAATAACGCCTGCCAAATATTCATTCGCGAATTAGATGCCTTTTCTGTCATACAATGGGCCCCAAGATAACTTGTATCAAGAAGAACTGCAGCCATTCCTGGAAAGGGCGCAAGATCGGCAATCGTTTTTCTACTGTTAGAAACACTTTCATGGTCACCGACGAGCGATTGATAGATATATTGATTCGTGAATGCAGAAATATCCGGATGCATCCGCCGTTGTTCTCTTAGCAAAAAAAGATGCGGGTGCAGCATTCCGTCATTCACCCAATCAACTACCCCGGCACGATGAAAAATATCTTCCTTCAGCCACATGGAAACTAGAGGGTCTCGTGATGAGGCGATTGGCGGCAATTGTTTAAAATCCCCACATATGATGACACGTTTTCCAAGTGTCGCAGCAAAAGCTGCTTGGGGGACATATGCCATACTTGCTTCATCAACGATGACCACGTCAAATTCTTTTTCATAGATGGCCGCATCACCAGCTGCTTTAGCTAGGGTGGTCCCGACAATATACGCATCCTTGATAAATTCAAGCTCCTTTTGGCGGATTTTATCAAGAACCCTGGCAATTTTTGTCTCCAACTCTAGCAACTGATTCGTATCCCTTTTGCTAAATGAACGGGCAATATCCTGCTTAAGTTTCCGTCTTTCCTCTAGTAAATTTTCTTTATCTTCCGCAAGGCGAGGATCGTCTTTTTGTAGGAGTTGACTGGTCGTAACCGCTTCATGAAGGGCTAGCTGCTCTCCTGTATTGAATCCATAGCGGAGCACATCCCCTTCACGGAAGCGGTTTTTCTTTTGAATAAAAGCAGTTATCTCATGAATGAGCACATCGACCGCTTGATTACTATGCGATAAAATCAACACTTTCTTTCCCTGAAAATACTTATTTGCCGCAACCCGGGCCAAGGTATAGGTTTTTCCTGTTCCAGGCGGGCCCCAAACAAAGGTAACTGGGTTGTATTTGGAACGTAAAACTAATTCATGCAAACCGCTTTTACTTTTCTCAATTGGATGCTTTGCAGGCATGGATGGGTCCATGAGCCTTTTAATTCTGATTCGTTTTTGCTTATTTTTTTTCATTTCATCTAAACGTTCGATAAGCTGTTCGAGCAGTTCCCATGGATCGTGAAAAAGCTGCGCTTCATGGATTAAATCTCCAAATGATTTCTCCATGCTGAGCATTATACCTCTTCCTTCAGAAGACAAGATCCTGCCATTTTGTTTCATACTTCCCCACTCCAAACGAACCTGCGACCCAATTGGAATCTTAATCGATAGTGCAGTATCGAAATAATAGGTATAGGCACCTTCTGTGGATAGCAGCCTTCCGTTGGAAACATGAAATTTATTACTGCCATATTTTTTTAAATGGAGAATTTCGTTTTGAAGAGCCTGCTGCCACTCTTTAATAAAATTTATCACGTTCATAAAAAATAATCCCTTCTATATGCATATTCCCTACATATCCTAAATAAAAAGGGGAATTGTGCTGATTCCAAATATTATACATTAAATAGATATGGAGGGATATTTCTAATGAGTAATTTAGATTTCCTAGAAATAAGTCGAAATTTTAAAAGTTATTATCGTACACTACGGGATGTCCATTTTTATTTAACCAATGATCCTGAATTAAGCAAGGAAGAATTACAAGCCGTAACAAAAGTATTAAGTAAATTAATTTACGGCTTTATTAGTATTAAAGGCACATCTTTCCGAGAAATGGAGCGCGAACAATTCGAGCAAGAATTTAACCTATTTCATCAGGATTTTCTACAGGTCATCCAAAACAGCGGAGAAAATAATGTTTCATTTGATGATTTCACTTCTCTAATTGATGAAATAATTGCTATAGCAGTCAAGCGGACCAATACTCTTGGAAAAATTAAAAAAGGAAACCAAGAATTGTTATTTGAAGAGGCTGAGGTTGCAGAAGTAACGGCGGATGAATCGGGATTTAGTAATGAAGAGGAGGACAATAGTACGGTCGATGAACTGGTCGTTGATGTGGACGTGGAAACGACTGACGAGGAAGAAACCATCCCTGAGGAAAAGTCTCTAAGTGCCGTAGTTAGAACTTTTAGCACTGATTTTGGAGCTCTAGGTATGCGTTTAGAAACTGAAGCCGCAATAAATGCTGATGTTGAACTTCAAAGTACTGAAAATGAAGATGTTTCTGAGGATGAACAGCTAGAGCCGGGAAATGAAGTGGTGGTTCCGGAGGTGGTTAATGAGGTTAAAGTCCAAACAGATAAACCTGCTAACGCGAAAAATAATTATGTTGATGCTGCTCCAGTGGTTAATAAATATGATGATACTGAGAGTGATGACAGATTCCGGTTTAGACCTCGGAGAAGAAATAACAGATAACAGAAAAAAATCGCCTGACGGCGATTTTTTTGTTGATGTTCGTTAAATAGACACGTCTCCAATTGAGAATGAGCAATTCAAGACGTCGGAAATTTTTGCTAAAGTAGAAACTTGTACATCGAGTTCGCCTTCTTCAATGGCTGCGATTGTTCCAGCATTTAAACCTGAAAGCAAAGCTAGTTTTTCAATTTCAATTTCACGATTTAATCTCATTTTTTTTAGTTGATGGCCAATATTGTTCATTTTAAGCCTCCTCATTATGTAAGCGATTTCATTTTGTTGATATTATTATAATAAACTATTTAAAATTTTTCAACAGTTTTAATAGTTGAGGAGAAGAGAAGTCTGGGTATCCCTTTTCGCATTTATTTCACGATGGAATACCCAAATATCACCTATTTTAATCGCGAATGAATCTCTTAATAACCAGTTCCTTGACCACCAGTTATTATCGCAATACTAGAACTTGCACCAATTCTCGTCGCACCTGCTTGGATAAGTTTTCTGGCAGTATCTAAATCCCTGACACAGGCAGAGGCTTTTACTCCCAGGTCTGGGCCAACCGCTTCGCGCATTAATTTAATGTCTTCAGCAGTTGCACATCCAGGACCAAAGCCAGTAGAGGTTTTCACGAAAGCTGCCCCAGCCATTTTTGCAAGAATACAAGCTTTTTTCTTCTCTTCGATTTCAAGAAGTCCTGTTTCAATAATGACTTTTACAGGTGCGTGACCATTAGCGGCTAACACAACACCTTCAATGTCTTTTTTCACTGTCTCGAAGTCACCGGATTTAAGTGCACCAATATTGATAACCATATCGATTTCAGTTGCCCCGTTCGCAATCGCGTCACGAGTTTCTGCACTTTTAACGAATGTACTGGTTGCTCCAAGCGGAAATCCAACCACTGTGGTAATCCCAACTCCAGAACCTTTTAATTCTTTGGCTGCCGTGGCAACCCAATACGGGTTCACACAGACAGTTGCAAATTTATGCTCTCTTGCTTCTTCACAGAGCTTGATAATTTGTTCTTTCGATGCTTCGGGTTTTAATAGGGTATGGTCTATCATTCGCGCTACAGATGGACCAGTAATAATAGTTGATGATGTTCCTTCTTTATAGGTCACGTTTCCAGAAGATTGTGGCTTCACTTCTTTTAACGCTTCTTTATTGGTTAATTGCTGCATAATTTGATTTGTAATTTGTTCTACCAATGCTTCAATTTGCATCGTGCTCACCTCACATTAATGTAGTCGATCAACGATTCCAGCAATGACGGCATCAAAAGAACCTTTCGGATCTTCTAATATGTCCCGTGCCGAACCACCTTCTTCTAGGATTAGCACATAATCGCCAACCCCTGCTGAAAAACGATCAAAGGCAATCATGGCATCACCGCATTCATTACCTGATGCATCCACAGGAATAACAACCATGAGCTTTTTATTTTGGTGGCTCGGTGTTTTAATCGTTGATACGACATTGCCAACCACTTTTGCTAATTTCATTATTTTGCAACAGGAAGAATTTTCTCGATATCTGAGTGTGGTCTTGGAATAACGTGTACAGATAAAAATTCACCAACACGCTGTGCTGCATCCGAACCTGCTTCAGTCGCTGCCTTTACCGCACCAACATCACCGCGAACCATCACACAAACTAACCCGCCGCCAACATTCACTTTTCCAAGTAATGTAACGTTTGCTGCTTTTGTCATCGCGTCTGCTGCTTCAATTGCCCCTACTAAACCTTTAGTTTCGATCATTCCTAATGCGTTGCTCATCTATATTTCCTCCATTCGTTTAGTCACATTATAGTAGTCAATAATTCCTAAAATCCCTGCATCTGACGGGACCAAATCTTTATTTAGTGGTAGGGAAGATTCTCTGCTTTTTGCTAAGTAAACAAGATCCCCTTCTCCTGACTGTCCAATCGTATCTATAGCCACAAGTGGTTTGCCTTTATCATTCAATTGATCATCTACTGGTTGGACAATCAGCAGCTTTAGACCTACTAGATTCTCATTTTTATGTGTACAAACCATATTACCAATCACTTTGGCTACAAACATTTTAAAAACCTGCTTTCTTTTCTATAAATCTCTGTGTTTAAACACTCCTATTATTCTATCTAACCTGTTTATCAGCGAAACTTTTAGACCAGTATTAATTCCGCCCCAAGAAACGACTTTCGATTTCCATAATTTTCGTGACACGGCGATCATGACGGCCGCCGGCAAACTCTGTTTCCAACCAGGTTTTTACTAATTGCTTGGCCAGGCCCTCACCGATGAATTGACCGCCGATTGATAATACATTCGCATTATTATGCTCTTTGCTATTAATAACAGAGGATAAATCCCAGCAGACTGCACCGCGTACACCTGGTATTTTATTTAATACCATCCCGCTGCCTACTCCGACACCATCTATCATAATGCCGACATAATGAGGATTCGTCGCGACCGTCTCACCGACAAGAAAAGCGATATCCGGATAATCTACGGATTCATTTGCCTTACAGCCAAAATCTAAATACTCGTACCCTAATTCAGTTAAATAGGTTTTTAACGTTTCTTTTAGTTCGTATCCACCATGGTCGCAGCCTATCGCAACTTTTTTCATGATTTTTGTTCTCCTTTGGCAAATACATTGATAATTGCATCAAACGATTCTGCATGTAAACTAGCCCCTCCAACAAGGACACCATCAATATCAGGCATCGCACTGTATTCAGACGCATTCTTTTCATTCGCAGATCCGCCGTATAAGATCGAAATACATTCTGCTTTTTGACCAATTATTTGTTTTAATACGGACCGGATGTACGCGTGTGTTTCTTGAGCAAGTTCAGCCGTTGCCGACTGCCCGGTTCCAATCGCCCACACGGGTTCATAAGCAAGAATAAATTGGCTGGAATCAATATCCTTTAATGCACCAAAAAGCTGCTTGGATAAAACCTGTTCGGTTTGCATCGCGTTCTTTTGCCCTAATGTCTCGCCGATACAGATAATCGGGATAAGCCCAGACTTGATTGCTTGCTGAACCTTTTTATTGACTAACTCGTCATCTTCAAAAGAATATTGTCTTCGTTCCGAGTGGCCAATAATGACATATTCACAGCCAACATCCTTCAGCATAGTAGCCGATGATTCTCCCGTGTATGCCCCTTTGTCGGCCCAATGAACATTCTGGCCGCCCAATCCAAGTGGCTTGCCTGATTGTTTGATAAATAAATGGGACGGATATAGCAACTGTACTGGTGGGCAAATCACCACCGACACGTCAGGACTGCTGTGGATTTTTTGAAAAAATTCAGCGGTCTCATTTAGGTTTTTGTTCATTTTCCAATTAGCGATCACATAGGTTTGCCGATCAGATTGGATTTCCAGTCCACCTAGAGTTTGACCAATGACATCTCTGACAAGAGTTTTTATATAGCTTTCAATGGATTGTTCCATTTACATTCACCTTATTCTGCTTTCGGTAAGATACCTTCTACATCACCGTTAGGACGTGGAATTACGTGTACAGAGAGAAGTGTACCCACGCGCTGTGCTGCTTCTGCACCTGCTTCTGTCGCTGCTTTGACTGCACCTACATCACCACGGACCATAACGGTAACAATACCTGCGCCAACTAATTCTCTGCCAACTAGGGCAACGTTTGCTGCTTTCACCATGGCATCTGCGGCTTCAATTGCACCTACTAAACCTTTTGTTTCGATCATTCCTAAAGCTTCTTGACCCATTTTATTTCCTCCTCTAGTAACCTCTAATTTTGATTGTTCTTGTTTTTTCAGTTGTTCTTCCTGTGAAGTGACTGTTTTATCATCTTTCGATTTCGCCAATTTCTAACACCTCACTATATGATTCTTAATCCATCTACTAAAACGCAGCGACGCTGACGCGTAAATGTTTTCGCGCTGGTTAATCCTTCACCAGTCGGACCGGCAATGGTCAGTGTGGTAAATCCTTCACTTTCAAAGCCTAAGCCTGAAACTGATGGGCCATTTTTCACAAAAATGGTTGCTTGAATTTCTTGCGCCATTTTGGTTAGATTGGTAATATTTTGCGAATGCATAATCGCAGTATGTCGGTTGCCCTTTTCAGCGATGACCGCAAGCTCAATCGCTGTATCCACGTCAGGAACTCTGACGATTGGTAAAATTGGCATTAACATTTCAGTCATCACTAATGGGTGATCCTTTTTAGTTTCAGCGATAATCAACTTCACATCTGGGCTTGCCTGAATTCCGGCTGCCTGTAAAATCACGTGAGCATCTTTACCGATAAAGTCTCGGTTTGGATAAAACTTATCATTTTTCTTGACAAGCACTTTTTCAAGTAACTTTTCAAATTGGAAACCTTTTAGCTCAATCGCACCATTTTTAACCATTTCAGCTTTGAGGGGATTGGCTACTTGGTCAACAACGAACACTTCTTTCTCCGCGGTGCACAATACATTGTTGTCAAAGCTTGCACCTTTAACGATATTTGCTGCTGCTTTTGGGATGATGGCTGTCTCATCAACAACAACCGGTGGATTTCCTGGACCAGCTGCGATTACCTTTTTACCGACCGCCATCGCTGCTTTTACAACAGGACCTCCGCCAGTCACCACAAGTGCATTTACCTGCGGATGATTCATAACTTGTGCTGAGGTTTCAAGATTAGGTGCCGCCACAGATGTGAGCGTGTTTTCAGGACCACCTGCAGCAACAATCGCTTGATTTAGAAGCTGTAGGGTTTTAATCGAAACGCGTTTCGCACTTGGATGCGGATTATAAATCACCGTATTTCCAGCAGCTATTAGCGAGATTGAATTATTAATGACCGTGGCTGCTGGGTTTGTGGAAGGTGTAATTGAACCGAATACACCAATTGGGGCATATTCCACAAGTGTTAACCCGTCATCACCTGAATAGGCAGTGCTGACTAGGTCTTCAATTCCTGGTGTCTTATTTGTTGCTAGAAGAATTTTTGCAATCTTATCTTCGACTCTGCCTAAGCCTGTTTCTTCGACAGCAAGCTTTGCTAACTCTTCCGCATGCTCTCGGCTCACAGCTCGCATATTCTCAATCATTTTTTCTCTGATGGAGATGGGCAGTTTGCGAAGCTTTTCCCAGGCCAGTCTTGCCGCTGCTACCGCTTCATCAACCGTTGAAAACACGCCGCCACCTAACTTAACATCATTTGGCAATGGAGCAGGGGAGATGTTGTCAGATTGATTTTGGCCTAATTGACTGAGGACCTGTTCAACCATTTTTTTGATATCGGTTTCATTTATTTGCAAGGTTAGTTACCTCCTTTGTTAAAGGTTAAGGTCCCTTGAATTTCAATTTGATCAACAATCCCTACGATTGCTGCGTCAACGGGGACACCGTTTGTAATTTCAGTTTGTCTTGCCGAACTACCGCTGACTAGTAAAACTACTTCGCCAACTCCTGAACCAACCGTATCAATAGCTACGAGCGGTTTCCCATCTTCCTCGATACTTTTCATATCAAGCGGTTGAACAATCATTAATTTTTTTCCTTTTAATTTCTCTGCTTTGGTAGTGGATACAATCGAACCAACCACTTTACAAATGATCATAGCGTCCCTCCTTTCGAGGAATCATTTGCTTTAAGTTGAATCTTTAATTCTCGCGCCAGATCCTTTGCCGAAGGTGTGACCATACTCCTTGCAGGTACAGCAATTTCCTTGAGTCCATCCTGATAGGCTCTTTCAACATGTTTTGCAAGAATAAGAGTCTGCTTTTCCTGGTATTCTGCAAGTTGTTCATCAACTGTTTTAACCAACTTACTGAGCGGCACCCATTTGACCTGATCTGCCTGAAGCGTTCTTATATAAGACTGGAGCCGTTCCTGAACCGAGTTTGGTGCATGGATTTGTTGGTAAACATTGGGTTCAACGCCATCACTAGCGATGACAATCGGCTTGCCAAGTAATTGATATTGGATAGCCACCCAAACAGCTGTCTCATCATCCATGGTCAACACAAGTTTTGAAAGCAGCCGATACGATGCGGCAGGAATCACGAGAACTGATGATTTTTCTATCATGTCACTCCATTCTTGCTGCTGAACATCCTCTATTAATACGTAGGACTGCCCATTCCATTGTTCTGGTAAAGGAAGCCATTCCTTTGTTAATAGAAACGTTACGTCATATGTATCCACTAGCGGGGTAACCGCTTCCAAAACAGTTGCAGGATCTTGGGATAGATAACCTAATAGGATTGCAATCTGTGCGTCTTTTTTTTCTTTTAATTCTTCTTTTAAGTAGGATTCTACTGCTTGCTGAACAAGCATCTTAACCTGCATTTTAATATCAGCCAGCATTATTCCCCACCCACTTGTTTTGGACTTTCAAAGCCAATAATCTCACCTAATTGTCCATTCTTAATCCCTGCAGCATTGGCTTCGTCCAGATCGATATGCATTTCAAGCTTGTATTTTGGAGAAACACGGATAAGGACATTGGTAAAAATAACCCCGCGGACTCCGTCAACTTTCACTTGAACCAAATCCCCGTCCTGAACGCCAAATATTTTACCATCATTGGTGTCCATATGAATATGGCGAGCGGCACAAATCAAGCCTTCATTAATGGTTAGTTGCCCGCGCGGTCCTTGAATGGTAATCGGTTCTGACCCCAAAATATCCCCAGAATTTCGAATCGGTGGTTTAACTCCTAAAGTAAAGCCGTCAAATAATGATACTTCCACCTGCGTACGTCCTCTAGCAGGTCCTAGCACACGGACATTTTGTATTTTTCCTTTTGGTCCAATTAGAGTAACAGTTTCTTTTGCCGCAAATTGGTTCGGCTGGGATAAGTCTTTTAGTTTAGTAAGCTCATAGCCTCGACCGAAAAGTCTATCCACATGTTCAGGAGATAGATGAATATGGCGGTTTGAAGCTGCAATTGGAACCATCTTGGATTTCTTGAAAGAATCTTTGACAATTTCTTCAACGATTTCTCTAATTCTTTCTTTATTCATCATCGTCCTCACCCCCAAAGTCAAGTAAAGCCTTGGCAGTATATTGATCGGTGATCAGAACATTGGCATGGCGCCCTTTAAGCGCTCCATATATCCCTTCCACTTTGGTGTTACCGCCAGCAATGAGGATGCCATATTCTTTCTCAGCTAACTGTGAGAGCTCAATTCCAATCGTCCGATCATTTAACGCATCATGACTAATATGCCCATTGATATCTATAAATCTGGAACATATATCGCCGACCGTATGATTTTCCTTAAGTATTTCAATGTCACTGTCTAAAAAATAACCCGCATGCATAAGCGTGGACTGTTCACCAGGATCCCCAACCGTAAAAATTGCAATATTAGCCTGCTTGCCTAATTCTAAAATTCTTTTTACATGGCGGTCGGCTATGATAGCCTGCTTCACAACCACGTGGTCAACGACCGCAGGTACTTGCAGAAAATGGGGAATCGTATGAAATGCATTTGCAAGGCCGTTCACAATTTCTGATGCATACGTATTTGATTCTGAGTAACTCACCCCACCATTAAGCTGAACAATTGTTACATCCTTTACATTCTTCGGTTGAATTTGTTTCACTAGTTGATATAAAGTTGTTCCCCAGGTAATTCCAATCGTATCGCCGCTTTGAACAATCGAATATAAATAATCTGCAGAAACCTCTCCCAGCTTCTCTTTGATCAACTCATCTTTATATTCAGGAATCGAGGCAACAAGGCAATGTTTTAGATGAAACTTTTCCTTTATCTGTAATGCCAGTTCCTGTACATCTTCGGCTGGATCGCAAATTTTTATATGGACAACTCCTTCCTCAACTGCTTGGACAAGGAGCCTGGAGACTGTGGGGCGGGAAATACCTAACCTTTTCGCAATTTCCTGTTGGCTGTAGTCTAATTGATAATACATTTTAGCCACTTCTACCAGGCGCGAAATCCTTTCATCCGCCATAAAATAATCACCTAATTTTTCAAATTATGAACCTATTTTTCACAAAAAGTAAACGGTTACATTTTTTGTGAAAATAAAATTTAGCATTTGTTCAATATGTATGGATTCTGTGATGAAATTATGTAAAAATACTCTGAACATTTGCTAATTTAATTATAACCGATGTAAACTATCTGTCAATCTTTCTTTTAAAAGATTTCGACACTTATTTACTAATTTCGTAATTACGCTTTGAAACTAGGAAAAAGACGAATTTTCACCCATGAAAAAAAGAACCCTTGTTATTTACAATTGTAAATACATGGGTTCTTTTTATAGTTTTACTTTATTTTCTGAAGTGACTCTGTCAGTGTTTTAACTAGGAAATTTAAATCGACTTGTTTAATTGTTAACGGAGGTGCCAATGTTAACACGTTATTATATCCGGCTACTGTCGCACCGTTTTTGCCAATGATTATTCCTTCCTGTTTACAGTTGGCAATTACTTGATTGACGAGATCATTTCCAAGCGGTTCCTTGGTTCGCTTATCCTTTACTAATTCAATTCCAATCAATAACCCTTTCCCGCGAACATCGCCCACATATGGGTGATCTGCCAAGAGACTCTTTAAATCGTTTAGAAGCTGCGCTCCTAAATCCCGTGAACGGTCAAATAGTTTTTCGGTTTCCATAATTTCGAGATTTTTTAAAGCAAGCGCACATGCGGCTGGATTTCCGCCAAATGTATTGACATGACGGAAGTAATCATATTCCTCTGTACCTTTAAATGCTTCGTAAATCTCTTTGCGAACAGCCGTAGCGGAAAGTGGCAGATAGGCACTGGTAATTCCTTTTGCCATTGTGATAATGTCGGGCTTCACGCCATAATTCATATATCCAAACGGCTTACCTGTACGTCCGAACCCGCATATAACCTCATCAACAATGAGCAGCGCCCCGTGTTTTTCACAAACCTCTTTTGCTGCTTTCATATAGCCATCCGGCGGAATGAGAACCCCGCCGCCAGTTATTATTGGTTCCATAATCATCGCAGCAATGGTTTCACTTAACTCCCAAGTCATCGTCCGGTCGATTTCCTTTACGGAAGACAGTTCCTTTGCATCTGATACAATTGTGTCATCCCGATAGGTATCAGGTGGCGAAACATGAATAAACCCTGGCGCAAGTGGTTCGTACTTATACTTTCTTTGTGCCTGACCGGTGGCAGCTAGTGCTCCCATCGAATTGCCGTGATACGCACGATAGCGGGAAACAATTTTATAGCGGTTTGGCTCACCTTTTTGTTGGTGGTATTGTCGAACTATTTTAAAGGCCGTTTCATTGGCTTCCGAACCGCTGTTAGAGAAAAAGATGACATACTCATCGCCTAGCATTTGGTTCAGCTTTTCTGCTAGTTTAATTGCAGGAACATGGCTTTGTGACAGGGGGAAATAGGCCATTTCCTTCAGTTGTTCATAAGCGGCCTCGGCAAGTTCGGCCCTTCCATAGCCAATATTCACACACCAAAGGCCTGCCATCGCATCTAAATAACGTTTCCCATCGGCATCTGTAACCCATGACCCTTCAGCTTTTGATGCCACCAATGTTGCATTGGGATTATAAGGCTTCATCGAGTGCCATACATATTTATCATCCTGTTCTAACAAAGTTTCCTGGGGACGACTTGTTTGAACCATTCTCGTGACCTCCATTTCTTTACTTTGGTACTGGCACCAACTATGGGGTGCTTTGGCTTTTATTAATCGAACCGAGAGGTGATCATTTTCTTCCTTGTGTAGAAATTAACTCCATCTTTCCCATTTACATGCATGTCACCATAGAAGGAATCCTTCCATCCGGAGAACGGGAAGAATGCCATGGTCGCCGGTACGCCCACATTAATACCGAGCATCCCTGCATCTGCTTCTTCACGGAATTGACGAATTGCCTTCGCATTGTTGGTATAAATGGTTGCACCATTTCCAAACTTTGATTTTCGGATGTATTCTAACCCTTCATCCAAATCATTGGCACGAAGAAGGCTTAAAACCGGAGCAAAGAGTTCCTCTTTCGCTATCGTCATTTCTGGGGTGACGTGATCAAATATTGTCGGTCCTAAGAAATTTCCTTCAGGTAGTTCATCCATCTCTTTGCGTCCATCCCTAATTAAGTCCGCACCTTCTTCAAGTCCTTTTTCGATATAGCCAAGAACTTTTTCACGATGTTCCTTCCGGATAATTGGTGTTAACAACACCTCGTCATCCATTCCGTTTCCAATAATTAATTCATCCGCTTTTTTCTTTAGCGCAGTTACGAATGGTTCATTTTCACCAACAACCACAACCGCACTACAGGCCATACAGCGTTGCCCCGCACTTCCAAACGTAGAACTGATAATATGTTGGACCGCTTTATCCATATCGGCGTCAGGCATAACAATATGATGATTTTTGGCACCAGATAAGGCCTGAACCCTTTTTCCCTCTGCTGCAGCCCGACCGTAAACGTACTTGGCAACCGGCTGTGAACCTACAAATGAAATCGCCGCAATATCTTTATGCTCAAGTAATCCATTGACGACATCATGGGCGCCGTGGACGACATTTAACACGCCTTTGGGTGCTCCAGCTTCTGCAAACAGTTCAGCTAAACGGTTGGCTAAAATTGGAGTCCGTTCAGATGGTTTCAACACAAAAGTGTTTCCACATGCGATAGCCAGCGGGAACATCCAAAGCGGGACCATCATCGGGAAATTAAAAGGTGTGATCCCGCCCACAACTCCTACAGGATAACGGAACATCTCAGAATCAATATCCTCAGCAATTCCGGATAAAGATTCCCCCATCAACAACGTTGGCGCACCAGAAGCAAATTCAACACACTCGATTCCACGCTGAACCTCCCCGTATGCTTCTTTGTATGCCTTTCCATTTTCTAAAACAATTAATCTTGCCAATTCTTCATGGTTTTCCGTTAACAGATGATGATACTTAAATAGAATTCTTGCTCTTTTTGGGACAGGAACAGTTTTCCACTCTTTTAATGCTGCTTTTGCTGCTGTAACTGCAAGATTTACATCCTCTTTTGTTGACACAGGAACCTTGGTTAACAGCTCATTCGTTGCCGGGTTCGGGACATCTAGGGTTTGAATGCTATTCGAGTTCACCCATTCACCATTAATAAAATTCTTTAAAACAGTCGTATCCTTTTTTGTTACAGTCATATATATTAACCTCCTAATTATTATCTATTTTTTAATTTTTCTAATAATACAAACCTTTTAAACGTATTATCTCGTATCTAATGCACGCTTTCATTAGACATTCTGTAAAATGGAGTGGGTTATTTCTTTGACGGTATGAGCAACTTTCAACCCTTATTCCAGTTTTCGATATTTATTATTGCTTAATATAGATTGGGATGACGCTAAATAATCTTCTACTAGCAGCATAAATTCAATCGCCACACGTTTTTCATGTTCCATAAAGTCGTCACCGAGTATAGTTTCAAGCTTTTGCAAACGATGGTATAGCGTTTGCCTGACAATATAGAGCTTATTCGCGGCTTCTTGTTTGGAGCCATTGCATTCTAAATACACTTTTAATGTTTCTAACAATTTACCATTATATTTCTGATCATAATGAATTACAGGCTGTAAATACTCGGAGGCCATTTCTTGAAGATTAATATGCTTGCTCATTTGCGAGATGAGCCGATATAAATGCAAATCTTCATAAAAATAATAGTCAGCTTTATTGGATATCTTTTGCTGAATTCGCTGCGTTTCTTTAGCTGTCTGATAACTTTTATGTACATCATGTAAATTCACAGTAAAACTTCCTGCTGCAATCAGCAGTTTGGCTGAACATTGTTTTCTAATAAACTCTGATTCTATGATCGATTCGATTGCAGTTTTAATGCGTTCCTTTCCATTCTTTTTTGAGCGATTGTTTACTAAAATGAAAGTTACTTCATTTCTTTTATCAACTGAAAACACTGTAAAGCCATATTGTTCAAGAGCAGAACGAAATAATAATTTTAGATAGGTTACATCTTGAGTAACTTTCTCTTTTTGATGAGGAACCTTGGTAATTAAGACTACGGCTTCATTTGTTTTTGTTTTTATCCCATTTTGAACAAAATATTCAGCAATGCTTTCGGGTGAATGGTCACCCTCAAGCCAGCCATACAACCACTCAAACTCCTCCACGCGCTTTTTTTCTTGATTAATGATGAGAGTGTGGATGTCTAAGGTGATTTGTACAAAGGGGACTTCATGTGAAAAAACGATGATCGGGAAATGATGCAGATTAGCAATTTCAATGACTTCGGGAGGAATCTCTGTCATGTATGTCCCCAGTTCAATACATAAGCCTGCTGCATGGTTTTCAAGAAATTCCATGACCATGGATATAAATAAATCTGGATTTTCATACCAAGCAACACCGGTTGAAAGAATCAGTTCATTACCGTTAAGTAAATTTCGAATACTGGTGACCTCGACAATATGGACCCATTTTACAAAGCGCCCAATCCCTTTTTCTCCTGCAATTACTTGGGCATTTTCAAAATGCCTTCGTTTTAAGATATCTCCCACTGTTAAATGAAGTTGATCTTTGATCATATGGCTCTCCTTGGAAATAATACTTTAAGAAAAGCGCAAGCGCCCTGGTCAGCGGC
>NZ_JBALOA010000002.1:128823-215624 GCF_036962125.1 Neobacillus drentensis
AAGGAAACACGAAGAGCCGGAGGCGATTCGATGTTGACTTATCGTAGGGCGGAGAGCGAAGGACACTAGCCGCTAGGGCGCTGGAGCTAGACAGTAAACTAAGTTTAAAAACTTATACTTATCTTTTAAAAAAGGATTGGCCCTGCAACCAATCCTTTCATTTATCTCTAGTGAATAATTGGGAAGTAAACTTTAATTTCACGAATCATGGACTCAAATTCCTCACGATCGAGAAAATCAGCAGAGTGCCAATTTTCCATAATCCAAGCCACCAATTCTTTCGCAGAATTAAAGTATTCCCCACTGGAATCAGATTTTCTTATCGTATAACGGCCATTATCCTCATCAATTGTGACTTCACAAGGATAGGTATTATCTTTTGACCTTAAATAAAATTCCATACCGTCCACCCTTTTTGCCCTTTTTTTCAACCATGTTCTAACTATTGTGGTTTTGCTTTAATAGAAGACTCGCAAAATATTTACGGGCATTCGCCGTTCCAATCTTTAGGATTTCAGTTACATTCCCTTTTGGATGTGCAAATTCAACCGTTGCTCCATTTAGATGTTCATTCACACCCGTAATCCGGTATCCTTTTTGAATGAGAAAATCAATTTTGTCTCTTTCATCTAAAAATTGCTGATAATCTGACATCCAATTCCCCCCTATATAATTACTCTTTTAGAAACCTAAGGTATTAATATAAATCTACATTATCCGGGATTTCCTCCAGGACTGTTTCATAGACCCTTTCTTCGATTACCCAATCACGTCCTACAGAAATACCTAAATATTTTTCATCACTAGGATCTTCAATTTCTGCCTGTGGATATTTTTTAAACCACCAGTGTTTGGCAAGAACATAGTACACCCCAGCACCAATAATAAATCCTACTAAAAACCCATAATTTGGCACAAAATAGGAGGCAGTTGCCCCAATAATCCAGGCAATAAAACCAGCTAGATTTACTCCGCCCATATATTTATATTGGCCATGATTTTCATATAATTCTGTGACATTGACACGTCTTTTACGCAATAAATAATAATCCGCAAATAAGATGCCGACGATAGCAGCCAAAATGCCCCCAACAAATAAGAGAACTTGGATAATAATATCAAACAACTGCCACGGTTGTACGATGGTACCGACAATGCCTGCTGTGATCACTCCACCCCAAAACGGAAACTTCGGACCACCGACATTTGAGAAAATAGTTGCTGCAGGAACAACATTAGCAGCCGTATTGGTGGACCATTGGGCTAAAACGATCATTAACAATAAAATGGCTAGGATAAACCCAGTGGCTGCTTTTTGCAGAGCGACGACAGGGTCAGCATTTAAAACAGCAATATAGGAGACTGCACCGATAATAATCATGAAGGTTTGTGTGAGCGGCATAGCAATCAAGTTCCCAATCAGAGATGCTTTATTTCGCTTAAACCAATTCTTTTCATTCTTAGGTGCCTTCATAAAACGTGAGATGGAAGGAATGTCTGCGCTTAACGTCGCCCAAAAACCCATATTGCTAAAAATAACCACTAAAAAGGCTGAAAATGCCGCTCCACCTGTAACCGGTGATTCTACCCAACTCCAAACATCTCTCCCAGCAGTGGCTGCCTGATCAGATAACGATACATACATCCAAAGTGAAATAAGAAGAATGATTGGTGCGGCTAAATCCGCAAAACGCTCGATTGATTTGATACCAAGTGCCGTATTTATTAGTTGAACAGCCGCGAAGATTAGAAAACAAACAAACCAATTATCAAAGCCAAATAAAATATTTAAGATACCATTCATAGCCGTCGAGCCGAAGTAAGTATTCACCCCAAACCACATCGATGCGGTTATTCCACGGGTAATAGAAGGAATATGAGTTCCTATCGTTCCGAACGGGGCCCTCATATAAACAGGAAAGGACAATCCGTGTTCTATTCCGATGTCTGCGATTAGTGATATGAAAAAGCCAATCGCCAGACTTCCAATAATTGTTGCGAGAATGACCCAAGGTAAGGACAGACTAACGACTCCAGCTCCACCAATCGCAAAGGTGGCGAGGACGACTACCATACCAACCCACATAAACGAATAGCCTAATTTCGTAATTTTCCTGTCTTTATGGTGAATCGGTAATAAATCAGGCGATTTTAAATGGTTTGTTTTCATGTGAACACTCCTTGTTATTGGTTTGTTTTTTTAGAATTCGAGACTCAAAATCTAAACAACCAGTCAACATCATTTTTAAGGGCCATTGCTCAGCCAAGCCGAGCAATGACAGGAGTAGTTCGAATCCAGATTCAGAAGTGCCAGCCGGCACTGTAGCAGGATATTTTTCTAATGACTAGATTGACAAGGTTTCATTTTGATTGACGAGGGCATTCTTATTATATTTTGCCCGCTTCAAATACTGGCCAGATCCTGGTTTTCCTACAAATTGCTTGTCACGAACCACAAATTCCCCACGAGATAACACGGAAACAGGTTCCCCAGTTATCTTCATTCCTTCAAACGCATTGTAATCGACTGCCATATGGTGCGTTTCTGCAGAAATCACCCGTTCAATATTTGGATCAAAGATCACAAGGTCAGCATCTGCACCAATCGCGATTGTCCCTTTTTTCGGGAATAAACCAAACAGCTTCGCGCTCCGTGTTGAAGTAATATCAACAAATTGATTAAGACTAATCCGTCCTTTCTTCACCCCCTCAGAGAATAAAACCGACAAACGATCCTCAATCATTGGGCCGCCGTTCGGTATTTTGGTAAAATCATCCCTGCCTAAATCCTTCTGCCCTTTAAAATCAAAGGAGCATTGATCGGATCCGATTGTTTGCAGTTGACCACTCTTCAAAGCATTCCAGAGAACCTCTTGATTCCACTTTTCTCGTAATGGCGGGGACCAAACGTATTTTGCTCCTTCAAAATTAGGTTTTTCTAAATAGGTTTTGTCGAGGACTAAATATTGCGGACAGGTTTCACCCCAAACATCAAAGCCCTTACTGCGTGCTTTAGCAATTTGTTCCACAGCATCCGCACAAGAAACATGGACCACATATAGTTGCGAATTGGCAAGACCAGTGAAATTCGCCGCCCGTCCTGTCGCTTCACCCTCTAATTCCTGCGGCCTAGTTAGGGCATGGTAAATGGGGTCTGTATTACCTTCGGCGAGGGCTTTCTTTGTTAAGAAATCAATTACATCGCCATTTTCGGCATGAACCATCACCAAGGCTCCGTGTTCTTTTGCGGAGATCAATGTTTTAAACAAGGTTTCGTCGTCCGCCTGGAACACATTTTTATAGGCCATAAATACCTTAAAGGAGGTAATCCCTTCCTCTGAAATAACCTGAGGAAGCTCGCCCAGGACATCTTCATTGATTTCTGAGATCATTAAGTGGAAACTATAATCGATGACTGCTTTTTCTCTTGATTTATCATGCCAAGTTTGTATGGAATTCTTCAGAGGCTCACCCTTGTTGGTTAAGCAAAAATCAATCACCGTTGTTGTTCCGCCAAAGGCAGCAGCGATGGTTCCTGATTCAAAATCATCCTTCGTTACTGTCCCGCCAAAAGGCATATCAAGGTGGGTGTGTGGATCAATTCCTCCCGGAAAAACAAAACAACCTTTGGCGTCGATGACTTCCGCACCGATTGTTGAAAGATTCGTACCAATTTGTGTAATCTTCCCATCCTCAATTAAAATTTCCCCTTGATACGTATCTGCAGCAGTAACGATCGTGCCATTTTTAATAATTTTTTTCATCCATATTCCCCTCCATTTACTTCGTTACATCAGCTTTACATTCGACAATTCCACTTAAGGCAGCCTGGCGCTCATTCCAAGTCATTGGCGCCAATTCACTTGTGACTTCTACCATGTCAATAGCCCCGTCGACCGGACAAACTATTGAACATAAGTTACAGCCGACACAATCCTCTTCCCTTACTTTCAGGATGCTCTTTCCATTTACGTCTTTTAACATATCAATACATTGGTGCGAGGTATCTTCACAAGCGATGTGACACTTATTACAATTTATACAGACTTCCGGATTGATTTTAGCAACGATATTGTAGTTCAAATCCAAATTGCCCCAATCCGAATATTTTGGGACCGATTTCCCGATGATTTCAGAAACCGAGGCAATCCCCTTACTATCAAGATAATTACTTAGTCCTTCAATCATGTCCTCGACTATTCGGAACCCATGGTGCATGGCAGCCGTGCATACTTGAACGCCGGTAGCACCCATCAACATAAATTCAACAGCATCCTTCCAGTTGGAGATTCCTCCAATTCCCGATATAGGCACGTTAATATGGGAATGTCTAGCACATTCCGCGACCATATTTAACGCAATCGGCTTTACGGCAGGTCCGCAATAACCACCGTGGGCTCCTTTTCCGGCAACATGGGGTATTGTATTCCATGAATCAAGGTCGACACCCATGAGGCTGTTTATCGTATTTATCATACTAATCGCATCCGCTCCGCCATTGCAGGCCGCTTCGGCCGTGGCGGTAATATCAGTTATATTTGGTGTTAATTTTACAATGACAGGAGTCTTGGCCACTTCCTTTACCCAATAGGTCTGGCGTTCAACTAGTGCAGGGACCTGTCCTGAGGCTGAGCCCATGCCACGCTCGGCCATTCCATGCGGGCAGCCGAAATTGAGTTCCAATCCATCCACCCCGACAGACTCGACGCGTTTTACAATCTCATGCCATGCCTCCTGCTTTGGTTCCACCATCAGTGAAGCAATGATGGCATGATTAGGAAACCGTTTTTTCGTTTCATAAATTTCCTTTAAATTAACATCTAAGGGCCGGTCGGTAATGAGTTCGATATTATTAAATCCTGCCACTCTTTGACCGTTAAAACTGACAGCGGCAAATCGTGAGGACACATTCAAAATTGGATCACCCAGCGTTTTCCAAACTGCTCCACCCCAGCCTGCTTCAAATGCTCTTTGCACTTGATAGCCAGAGTTGGTAGGTGGTGCAGACGCGAGCCAGAACGGATTAGGAGATTTGATCCCTGCAAGATTGATACGTAAATCAGCCATCTATTTTTCTCCCCTTTATATCAAAATTAGAAGTTAGTTTACCGTTCCAACAACGGAAAACTGCTTATGAATCGCATGTGCAACCTCTTTTCCCTGTTGTGCTGCCGTTACGACCATTGCATCCCCATTCCCCTTACCAAACACGACATCACCACAGGCAAACACTTTTGGATTAGAGGTTTGGAACGTGTCCAGGTCTACCTTGACAACGCCGCCATTATGTTCTAGTCCGAACTCTTCAATCAATTGTAAGTGTCTGGTCTGCCCTATTGCTTTTACCACCGCATCAACTGGCAGCACGTACTCGGAGCCTTCAATCGCGACAGGTCGACGCCGTCCATCTTTTTCAGGTTCCCCTAGCTGCATTTTGATACATTCAATTCCACTTACCCTTCCAGTTTCATCACCTATAATTCGTTTAGGGGCCGTTAACCACCGAAACTCGACACCATCCTGTTTGGCAAACTCATATTCAAAGTCATAGGCGGTCATTTCTTCTTCTGTTCTTCGATATAAGATTTTGACATTTTCTGCACCTAAGCGGACAGAACAGGTTGCACCATC
The DNA here is from genome assembly GCF_036962125.1 of Neobacillus drentensis. Taxonomy (GTDB): domain Bacteria; phylum Bacillota; class Bacilli; order Bacillales; family Cytobacillaceae; genus Neobacillus; species Neobacillus drentensis_B. The sequence goes on from NZ_JBALOA010000002.1 coordinate 134,455, forward strand.
AATTGCGGTATTCCCAGCACCAATGACCACAACCCGCTTTCCAACAAAGTCACTGGTTACCTGTCCGGTTTTGGTAGCTTTAACAAATTCAATCGCATCATAGACACCCTTGAGGTTTTCACCTTCGACGCCAAGATTTGGTACATGAGCCATCCCAACTGCCAATATTATATAATCAAAATTTTCAGTAATTTCTTCCACTGAAATATCCTTGCCGACAAACGTGTTTGTTCTAATTGTTACATTCAATTTCTCAACCTGCTCGACTTCCCAGTAAGAAATCTGTTGCGGTAATCGAAATGAAACGATGCCATACGTATTTAAGCCGCCCGCCTTCTCAGCTCCTTCAAAAATCGTAACCTCATAACCTAATCGAGCCAGTTCCCTTGCTGCTGATAACCCTGCCGGACCACCGCCAACGACAGCCACTGTCCTTCCATTTGCTTGACCTGGTTGAAAAAGTGTCTTGCCATTGGTCATAGCCCAATCTGTTGCATATCTTTGTAAATTCCCAATCATGATCGGCTTAGTTGAATGATTGAGGACGCAAGCCCCCTCACAAAGTTCATCCGTTGGACAAACCCTTGAACAACTGGCACCAACAGGATTCGATGACATAATTGTTTTCGCCGATCCTAATAAGTTTCCTGAGGCTATTTTTTTAATAAAAGTTGGTATATCAATACCTGTAGGACAAGCCTTTATACACGGGGCATCATAGCAATATAGGCAACGATTGGATTCTTCAATTGCCTCCTGATTTGTTAGTCCCTGTTCCACCTCTAGAAAGTTCTGTTCCAGATTGGATAAGGAAATGCGCTGCATTTTTTCATTCGCCAAAGAGTAACCCTCCTTCTTATCGAATTGGTATATTTCCAATAATAATTAAAGTTGTCCGGTTTACTTTTAAAATGTAAGCGCTTTAATTAAGTGATATGACCAAAAATTGACCAGCTCCTTTTGTCTATTTATGTATTTCGCAGAAAATTCTGCATCTTATTATAATTTTACCGACTGTAAATAGGCATTTCACCATACAATCTGTAAAATGATGCATGCAATTAATTAACCATTATGTAAAGATGAGTGGTTTCATATGAAGTGAATCCTAGTGGCTGCATGATGATAGATGTTATTGGAATTGATTAGGAATGGAATACACTACTACAGAGGGCTAGCTTTTCTTGTACACTTTTCTAAATTCTTTTTCAATTTAACATAATGATACCAAAAATAATGTAATAATATAGCGAATTGTCAATTAATCTTACATACTTTATTTGTTCAGGACAATAGGTTTAAACTGCTTGGGAACTACTAGTCTAATAGGCTTTTTACACACGTATAAACACCTATCGCAAATTGAAATAATTGAAAAAAGTTCTCGACATTTTCTTCGAAAATACCTTTACGGCTGAATTCGATAAAAAAGTGTATCAACCGTAAAGTAGGTACACATAAAACTGTTAAATTTGATAATATTTTGCTAATTCTATAACCATTGCACCCATTCTTTCATTTGTTGGAACGACAATCCTTTCAATCCCTTCATCCTTTAAAGCCGCTTCGGTCACTTTTCCAACCGCTGCAGCAATGACCTTTTCCTTAAAAGAATCAATAATTTCTGTGACAATGGCTCTTTCTCTTGCATAGGTAAATAGGGAATGTACCTGGGTTGCTGTGGTAAAGCAAACTGCTTCACAGCCATTGAACATTAATTCATTACATAACCTTTCTAAAATCTCATCTTCAGGTGCTATATGCTGATAAGGAAGGATTTTTTGAACGGTTGCGCCGCGGCTTTCTAGGAATTTTATTAAAGCAGGTGCCGTTTCACCATGAAGTTGAACCATAACCCTCTTTCTAGTGAAATCTACATTAGCAAGTGCTCGTGCTAATCCTTTCGTTGTACCGTCCTCATCGACCACGTCGGGCTTTAACTGGTATTTTTTCAGAGCAGTAAGTGTCTTGTATCCCCGCGAGGCAATCGTTGCTTCACGAATAATTTCTAAAAATAAATCTTCTAAACCTAGTTTAGCAGCCAAATCAACAAGTGTTTCAAAGCCAATCCCTGTAGTAAAAATCACCCAATCAGCCCTATTTTCCACGAATTCACGTAAATCTGGTTCCACTTCTTTCTCAGCTAAAAATACAGTCCCTTGAAGGGTGCGAATTAGTGGAACACCTCCCTGCTTTTCAATAATCGAACTTATTTCTTCTATTTTACGAGAACCACAAATTACGACTCGCTTCCCTGTTAAACCCTTTTCCATTATGAAAACCTCTCTTTATGAATAATCCACTGCTATCCGTTTAATCGTATGGGAGGGATAAATATTCACCCCTCTTTTACTAGATTCAGCTACTATGGCCATTGCCGCAGCAACGTCTCTCGCTTCTATTGCTTGATAAGGACGTAATGGGCCAACCATGAGCACATTTAGGAATGCACTGGCTTTTGCTGCGATTTTTTCACCGAAACGAAACTCTGATCTTTCCCCTAACAAAAGTGATGGTCTAAATATATGAACAGAAGGTAAGCTTAAACTCCCCAGAGATTCTTCCACTTCACCCTTTACTTGATTATAAAAAATCCGTGATTTTGCATTTGAGCCCATCGCGGTAATAATTAAAAATTTCTCTACCCCACTCGCCTTTGCTATTTTGGCTGCCTCAACGGGATATTCAAAGTCCACTTTTCGAAACGCTTCTTTGCTTTTCGCCTTTTTAATGGTGGTTCCTAAACAACAAAAGACATCAGTAACCTGAAATAATTCGCGGTATGTATGAAGTTGCTCAAAATCAACAACATGGGCTTCATAAGTGGGATCCTTGCTTGCAATTGGTCTTCGCACTAACAAATGAATCTTTTCATAACGCTTATGTTGGATAAGGAATCTTACTAATTCATTACCTACTAGTCCAGTCGCACCTAAAATGAGTGCTGTTTTATTTCTGTTTTTCACATCTTGTCCCCTTTCGATCCAACGATTAAATTCAATCACTAGCAAAAAAAGTAATCAATCTGTTTGATTAAGATTATTGCACAAACCTCAGGAATAATGAAGAATATTAATCCTTAGAAGTATAATTCTTCTTATATGTATTAACCTAATGAAGGATGATATAAAAAAGATGAGGTAAATATGGAAAATAACGATAAAGTTATCAAAATAATAGATAAAAACGTCGATAAAATTGAAAATTTAATTGACCTCAAAATTAAACTTTGGAGAGAACATGTCCTCTTTTCAGGATTATGGTGGATGGGAATTTTCCTTTCTATTTTGCCCTGGGTGATCTGGTTCGTGATCAGAAAAAAGCAAAGTACAGACCTTCTTTTGTATGTTGGTTTTTATGTGATGTCTATTTCCGTAATGCTTGACATTATCGGGGACCAAATTGGTTTGTGGCATTACCGATACCACGTAATCCCCGTACTGCCGACCTATTTTCCTTGGGACATGACGCTAATGCCCTTAACAATCATGGTATTGTTACAGTTTCGTCCCAATAGTAACCCATGGCTTAAAGCCATTTTCTTCGCCCTCATGAGTTCCTATCTAGCGGAACCATTTTTCACATGGTTAACAGTTTACAATCCAATCCATTGGCGATTCACCTATTCTGTACCTATCCAAATTGCAATATATATGAGTGCGTATTGGTTAAGTTTGAGAACCAAATTTTCACCTTTAAACAAAGAACACTAAGTGTTGTAAACCTTGGATAATTTTTGAAATTAAACTCTTTTTTATGTTCAATTATTTTCTTGTTGGACATACTGAAGGATGTGAAATTTTTATACAGGAGGAACCTGGATGCCTAACGACTTTGAATTTAGTAACTTCATTAATGAGGTTTCGCTACAAGCGAAAATGGAAAATGTCTGGAGCTATACTTGTGGTTTATGGCAAAATTGCAATGAGGAAACCATCCAAGCGTTTTTAGCTCAGTGCCTCGATTATAATATCGACCCACAATACTGTATGAGTTGGGTCGAACAACATAAGGAAGAAATACCAAATTGGTCGAGTGTGTCGGAAACCTCACTTGGATGGGTAAACCAGCACACCTCATCAGGCTCACCGATTTCGATATTAGAACAGGATTTAAGTTAAGCTCCAGGGAGAGGTCCTAAACCTCCCCTATTTAGCTTACAATAAAACGCATGGATCGATAACTACCCATGCGCCTTATACCAATTCTATTTGCGGTCCTCTTCGACAGCCTCCACCAATTGAAACAAAAATCGATAAATGAGCTGGAATGCCTCACCAATAGTTATATCCTCGTGAAAACCTTGCACATAATTTAAGGCAAAGTTCAAATTCCATAACCCATCTTCTAGGCTGAACATTAAATCAAATTTCGCCTGATCTCCAGATAGAAGGCTATCTAAGTTTTCTTTTAGCGATTTTTCAAATTTCTTTTGCAATTTTAATCCTAACATAACATCATAGGTTCCGAACACATCATCTGCTTCTAAAGAAATCGCCTCGATACTAATAAGGTCAAACCAATTGGACTCTATATAGATAAATTCATTTTTATGCTTTTTTAAATAATCCAAACGCTCATTAAGAAATGCTGATGTTTCATTCTTCAGCATGTTTTCTGATTCTTTATCACAACGCTCAATGTAGGCATCAGCGAAGCGTACACTTGCATCCATCTCAGAAAGTTGCAGATGATCTGCTAGCTGGTTTCTCTCCACATACTCTTTTTCTTCTTTAAAGATCGTTATACCATTTTCGTTACGATGATTTAATTGTTCAGTTATGTATTGTTTGATTTGATCTTTTAACACCAGAATATCCTCCTAATGGTTCAATTATCTGCTTATTATTGTGATAGTTAATGAGAAAAAAAGCAAATGTCATCTTCTTTTTTTTGCAAAAAAAAGAGGCGACTCTGTGAAGTCACCTCCTATACTACCATTTAATTCTCTGCTAATTTCGCTTTTACTTTTTGAGTGGATGGTTTTAAATCACCAGGATCTTCTGCTTGCTTTGCTCGTTTAATAAATAGAGCAAGAACCAAAGCCAAACCGGCGATAAACACCGTTACAAAGAAAGCGTCATTTATTCCTTCTAACATAGCTTTCATTTGGATATCATGCTGCATTTTTAATTGCATTGCTTCTGTTATTTTTACTGACGGATTTGCTGGTATAGCCTTTTTTGCAGCTGCAATCAATTCTGTAGCATGAGTTTTAGCCCGGTTAGTCATGACGGTTACTAACAATGCTGTCCCAATCGCACCAGAAACCTGGGACATGGTATTGTTCATCGCTGTACCATGTGGATAAAAACGTGCTGGTAACTGATTTAAACCATTCGTTGTTACTGGCATATTCACCATCGACATCCCGAACATACGGATTGTGTATATAATGATTAAATGAGTATAAGTTGTTTCAATGGTTAATTTACTAAACATGTAACTCGTTACCACGGTAACTGTTAAACCAATAATCGCTAAAATCCGACCGCCAAATTTATCAAATAATTTCCCTGTTATTGGCATCATGATGGCCATGACAATCGCACCTGGTAGCAGCAATAAGCCTGCATCTAAAGGTGAAATTCCACGAATGGTTTGCACATAAATAGGCAGCAGGATCATCCCTGAAAACATTGCCATGGTAACAACCATGGAAATAGCTGATGATAATGCAAACATTGGATATTTGTAAATCCGGAAGTTAAGAAGCGGTTTTTCTTGACTTAATTGACGCAGGATAAATATTACCAAGCAAATTACGCCAATAGCAAGCGTACCATATACTTCTGGGCTATCCCAGCCCTTTGTACCTGCTTTACTAAACCCATAAAGGATGCCGCCAAATCCGACACTTGATAGCACCACTGCTAGGAAATCAAGTTTGATATTCACTTTCTCTTTTTTATCTTTAAGTAAGAAAAAGCCGATTAAAACAACGATAATCGCAATTGGTGTAACAAAATGGAAGAGCATTCTCCAGTCATAATGTTCAATAATCCAACCCGATAATGTTGGCCCAATCGCTGGAGCGAACATTAACACTAATCCGAAAACTCCCATAGCGACGCCTCGTTTTTCAACTGGGAAACTGGTTAACATAACGTTCATTAACAACGGCATCATAATAGCTGAACCTGAAGCCTGAATCATCCGGCCCGTTAATAATAACGGGAAGGCATGAGCAAACCCAGCAGCTATTGTTCCTATGGTAAATAAAATCATTGCTGCTAGAAATAATTGCCGAACTGAAAATTTTTGAATTAAATAAGCCGATAAGGGAATTAGAATTCCGTTAACTAACATAAATCCTGTTGTCAGCCATTGAACTGTCGAAGCTTCAATGTTTAGATCCTTCATTATGGAAGGTAATGCGATATTAAGCAAAGTGTTATTTAAAAAAGCTATAAAAGCACCAATCATCAGAACGGCTAAAATTCCGTACGGTGGACGATTTGGCTTTTTTATGGTTTGATCCATTTAATTTCCCCCTATAATATATGTTCATTTTTTTATACCCCGGTTTCACACTTACATAATAATATACTCTTAGTTCAGTTTTTGCAATTAAAAAGTTCTACAAAAATATGGGTTTGTAAAGAAACTTGAAATAAGGTAGTATAAATTTATACTGTAAGTACAAATTCAGATTTAAGGTGATGCTATGTACAACCGGAAACAAAATGTAATTAAGATGGCCCACCAATTATTTGTCGAAAAAGGCTTCCAAGCTACCTCCATACAGGACATTTTAGATTATAGCGGGATATCGAAGGGAACATTTTATAATTATTTTTCATCAAAGAACGAATTATTAATCGGTATTTATAAAACAATTTATAAGACGCTTGAAAAGGAACGAAATGATCTACTTCTTGGCCAAGATCCTGCAAATATTGAGATATTTATCAAACAACTTGAATTACAAATGATTTCTAATCGAAAAAACAAGCTAATTACCCTCTATGAGGAAGTATTGGCCTCGAATGATGCTGACCTTAAACAATTTATCCAGCACTTACGATTGAAATCGCTTCGCTGGTATTTCAGTCGGTTCATCGATTTATTCGGAGAGGACAAGAAGCCTTTCTTATTGGATTGTGCAATTATGTTTCAGGGGCTACTCCAACACAACCTGCAATATAACCGCATAACCCATGAGTCTGGTGAAAAAATAAGTCATGTCGTCCGTTTTAGTGTGACACGTTTGGTAAAAATGGTCGAAGAAATTTCTGAATCAGGCAATCAATTGCATGACCCTGCCCTATTAGAAAAATGGCTGCCTGGTTGTAATAAACATAATAATGACTTTAAAAACCAACTACTTCACCTATCTGGTGCTTTGAGGAAAGCGATCACGAAGAATTTACATGGGGAAGTTGAACAAGAGAAAAATCTTGAACTTTTAGACTTTATCCAGGAAGAACTTCTGCATACAAGTAAACCAAGAAAATTTCTCATTGAATGCGCCCTCGTAACCTTGAAAGGAAGTTCTGTTTGGAAAAAAGAAAATCAAGAGTTGGAAAAACTGATAGAAAATTATTTCAAAGAGTTAGACGAAATCGAGACCAATTAAAATGAACCCCTAACTGATTGTAGTTTAGGGGTTTTTACTCATGAAAAGGATTTGTATATCTTTTCTTATGTATGTTTGGATACTTAAAAAATGCTTTTTGCTTTCTGAATCTCCCAAATGAAGTAATGGCTCGTATATTGTCTAATTTCAACCACTGCATCCTTCCCGTTTTTTGAAAATATCAATCCTGATCCCATTTGCTCTTGGAACATCCATCCATTGGAATTCATATATTTCTTAACTATATCAAAACGACTGCGTTTGGTATTTTTTGATAAATACCGACTGCGATTGTCAGTTTTGGCAAACTGTACATATTCACTATCGGAAAGTTTTAACTTCAAGGCCGAAAAAATGAGAGGGATGGGATTCTCTTCCTGCAAAAGGGCAGTACCCAATTTACTAACACTAATACAAGAACCACCAATGATTATAATCATTAAGCTAATAAGTACTCTTTCCCTCATTTCCATCTGGCCTCCTCCGATAATTTCATTCCACCCTTAGTTAGACGATCAAAGTTGGATTTTGTTTCAAAAATTAATATTTCAGTTTGATTACAAAAAATCCACTCTGCCAAACAAGCAAAATGGATCTGTTTGAAATATTAACTCTTTATAAAAGTACTTGGCATGACTACAGCAACAACCTCCCCACGTGCACAAAGAAGATCATTTGCATAGACCTCTGTTTCTACCTTAAATTTTTTCGGATGAATCTCATGTACCGTTCCAATGGCTTTTAATGGAACCCCGTGTGGTGTTGGTTTAATAAAATTTACATTTAATGATGCCGTGACAAATCGCGGAGGCTCCATCCCCTCGCCCGCCTCATGACCATTCTTACGATGCAGTGCCAATGATGCTGAACCTGTTCCATGACAATCTATTAATGAAGCTACCATTCCGCCATAAACAAAACCTGGTAATGCCAGATGGTTTTTATCAGGTGTAAAGATTGTTACTGTTTGCTCTCCCATCCAGCCAGTTCGAAAATGATGACCTTCTTCATTTAATCGACCACAGCCATAACACCAGGCGAAATCATCTGGATACTCATCCTGAATGGCATGTATTACCTTATCTTCCATAAAAAACTCCCCCTCAGTAGAAAACGCTTTCATAAACATGATATCATTGAAAAAATTCACAGGTCAATTAATTGACTAAATATTTGAAATATGAACTTTTTTCACATGGTACCTGACACCCAAAATAATGAAACCAATTAGCCAAGTATCCGTATATTAATTATGATTTAGAGCACAAAAATGAAAAGGGGCAAAATGGATGGGGAATATATTTCTTTTTACTTTAATAATTGGCATTATATCAGCACTAGTTTTAATACCCATTTTTGATCATGGTAATGGAAAGAAGAAAAAGGAGAGCAATAAGCTAAATATAGGAGTTTTCATTGTAGTAGTTATCATTCTCTCGATTGTTGTCTATTTATTTTATTATTTAAGTAATTTTGATAGGAACCTCTCTTCTATATGGCCATTAGGTATTATTCTGACAGCTGGCGGTGCATTTTTTGCTAGGGGTACTGAAAGAATCGTCAAGGGTCTTCTTTTCCTTGTCTGTCTTGGACTTGGAATTTATTTCTTAACAGCCTTTATTTTCAATGCGGATGAAAAATATAAAGTGGCAAAAATGGATGAAAAAGTAGAAATCCAAACCTTTGATGAAAAGGAAACACCTGCAAGTGTCCCGCCGCAATTTGCCCGTAATAAAATGAAAAAGGCGTTTGGACAAGTCCCAAATACCAGCTACTACGAGCTGGGGAATCTTCAAATTCAAAAACTTAACGGTGATTATGTCTATATTGCTCCCGTCGAATTCTCTGGATTTTTTAAATGGTCGAAGGGTGAAAGTACACCCGGTTATTTTATCCTAAGTGCAACCGATTCTACTGCTAATCCGAAATTCATTAAATCTAAGATGGTTTATACCCCCTCCTCTTATTTTAATAAAAACATCGAACGACATATACGGATGCAATATCCGAAAAAGATTTTCTATGGTGATGTTCAATTGGAAATAGACGAAAATGGTAAACCATATTATATCCGGACCTATGGGGACTTTATTTCTGCCCGCAATGGATTTACTACTAAAGGGCTCATCGTCGTAGATTCTCAGACAGGAGCTATGAAAGAATACAGGTTAGCGAGTGTACCAAAATTTATCGATGGTGCTGTCTCTCCTGAAGCGGTTAGTTTACAAAACAGCTATTACGGGAACCTCGTTCATGGCTTTTGGAATAGTGTTTTTGGAAAGTCTGATGTGAAACTTCCCTCCGATGAAGGAACGGAAGCAAATGTTAGCCCAATTTTTGATGAAAATGGAACGATGTATTATTTTACAGACTTTACCAGTCCGAAAGAAGGTGTCGATTCCATGCTTGGTTACTCCTTAACTAACTCAAGAACGGGAAAAGCCACTTTCTATACAGGGAACCCAGAACAATCTTATATGGATTCCCAAGGTACCCTGCAGATTATTGAAAAGAAATTTATCGAAAAGAAATGGCACGGACAAATGCCGATTCTCTACAATTTTTATGGGGAAGCAAGTTGGTTAACATCTGTCTTGGATTCAAATGGTTTTCTGCAAAATTACTTTATTGTATCGGCAGCCAATCCAGAAATATCTGCCTATGGGAACACTCCAAATGAAGCACTAAGACTTTATAAAACAGCCTTACAAAGAGGAAAAGGCACCGTAGACGGCAGTTCTAAAGCAGAAGAAAAGCAAATCAGCGGAACGGTAGTGAGAGTATATAAGGAGAAAACAGGAGATTTTACCGTTGTTTCCTTTCTATTAAACAACCACCAAAACTTTATGATTTCTTCCGAAAAAGAACCTCTGGCCATCTATTTAAAAGAAGGAGATAAAGTAAACATACGTTACTCAGATACTGGTGAAGAATTCTTGCCAGTAAAAGAACTCACAATAGAAGCTTTATTACATTAAACGATAAGGGTGTCAGGTACTATTTTTTAGTACCTGACACCCTTATGTTCACTGAATTCTTTGTATCCTATTTTGAATACTATAATTGAACGGTTTAGGCTGACCAGATATGTAATTGACGAGGGCATCTAAATCAACTATTCCTATCTCTTTATTTTGCGCTTGTGTAAAGACGGTGAAGCCATCTCCCCCACCAGAAAGGAAGATATTTGCCGTAACGGAATAGGTTTTTGTTTGACCCAGTTCCGTTCCATCTGGAAGTTTGATGCTGCCCACCTTTTGACCGTTGGGTTTATTCGGATCCCAAGAGTAGGTTAAACCTGAGATTTGCAGCATGTTTGTCTTCAAGGCACCCCATTGCTGATTTAGCAACGCACGTATCTGCTCTCCCGTCATCATCATTTTGACAAGGTCATTATTAAAAGGCTGAACAGTATAAATTTCCCCCCAGCTAATTTCTCCAGAGTTAATATCAGCTCGGATACCACCAGGATTCATAAAGGCAAGATCAGTCTTCAGCGCAGCTCTTTGGGCATCAGCAATGAAATCACCGAGCACGGACTCCCCGTTTTCATTTTGTTTTGCTATCAATGGATTCGAGGTGGAACCAACTTTACGGTTCACAATCGGTTCAACCTTTGCCTCATAACCTTCAATCATTTTTCTTATTTCAGGGTCAGGTTTTATGCCTTCTTGGAAGGTAGTCACAATCTCTGCCCTCTTCGTGACAATATCCTTTGTTTTCGGATCAATTTCGATATCCACATCAGAGAAAGCAGTCCCGTATGAATAGGATTGAACAACTAATTTATTATTTATCGTTGCATTCATATGGGCGTGATTATGCCCCCCAAAGATAATGTCCACTTCATCGTCGACTCGATTGGCGATATCGACGAGTTGACCGGTTGGGTTTTCACCATTTGGACCTGAGGTGCCAGGGTTATGGGCTAAGACGACAATCGATTTGACACCTTGTTTTTTCAATTCGGCGGCATTACGATTGATTGCTTCCACTTCATCGGTAAACCTTAAACCTGCAACCCCGCTTGGTAGAACAATGGCTGGCGTTTCAGTTGTGACGACACCGATAAACCCAATCGGCATCCCATTTATTTTTAAAATTTGATATGGAGGCAGGATAGTTTTACCTGTTTGTTTATTAACCACATTCGCGACGACCCAAGGAAACTTGGATCCCGTAAAATTTCCTGTTTTCGGATGCGTCCCTCCATGAATAAGGCGGAGCAGCTCGGTTACCCCCTCATCAAACTCATGATTACCGACGGTTCCAATATCAAAACCTAGAGTGTTCAAAATTTCAATAGTTGGTTCATCTTGCAAAAGAGCGGACACTGGGGGACTAGCGCCAACCATGTCTCCAGCTTGGACAAGCAGTGTATTTTTATTTTCAGCAGCACGCTGTTTTAAATATGCAGCTAAATAATCTACTCTTCCAGCAGGTTTTCCGCCTACATTACGGGTTACATTTAATTGACCGTGTAAGTCATTTATTCCCAATAGTTGAATCTGAATGAAGCTTTTATTCGATGCAGGTGGTTTAACTTTTTTCGGATTTTGTGTTTCAGGACGGTTGGATTTATGTCCATGGTAATTTTCAGATAACCCCTGATCCCCTTTATTAGCTGGTTTTTGCCTGGCCACTTCTACAGTTTCAGATTGAGAATATTTTTGAAGCGGCTGTTGCTTTCCTTCTGGCTCAAGAGCTGTAGCGTTTCTAGTCACCATCACCCCTGACAAGACAAAGAGAATCATGGAAAGAAATACGCAATGAAACAATTTCATGGAATACCTCCTACGTTTTTTAAGAGAACGAACGTATTTTTCGCTTTGTAGTGTGGTAATATACAATATTTACAAATTACCCAAACAAAAATAACCCACGAAAATTCTTCAACTTCACCGTTGAAAAATTATTTGTGGGTCGTCCCAATTATTAAAGCTACATGTTATACTACTAGCAATTCCGAATGCTTTTTCGCATAATCGATGATAAATTCTTCAATCTTTTTCGAATCATCTGGATGAAACATATGGCCAGACTTTTCATACCATACTAATTCTTTTCCAAATGGGGCCTCAAGTTCATTAAAGAATTGTTCAACAGGTTTGCCATCAACATGAACATCTTTCAACCCATGTAAAAAGGCAAGTGATGTCTCTATTTTTTCCACTGTTTTAAAATTAATTTCTGCAAAATCTTCAATTAGTTCTTGGGTGTATGTAAGATTGTAGGAACTGTATAGGGTGTGGAAGATATCCTTAATGGTGTATTCTCTGCTATTTAAAAAGAGCTTTAAGGCTCCAAGCATGCCTGGATGTTTCACGGTTTCACTTTCATACACCATTGAATTATATTTGATCAGGGGTCGACGAAAATCTGTCCATTGTTTCAATATAAGATAGGGAGGTCTACCTAGTTCCTCTAATTTCTTCAGCGTTTTCCGATCATTCGCTTTTTCTGCCTGATTCTTTAACCAGTTATAACAGATCAGATCATTTTCCTGCCAATTAATAATCTGCGAGATTCCAAAATACGCATGAAGCTTCTCAGGGTAGCGGCAGGCAATCGACAATCCAATAATTGTTCCCCAAGAATGGCCAGCTAAATAAACCTTTTCTTGCTTAAAACGACTCCTTAAGGTATCGATTAGATCATGGCAATCAGAAATGTATTGCTCGATTCGAAACGTCTTTTTTGGTGTATTTTTATCGAAGGTTTTCCCTGCTCCCCGTTGATCCCAAAACACCACAAGAAAATGTTTTACAAGCTCCTTTGTCGAAATCGATACTGCATAATCCTGTCCTCTAGAAACTACGCCTGGAACTGGCATACAAGGGCCGCCATGAACGAACAACAATATAGGCTTCGTTGTATCATCCGCCTGAATTAGGACAGACTGTTCGACTTCACCCAGCCTAAGCTTTTCAACCACATCGATCCCTTTGTCAGCAATATGAAACTCCCTCTTCGAAAATAACCCCATAGTCCTCCCCCCTCTTTCCTACTATTATACTAAACATGGTGTTCATTCTCCGATATTATTCTTAATTACAAGCCAATATGTTCGAAAAGTAAAAAATCTATGTAAAAAAGCTCCTTTTGATAAAGGAGCTTCCACACTAGTTATTCTATTTTTTAGAGAAGTTATGCATACAGTAAAACTATCTTACTCCACTTTTCATGATTGGCTGAACCACTTTGGGTTCACTATATGTCTGTTCTTTTTTCTTATATGCAGTCCAGTAGGCAAGCGCAATAAAGACTGATCCCCCAACAGCATTACCTAGAAAAACAGGGATAAAATTCTCAATATATGCTAACCAGGTAAAATGCCCTGCAAAGATTGCCGCAGGAATCACAAACATATTTGCTACAACGTGCTGAAAACCGATTGCAACAAAGGCCATCGTTGGAAACCAGATACCGGTAATTTTACCGACCATATCGTTTGCTCCATAGCAAAGCCAAACAGCGGCAGCAACTAGCCAGTTACAGCCAATTCCTGATATGAAGGCCTGCAGGAAAGTTGCTTCTAATTTATGGTCAGCGATACTAATCGTTCTTTCCAGAAATGGTCCTGTTTCAGTTAGTCCTACCAAATGTCCAAAAAAGTAAGCAACAAAAATAGCTCCGATAAAATTACTAACCGTAACTAGGAACCAGTTATAGAAAACTTGCCCCGAGCTAATTCTATTTGCAAATCGTGCTAACGGAACAGCCATCATATTTCCAGTCAATAATTCCCCACCGGCAAGCAGAGTCAGTACAAGGCCAATTGGAAAGACCGATGCACCAATCAAACTACCTAATCCTTCTAAATTTCCGGTTAGAGTTGCTGTTACACGGATGAAAAGTAAATATCCTAAGGCTATGAATGCACCTGCTTCAAAACCTAAGATTAAAGTTTGTAAAGGCAGATATTTTGTTTTTTTCACTCCATTTTCGACTGTGATTTCCATAATTGTTTCGGGTTTACTATATCCCATTAGAAGGACTCCTTTTTAAATGAACTGCACTCTTTTTTATGTGAAACATTTAACATACATCTATTTTATAACAAAATCGGCACCAATCCTGTGAATATTTCTTTAACGATTTTATAGCGCTTACATTCATCTGGGTAATTTTGCTTATCTAGTAAATTTACAAGAACAAAAGGCGCAAGNNTTGACTTATCGTAGGGCGGAGAGCGAAGGACACTAGCCGTTGGGCGCTGGAGCTGGATTCAGAGAGACTAAATCAATATATCCACAATTAATTATTTTATAATTTCCTATACAAAGAAAAAGGCTATCGAAAAAACTTTCGACAGCCTTAGACGAATAATTTCCGCCTTATTTTATATATTTACCAGAAACATAACCTGTTTTATTACCAAATTTAATTTTTTTCCATGACCCTGAGGTTGAGACAATTGTGACTTTTTGATTTTTCTTTACCGTTCCAATCACTTTTCCTTTTGTTGACGTAGTGGCACGGACATTGAGTCTTGAGGCAGTTACTTTTCCTATTTTCAACACTTTTTTGACTACGAAGGTCGTCGTTGCACTTGAACGGTTCTTACTCGTGTCAGTAGCTGACATCAGAACGGAATACTTCCCATTTCCTAAAGTGGTGGTACTATATCCTAGGTTGATCGTCCCCGCTTTCGTTAATACTTCTTTTTTCAAATATTTAATGATTTTACCAGAGCTATTTTTTATATAAACAGTTATTTTGGCTGTTTCGTTTGTTTTAAAAGATATCGCTGCATTATTTTTTGCGTTATCGATATTTGTCTTGACGCTTGTTAACTTGGGAGCTGTCTTATCTCTCTTTACTTCAAAGCCTGGCAATGTCGATGATTTATTATTGCTCATATCGACAGTGATAATCCCTGCATAATATTTACCGTTCGATAAAGAATAACTATTATACTCTTTCGTAATCGTACCTGCTCCGGTTACAGCATCCTTTAATAGGTAAGTTAAAATCTTGCCCTTACTGTCTTTAAGATAAATCGTCACTTTTGCTTTCTCATTCGTCTTAAAGGAAATGCGCACTTTATTTTTTATATTATCGACACTTATTTTCACATCACTAATTTTTGGAGCTACTTCGTCGATAATTGGACCAATTTCTCCTTTAGGCTCAAGGGGTCCTTGCACTGCTGGTTCTTGTTCAGTTGTCCCAGAGGTTGTTTGTTCGGTTGGCTCTGCAGTTGTTTGTTCAGTTGTCCCAGAAGTTGTTTGGTCGGTTGGTTCAGTAGTTTCTTGAACCGCCGGTTGTGGTCTTTCATCGTATTCTTTGACAATGGATGCCCCTTCATAATAGAAAGCAAGAATCTCATTGTATTTTTGATGTCCGATTTCGGCACGGTTCTGCGCACCCCATTGACTTAAACCAACGCCATGCCCATCACCAACTCCTGATATTGTAATGGTTCCGTTCGTATCCTCAATGTTTGAGACAAGGTAACTTTTCATGGTACGATTACCAACCATGGCACGAATCTGAGAAGCAGCCACGTTTTCATAAACTAACTTTTGCGGTATATAAGCGCCATCAGCATTAACTTTATCTTTTGTAAAAAAGTCAATCGTGATATTTCCTTTTGAAACACGTCCTCCTGATGTGGGGGTGTGTAAGCTTAAAACAGGAATAGCTGCTATTTTTATTTCTTTTCCAGTATAACCATGTGTGGACATCCAGGTCTTAATCGTACTAGTAATCGTTGCATCTTTTTCTTTCATTTGAGTCCATGACAAATTGGCTGGATCAAATTGTTGTTTACTTATCGTGAAGGTCCAAGCAGTTTTTGCATCAAATGCATCTTCTTTAATCGTTAGGTATGAAACTGGCGCGGAGCCCCAGACATTGGCATTAGATTCTGTTTTTCCACCATTGCTGGCAGAGAAAACGGCACTAATTAACCGGCCATTTACTTTTAAAACTTCACCTTTTGTTTCATCTACAGCCGCATTACTATTTGAATCCCAAACATATCCACCATAGACCTGATAATTAATCGTATCATCGATGATTACTGATTTATAGGATAATGCATAGGTTCGAGCAGCTATCGCTTGCGTTTTTAAGGCTTCGCGGTTCCAACTCGCATACATTTCAGATGGAACGACACCTTTTAAATAATCTTCCAAGTAGATTTCGTTAATAGGCCGAACATACTTTGAACTTTCAGGAACGAATTGAAAGGAACCTAAATATTTCCGATTATTAATAGATAAGTAGTCGGTATCTTTAGCTGAATCTAAATTAATTGTGTCTGCGGTATATAATGAAGTTGTTCCGTCTACTAGCGTAACTTTATTATTATCGTATTTTATGAGATAGGACTTCCCCGTTGTTAAGCGGACTGATGATTGGTCAACAGTATAATCACCTGTGGGTATAATCGTTAGCTCCGTTTTATTACCTAGATAATTTACTAGCTTCACTTTAATTTTTGGTTCAATCGTTTCTGCTGACACACCCGTAATAAGTATGTTAAATAGCAACAAAAAGGAAAGAAAACTTGCACTATATTTTTTCAATATCATTCTCCATTCCTATGAGGATGAGGTCCATATATAAAAATCATACTTTATGATTCTATTAATTAACAACAAGATAATAATGGAAAGTAAATCCACTGAAGAATTTACTTAGTGAACCTATTTAAGGACAACCCTTCTTGATTAATTATACTAGCATCAAAGACGCTTACACTTGTGTTCGCGATATTTACCGACAATTATCTACAAAAATCGAGTTTAGTCAGCAAGCAAAGTGAAAATATGTTATAATATAAATAACATACTGATTTTTCAGGGTGAGACCTTAGTGGAAAAACTTTTACTCCCACAATGAATGTAGAAATTCACCCTTACTGAACCGTAAAGACAATAAGAAACTATAATCTAGAAAGGGTGTTTACATGGAAAATTTTATCGAAACCGTTTATTTCTTAGAAAATCCTGAGAAGAAGATTACTAAATTTGCAACTGGCACCCAGCTGCGCTATGAAGATGTAATTAAAGAGGTATTTGGCGTGGCGTGTATTAATGATTTGCATATGATGCTCCAATACAATAAAAGTTTTCAAACAAGTATTTGTAACATTCATGGGATCAGTGAAAAGAAGCTCACTCTTGATAAAGTCCTTCGTGTTGCTTCAAAATTAGATATGCTTCTTCTTAAGAAACAATTAGTAGAAGAAACAAATAACAAACCGGATGAACAACCTCAAAATGCCGATTTAGCGATTTCTCGCCCATTTGATGCAACAATCAAATTGCAAGAAGGTATCTTTGAATGGGATGATAGTAACTTTTCCTATAATGCAGTTAAACCTGGTGCCTGACACCTTTGTAGTTAATAAATAACTTACAAAGGCTAGGTGCCTTTGTTTCCTCCGTAAGGTGTCAGGTACCATAACCGCAATTCATATCAAGTGGCATTTTCAGAACTCAGTCTTTCCAATGTTTGCGGACAAGAGACAGACCACCAAGCATAAAACAATAGCGCATCTCAATCACCCATTTCATCAAAGCAGCAAACTTTCCATTGATATGATGATCATAAACAATTCCTGTCGCATTCCCTTTTCCTAATGACATGACGGTACCCCGATAAATATAGTGAAATGGTTTAGCCGGTTGACCATATACCTTCATGGCAATGTTGTAGGCACAGTATTGTCCTTGTTGAATTGCAATTTGGGCCGTGGGCGGATATGGTTGGCCTTTTTCGTTAAAACTTACTGAAGCATCTCCGATTACATAGACATCGGAAACATCGGGGACTTCACAATACTCATCTACTTTCACTCGACCGTCCAATAATTCAAATCCATGACCCTCTAGGAGTGGATTCCCTGTAACTCCGCCTGCCCAGATAAATGTATCCGATTGAATCTCTGTTCCATCTTGTAAGAAAACCTTATCTCTCTCGACCTTCGTCACTTGCATGCCCACTTTATATTCAATACCCATCTTTCTAAGTGATCCCACTGCATCTGAAACAATCGATTCGGGGAAACCTTGGAGGATTTGTTGGTTTGGTTCAATAACAATAATGTTTACGTCATTGGGAACTACCTTATATTCCTTGCAAAGTAGTGGAATACTTTTCGTTAATTCATGGATAAACTCCATTCCGGTAAACCCAGTTCCGCCTATAACTAAATTCAACTTTCCTGTTGGTTTCTGACTAAATTCCTGAAACTTCTCTTCTATGTGTTTGCGAAGACGATTTGACCCTTCCCAATTAAACAAAAAGAAAGCATGCTCTTCTAATCCAGGAATATTGAAAGTTTTTGGTGTGCCGCCAATTCCTACAACCACGTAATCGTAGGTGATTATCTGGTTTTTACAGATGACTTTTTTCCTTTCAATATCCAATCCAGTCACTTCATCTTGAATAAACGTAACTCTTTTGGGGTCAATTAACTCTTGTATCGGCATTTTAATAGAATTTGGATTCACTGTCCCTGCGCCAGCCTCATGAACTTTGGTAGTAAAATAGTGGTAATCGTTCTTATTGACCAAATAAATCTCAACTCGGGAAGGATGAACCCTCTTTTGTAATGTTACAGCTGTCATTAAACCACCATAACCACCGCCTAAAATCACCACTTTCTTTTTATCATATTCCATACTTTGCTCACTCCTTCACAATCTCTTTACCTTCATTATAGAAAATATTTACCAAATTGTGCAATAGGAATAGCGCAGAAAACAGTTAATACACAAAAGTTTCATAATTAAGAAAAGCGTAAGCGGCCTGTTCAGCGGCGTATAATACTTTCTTTTTCATATTAAAAAACCTCTCATCAGTGAGGATGAGAGGTTGATAGTCAATTATTTACGGCGTTTTTTAGGGTCCGTTTTCGTCAATCTTCCTAATAAGAATGCCCCTGCAGCGACACCAATTACCGTGTTCGTTTTTTTGTTAAATACTTGCTTCGCTACAAGATTTAAATTTTGAGGTCTTTCAGCTAAACGCCTCATAAAATAACCGTACCAATCATTGCCGAATGGCACATACGTACAGAAATTGTAGCCTTCACTAGCAAGCTCAAGCTGCATCTCTTTTCTAAATCCATAGAGCATTTGAAATTCGAATTTCTCATTCGGGATATTGTGCTTCTTTACAAATTCCTTCACATGATTAATGATGCGATGGTCATGTGTAGCAATCGAGGTAAATCTCCCATTTAATAGATGCCATTCGGTAATCTTGATAAAGTTCGCATCAATATCCTTTTTATCTTGGTATGCGATTTCCGCTGACTCTTTATAAGCCCCCTTAACCAAACGAATGCGGAAATTTTGATATCTTTCAAGATACTCTTGTGCTTTGTGGAAATAAGACTGAATAACAGTACCTACATTAGTATACTCCATCGAAAGGTCGTCCAATAATTGAAAAGTTGGTTCTAAGTGTTTGAAGTCCTCCATATCAATATTGACAAAAATATCATATCGATGGGCTTGATCAACGATTTCTCGTACATTATTTAAACAAAATTGATAATCGATATCCAATCCTACTTGCGTTGGTTTTAATGAGATATGCGCATTAACTTTATTGTCATGAATGGCTTCGATTACTTTAAGAATTTGGTTTTTCGCAGCAGTAGCCTCTTCTTCTTTAAAAACGAATTCTCCTAAGTTATCGACAGTACATGATATTCCATGTGCATTCAGTTCTTTAATACTTTGGATGACTTCCGGGATATTAGTACCAGCTACGACACTTTGTGCACCTAATTTTAAACCGTATTTTTTAGCTGTACTATTTAAAAATTGATTTTGTGATAAGCTGATAAAAATGTCTTTCAACATCGCGATTACCCCTTGCTGTTGTTTTTAACTTCATTATAGCATACGCTTTCAATAATATTTATTTTGCGAATTTTCCAACATAATGACGCTTACATAAATAAAATCGACTACAATTTAGATGAAAATAGCTGTCGAAATTTTCGACAGCTGCTTTTTTTAATAATGATTATAATTTCAAAACCCGACAGACATTTTCAGTGGCAAAAGCTAAATTTGCTTCACCATTTTCCAAAGCTTCCGCTAATGTGGTTACGCCTGATAATATTCCTATAATTGCATTAAATCCATGATCATATAATGGCTCTACACCTTTACCAATTTTCCCTGCAAACGCAATAACAGGAATTGAATACTTTTGTGCAATCGTTGCTACCCCATATGGTGTTTTTCCAAAAAGCGTTTGCCCATCAATACTGCCTTCGCCCGTGAATACATAATCTGCACCTTTTACTCGTTCTTCAAGGCCTGTGTATTCAATCACAAGCTCGACACCTTTTTTTAATTGAGCATTCAGAAAAGCAACAAGCCCAGCTCCTAGCCCTCCTGCTGCACCTGCCCCTTCCATACCCGCAATATCCTTACCGATTTCTTGTTTGATTAAGTTAGCAAACAGGGTTAAATTACGATCAAGAACTTCTACCATTTCAGGTGTTGCGCCTTTTTGCGGTCCAAAAATCGCCGATGCACCGCTCGCCCCGATTAGTGGATTTGTAACATCACATGCTACATCAATTTTGACCGCAGATAATCTTTTATCCAATCCACTTAAATCTATTTTCTGTAATTGACCTAGAGGACCGCCGCCAAAATCTAATTCTTCACCATTTTCATCTTTTAAAGAAACTCCAAGAGCTTGGAGCATACCTGCCCCGCCATCATTGGTTGCACTTCCGCCAATCCCAATCAAGATGCGGCTAACCCCTTTATCGAGGGCATGTTTTATTAATTGGCCTGTCCCATAAGTAGTAGTTAATAATGGATTACGATCTTCTGGACGGATTAATTCCAATCCACTAGCTGTTGCCATTTCAATAACAGCCGTTTGCCCTTCACCTAAAAGACCATATTCGGCAATTCGTTTCTCCCCTAATGGACCAAGAACTTCAGTTTTAATAATCTCGCCATTTGTCATACTAACTAAAGACTCGACTGTTCCTTCCCCTCCGTCAGCCATAGGCACAATCACGCATTCGGCATCAGGGAAGACCTTCAGGATTCCTTTTTCCATTGCAAGGGCAGCATTTTTCGCCGACATACTTTCCTTAAACGAATCGGGCGCTAACACAAACTTCATAACCATCTGTCCTTTACATTTAAAGTAGTAAAAATTTTAAATAGAGTAGCAGCTAAGGGTGACCAACCAGTCACCCTGCTAATTTTTAACGTACTAAACAAGGACGCTTATTATCAAATTTCCAGCCAGGAATTAAGAATTGCATACCTACAGCATCGTCACGTGAACCTAGACCCATATTGTTATACAATTCATTTGCTTTCATAATTTGATCCATGTCAACTTCCACACCTAGACCCGGTTTGTTCGGAATCGTTAGATTGCCATCAACAATTTGGAACGGCTCTTTCGTTAAGCGCTCTGTCCCTTCTTGCCAAATCCAGTGGGTATCAATCGCTGTAATTTCACCAGGTGCTGCCGCAGCAACATGAGTAAACATAGCAAGGGAGATATCAAAGTGATTGTTAGAATGAGATCCCCATGTTAAACCCCATTCATTACACATTTGTGCCACACGTACTGATCCTTGCATCGTCCAGAAATGCGGATCAGCAAGTGGAATATCAACGGATTGTAAGGAGATCGTATGACCCATTTGTCTCCAATCAGTAGAAATCATATTCGTTGCCGTTGGAAGACCTGTTTGTCTTCTAAATTCAGCCATAATTTCGCGACCTGAATAGCCATCTTCTGCTCCACATGGATCTTCAGCATATGCTAGAATTCCATGCATATCTTTACAAAGCTCAACTGCCTCTTTTAATGACCATGCCCCGTTTGGATCAAGTGTGATTCTAGCATCTGGGAAACGTTCTTTTAATGCTTTAATCGCTTTGATTTCTTCTTTTCCTTCAAGCACGCCGCCTTTAAGTTTAAAATCTTTAAAGCCATATCGTTTTTGCGAAGCTTCTGCTAGACGAACTACCGCTTCAGGTGTTAGTGCTTCTTCATGACGAATCCGGTGCCATTCATCTTCTGCATCTGGATTACTATAATAAGGTAAATCTGTTTTATTCCGGTCACCAATGTAGAACAAGTATCCTAGTGTTTTTACTTTATCACGCTGTTGGCCTTCACCTAATAAGGCAGCAACAGGAACATTTAAATGTTTGCCAAGAAGATCTAATAGTGCCGCTTCAATCGCTGTAACCGCATGAATGGTGATTCGTAAATCAAAGGTTTGTAAGCCGCGTCCGCTCGCATCACGACCAGCAAACGTTTTTCTTACATTATTTAAGATATTATTGTAGTTTCCGATAGATGAACCGACAACCAATTGCTTGGCATCTTCTAGAGTTTTACGAATCCCCTCACCACCAGGTACTTCACCAACACCAACGTTTCCATTGCTGTCTTTTAAAATAACAATATTTCTTGTAAAATAAGCGCCATGTGCACCACTTAAGTTTAATAGCATACTATCATGGCCAGCTACGGCATAAACCGACATTTCAGTGACAACTGGAGTAACATTAACTAAATTCTGTACAGTATTCATCGGGATGTCTCCAATCTTAAATTTTATAGTTAATTTTATGGGGTAAGAGAAGGTTGTAGCGATCTTTCCTTCCCTTACCCTAAATAAAAACTAGCGACTTACTTCCACATTAGCTAACTTTTCATAAAACTTCACAAGGCTGCTGTGATCCTCAAACTCATGTCCATCCACTTTAAGTGCGTACATCATTTCAAGTACTGACGAGGTTAATGGCAGTGGAACACCAAACTCATGTGACGCTTCAAGCGCATTGGTAAGGTCTTTAATATGAAGATTAATTCTAAAACCTGGGTCAAAATTACGATCTAACATCATAGGGCCTTTGGCATCAAGCACTGTACTACCCGCTAATCCTCCGCGAATTGCTTCATAGACTGCAGCTGGTTCTACACCCGCTTTTTGTGCTAACACGAAAGCCTCAGAAACCGCTGCAATATTTAAGGCAACAATCACTTGGTTAGCTAATTTGGTAATATTACCTGCTCCAATTTCGCCAACTAAGACAACTGAACCTGCCATCGCATCCAAAATATCTTTACATTTTTCAAATACTTCTACTTTACCGCCCACCATGACTGACATCGTTCCATCAATAGCTTTCGGTTCTCCACCGCTTACTGGTGCATCTAGCATATCCACACCTTTTTCAGCTAAGGCATTATACACTTCACGTGAAACACCAGGCGCAATCGAACTCATATCAATGTAGACTAATCCTTCATGAGCCCCTTCAATTAATCCATTTTCTCCTAAGGCTACTTGTTTAACATTTGGAGAATTTGGCAGCATGGTGATGACAACATCTGATTTTTCAGCGATTTCTTTCGGGTTAGAACCGATTTCAGCTCCTAATCCTTCTAGTTCTTTAACAACCTCTTTATTAAAATCACTAACGATTAATTGATATCCTGCCTTGATTAAATTTTTACTCATCGGTTTACCCATTATTCCAAGACCAATAAAGCCAACTTTCATTATTTATTCCTCCAGTTAAATGATTTAACAGGAAGTAAAAAATGAAATTTTTACTTCCTGCTTAGTTTTTCCTAAATATTAACCTACAAACATATTAAGAATTAAGACACCTGCTAAACCAAGGATGGCAAGTGCGGTTGTATAAGTAGTTCTTGTTTTAATCGCATCTCCAACAGATAAGTTAAGGTATTCTTTATACATCCAGAAGCCAGGGTCTGTTACGTGTGAGAACGCGACGCTGCCACATGTTACGGCAAGAGTCATTAGTTCTAAACTAATACCTGAAGATTGTGCAATTGGAAGAACAACACCTGCTGCAGTCATAACAGCTACAGTTGCTGAACCAAGGGCAATACGTAAGATAGCAGCGATTAACCAAGCAAGAATGATTGGTGAAATATCCCAGCCACTTGTTAAGTCTTTAATATAGTCAGCAATCCCACTATCAACTAATACTTGTTTAAACGCACCGCCAGCGCCGATTACGAGGATGATCATTGCCATTGGTTTTACACTATTAGAGCATGATTGCATCACGTCTTTTAATGTACGGCCTACTCTTGTTCCTAAAAGATAGAATGAGAGTAATAGTGAAATCATTAATGCGATTGTAGCTGAACCAAAGAACTCCATGAAGTGTCTAAAGCTATTTCCTTCTGGTAACATTACTTCACAGAATGCAGATATTCCTATTAATACAACTGGTACAAGCGCAGCCGTAATACTCGCTAAGAAGCTAGGCATTTCTTCTTCTTTAAAAATTTTCGAACTTCCAAGTCCTTCTGGAATGCTTGGATTGATCTTTTTAACAAATGGTAGTCTTGGCCAAAGCAATGCAATGAAAGAACCTACAGGAATGGCAATGATAAGACCGTATACTAAAGTTAAGCCCATGCTTGCTCCAAAAACACCTACTACTGCAGCTGGTCCTGGATGTGGAGGTAAGAAACTATGTGTTGTAGATAATCCAACAGCCATTGGAATTGCAACCCACAAAAGGTTTAACTTTGTTTGACGAGCAACTGTGAAAACTAAAGGAATCAATAATACGAATGCTACTTCGAAGAACATTGTGATACCTAGGATATAAGCAGTAATCAGCATTGCAATTTGAACACGTTTAATACCCATTTTATCAATCAACGTGTTAGCAATTCGTTGAGCGGCACCAGCATCAGCCATGACAGTTCCTAACATAGCACCAAAACCTAAAATTGGAATCAAATCATCGAGTTGTCCGCCAATTCCTCCATAAAGAGATTCCATCAATTTGTCAATCGGCATACCTTGAAGTAGACCTACGAATAAAGCGGCAATAATTAAGGCAATAAATCCATTCATTTTTAGTGGAATCATCAAAATAAGTATGAGGGCAACTGCTAATGCAACATATACTAATGGCATAGTCTGTACTTCCTTCCGTTAGGAATTAATGTGTTGTTTTAATTCAAAATCTTTCAGTACACTTTCTAATAATTGCTTTCTTTAAAGAATCCACTCTACATCTGTCACTAAAGTATCTTCCTCCTCCAATCATTTCTAATTCATAAACGGGATTCATCTTTTTGTAAATATGACTAATTTGTGAATAAATTCACAAAACCACTTTTCATAAAAGGTTATTATTTTTTACAAAAGATTCAAAACATAGTAATCTAATAATAACCTTTTTATTTAAGTGATTATTTAATTAAAACAAAGGAATTCGAACGGCTTTCTCGTTTCTAAGTTAATTATCATATTTACTTTTGAAACTCTTTACCCTTTTATCATAAACGGTTTCAATTAAAATATACAATCGTTCAAGCTGATGAAAATCCCTCTTGTTTTTTTGTCATTTGAACAAAAATGATATTAAATTCCCTCTTATGATGTGAAGTAAAGGTAATCAAGTGACTGTTTTGTTACAATGAACAATGCAGATAAAAGAATTTTTCTTTTCTTCATTTCAAGTAACCGTTTACATCCTTATTGTATCTTTGTCTTACCACTAAATCATCATTCAAACAAATGATATTTTAGATTTTTTTTTGTGCAAATAACCAATGAATCATTCTGGAGGTACATAATGAAAATTAACGAACAGCTGGCTCAGGAGATTGCAAATAAGGTAATGAAGGTTATCCCCTATAATGTGAATATTATGGATGAGGTCGGCTTAATTATTGGCAGTGGTGATCCAAATCGGATTGGGACTTATCATCACGGTGCAATGGCTGCCATCGAACAAGGAAAACTCGTGTCAATTTATAATTCAGATGGAGCAGCGAAACCAGGAGTAAACATTCCTATCAAGTTTAGGAACATGACAATTGGAGTTATTGGTCTTAGTGGCGAACCGACAATTGTGGAGCCATTTGCTGAATTGGTTCGTGTAACCGCTGAGCTCTTAATAAACCAAGAATTCTTATATAAAGAGCGAAGGATTAAAGAGCAAATAAAAGAGGAATTTATGTATCATTGGATTTTCCGAACGGAAGAATATGATCAGGCTTTTATTAATAGCGGGGAGGCTGTCGGGATTAATCTAGAAATGGATCGAATAGCAGTTGTTGTTAAAGGAAGTTCCCTTAAAGAACCGTTTCTACTTGACCAAGAATTTAGCTTCCGGTTAAGTCAAAATACCATGTTATTTATTGTCCCCAACAGCAGTGATATCTTAAAAAGACTAGAAGATTTTATTTCAAGAACGGATACGAGAATTGGAATTGGTACAAGCCACGCTCAAATCGGCAAATCTGTCCACGAAGCAAAAAAAGCGCTTGAGATTGCTGAAAAACTTAGATTAACTGAATATCACTGTTATTACCATGACTTAAAATTTATCGATTACTTGACTAATAAAGAAATTGAATTTGAGGAAATCAGCGGCATCTATCATGAACTAGAAACAAGTCCTAAAGGAATAGAACTGATTGAAACGTTAATAAGCTATATTGAAAATAGCGGCGATATGAATGCGATTGCTACTGAACTTCATATTCATCGCAATAGTCTCGCCTATCGATTACAAAAAATTGAAACCTTAACGAACAAAAATCCGAAAAAATTTATTGAATTATTCCAGCTCTTTACGGGATATGTTCTCTATAAGATGAACTATACTCCGATTGAATAATTCATAAGTATTCGTAAGTTCCAGCAATTTGATAATCTATTAAAAAAACAGCCTTCACACAATCGGAAAGGCTGTTTTCTATCTTTCTAGCTTAGCCAATAAAAGAGATAATCGCGATTCCAATTAAGGCGACAACTGTTAAGTGAATCCCGTTGGAGCGAAGTCCTACTTGTACCCCAGAAATTCCTGCAAAGCGGCTGACCATTAAATTCAATCCTGAGAATGGGCTTAACGCCGTTGAAATTGACCATGTTAATAAAAGAAGCAGGGCCAGCCCGAGATTGCTCATTCCTAATTCCGCTGGATTTAATTGCATCGCTAATGCCCCTACTGCGGCAATTTGGTGGATACCAATATAGGTAATTCCAAGAACAATTACCATTACAGCTAGTGCAAACAAGAAAAAGGATTGATGTGATAAACCCACGAGAAAATCACTCACTCCATTTGCGGCAGTCGTCCCTTTCATCGCAAAAGCTAACATACCTGCACTCATAAAAAGCATAATTTCATTGTTCATCATCGGTACCGAGCGATCGCGAAAATCAACCAATGGTGTGATTAATCGTTTCTTGTCTTTTGATAGGATTCCATAAAATAGCGGGGCAATAATGGATACGAGACAAACAATTACAATCATAGACCAATTTGTCATCGCTTCGATAAATAAGCATAATCCCATTAACAGGACCACAAATAAGACTAATTTAATAAACTGATTACGATGTGCTTTTTGTAAAGGTGCCTTAGCAGGAAGTACTTTTGTTATTGAATGACGCTTCTCCCAGACGGCAAACAAAATATTCCCAACTAACAAGGCTAAAAGTGATAATCCAAGGCCATACAGAATATAGGCTTTGAATGGGACATTGAGATAATGGAGCACTAAAGAGACCGATGCAAAATAAGGTGACCACATCACTGCCGTTGAAAATCCAACAAGATAACTTTTTGCCGACATGGCCGAAGGAAGCTTTAAATCCTCCAAAAATTCATTAATGATTCGGACCGAACCTAAATTTAAAATTGGGCCCAGAATAAACAGTGTCCCAGTGATGCCCGCATATAACTTTTTCGGTTGATGTAATAAATTGCGTAAAACTAAAGCAATTGAATCAAAATATCCTGACAGCTTTAATGGAATCGAAAGCAACGGAGCAAGAGTTAACAAGCAAATCAAGGGAAGAATTAAGAAAATTCCATCACTAATCCCGTTCACACCGGTTCCTTTTTTCCATTCAATAATAATACCTGCAGTCATCATGACAATACCAAGCCAGCGCGGGAAGCGGTCAGCTTTTAGAGCACTGCCCAAAAAGGCAAGTAATGATAGTCCAACAACCACAAGCTGCAGCCATTGCAACTCGACAAAGTATTGAATTAAGTATAAAGCGCACATCCCCAGAATAAGATAACTTCTCATCGACAACCTCTCCCTAGTGTCAAGGCGAAAAGAGGTCTCCCCCCATCCACGAATTCCTTGTTGTTTTTAATCATTATCCTAATCCTATAAAAAAATTTTTACAATAACTTTTTTCATCCCCTGTATAGATTAATGATTAGTAGTACCTGACACCACAGCCAATTCCCCTTCCTAGACAAAAGAAAAAAACAGCCATCAACAATTTGTAACGGGTTCCCTTCAGGGGGAGTTTTACCTAAAACAGTAGTTCAAATCGCAGACCATTTCGCATATATGGAGTGGTCTATTTTCATTGATATAAAGCCATTTTAATTAAATATAAATCAAAAATCGCACTCATTTCAGCACAAGTATAGTTGTGTACAATGATTTATGTTCACGCTGATTTTAGTGCGATTTTATTGCCTATAATATGTACTAAAATGTATGTGATTTTTCAGTGAAAAGGAGTCCTTCAAATCAGTGGGTTAATCGTATTTTTAATGGGTCTGGCTTCTTTTATAGCCCTATCGGTGTATATTTACAAAGAATTTAAGTCAGATGATTCTAAAACATCAAAAAAAGTGCTTTTTGTATTTTTAGGAATACTTGATACCTTTTTTGGTTCTGGTGGGGAATTTTTAGGCTTTGCTTTAATAATATCACTTGCAGCTATCCTTATTGGTCTTGCGATGATGGGAGCATTTCATTAATATGTTGATGAAAAATGTTAAAAGAGCATCTATTAGATGCTCTTTTTTAATCTGTTTTACTGCTATTTTGTTTGCTGATTGTACTTCTGAAATCAATGTGAATGTTTGAGCTTTTTTCGCAAAACTCCCCATCAAGAGAACCCGTTAAACAATTTGCGGCTGTTTTTTCTTTTGTTTATTGTGGTGTCAGGTACCAGTGATTACCGTTTATCATACCCGTTACGCGATCGGTATTGCTGTGGTGCACGTGACGGATAGCGTATTGGAAAACTAAACATATGGACTAGCTGCGTAAACGGAATCGATGCAAATAATAAGAAGGATAAAACAACATGGACCTTAAAGATAGTTGGGATACCTAACATTAGTTCAGATAAAGGCCTGAACGTGAATAAACTTCGAAACCAAGGACCAATTGTTAAGCGATACTCATACGCTACCACCGTGTAGCTATAAATCAGTGTCATATAGGTGCCAATAGCAGCGACTATAAGTAACAATACAATCGTGAAATAATCACCAAAGGTAGTATGGACTCGAACCTTCGGAAAGGAAAATTTCCGAATCAGCATGACCACCAAGCCAACTACCACCATGAGTCCGGCGATACCACCGCCCGCAATCGCACCGAAATGGTACAGATGCTCATGAATCCCTATTGCTTCATATACTTCGATTGGAATCAAAATACCCATGATATGTCCAATAAAGGCAAAGATGATACCATAATGAAAAATGACTGAACCGAACCGGAGCCACTTTTTTTCAAAAATTTCTGTCGACGGGGCAAACCAGCTTTTCCCTCGAAAAATAAAGCGGTAAAACGTCCCAACGATAAGAATGGCACCGCATATATAAGGAAAAATGGTCCACCAAAAACTGTATTCCATTGCCAACCTCCTTTGCAGACTCGCTTTGAAGTTACTGAATTTTCCCTAACCTGTACATCCTCTAGGTCCCAAATCCAGTAAAAGTTTCTACCGATACATGACTGGATAAGGAAGTTCATCTAAATCAGCTTCTTCACGTTCATTTTCCAATAGGTCAAGTTCCTCTTTTCCAGGAGCCTCAAAAACAAACATCATTAATAGGTCAATGGCTTTATGATAGGGATTTTCGTTAGGCAGGTTGTTCAATAAACGCTGTAATGCAAAAGCTAGACGTCTTGAAAGTCTAACGAAATTCTCTTCTGCTGGTACCACTGCCAAAAGCTCTAATAGCATGGGGATATAATCGGCCAGTTCCTTCCCCTCGTATTCAAAGCCGCCCTCACAAATGAGCTTTTGTAATTTTATTAAAGCAGCCCCCCGCTTGCGGCTGTCACCGAGCTCATGGGCAGTTAAATACAGACTTGTTCTTTCCTTATAATCAAAGGTTTCTACATATAATTCTTGCAGTTCCTTTTGATCCATGTTAAACAAAGGAACAATCCTCGCTTCGACTTCCTTGCGAATAACTTCTGAAGAGATATGTTCGTTGTAAAATTCCTCAATCACGGTCCGACTTTGAAAAAATTCCTCATTTGGATAATCCAATATTCGGGACATGATGATTAAAAGCGCTGGGGCATCATTCGTCGTCATTGACTTTCACTTCTTTCAAATGGATAAGAAACCATCCCTTCGGCTGGCGCGAGGTCTTCGATGCTGCAGGATCCCTGCTTATAATGTAAATCCTCATCCATTTCACGACGTCCAGTAGGGATTACAAACCGCTCATTATACTTTGCAACAGCAAGCAAGCGAGCCATGTCCTCGAGCTCCTCGGCTGTGGTTTTCGCTTCCTCCAAAAGCTTGCTGACTTTCAATTCATCTATACCACCAACGGTTTTTGCCCGCATATAGACACGCATCGCAGCCATTTTTAATAGCACTCTTCGGATGACATCAGTATCATCTGCTGTTAATAAGGAGGCTAAATATTCCATTGGAATGCGCATTTGGTCAACTGCAGGGATATATCCCTCTGCACTTAACTCATTTTCATTGGTGATGTGATTCATAATTGGGCTAAGCGGCGGCACATACCAAACCATCGGCAGCGTCCGATACTCTGGATGAAGCGGCAAAGCGATTTTCCACTTCATTGCCATCTTATATACAGGAGATGCCTGAGCACTTTCAATCCAGCTATGGTTGATTCCCTGTTTTTCCGCTTCCGTAATTACCTCAGGATCAAATGGATCTAGAAATACGGAAAGCTGTGCTTCATATAATGCCTTCGGGTCTTCGACAGACGCTGCTTCCTTTACCCTGTCCGCATCGTATAAAACAACTCCGATATAACGAATCCGCCCCACACAGGTTTCCGAACAGATAGTCGGAAGACCGGCTTCCGTTCTTGGATAGCAAAAATTACATTTCTCAGCTTTATGGGTATTCCAATTGTAATACACCTTATGATAGGGGCAGCCATTCATACAAAACCGCCAGCCACGGCAGGCATCCTGATCGACCAGTACTATTCCATCTTCATCCCTTTTATATAAAGCCCCCGAAGGACACGAAGCCACACAGGATGGATTGAGGCAATGCTCACAAATCCGCGGCAAATACATCATAAACGTCTTTTCATATTCCATGGCAATATGTTCCTGAAGCTTTTGGACATTGGGGTCCCTCGGCACCACTTCACTGCCGCCCGCTAGATCATCATCCCAGTTGGGGCCCCATTCTGGTTTATCAATATATTCTCCAGTAATCATTGACTTCGGTCTGGCAACAGGTAAATTTTCTTTCTTCGGACTATTATGGAGATGCTGAAAATCATACGTCCAAGGCTCGTAAAAATCGTCTATTTCAGCCATATTGGGATTGTAAAAAATATTGGCCAGCTTCGAAATCGGGCCGCCTGCCTTTAAATGCAATCTGCCATTTCGAAGAACCCAGCCCCCCTTGAAGCGATCCGTATTTTCCCATTCTTTTGGATACCCTGTCCCTGGGCGGGTCTCGACATTGTTATACCAGACGTACTCCATCCCTGGACGGTTGGTCCAGACGTTCTTACACGTAACAGAACAAGTATGACAGCCAATACATTTATCAAGGTGCATGACCATGGCCACTTGTGCTTTAATTCTCAAGCCAATCGACCTCCTTTAATGGTCGGACAATCGTCAATGTATCTCGCTGACTGCCTGTTGGTCCATAATAATTAAACCCGTAGCTTAGTTGAGAATATCCGCCAATCATATGGGTCGCTTTCGGGTAAATCCTCGTGACACTATTATGCGTCCCGCCTCGAGTTTGATTAATCGTATTTCCAGGTACACCCATCGTACGGTCCTGTGCATGATGCATATAGACTGCACCGCGCGGCATCCGGTACGTTAAGACTGCTCTTGCTACAACGACCCCATTTCGATTGTAGAGCTCAATCCAATCATTATCCTTAATCCCAATTTCTGCCCCGTCCTCTTCATTCATCCAGACTACCTGCCAGCCGCGGAACAGCTGAATCATATTCGTCGTATCGGTGAACATGGTATGAATGCCCCACTTTTGATGCGGCGTCATATAACGGAGCGTTATGGATTTCCCTTGATTCTCCACTTCCTGCTCCCCCTTAATAAATGGCCCTTTGGAAATTGGCGGGATGTATAACGGAAGCCCCTCACCATAATCCAGCATGACCTCGTGATCAAGGTAAAAGCTCTGCCGACCAGTTAGGGTATGCCATGGAATATGGTATTCCTTATTGACAGTGAACGGCGAATAGCGCCGGTTATCATTCTCAAGGCCACTCCAAACTGGGGTTGAGATCGCCTGACGGGGTTGGATGGTTAAGGCATCCAGCGTATAATCCTCTTCCTCCCGCCCCTCTGAGATGTGAGCCAGCTTCTTACCCGTCTTTTCCTCCATTGACTTCCAGCCTTCAACGGCACGATTCCCGTTGGTCGCACCAGACATTAAAAGAATCGCATTGATTGCTTTCTTGTCAGTAAATAGATCAGGGTAGCCTTTCCCAATCCCTTCATGCTTCGATGGTCCTAGTCGGTCCATTAATTGCTGATAAACTTTATCTCCAGGAATGCGGACACCCTTCGTTCCATAGCCATTTTTAATATTTGGTCCAACCGTAATCCACATATCATACACATGAGGATAATCCCGTTTCAAAATCGTAAAATTAGGCATTGTTTTTCCGGGAATGGCATCTACCTCGCCTTTCCGCCAGTCCTTTACTTTACCGAACGGCTGGGCAATTTCATTAATCGTGTCATGGGTCAACGGAGAAATAATCAAGTCCTCTTGGGCAGGAAGATGTTCCTTGGCCAATTCAGAAAAGGCCTTGGCTATTTCTCTAAACGCATCCCAATCGCTTCTCGTTTCCCATGGCGGGCTAATGGCCGCATTGAAAGGGTGCACAAACGGATGCAAATCCGTACTGCTGATATCATGTTTTTCGTACCAGGTTGCAGCCGGCAGAATAATATCTGAGAAAAGTCCAGAACTTGTCATGCGGAAGTCCATACTCACAAACAAATCTGTTTTACCTTCGGGAGGAATATCCGTTATCTTTACATCTTTTGGCTGCCAAGAGTTTTCGACATCTGTTAGGACAGAATCCTTAGCGCCAATTAAATGTTTCACAAAGTATTCGTGGCCCTTTCCGCTGTCGCCCAGTAAATTGGAGCGCCAGTTAAAAAATACACGTGGAAAATTGCGCGGATCATTAGGATTTTCTATCGCAAAGTCGAGTTTTCCTTCCTTCAGTTGTTTCGTCACATCCTCAATCAAGGCAAAATCGTTAACCGTGCGTGACCTCGCCTCCTTCATCACTTCCAAGGAATTTTGCGACAGCTGTGGAAAACTTGGCAGCCAGCCTAACCGGGCGGACATTGCATTAAAATCAGCGGGGTGCATTTTGGCATACTGACTTCCCCAGTCTGTCTGAGAATCATTAAAATCATATTCATAGCGAAATTGTTCTGTTGCAAAGTAAAAGAAGGAAGTCCCGTTCATGAAACGCGGCGATTTCACCCAATCATTCGCAAAGGCAATTTGCCCAAAGCCTTCCAATGGGCGGACCTTTTCTTGGCCAACATAATGAGCCCACCCACCGCCATTGACACCCTGTGAACCTGTTAATAACACAAGGTTTAGTATTGAACGATAGATTTGATCGCTATGAAACCAGTGGTTTGTTCCACCTCCCATAGCAATCATAGATTTACCCTTCGTACGTGCTGCGTTATCAGCAAATTCTCTGGCCACTTGAATCACATGGGACTTTTTCACACCTGTAATACTCTCTTGCCAAGCAGGAGTATACGGCTTATCCGCATCGTTATAATCGGCAGGATAATTCCCTGGAAGACCACGGTTTATTCCCGTGTGTGCAAGCATAAGGTCATAGACTGTCGTAACCAGCAGTTCATTTCCAGATTGGTCCTTGACACGCTTAACCGGTACACCGCGTTCCTCCCTTCCGCCCTCTTTTACAGCAAAATAAGGGAACTCGACCATCACAACCTCGTCTTTTTCATCAAGAAAACTAAGCTTTGGATGGATTTTCATCCCATCCCCCGTGTTCATATCCAAATTCCATTTGTTTCCTTCATCCCAGCGAAACCCTTGACTGCCATTGGGAATCGAAAAATCCTTCCGTTTCTCATCCCAAACAACGGTTTTCCATTCACCCAACGTATCATTCTTTGAAATATCAGAGGCCCTCAGGAAACGGTCCGAGCGGTAACCGCCGACTTTCTTTGTCAAAACGACGAGAAATGGCAGGTCTGTGTATTTTTTTGCATAATCGATAAAATAAGGCGTTTGTTTGTCAACATAAAATTCTTTCAAAATGACATGGGTCATCGCCATGGCAAGAGCTCCATCTGTCCCCGCCTTAGCAGGCAGCCACATATCGGCAAACTTTTCATATTCCGCATAGTCTGGACTAACACCGACAACCTTTGTTCCGTTATAGCGGGATTCAACCATAAAGTGGGCATCAGGTGTTCTCGTTTGTGGGATATTTGTTCCCCAAATGATAAAGTATTTGGTGTTATACCAGTCTCCACTTTCAGGAACATCCGTCTGGTCCCCCCATACCTGAGGCGAAGCAGGTGGGAGATCCGCATACCAATCATAAAAGCTTAAAATCGTCCCGCCTATTAACGATAAAAATCTGGTCCCGCCAGAATAACTAACCATTGACATTGCAGGAATCGGACTAAAACCAACAATTCGGTCTGGTCCGTATTTTTTGATCGTATAAATCGTCGAAGCAGCAATCATTAAACATACGTCTTTCCATGACCCTCTGACAAAGCCGCCTTTGCCGCGCGCCTTCACATATTGTTCGCGCTTTTTCGGGTCTGTGACAATATTCTCCCATGCTTCAACAGGGTTACTAGCTCTTTTGAGTTCGTCTTGCCATAAGGCATAAAGGTCTCCGCGAACATAGGGGAACTTTACGCGGGTAGGGCTATATGTATACCATGAGAAACTGGCACCACGCGGACAGCCTCTTGGTTCATACTCTGGAAAATCATCACCGGTTGATGGATAATCCGTTTGCTGCGTTTCCCATGCAATAATGCCGTCCTTCACATGAATTTTCCAGCTGCAAGAACCTGTACAGTTGACGCCATGTGTTGACCGAACCACCTTATCATGCTGCCAGCGCCTTCTGTAGACCTCTTCCCAATCCCGTGGCCGAGGATTCTCCTCGGTCCATCCGTCATTAATTCGGTCACCGCGCACTAAATGTTTGAGCGAATGGAACAAATTATTTTTTTTAGACTGCATCGTTTTCACCTCTTCCCTTAAGGATATCGGCTAATGGATTAAATTCTTCACCTAAAAGTCGGAATGAGTCCTTCCCACTTTGAAGTTCTTCTATAAAAATCTGCCAATTGGGTGCATTGGCTGCAGCAAGAATCAGCCGCTGCAAGGTATTCATTTCATCAATTTCATAAATTGCTTGGATTAATTCTCCAGATATCACACCAAACCGTATCCTGAGTACGGCAATTAAGTCCTCTCGATCTTCGACAAGCAATGGATCATTTTCAAATGAAAACAAGTGTCTATTCAGCTCCCTTTATAGTTTAATCATTTTATAATAATCTGAAATTAACAGTGCTTTACATTTCTCAGCAGATTCTTGAAAAAAATGAATCACTTCTTCATCTGGGTTCATGGCTTGTTCAAAGCTAACCTGTGTTTTCATAGATTGTGAAAATGATTGCGAGAATCGAATGGTGACATCATAGCCTGTTTTATTTTTAATGACAGTTCCATGAATATCGTAAGGATGGATATTATAACTGAAAAATGTTTCAGCCAATTGTTTATATAATTCTGGTAAGTCAAATCGTAATAACTTTTCCTCTAAGGGCGGTTTATTACTCATTTTCATCCTCTTTTCCATTATTACACTAATTTTCCTGTATATTTTTCGTTATCACCTAGAAGTTTATTCATCTCATCTTCATTGTGGATTTCATCAATGATGACCAGACAATCTAATAGAGTAATCATTTTTTGGTCGGGTTCATGGGTCTGCAACCTTAATTTCATGTTTTCAACAATCCTCCGCATAAGATCGTGATCACGAGTTAATTGGATCACTGTTGTGACCAAATCTGGATTCTCCATTGTCATCTCCTTATATAATCCTTCCTCCTCTGCCTCTGCATGTTTCAATGTACGTGTTTCCCAATGTTCAATCGCAACCTCTAATACTTGCAATGCCTTTTCTATTTCTCGATTTTCAAGACATTTCTGATATAACTCTCGCAGCTCCTTTACCTCATTCAGTGCTGCTTCATGTATAGACGAATGTGCATCCTTTTTCCTCAAACTCGGTCCTGACAAGTCAATTCACTCCTTTTAGTCTTTATTACAAATCTTTTTTTGTAAAAATATAGATATTTTCATTCAGGCTTTATTTACCTTAAAGTGGAAATCGTTATAGTCTTTTCCATATGGCTCATCTATAAACTCGCGAAATTTATTCGATTACAAAAAAAGGTGGAAGGTACTTGATGAAAGAATTGATATTATCCCTACGTATTTGTTATAATAAGGTGGTTGTAACATTATTGAGGAGGAACATTTTTTTATGTCAATCGAGGTAGGTACTAAAGTTCAAGGTAAAGTAACAGGCATCACTAGTTTTGGGGCATTTGTAGAATTGCCTGGTGGAACAACAGGGCTAGTTCATATCAGTGAGGTAGCGGACAGCTATGTTAAAGACGTTAATGATCATCTTAAAGTTGGCGACCTAATTGAAGTTAAGGTAATTAGCGAGAAGGACGGTAAGACTGCCTTGTCCATCAAAAAAGCTATTGATAAGCCGGTTGAACAAACCTCGTCTTATTCCCAACGTCCACCACGTCAGGGAAGAGTAGATAATCGTTCAAAAGATTTCCGTTCAAAGAGTAACTTTAAACCAAAGGAAAATTTCGAAGATAAAATTGCGAAATTCTTAAAAGCTAGTGAAGAGAACTTATCTACCTTAAAACGCAGCACTGAAACTAAACGGGGCGGCAGAGGCGGAAGACGCGGATAACGCATCGTTTTTAAAATACTACGAAATTACTAAAGGCAAACATGTCACAGCATGTTTGCCTTTTTTATAGCCTCTTCTAAATTGAGGCATCTATTTTTTTCAAAGGAAAAGACAGGAATGGCTCCCTGTCTTTTTGTTAGTCATTATTAATCATGAAAATTAGTACCATCCGTTGTAGCTTTTATGATTTCAGCGCGAATCACAAAATCTCCGAAGTGCTCGCCCTCTTCTCTTTCTTTGGCATAGCGAGAGAGTAAAACACGCAGTTCATTTAATATTTCTACTTCACCGATGTTTTCACGGTACATCTTGCTTAAACGGCTTCCATCATGTGCGGCACCAAGGTACATGTTATATTTGCCTGGCGCTTTCCCAATAAAGCCAATTTCTCCAAGGGCATGACGGGCACAGCCATTCGGGCAGCCAGTCATACGAATGGTAATTTCTTTATCGGTTAATCCATTTTCATCAACGATGGTTTCAATTTTATTTATTAAAGATGGTAAGTATCGCTCTGCCTCAGCCATCGCTAATCCGCAGGTTGGAAGAGCCACACAAGCCATTGAACTGCGGCGGAGCGCAGAATAATGCCTGCCATCTGTCAATCCATATTGTTCAATCAATTCGTTGATTTTTTTCTTTTTCTGAGTAGAAACATTGGCAATAATGACGTTTTGATTACCTGTCAGATGGAAATCGCCAGTATGAATCTTTGCAATTTCGCGCAAGCCCGTCTTAAGCTTGTAATCATCAAAATCTGCAACACGGCCACCTTCAATAAATAGCGTGAAATGCCATTTACCTTTGACACCCTTTACCCATCCATAACGATCGCCATTATGATCAAAATGGAAAGGCTTTGCCTCATCTAATTTCCAACCAAGACGATGTTCTAATTCAGCTTTTACTGTTTCCAAGCCGAGTCTATCTACAGTGTATTTAAAACGTGCATTTTTACGTACAGAACGGTTTCCATAGTCCCGTTGAATCGTAATCGTTTTTTCTGCAATCTCATATAATTGATGAGGCTTACAAAAACCAATTACCTTAGCAAGCTGCGGATAAGTGGCGTTGTCACCGTGTGACATCCCCATCCCGCCGCCAATGGCCACGTTAAAACCGACCAGCTTATTATCTTCGACAATAGCGATAAAGCCAAGGTCTTGTGAAAAGATATCGATATCATTTCCAGGAGGAACGGCAATTCCAATTTTAAACTTCCGCGGCAAATAAAGCGGTCCATACATTGGTTCTACTTCATCGATTTCAGGTGTACCGGCTACTTTCTCTTCATCAAGCCAAATTTCATGATACGCCCTCGTACGTGGCAATAAGTCATTACTTAATTTTTTTGACCATTCGTATACCTCGGAATGAAGCTCAGATTGATCTGGATTTGAAGAACACATCACGTTACGGTTCACGTCACCGCAAGCAGCAATTGTATCCATTAAGGCATTATGGATACTCTGAATCGTACTTTTCATATTCCATTTTAAGATCCCGTGCATTTGGAATGTTTCACGAGTCGTCAGTTTTAAGGTCCCATTTCCATATTTATCTGCTAACTCATCCATCACAAGCCATTGTTCAGGTGAAGCTACACCCCCAGGCAAGCGGACACGGAGCATAAACTGATATGCAGGTTCTAGTTTCTGCTTAGCGCGCTCATTTCGGAGGTCCCTGTCATCCTGCAAGTAACTGCCGTGGTGTTTCATCAGGCGATTATCATCTTCAGGTATGCCGGCGCTAATCCGATCAAGCATTACTTCTTTAAGTGTACCGCGTAAATAATTACTTCTTTCTTTGATTCCTTCAACATCACTCGGCGGTCCTTCTGGTGCTTTTAATATTTGATTTACCATGTTGAAACTCCCTTCCATCCCAGGTCAGTATACGTCACGTTGATAACGTTTTTGCTGCTGCATCTCGGCTAAGTATTCCTCCGCTTGCTCACGGCTCAAACCGCCTTCTTTTTCAATAATCTTAATTAACGTATGATGAACATCATGAGCCATGTGTTTTTCATCTCCGCAAATATATAGATGTGCACCTGCTTGAAGCCACTCAAATAACTCTTTACTTTGTTCGATCATGCGGTGTTGTACATACACCTTTTCTGCCGTGTCACGTGAAAAGGCAACATCCATTTTCGTCAACACACCATTATTCAGCCACTTTTGCCATTCTGTTTGATAGAGGAAATCTGTAACAAAATGCTGGTCTCCAAAGAACATCCATGTTTTACCCTTTGCGCAGGTTTCTTCACGCTCTTGCATAAAGGAACGGAAAGGTGCTGCGCCCGTTCCAGGACCCACCATGATAATAGGAGTTTCTGGATTATTTGGCAGTTT
Source organism: Neobacillus drentensis (assembly GCF_036962125.1). Lineage (GTDB taxonomy): Bacteria > Bacillota > Bacilli > Bacillales > Cytobacillaceae > Neobacillus > Neobacillus drentensis_B. The sequence continues at coordinate 174,678 of NZ_JBALOA010000002.1, forward strand.
AAAGTTATCGTTATGCTGAATGTAAATGGAGACTGTATCACCAGGCTGAAGACGTTCCGCCGCCTGGATGGAACAAACACCTTTTCGTTCGCGTCCGTGTGCATTGAAGCGGACCGCACCAATCGTCAAATGGACTTCGTCAGGATTAGCCGTTAAGCTGCTTGAGATTGAGTATAGCCGGGATGGCATCTTCCTTAGAATAGAGACAATCTCTTGCACTGACCCAATCCAAGGTGTGAAATCACGTAATAAATCAAGCAAATCACGTCCATCCAGATATCCTTTTAATTGGTCTTCATTGCCTGCAGAAACTAGTTCCTGTAATTTTTCACTCCCAGAAAGCAGTGCAGCCTTCTCAAGAAGCGGTTTGGTTAAAGTAGTAATTTCATAGTGTGAGACGAGTGCGTCTTTAAGCGGAAGAACATCTCCCTTTTTATTCACAGTCACGATTTGTTCAGGATCCCAGTTCATTTCGTCCAATAGTAATTGGACAAGGGCAGGATCATTTTCAGGATAAATTCCTAGACTATCCCCAGGTTCAAAGGTAAGTCCAGAACCTTCAAGCGACAACTCAAGGTGGCGGGTTTCTTTATTTGAGCCACGGCCATTTAGATTTATATTTTCCAGGACCTCAGCTTTAAATGGATTGGTTCTGGAGTATACCGCATCACCAATCTGTGAAGATGGTGCCTCCTCAGATACATGGGTGCCTCCACCGGCCTCATTTAAGCTGCTAAGGACACCTGAAAGCCATTCGGATGCTGGCTCATCATAATCAAGGTCACAGTCAAAACGCGGATAAAGACGTGTTCCTCCAAGCTCTCCAAGCCTTGTATCCAAATCCTTACCTGTTTGACAGAAAAACTCATATGAACTGTCTCCAAGTGCTAAAACGGAAAAACGAAGTTCATCAAGCTTTGGAGCACGTTTCCCATGTAGATATTCATGAAATGATAGGGCATTATCCGGAGGCGTGCCTTCTCCATGGGTACTGGTTACAATCAGAAGGTTATGAATCTTTTTTAAATTATTAGGTTTAAAATCACTCATAGACTGGATTGTTACTTGAAAACCATTTTCCTCGAGTTTCTTGGCTGCTGTCTTAGCAAGACCCTGAGCGTTACCCGTCTGTGATCCAAAAAGAATAGTCACATCCTTTGAAATGGCCTGGGCTGTATTCCCGCTTGGGAGTTCAGCTGTTTGTACATTTCCCGGCCCCGAAACCGAAGAAAATTGGGCTGCAGCCAAAAAACCGCTCAACCAGACTTTTTGTGATTCTGTCAAGGTAGGCAGAATGCGGTTGAGGAGCTCTGCCTGCTCCTGATTAAAAGGACTGTTTAATACTTGAAGTTGCACCAATATCCACCTCACAAAGGATTATTAACTTATCTTGATCATTTATTTATCATGACTTGTTTAAAGAATTCTAAGATTACAAATTTTTCAGTCAAAAAATGATTAATATAATAATAGTTTTACTATTCCTATAAGTCAAGTCGGTTTTAACGATTTAAACCATTAAAATCTGAAAACATCTAACAAAATATAGAATAAAGGCGCAATGTAGAGCGGAGGCCCAGATATTCTCCAATGAATGGTGGCAAAGGCCGCCGCCCCGTCTTCCTAATTGCACCTTATTTTAGGATATGCTATCTATTTCTTCGGTTCCGATTACGCAAGAAGGTCGGGATGTCGAGAGAATCTTCTCCTTCCTGACTATAACCTTCGGAATTTCTTACGGGCTCCTCTAGACTCTCTTGTTCCTGTTTTGGTTGAGATTGAAACGATAAACGCGATGGCCCTTCCTTTTGAATAGGAGAAGAAGGTTTTGTTGGACGTGCCTGTTTATCAACAAAGCCTGTAGCAATAACGGTAATCATGATTTCATTTTTAAAATTTTCGTTAATGATTGAACCAAAAATCATATTTAACTCTTTATCTGCAGCAGAGGCAACGAGGTCGGCTGCCTCTTGCACTTCATAAAGACTCAAGTCTTTTCCACCCGTTATATTCATGAGTATTCCTTGGGCTCCATCAATAGAGGTTTCTAATAAAGGACTGGAAATAGCTTTTTTGGCTGCCTCGACCGCGCGGCCTTCCCCTTTTGCCACCCCAATACCCATTAAAGCGGTCCCTTGGTTACTCATAATCGTCTTCACGTCAGCAAAATCCAGATTAATTAATCCTGGGACTGCAATTAAGTCTGAAATCCCTTGAACACCTTGGCGAAGGACATTATCCGCTTCCCTGAATGCCTCAATCATCGGTGTTCTTTTATCTACAATTTGCAGCAAGCGATCATTAGGTACAATGATTAACGTATCTACTGCTTGACTCATTAACTCAATTCCATTCGCTGCATTTGAAGCACGTTTCCGGCCCTCAAACCCAAACGGACGTGTTACCACCCCGATTGTTAACGCGCCGAGTGCGCGGGAAATTTCTGCAATCGCCGGTGCAGCACCGGTTCCAGTCCCGCCGCCCATTCCGGCTGTCACGAAGACCATGTCTGCTCCTTTTAAAACATCCTCCAGCTGTCTTCTGCTTTCTTCCACGGCTTTTCTGCCAACCTCTGGGTTAGCACCCGCACCTAGTCCGCGTGTTAACTGGGCGCCTATTTGCATTTTAATTTCTGCTTTCGATAGGTTTAACGCTTGTGCATCTGTATTGACCGCAATAAATTCGACACCTTGAACCCCGCCCTCAATCATTCGATTGACAGCATTATTACCGCCGCCGCCAACACCAATGACTTTTATTCTAGCAACTTGATCTATATCCATGTCGAAATCCCACATAATATTCCTCCTGCTCATTCGTTTATAATTTGCATCATTATTAACAATAGATTGTTGAAAGCTTATCTCACAACTAATCGTTAAGTGGTATGTATATTTTTCTACTTATACGTATTTTACCAAAATAGTGAAGGATTTAATATAGTAAGCTAACACTCTATTCAGATAAATTTGTTGAATTTTGTAGAAATTTTTGACATAAGTGTTAAATTTATTAAAACATGTTACTAGAGTAGTTCTTTGGAAATACAACCTATGATAGATGCTTAGCAGTTGATAGAATCGTGCAACATTTAGCTATCGATTAGCTAGCACTTAGATGGGTTAATCTAGCTTCCTTTATATTAAAAAAATACCTTTAGCGCAGCCGATAAAATTGCTGCAATAAAGGTATTTGAATTATGAAGATATAGCATTTAATGTGCGTGTGAATCACGGTGACTGCCGAATCTACCCCATTTATCATGGAATGGTGCTTCTAGGAAAAAACCAATCAGTAATTCAACTAACCCCACTGCAAGAAAAGCGGGTTGGAGCCAACTTTCCCAGCCAATCCAATAGACTTGTGCGGAAATCCAAATAAACATTACTACTCCTAATACCATAACAGAGATTCCAGCATACCGATAGTTAATAAATAATAATAGTGCAGCAATAATACTTAGAATTCCATTTGCTGCCATCAAAAAAAGCCCAGGAATGAAGAAATCACTAAATGGACTTTCTTTTAATAAATCTACCGTCATACCTAAATTGCTTCCATCAGGCTTTAGAATGAACATAATTCCAACGGCAATTGCACCAGCACCAATAATTAATAAAAAATCACCCGTTACAAGAGACAAAGCCCTTCTTTTGTTCATTTTCCCCATCTTCTTTCGATTAGATTTGGAAAATCGTCGTCGAAACAATCGGAGTAAATCTATCCGTTTATATTATACCTCTCCTATCAAAAAAAGGAAAATAATAACAGGAAAACCTTTACAAAAATAAAAGCACACTAAGTAAGTGTGCTCAATTGGGAAACGTATGTATTTTATAACGCTGGAGCTTCCATTCCCATTTGGATCCATTCATTCCTTGATGGGCCATATACCCCTGGAACATTCAAGCCAGCCTGGCGCATTAAAACGGTCATTTGGCCGCGGTGATGAATAATGTGTTTTATCAAAAGAGAGAGCGTCACACCTTTTGGCAAATCCATTCCAAATACATTTTTCAATTCTTTTAAAGAAGCATCCGTCCATTGTTCCTGAACAGCAGTGACTGTGTTAGCGCTTACCTTTTGGAAAGTGTCAGCAATGGTTTTTGCTGAGCTTGGAACCTCAGCTTCATTTTTCACATTTTCAACAGTAATTCCAAACTCAGTTAGCATCCCAGGTGTACTTGCTACCACATGCCACGCGATTCTCCCAAGTGTCCGGTCTTCGGGAGAAACCTCTTGTTGAAGAGATTGATCAGTCAATGCATCTAAAACCTTCTGCGTAGATGATGCTTCTTGATTCCATTCCATTACAAATTCAGATATAGAAGTATACATAATATTTCCCTCCATCTTTCAACAGGTTTTACTGTAAAAGTATAACATTTATGATAAAGGTCGCAAAATCTACCATAAAAAACTTGAACAGGGGATCGCTAGCCCTCTTCAACCGTAGAGATATGAGGTAGATTTCTATACTTTTGTGCATAGTCAATTCCGTAACCGACAATGAATTCATCTGGAATAACAAAGCCGACATAATCCACAGTAAGATCTACCTTCCTTCTTTCTGGCTTGTCTAACAACGTACAGATTCTTATTTGTTTCGGTTTATGTGCTTTCAAATGGCCGCGCAAGAAATGTAAGGTCAGGCCACTGTCAATAATATCCTCCACGACGAGGACATTCTGATTGGTAATATTCGCATCTAGGTCCTTCAGTAGCCTGACTTTACCCGTTGTTTCTGTTTCATCACCATAGCTAGAAACGGAGATGAAATCAATTTTTATATTCCCTTTCATCTCCCGGATCAAATCAGCCGCAAAAACAAACGATCCTTTTAGAACAACAATCATTACAATGTCTTCATTATTAAAATCATTCTCAATTTGCTCAGCTAACTTCTTCACTCTGTCTCTAATTTCTTGCTCGGATATCATCACATCTTTAATTTTGTACCCCAAAACCTCACCGTCTTCCTAAAATTTTAAAAAACACAAAAAAGCCAATACGAAAAACCAATTAGTTTGATTTTTCGTATTGGCGAGGATTATTATACCCCTTTATAAGCTAGGCGGTAAATTTCAGCTAATTCGGTGACTAATGGGAGCTTAGGATTTGCTGTGGTACATTGGTCTTCGAAGGCCCGATCTGCTAAATAATTAACCTTACTTTCGAATTCAACTTTATTTATATTATTGGCTTCAAGACTCATCGGCACTTCAAGTTCTTTTGCTAGTTTTATAATTGCTTGAACAAGACTTTCTACGCCTTCCTCCGTGGTACTAGCAGGTAATCCTAATATTTTAGCGATTTCAGCATAACGTTTGTCAGCTTTGAAATGATTATATTTTGGAAAAGCGGTGAATTTCTTTGGCTTTGTTGCATTGTAGCGAATAACATGCGGCATAAGGACTGCATTCGCCCGTCCGTGTGCAATATGGAACTCGGCTCCAAGCTTATGGGCAAGACTATGGTTAATTCCTAGAAATGCGTTCGCAAAAGCCATACCGGCAATGGTTGAAGCGTTATGAACCTTTTCGCGTGCTTCTTCATCATAACCGTTTTTGTAAGCTCGTGGCAGATACTCAAAGACGAGTTGGATCGCTTTTATGGCAAGACCATCTGTAAAATCATTGGCCATACAAGAAACATATGCTTCAATCGCATGGGTCAATACATCCAAACCTGTATCAGCGGTAATATGCTTTGGCACTGTCATCACAAACTGCGGATCGATTATAGCAACGTCTGGAGTCAACTCATAATCAGCGAGCGGATATTTTATATTTGCCTCTTTATCCGTAATAACGGAGAAGGAAGTAACCTCCGACCCTGTTCCAGATGTAGTTGGAATGGCAACAAACTGCGCCCTTTGGCCGAGATTCGGATATTTAACAATTCGTTTTCGGATATCTAAGAATTTTTGTTTCAAGCCAAAGAATTCTGTATCTGGATGTTCATAGAACAACCACATTCCTTTGGCTGCATCCATTGCGGAACCACCGCCGAGAGCAATGATTACATCTGGCTGGAAGGCGGCCATCATTTCAGCACCCTTCATGACCGTTTCAATGGATGGGTCTGGTTCCACCTCTGAGAAAATTTCGCAATGGACATAATCTTGACGTTTTCTTAAATAGTAGAGGACCTTATCGACATACCCTAATTTCACCATTCCAGGGTCTGTGACAATAAATGCTCTTGATATCTTCGGCATTTTTGCAAGATATTGAGTTGAGTTTTTCTCAAAATATATTTTAGAAGGAACTTTAAACCATTGCATATTAATATTCCTTTTCGCTACTTTTTTGATGTTCATTAAATGAATAGTACCCACGTTCGTAGAAACAGAGTTTCCGCCATAGGTGCCGCAACCGAGGGTTAATGACGGCATATAAGCATTATAAATATCACCAATGGCTCCTTGTGAGGATGGGGCATTGACAATAATCCGGCCAGCTCTCATCCGTAAGCCAAACAGCTTCATCACCGTTTCATCTGTCGTATGAATAACTGCTGAGTGACCTAATCCGCCAAATTCAAGCATTTCTTCAGCCCTCTTTAAGCCTTCGTCCAGACTGCTTACCTTGTAGCAAGCAAGCACAGGGCTCAATTTCTCCCTTGAAAGCGGGAATGCTGCTCCGACACCTGTTAATTCAGCGACAAGAATCTTTGTACCGTCAGGAACCTGAACTCCTGCCATCTCAGCTATTTTTGAAGCAGCCATCCCAACAATTACTGGATTAACCGCACAAGAATGTTCATTAATAACTAACTTTTCAACCTTCACTTTTTCCTCTTCATTTAAAAAATAACAATTATTTGCGATCATTTCTTCTTTTACGCTATCGTAAATCTCTTTATCAATAATTACGGCTTGTTCGGAAGCACAAATCATTCCATTGTCAAACGTTTTAGATAAAATCAAGTCATTCACGGCTTGATGAAGATTGGCTGTTTTTTCAATATAACAAGGAACATTTCCTGGTCCTACTCCAAGGGCTGGCTTTCCTGAGCTGTATGCAGATTTAACCATTCCTGCACCGCCAGTGGCAAGAATTAACGAAATTCTTGAGTGGTTCATTAACGCTTGGGTGGCTTCAAGGGACGGTATTTCAATCCATTGAATGCAATTTTCAGGTGCTCCAGCTTTTATGGCAGCTTCACGAAGTACCCTTGCCGCCTCACTGCTGCATCTTTGTGCTGATGGATGGAAAGCAAAAATAATTGGGTTTCTGGTTTTTATCGATATGAGTGCTTTAAACATTGTGGTTGAGGTTGGATTGGTTACAGGCGTAACTCCAGCAATAACCCCAACTGGTTCTGCGATTTCAATCATCCCTTCATGTTCGTTTTCATTGATGATTCCAACCGTTTTATCGTATTTGATATTATGATAAACATATTCTGTAGCGAACATGTTTTTAATAATTTTATCTTCGTATACGCCTCTCCCTGTTTCTTCAACAGCCAACTTTGCGAGCGGCATATGCTGATCAAGACCCGCTAATGCCATTTCTTTAACAATTTCATTAATCTTATCTTGATCAAAGTTTCGGAACTCATCTAATGCTTTTAATCCATTTTCCACTAATTGATTAATCATCTTTGTAACATCATGTTTTTCTTTCACTGCTTTTTCTACTACTGCCATCGTAATACCTCCATTTGATATATTATTTGTGAAATATTTCACAAAGTTAATTAAAAAAATATAAACTATCGGCTGGTATTTTCTCTGGGTGTGAATTTGTGAAACTTTTCACATAATAAACTAAAAATAAAAGACTCTTCTAAATTTGTATACTTGTTATTCACAAACTGGATTGCGAGGAATCTTTTCAAATAAAATGTCGTTTAAAACCTTGGAATATCTTTTAACAATGACCACATAATTGATGGTCCAGATATAAGCGGGAACTTCTTCATTTTCTTTGAAGTACATTGCTTCAAATTCGTCCCCTACTGCTTCTTCGAATGTTTCTAGGGTATAAGTTTCAGAATCTGTAGAGAAGGTTTTCCATTCACATACCATCATGTCTTATCACTCCTTATTTCTTTTATGGATACATCATAACATGGATTTCGAATAATAGTTTGTGAAGTATTGAACAAAGTGTGAAATATGGTTTTTTTACCAATAACAGGACAATGGCTTTATAAATCAATGTTTAAAAATGATTCTATTTTCATATTTTTGCTGAGTACTCCTGTAATTGAAACCGTTTACAAACATTGTATTATTTTAATATAATATTAGATACTAGTATTTTATTGAATTTATACTTAATGACCGTACCCCGATTCTAAAAGGGGTACGGTCAAATAAAGTGGACTCTTTTATTCCGCAGCCGTTAACGGAACCAAATTGCAGGCATTTAAGAGCTCACTTTCATACTAAATCAGCCTTAATTGTTCTTTTACTCCATCAATTAAATCGAAAGGTCCGACACCGTAGTGGGATAATACCTTTGCCTTTTCCACACCGGCTCTAGCATGGAGATAGCTAGCTGCTATTAGTGCATCGACTGGCATTGCACCCTGTGCAAGGAAGGAAGTGATTAGACCGGTCAGCACATCACCACTTCCGCCCTTTCCAAGGGCATCATGTCCGAATGGATTGATGTATACTTCCCCAGTAGGAGTTGCAATAATGGAACGATGCCCCTTTAACAACAAATAAACGTTTTTTTCTTGGGCAAAAGTTACCGCCACTTCGAGTCGGTTCCCTTCTACTTCTTTTACAGTCTTATTAATGAGGCGAGCCATTTCACCGGGATGTGGAGTAAAAATCACCTTTCCTTGATACAAACGGACAACATCTAATTGCTCCTGAAGCAAATACAAGCCATCTGCATCAATAACAATCGGCTGTTTGCGCAAAGTAGTTAAAATCGATTTAATCCACTTCTCCCCGTCGGCGAAACGACTTAATCCAGGACCAATCGCGATACTATCAAATTCCTGTAGCAATGGTAAAAGCTGATCAAGAGATTTTTCAGCAAAATGTCCGTTCTCATCTAGGAGAGGTAAAAGTAACGACTCTGAATTTTGACCTGCAGCAATTGGATAAATACTTTCAGGAACAGCTAACGTCACCAAACCTGCCCCAGAGTAAAGGGCAGATTTAGCCGAGAAAATTGGTGCTCCGACATATTGACGGGACCCGCCTACTATCAGCGCATGACCAAATGTCCCTTTATGACCATTCTTCGGACGAATTGGAACAGAGGCATGTGCAAGCTTTTTGGTAATTATTTTTGGCAGGTTCAGTTCTAGTTCTACTGCGCATGAAGGTGGAACCGATATATCAACTGCCTTCCACTCCCCAACATAGTTCGGGCCGTCAGTTAAGAAAAAGCCCTTTTTCGGAAAAACAAAGGAAATTGTCTTAGCCGCTTTTATAGCGACACTCTCTACTTTGCCGGTGTCACTGCTAACTCCTGAGGGTATGTCGACGGAAATGACTAGTTTCGTCCCATTAAAATCATTCACAATCTCAATGACCTCACTAAAAGGTGACCTTGCCGGTCCATTTACCCCTGTTCCCAACATCGCATCTACAATAATATCCGCATGGTTGAGCTCATTTTGGAGTGCCATTACTGTTTGATTTTGTAAAAAAAGTATAGGTAACTCTCTGTTCCGATATACATCAAAATGAACCTTAGCATCCCCTTTAATGCGGTCAGGATTTACTAATAAACACAAAAGCGGCTCTAATCCTAAATCAAATAGTCGGCGGGCAATAACAAAACCATCCCCGCCATTATTTCCGCCGCCTGCGAGCACAATAACTCGAGGATTTTGACATGGGGAACTAGCGAGTATTTCCTCAACTACTCTTGCACCGGCATTTTCCATTAAAACCACACCGGGTAATCCTAACTTTTCAATCGTAAACTGATCCATTTGCTGCATTTCTTTTTGACCCGCTGCAAACAAATTTCACCCTCTCCTTTATATCTATCGGACGTCTTCAAATTCCCGTGCAATTCTTTCAAACGCTTCCTTAATCAGCGGCCTTGGCGACGGGATACAGATTCTTTGCCATTGCAATCCCTCTTCCCCAAACATCTTCCCATCTTCAAGTAGAACATTTGCTTTATTGTATATCCGTTCATGAATGTCCTCAGGAGAAAGTCCATAGGCACTAAAATCCATCCACATGATATAGGTTCCTTCTGGGATGCGTACCTTAACTTTTGGCATATGCTCTGCCAGAAACTGGACAGCCCAGTCCATGGTTCCATCGATATAATCCTTCAACTGCTCTAACCAATCCTCTCCTTCATTGTAAACAGCAATGAGCGCAGAAACGGTAAATGGGGAAGGTAGATGCATACCCATCACAGTATTGAAGGTTTTTCTAAGCTCTGGATTTGAAATAATCACATTCGTACAATGAAGTCCAGCCACATTGAATGTCTTATTGATTGCTGTAAAAGTAATAACCCGATCAGCGTGGTCAGTTGCTTTTGCGATTGGGATAAAGGTTTGATTTCGGCGGACCAAGTCTCCATGAATTTCATCCGCAACAATCAACACATCATATTTTGCACAGATATCTGCTAATTTCCTTAATTCCTCCTCGGTAAACACTCTTCCGGTTGGATTGTGAGGGTTGCATAGGATAAACATTTTCGTTGTTTCTTCTTTTGCCTTCGCTTCAAAGTCATCAAAATCTATTTGAAAATATCCCTCACTATTGGCTTGAAGAGGATTATTGACAACCTTTCGGCCATTGGTTTCAATCGCCGAAGTAAACGGCGGATAGACCGGCCGCTGAATGATGATGCCATCACCTGGGTTGGTTAATGCTTTGACCGCCACATTTAAAGCATGCACCGTCCCTGGGCTAAAACTGATATCTTCCTGCGGTATGTCCCAATCGTGCCGCTTTTTAAACCAATGCTGAATCGCTTCAAAGTACTCTTTTGGAAAAATCGTATAACCAAAGATACGGTGATCAACTGTCTTATGTAAAGCATCGATTAAGGGCTGGGGAACAGGTAAATCCATATCCGCAGTAAACAAAGGAATGGTTTCTTCATCGTATCGATCAGTCAAACCAATTTGTTTAATTAACTCTCCGCCATCCCACTTGATTGAATAAGTTCCTCTACGATTAACCATTTCATCAAAGTTATATTTCATTTACATCCACCTTTCAAATCTTCTATTTCAAAAACTTCCTTTATTCATTTAATTATAGCGATAAACAGAGGTGATTAAAAATTTAGGAAACAAAATTTTTTTAAGGAATTAATCATTGATTAAGTTATTGACTCTGTAAAATTCTTATGTCACTTTAGATGTATATACATATGATTTGAAAAGGAAAAGAGACGATAAATTTATGAAAAGAAAAATCCTTGCCTACAACTTTGAATTCTCTGAAACCCTTGATCAGTTAAGAGATCGTTTTGACGTTGAAATATTTAAAGCAATCAATCCTAAAACTGACCCTCACTTTTTACAAGCTCTCAAACAAGCGGAAGGAATAGTTGGACTCGCTCTGCCTGTGGACAAGGAATTACTAGATTCTGCTCCCAATTTAAAAATAGTTTCTAACAATTCGACTGGTTTTAATAATCTTTCCATTGATGAGATGACTAAGCGCGGTGTGATGGGAACCAACACTCCGGGTGTACTCGAGGATACCACAGCTGATGCCATTTTTGGGATTCTTTTAGCGGCAGCAAGACGGATTCCTGAATTGGACCAATTCGTTAAGTCGGGAAATTGGAAGCATTATTTAACTAGAAAAGAATACGCAATTGATGTTCATCATAAGACACTAGGAATTATTGGAATGGGAAAAATTGGCTCACTAATTGCAAAACGTGCCCATTTCGGTTTTGATATGAACATTCTATACCACAATCGTACCCGCAACCATGAGGCGGAGGAAAAATATCACGCTGTCAACTGTTCACTTGAACGTGTACTCGAAGAATCTGACTTTGTTTGTTTAATGACCCCCCTTACACCTGAAACAGAAAATTTAATCGGGGAACGAGAATTTCAATTGATGAAAAAATCAGCCATTTTTGTGAATGGCTCCCGCGGAAGAACAGTTGATGAAAAAGCACTGATTGAAGCAATTAAAAATAAGGAGATTCATGGTGCGGCTTTGGATGTCTACCAAATTGAGCCGCTGAAAGTGGAGCATCCCCTGCTCCAGTTTCCAAATGTAGTCACGACTCCGCACATTGGATCTTCTACCTTTGAAACAGAGTTAAAGATGGCGAAACTTGCAGTCGAGAATTTAGTCGCAGGACTAAATGGAGAACGTCCGCGGAATTTGATTAATCCTGAAGTATTAAATTAAATTTTACAAGGAGTTAAAAACATGAACTCACCGAAAACGATTGTAGAGAAATTAAATTTACATAAATATCCACGTAAGCTAATTCTTCAGAAACCGAAAGATGTGGATTATTTTAATGGGTTAGAATATGATTCAACGATTAAAAATGAAAACTATGATCTCGTCTTTAATTTTGTCTTTAGCTTAGAGGAATTTTCACAACAGCTTCAATCCGTAATTGAAAAGCAATTACTAACTAAAAACGGCTATATATTCTTCGCCTATCCGAAAAAGAATAATCCAAGATACAAAGAATTCATAGATCGTGATAGTTTTTTTAAGGTATTACCTGTCGATGAAGATGGCTATGCACTTGGAAGTGATTTAAAATTTTCGAGGATGGTCAGTATGGATAATGTGTTTACCGTGGTCGGCTTGAAATCAGCACCTAAAAAGGTGCAAAAGACGGCAAGCAGCAAAGCTAGTCAAAGTGTGGATGACTATATCGTTCATGTGGAAGATATCAAACAGTATTTATTTAAAAATAAAGTGATATTAGATAGCTATAATCAATTATCTTTTGGCTATCAAAAAGATTGGGCCCGCTATGTTTATAGTGCGAAACGAAAAGAAACCCAAGAAAAACGACTGTTAGAAATGGAAACCGTTTTAGGAGAAGGCTATAAAACAATGGATTTATATCGTAGGAAACAGAAATAATTCAACTCCTTTCTATCATAACCTGATAGAAGGGAGTTATTTTGTTTATAGCGACTCATATGTAATTTTTCTCCAGTAAATAGTCATTATCCGCTACTAATTAACTTGTTAAGCTTCCCCTCAAGCAAATAACTTATACATTTCCTCGAAATTGGCTACAATTCTAATAGAAATGGAGGAAAAGCATATGGTACGATTTCTTGCGATTATCTCATTTATTCTATTATTTAAATTTTCACTACCTGTCATTGACAAACAGATGGAAAATAGCGACATCGAAAAAGCGATTGATTCCGTTCAATCTGAAATCAATGTCAAAGATAACCCTGCTTTAAAAGTAACACTGGATGATTTTAATGAAAAAGCTCAACAATTAATAAAACAACTGGGCATCCAATGGGATGGCCTGCCACTAAATAAAGAAAATCTACAACCGAAAGAAAAAGTGGAGTTAACCGTTCCTGCGGAGCAAGTATTCTCGATTAATAATGTGGAAATTGGCAATCTAAAAGAAGATGTTGAACATAACTTAGGCAGGGCAAACCGCACTTCCCTTAACGAATATGGGACGGATTGGTATACCTATCATCAGGATTATCAGGATTTCTTTATGGTCATGTATGATGAAGCCAATAAGGTAACTGGATTGTACACAAACCAAGATTTAGTTGCTTCAACTAATGGAATTAAAATGGGGAGTTCGAAAAAAATAGTACGTGAAAAACTTGGAACTCCATTAACCAAGATTCAAAAAGGACACATGGTGTACCAACTACAGGAAAATAGTGACTATGATACCTTCTTGGTGGATGGAACCTATGTTACCGTTTTTTATGATAAGCATGAAAATAATACGGTAACAGGGATCCAGTTAATTGCTAAAGACTTCGATGAGAAGAAAACTGGTTTTTACACAAAAGGGAACTCCGCTCTTAAAGCAGGCTTTGAATTTCAGTTATTTGATTTGACCAATGCTGCTCGAGTTAATCATAATTTGCAGGTCTTAACATGGGATGACCATGTACGAGAAACGGCCCGTAAACATAGCACCGATATGGCGGTCCATCAGTACTTTGACCACACCAATCTTGAAGGACAATCTCCGTTTGATCGGATGAAAGAAGATCACATCAGTTTTCATTTGGCTGGGGAAAACCTTGCATACGGACAATTTAGCAGCATTTTTGCCCATGAAGGTTTAATGAATTCACTCGGGCATCGGGAAAATATCTTACGTAAGGGATATAAGTTTTTAGGGGTCGGGGTTGCTTTTAACGGTGAATCACAGCCCTATTATACAGAAAATTTTTATGCAAAATAGATACAACGTCAAAACCTTCCTGTGAATGAAGGAAGGCTTTGTAAGATTTCATCCTTAAGTTCTGTGCCTGCCCTCCACTACTTTACATCCTAAAGCACTGGGGGGCAGGCATAATACGTTAGGCAAGGGAACTTAATTTTCTATTTTTTTTAAAGTGCAAGGGTTTATGTGTGTAATAGATTTTTGCTAAAGCATGATTTTCACACAGGGAACATTTAATTTGATAAGCTGCTTTGCAAATATGGGGAGTTTCTAAGAAGGTTAATATTTCTTTCATATGTCTCTCACAGGCCCACATGATCTCACCCCGAATTCATATTTTTTTTGAAAAAATTACTTACTTACAGAGACTTCTTTCTGCAGTCGATCTGGCTTTCTTTTCTTAACTTTATCGGTTACTTCGTCATCCCAAGATATCGAAATATCCCCGTTTGTCACGAATGTTTGACAACCTAGGCGGTACCCATCGTTTAACCACTCTTCACCTAATTTTCTTCTTTCCTGAACCTTGACCTTATCGAGGAATTCAGCGCCTTCTTCCGCCTTAAATACGCAGCTGCCGCAAATTCCTCCACCACATCGGTTTGGGAGTTCGCCATCATAACGAAGGGACATCCTTAATATATTGGAATCCTCTGGTACTTCTAATTGTTTATTACTATTAATAAAGTTTATTTTTGGCATGTCTCGTTTCCTCCCTTAAATTCATCTTCTTGGTATACAATATACCATATTTAAAATTTTCAGACAATATATAATTTTAAATCTTTTAAAAAAGCTAAATATAAGACCACATCCGGTAGACAGGTGTGGTCGTCAACCCAGGATTCAAGCAGGATCCGAGGTTTTCACTGAGAATAAATTAAGTAGACATCAATTTTTCTTTTTTATTTAGCTTTTCTTTTACATTATCAATATATGTGATATAGGCTCTTTTCGAGTTTTCAATATGAATTTTCATTAAGTACTCAGCCATTTCCGCTTCCTTATCGCGTAAGGCTTTCATAATATCTATATGTTCCTTTAATGATTCATTTCGTCTTCCTGGAGTCTCATAGCCCATATTTGCAGCCATGTGGATATAATCAATCAGACCAGAGAGGATTTCAAATAATTTAGGACTTTTCGATGCCTTATTAATCAGACGGTTCATTTGTATATGTTCAAGATTAAAATTTTCTTCCGCTTGGTCCCTTAACTCAATTAGTTCCTCAATCTTTTCGTCTAATTCTTGTTGTGTTTCTTTATCCATCCGCTTCGCGGCCAATTTTACGGCGAGTACTTCTAATGAGGCCAGAATGGTAAATACCTCGATGACTTCATGCTTGGAAATATTTGAGACAACGACACCTTTTCTAGGGACAGTTTTTACAAATCCTTGGGATTCTAACCGGAACAAGGCTTCGCGAATAGGCGTTCGACTGATGCCTAATTTGCCAGCAAGGTCTCTTTCAATTAAGCGATCCCCTGCTTTTAATTCGCCCTCAAGAATCATTTCCTTTAAATATTTATAGGCATGCTCGCGAATCGATAAAAGATTGTTTTCCTCCCATCTAATGTCCATAACTTCCACCCGCTTATTTAATAGTTACTTACGAAAGAAAAACTCCACCATAGATCAAACAACCGACAATTAATAAGGATGGGTGCATTTTGAATCTAATTAGAGCAAAATAGCTGACTACAGCCAAAAGAACTAAGTGAAAAATGCCACTTTTTTCATAGGCGGTTAAAAAGAATTGATAGGCCATTACAGCAAGTAAGATAAAAATAATTGGCTGAACGGACTTTGTCATAAGTGCTACCTTTGGATTCCCTTTAAATAGATTAACAAACTTAAATAATAAAATAACTGCTAGAGCAGAAGGTAGAATTGTTGCGATCAGCGCGAGGATTGCTCCAAGAACTCCTCCTAGTTGATAACCAATATAGCCCCCCATTTTGGTGGCGATCGGTCCAGGCAGTGCATTGGCGATCGCTAAAACATCCCCAAATTCCGATACACTCATCCAATGGTAATGGTTGACCACTTCATTTTGTATTAAGGGTATGGTTGCAGGTCCGCCGCCGTATCCCAATAAATTAGCGATTAAAAACGACCAAAAAATATGCACATAGATCATGAACTTTTTTCCTTTCTATGAAGAAGCAGCTCAGCAGCTGTCTTTGCCGCTTTTTCTTTTCGATCCGCAATGATAAAAGCAGCGATGAGAAAGACTGCAATTAAGATTCCGGGATGAACGCCAAGAAACTGGACAATGACTAATGAAACAATTGATAAGGTAAGCATGATCGGAAAACCCAAGCCTTTACGGCCATTTTGGAAGAAACGGTATGCCATCTCCAAAAGCATAAAACCAATCACAGGTGTAACACCTTGAACCATTCCGCTGACAATCGGCGATTCTTTATAAGAATAAAGCACACCTAATAGGGCAATCATCGCAATAATCGAAGGTAAAATGTGGGTAAGAATGGCCACGGTGGCCCCTGAATATCCCTTCACCTTATATCCAATATATGCCGCCATTTTTGTGGCAATCGGCCCTGGCAAGGTATTGGCTAAGGCGAGGATTTCTACAAATTCTTGTTCGTTCATCCACTTATATTTTTTGACTGCTTCATGTTCAATCAGCGGTATCGTCGAGGGTCCGCCCCCATAACCTGTCACACCGGTGCGGGCAAATCCAATCGCTAACTCAAGATATGTTTTCAGTTGATTCTCCCCCTTTTTATACCAATATAACATTTTTAGCCTCTTTTTAATAGAATGAGAGATGAAGATAGACCCCATTCTGCTTTAAATTAATGCACGAATGAGGCCCGGATTTGATTATTTTTTTATATCGGCTGCTGTAATGACTTCGTGGCCATCGCTTTCCAGATAGGATTGCAATGCCTGCAGTGCCGCAGTACCAACAGCAGTATCTTGCTCACCGTTACCGCCGCTGACGCCAATTCCACCAACCACTTCACCATTGACAACAATCGGGAATCCACCAACAAAAATCGCAAATTTTCCTGGAAGCATTTGCTGAATTCCAAAAGCTTCATTGCCTGGAAGTGCCGGTCCATTTGGCTCTTTGTTAAATAAATGGGTAGAGCGTTTGTGGCCAGCAGCCGTGTAAGCTTTAGCAATCGAGATTTCTGGTCCTGTAATGCGTGCTCCGTTCATGCGCTCTAGCGCTATTAGGTTTCCACCATCATCAACAATAGCAATTGTTTCAAAGACATTTATCTCCTCTGATTTTTTCTTAGCGGCCTCAATCATCAACTTTGCTTCTTCAAGTTCAATTTTCAGTACTGATTTCATATGTGAATGGCTCTCCTTTATTTATTAAATATGATTAATAGCCCATATAGACTGTTTTAAGTTGTGTAAAGAACTCTAAGCCCACTCTACCGGATTCACGGAAAGTAGAGGTACTTGATTTTTTCAAGCCGCCAAATGGGGCATTCATTAAGTTCCCTGTCGTTGTCCGGTTTACTTTGACGGTTCCTGCTTGGATATCCTTTGTAAATTGGTTGGCGATTTTCAGGTTATTGGTCACAATTGAAGCAGATAAACCATACTCGACATCATTCGCAACCCTGATGGCTTCTTCATATGTATCTACTTCAATCACAGCCACCACTGGGCCAAAAATTTCTTCTTTTGCAATTCGTGAATCTGGTTTTACATTCGTAAAAATAGCCGGCTGGACATAGTATCCATTTTCGAATGCTCCCGTCACGATCGTTTCACCGCCATAAACCAATTCAGCGCCATCTTCTTTACCATATTCGATATACTTTAAAACATTCTTCAATTGTTTTTCATTGGCAAGCGGGCCAATTTTCACACCGGCTTCAAAGCCGTTCCCCACTTTTAAGGCACTTGTTTTTTCAATGAGCTTTTGAACAAACTCATCTTTTACACTTTTCATAACAATCACACGGCTTGTTCCTGTGCAGGCCTGCCCTGTTAACGAAAAGCCCCCATTCACCGTTAAGTTCGCTGCTAGATTAAGATCGGCATCATCCATAACAATGAGTGGATTTTTTCCGCCTAGTTCCATTTGTGTACGAGTGGTAAAGCTTGCTTTTCTATGAATGTCTTCCCCAGCAGCAGTTGAACCAGTAAACGTAACGGCTCTAACAGCTGGATGGGTTACCAAAAGGTCGCCGACATCCGAAGCCTTTCCCGTTACAAAGTTAATTACACCTTTAGGAATTCCTGCCTGATCTAGCGCTTCCACAAGACGGAAAGCAATTAGTGGAGTATCGGAGGAAGGTTTGAAAACAACCGTATTCCCAGTGATTATAGCGGGAGCAATTTTTCGGGCTGGGATCGAAAGTGGAAAGTTCCAAGGCGTAATAACACTAACCACTCCCAGTGGTTCTCTTTCCGTTGAAACTTTCATATTGGCATCATCATTTGGAAAGGTTTCACCTGTAAAACTTTGTCCTTCTACCGCATAATAGCGGAGCGTTTGCGCGGAACGAATGACTTCATTCTTGGCATCATCGACATGTTTGCCTTCTTCTCTGGTTAATTCTTCAGCCAAAGCATTTACATTTTGCTCAAGGATGCTGGCCGCTTGATTTAAGATTGCTGCACGTTTGGATGGTGCAGTTTGGGACCAGCCAGGAAATGCATTCTTGGCTGCTTCAATGGCACTTTGTACATCCTGTTCGTTGGAAGCCTGGAATTCTCCAACAAGATCTCTGGTATCAGCTGGGTTTACACTATAGAAGGTTTTCTTGCTGACCGATTCTTGCCATTCTCCATTAATATAGTTATTGAATGTTTTTACTTCTGTGGTAATCACTTCTATCACCTTTTTTCATTTATTGAGTTCCAGCTATTATTAGAATAATATTTTCCTATAAAAATGGCCGTCACTTAAACCTTAAATTACAAGATTAATATGACGGCCGGTAAACGAATGCTTCCGCTAATCTATTTACTTAGTTTCTACTAAAGCGCCTAAATCTTTTTCAATATACTCTTTCCAAAGACCATCCATGTACATACGACGCATTTTTGCTCCAGTACGAACAACTTCTAGGCAGCGTTGTTGTAATTCTGGTGTGTCAGCATGGTCAAGAACAATTTTGTATCCGCGTTCACCATGGATCTCATCTGAAACGATGTGAAGGTCAAAGAATTCGATTTCTTCATCAGTAAACCCGTATTTTTCACGTAAAGCAGGAGTTTGCTTTCTGTAAATATCAGGAACTTGTGATTCTAAACCAACAACTAGAGCTGCAGTTGCAACGACAAAATTCTCACGAGCAGCTACCGCGAAACACCAACTTTGAAGACCTAAAGTGGTTGGAGCCATGTTGTTTGGGTCGATAATTCTTTCTGCAGTTGTACCACATGCTTCTGCAAATCGAATCAACAAGTCAGTATGGCGGTCTGCAGCAATTTCCTCTTCATACATATTTTGAAGGGTGAAATCTTTTGCAGCGGCAAACTTTGGATCTTGTGGAGTATTGTGGTAAATATACGCTAAGTAATCAGCGAATGGTCCTACATAATGGTAGTGATTTTCAGCCCATCTAGCAAAATGTTGTCTTTCAAGTTTGCCCTCAGCCCATGCTACTGTAAATGCAGCCTTCTGGCTGTGGTTACCTTTAATTGCTTCCTCTAATTGTCTGCGAAATTCATCTTTAGATAATAATTCTGTCAACTGAAACTCCTCCTCTAATTTTATGTAGGTACCCAATCCTAAATTGGTATTTGATATTTTGTATACCAAATTAGTTTAAAAATAAAAAGATTGTGGATTAATTGCTTTTCCAACACTCTTAAATTTGGTTGAAATTTCGATTTGGTATACCTTACGTTTATACTACCAAGATATTGTTTATTTGTAAATATAATTTTTAGAATTTTTAAAAGATTATCATTCTTTTTTCTAGTGCTCGATTATTGCTGAACATTTACTTTTAAATCTAGCAGGGTTAATAGTTCATTTGAAAGATTTTCAAGTGCTTCCTCAACGATCTGCTGGCCGATTTCCCAGCATGCTTTTGTGCCATCACCAATACAGCCATTGTTCGTCATTTCTTCATAATAATAAAATCCTTGGATTGCTTTCCCTGGTCTGAGCTGCTTCCATCTTCCCTCTTCTTGAATATCCCCTTTTTCGAGTTTTTCGAGGCGGACAAGTTCGGGTGCTAAATACAACGCTTCTGAAACTTCACGTTCACAACTATGTCCGAATAAAGTGGAGGTAACATTTTCCTTGATGGCCTTTTTTGCAGAAGCAGTGGTTTTTGCATAGTAGATTTCCACATCTAGTTCTTTCGTTAGCATCAATGAGGCCACATTGAGTGTCGACTGGTTCCCACCATGTGAATTTAAAAACAAAAACTTCTTAATCCCATGATGCTTTAATGATGAAACTACATCTTTTAATACAGCAATTAATGTGGTTGGCTGCAAAGAAATTGTTCCAGGAAAATTTAAGTGATGCTGTGAAACACCCATATTAATGGTTGGGGTGACTAATGCATAAGGAAACATTCGCTGAGCCAACTTCTTGGACATCTTTTCTGCTAAAACCGCATCACAGCTTTCTACCATATGGGGACCATGCTGCTCATGGGCGCCAATCGGGATAATAGCAAATTGAACCGTCTGTAATGCTGCTTCTACTTCTTTCCACGTCATACTAGTTAAATCATAACAATCCATGATTGCTCACCTTCTGTTAATTTTTGTATTTTGTATACCGAATAAATAAAATAATCCCCTTTTAAGATTGAACAGCCGATTGTTTCTTCGGGGGCTGGATCGAAATATTTTCTTGTGAAATTTCAATATCCTCTTTTATTGTTAATTGGCATGTTAAGCGATAGCCCTCTTTTACCTTATCGCCAAGCATTTTTTCTTCCTTCCAATTTGGCGGGGCTAATCCGTCAGCTCCGTTTACGACGATACATGTACATTTCGTACAGCGTCCCATGCCGCAGCCATATTTTAATTTAGGTAATTGGCGGGTACCTGCTAATACTACTAGGTTTGCATTGTCTTTCACTTCTTGTTCAACGGTTGTTCCATCTACATGAATAATCACTTTTGGCATAATCTTACTCCTTTCTGTTTATTCTAAATTTTGATACTTTTCTGAAGTATACAATCTTTTGCGTAGAGAAGCAAACTAGAATTTAAAAAGGAGCGAATTTTTTCCTACAATCACTTATTCTATTAACATCATAATAATAATTTAAATATTTAGAATATATCCTTGAACAATTTAGCCACTTAAGATAAAATACACATAAGAGTTTTGGTATACAATATTCCTTTGGAGGTGAATAAAGACCGATTGACGTCTAACAGTACTTAGAGACACCATAAACGATACTTACCTGAATGAAATTCTTTAATAAACTACTAATTTACTAAAGGAGTGTTCTGCATGGGGAAATATATTGTGCTAACTAATAAAGATACCTTCCAAACAATTCTTGAAAACGAGGGGTTAAAGCCGATTGAAACCTATCATTTCTATTTCTTTGACAACTTGAAGGCAAAGTACACGATTGCTGAAGTTCTGGATGAATCGATAAAAATTCAATTATTCGAGAATTATGAAGGAAAAGAATATGTTAACCAGATTGCTGTGAAATTTTTCGAGAAGTTTGATACCATTGAGGCCGCTCGCGAGGAATTAAATGAGATTGTCAAGGCTTCCGGAAATAGTGAGGATTCAATTAACTCCAAGTTAGTTAGATCAACAGAGGTGGCCGTTTAAGCTTCCATCGTTCTAAAAATTCTTCTATATAAATAAAATCCGGAGAGAAGCGGTATCTCTCCGGATTTTATTCTTCCTGTACAACAAAAAACCGCCACTTGGTAGTGGCGGTTGTGTAAGTATACTTAAAACTTAAGAGTTTTTCTTAATGAAGCTAGTTTTTTTTCAGCTCTTTCTACAGCGCTTTTTGAATTAAATAGAAACTTAAACATTGATAAGCCCCCTATAAATTAAGTTATTTGATACTGTAATTGTATAATGGGATTAACAATAAAACAAGATTTTTGTATACCAAATACCAAAATTATCTGTGATTCATGGCTTTTTTGTGACTTTTCCAATCATTTATAAGTATTTGGTATACAATATTTAAAAAAGATAGGTGGTTGCTATGCTGAGGTATATGTTTTTACTCGTTATTTTATTGTATTTATTCTCTGTGCTTTTTCCTGCACTCCATCTTAGTGTTCCGCTTTCCTGTTTAAGTCTTTTAATTGTTCTAACCACCTTATTTAAAGCTAAGCGATTTGTAAGGATCTTAGGCGGTACCTTTTTACTACTGGGGGTAGGTTTATTAGCAACAAGTGGAGCACCCTGGAAGCAGTATATTCTCTCTTTCGGCTCGATGCTGGATCTGCTTACGATGTTTACTCTAATTCCTATTTTAGGGATTCCAATAAAATTAGGCGGTTATAGCGAAGGGATCCAAAGCATTATTCAAAAGCGTGTTAAAACCTCAGGACATTTGTATATAATCACTTCAGGTATTTCCTATTTCTTTAGTATTTTTATGAATTTGGCTACCTTGCCTATGACGTACTATTCGATTAGACCCGCCTTAGATGTGATTCCCGTTGAAAATAAAGAACGGTTTATGAGCAGAGCGATCACACGTGGATTTGCCATGCCGTTACTATGGGCACCCGTTACACCGATTGTCGGGATTGTGATTACCATGACCGATGTAAGCTGGGTTTCGATTCTTCCCTATGTTATTCCCTTAAGCATCGTGGGGATGGGTGTAGATTGGTATATCGGCTCTCGGAAGGCACATATCATGATTCATAAAAATAAGAATTTATCTGTTCACGAAACCGCCGCTACACTGGAATCAACTGGGCCGTCACCTCGAACCCGCAGAGTTTTTCAAATACTTTTGGCTATCATCATGTTTAACCTTGCCATCTCTATAGTGGAAACCAAGTTTCCTTATCCGTTTCTCATTTTAGTATCCTTACTGGTTATTCCCTTTTCATTTACCTGGTCGCTGCTTTTAAAACAGGGCAAAGTGTTCGGAGCCCATCTATTCAATCATCTTCAAAGTTTCGCTATTAGTATGAAGGATCAATTTTTTATTTTTTTATCGGCAGGTTTTTTTATCTCAACCATCAATGTTTCTCATACCAATGTATGGCTGGATGCTTGGGTGAATAAATTTATTCAATTGGCTGGTGTAGAGATCTTCTTAATATTATTACCCCTAATTCCTTTGGCTTTAGCGTTTCTTGGTCTGCACCCCGCCGTTTCGTTAGCGTTGATGACAGAAGGCTTAAATCCAGCGGTGATTGGGGTTTCTCCTCATATCCTAACAGTGGCCATGTTAGCAGGTGCCGTGTCCTCTTTTCTAGTCGGCCCTTATAATGCCACCCTGGGGCTAATGTCTAACATCGTCAAGGAAAGCTCCTATAAAGTATCAAACTGGAACCTTTCCTTTGCATGTATTTATATCGGTTGTGTGATGCTGTACTTATTTCTATTACAATTGTTTGTGTCATAAACAAAAGGTGTCAATCATTTGGATTGACACCTTTTTTATAGAAATTCCTTTATTTCTTAGTCGAGTTCTCCTCTTGAATTTCCTTAACGATTTCCTTGGCAAAGTGGCCAAGACTCCCCTCGCTATAGGATCGAATCACTTCAGGCGCTAATGATGTTAAGGCTCTTTTCAAATAGGCTGGTGATAGTCCTCGCTTCGAAAATTCGGTCTCGATATTGATGGCTGTTCTCAATGCTAAATTTGTGGCTAATTTGTTTACCTCGGTTAAACAATCTTCACTATCGTTCATGACGACACCTAATTTTTCAAAAAGCTTGCCAATGTTTTCAGGTAAGACGGACTCGCTAATAAATAATCCATTTCCATGTTCCAATAAATCCCTTGAATGACCCATGTACTTTACCCCATGGATCTGTAAGTCTGGAAACCGGACTTTAATGTCACTAGTAGGTAAGTTCGTTGCCATATTAATTATCACCGAGTTTTCGGCACTATCAGTAGACAGGTTCAAGTTAGTGATAAATGGAATCACCTCCGTGGCTGGCAATGCTAAAATTAAGACATCAACCTGTTTTAATTCATCTTCTGTTAAGAGATAGCCATATTGATAGGATTGTAGAAAGAGTTTTGCTTTCGTTACCACTGGATGATACACACCTAGTGCAATCATTTCTTTATCCCAATGCGTCAGCATCGCTGTTCCTAATTTACCGATCCCTACTAAACCAATCTTTTGGTACTTCATCTTCCATCTCCTCTCTTTATTTCATCCTATGTTTACAATCCATGTCTGGGTAACCATTTTTTCCACCCACAAATAACAAGGCTATCCCAAAAATCAGTTTGCTGCTGACTTTTGGAATAGCCCATCTATTTATTAGCGACCCCTAATCTGTCTATAGTCTAATAATATAGCTAAAATACAATGAAAATCTGTTAGTTTACCAAATAATTACTGCCAAAATGGTGGCTAGGGCGAGTCCGGTCACAACTGGAAAGAAGTTCTTTCTCGCCAGTTCTAACGGTGATACTTGGAGGAATCCAGCCACGGCCACAAGAGATGACCAGGCAATCAACGTACCTCCACCGCTCCAAACTGCACCCATCTGTCCAATCGCTGCAAGAACGGAAGGATCGATGTGACTTCCAGGTCCAATGGCTCCTGACAAAGCACCGGTTAAAGGTAGTCCTGCAAACCCGGAACCGTCTAATCCGGTAATAATACCCACAATCAAAATACTAAATGCAGCAATAAACGGGCTGTGTGGGATATAATTTTGTCCTGCTTGAATCAAATCAAAAAGGAATCCCGGCTGGGCTGCATCTTCACTTAATGAGAGGATCGAGCCAGAAAAGTCTCCACTTCCCATAAAGAAGTAACCAGCAATTGGAATAACAGGCGCCATCGCTCTAAAGGCAAATACAAAACCTTCGGTAATGTGTTCACTGATTTTATCAAGTGCATGAATTCGGTTAAAAGCAATTGTTGCCAAAACTAAGAGAATCGTTGCAACTCCACCAATAAAAGCGGCGCCGTCTCCACCCTCAAATCCAGCTCCCCCACCAATTTTGGTCTGGAACATAAAAATCATAACAGCAAGCATAGCTAAAGGGACAATAACAGCAAATATTTTCCCCCATTTTTCTTTTACCTTGACAACATCCGCAGTCTCTTCTACGGTAGCAGCAAGCTCCTCTGATACTTGAAAGAATGTTTTTTCTTCATTATTAATCGTACTTACAGATCGTTTTGTAATCGCTTTCCGATGAGTCACATAAACAATCGCAAGTGAACTTATACCCGTAATGAGTGATAGAATGAAGGCCTTGTCTGAAACCAAATTTTTATCAATTCCTGCAGCTTTTGCGCTAAGCATTGGGGCAACCTGCATAATATAATCGGATGAAAGGGCCATACCTTGACCGGCAATAACAATAACCATCGCAGAAGTCATGACTGGCAAACCTGCACTAACTGCTGCGGGTACTAATAATGCACAAATTAATGGAACAGCTGGAGTTGGCCAGAAGAAGAGTGAAATGACATATGTCGTGACCATTAATACTAGATAAGAAACGTGTCCGTTTACCATGATTTTTTTGATTGGCACGACCATTCTCGTATCTGCACCAAGATCCTTTAAGGAATTGAGGAGACCAATCATGATTGAAATGATTAGGAAAATACTAAAAAGCTCCTTAGCGGCCACGAGGTTTGCATTAAAGACAGCTTGAAAACCTGCAATAAAACTTCCTTTATACACTGCTGCTACTAAAAAGGTTCCAACAATTAGAGGTAACACAACACCTTTTCTAAAAAGCATAATAATAATAACGGCTACAGTGACAACAAGATAAACCCAATGAGCTGCTGTTAATTCCATATTTCTCCTCCGATGTTTTAAAAAATTTTAAAACGATTTGTAGCAAGAGATTTCCTTAAAAATAGGAAAAGACCGTAGGAGAGGAATAACTAATATAAATGGTTTATTTTCATGATGTAGATCCTCTACTTCTGATTTTCTTTTCTTATCACCTAAAAAGATTAACTAGTACATTCAATAAAGGAATTATTTTGCATATTGTAGATTGTATACCACAAGGTCATATGAAGTTATTACAGCGGACTTTCAACTTACAGTTACACACTAAATAGAAATAACTTTACTCTTAACATACTCCTAGTTCCTATGCTCCATCTACATACCAAGAAAAACCTGACTTTAGTGGCTCTTTACTTCGTTTTATGTAGATTGAAATTTCAGGAAACCCTTGATCAGCCCCTTCCTTTTCACTATATACACCTTGTTTTCTTTAAGGTTGAAAATAATATACCATTATTCTTTATTCATTGCAAACTATTTTGAAAATTTAGAAGTTTATATTTATTCACGCTAAAAATTCTTGCTTTAGCAGTTCTAATCAGCTAAAATGTATAAAAATGGTTTATGGTATACAAAAATCATTATTGCTTATATATTAATTCTAATAATTATTAGTTACATAGTTTAATAAATTTTATTTACAAGGAGATTTCATATGCTTAAAGCGGGGATCATTGGATATGGGACGTTAGGAAAAAGTATTAGTAAATTAATAGAATCAGGACAAGCTGGTGATGTTGTCCTCCAAGCTATTTTGGTTAGAACCCCAGTTGAGAATTCACACGTGCAATGTAAGGTGACTACTAATCCAGAGGAGTTTTTTAACGAAAATATGGATATTATTATTGAAGCAGCTGGACATCATGCCCTTCAACTATATGGTGAAAGTGCTCTTTCTTCTGGAAGTGATTTAGTCATTCTTTCGGTCGGTGCTTTAGCAGATAGAATCTTTTACGAAGCCCTACAGGCAACCGCTGCCAAATACAATCAACAAATGATAATTCCGTCGGCTGCCATTGCTGGATTGGATCGAATTGCCGCAGGGGTAATGGGTGAAATTGAGGAAATAACACTGATTACGAGGAAACCGCCAAAAAGCTGGTATGGTACGATTGCTGAGAAAAAAGTCAATTTGGAAACCATCATCGACCCGGTTTGTATTTATGAAGGAAATGCTAGAAATGCGGCAAAATTATTCCCTCAAAATGTCAATGTATCCGCCGCGTTAAGCCTCGCTGGCATTGGCTTTGATCAAACAAAGGTTCAGGTTTATGTAGACCCGACAATTGAAATGAATACCCATACCATTGTTGCCAAGGGCTATTTTGGACAAATGGAAACAACCATTCAAAACAATCCGTTTATGGAAAATCCTAAATCTAGTCCGATTGTCTCCATGAGTGTAGCTAAAGTGTTGAAAAACCTGACCAGTTCCGTTGTAATTGGTGTTTAATACAATCGATGCAAAAAGAGAAACCCCACTTAGTGATGGAGTTTCTCTATTTATTTCCTCTTCTCTTTTCCCTGATTGACTGCCTCAATATAGGCTTTACGTGAATTTTCAATATGAATTTTCGTTAAATACTCGGCCATTTCAATTTCCTGATTACAAATGGCCTCCATAATACGTAAATGCTCTTCCATTGACTGGACAGGACGGCCCGGATTTTTATACCCTGTTTTCGCGAATGCCCGTATATAATCAGATAAGCCGCTTAAGATTTCATAAAGCTTGGCATTTTTTGCCGAGCTATACAATAGATGATTCAATTCACCATGTAAGTTAGAAAAATCTTGATCATTCTTATTTTTTAAGCACTTCTCCACTTTCTTGCTGTACTCGATGAATTTAAGCTTCGTTTCATCATCTAGCTTTTGTGCCGCTAATTTCGCCGCTAAAACCTCAAGTGATGATAAAATCGTAAAGACTTCAATAATTTCCTTCTCAGAAATATCCGCAACAATAACACCTTTTCTTGGAACGGTTTTGACAAATCCCTGTGATTCTAATCGAAATAATGCTTCACGGATAGGAGTTCTGCTAATTTTTAATCGCTCAGCCAGTTCCCGTTCCACTAAACGATCTCCAGTCTTAAATTCACCTTCTAAGATTAGATCTTTAATGTGAATAAATACCCTTTCGCGTAAAGATAATAAATCTTCCTCTGCCCAATTATTTCCCACAGTTTCTCCTTCTTTCTAGGTATACATTGTACCAATTATAACTCACACCATTTGTAAACTACAAATACTATGGTTCAATTTTCCATCGGGGAGGATCTCACGTAATCATTTATTACCTTTGGTTGAACTCCTGTGGTGTTTTGCGAGATGCCGGTTCTCCTCCGACCGCCTCTGTAATCATCTTTGTCATAACCTCCGCCAGCATCATGACCGTAAATAATCTCGTGTTATTTAGCGATTGGGCAGGATATAATGCGTCCAGGTAATTTACCACTGCTTTCATATGATATTCACCCACACTTGGCAGCTTTTTATTTACAGCTATACCTGGTATTAACGAACCTTCTTTTAGAAAAATGAATCCAATTTGTGGTTCATCTCCCAAACACGCATCAATTCCTAAAATAAATGGATCTTGATGGGTTTGATGAATTTCCTTTAATACCCGCTTAAGATTTAAGGCATGAACAGGTTTTTCTAAGGTTCCATACACGGGAAAGGGAATTCCATTTTCTTGTAGCTTCGTCCCTACGATTGGTCCAAGTGAGTCTCCTGTTGAACGATCTGAACCAACACATAAAAAAACGACTTCTCTAGAGGTATTGTTTAGAACGCCTTTAAGTTTATTAACAAATTCATGATATTCATTTCCATCTGCGGTCTTTTCTACGGAATAAAAACATGACCTTCCTGAATGTTCAATCGTTTTTCTCTTGCTGTCAAAAGGCCACATCAGCATCAACCCTCTTCTCAAGTTGTAGTTCACCGTTTCTGTCCATTTATCAACTGTCATGATAGCTACACTTCTTTCGAGGAATTCATATACGTTTACTTATATTTTATGATACCGCTTATAAAACCTTCCATTACCAAGCACGAAAAAATCACAAAAAGAAGCGGGAAAGTTCACATTTTCGTAACAACTAGCACCTAACACCGGTAACGTCTTGGTGACAGGCACTATGTACTATTTATCTATATTTACTTTCCATCCAACGAATCTACCTGTCAATTAAAATAAAAACTCCGCTGAAATTGGTTTTCAACAGAGTTTTACCCAAACTTTAATCAATTATATTCCGCCGCCCTCATCATGAATGGTACTGTTCTCCTTGCGAATGGTCGCTGATAGACTTAACGCTCCCACCGTTGCAATCAATGTACTTAAGATGATGATGATATTGTAGATATTAGTTTCTATTAATAGATTGATAAGGATATAAGAAATAACCAGTGAAGCTAAAGGTGAAATTAACCAAACTTTTAAGATTCGTTGAATCACTGATTTTTGCCAAATCCCAAAGCCCTTTTGTGCAGCACCTACTCCCAAAATACCGCAGGTTGTTACTTGAGTAAGCGGAATGGGGAGTCCAAATAATGATGCTATAATTACAAGCGTTCCTCCTGTAAAGGAAACAGCACTTCCTTCTAGTAACGACAAGCGGGTAATCTTCTTGCCATTCGTTTCAAGCACTTTGTTTCCTAGTAATATAGCTCCTATTGAGACAAATAATCCGCCGAACCAGATTCCTTTCGTCGTCGAAATCATCCCTGCGCCTACCAACGGCCCAACCGCATTAGCCACATTATTCATCCCTGCCGAAAAAGCCTCTAAACAGCCGCCAACGACAAGTAAAATCGCCAACCATTTTCTCCATTTTCCATTCCTTGTCAAACCAACCCATCGTCTTTCTGCAATGGCAATCAATTTACCAAGCGTAAACGTAATTAGAAAAGAGACAATCGGAACGAGCACCCAAAACGAAACAATCACTAAAAGATTATCTATGTATAAACTTTTAAAAGCAATCCCTGCTCCGACAATGGACCCAACGGTAACTTCACTTGTCGATAAGGGAATCCCCAACATATTCGCGATAAATAAAGTCAAAGTAGCACCTGCAAGGATAAGGACAACTAATTTAATACTAAGGAGACTGGAAGGAATAATCCCTGCGCCTATCGTTTTCACAACCTCTCCACCACCAAGTACAGCACCTAGAAAGGCTGCAATTGCAACCAGAAACATGGCCAGGCGTTTACTCTTTATTGCATCCGCACCATAGGCCGACCCCATCGATGCTGCTGTCCCACTTGCTCCAATATTCATCGCGAAGAAGAAAGCAATGATAAAAGCAATAGATGTCCAAACCATATTGAATCTCCCCTTACGTAACCTAACTAATAATCTGGTAAACTAGCATCAAAAATGCCTAATTCAATTCATACTATTCAGGTAGGAATATAGTATTTTGTTTATTATACAATCATTGCTCTTATTAATCAATCACTTATTTCAGATGTCTTAGAATTTTCTAAAAAAATATTTGGTTATCCATTTATGGGCATAAAAAAAAAGAGTCCAAAAACTCTTTTTTCGATGTTTCATTAAAAATGATGATAGCAAAAACGTCTTAGATGAGCTTACATATACAAAGCTCTAGGAACCGTTGGCAGCTATATCGTCGGACTATTGCTTTGTGTTTGAAGTGCACCAGTCACATCATAACTGGTTGGGTCTATTTCTGTTGGTTTGCCTAAGACCAGTTTGGCCAGTTCCTTTCCAAGATAGGGTCCACTTGTTAAACCTGATGCCCCTAATCCATTGGCTAAATAGATTCCTTGGTAACCAGGTAAAGCCCCGAATACAGGCAAAAATCCTGGGGTGAAGGGCCGAAAACCAACTCTAGTTTCAAGATAGGTGCTTGCAGCCAAACCTGGTGCAACTTCCAATGCCTTGCTTAGGATCTCATTTATTCCACTCGCTGTGACGCTTGTATCAAAACCTGCCTCATTTTCATGCGTTGAGCCTACAACAACTCTTCCATTGCTAAAGGTCAGGATGTAATGATTTAGTGGTGGTATCACCACCGGCCATTGGCTTGTATTCGTTTCTGGTAATTGCAAATGGATGATTTGTGCCTTTTGGGGTTTAACTAGAAAATGAACACTTAGAGGCTGTAACAGCTCATTAGCCCATGCCCCAGCTGTAACAATGACCTGATCGGCAAAAAGTATTTTTTCTTCAAGTTTAATCCCAATTGCTTTATTCCTCTCGATAACAAGGGACGCATTCCCGTTCAAATAAGTAATGCCTTTTTTGATGGAGGCACGGATTAATAATTCACGGATTGCACGTCCATTGATACGTGCACCTCCACTCACATGAACAGAGCCAAATTCTTCTGATAAAGGCGGGAATAACTGTTTGGTTTCAACTGGCGATAAAATAGTCACTTCTCCAATTTCTGGAGCATCTTCCCGTCGCCTCAGAGCGCGTTCCGCCATTTGTTCAAGTTTATTCTTGTCCATATGCAGACTAATGGCACCAACCTTCCGATAGCCTGTCTCGTTCTCACCATCTGTTTCTAAGTGCGCAATTAATTCTGGATAGTAACGAGCACCGCCCTTGGCCAACTGATACCAGGCTTTGTTTCGCCGCTGTGAAAGCCAGGGACAAACGATCCCCGCCGCTGCATCCGTTGCTTGTCCCTGATCCATCCTATCAACTAATGTCACCTCCGCACCTTCTAGTGCAAGATGATAAGCTGTTGACGCACCAAGAATTCCTGCTCCAATTACGATGATACTCTGCATGTTACACCTTTTTCCGCTTGCTATATTAAGTAAAATTTAACATTATTATTAAAAAAATGACTTGATGATTTCTTGTTTATTCTTACATTCCGTACAAGTGTACTCTATTTCTAATGCATCTTCGTGGACGATCTGCTCTGTCTCCTTGCCGCATTTTTCACAATATAGATTTTTGGGAAATTCTATCATACCTACCACTCACTTTTTATAAAATTGTTTTTTAAATATATGTCTAATATTCCCACACCATTGTGTCCCTATCCTATGGAAGGCCTCAATAACTGAAACAGAATCCATTGATAATGAAATGGAGCAAATCCGGTTAAATTATATACGAGCAATTAATTGCTCAAAAACTTCGTCGGGAGTGATGTATCATGGCTAGAAACAAACTATTGGTTCCTGGAGCAGACAATGCTTTAGATCAAATGAAACAAGAAATTGCCAACGAGTTTGGAGTTCAACTTGGTGCTGATACGACCGCACGAGCAAACGGTTCAGTCGGCGGCGAGATGACCAAACGACTTGTAGCTTATGCTGAACAAACCCTTCAAAATCATCAAAATCAATAACTGATGATTTTAGAAAGAGGCTGTCCCATGTATATTGGGGCAGTCTTTTTCCATTTTGGGTATACAAACTTCACTGATTTAAGTTTAAATAGAAGAAAAGGCAGAAAGGAGAATAGCATGAATAACAAAATCGCAATTGTAACAGGGTCTTCGAGCGGCTTCGGGATGTTAACCGCCATTGAATTGGCCTTAAAGGGCTTCACGGTTATCGCTACGATGAGAGATATAAATAAATCAAAAGCATTATTAGAGCTCGCGGCAGAAAACAAAGTCGAGGATTTCATCCATGTTCAACCACTCGATGTAACGTCTAGTGAATCCATTCATCTTTTTCGTGGTAAATTGACGGATTACTCCGCTGTAGATGTGTTAGTAAATAATGCGGGATTTGCACTTGGAGGTTTTAGTGAAGAGCTTTCCATCGATGATTATCGACTACAATTTGAGACCAACTTTTTCGGCTTGATTGCCGTAACGAATGCTGTCCTTCCATTGATGCGTACAAGGAAAAAAGGACGGATTATTAATATAAGCAGTATCAGCGGCAGATTTGCATTTCCTGGGTTATCTGCTTATGTCGCATCTAAGCACGCTCTTGAGGGTTATAGCGAAAGCTTGCGGCTGGAGCTTAAACCCTTTGGGATTGATGTATCCTTAATAGAGCCTGGCTCCTATCAAACCAATATTTGGTCAAGTGTAGATGGGTTAGAAGTAGATCCTGAGTCTCCCTACAAATCCTATATGGAGAGTTTGTTACATGAAATAGAAGGTGGAAAAGCCAGTCATGGCCAACCTATTGAAGTGGCCAATTTGGCAGCACAAATTGCCTCGCAACCAAAATCACCCGACCTTAGATATCCAATCGGGACCGGTGTAAAAAATATGCTTGCCTTAAAAAGTATCCTACCGTGGAAGCTTTTAGAATCAATTATTTTAAAGAAGCTCAAACGTTAATTATTTGTCGCATCAATTATCACTAGGTTATTTTTACGAAGGGCTTGTTTATCACGAATTCTAGCGAGTCTTTTCGTTTTTTCTTTTTCATAAAAATAATGAACCAGAAAGTAAGATACCACACCGAGGACAATCCCAAAAATCGTCATTCCGATTAACACATGAACTCCCCCATGAAGAAGGCTGACCACTCCACTGAAGTCTGCTTGCATGATTTGCTCAATGGAAAAAGGTGCTCTATGTCCGATTGTCCCGTTAATTGGATAAATCAGTTTACCGACTTTTTTTGCAAAAGGCAGTAGTAAAACAGGCAAAAAGGAAAGTTTTCCAATAACATTGCCGATGATTGCGGCCGGCAACGACCCTCTGGCGATTCGAACCATTGGAAAAAATACAATATAAATAAGGGAAGCCGTTGAAAGAACAACCATTTCCAGGCCAAAACCAAGTGCAAATCCCAAAGAAACTTTCTTGGCTCCACCAGGAGAACGTAACAGTTTAATAAAATTCAACTTAAATGCTCGTCCCATTCGTTGAATAAAATTATATTTTTTAGGTTTAATGTTCATAGGACTACTTCCTTTTTATCACAGATTTTCAGACTCACCTTGGGTTTTTAGTTCAATATTACCGTTACCAATATCATAACACTAAAAATAGAATAATTAAGGTCAAATTTGTGAAATGTAAGCGAATTCACAAATTACCAAGGATAAATTTTCCTCCTGTCTCGCTTTAACTGCTTAAAAAATAATGAATGATTCTTATTATTCCTTACTTAATAAAAATAAGCCGTGAAAAGGTGATAAAAAATATCCCTTTCACGGCTTTATTTTACTGAAAAATCCGATCGATTTCTTGGATTTCTTCTGATGATAATTGAACAAGTTAAGGTTTTTAAATTATGGAGCACTTGATCGTCACGTTTTGCTCCTGGAATGATCACATCATGCACGGACGGGACAAATACCAGGCCAAAATAACTTGAGCCACTTCCGCATCCTTTGCAGTTGCAATACGGCGAACCTGCGCTATTTTTTCTAAGTTTTGTTCGAACGCGCTCTCTTGAAATTGTGGTCTTTTCCGATTCTTTTCACTCACTTCAGCTAGGGAAGTATACTTACCCGTTAATAAACCGGAAGCTAGCGGGTAAAATGGTACAAACGAAATCTGCTTTTCCGTAACGTAAGGAAATAACTCCGACATCTCCCCTTATTTTTCTAATTTTATGATAACAACGTTAGGATGAGAAAACAAAGTAAATGCATTTATTTTAGGTAAGAATATAAGGATACGGTTGATGCCCGTTTTGGCGGGAGGTTCAATTCGACGGGAACCATACAGGGTATATGATGCCCGTTTGCTGTGAAAATTCAATTCGACGGGAACTATACAGGGTCTATGATGCCCGTTTGCTATGAAAAATCCATTCGACTGGAACTATACAGGGTCTATGATGCCCGTTTGCTATGAAAATTCCATTCAACGGAAACCATACGGGGTCTATGATGCCCGTTTGCTGTGAAAATTCGATTCAACGGGAACCATACGAGGCCTATAATGCCCGGGATGACATGAAAAAACGGCTAACTGTAATCAAGAAAACTAAAAAGATGAGGAGAATTTGATGAAGGTAACGGATGTTCTTGTCGATTGTTTAGAAAATGAAGGCGTGGAATATGTGTTTGGAATTGTCGGCACCGAGGTACTTGATCTTGCTGATTCCCTTTCAAAATCAACCCAGATTCAATACATTAATGTCAGACATGAGCAAGGTGCGGCTTTTATGGCCGATGTGTATGGCCGATTGTCTAAGAAAGTCGGCGTATGTTTATCAACACTTGGTCCTGGGGCCACGAATTTATTAACAGGAGTCGCAAGTGCCAAGCTCGACCATTCACCAGTAGTAGCCCTTATCGGCCAGGCCGGTGTGGAACGTCACCAGCAGGAATCCCACCAATATATCGATCTCGTTAGAATGTTCGAACCCGTAACAAAATGGAGCACACAAATCAAGCAATCGCAAACCGTTCCATCAATAATCCGAAAAGCATTCAGAGTTGCAAAAATGGAGAAACCCGGTTCTGTCGCAATTACCTTACCAGAAAATTTTTCAACCCAAATGATTCCAGATAAGCCCTTACCAGTTACACCTTTGCCTGATAGTGTTCCAGTTAACGAGGCGATCCAAACTGCAAAGAAACTGATTAACAACCATCTAAAACCATTTATTCTTGTTGGAAACGGGGTCATTAGGCAAGAGGCAGCCTCTGAACTTTTGACCTTTATCGAGAACCTTCAGTCCCCTGTTACACATAGTTTTATGACAAAAGGTGTGCTTCCTAAAGAACACCCACTTAATTTCTATACTTTTGGTTTTAAAGAAAAGGATGCAGTATTACCTGGTTTGAACGAGGCTGATTTGTTAGTTGTCATCGGCTTTGACTTTGTTGAACAATTGCCCAAGGATTGGAATCAAAAAAAGCTTCCTGTGTTACATATCGATACCTTACCTGCAGAAGTCCACGAATATTATCCTGTTGAGGTGGAACTGGTCGGGAACATTAAGCAGACCTTGCAGCTCCTAAATCAATCCGACCTTCCCTTGAAGACCTGGATTCCGACAGGCGGACTCAAGGAGCAAATCAAAACAGCCTATCAGATACACGAGAAACAGCCTATGACCGATTCCGTGTCGCTGGAGAATATCCTTCATTGTATTGAAACTCACATTTCAGAGAACATGATTGTAATATCGGATGTCGGTTCCCATAAGGTTTCCATTGCGAAAACCTATCAGCCGAAAGGCCCAAACCGGTTAATCATATCAAACGGGCTCGCTTCAATGGGAATCGCCATTCCAGGAGCGATTGGGGCGAAGCTGGCTTGTCCAGATGACCCTGTAATTTGCATAACCGGAGATGGTGGGGCTTTGATGAATTTTGCGGAGATTGAGACGGCCCAGCGGCTCGGACTTTCCTTCATCATTGTTGTTTTAAATGACTCGATGTTAAAGCTTGAGGTTCAGCAGATGAACAAAAAATTTGGAGAAAATTACGGAGTCACCTTCCAGAATCCGGATTTCACCCTATTAGCAAAAAGCTTTGGAATTAACGGTACACTAGTGAGTACCTTGGATGAATTTGAAAACATCCTAAAAGATGCATTGCATTCAAAAGAGAAAATCACCTTAATAGAGGTTGCCATGCAGAATTGACCCAAGAATCCACCAAAGGGTGGCCTTTGCAAAATCGCTTTGGCCACCCTTTTAGTTATCCAGTATCTCTACCTTCTATCAGAGATATAACTTTAGAGTTAGTTGATCCTGATTTGTGGCTTTCAACCACTCATTTACCTTCTCACCGTCTTTTTAAGTCCTTGTGTTAATAAAGTGCTCTCTTCATTAAGCCAATCCCAGGGCTACTTCCATCATATTCGTAAATGCGGTTTGTCTTTCCTCTGGTGTGGTTTGTTCATTTCTAGTAATATGGTCACTGACGGTCAAAATGGTTAAGGCATTCACGCCGGCGTAGGCAGCATTCATATAAAGACCAGCTGTTTCCATTTCCACACATAGAATCCCCATTTTGCGCCACTTTTCGATTGCCGATGGGTCAGCATTGTAAAAAATATCGCTTGTCAGGACATTTCCAACATGAACTGGAAGACCTTTTGCATCCGCACCTTTCTTCGCTCTTTCCAACAATGAAAACGATGCTATATTGGAAAACTCTCCAGGAAGGTTATATTGATGAACATAGCGTGAATCAGTCGAGGCTCCCATCGCTAAAACAATGTCATACAAATTCATTTGGTCTTGGATGGCACCGCATGTACCAATTCGAATCAAATTCTTCACACCAAACACATGAATCAGTTCCCATGAATACAGACTCATACTAGGCATTCCCATCCCTGTGCCCATCACTGATATTTTCTTTCCTTGATAAGTTCCAGTAAAACCGAGCATATTACGAACGGAATTAAATTGGACTGGGTCCTCTAAATAGGTTTCTGCAATAAATTGGGCTCGTAATGGGTCGCCAGGTAACAGGATGGTTTCGGCAATTTCTACTCCGTTGGGTTTAATATGTGGTGTTTCTTTCTGATTCGTGTTACTCATGCTACTCACTCCTAATTTTGGTATATAACAAAGGTATTTTCTCTAAAGAATAGTTTTTTCATTCAAATAAAAAGCAACTACATCCATAACATGTAGTTGCCTGTGCTCTTATTGGTGGTTCCGAACGCCCCATTTGGCTTTCGCTTCAATCCTGCGGCGATGCAGAATTGGCTCAGTGTAGCCGTTTGGTTGGTCGTAACCTTTAAATACAAGATCACACGCTGCTTGAAAAGCAACCGATTGATCAAAATCAACCGCCATTGGGCGATAGGCCAAATCACCAGCATTTTGTTGATCGACCACCCGTGCCATCCGCTGTAAGGTTTCAAGTACCTGTTCCTTCGTACAAATCCCATGGTGAAGCCAGTTGGCGATATGCTGACTCGAAATCCTTAATGTTGCACGGTCTTCCATCAAGCCAACATGATTAATATCCGGTACTTTCGAGCAGCCAACACCCATTTCGACCCAGCGCACGACATAGCCTAGAATTCCCTGGGCATTGTTATCAAGCTCCTGCTGAATTTCCTCTGCTGACCAATTGGTATTTTCTGCGGCTGGAATGGTTAATATCTGATCTCGAAGATCTATGATATTCTTTGCTAACTCATCTTGCACCTTGGAAACATCCAGTTGGTGATAATGCAGCGCATGCAAGGTTGCTGCCGTTGGTGAAGGAACCCATGCTGTCGTCCCGCCTGCTTGAAGATGGCCGATTTTTTGTTTTAGCATTTCAGCCATTAGATCCGGCATTGCCCACATTCCTTTGCCAATTTGAGCGCGGCCTTTTAGACCTGCGCCAAGACCGACAAACACATTGGATTTTTCATAGCTTTGCAGCCAGGTTGAAAATTTCATATCATTTTTACGAACGACCGCACCAATTTCCATCGATGTATGGATCTCATCACCCGTCCGATCGAGGAAACCTGTATTGATGAAAACAATCCGATCCTTCACTTCATGAATACAATTTTTCAAGTTTAATGATGTGCGGCGTTCTTCGTCCATGACACCAATTTTTAGCGTATTCCGCTCAAGCCCAAGCATATCTTCCACCCGATTAAACGTTTCGTTAGCAAAGGCGGCTTCTTTCGATCCATGCATTTTTGGCTTAACGATATAAATCGAACCTTTAGAAGAGTTTTGATAACTGCCGTTTGCCAAAAGTGTATGCTTAGCAATTAAACTTGTAAGGACTGTATCCATTAACCCTTCTGGGACCTCGTTCCCATCCTTGTCAAGAATAGCATGGCTCTTCATTAAATGACCGACAATACGGACAAACATGAGAGAGCGCCCTTTTAAGGTAAGTACCTCCCCTGAAGGAGAAGTATACTGACGGTCAGGCTGAAGTGAGCGTGTAATCGTCTGATTATTTTTTGTAAAAGCTGCCGTCAAGTCACCTTTCATCAACCCGAGCCAATTAGAGTACACAAGAACCTTATCCTCAGCATCGACGGCGGCAACCGAATCCTCACAGTCCATGATCGTGGTTAAGGCCGACTCTATCAAAATATCTTTCACACCAGCCAAATCTGTTTTGCCGATTGGATGGCTCCGGTCGAATTGAATTTCAAAGTAAGAACCATTATTTTTTAACAAGATGGCAGCAGGATTTTCAGGATTTCCTTGATACCCAGCAAGTTTCGACTCCTCTTTTAACCCTACGCTTTCGCCGCTAGTGAGTAAAACTGCTAATCTTCCATTTTCAACCGAATATTTAACCGCTTCCTTATGCGAAAAATGGTCAAGTGGTGCCGCTTGATCTAGAAATTCCCTTGCAAAGGCAATGACTTTCTCCCCGCGAACGGGATTATAAACCCTTTCTCGCTGGGCCCCGCCGTCTTCACTAATTGCATCCGTTCCATATAGGGCATCATATAGACTTCCCCAACGGGCATTCGCTGCATTTAAGGCATAACGGGCATTATCAACAGGAACGACGAGCTGCGGACCTGCTTTGACAGCCACTTCTTCATCAACATTTTCTGTTGAAATCTGAAAATCAGCAACTTCCTGTTCTAAATAACCAATCTCTTTCAAAAATGATTTGTAATGTTCGAAGTGGAACGATTTATTTTCCCGGTGCCAAGTATTGATTTGATGCTGAATTTCATCCCTTTTTGCTAATAGACGATTATTTATCGGTGTCAAATCATCAAAGAGTGACTCAAAATCAGTCCAGAACTGCTCACGATCTAAGCCCGTTCCAGGTAAAGCATCCTCGTTAATAAAATGATAAAGGACATCCGCAACTTGAAGATTTCCGACTTTCACATAGTTAGACATGATTCCATTTCCCCCTTATGTAGCTTTAACTCCTACTCCCATACAAATCTTACTCATTTTCGGTACTCTTTGCTAACCAAACTCTCCCCCCACCTTCCCTTACTTAAGACCTTCATATTAAAATATGAAGCGCTTCCTTTATTATACAATACATAAAACGAGAAAAAACCTTGCAGTTTTGCAAAGTTTATTTTTAGCTTGATTAAAATATGCATAAAGGCAGCAACCGCTGCCATAAGGAAGAATTCCTTAGAATAATTAATTAGCCGATAGGATTTTGATTTCATTTTCCGCCTCAACCATCCTGCCAAATCGATAGCCTTCAATAAGTACGTGCTTCTCATGGTCACTTAGGCTCCGCTTCCATTTCGTTTCTAAAAAATAAATGACTTCGTTATAGAAAATTTCTGTGTACTCAAAGGGTTTATTCATAAATATGTCTCCTTCCTGATCTTAATAGCCCTCTGCTTATCAGTCTTGACCATTTGTAAAGAAATTAAAAATCGTCAACAAATGTAAGCCATCAACTCAAAAAACAGCTTTAATAACCAGACACCCTTGTTTATTGTTTCTTCTTTTAGGGTAGATTGGGATGCAGGAGAATTTGTTATCAAAAGGAGAAGGAAATGGCGAAGAAAAATAACATGACTGCAAAAACGAATGACCCTAACAATTTCTGGTCCGGCCTTCTGTTTGGCATTGGACTGGTCGCTTTTATTGATGAAACTGTTTTTCATCAATTACTGCATTGGCATCATTTCTACGATAAGTCTACGACGGAAATCGGATTAGTATCGGATGGATTTTTCCATGCGTTTAGCTGGTTTGCTACGGTTGGGTCCTTATTCATGCTTGCCGACCTGCGCCGCCGTAAAGGATGGCTGCCGAAAAGGTGGTTAGGGGGCGTGTTACTAGGGGCCGGCGGGTTCCAATTATACGATGGAACCATCCAACAT
>NZ_JBALOA010000020.1:0-38381 GCF_036962125.1 Neobacillus drentensis
GTTATTTTTCAAATTATTTCCTTTATACTTTCTTACAACTAACTATTACCGTTAATAT
The DNA here is from genome assembly GCF_036962125.1 of Neobacillus drentensis. Classification (GTDB taxonomy): domain Bacteria; phylum Bacillota; class Bacilli; order Bacillales; family Cytobacillaceae; genus Neobacillus; species Neobacillus drentensis_B. The sequence goes on from NZ_JBALOA010000020.1 coordinate 59, forward strand.
AAGTGAAAATCTCACAAACATGTACCATTAGCCTTACATTTAAAACCTATGAACCAATGTACGGTATGATAAAAATGAAGTACGCTCTAAAAGGGTCAAAGGAATTTCATGGAATATTACCAATGAATAAAACAGTTCTTGTGAGTCAAGTGGTTCAAACTTCCAAATTCACACAAAAGGAAGCAGCTAAAGCAGTAGATCCAGTTTTTATTACCGTTTTGGAAGCATTAAAAAATGGAGATACAGTTTAAATGATTGAATTCGTTTACTTTAAGTTCGTGAACGTGCTGCTCGTAAGGTCTGTAGTCGAGACACAGGACAGAAATAATTTTGTTGTAATTGATTTGGATAAATACGGTATTAAGAATAAGTGAAACCCATAAACTTGAACATCATGCGACTGACCGGGAAAAACTCCATTTTTTACTTAGTAAATTCTTAGCAAAAAAATTTGTGTACGGTTATTAATACCGTACAGAATTATTGGATATCAAGAATATCTTCAATACCTATAGAAGCCCATTCATCAAATTTATCAACAATCCGTAGGGACTTTGGTTGTGCTTTCCTTGACACGGACTATCCCTGAAATGAAAGCCTATTAAAAGTGAAGAAGGACTGCATCTTCACTAGGGCTGAAATTGTACTAGGATTCTTACTTTTCCACACTAAATGGCGAAGAGCCACATAATTTCACTTGGATTTTTAGAAGTTGGATATTGTAAAAATATTAGTAAAAGCAATTGATTGATCTGCACCTGGATTAAATGTGGTAAAGTCATAAATAGAAAAAATGTCATTCCAATTAGGAAAGACATTCCCTTTTAAATTCCGACTGGCCCTCGAATTTAGGAATTAATCGGCCTAGGCTGCTGAATGACCATATCTTTTTTGGTTGACTCAATCATTCTATCTGCAAGGCTCTGAAGATAAGATTCTGTTAGTTTTGCTGGAACGTAGCCAATACGCTCACGAATCAGATTTTCAAGTACAAAGCATTTTCGTGTCCAGTACTCATACTCCCCAAAAGTGTATTGCTCGCCTTCTTTAAAATCGGTATTTCCTGTTTTTAACGCTTTTATAAAAACGTTTCGCTGGCCATAGATGGAGCTGCGCTCCGCCCTGGCAAACTTCAACAAGAATAAGAGTTCAATCGTTGTCACGGTCATCAATTCAGGGGTGCTGCGCTTCAGATCATCATGAGTTGGTTGCGAATCCGGAAGAAAACTCTTTCGCTTTCCGTTTTCCTGCACATCCTTAAAACACAATTTCAATTCGCAATACCCACAATAAAAATCGTGGCCAAACGACTTCAAACCACTTCCGCAATAAGGACAAGTTTTCATTTTTGATCCTCTCCCTTACCGTTTATTAAATAGTGTTATTTGGAATTTCTATTATCCTTTTTAGTTAATCGTTCAATTTCTTTCTGCAATTCCTTTTCTCTTTCTTCCCATTGCTGGGCTTGTTTCTTCAGGGATTCTACTTCTTTCACTAAATCCTCTTCTTTTCGGGCCCTTTGCTGATTTTCTCCCTTTAGGGAGCTAATTTCCTGATTCAATGCCACTACCCGGTTGTCGTGCTTATCAATAATAGAAGAAAGTCGTTCTTCATATTTATCGTTCATATCATCTCGTATTTTTTCAATTCGCTCCTGGAATGACTGCTGCAATTCTCTCTCTTTTGCGAATAGCTGACGTTCAAAATCAAATTCCCACTGCTGCTTTTCTCTTTCTTGCTTTTCCCGAAGGCTGGTAACCTCTTCTTGTAAATGGGTGACTGAAAGCTTCAGTTCTTCATTTTGAGAAGCTGCACGGCTCATGCTGTCTATCTTTTGGGCTTGATTGGCGATTGTTTGATCTTTGGCCTGTAACTGTTCATCTTGGAATATAATCATTTTTGCTTGATCGTCTACACGGCCTTTTAGGTTATTTAAATTTTCTTCTTGTTTTTTATGGCTTTCCTCAATTTCAGAAAAGTCTATTTCCCTTTGTTCCAGCTTCCTCTTCAGATTGTCTAGCTGCTCTTTAAAGTTTGCGATTGCTACATCCTTCTTTTCCATAAGTTCGTCCTGCTGTCGCTCTCGGAAAATGCGATCCGTTTCATTCTGCTTGGCCAAACCGACAAAAACTTCAGAAATTCGTGCTGTTAATTGGTTCAACTCGGTTAACTGTGAACCGTAGCTCATTTCAGAAGCCAATGAGCTTTTATCTACCTCATCTAAAATGGCCTTTAGCTGTTCGCTGAAGGTAAATAGACCACGGCCTTCTTTCATCTGCCGTAACAGCGTTTTAAAACGATATTCTAATTCCTCATCACTAACTTTTCCGCCAACTTGACCTGTGATTTTAATTTCTTCCAACAAAATCCCCACCTATCATTTTTAAACTAACCAACTAATATAATCCCATAGTAAACCCGCGAGGCCTATTATGTCAATGGTTAACCAGGTTCACCCAGTTAACTATATGTGTGAATTACCCCGAAAGGGGCAACCGCTTTTTAGGCGGTCACGTCCTTCCTCATAGGCTTATTTAGCATTTCGATAATTTGATGACTACATTTCACGATATCGGCGCCAATCTGCTTCATAATGTTTAGGTCCCGGCTCCAGCCAGCGATATACCCAAAGCTGTATTGCCCGGTATCATATCCAAAGCGATTCATCACAACATAAGCAACAGCTTCAGCTTGGGCTTCTTTCATGCGCTTTCCTTCTTTTTCAAATTTAGCACCTTTAGCATGCAATAAATAATGAGCATATTCGTGGATTAAGGTTTTTAATTGTTGCGTTGTGTCTCGTTCCTCATGAATGGCAATATAATTGTTTACTAGATGAAAATATCCGTTTGCCTCTCCTGTATCCTCAAAACGAACCGGGATTTCTATTTTTTCTATCCATTCCTTAAGCAAACTCTTTTCCCATTCTCCCCCGCCTTTCAATTTCTTAACTGCATCCGCATCTGGAAGTTCTTTTCCTTCTGTAGAAGAAACGTCGAATATATTTACATAACGAAAACCATAAATCTCTTTTTTGCCTTCCTGATTTTTGCTGTTATCCTCTTTTTTCTTCCGAATTAACGGGGCCAATATTTTGATTGCCTTTGCACCTTTCTTAACAAAACGGCCATCTTTTTTCCATTCATTAAACCCCTTCACAAGCGTTGCTTGCGGGCTTTGCATATAGATTAAAATCGTATTATTAAAGCTATAATTGTGGAAACTGGAAAGGAATTTCAACCACTCTTGAAACTTTTTGCTTGTCATAACTTCTTGAATCCCTTGATCTAATTGGTTTTTAATTTCTTCTAAGGCTTTGTTTTTTGCCATTTGTTTTTCCTCCCTTGTTTTTTGTGCTGGGAGCGAATGATTTCCCCAAAGGGGGATTTTTTCGCCCTTTTGATGTGGAGGACGAACAATGAGCATAGGCAGGCAGTCAAGGGATTAGTGGAAAAAGTTTTTTGCTCCGTCAGTGCTCTTAAAAGGACAAAAAAGTTTTTCTGCCCCTTGATTGTCTGACTATCCGACTTAGCTTTCAGCAGGTGGTAGGGCGAAGCCTAGGAGGCTCCGCCAGGTGGAAGGTTAGTCCGGATTGCGTACATTGTACGATCGCAGCTCAAAAGGGTGGAAAAAACAAAATAAAGAGCAGCCCTCAGGCTGCTATCTGCTTTTGCTCTTTTGATTTTTTAGGTTTTGAACTACAGAGTCGTTCACCCGTGAAGAAATTCACAGGAACCTACGGAATGTAGGCATAAGCCGTACAGTCCGTGGTTATCGGGGATTTTAGGGGAAGCGAGATGCCATAGGATGTTAGGCTGCGTTTTTTAGCCTTACATCCTACGAGCAGACCCTAAGGGCTCTCCAAAGAAGGGTTTGATCTTTTAGCCTTTTCCTAAGAAGTTAAGATTTCTACAATATTTTTTAATATTTGATAATTTCCAGATTTAATCTGACTCATGATGTCTTTAAATCGAAGGGTTAAAAACTCTTCTACATTTAATTGAAGGGCAGGATAAAGTTCTTGCAAATCATGTAGGAGTACTTCTCCTCTCAACACATATTGTTTTTCAATTTTTACACTTATATAAGCTGACTCCTCTTTCTTGGTATTTTTTCTTTTAAAATGCTGTTTTAAATCCTCTATATTTAGTTCATCTTTCTCTTCAAGGTAATAATTAATGGAAAGCTCTGAATTATTTTCATCCTGCTTAACACTACTAATCCATTTGGCCAATGTGTCAAAATTCATCCCCCTATCAATTTGACGAAGGAAATCCAAGAAAAGGAGGTTTATTAATTCCTCCACAGTGTAGATGTCATCGATTTCATCTTTAATGATCTCATTAATCGTCCCAACAAACACCTTTGCGCGTTTTAAATCGTACAAAGGTACATGTATATTTAACCGAGCATATTTAGACTCAAACAAACGGTTTAGGAGACCACCTGTGTGATCGATCACAGCATTATTTATTAGGTCTAAACGGCTGTACTTTCTCACGTGTTAAATGGCCCCCCTTCTCGATATAACGTAATACAGAGAATACAACCCCGTGAAGCGTTTTTCTTTCAGATAAATTCCATTCAATTGAAAGACGGATCAACAATTCTTTTTCAATTTGATTCGGTTTTACGGTTTTGTGGGTTTCAGTGTTCTTATATGTAGAAGGCTTGCCTAACATTTCAGGATGCCTTAATCCGAACCGGACGAGCATAGTGAAAAAGTGTGTAATACTTTCAGCTTGTAATTCCGTTTTTAACGATTGATACACACGTCTGAATTGCCGATTTTCATCATCCGTCACAGGGAATTTCATGGGAACAGATTTATCAAATCTTGTTTTTCGGTCGCTAGATGAATTCTTTGGACGAGTTACTGAAGAGTTTTTTATATGTGTTTTTTCTTCTTCAAAAAATAAAGGAGCAATTGGTTTGTGCTTCATCTTCTCTTCCCCACTTCCGTTTTATCAATAGATCAGTAATATCCGAGAATCATAATCCCATAATTCTACTTAATTTAATGTATGAGGCAGGAAGGAGGAGTAGACCAAGTATAAATGAAAATCATCATGGCCATAATGGTACTATAAAACCATGTATGGTATGGGAGAGATTAAAGAATGGCCAAACAAAAATTAGATAAAGAATTAGCATTAAAGATTGTGAAGGCAAGTAAAAAAGCATCTAAAGAGTTAGGATATGTAAAAGACAAGAAACCTCACAAGTAAATTGCAGGAGTTTCACAGGGTTATAATACCAAAATTCCATAATCACAAACAAAAGAGCACCCATTGAAGTGAACCTCTTGAGTTGGACTAAAAAATCCAGCTTAGGGGGTTTTTAGTTTGTTTAGGGGTATTCCGGAAACAGCTCACGATAATCAGTGTTCGGGAAATCATGCTGAAGCCAAAAAGGACAGGATGAATCCTGCCCTGGTTGTTAACTGAAGAAGGGTAATTTCAAATCGTCTTTTTAGGTTCACCTCTCCTGCAGCTGACCTTCTCAAAATCGCACTTCTACATACACACGGTATAATTCGCTTTGTCCACGGTCTTTATATGGTTCTGATACAGAAACAACTTGAAATACCTCATGCAGTTTTTCAGATGCTTGCCGAACCTCCTGAAGCGTTCCATGCAACCGGATTTTCATATACTCGCTTCCTCCCCACTTAAGATTCTGTGTCCTTCTGAAATTTCTTGGAAGACACGCTGAAGCAGAGATAAAACAGAAAAACAATCATCTAAAGCCCGATGCTGCGTGCATTCACCGGAGGCGTCTGAAAGCTTCAGCCACCGATCCGATCCTACATAGTCAGCATAAGTTTTCATAACGCATTCGGAACCTAACGGAGTAAATGGAATGCCATGAGCAGCGCACGAATGAAAAATCATCTGTTCGTCAAAGTCCGCATTGTAAATCAAAATTTTCTTCCCCTGGAGGACCATGCGAACGGTATCCCACACATCGAACCAATTGGGGGCATTTTTTACCGCTTCATTAGTAATCCCATGAATCGCAATGACTTCTTCCGGAATGGGAACAGTGGGTTTAATCAGTGAATCAAATAGGACATTCCTTTGCCGGTCAATAATCGCTATTTCTACAATTTCCCCTTGAAGTCCCGTTGTTTTCGTGTCCAAAATCAAAAAATCTTCATCCAACCAGGAAAGAAAAACCTCTTTGGCTTCTTCCCGAATGACTTTGATCCGTTCCAGTTCAGCCGTTCTTTCATTACAATAAGCACAAACACCTTCCACGACATCTTCCTTTTTAAAGAAACGGAAGCCGCATTCTGTACATGTCAACATCTTTTCAAGCCGCTCCCTGCCTTCAGCAAGGGCTCCAAGCTGCTTCTCGGTCGGTTTCCTTTTTGGCCGGGTGTCTTTAACATCGTACAGGCGAATCCAATCATAGGAGTTCCAGACAACCGCAACCGGTCCAGCTGTCGGCACTAAATTTTCCTTTTTTTAAGTCGGTTCGACATTTTAAATGGATGGGCACTTTTTTCCACCCGCCCTTAATCTTTTGAATCTCGGTCATGGTTCTCCCTCCGTTTGTCATTCTCCATATTAACGGAGAAACTTTTTTATAATAATTTGACGGTTACCCAGTTACCCAGTTAACCAATAAATATATTGGGTATACAGGACCTAAAATTTGTCCATAATGGTTTAATAATAACCTTTGAAGGACGGGGATCTTTTTATGTCAAAAATTAATATCGGAATTAAAACTACTCAGGAATTGCATAATAATATTCATGGATTGCTAGATGTAGCGAAAGAATTGGGAAATATTAAAGAAAAAAATGAGTATTTCGAGATTACTTATCCTTATTTTGAAGAATATCTAAGAAGAAAACAGTTAACTGATACAGACTTAGGGTATACCTTGAATGAAATTGAAAGGGCAACTACTCTTATTATCAAACAATTCTTGGGTATGATTGAATCTCATGAAAACATTATTAAAATTACGGATACGGAATATAAAGAAGCTCTTTCACAAAAAGATAGAAAGATTGAAACATTAAATTCATTATTAGAAAAGACAGAACGAGAAAATATGCGTTTGATAAAAGTTGATGAAAATAATAGTTGTTTGAATGAAAGAGTTAGGGAACTCGAAAACAAAATTATTAAAATGGAATTAAAACACGAAAAGGAATTAAGCAGGCTGGATAAAGAATATGTACGTAAGTTTGCCAATTTCCAAACATTGTTTGGAGAAAAACTCAATGAAGTTAACTAAAAGCCTTTTGTCGTTAATTTAAAAAAAAGATTGATCAAGACTAAAATTTAAATGGTTTTGATCAATCTTTAAATAATCAATTAAATTAAATCAAACATTTCATTTCTACACATCATCGGTCATAAAACCCAATTAATTTAAACGGCTTTTTTCTTGTTTATAATAGGTCTCCGCGGTAGATTCATGCCAATACTTTGTGCCTCCCACGATCAAATCAGGCTGAGGAATACTCCCCCGCACATAGTATAAATTGACTTTTTGTCGGTCATATTTTAATCCTCTTTCGGTCAAATACCCTGCAAACTGGCTTAGATTTAAATAGTCGGAACCATCCTTGATAATGGAATAAGAAGGTTTTTGAATTAAATAGGTGTCTTCTCGAAAAAACTGTGTGATGAGTTCCACAGCAAGTTCTAACCAATCATTATCTAACTCCTTATACAAAGAAGCGAGATCGAAATTTACCTCTTCCGGATCTTCAAAAAAACATGCTAATTTTAAAAACGTACGCTTAACGGGGTCTAAAGATGGAAGAACTTCATCGGCCAACTTTACATTTTCTTGCTTACTAATCTTTTCTTCTAAATTTGGGAAAATCTCAATAATACGCTTTGTCGTTCTTTTCATTCTAATCTCCTCCTGTATACATTGTATATTAATCATAACCACCGTGTATACATTGTATACTATTTTGCCCAAAAAAAGGGAGGAATCAATCTCCCTTCCTCTTACATTTCCTTTTTAAACGTCCTGGCTTGGGGATGCTGGTGACTAAAGATTATAGTTGCTGCCTATAGTGTAGAAACTAAAAAATGGCGTATTGCATAAGGGCTTAGTCTGTTTCAATCGGATTGCGCAGGCTTGATACCAGAAGCAAGGCCCACCTACGTACAAACCTCATTATTTTTTCTCGCCAACCTGATTCTTATAAATTGCACCTGATACTTTTGACTACTAGACGCTGTAAACAGGTAGCCGATGCTATACAGGATTGCTTCGGTTTTGTTGCATTAATTTTTATGTGGCTAAGTGTCAGCAGATTAAAAACGTGTTTGCTCATAAGAAAGGTATTCTGGTCACTAGTGCCATCATAACGAGTTACCTTGGTGTTGGGTAAAAATCCAAGGCTTTAAACTCAAATCAATCTGAAGAATAAAAGTAAGCCTAAAGGCTTTTTCCATACCTAAGTTTCTTAACTCATGCTGTTAAAACGGATACCGTAAAACACTTGTGTTTTACAGCTAAAGTAGCCCCTCTCGAGCAAACAGAACACCAATCAAATTTATTACAATAGTTCCAATACAATATTTACCATTTAATGATAAACTACTACTATAGCAAAATTATAATATGATGGTGGGACACGATGAGAGAAAGTATTGAAAACGATCAACTTACCAATCTAATGAATACATATAGTACTGATCTAAAAAAATTAGCTTGGAGATATGTAAAGGATCCACATCTGGTTGAAGATATCGTCCAAGAAGTCTTCCTTAAATGCGCCATTAACCTGTTCCAGCTTCAAGATATCTGTTCGATACGAGCATGGTTATATACCGTAACAAAAAATCAATGCACAGACTATCTAAGAACAAAGTATCATCAAAATGTTATTCCAACCAATGATTTCTTTGTCGCCTATCAAATAACACCCGAATTAGAATGTATGTTTCAACAGACAAAAGAAGAGATTATTGATCACATTGATGACCTCCCAGAATTGTATCAAGAAATTCTTTACCTTTTTTATGTAAAAGAGCTAAAGCTAAAAGAAATACAACAGTATCTTAATATTAATATCTCAACCGTAAAAACAAGACTTTACCGAGCAAAACACTTACTGAAAGTTTCAATGATGTAAGATACTTATCGTTTCGGTCCTTGGAGTGCCGATAATTTTACGTTTGCAAGGCCAACTATCATTCTTATGGTTTTTTATATCGAGTATATCGTGTGAAGATCGTTATAACGATAAAACGTTATAAACCCCCTAAGCTTTTCTTAAATATCAATTTGAACAAGCACTAACTTTTCCATACATAAAATCTAATAATTTTATATCAGCTTCCTTGTTATATTTTTTTATAAATTGAGTGAATTTACTGCCTTCGGTTTTAGATAAGACCTCTATAGAGGATACAAGATATGAAAGCTGAGAAGTTGATGAAATATGACCAAGAGAATGACTAAGGTTGTATAACCTGCATGCATTTCTAAAAAAAATTATACTTTTTATAGTCTTTTTCCTCCAGCTTTTCAATAGATGTAAAATAGGTCCTTATTGTCCGAAGGATTAGAATTGGTTTATTCATATAGTGCATAGAATCATTTATATCATCCCTATATTGAGCAGGACCTCTATCTCGCTCTTTCGCTTTATAGATTCTATGATTTAAAAGCGTTTTATCTAATTCAGGAGTTTGACCAACTTTTTCAGTAATTATTCTTTTCATTTTGTCCATGCTCGAATAACTAATAAATCCCAAAAGAGATTCTTTATTCATATCTTTTCTATGTACTAACCCATTTAGATTATCTTTAACAATGAAATCCAGTTCATTATCTCCAAAACCCGTTCTATATCTTTCAGTTCTCAAATTGCCAGAATGGTTATATAATTAAAGTATTCCCAATTGATAAAAGCCTTTGCTCTCCTTTGAGCAAAGGCTTTTTTTACGATTTCCTTCTATATTACAGACCCCATAAAATCTTTGGGCATTTAAGAAGAAAAGGAGACAAAGAATAAATCTCCTTTTCAAAAATCCTTTAAATAATCAGCAAAATCATAAGAAATAAAGTCTCGATCTCCTGTTTTTAGATATGCTTCTTCTTCGTGTGAGTAATTAGATATCTCTACAGCACTAAAATCTCTAAAAAATCCAGTAACACTTTCTAATGTTTCAAGCTCTTCTGGGGAAAACAATGACAAATCAAGATCGGAAATGGGTTCTAGATATTCCCCTTCATAATTATCAAAAGGTTTTAATTCGATTATTTTATTTTCTGTCAGAGTATCAAGCATTAGCCAATGATGGAATGGTACGGGACCGTAAGGTAAATGCTGGTAAACAATACCACTAACAGATAATCCGTATTCTTTGTAGTTCTTAAAATCCAAGTAAAAAAGTAACTTCATCAATTTTGTTTTTGATACTTTGGGAATATTCTTAGTAAAGTACAGAATTATGTTTGAAAGTTTATTGAAATCAAAATTGCTGAATCCACTATTTATATGATCGTTAAATTTATGATATTTGTTAGTAAGGATGTTTACAATGTCTCGTTCAAAAATTTCCTCTTCTATTTGCTGTAGTTTTACTTCCATTCTTTTTTTATCTAACCGTCCTAAGTGATTATGTTTTCTTTCAAATAATTCTTTTGCATATTCAATATTATCTCTCATCATCGTTAGAATAGAATGATGTGATGGAGATGGGATTGCACCAGTTTCATACCTGGCTACAGTTGCAGGACTCCAATCAAATATAGTTGCCAATCCTCTTTGAGATAAACCATATTTATTTCTAATTGTTTCTATTTCTAATGGGGATAAATAGTCATTTAACGATCTGTATTTTTCAAAAGCCCTATTTATATTTTCGGTATCTAGATCTTCATCAAAAATTATTTCATTACATTGTTCACAATATCTAACTACCGCATCTACCTCTATCTCTTCTCCTCGCACTGGATAAGTTTCTTTAATTTCTTTTATCTTTAATATTTTTGTATCTCTACAATTTGGACAAAATTTTTCTACTTCGGTGGCGGGCTTTAAATTCACCTTTTTTAATTTACTCATTGTTTGCCTCACCTCTTAATTGAATTATTATTGATTTAATTTACTATTGATTAAATTAATTTAGATTTAATTATTGGATTAAATATTATTGGATTTTGGATTGAATTATTTATTGGTTTAATTTTTTGGTTTTCCCTATGTTATTTGTTTTGATAAATACCTCGGAATAAATTCAATAGCACTTCATTCCGAGATATTTATGTATTACCAGTTTCTATAAGGCAATGTAAAAGGTCCAGTGGATTCCTTAAAAGACAAACATTTGCATCCTTCAATAGGATCTATCTTTAATTTAATGTAGATTAATCGACCTTCAAAGGGTTGACCAAATTCCCATACATCTATTCCATCTCCATTGTAATCGGGAACCGGCCCTCTATCATATTGAAAGTACCTTAAATTCTTTATCATTTGCTTTGCATCAGGGATGTTTAAACCTAAGTTGGTTATTCCATCAAAAGTTCTAGGTTGAAAGTGGAACTTATTGGGTTGGAACATTAATTTCCGATATTGCTTTAAAAAAGTATTTATTTCATGTGGTGCTGCAATAGGCATTACTTTCACCCCCTCGTATCTGTTGATACAATTATTATATATCACCCCCTTGTTTTTTGCCACCAATTGATATCATTTTTTCTTTGTTTTGTTTTTTTTATACACATTTTTTAAAATTTTTACTAAAAGTGGCATTTGGCTTCATTTCCAAATTCCTTTTGACGATTTAATTCAAGTACAAATATCTTCATAAAAAAGAAGCTGCAACTCCGGAAGATTCTGCTTATTTCGGGACAGGATTGAGCGACAGAACAATCGTGAACATAAAGGTGAACCGCAGGAACGGTAGCAATATAGACCAAGACAAAGTAAGGAGCAGATCATCGTTATCATACAAACAAAAATCCCTTTCCACGTTTTCCTTATTATCTTAGCCAAAACTAGTAGGTATACAAAGGCATTCGTGTCTAATAAATATGCTTTAAGTCTCCCGTTATATCCAATCTTAGTCCTCATCTTCTTCAAGATATGCAGTATTTTGTTAGCAATATTGATAGTTGTCTTTTTTGTTTTTCCCTGCTTGTATGAAAACGGAATTTTAATCTTGATGAAGGCATTAAAGGAACTTTCAAATATAGAAAGCATTTACTTTAGTAAATGGTCTCCTTTCTTCCCCGAATAATCCTTAAAGGGGTTTAGGTTGCTTCAGCAACCGTCAAGCAGGCTCGATGCCTGCTATAATCAAGGAAAAACGGACGTTTTTTCCTCCTTTCGTAAACCTGCACCTGCTGGGGACCAGCTGGTGCAGGTCCTTTTATTGGTGTATGTCAATAATAACCCGGACCTGATTTCATACCCTTAAATTCACTTATTATAAAATTCTCATTCTCTATAATTTTTTCCTTTCAAACAAAGGGGCAGAGCCCCTTTGTTATTTTTCTATTTTTATAGATAACCTTTTTCTTTTAGGCTAACGTGTTTTCCTGTATGGGTGACAATCACATGGTCAAGGACATCAACTCCTATAATTTTCCCGGCTTCTGCAAGTCTCCTAGTTACCTCAATATCTTCTTTGCTCGGTGTGGGGTCTCCGCTTGGGTGCTGATGGCTGACAATAATGGATGCCGCATTATTGAGGATAGCGCATTTCATGACCTCTCTAGGATGGACTATGCTAGCGTTCAGGCTTCCTACATGCGCTCTATGTAGCCCTACCACCTGATTTTTAGTATTGAGCATCATGACAAGAAATACTTCTCTGTCTTCATCTGCAATGTGCGCGGCCGCTAATTTTTGAGCATCTTCCGGTGAACGAATTTGATATAGGGCGAACGGGACGGAGGATTCCTTAATTTCTTGTTTGATTCGGACCACTTCAAAGATTGACGTTAATTCCATTTTTCAAAACTCCTTTGTTATTTGTTTTTTGTTTTTCATTTTCCATTTTTTCTTTTGCCTTGCGAAGCGAGTGTGTTCCCCAAAGGGGGATTATTTTTCCCCTTTTGCAAGTAGAACGAAAAACACGCATAGGCAATGGGTCAAGGGCGTTCTTAGCACAAAAAGTTTTTTACTGTTGCGAAGCGCCCTTAAGTAAAAAAGTTTTTTGCCCCTTGACCGATTGACTTGCCTTCTTAGCTTCTAGCCGGGAAGGTTCGGGTGTCCTACCGGCTGGAAGGTTAGAAGGCCTGCGCTGTTTTACGATTCGGAAGGCAAAAGGGAAAAATAAACAATAAAAAGCAGCCGTTTCGGCTGCTCTCCTTTTGTCTTTCAAACTTTTGATTTTACGGTTTTCGGCTCGTTCGGTATGGCGGCGTTAGCCGTAAATGGAACAGGAACCTACGGAATGTAGGCGTGAGCCGTACAGTCCGTGGTTATCGGTCCATTTAATGCTGAAGCGACACGTACGGAATGACAGAAAGGGTGCTTTTTCCTTTCTGATCAGTCCGTAGTGCTGCCGCTCAAAGTAGTTTTGTATGCTATTAACTTAGATTTTAAGTCCTATTTCTGAAGAAAAGTCACAGCCTTAAGTCTGCATGACTGGCAAAAAACTGAAGAGGGATGTTCAATTGATATCTCGCCGCAATTCCTCACAATAAAGAAAAGAAAACACTGTTCTACAATGAGAAACAGTGTTGTTTTAAGCGAATTATTAATGGGATCTTTTTTATAATACATACGCTTTCTTGGCAGACATGTAGGTTTTTTAATTGCAAATACACTTTCTAGGAAAGTAAAGCCCTTCTTACTGAGAAGAATTAAAATTTTCATTCATTTCCATCAATGCGAATATCAATTTCGGTATTTAATCTTATGTTCCTATTAATAAAATTATTTGATTCTAATAGATTAGTAACTTCATCATAAACATTATGATTCCTATAAGGATCCCGAATCGTAAGAATCATACAAAAATCCTGTGATAGTCCAAATCTTTGGAATTCGGATTGTGATTCAATAAATTCACGATAAAGTCCTTCTATTTTCAAATACCATTTTTTGGGATATTTTACAAACTTTTCTTTATTCCCTTGTGTTAAATCTGAAATGTCCACCGCATATTTCTTGTGAGGGTAAAACTTATCACCATACTGAATTAATATTTTTTCTGAACGAGAGAATTCCTTTTTATCTAAATCTTTTTTCTTACTATAGTTGTTTGAAGTTAAGAGGTTTTGACTACCAGTCCGACCTACAGGATTTCTTACTGTTCTTATTCTGGTATCTCTTTCCTTCTTTTCGTCATATGTTCCAAAATATACTTCAAGGTTTGATTGGCAGTATTCTGGACCTTGACCTTCAGCAAGTATCGGAGTATTTACAAGTGTAAGAAAGATCTGGCCATAAAAATAACCCTCTTCATTTACAAGAGATGTTGGGAATGGAAAATCCAAAATCTCAATAAATTCCCCTTTATTTAGTGTATCTCTTAGTACAAGTGTAATTTCATGTTGATTGTTAAAAAGAATTTCATCTGCTTTGCTAGGAATTCCAAATCCTAGCTGATTAATTTTTTCGTTAATTGGTAAATCTACTTCAACGGGATATTTTGCAGAATGTATAAGAAGGGCTTTTAATAGTACAGGGTCAAAATCTTCCTTCAACTTATGATTTAAATCAGCTGCGATTGCTGTCACCCTGGGTGTGGAGAAACTTGTCCCTATGGCCTTTTTTAAACCTCCATTGATATTTAAGGAGGTAACACCATTTGGAATAGCTCGTCCATGTTCCACTCCTGCATTTCCACCATAATGAACAAGGTCCGGTTTTATAATATTGGCTGGTCCTGGACCAATCCTACTGAAAGGTGACCGATGATTAATATCTGCAATATCTAACGTCTCTTTGGAATGTGCAATGGAGCCGATCGTTAATGACCTTACTGAATCAGCTCCATTTGCTATCCTTCCAACTGGTTTTCCATCTATAAAGTTTGAGCAATTACTAGCTGACTTTATAATTAATACATCATACTCATCTTGAATATTATCTAACGCTATACCAAATTCAGAGAAATCAGCATTTTTAATTTCAACATTTGTACCTAATGAAAGATTCCAAATCTTGATTTCATTTGCGTTCGATTCAACAGCATCCCTAATATTATCAACTAATTCTGCCTCTGATATGGATTCGTATCTTTTATCCGGAAAAACGGCTGCATCAAAAAACTTAAACCCTTTTACACCGGTATAATCCTTTTCTTCCAACATATCACCAAAATTGATAATTCCAGCAACAAAAGACCCGTGCCCTGGATGAATTATATGGGAAGGATAATTAGAATGCCGCCTTTCTAGCGTCCATGCATCTAGTGGGTATTCTGATGCAATACCAGAATCTAAAACACCAATTATGGGATATTCTTTATCATCTTTTGGCTGCGAAAAACGAAGGGTATTATCACTAAAAAAATCATCTTCAACTATTTCTATCATTGGCATCGGTTCTATAGACATAACAGGACTAAAATCATTAAATATGTCTATTTTCTCTAAAGAGTCAGTGACTACTTGGTGGATAATTAAGTTTTCACTGTATTTGATTGATTTCTGTAACTGAATATTTTTCTCGTTATTCATAATGTCAGTGAACAAATTAATTACATGATTATTTATTTGAAAATTATTAAAATCAAACAATCTAATTTTGAGTGTATATTCTCCATTTTTCTGTGGCTTTATATCGTTAAGGTTTATTATCGGTTCAAAAGATTCTATTGAATCAATTCCAGAGATAGCCTTATCATTTCGTTCAAATTGACTCAAATTTTGTTTTATTCCGGCTAACTGTTTGGGATTATCTATTTTTATTAAAAACTCTTGATTTCCTGAAATGCCAATGAGTTTCTCTTCCTGTGAATTTGGTGAAAAAAATTTAGATAGATCTTTCCTGTGACTTTTTGCAATGATGTTATCACTAATTTTGGCTTTTAGAATGGCTGGGGTTCCTTTATATTTACTTAATTTCTTTTCAATTTTAGATTGTGTCAAATCCAAATCATCAGAAAGGATGGTTGCTTTATTTTTAAGATCTTCACCTTGTAACACCCATTTAGGTTTATTATCATTTCCACCACCTTCTGTCAGTCTTTCATCCATCTCCTGACGCTTCTCAAATATTTTTATTGGCAATTTTTTACTTTCATCCATTTTTCTATAGCTCCTTTCTTTGCAAAATATTTCTCACTTGTCTTTGAGAAATATCAAGTGTTTTTGAAATATTAATTTGTGAAACACCTTTTGCATTTAAAAACAGAATCAATTCATCTAAATCATTGTGATATCCATTACTTATATAACATTGATATAAGAAAGTAGGATATGATAATGAATCTTCATTTTTTAAAATACTTCGTTTAATGCCATTGAAACATATAGCTTTAATATCAGATGGGGACAATCCATTTAGTATTTCTGATATCGTCTTTATTTTTTTTATGTCTTCAATAAAATCAACGTTTACGGATTTTAGATAAAGCTTTAATAACTCTGGAATCTCATCCTCAGTTGGCTTTGGAACCTCAATTTGATTCGTAAATCTTCTCCATACAGCTGGATCAAGCAATTTTTCGTGATTTGTTGCAGCAATTAGAATATTGTTTTCATTAAACGTATCAATATTTTGAAGTAAACTATTTACCACTCTTTTTAATTCTCCAACCTCTTGTGAATCGTTTCGTGCTTTTGCAATGGCATCGAATTCATCCAAAAACAAAATACATGGCCGTTCCTGTGCATATTCAAATATTTTTCTTATATTTTTTGCAGTGCTACCAAGTAATGATGAAATCAGTCCATCAAGTTTCGCTGTTACAAGGGGTAATCCCGTTCTTTCAGAGATATAATGCGCAATAGTCGTCTTACCACATCCTGGTGGACCAAATAGCAATAATGATTCAGGAAGATTTAAACCTAATTGTGAAAACTTATCCCTTTGACTTAGTGATTGAATATAATCCTCAATTTTATTTTTAACTATGGGTGGTAATACTACATCCTCGGTTTTAGTGTCAATATCAATATCAACCATTGGAAGTCTACTATCGTTGTCCATTGGTTTTGATAGAAACTCATCTAAATAAACAGGATGTATGGTTTTTTTATTTAATAGGTTGTTAATTCTATCAGCGAATTTTTCTTCTCCAGTTTCACGAAGTTTTTCAGAAATCAACTTGGCATAACTTTTCACCTTTTCTGGATTCCTTTCAAGGCCGCCTTCAATTATCTTGATTAATTCTGTCCGCATTTTCACAAACACACTCACTCCTCATTACCCAATAAATCTCTTTATATAAATATTACCACTATATAATATTTTATGCACGTTTTTATCGTTTTTATGTACGATTATTAATAATACGTGTACGTTTTTTAGTTTTTTAGCAATTTTTGATTGACTTCAAAATTAAGAACGTGTTAACCTAACGATAGAAAAAGATTCCGATAACGAAAGAAGGTGATATCATGGCTAAAAATGGACAAGCTGGAAATGGACGAGTAGGGGCAGTTAAAAACAGGACCCAATTTGAGACACCCTCTGGTCACTATGCAAAAAGAGATTCCGACACTGGCAGAATCTTGAATGTTAAAACGAGTAGTAAAACTCCATTTAAAGGGGTAACAAAAGAAAAGTAATTCGAAATCAAAGAAAAATTATTTAAAGAAAGGTGGAATAATCATGAGTACTTTTGAACGTGCAATTCTAAAACAAGATACGGTAGTATCAATCAGTGGGACATCACAAATAGCTGGAGGAAAAACTGGAGATCTTGTAAATATCGATACTGTTGTTCATTTAACCAATCCTGAACCTCAAGAAATCACTCTTGTCCTTCCTAGCATCTCAGGTGATCCACAGAAAGCGTATATAAGAACGATGGACGAAGTTGAAAATAGACAGGATTTTAGTTCGCCTGTTGATCCTGAACTACTTTCTAGTATGAGCGAAGATGAACGAAAGGCTTTTGAGGAGTCCATTGCTGCTAACAAAGCACAGTGGGAGGCAATTAAAGAAAAGGCTAATGGGGTTGCATTAACTAAAATGCAATTAGAAGCAGGAAGCCAGGAATTAAAATTTTTCTTACAAAAGGAAATTTCACCAAATTCTGAAAGCGGTCTTTATGAATTGACATTTGTTGCCCCATTCAGTAACTTCCAAGTCAATCAAGGTCAATTCACCATGTCATTAATCATTATTTTGCCAAGGGATGCACAACTTGTTGAGCAAAGTGTAATAAATCCTCAAGGTGGCCCATTACCGGAACTACGCAGTAACGACAATCATGTAAATCGGCAGATCTTACAATATTGGATGCAGTATGATCCAATATTCACCATTAAGTATCGATACTAATCGAGAAGGTGGGGCTACTCCTCGCCTTCTCTCACCTCTGTACGACATTCCTTGTTGAGGGGGAAGAGTTTTGAAAAGCATTATATTAAATATTGTTAAATTCATATTTTACTTAATTGGCATTCCAGGTTTGATTTTATTCTTTTTTGAACTTTTTCACAGTCCAAAAATTATTATGACATGGGTTATCACATTGTTAGCTATTTATATGTATTGGGTAATATTAATTTGGATTACAAAAATTGAAATTCCTTTAAATTGGATACATAGAAAGATAAGCATTTATCAATGGCTTGACAATTTAACAAATCATGATGAGTCACTTATTTATCTTCTTAGTTCTCAAAAAGTTAAATATAAAACTTTAGAGAATTTACAAATAGTAAAAAATACATTTATCAATTTAACCCGTGGAAATAAAGAAACTTTAAAATTATATAAAGCATACTATAAACAACTTTCTAATGAAAATTCCGATCAAATTTACTGGACAGCATTAATGACAATGTTTTCATCATTGGTAATATTGGTCTTAAGAGAATATGTTCTGAAAAAAAGTTTTGAAATATCCCTTGTTAGGAGTTCTGATTATTTCTTACTAATAATGTTTATCGTTACCACGGTTGCTTATATGGTAGCGCAAATTCAAAGAAATAAGAAACGTTATGGAATTATCACGGATATAATTGAAATTTGTATTGAGGAAATCGAAGAAAAGGAAGATAAAAACAAATAAGTACTTTTAACTCAGAAGAGATTAAATGAACACTATTAATTATGGAGATACAATCATGAGTTCCCGTCAACCCATAGGAGTTTCTTTGACCCCTCCTAGTACTGGAAGCATCAAAGTATAGTTTATAAAAAAATAAAGTCAAAGCCGTCCTGTTTTCGACCGGATTTGACTCTATCAACTTTCGACATAATTCTGCATAACCCGAGTGGTGAAAGTTTCCTTATTTCCGTTAAGAAAGACCCTTATACATAAAAATTTTGAAAAAGACTAGACAAAAGATTGCTGAGAAAAAAATACCATTTCTCAACAATCTAAAAGATATTTATTTATTTTTTTTATTTATTGAAAATAAATCTATAATATGTGGGGCCATAGTAAGCAAACCGACCCCTAGTAATAAACCCATAATAATTAATGATTCGGTAACATTTAAATGAACCAAAAAAATAAACCATAATGCTGATGGAATTGTTATTAAAAGAATTAACATAAGAATAAATTTTAATTGTAATTTCTTATTTTTTTCTAATTTAAAAGTTATAATCGTACCTATTGCACCAACAAAAAAAATGTAACCTAATAATAAATGTAGCTGAAATCGACTCATATTATTAAATCCTTTTAAAAAAGTTTTATTTATTATAATTATTTTCTCCAAAACTCAACTTTTTATTTCCTTTTCTTTTTATTTTTAATTTTCTTATTAAGATAATCAGCAATAGGGCGAAGTGTATTCCAAGTTAAACTTGCTTTCCCAATTGCAAATGTAGCAAAACTATCTACATGCTCACTTTTAGCTAAAACTGCAAATTTACTTCCAATTTTTGCGGCTGCCCCTGTAGAGACACCAAGTAAATCTAGAGCAATAAATTTCCAAAATGTACCACTAGTAAAACTATAATGCTTTACAACTCTTGCTTGATATATATCATATACAAGGATACCTATATTAATTGCTAATGCTGCAGTAGCATAACCGGGTAATGCAGTAATAACACCGATAACTGCTAAAGTTAGGGATAACCAAGCAGCAGCAAGTGACCATGAAAATTGACCGTTGGGGTCGACATACATTACAGGATTATTATTTGCAAATGCATACTGGTTTAAAGTTAACGGATTAGAATTAAACCCTTCAAAAGTATCCTTTGTCAAAAATCGACTCACACTTGGCTCATAGTATCTAGCCATTAAATAATAAAGTCCGGTAATTTCGTCGTAACGATATCCAGCATAACGGTAAGGGTTAGTTTCCTTTATTGTCCCTGCTGAAGAAGTAATATTCCCCCATGCATCATAAGTATATGATGCCACATTATTTCCATCCTTATCCGTTAGTGCAACAACATCACCATGACCATTAAGATGATAGTAATAGGTCAGACTATTTTTGATCATCGTTACAGGTCGATTTTCATGATCCCATGTGTATTCCACAAGAACAACACCTGATTGATCGGTTTCAAAAATAACATTATTTCCTTGATCATAATGAAAAGTGACTGTTCCGCTAGTTGTGGTCATTGTTTTGCGTCTACCCTGATAATCGTAACTGAAAGTAACGGTGTTCCCTGTAGCTTTTTCTTTCACTTCAATCAAACGATTATCCGCATTAAAAGTGTATATACTTTTCCCATTATCCACCAAGTTACCGTTAAGATCGTACAGATACGGCTGATTATTTTCCGATATTAGTTGATTTGCTTGATTAAAGCTGTAGGTGGTGATGGTGGAACTAGTTCCTTTCGTAACGGTTTTTTTCGTCCGATTCCCTACAGAATCATATTCATAGGAAATCATCGTGCCATCTAATAAAGTCTCTTGTGTCAATTGATTTAGCTGATCATATTGATAATTCACCGTTCCTTTCGTGGTTTGGACACTCATGATATTTCCATTTGTTGCAAATGTATATAAAAAGCGTTCCATGACGATGCCATTGACGTTGTAATTAGTGAGACTTACTAATTGGTTTGCACCATTGTATTCAAAGGATGCATACGTACCGTTGGTGAAATAAATCGATTGCACTTGCCCACTCTCGTTATAAATATAGTTAGCTATGGTTGAGTTGTTTTTTAGAAGCGACCTTAGTAAATTTAATTTATTATAAATAAAGCTGGTTTGACTTCCTCCTGGAATCGATAATTCCTTGATATTGGAATTACCATCATAGCTATAACTAGTCGAGTTAACTCCTTCTGTTTCTGATTTTAAACGGTTATTCAAATCATAAGTAAAGGTGGTGATGGGACCGTTTGTTTTCGTAACTTTTGTGATATTATCATTCAGATCATATTCTAAATCAAACTGTTTGACATCATTATAGGAGATCGAAATTAAACGATTGAAAATATCATATGCGTTTGAAACAGTGGTAGTATCAGAATTTCGCACTTTTGTTCGATTTCCAAATTTATCTATTTCAAAAGTGGTCGAACGATTAAGCGCATCTGTCCACTTCGATAATTGATTAAGCTCATTAAATAGATACGTTTGCTTAAACCCTTTTGCATTGGTTACCTCGGTTAGATTTCCCTCCCCATCATATAGATAGGAAGTAATAAACCCTTTCGCATCTGTGACGGAGGTGAGCTCATTCTCTGCATTATACGTATTCGTTGTTTTATTCCCATTTCCATCAATAACCACAGTCCTATTTCCAAAAAAATCGTAGGAATAAATAACCGTGTTTCCTAATGGATCCTCACTAGATGTAAGGTAGTTTTTACCGGCATCATATAAAAAGGAAGTATGAGAAGGGCCTATTTCGAGTCTTATCGCATCAAACCATGCGGCTCCGGTTTGGTTATAAAATAACAAGTAGACATCAATGGATTGGAAAGTTTTATCTTTGGCTGGTTCTACCTCTACGGAAAGATGCTGCCACCCCTGCATGGTTTTACTAAAATCATTAGCAAATCTCCAATCTGTTGTGCCGTCAGTATAATTAATTCCAACTTGTAAAGCATAGTCCCCACCAGCAGGATCGGCCCCTTCCTGATAGGACCACCCTGATAAAGTCATTTTTGTATTGGCATCTCCCGAAAGTGGAATCCTCTGAACCAAATACTTATTCTTCCCTTTTTCACCCGTGAGTTTGAAGGAATCATTGCCAACATACACTCTTGGATCCATACTATCTGTCTTTTGATAACGGCCATCAGCTGATGTTACATTTCCACTTGTAGACCAGTATTGGGGTATCAGATCGGTCGGACTGCTAAATTTTTCAAAGCTGGAATTATCAATGAGGTTATAAGCACTTACCACATTTCCTTTTTCAAATTGAATCGCATCAAAGTAAGCCGTCCCCTGCCCCGCATCTAAAGCGGCAGATACACGTAAGGTTACCGTCCCTGCAGGAATATCAGAAATAACTGTCTGCAAGCGGGTCCATTCATGTGTTCCCGTCAGCCCATAGGAGTTTCTTTGACCCAGCAAAGTGTTGGAAGCATCAAAGTATTCCACCTTGAGATAGGCTTTTCCAGTCGTAGCCGCTGTTTTTACATAGCCGCTGAAGATATACGTATCTTGAATACTGAAATTGATCGTCTGATAAACAATCGCCCATCCGGTTGGATTGGAAATGCTAATCGAACGAGTACCAAATTTGGCATTCGTTGCCCAGGCAAATTGTGCGGTTCTTCCATATTCAACCCCTTGCTTCCAATAATCTGGCCACGTAGCTCCGTATTCAAACCCTGAGTTTGGCAAGAGATTATCTGATACCGACATGGGATTTGTTTGATATAAAAGATTGCCAACCGTATCGTATCTTTTTGAAACCGATTGTACATAGGGATCAATCGATTCCGTTTCATTATTTTTCACATCATAATCATGCACCTCTTTATTCTGATTGAAGTCTTGCTCTGTTATGAGATTGTTTTGATTATCAAATGTATAATACGCCATTTGATTTTCAGGTAATTTTTCGGATGTTAGATTCCCTTGATCATCGTACTCATATACGTACGATTGATTTTTTGGGTCTAGTACTTGGACGACCTCATTATTGTCGCTAAAGCTAAATATTGACGTTTTTTTATTAACAGGGTCTGTAATGTTTTCAATGATTTGCTTGACCCTGCCCAATGAATCATAGCTATAGTCTGTTCGTTGATTAATGTTAGAATATCGTGTGCTCCAGGTATTTACAGGATCATAACTAAATGTAATAACACTCTCACTAGCTGTGCCTTCAATCGTAATCGGGCGGCTAACTTTACTGACCCTGCTTGAAGCATCGTAGGTGAAAGATGTTGTAATACTTCGACCATCTTTCCTGCCAGTTAATCTGCCTATCACGTCATATACATAATTTTTAGTGATATTTTTCGCATTTGTATAAGACGTCAAATAGCCATTAGCATCCTGTAAATATCGGTAACTACGAGTTTCAACCGTGATCGTAGAAATATATCCACTGCTCCCGTAGGAAATACTTATCGTCCGATTTGAAGCGTCCTTTATGCTTTGTAACTGACCTGAAAGACTATAAGTAAACGTGGTGACATTGCCATTAAGATCTGTAATGGATTGTATACGCCCATTATTATTAAAGGTTATGTTTGTGGTTTTATCTTCAAGTGTTAGAATAAAAATTCCATCTGATTGCCTCGTTAAATTTAAATAGCTCCCACTTTGAGCTATATAACCACCTTCGACTGCTTCTCCAAAGAAGTGCCTGGTTCCATCACCGTCCGTATAGACGACAGGACCCGATGCAGCGTAGTTGAGCCGAACATCCAAATTACTGGACCATCCATACCCAAATAACCCTTTTTCGATGGTATTTCGACTATTGTACGTTCTTTCGATCGTGAGTGGAGTTCCACGGCCAGAAATGACGAAATCGGTTTCTGAAAGGGTTAAATTCCCGTTACTTGGATTTATTCCCTCCTCTGTTTGATGCCAATAATCTTCAAGACCAATCGGATCAACTTCATACGTAATCGATATTTTGGGTACATAAGTTGCTGTATTTTCCTTTGTCGTAAAGGAAGCCCAAGGTGCCGTGCTTTCATCCCTATTTCTTAACATCAGCCCATAATTGGATTGGACCCCATTGTACCAATCTTGTGTCAATTTTGTGATGTACCATACCCAGAACGCATTGTAAGTATTGGGCGCTAAACTTGATTCTGCTGTAGCTGCAGCCAAAGGCTGGGTGTCCCAAGTTACAGCATCGCCCCAGGATGAATTAAGTCGATACAAATCCACAGTTGTATTCGATACGCCAGTGTTAGTTTGATATGCTTGGAAGGTAGCTGTTGTAATTCGGCTATTACTAGGCAGTGGGGGCAGAGCAAATCGAATTAAAGAACGAGTAACCCCGTAGGATGGAGTCATGCCTGTATGCATATACGTACTACTTGAATAAGAGGATTGGGGATAGCGATTGGAAATAAACGTGTCTCGAATTAATAAAGTAGATTGAAAGGAAGGGTCAATCGTGACAGGGTAGCTTCTACTAGGATTATTTAAATAGCTGGTATCAAGGATAATATCAATAAACGTTCGATTGCCCTCTTTACGAATATTAAAATAGGCATTATCCGAATAGATACCATTCGAATCAATCATTCTAGGCTTTTCGAGAATCCACAGTAGGTCTCCAAATTGAGAGGAAATAGTGATATTGCCATTCGTCAACAAACTTTCTGTTAAATTTGCTGGTATTTTTAGCTCAAAGGAATATTGACTTTGCCCCGTTGGTGTTTTTAAAATAAGAGATTCTTTTATCTTATCATTTGTCACTACATAAGATAAATCAACTTGTGGAAGGATATCAGGATAAATGATTTCATCATTATTAATGACCGATTTAACTTTTCTCGCCCCAACTAGTAGCATATCTAAATTGTATCCTTGCTTTTGTACAGAAACTAATTTGCTTATATCTGATTCTTCTGCGAATATCGACTTAAATTCATTCGCAGTGTTGATAAATTTATCTGGAGCTAGAGGACTCTTCTTTAGGGTATTATCAATCCTTTTCCATTTTTTATCACTAATATCTTGGTAGAAAATTGGCTGATTGTAAATTTCCTCTGTAAAACTACCATCAGGATTGATAAACCGGGTGGAGTTCCGTGTTCTCTTATTTGTTAATTCCATTTTTGTTTTTGGTTTCTTTTCAGGAAGTTCCCCAATGTCAGGCACGATATCGTATGTTTCAATTTTCCTCTGGACTTCACCAAGTAACATTCTATCCCCCCTAAACATGCAAATACTATCCATAATTATTCAGATTGGCAGAAAAATATTCTATATTATTGAAATGTAATTTTGATATCAGATGAATTCAAGCTTATCAACTTATTATACTCATTTTTACTTATCGTTTATAAAAAATTTCCCCAATTCTATATTCAAAAAGCCCTTAAAAATACCCAAGGGAATGGCACTTGGCTCCATAGCTCTTTCACCGGCAATATGCCATAAATCCAATCAATCATTTTTTAATATTGGCATTATCGCTTCTTAACATTTCTCCTTCATAAATCAAAAAAACAACAACTATCATTGTTGCTCTAGGAAAGAATCTTATTAAATAAATAAAAAAAATCGACCATTATGGTTCACTTTGTTTCAACACGGTTCACTTATTTAGGAATGAATTTCTCTAAAAATTATTTCTTAAGAAAAAAATCAGCCTTAAGGCTGTCTTGCTTACAATAATAGAATAATAGATCTGAGGCATTTGAGGCAAAGGTATAGTTATTAAAATTATTGATGACTGTTGGTGCATCTAAATAGGCCCCTTCTTTTTATATTAACTGAATTAATCGAAAAAAAGCCATTTGCCAGGTCAAATGGTTTCCTTTCCTTCCTAAATCATCTTTCAAAAGGTTGCATCGGCGACGTCAAACAGGCTCGATGTCAGCGTAAAATAATAAAGAAAAATATACTCGCGTGCAAGCTTCCCCATGTAAACTATCTAGCCCCAAGACTTGATTTTTTATATTGAGAAACACACGAAGCACTTCCCCATCTTCACTAAAGCTATGTTAAACCGCTGGAAGATAAAAAATGCAACACTCGTTTGTTGGGGTAGTTGCCTTACTTTAAAACAAGTTGCGAGATACACACCACATATCTAAACCACGGAAACAGGTTATATTATAAACGGTAAACGTTCGTCCTTTTGACGTTTTTCTTCTATTATATATAGATATATATAAAACTACTTACGTACACCTAAAATAACTAAAGTAAAATCGATTATTCGGTGGTGCAACAAATAAAAATTCCAAATTCATAACCAAATGGTTCTCTCATAAAATTAAAATTTCGGCATCGCCTCCACAGCATCCGCTAAGTCACTATATGAATCTCGTAAATATCTTGCTGTGGTCGAAATATTACTATGACCGGCGAGTCTCCTCACCTTTTCAATGTCATTATTGGTGGCTTTTAACATCCATTTACAAAATGTATGCCTAAACATATGGGGTGTTAATTTTTTCTTCGACAAGCTGTAATTTTCAATCATCGTTTGGATCCCACGGACGGTAAACTTGGGTGATCGCTGGCTATAAAATACATAGGTCGACTCTCCTACATGAGGTTTTTTGTTGGACATTTCTGCCCTAAACATTAACCAGTCGTACAGTTCCTGCCACAAGGTATTGGACATGGGAACCGTCCTCAGCTTCCTTCCCTTCCCAACTATCCGAATACGTCGTAACTCCAAATCAAGATCGGTTAACTTTAGGTTTGATAGTTCATCCACCCTCAAACCAGCATAGGTCAATAAATAAATAATTGCTCGGTCCCTTCGGTACTTTTCTTCAGGATCTACTCCTCTGCTTTTAACCGGTGTCTTTCTCACGCGATTCAATAAATCTTCAAACTCCTCTTCTGTCAGCCACATAATTTTTTCAGAATCTTCGTCAGCCGATTTGATATCCTGAATTTCTTCCATAGGGTTATGCTGCAGCTTCTTATGTTTAACGGCCCAGGAATAAAAACTGCGTAAAGCATTTAACCGTCGATTAATGGTAGTAATTGCTAGTGGTCTTCCTTCTAGTGGATTTAACATTCTTGTAATCCATTTTCTTACATCCGTTGCTGTCACAAATTGATCCGGCCGAATATGTAGGTCCTCTAAAAACATATGGATATCATTCCGATAGGAAATAATGGTTTTCGGGGACTTGTCCTTTTTCTGAAGATAGGCAATATACTCTTCCAGCATGACTCTCACCTCTTAACTTATATGCTGAGTTTAACTCTCTAAAAATCAACCCAATTGGAACTAAAAAGATACATTATATGACGAGTATAACATAGGATTTTGATAGTTTAAATGCATATAATGTATATTATATGTCAGGTAATTGCTTTTATCTAGAAATGCTTGAACTGACTTTCCTCTTTTGAAATGTCAGACCAATGACTGGATTCATTTCTAAATATCCTCCTAGATATGGCGGAAGAATGAGTAGGCGATAATTAGATGATTGGTCCAACTGTTGGCCTGTATACTGATGTTCATTCAATCTAGCCTAGAGACAGGAATAAGAGTGGCTAAAGCAGAGAAAATCATTTTTAGTTTATCAAACAAAAATGGATATTTGGTTTATTTTTTTATTATTTTAAAACCAAATCAGATTCTGGGCAAAAATGGCATACATTATCAGCAATTACAAGTACTAACTCTTATCAGAAAAAATCTAAATAGATTCTTTCCTAGTACTATTGACTCTAAAAGTGGAGGTTTCCCTTAAAAGAGTTCATTTTTTTCTAAATCTTCTGGATTTTTTAAAGACTGATAATTTGAGTAGCAAATGATTAAATGAATTAATGTTTTTATATGTTAGGGATGGATTAACTTGTGCGTTATAAGTAAGCTTAGTTGTCTATTATTGTCGAATGTTATAAATAGATTGAAAAATAAATGTATTGTAATATTAAATAAAGAGAGATGGTAATAAATAGGGGGAATTAAAATAAGAATATCAAAAAAGAGTTTTCTTAAATTAGGACTAATAGGAACGATTGGCCTAGGGCTTCTGTTTCCTTCAATTTCATATGCTGGATCTTATAATGAAATTGGTTATTCTTTTACTATCAAGGCAAATCAAGCCAATTCAAGAAGCGCTCCAGAATATAGATCAACTACCAATAGATATGAAGCTTGGATGGTTAATGTAACAGAGTCGGGGGAAGGGAATACTGCTATAACACAGTACTGGCTAGAAAATGCTGGTGGAACAAATGTTTCTGATGCTTTTCCTGTTGCCGAAATTGAAAATACTAAATATTTCCCAGCATATGATAATGCTTCTCAAACTGATGTGTATTTAACAGCACAAAATAATAATTACACCAGTGATACCTATGGAGTTACTGGCTATTGGGATGAGGAAACTGGAGTATTTTATTCACACTAATTAATTAGGAAACTATCTTGTACACCATCTCTCTCAATAAACCCTAAGAGGAGAAATAGTAAGTGAAATTTTACTTTCATAGACTACTAACTAATAAAAAAAGCATATTTATAATAATTATTATGTTGTTGTATCCTATCATTGACTTAATTTTACTTAATAATCAATGGAGGGGAAAATTTGTTCCAAGTCAATCATTATTCTTAGTAGGTAATTCAGAAGGACATATGATGCAAATTCTTTTTTTGTGGTTCTTACCAATTTATTTATTAATAATGGTTTGTGAGAACTATATTCAGGATGTTGAAACTGGAGAAAATAAAATTTTAATTTTAAAACTTGGAAAAAAGAAATATTTTGGCTCAAATTTATTTATATCTTTTATCTCATCATTCGCTGTTTTTTTTCTATCATTATTGTTAAATTTTATAATAAGTTTCATCATCAATAAAGATGGTACCCATAACCCAAGTGCGTATATCTCACAACAATTATTGGAAGTTAGGCCTATGTTGGCATATCAGTTAAGTCATCCTGTTATCACAAATTTAGTGTTTATATTAATATCCAGCTTATTAGTAGGTATATTAGCATTAACAATCACTTCAATTTGTTTTATTTTTCCAAGTAGGAAATATGCGTATTTTTTATCATTTATTTTATGGTTTTTGCTGATTATGGGAAGTTCCTCTATCCTACTTATATTTCAGCCTTTTACAGAATATCCGTTTAAACATTTATTAAAGATTATCTTACAAACTATCATCTTATTTTCTATCATTATTTGTTCATCCTATTTTTATAAGGTGAAAACAGATGAAATTTAATAGAAAAAGTTTACTTTATTCCTTTTTAATTTTAACAATATATCTATTTATTTCTTATTTGACATTAAACCGCGCAGAAATAAGGAATCCCAATAATCTTTCGTTAATAAATATTACAACTAACCCTTTTGCTTATTATGATCTTCGTACAATTACATATGTTTATAGTGTGATTTTTTTACTGTTTATAAATTTTACATTAAATAGATCTCCGCTGTTTATAGTACGCCTCAAAAATAGAAACTCTATTATAAAAATTTATTTTTTTAAAATAACAGGAATTTCTTTTGGATTCGTACTTATACACGCTTTAATAGGAATTATTTCAACTTATATACTCATAGGGAAAGAAAGTATTTTTTTAAATAATTTTTTTATTCTTTCTATCATTTATGCTAGTGTGCTTTTTTTATATTTCCTAATATTAGCTTTATTTTTATCAATTATAGAAGTATTTTTTTCAGTTAATATTTCTCTTATTTTGTGTGTGATTGGAATATTAAGTTGTTATTTTTTGAATAGGTTTTTTTGGTCACCGGTCCTTGATACTAGAATATTTGGAATGTCCTATGTTGACTTGGATGGATTAAATACAATTGAGATTGTACTAATTTATATCCGACAAATTGCAGTAATCTCAATATTATTGATTATTCAAAGTATTGTAATCCAGCGAAAGGATTATTATGAATGAAACAGGAAAAAATGTACATTTTTATTTTTTTTATAGCAATTTCAATTGTTCAATCTATTAATTTCATTGAGATAATTCATGAAATATATCCTAATTGGCCAATTCCGTTTATATTGCTAGTCTGCTTACCAAGTGACTCCCCAATGTCTTCTTTTATTATGTGGTATATTGGGTTTGCCACTATTAGTTTTTTTGTTAAGGGAGTAATTAGAGATAAGATTGATGGTTATGGAAAATACATTCTTGTAAGAAATTACAACAAATTTAAATTTATTATGAAAAGTATTCTCTCCGGAACTACATGGACAATTGGAATAATTATTATTCAGTTTCTTATTTTCTATATAGTTAGTATTTTTCTGAATTTAAAAGCTCCTAATATATATTGGGACAACAATAACTTAGAAAAAACATTACCATTATATATTTTGACTACAATTACCTTAGTATTACTTCAAATGGTATTAGAATTATTTTTTTCTCCAGTTACAACTTTCTTAGTTATAAATTGCTATGTTTCATTATCGATATCAAGTTGGAGTTATTTAACTTTTGTAGATAAAGGAAGTATCATAATATATTTAGGAATTCCAAATTATATGATGGCATTAAGGACAAATAGTTTTCTCAAGGAAGATTTTGCAATAGATCAAAATAAAGCCTTCTTCATTTTAGGTATTTTGATTTGTACTTTAACTTTTACTGCATTACGACGAATAAAGAAAATAGATATTTATTAATTATTAGGGGGGATTGGTTAAATTGGTGACTATCTCAGTTCAAAATATTAATAAGAAAATTAAACGAGTGGACATTTTAAAGGACTTTACCTATGAGTTTAAAAGTGGTTTTATATACGGATTACACGGCCGTAATGGGTCGGGAAAAACCATGTTATTAAGAGCATTATCTGGTTTGATTGTTATTAATAGTGGGAAAATTTTAATAAATAGTAAAGAGTTACATAAAGATATGTCTTTCCCGGATAAAGTAGGTATTATTATTGAACATACAAACCTTCTTCCTCAATATAGTGCTTTTACTAATTTGAAGATGCTTTCAAAAATAAAAAATATTGCATCTGACGAAGATATAAGAAATGCAATTCTAAGAGTTGGCTTAGAACCAAGTAGCAAGCTTCCTGTGAAGAAGTTCTCCTTGGGTATGAAACAACGTTTAAGCATAGCTCAAGCAATATTCGAAAAGCCAGATATATTAATACTTGATGAACCAACTAATGCAATCGATACAAAGGGTATTGACGAAATAAGAAACATTTTGATTGAAGAGAAAGAAAGAGGTGCCTTAATTATAATTGCTAGTCATAATCAAGATGATTTAAATATATTATGTGATAAAATTTTGTTTATTGAGGAGGGAAGGTTGATACATAATGACTAAAACAAAAAAAATTGTATTTTTTTTATTGATAGTGCTAATAATTGGTTACATTTCATATCCTTATTTTTTTCAAAAAGAAAATACACCATTAACAATAGAGCAGCGTAACAAAGATAAAAATACAGCTTACAGGCTTGAATTAGAAGCAGGTCATGATTATAAAGTAGATAATAAAAAGTTTAAACAGGGATTTTATGATATAACCTGTTTAAAAGGTAATGCTAGAATTAACAACGTGTACTTGGACAAAGGAGATAAATTTCTGGGTGTTCCTTTCTATAGTAACAATTCTATTTCGGTTGAAGGCAAGGGAACGGTATTACTTGAGCCGGCAGAGTTTAATAAAATTTCCTTACAAGATGACAAATTTATACTCGATAACGAATCGGGGATTTTTCAAGCAGGAATGGAAATTGAACCAGGAAATTACGAATTACATGTAGAAGGGAATATGCCATTTTATGTTTTCGTTGGCGTTAATAACTATGATGAAAATTCTAAAAATCCTAAGAGTTTTGACATAAAAGACACTTCAAACGAAATAAAGTTTACTCTAAAAGATGAAGATATTTTAAAAATTTTTAACTGGTCCAACAATAAAACAGACTTTACCGTTAATTTAATAAAAAAAGAAGATTAATTATAAACCCTGATATTTCTATGTTATGAAGAATTATCGGGGTTTTCCTTTCAAAAAATAACTTCCGCCGGTAAGGGTACCAAGGTTGTGATTACGGCCACTGAAATGTACCACAAATGACATCTTTCTTACCACCAAATGACAAAGAATGTAACAGTAAATGACAACAGGCTATTTACCATTTTACCTTCTGTATAAATAATGAGCACATCCGGTGTGCCCTTATTATTCAGGAGGTATTTTTGTATGATTTATTATCGAAAGATTTTGGAATTACACGATGAGGGTATTAGCCTTAGAGGTATTGCCGCAACGGCATTATCAAAGGGTAGCCTTTCATACTTAATGATCGCTTGTTCACAAATGTCTCTAGAGCATCATCAATTAGCTTGTTCTTAAACTCACTTCCACGATCTGTATGGAAGTACTCAATTTTACGCAGGTCCTTCTGGATGGACGAAAAGTCACGATTCACCAATGCTGCATCTTTATTCGGCCCTGTGCTAAAGCCGATATTTCTCGATTAAAGAAATCAACAAATACACATATGTAATGCCATTTTTAATTAACTCTTACATAGGTTAAATCGCTTACGACCACCTCTGAGCTGCAGTTCTGGTTTTACGTTGCATGATTGACTTGAGGCAGGTTTTAATGATGTGACTGTATTCACTTATATTCATGTATATTTTACTTTTTAGTTGTTATAAATCCTTGTCTTCCCCTTTTATGACTCTTAGTGAATTCTATAAAGTTAATGCCTTCAATTACTTTTTCTGAAGGCTTTTTGTTTTCAAAAATAATGATCTGGTTATCTTGGCTAACTTCAGACAAAAATTCAAAAAACCTTGCTTGCAAGTCATCTGATGTTTTATCTTCATAGCTGTCCTCCTCTTTGTATGAGGTTACAGGAGAATCAAGAACTACGATTCCGGGATGGGGTAGGTTTTTTGAATTGCAGTATTTCATTACACCCAAAACAAAAGCACTGTAGGAAATTGAACGATATCCTTTACCAAATAATCTTCTTGGCTTTCCAGATATAACTATATCCTTTTGTTTAACATCAAATTCTACGTTATCTGAACCTGGATATTTCCAGCCAGACAAATAATACTTTATGCTTTCACATAGGTCCTCGTAGTAATTAGTGTAATCCAGCTGATGGGGAGAAGTTTTTTCTGCCAGGGGCTCATCTTCTATTAGTCCTAGTAATTTTCTTTTCTCATCCAATAATTTATTCAATGTATTTTTTTTTTGCTCCACTTCACTAATCGCCTTTTGGGTATTCAATATATTTCGAAGTTCTTCCTCAAGGATAAGGTTTTGAGGCTCTAATTGTTCGTCTAATACTTTACTTTGTCTTTTATAATCTTCCTTCTTAAGTATTAATGAATTATTTAGTGACTCAAGTTCTTCGTTCATTGAATCAATTGTATTGTTAAGGTCTTCTAGATGAAAAAGTATTTTCTGTATTTCAACTTTATAAGATTCATTCTTTTGTTCTAATTCTAGATGTGAACAAGCTAGTTCCCCATTATTTAGAATAAGAGTCTGTTTGCATTGTGGACACTTTTCATAATTTAATAAAGAAAAATAGTGCTCACCTTCTAATAAAAATGATATTCTCTGCATATCATTTTCGTATTGTTCTTTTAACAAAAGAAACCTTTTTAATAACTCATTTGTAGAAAGTATTTTCGATTCATCTCGTTGAATCTCCGTCCACAATTTCTTTCTTGAACCAGATAATTTTTCAATTTCCGAACTAATTCCACTTCTTTTTAAGATTAACCCCGTAATAAGGTTATTTAGATTGGCCTCTGATTGCAGTGGTTCGGAGTTTATAACATTTAGTTTTAAGTCGTGAATTAAATTATCAATTATACTTATTTGTGCCGTATTCGAGGTTTCCACATTACTATTAACCTTATTTTCTGTCAATTCGCTATCGTCTTTGTTTGTTAAAATAAGCCTAAATGCAGCTTCTTCTGCAGTCTTAGTTTTATTATTATCTGAATGAACTGGAGATTCTTTTGATATTATTTTTATTTCATCTATTAAAATGAAGTCGTTGTAATTTCTATAAGTAAATCTTTTTAATTTATTTGTTTGGTTGGTTTTGATAAACAAATCCGTGTTTTTATATCCTGATAATGACATTAGAAATTTAGACATACTATCTTTTTTCTTACTGTGTTGTTGCGAAAGGTTTTCAAATTTTGAATTAATGGTCAACTCATCTAAAGTGCAGTTGTACTTTTTAAATGTTCCTCCTGTAAGTTGTCTTTCAAATGTATATTTGTTACCTCCTTTACTTTCAATTTCCAATAAAATAGTGTCATAATCAACTATTTCATCAATTTCATCAGGAGTGTCTTTACCCCCAAGCATATAATTAATACATTCAAACAGAAATGATTTACCTGTATTTGTCGGTCCGACAATGACATTTAGACCCTTATCAAATTCTATTTCAGACTTTAATCCATTCTCACCTAATAATCTTAACTTCTTTAGAAAAAAACCTTTGGTAGTCACTCAGCAACACTCCTAATAAACGCTTCATACATAAATTCTCCGCCCCAGTTCGCAATGTTTCTTTCAATAAAATTTTTTAGTTCTTCTTCTGAGTACTCAGAGAAATGTTTTGTGACCCATGATGCATTGTTTTTTAGTCTTTTGCAATAATATGACTCCATTAAATCTAGAAAGGGCTGTGATAATTCTGAAGCTGAATAACTTATGCCTTTTTCATCAAAAATAATGTTCAATAAACTTTTACTATACATTATCTCCAAACCTTCTTGCATAGCCTTTCTTCTAACGATTATCTCACCAGATCTGTGTGGGGTATCAGGATGTAACGACGGGGGACTGTCTTCAACACCCACATCATTTGTATGTATTACTAAGTAATCGTAATAAATGAGCCTTTGTAAATCCAAACTATTAGGAGAGGCTACGGCTAAAATTATAAGAGTTCTTAATCCAACTTCAAAAGGCGAATTAAAACTAATAAATTCGGTAATTTTGTTGTTATTGGCCATATTTATTAATCCACCCAACTTATCTTATCTTCATTTGCCAAATGATGGCATAAACCACTTAAATCATTACCTTTTACAGAATTATACAGTGGGTAACTTGGCATATTGAGATTTCTAGCGACTTTACAAACTTCCTTTACTCGCTGAAATCCATCCTTATGTTCTGATTCAACAATATCAATTACCCCGTCATAAACTTCTTCTTTTAGGTCTTCAAAGGCATTGACACCTGGAGGGAGAGTATCTCTCTCGAATTTCATTAACGACTCCGCGGAATAGAAGCATTTTCTTTGTCTGTTAAAGTGACCATAATATTTAGAATGTGCTAATAGTTCTTTAATATCTTTAATTACAGATTTGGAGTTGTCTGAATATGCATCGAGCAATTTTTTTACGTAAGGCAGTTCACTGACGGTTATATTCTCAGGTGGATTAACAGGTTCTGGACGTGTTTTATGAATACCACCAAACCGATAATAAAAGTACTTTGTTTCTGAATGTTGTTCAATTAATTCTTGTGGATCAATATCATCTATAATTGAAAAGTCAAAGCTTTCTACATAACTAAGGAAATCCCCAACTAATTCTATAGTTTTCCCCGCAGTAATTTTACTACGGCATTTTTCATTCCATTCTGAAATTAATTGCTGCTTTAATTTATGAGGAGTATCGATTAAATTAGAAAGTTTAGTTGAAATGCCTTTTGGCGTTACGAAATAGTATTTTCTTGGTACCGAATATTCTTCCTTAAAGGTGTAGTAACATAGTTTTCCAAGTTCAATCCATATCTTACTTGGGGATAAAGGCGAGTTATAATGTTTACATTGATAATTATCCCAAACTAAATTTTTTCTTTTTTCATAATGGGTAAATGCAATAACATCTCTGCCCATGTCCCCTGCAGCGCCACATCGTCTTACTTTGACATATTTATTTTTCAAGTAACCACAAGTCCATTCTCTAACAAGGTCTTCAAAATCTTTGTCCGAGATAACTTGTAGCCTCTTAATAGGCTCAATAGCTTTTCCTAATAATAAATCTGTATTGGATAATTTAATTTTGATTTTTGGTTCAACAATATCTATGATATTTTTTTCATGTTCCATAATAACGGCCACCGAACCTAATCTATTTAATAACCAAATAATAACATAGTGTGACTTTTAAAATAACAGAAAGGTATGAATTTTCATCTAAAGGATAGAAGTGTATCTGAAGGGAAGTTTAAATTTCAAATTTAGATAATCTTATAGTAGCGTTTAAATGCTTTCGGAGTTATCCTTACTAAAACATATAGTACGTTTCAAATCTATTAATTCAAAATAGAAATACCACTTTGTTAAGAAAGAACCTTCCCTGTAAAAACTTCTTTTGAAGAGTTTCTTCTATTAAATAGAACTACTTTAAAAGTCTCTCTCGTATTCTTTAACCAATCGATAAAAAGTCGTCTTTTTAATATCCAATTCTCCCATGGCTTTAACTGCTGTAATCTCTCCTGCTTTCCATTGATCATACACTTCTTTAAACTCTTCTGAAGCTTGGACTTTTGGTCTACCAAACGCTGTGCCATTTTTCAAAGCTACATCAATGCCTTCGCGCTGCCGTTTTCGAATACGATCTCGTTCTTCTTGCGCCATCCAGGAAAGAATCTGTAAAACTAAATCTGCAATAAATGTGCCAAGGCTATCTTTAAATTGTGTAGTATCCAACAGTGGCATATCCATAACCACAATGTCTGCCTGAATATTTTTCGTGATGTCATTCCATTCATGAAGAATCTCTTCCTTGTTCCGGCCAAAACGATCTAGTGAATGAATGTAAAGAACATCCCCTTTCCGGATCATACGTTTTAATAATTGATATTGAACTCGGTTGAAATCTTTTCCACTCTGTTTATCCATAAAGATGTCACGTTCATCTAGCCCCTTTGCTTTCATGGCTTGGAGTTGTCGTCCTTCATTTTGATCTTTGCTGCTGACTCGTATGTATCCAAATTTGCGAACATCCATATTTATACTCCTCTTTTTGATTTTCTCTCTACTATTCTACCAAAAATGTTCGTAAAAGTATCAGCGAAACGAAGAACGTTCATAAATAATTTTAAAACTTTTGCGAACGCAAAAATCGACCTATTTTAAACAAAAAATACCCGTTCGCAAAAGTGTGCTTTTACGAACGATAATATTAGTGGTGGTGTACTCTTAAACAATCTGGATCGATTGTTTAAGATGGAAATGAAGCCAATTATCAATCTGTTTAAAAATCTTAGTCAATTGTATTAATGTGAAATATCTTTGTGCAAATTAAAACAAGAGAATTGAAAAACGGTGTTTTTAGTTTCAAATAAACATTGATAATATACAAGAAACCTGTACCCATAGCTTAAATAGGTTTCTCACAAAAAATTATCAAAGTGAAAAAATCTATAATATTTTGTAATATCTATGGCAAGCTAAAAGAAAACAAAGCAAATGAGAATTGTATATGAAAAAAATATCTTTATTCTTTACGTTAGCAGTGTTTTCTTTTTCATTTTTATTGACTAATGCACAAGCTAAATTAACATCAGAGGAAGAAACGTTCATAAAAACAATTACAAAAGACTTCGTTAATACACATAGTTTAGACTTGAATGATTATAGTCTCTTTGATATTAGAGAACTTCATAAGAATAAAGAGAATTTACAGGTTAAGGAAAAATCCTTATTAAATATCTCCATAGATATAACAAAAAATCAAGGTTTTGTTGATTGCAGCCCGCTATTTTATATTAATAAATCAAAGAGTAAGGGATATGTGTTGGAGAAGAAGCTAAGTGGAATGAACAACTTATATACTTTATCTTTCGATGAAACAAAAAAAAGTTGGATAGTAATTAACAAAAATAACATAATGGGTACTGACTTGGTTAATTTAGGACTATTAAAAGAACGTGAGTAAAGGCAAGAAGAAGCCCTAAATTTTTTTGGGGGCTTCCCCTCCTTTTTTAACTTAACTTCCACGTTAGCTATCCATGAAGTACAAAATCGGCTCTTCACCACAAAGAATGAAAATATTGTATTTGACACTATTAATTTGAGTCAGTGCGATCACTTCAAAAGTGAGCCACTTCATACTGAGTTATTTCCATATTTGGGGGATGTTTGGGAGTTTAGGGTATCTTGC
>NZ_JBALOA010000020.1:38415-105566 GCF_036962125.1 Neobacillus drentensis
GCAAGATACCCTAAACTCCTCTCACACCAGGCCTACTGGTCAATCTCTCCCCTTTTTTTCATACTTTGTCTAAATCGATACGATCCTCCATTAAGGAGGAAGATATGGGCCCTTTGGGTTAGTCGGTCCAGAAGAGCTGAGGTCATCTTTTCATCTCCGAATATAGAGGTCCAATCTGTAAATTCGAGATTCGTAGTTATCATGACACTAGCTCGTTCATAACGACTGACAAAGAATTGGAACAAGAGCTCAGATCCAATCTTCGTGAATGGCACGTAGCCAAGTTCATCTATAATCAGTTTTAATTTGAATATTTCTGGTATTATAAAGGTTCTAATTGCTAATGTAACTGTAACGATGGGAAAAGGAGCATTATTATAAATCATTTAACAATCTAAATATTAACAGCATACTCTTACTAATTATTCTGCTTACAATTTCATTGTTAAATCTTATTTTTCTTTTTATTTTCAAAATGATTGACTTTCCTAAATTTGAATAAATTGCATTATCTAAGTGTTACTCTTATGTTCCAGGACTTACTACCATATTTCCAATTGCCTCATCATAGGAAGAAAACTGAAATTTCCCCATTATTAAGCATATATATTTTATCAGCTCCTTTTAAACTTTCCAATCTATGGGTAATAATCAGGGTTGTTTGATCACTTTCCATTGT
The DNA here is from genome assembly GCF_036962125.1 of Neobacillus drentensis. Lineage (GTDB taxonomy): Bacteria > Bacillota > Bacilli > Bacillales > Cytobacillaceae > Neobacillus > Neobacillus drentensis_B. The sequence goes on from NZ_JBALOA010000020.1 coordinate 39,095, forward strand.
AAAATCTATTTTTCTTTCTGTAAGGTAATCAAGTCCAGATGTAGCTTCATCTAATATCAATAGTTGAGGTTTTTTTACTAACGCTCTTGCTATAGCAATTCGTTGTTTTTGCCCTCCAGAGAGATTTATAAATTTTTGACCTATAACTGTTTCATAACCCAATGGTAAATTTTCAATAAAATCATGAGCACTTGCGGATTTAGCAGCATGAATAATGTCATCCTGGCTAGCTAATAAATTCCCGAACTGTATATTTTCTTTTATTGTTCCGGAAAATAAATTACTATCTTGAAACACAACAGCTATTTTATCAAGGTAGGATTTTAAATTTAATTGTCTAATATTTGTTCCGTTAATAGTCATAGTCCCAACCTGTGGAAACCAGAATCCTAACAAAATATTTATTAAAGTTGTTTTTCCTTCCCCACTTTTTCCAATTATAGCTATAGTTTCACCTTTATTAATTTCAAGAGCAATATTATTCAATACACTTTTATCATGACCATAAGAAAGAGATACACCTTCTAATACTATTGGAAACAAATCTGTTTTAATTTCATTGAAATGGATAACTTCTTTTGGATTGTCAAATAGCTCAAAAACTCTTTTAGCTCCACCTAGACATCTTTGAAATTCTACATTTAAATTTAAAATAATGCTAATCGGACCAAACAAACCCATTAGGTAAGTTATAAAAACAATTAATGTACCTAATGACATTTCACCATTTTGTACTTGCTTCCCTCCAAAGTAAACAATAATTATAAAAACAAACCAATATATAATAAAATTAACATTTGAAGAACTAGCACTGATAAATTCTCTCTTTAGTTGTACCGGAAGTAACCTTAAATTTACCTGATTAAGTCTTTGAATATCCCAATCCTTTCGTAAAAATCCAATTATCTCCTTTGTATTTATTAAACTTTCTTGTGTTTTTTCGGTAATGTCGGAAATTATTAATTGTATTTTCTGAGATAATTTGTTTATCGGTTTTAAAAAGAATAAATTCACACCTAAATTTATAGGAATTAGGATAATAACTATCATTAGCAATTTAGGATTCAATAAGATTAATATGGTACTTGTTATCAGCAATTGCTGAATAATTGTAATGAAATTGGGTAAAATATTATTAAGAATATTTGTTATAAGTGATAGATCACTCTGAAAAATGGATAAGTACTCTCCAATACTTTTCTTGTTATACTCGGAAAATGATAATTCTCTTATTTGTGAAATCAAGTCATTTTTAATTTCAATAGTTATTTTTTGTGATATAAAAGTAATAATCAATTGTTTGGCTATATTAAGTGCAAAATAAATAATTGCTGCTAATGCTATTCCAAATATAAGTTTTGGGAGCAAATTAAATTGACCCTCTCCAAAAACATCATCAATAAGAATTTTATTTATAAATGGAAAAAAAGATTGTGTCAGAGATATTAGAAATATCAAAATTATGACTAAAAATATCTTAAATTTATGGCCTTTTGAATAATAAAATAATTTCATTTGGTCCCACCTATACTTTTTAAAAAACTTAAAAAAACTAGACCTACCCCAAAATTTAGTGGTAGGCCAGTTCTTAAGAAACGGACGCAAATAAAGCATCCAATACTCGGTGATCAAGGGACATTCACAGTAGGTTTGGAAAATCACTTGGCTTTTGAATGGTGTATAGTTTGGCATCGGCTAAATCACGAAGTCTTGGAGCAAAACGAAATCCTAACAAATGGCTTAAACCAAAAACTTGATCGGTATAACCGGCTGTATCAGTAAAGTGTTCCTCAATATTTAATTCTGTTTCATGATGAAGTAACCCATCGATGACATGTACTGCATCTCTTGCATTGGTATTAATGACTTTCGTATAAAAAGACGAAAATTGATCACTTGTAAACCTATAAATAGTTGCTCCTTTCCCTGTGCCGTAATGGGGATTTGCTTCGGCATGCAACGATGAAACACCAACTTGTACTCGCATTCCGTCAGATGAAGATGTGGTTCCATCCCCCCAATAAGAGGCTAGAGCATGCTTATGCTGAAAATTTACCAAAGTTGCCTGTGCTCGATTTATAGCATCGTCATACAAACGCCATTGTGCGGCATTGGCCAGCTGATGATAAGTAACTCCAGGTGTAGCATCTGCCATTTTAGTCAATCCAATATTCGTCCCCATTGCCATAAGCGCAGCCATTAAAATTACCTTTTCTTCTCCCTTTGGAGGGCGATTGGTGGAAGCATGTATTAACATTTCGTCAAACCCTGTCCAGTGCGCTACCTCCATTAAAAGATCAGTGAGCTTAATTCTTGGAAGCATATTATATAAGGATAAACTGAAGGTTCGTGCATCTTCTGGGGTATCCTTTTCCAAACGATCTACCCTAAGTTTTGCTTTTTCTATATTTACTCCTTCAAGACTATCAAGGTTATTTGAAACCCATGTAAAGCGTTCAGCTAGAGCTTTCCTTCTTTCCTCAAGGTATTCCTCTGCTGATGAGCGAACTGCCAATCTGGTATCTTTAAGATTGGTTGTTGTCCATTCATTTTTAGGAACAAGGTACTCCTCAAAGTCCTTATGAAGCCTACTACCGACTACAGATACGTCTCCTGAACGAATATGATTTTTTAATTCCGTTAGGGCAGCCATTTCATAATAATGTCGATTAATTGTTCCTTCCTCATCGTATACATGCTTTTCCCATCGTTTTGGGACGAAATCTAATGGCGCTCCATCTGGTACTTTTCTTTTTCCTGATTCATTCATCTCATTCAATGTTTTTAATGCACGTAATAATGGTTCTGCTGCATTTGTAGAACGAAATTCTAATGATTTAAGAAGAGTAGGGGTATACTTTCTTAGATAAATAAATCTATTCTCTAGCAAGTCAAGGTAATCATAATCCATTGGTCGTGCTAACTTTTTTGCTTCTTCAATGGAAGTAACAATTTTATCCCAAGGCATTACCTTTTCAATGGTACTAAATGGATCAAGCCCTTCATCTCGTGCTTGAATAAGCGCAGCCCCAATATCTGCAAAGTGAACAACCTTTTCATTAACTGCTTTTCCATTTTCTCTTTGCATTTCCTCTTGTGTTTTGCGACCTTTCGATTGTAAAATCATCATTTGTCGATCATGAATCTCAATTGCTTGGTCAATTAAGTCCTGACTTAGTGTTCCTAGATATGCTACAAGAATGGCATATTTCTTATTTTCTTTAAATCTGCGAAATGAATGGGGTTCATAACGTGCTCCAATACGTGATAATTGAAGCAATCGATTGGGATGTACTTCATGTATATTTGTCGGAAGTTTCAAATCCCGAATATATTCCAAACGCTTTATTACTTTTAGAAAAGCATCAGGTGATGACTGGCCGGGAATTTCCCTCAACCATGCTAATGGGGTTTTCCTGCTCTCCGCAAGTGGATTGATAAATTCATCCAACTTTTTCTTTTGCCAGCTTGAAAGGGACCCGGTTAAGGATTTAAAAATCTTTTCCTCTGCTCTCCGACGGGTTTCCCACACAAGTCGCTCTATTGTAGTCATTCCAGGAAGAATTATTTTTCGATTCCTAAGTTCTTCTTTAACAGTTCGAAGTAGATACATGGAATTGCCATTTTGAAGAGCATGTTTCAAAAGATACTGGGATAACTCCCGATATGTCCTTACAGAAAAATTCTGGTATCCATATACCTGTCGAATTTCTTCCATATGTTCATGCTTAGTTGGGTCACGTTGGGCATATAAAGAAAAAGAATCGGGATTAGCATCTATTTGTTTTGCTATGTATTGGATTACATAATCTGGTATAGGTTCGACATCTGAGAGAGACCAACCGGGATAGCGCAATACACATATTTGGACAGCAAATCCTAAACGATTATGATCTCTTCTATGTCGTTTAATAACTTCCAAGTCATATTGCGAAAAAGTATAATAGATTTCCATCTCGTTCGGTTATATCGGATGGAATCCGTACAAATTCAGCTCTTTGGTCTGCTGTAAGTAATTCTTTCCCTCTTGATGCCATTTCCTCCCCATCCTTTCGTATTCAAAGACTTATTTCTTTTCTAAATATCGATAAACAGTTGTTCGGGAAACACCCCACCTTTGAGCAATATCCGTAATGGGCGTCCCATTTGCCACTAATGTCTTTAACATTTCTAACTCTTTCTTATCTAACTTCTCTGGTCGTCCTCCTAATCGTCCTCTGGCTCTTGCTGCAACACGGCCAGCTGCTGATCGCTCCTGAATAAGATTACGCTCAAACTCAGCAAAGGCTGCAAATAGATGAAACATAAGTTGCCCCGTTGCACTAGCCTTGTCCATCGTAATGTTTTCCTGCAAGCTGTGGAAACTAATACCTCGGTCATTAAGGTCATTCACAATTTTAATTAAATGCTGCATATTTCTACCTAATCGATCTAAGCGCCAAACTACTATCGTATCACCAGAGCGTACAAATCGAAGGGCTTCATCCAATCCTTGTCTTTTATCTCTTGCTCCACTAATTTTATCTGTAAATATTTCTTCACAACCATGTTCTCTAAGAGCATCCAATTGTAAATCAAGATTTTGAATGCCTGTTGAAACACGAGCATATCCCACCTTCATTAAATTCTCCCCCCATTTTTTATTTTTTCAGTTTTATCGCATCATAACTTAATGTTAGGGGTAATATCTGAACGTAGATTTCTTTATAGGGTTTATGAACACATATAGTAGATAAAAAGCTAGAAAACTATTTAAATTTCTCGATGTACAGAAAGGGATGGTTTTCTGAACAATAATATTTTAGCGTTCTTTCCAGACTTTATCTGGTTTGGGCCAATAAAAAGAATAAAAATAAAAAATATATGAACAAAGAACTGAATGATAATTATGAATTTTTAAAAATTATTTAACACCGGAAGGAAAAAATTGGTTTTTAGCAGAATTACTACATTGTAAATATAAATTACGCCGGAATTGAGGATGTTGATATTGAATAACATAAAAAAAATTATTTTTATCCTAGTTGCCTTATCAATAGTATCCAGTCTTTTTTACTTAGGGTTTAAAAATGAAAATAAAGCAGCCTCTGATGTGAGTAATAAAGAATTATCCCTTAAAGAGGCAATTAATCTTGGATTAGATAGAGCCAAAAAATGGAATGAAAATGCTTCTTTATCGAGAGTTAGCAGTGTTGATGAAAAAATGGGAGGTTCAAGAGGAGGAACAGGGAAACGGTATAAATGGCATTTAAATTTTATGGTTCCAGGTACAAATAAAGCATTGCTCTTAGGAATTTCAAAAGGGGAAATAAGTACGTTTCAAGAGTATGAAGAACCCAATGATGGAGGGTATCTAAAATTAGATATTATTAAATTTGATAGCCCTCATCTACTGAAAATCGCAAAGCAGAAATACGCTCTTCAAAAAGGTGTCGATTGGGCCACAGGGTACCAGTTTACACTTTCCCGTGATAACAACGGCAAACCTACTGTAACCATATTTGGACTAGATAAGGATAACCTTTTTACACGAATTAATTTAGATCCTAAAAACGGGAAAATAACGAGTGCCATACACAAAGTACCAAACGGAGGAGGGTTAATCAAAGTACGGTTGGGAACAAATAAATCTGAAATATCAAAAAAAAGTATGGCTATAAAGGGGATTTTAGCGAAAAATGATGGTTTAGTTACTTGGGGAGATCGAAAGCCAAGAGTGTTTAATTCAGCAGTACAGCCTTTCATAGAAGTAAGTAATAACCATGGGAAGTCTTGGACTCCACTGGATTTTAATGAGAATATACAAAATGCTTGGGTTTCTGATAACGAATTATATGCTGCAACTAAACTAGGAATCTGGCATATTGGAACCTCTGAAAATAAAACAAAAAGAATTTTAACATTAAAAAGGAAGATTGAAAAAATTGACTACTCTCAAAATAATAACATGGCAGTTTTATCTAACAACTATATATACACAACAACCGATAGTGGTAAAAAATGGGATAAAATTTTCCTACCCGAACCTATTATTTCACTTCTAATTTCGGATGGAGGTAATTTGATACTTTTTACAAACGATCGAAAACTTCTCCTTAAAAAAGCTGATAAATGGGATACTCTTAAAATGACTGCAAGTGAAGTTGCAGTGTCAGATATAAAGGTAGTTGGGGATAATTTATTCCTCGCAACAAATAATTCATTGTTAGTTTATAATCTTAAAAATAATAGATGGAACAAAATAAAAATCAATGAACAAATAATTCAATTAATTAAAAAGAGAAACAATTTATTTGGGATTTCAGAAAATGGAGCGATTTATTTAATTAAACTTGTTGGAGGTGATGCTAATGGATGGATAGCCGAAAGGTTGTTCGAAGGAACAGAGGGGATTGTTACAGATTTGGAAGTCGCACAAAATGATTTCTTTATAGGAACACAACCAGATTATTTTTGGGAACCTATGAATTGAAGAGGAACTCTTTTAAATTATAATGTACATAATTTAAAAGAATGAGAATTTTTAAACCAAGATTCAAGAAAGAAGAAGAAAATAATTTATTACCTTCATAGGGGGAGGAATTTAAAATGAAAAAGAAAATGAGTATATTGTTTATTGTTTGTTTAATATTTTCTTTAGCGCCTCTAACCGGAAATGCTGCTTATTTTGAAAAAGCTAGTGAAAATGTGTCTGCTTATTCTGCAAGTCATTATAAAGCAAATGGAAGTATTAGAAAGACTGCCCATGGTGTAACTCCATATAATGGTTCTGCAGCGATGAAGGCGACAACAGTCAGTGGTTCAGTCCCATTCGGATCTCAAGCCATAACACCACAATATATAACAAATTACAATGGGTCTAGCAAAAACACTTTTTATATCGAAGATACAGGCGTCTCTTCACTCCTATCAGATTATGCTATAGATGTTTGGTGGGGGTGGTGCCGTGAATATGCTTATAATAATTCTGATCTCAATTTGGGTTGCAGCAAAACTGAACCTGCCTACGTAAGTGCAAAAAATTGGGGAGATCCATTAATGAGACTTAAATTCTTTACCAATTAATTTAGGGATATCAATTTTGTTGTTTGACTCAAAAATTTGTTATTGAAAATAGTAGAAAGTTTAAATTACCAAAGTCCAATCATAAAGCCAATTTTTCCTACGCTATGGGGAAAATTGGCTTTATTGATGGACACTAATTGGGCCATAGTCTTCCATCAAAGCTTTTTAAGATTTAAAGGACTGCTGTTTATTTTACAGCCAAGATGTAATTCGATATAGTCAAAACTAAATTTACAAAATCATTAATATAATTATCAGGAAACACAAAAAATCAAATGCCGGTGATGTCTTAACGTATGAAAAATTTATTCATGTCGAATTTTGCTTAGCGTATGTTTTCCGCGTTTTGTTGGTGGGACCCCTTAAAGGGCGCGATTGTTGTATAACCTTTAGATTTAAACGACTTTATTATTTTTTAATCGACTATATTTTTTAAACAACTTTATTATCATGAAACATTAGCACCCGCCATTAAGTGAATGCCAGGGTGCTATTCCCCTTTTTCGGGGGATGTGCAAAAACACCCTTAAAGCATCTCACATACACTTATCAGAATTGTTTAAATGGTATTTACTCCCATAGTGCCCCCTCATCGTTCGAATCGTTTCCAAACCCCTAAAAACGCTTTAATAAACGCATTTCATCTGTGTAAACGCTAGGTGTTTTTATTCTCTAAATTCATTGATACGACTGCTTTTATGGCGTCTACAAAGGGGACTGAATTAGACATAAATTTTTCCAATTCTCTAAACGGGATACGGCAAGAATTCGTTCTTTTTGGGGCCACTCATTACAGGTGAAAATTTTTTAGACTTTCGTTACAGGGGAACGGAAACGATTCGAGGATTAAGGGGACACATAAGAAGAAATTTCCAAGTTTTATGACATATCTTATTCTATTTCTTTTATCTTTCGATAAAACGCTGCCTGGCTAACCTCTGTAATTGCGTAAATCTCTTTTAGGGGTACCGACAGCTTTCCACGCTTGTTGGCGGTACCCCATCATCAACTTTCTTAATTGTTCATCTATTTAACCTTTTTTGTTCTTTTGTTAGATAAATAACATTACTAGGTCGATTTATACCAGGCAATAGGAGGGTATCCATAAAGCTATCTTTAAAGTTCAAAAAGTTCCATGGCTTTATAGCAAAAAATGCTTCAATTAAACTGACTAATATTAATTCTTGGTAAATCTTCGAGCCAACTCCGGGTTTCCCACTATGTTCCCAGGGTACCATTTCTTCTTTTATCATCAACGGAACATTACCAATTATTTTCCACTTTCCTTCGTCTAAATCTTCTGAACGAGTAGTAATTACAGATACCACGATTGATTGAATGATTTCTTCGACTAACAAAATATTCTCACTGTTCATTTTTAATATAGCACAAGTTACTGATTTTTTACCTTTATGCCATAATATCTGTCCATAACCATAGGAACCATTAGATAAAGGTATGGAAAAAACATCTCCATCTTTCCATTTTTGAGGTTTCGGGCGTTTCCAATGAATCAGAATGTTTCTAATTTTTTCTACATCTTCATCATTTAGCACTTGGTGATATGGAGGAATTAATAATTGATTTATAAGAATTGCGACTTCAAGAATATGTTCACCATGTTTAGGGTTTGAAGTTATAAAAATACAACCAGCTTCAGCATCAATTTTAATTTTTTTATAAACTTCATTATTATATCTTTTTAATGCTTCACGTAATTTTTGTTCAGCTTCATAATTCGTTTCAAGGCCAAATTCTTCTGCCAAACTTTGGGCAATCAAAAAATTTTGGTAGCCAACGCTAGGTAAATTAATTTTTACATCCCCTACTTCTACAGTGCAATTTTCATTTATAACCATAACTAATCCTCCGTTTTTTTATTTTTCAAAGAAAAATTATACATTCATTGAATCAAGATTCATTTAAATCTCGATACCATTCATGAATATAAAAAAGAACCGGCGACAATTGAAATTCTTGTCGCTCAGTTCTTGAAAAGGTGTGTGATTTAAATATAGGATAAAAATTGATTAGTTAGTCAAGAACTTATAATTATTTAATTTTGAAAAATTACTTGTCCTTAAAAAGCAGGGAACCAATTTCTACCAAAATATTATTTACCATCTTACATAGGTTTCCCCACCAAGGTCACTCCATTTCTTTGGTGAAATAGCGTTAATTTTATTTTGTAATGTACCATTCATGCTCTTGGCACCACCATGCATATTAATATAATGTTGTTCCCACCAACTTAATTGGCTCAATCTTATATTTTGCTTCAACCTAGCAAATCCATATGTTAAACCTACCTTTTTGCCGTTAGACTTATGTGCCGCCATACGGATTGAATAAGAAGTTGGACTTTTAGATTTTCCAACATACTTTAACCCTACAGTTCCTCTTGGACCAGCGACAACTCTTCTCATATAAATTATACCTGTTGCTGGGTCATTATTAGATCTGCTAATTAATTGTCCTACTCCAATTCCAGCTCCAACTGCAGCTAATCCGGCAACTGTAGCATATACGACAGAACCTTCTATTACACAGGCATCCCAAAAGCAATGTCCACTAGAATCAGTATATATTAATGGGTTATTATCGGTATATGCATATAGATTCATACTAAGTGGGTCATCTAACTTCCCTTTGTACGTATCCTCTGTTATAAACCGTCCTAGGCTCGAATTATAGTAACGGGCCATTAAATAATATAAACCTGTTTGCTGGTCAAAACGATAACCTGCGTAGCGATAAGGGTTAATATCTTTCATTGTTCCTGTTGAAGAAGTTATCTTTCCCCACGCATCATATTGATATTGGGCTACTATATTTCCGTTCTCATCTGTTAGAGCTGTTACATCTCCATGCCCGTTCAAATGATAATAATATGTTTTTCCACCCTTAACCATTGTTACTGGATTACCTTGATCATCCCAGGAATATTCTACAATTACATTGGTACTTGCATCTGTCTCAGCGATAACTTTATCACCGGCATAATAGAAATTTGTTGTACCAGTTGATGTTGTCATACTTGTACGGTTACCTTTGTAGTCGTAAGTAAACTTAGCCAAAGAGCTTCCATTCTGGTCTTTTACTTCGATCAGCTGGTTATTTTCATTGTAAACAAATGTTTTATCGCCGTCGTTCGTAAGGTTACCATTCTGGTCATACGTATACGCTAGGCTGTTAACACCGGTTAACTCATTTGCGGCACTATATGAATAAGTCGTTGTTGTAGAAGAAGTATCTTTTGTCTCAATTTTCTTTGTACGGTTGCCAACTGCGTCGTATTCATATGAAATTGTAGTTCCATCCGTTAACGATTCTTTCGTTAATTGGTTTAGAGCATCGTATTCATAGGACATTGTCCCTTTATCTGTTACAACGCTTGTTTGGTTTCCATTGGGGTCATAGCTATATTTATAAGAGTCTAATATGTCCCCAGTATTTTTGTAATTTTTCAATTCGTTTATGCGATTGCTACTATCATATTGAAGGGAAGCATAGGAATTGTTTGCTCGTTTAACGGAAGTTACATTCCCGCGTTCGTCATAGACAAACTTTGCTCGATTCGAACCGTTTCTTGCTAACGAAATTAGTTGATTTAACTTGTTATAAGCATAATCTAAAGAAACAGTTGTTGTCCCTGATGGGAATTTTACAGAATTAGGATTACTATTAGAATCATAAATGTAATCGATCGGAAAAGAATCACGAGATTCTTTGGTCAATCGATTATTACTGTCATAGGTAAAGGTAGTTTGTTTGCCTAATGCATCTGTAACTGAAGTTAAATTTTTATTCGCATCATAAACAAAATCCCATTTTTTTACGCTATTGACATAGGTAGCGCTTAAACGATTTAAATCATCATACGTGCTAGTAATCGAATCCCCTTTTGGGTATACGATCTTTGTTTGGTTCCCATTTTTATCGTAATTAAATTGGGTAATCTGGTTTAACGGGTTTGTAATTTTAGATAAATGATTAAACTCATTATAACCATAATTAGTTACATTGCCTTTCGCATCGGTAACGCTTGTACGGTTTCCATTTGCATCATAACCATAAGAAGTAATTCCCGTTTTTGTATCAGTAACTTTCGTCAGTAAATTACGACCATCATATGCAAACGAAGTCGTTTGTGCTTTTGCATCTTTAACGCTAGTACGATTACCAACAGCATCATAACCGAACGTAATGGCATTTCCAAGCGGATCTTTGATACTTGTTACATAATTTCCCCCTGCATCATAAGTGTTGGAGGTAATGGACGCTCCAAGTTCAAGACGCATCGCATCAAACCATGCAGTTCCAGTCTGGTTTTTATAATAATAGTACACATCAATATAATCAAACGTCGCTTTAGGATTGACTTCTGCTGCGACATGCTGCCAATCAGATGCTGTTTTACTAAAATCGTTGGCATTAGTCCAATCGAATGCGGTTCCATCGGTATAATGGATGCCTACCTGCAGGGCATAATCGCCACCGTTAGGATTTGCTCCCACTTGTTTGGACCATCCTGAAAACGTCAATTTCGTATTGGCATCCCCAGAAATATTAATGTGCTGTTTGATAAATTTATCCTTTCCAGTTTCCCCTGTCATTTGGAAAGAAGATTCGCCAATATAAACGTTGTCATCACTTTGATTAACGTTTTGAATGATTTTGTCATTGGCAGAAAGATTGCCGCTAGTTTCCCAGTTTTCAGGCATACTTGGTGGATTGGCATCCATTCTTTCATAACTTGAGTTATCAACCAAGTTATAAGCTGAAAGAGTGGTTCCTTTTTCCAACTGGACGCCGTCAAAATGAGCAGTACCAGATCCAGCATTAAGACCAACAGATACTCGAATAGAATCCGTTCCACTTGGCACATCGGAAACAACAGCTTGGACCCTAGTCCAGTCATGAGTACCCTTCAAACCAAATGAGTAGGATGTAGGTTCAATTGGAGTTCCTTGCGTATCCAGGTATTCAATTTTTATTAAAGCGGTGCCGGCCGTGTTTTCAGTTTTTATATAGGCACTAGCAATGTATTGATCGCCAGCCGTATATTTAATCTGCTTGGAGCTGACAATCGCCCAACCGGTTGGATTGGAAATGCTAACTGCCTTAATGCCAAACCTCTTCGTAGTGGACCAACCAAAAGTGGCAGTTTTTTGGTCCTGCATATACTTAGTCCATCCATCTGGCCAGTTATCGCTATTCTTATCCAGTTCAAAGCTCGAGTTTGATAACAGGTTGTCGGCCGCTGACATAGGATGGGTATCGTAAAGGAGGTTCCCTTTTGAGTCATACCGACCAGCAGTCGTTTGAATGTTTGGATCAGTCGTTTCCATTTGATTGTTATTTCCATCGTAATCGTTGGTACTAGTATTTTGATTGAAATCAGTTTCTTTTGTTATGTTGTTCTGGCTATCATATTCATACGTTGCCTTCTGGTTATCTGGGAGCTGTTCCCCTGTTAAATTTCCATTTGTGTCATATGTGTAAACATAACCTTTTGTTAAAGAAGGATTAATTTTAAAATTATTACACGTATTACTCGAGTCTTTACTTAGATTCGCATCAATCACTGTCGTCAAATCATTATTATCGTTATAACAATATTGTGTGACAGCTTTACTCGACACATCCTGCGGGTTTTCCGTGATTTTTACAACATTTCCATTCGGATTTGTTGTATAGTCAACCTTTTTTCCTTCTCCATCTGTTACTGATGTTACAAGATTCGTTGTATCATAGGAATACGTTGTTTGACTTGTATTGGTAACGCCATTGGTTGTGATTGGTCTACTAACACTGGTCACACGGTCTAATGTGTCATATACAATTGTAGTTTTAATATTGCTTGGATCAATAATCCCAGTCAAATTATGATCTGTATCATACGTAAAAGTAGTTGTTTTCCCTTTTGCATCTGTAACTTTTATTAGATTACCAGAGTTATCATATTCGTAATTAGTTACCCTCCCTGCAGGATCCGTCACACTGGATACATATCCATTTGTACCATAAGCGATGGCGGTTTCCCTTAAGGATGCATCTTGGACTTTTGTTAACCTTCCAGATGTATCATATATAAAAGTAGTTTTATTTCCATTCGTGTCTACAATTGAACTGATATTCCGATTGGAATTAAAATTGGTTTTAGTACCGTCGTTATCAGTAATCGTATAAGTGCCATCACTGTTTTTAGCTAAATCAAGATAGATACCCACGGGCGATTCATATCCGCCACCGACTTTTTCTCCAAAAATTTGGCGTGTACTATCTTCATCTACATAAGTGATCGGGCCGCTTCCTTTATCTGATAAATACCTTTCCCAATTGGTAAACCATCCGTAACCGAATATTCCTTTTGTTTGCGATTTTCGGTTATTAAAAGTGCGAGTGAGACTTACTTCAGGACCATTCCCTGGAATATCGATATCTGTTTCCTGATAAAAAAGATTTCCATTTGCTGGGTTAACTCCGTCATTGGTTGTTAACCAAAATGATTCTGCACCGATGGGCTCTACTCGATAGTTAATTGTCAGGCGAGGAGTGTTTGTTCCACTATTCACACTGTTAAAAGAACGATACGGTGATGTGGCTTCGTTCTGTTGTTTCAGCATGAAACCATAATTTGCTTGGTAACCGTTATACCAGTCCTTCGCAAGAGTTGTAATGTCCCAGCTCCAATAAGCATTATACGTATTGCTTGTCACAGTGGATTCTTTTGTACTTGATGTTGCTGGCTGTGAATTCCATGTTACAGATGCAGGCCAATCACTGTTGATTCGGTATAAATCAACCGAAACCTGCTGCCCATCATTATTTGTTTGATACGCATTAAACGTCGCACTCGTAATTGAACTATTGCTAGGAAGGCTAGGCAGATAGAATCTAGCAAGAGCCCTTGTCGTTCCAAATGTACTATTATAGCCTGTGTCCAAATAGGTATTGCTTGAATAAATGGAATCAGGAGAATTACTTGCGACAAAGTTGTCCCTTAGAATGTTCCAATCATCAATCGTAGGATCAATCGTTACTGGAAACTTTGTCTTGGGATCCTTCAAAAATTCTGGGTCAGCTACCACATCTACAAATGTTTTTCCATTCTCTTGACGTAGCTGAAGGGTAACCTTTTCAGAATATTTTCCATCTGCATCGGTCATAAAAGGGTTTTCGAAAAACCATACTGGATTTCCCTTTGAATCTTTGAAAACAATTGTTCCATTCTTTTCTTTATTAGCTGTAACATCTTTTTGTTTTAGTTCAAAACTAAAAGTGTTATTATTTTGGTATTGATTCAGAACAATATCCTCTTTGACTGTTCCGCCGTTTACACGGTAACGAATATCGGTATCCTGTAACATCCCTTTAAATGTCACTTCATTTTCTTTAATAGTTCCCGGTACCTTATTAGCAGCTACTGGTACAAGGCCGATACTTTTTCCGTTTTTTTCAACCGTTACGAGCTCGTCATTTCCAGATTGTTGGGCGAACAAGGTTTTTACATCATTCGCAGTATTTTCAAACTTATCAAGTTTGGAAGGACTGTTTTTTAATTTATTGTCAACTTTTTTCCACTTTTTATCGGATGAATCCTGGTAAAACTGTTGATTCATGAAGATTTCTTCTGTGAAGCTTCCATCGGGATTTAAATATCTGGTTGAAAATGAAGTACGTTTACTGGTTAGTTCCAGTTTCTCCTTTGGAAGTTTGCTTGGCAATTCACCAATATCTGCAATTAAAGTTTGCTTCTTTGGTGCTCTTTTTGCTTCTCCTGGTGCTGCTTTTGCAAAATTTGGCCCTATTAAGCTAAAAATCAGGCAAAATGATAAAACAATTGCCACATAACGATAGAATGACCTAAATAAAGGCATGTAATATACTTCATCCTCTCTCAATTTATGTACTAATCCGGATAGTCCAGATAATTATACCTAGATTATTAAATATTGGATATAGAGTAAATAGTGGTAAAAAGGTAAAGGATTTACCACTATTTTGTAATCTTAATTGAAAGAAGTTTTACCTTGAAAATCACCCTTTCCTCCTTACAAAAGATAAGTCTAAAAAGTTTTGTATTCTATCTTCTCCGTAAAACCCACGCCTTTACATAGTCCTTTGATAAGTCGTAAATGATGCGATGGAGTAGCTGTTGTACTTCCAACTATATTTGCTACATCACATACACATAATTCATCTTCTACGCTTAAGGCGTAGGCAATTTTAATCCTAGTGTCATCGGATAAAGCTTTAAATATTTGTGACATCTCGGCTGAACCCCGTATTCACGCGTTGATAAACGCGTTTCATCTGTGTAAACGCTAGGTGTTTTTCAGGCGTTTTTATTCTCTCAATCCAATGATATGACTGACTTTATGGCGTCTACAAAGGGGCCTAAATTAGACAATAATTTTTTCAATTCTCTAAACGCCTTAAAATCGCGTTATTTCAAATAAAAAAATCCAACACCTTTCACAGGGCTGGAGTTCTTTTTATATCGCTAATTCAAATGATTGTTGGATTTCTTGTATTAATTTTTCTGCACCTTCACGAGAAAGGATTAATTTACCCTCAGCAAGAATTAAATTTTTATCAGAAACGTCACCTGTTACTACACAGGTCATATTGGGTTTATATTTTTTCAAGATGATCTGATCCCCATCAACGTAAATTTCGTGAGAATCTTTTTCTTCAATATCAAGTGTACGTCTTAATTCGATAGGGATTACCACACGACCTAATTCATCAACCTTACGAACAATACCTGTAGATTTCATTTAAACATTCTCCTTCTCAATAAATAATAAAATATATCTCTATTAAAATACTAATTAATTTCTATATTCGTCAATTTGTATTAATATCCAGCTATTTAACTCTTTTAACCTTTTAATATCCGATTAATTTTATTCTCGACCTGTAAATTGCCCAACAAACTCAACATCATCTATTTTCCAACCTTGCTCTTTCACATAGATCAAGGACGTTTTGACAATGACTGTTTCCGTGTTGGTAACATTATTAAATTCTGTGCTTAGCTTAAATTCATTAAAAAATTCAGCTTCTGTCTTTGAAGATTGATATTCAAAAGGCTTTAATCCTACCATTGAAGATTGAACTGATTGGTCCGAATTCGGAAGTTCCATGCCCGAAGGGTGGGTTGCCTTATATCCCTGATCGGTCATGAAAGGCTTAATATTCTTATATCGTTCAGCGGTCGTTTGGTAGGTGAAAAAGTTTGTTAGAAATTTTCTGTTTACCTCTAATGCGTCCGTGTTTTGGATAGATGATAAGGAAGCGATCTTCTCTTCGTAGTTGCTTTGGTTCGCTCTGACTTCTTGTAATTGTGTTCGTAAACTGAAGGCATACACAATAAAAACGGCAGCAGCAATAAATCCAAGCATTAGTAAAATATAATTTTTCTTTTTATTTGGTTCTATGACGTCTCACCTCCATTACTGAATCCGTCTAAAACCTAAGAAGGGATACAAGCTTTTCCATTGTTCAACAGAAGAATAGGACGTTCCATTACTGTCATTAGAATTAATGAATTTCCCATCTCCCACATACATTCCAACATGGGAAGCTCCTGGTTTGTAGGTAGAGAAGAAAACTAAATCGCCAGGCTTAATTTGATCTTCAGGAACGGGTATCGTTTTATCGTATTGTGATTGAGCTGTCCCGGACAGCTCAATTCCAACTTGTGCGAAGGTGTATTCTATTAACCCTGAACAATCAAATCCTCCTGCTGCTGGGGTTCTACCACCCCACACATAAGGTCGCCCAAGAAACTGATTCATAATAGCAAGGACTTCCTCCACATCAAAACGTTGAGTACCGTCACCTACAACGACAACGCTGTCATTTTCACCATTGTAATAGCGAAGCACATGTTCCACATAATTCACGTCACCGTATCCGGACCAACCCATTTTAGCAGCCATCAACTGACTAAATTCACTAGCTGTTTTTTTGGAATATCCCCCACGCTGTAATGCGTAATCAATAAAGCCATTTCCGAAGTTGTACGATTGCAAAGCTAGGTTTATGTCGCCTTTGGCTTGCTTCATTACCTTTGCAAAATGTTCCACTCCGATTTGAATCGAATATTCAGGGTCAGTAATGGTTCCAGGAGGAAGTCCAATTGATTCCGACGATTGCATCACATCTAAATGCCGTCCTCCTGATTCTTGTTGAATAAGAGCCATGATAAGCCCCACATATTCACCAATTCCATATTCCTCTGCATATTTCCTTATAAGAGGTTCATACCGCAAGACGTCAGCCGCTACTTGCGCTGTCCCTCCTGTTCCTTCTCCTGAAATGCCCGAATCAAATTGATTCTCTCCGCCTAAGCTAATAGAAATAAATAAAGCGATTCCGAAAATAAATGTGAGAAGAAGAAGGATACCAGCAATAATCCAAGTCAGAGGGTTTTTAAGAACGGCTATGGTTTTAGCAACTTTTGCCCCCTTCTCCAAAACACCTTGCATATGCTCTCCTTTCTAAAAGCAGTTCTGACACAATGAAACAGGTCATTGTTTATAAAATGAAATGTAATTGCGTCATAATGCTTTTCTCCAACATCATTTTCGTTGTTTAGTTCTTGTTGGGTTTCTACTTTCTGATTTCTTGACATTTTCAGTAGATGGATTGGCATTTCGCGATTTAATTTGTTGTTGAGCTTCCCATTGAGTGAGATGTTTGCCCGATTCTCTTGAAGCTGCTACTTCATTTTTACTATCCATTCTTCCTGACGGACTACGGTGAGAGGAAGGTTTAACCTCTTCGTTTTTTCTAGCTTCTCGGGCCGCCCGACTAGAATTACTACTCTTATTAGCGTCTTCACCTTTTCCACTTTTGTAATCATCTAAATGCACAATAGCAGCACCAGCATTTCGTGAAGCTGAACGTGGGGCTGCTCCTGCTGCCAATGTAGCAGCTGCAGTTTTCCCACCTTTACCAGTAGCTTGTTGCCCTGGATTGTTGCTAGAGCCTTGTTTTTGAGGGGTATTTTCTCCCCCTGCATTTCGGTGTTTTGATCGGATTCCACTCGTTACTGTACCAGGTGTAGCAGTTATAGCCGTTTTCCGTCCTGCTCCTTCTTCTCCTGATTGAAACCCTTCTTGACGATTTTTATAAGCTTGCCCTACCATTCTTTTTGCCCCTTTGAAACCCTTTTCGCCAGCGTCACCCATTTTACTAAAGGAGTTTGTTGTCGCTCTCTCGACGATTTGCTGACCTTGTATCATCCCCGCTGAAGCAACTTCGAATAGTTCAGAGCGGTATTTAAATAAGCCCCACATAGTAATACATATCAAGAAGACGACAAATGCATAGCCTTCTACTCCATTCGTGACTTTGACCGATTCATAAAGCAAGCTAACAATTCCCGTAATGACAGCGATTAAAAGCACCAATCCTGCTTTCATCAGTAACACGCCTACTATCTTTTTTCCGTGATTTAATGCACTTTCACTATAAGAAGGGATTAACGAAAGAACGAGTGGAATTCCCGTGAAGATCACTAATGCTAAGAACCATACTTGAAGCAAAAACTTAAAGATTCCTAACAACAAAACAGGAATAGAAAGGGCAATGGTGGAAATGATCGTAACGATTAAATACCCAAATCGTTCACCGCTAAAATCCGGTGTCATTTGCTTGTTGTTAAAGTTGGCTACTTCATCACTTACAATAACTTTTCTTTCCTCTTTTCCTTCCTTTGTATAAGGCTTAATTTCCAAAAGTTTATCTACTCGGTTTGTATCCTCACTTACAATGTCCGCTTCTTTCGTTGAGCCATAATTTAAAAGTAAATACGGACGCTTGACCATAAGATTAAACAATTGATTTTCTAATACCGCCATTCCTTCTTTGGGATTATAGGCTGCGTTGCTGTCAAATCCATCAGAACTAACAAGAACGTTTACCGAGCTGGCAATCCCTTCAAGTTCCGCCCCTCTGTCATTCAGCCATTTGATATTTCCTGTTGCATCAGAATAAAACCAAAAGGTGAGAACCATGATAGCCAAAGCACCAACGATTGCTTTTACCGCATGCCCCGCTTGTTGATTGACAAAATAACGCCATGCTGCGGCTCCTCCTACAAAAATGACAAACAAAGATAAGAAAGTCCCTGACATAATTTCATAGATTCGTTGACTCATAATTCCTGCTTCGCTTGCAATGATACTAATTAAATCGAAAGACATAAGCTGATCAATTGAATAAAGGGTAAAGCTAGCGACTGTTTTATTAAACCCCCACATTCCTTGATTAATGGCATGTAAGGCATTATCACCAGTATCTTTAAGACTGTCCCCAATATTCGCTTCCATCCTGTAATGATCGAGAGGATATTCCTTGCTTTCCAATGTCACACGGCCAACGGTTTCTTCTTTTTTCTGAACAGTCGGTGAGATATCATCCGCAAGTGAAGCTGTTGGCATTAGGAGAAAAAGTAACGCAAAACATATCCCTATTCCCCGTTTCAGGAATTTCATCCAATCCCTCCTATTTACAGTTGATACAAGCTTCCCGTTCAAATTTCTGTTTAATTTCATCACGGTTAATATCCAAACTTTTACTTGTATCAACTTTCCACATATCAGCTTTTTTACGGAAAACAATATTGTCCTCTACTGCATTATCACCATTCGGATTGTCAAAATCCGCAAAAACATAATATTGCTTTAATTCTTTATCGTAGTATAATTCAAAACGAATATTTTCATATTTCAGACCTGAATCTATTTTCTTAGTAGTCTTATGAACCTCATACGAACCCTTCTCATAGATAAATTCTTGCTCTTTTTTATAATCTCGATCAAACTTGGCTTTTTCCCACTTATATGCGATTTTTGCAATTTCTTCAGGAGAAGTTCCCTGATTGCACCCCGCTAATAGTGCCATCAAAGCAATAAATAAGATTAATAATTTTTTCATCAAATAAATGCCTCCTCGGTTTCTGCTCTGCCTCGGTCCTTTTCTTTTGTATTGAAGGCACTAATCCATTCGTTAAACAACACATCCGTTTGAATTTTGGCAGTACGACCGTACATATCTTCTACAATACACTGACCTTCTGTCAGGTTTTTCAGCATATCCCGATTCTCTTTGTTATCCTCCATGCCTAGAAACTCAATGATATTGGCTGCTTCTTCTGTCGTCTTTGCTTTAAAAGCAAATTTCGTTCCTATATTTTCTTTAATTTGTGGCTTGTTATATTCATAAGTGGACTGTGTAATGATATAAACGGCTGAGCGTAAGGAACGGCCAGTACGCAACAATTCATTAATGAGTCGATCACCAGCGCCCGTATTCATCAACATCCACGCTTCTTCGAAAATGGTTAACTTCACGACCGAATCATCACGGGCAAATTTCGTGGCAAATTTCGCTAATGGCTGCATGAGGGCAACGGCAATGTGTTCATCTCGAGTGGCAGCCTTTTCGCCTTCATCTGGCAGATTCAAGTTTTGAATCTGCAGGATATTTACTTGTTCATTAAGGCTAATCCCTTCCACATTACCATCTGAAAACATTAATTTGGCAATCCCATTTGTGCCGATTTCATAAAGCAAGTCACCTACATTTTGAACATCTTGATCATCAGAATCTTGTAAATAGCGAACAACCTTTAAAAGCCCTGGCTTTTTGTCCTGCTGCATAATATGTCGGACACCTTTATAAATGGAAGTTTTAACATTCCGTTCATTGGACTGAAGCTCCGATAAATATTCAAGAATGCCTACAGCTGCATCCTGAGCTTCCTCTCCTTCAAGAAAGGTAAGAGGGTCAAGCTTCCCAGCATCCTTCCTTTCACTCGATAGAGTGATATAGTTAAAGCTTTCAATTAACTCTTTGAAAAATGGAGCTGTACGCTCCATTTCAGGCGTAAGCGCCTGTTTGAATTTTTTTTCGACTTCGTTTTTTGGGTCCGTCATAAGGATTTTGGCTCCAAAGAAGACGGAATTTAGTAAGATATCTTTTAAAAGATAAGATTTCCCCATCCCCGTTGGTCCCGAGATCGTGACATGGGGAGAAGAATACTTGGAACCTTTCAAGCCCAAATGAGCGAGAAAGGGATGGTAAAAAACAAGAGATTGAGAGCTTTCAATGCTTTCTCCTACATGAGATAGGTTTTTCCCTAAATAAAAACCTACCGTATTACCAATTTTACGTGTAAGAGAAAAAAGGGATTCCGCAAACGATTCAGGAGTAAGAACTTGTTCCCAATCCTCCGCTACTATTTTGGCTGCTGGTAACGATTGATGGAATAAAAGGAGTTGATCGGCTAATGGCTGCACAAGTTCAATTTGTTGGTCTTTAAAATCGATGATGAGCCTTCTGGCTCTTTTTCGGACTTCCTCTTTCGTCTGACCGTATACAACAAAATGGATGTGAGTTCTAAGAAGTGGTTTTCCTTGATTTTTAATTTGATTTTCTAACCCATGTAAAAGTTCTCGCCCTGTATTAATCAAGCTATCGTCATCTTCATTCGCTTCGATCAATTGAGCGTCTTGGTCGCGAAAACGCTTTTTAATCGTATTGGTTTGGTTTTCATCCTCCTTCTTCTTCTTGTAAATCGTCCGCATATTGACTTCTACTGGAAAGTTATAGGACTGGAAGAAATACGCCCATTCTTTATAGCTTAAATCAATCGGAAATTCTGAAACTGGGAGAAACGCACACCAAGATTCATCATCTAACTGATTAATATGTAAATATCCCGCTTTCCCTGGGTCAAGCATGCCTTCCGTCAGGCTATAAATACTTCCCTCTCCGTCAGGTTGTTTCTGACCTCTGGCGAACTGATGACGGATAATATAGCGTAATTCTTTCTCTTTTACTCGGTAAGCCCCTAAATAGTTAGTAAGGGTTGTATAAGCATCTTCTTCCGATTCTTCAAACAGGCTGACGGTTAAATCATCAACCTCATTTCCTCCAAAACCCGCAAGCTTTTGTATGTATCGATTCATACTTTTAAAAGAAGAAGAAAAGGCACCAATGATACTTTCATCAAGTTCTCGACGTTTCAGCTTCACACCGACAAAGAATTTGTATTCTACAACATTTTTGACTTCTTCACGCAAAATCTCTTTTGTTCGTTCCGCATAATATTTCCCTATCTCCGCATAGTTGCCTTCATACTGTTGTTGAAGACTATTCATCCGTTTATCAATATCAACAGGGATGGGAATGATTTTATAATCAATTTCCTCAAAGGCCGCTAACTGCCATGCAAGCCTTTGAAGACGGTCCACAAGATGATTTTCGGCTTCCTGCTCATTTACGCCTACGGTGTTTTCGTATAAACGATAGTAAGACCAAGCTTCCATTTCATGCGTATAGATAACATTTTCTTTATATGATTGAATCGGAAATTGTAACATGGATCCACCACCTTATTGGAATCGCTCATAAGACTGTGCTTTTTTCATTTGAGGCTGGTAAATAGGTTTATAGCTGCAATAACTGAATCGTTTAGTAAACAAATATCGGAAGTAACCAATAAAGAAACGGTCTAAGCGTTTCCCATCTAGTCTACTTCTACAAATCGTTCCGGCGATCATCCACGGCAACACGGCGTAAAAAGCTAGTTGCAAGGCCGTGGGTAAAACTTGATTAATACTTCCTCTAAACAAAAACAAAAGCCCAAATATCAGAATAGCAACAACGATTTGCCGAATTTCAATCCCTTTGGAAAAGACGATAGATTTTTCACCTTTCCCAATTTTCCAAATTTTCAAGGGGTATTTGAAGAACTTCCGGTAACTATAAGCTTCTGATCTCAATTAAGACCACCACTTTTTACTTTGTTCCAGATAGCAGTTGCTATACTTTCAAACTCTCCTGGACTAGAAACAATCACATAACAGACAACCGCAAAGATAAAGCTAGAGAAAAACATGCCCCAACGTTGCGAAATAAACGCTCGAACAATCATGATAATCATGATAATGAACAAAACCGCAGCGACTTGTGATGAAGCATATTGGGTAAGTCCTGTAATATCTGGCATTTAAATCATCCTCCTAAAGTATGTTTTAATTCTTGAACATAAAATTTATTGTTCTCTTTGTTCACAACAAGAGTAAACGGATGTTTCGTTTGTAGCCCCGTATTGGCCTCCTGTAAGAGCACAAGAGCCTTCACAATGTATTGACCTTCTTTCTTTCCATCATAGACGACAAAGTCTTCCAATCCCTTGTACTCATAAAGTTCTTTAAGAGACTCGGGATTTTCCATTAAGTATGACATCTCCTCAATAGAATTGGTCGTATACGAAGTGAAGAACTGTGTAGCAAACTGTTTCATTTGATCCTCAATTTTCACATTCTTTTTTGATTGATCAGTTTGATCTTGGACAGCTACCATTCGCGTCTCGCTCGGTAGAGCTTGATAATAGGGCTGTTCAATCACATTGAAAGAGTTCCCGTCGGTTCCAAGTCGAACAACAATCATTTGCTCTTTAACTCCTAGCGATTCGTCACTTTTCGTAACCTTGTCCTCTTTTCCTACATCTTCTTTGCCTTCATTGTTTATCTTCTTAACATCTACTTGTTCTTTTTTTTCAATGACCTTGAAAAGTTCATATTCGATTGCGTACACATAACTGGCTGCATCTTCGTTTACATTCTCCACATCATATAAGCTAGCACTCTTCAAAACACGTTTTCCTTGAAACGCTGTAAGATTCTCTAACTCTCCTACTTTTAAGCCTTCAGCAAGGAAACGTTGAAGTGTTTTTGCTCGTTCCTCTCGCTCTTTTTCATCATTCGATACATTGATATAAGTATCTATAAACTGATTGGCATAAGTTTTACCAGCAGGCGAATTGGCAAAACCCACCTTATATAAACTGGCGATTTGCGCTGCTGCTTTAGCCTGATATCCATTTACTTTTTCATTTAAAAACCCTGTCCTAGCCCATGATTGGAAAGCGAAAAAAATGACTCCCACTAGCACCAACCAAAATAGGATGGAGAAGACCCTTCTTCCATTAAAACGAGAGGATCTCAGACGTCTTTCATCTTTTAGGACTTTCTTTCTACCTTGTTCTGCATTTTTTTTTAGCCCACCCATCAATTTGCCGAAAAAACTCATTTAATCCCTCCTATTTCTAAGGCATTTCGGACATATACACGGCGAAAATAGGTATCACTTCCCTCTTCCTCAATCATTTTTCGATTAATAAAAATTTCACCGATTTGGAGATTTTTAATTTCGCTTGGATTGGCTTTAAATCGTTCTACATCTCGCACGGTCCCCATATTAGCTTCATAACGTAGGTGAGGATATTTTTTCTCAACCTGCTGCGTAATTTCCCGATCGGAGAACGTACCGAAAACTTGTGCTATTCGCTCAGCATCCTTAGATGAATTGACACGGCCAGTGGCAATAATGTTACAGTTTGAGATAATCTGTTCGGTCATAATCGGGTCAACCGCATCAATATCGGATAACGTTTGTGTAGAAATAATACATTCGAAGCCGGCTGAACGTGATTTATTAACAATGTCTACAATTCGCCGATCTCCATAAGCAGAAAATTCGTCATATACTCCAAAAATGGCCTTTCTTCCTTGCACCTGTCTGTAAGCTACTAAACTATTAACGTCAAGAATGATCATCTTTCCGATCTTTTTTATGTAATCAGCATATCGGCTTCCAGATATACTAAAAATGACAACGTCGTTTTGATCTGTAATCGCTTGAAGGTCAATTCCCTTTTCACTTTCTACAAATAAATGACCTAAATCAGATTCTAACAACTCACCTAATTGCATTTTCAGACGGGTAAGACACCCTTCTACAATCGATTCAGGAAATTCATCATCCAATATTTTCTTGATACGTTTCATTCCCTCTTGAAGTTTCGTTACGGATCGTTTACGCTTCTCTAAAACTATTGTTTTAACCGTCTCGATCTTTGGCTCAGAAGGAGCAATAAAATCGCTTAAATCATCATCCAGAGACATTTGTTCTGGCTTTCCGATCACAATCTTCTCTTCTACTTCAACCTCGATCTCTTCCTCAATTTCTACCTCTATACTGTGTTCTTTAAAAAATTCATTCATGTACTTAAAGTTCGTTAATCGCGCAATGGTCTTAAAATCTCTTGGAACACCCGCTTCATCGATAAGTTTAACGACAAGCTGTAGATAACGGGAAGCAATATCCGTATAATACGCCCCGTCCCCCTCACTCGAAAAACTAAACAAGGACATAAGCTTATCTCGGGTTTCAGTAGGGGTTCCGTTTTTAATAGGGTTATACGTTAAATCATCCATTTCAGAAAACAGATAGACCTTTCTGCCATACGCTTCACACAAGGCTTTAAATTCAAGCATGGATTTTCGTTCGCCCTTGCCGTCAACAAAAATAACAGGCTTATTTTGTTGCAATGCGGCTTCCATTAAAGAGGCAATTAATGTCGTTTTACCTGTACCTGTTCCGCCTGTAGCAAGCATGTGATAGTTTAATTCTTTGGATCCAAGAGAAACACGTTCTTTAAAATCGGTGTACCCTACAAATACTTCTTCAGAAGACTTTTCTCGATATGTTTGCTGCTTCTTGTTCAAAAATTTCACTCTGTTTTTACGAAATGCTTTATATTTCTGTTCTGTCTTTTTCTTCTTTACTTCGCCGGATTTGGTTGTCACTCTCTTTTTCCAAAAAAACTTCGCAAAGATAAAGTACCCGAATGAAAATAACAAAGCTAATCCTACTAACATCACATATGAAGAAGTTTTGACGCCAATGACATTTCCTTCATTAAAAAAACGTTCAGCACCCGTTGATAGATAAGGAATATTCATTTCTGAAACAAATCCAAAATAAGTAAGTATGTTACCTGATTGAAATTGCCAAAGAAGAAGGAAAATTCCTACTCCAAGAGCAACATAAGAAATCCAATCTCGTTTAAAAATATGAATGATCGCAAAGATCAACATTCCCAATAAGGCAGGTAAAAAGAAGATGATCCCGATAATCCCAATCAAGCCATACAGGACAAGTTCACCAATGATATGATCTGTTTCAGTCTGTTGTGTTTGCTCCTGGCTCTTCGCCATTGGATCCACTTGGCATCACCTCTTCCCAACGTTCTTCCACAATAACCGAAGGAATTTTACGTACTGAAATTTTACTAGCGTTAATTAATCGTTGCTTCGCTTCATTGATAACATTGTGTATTTTGACATCATCAGCAAAATAAATAACTTGATCATAAGAATAAGGCTGGTCTTTTAATCGTTCACTTGAAAGCAATTCCTCAAAAAATGTAAACTTTTCATCATATCGTTTTCGTTCTTTCTTATTCAGTTCCAGCTCTACCCAAGTTGTCGTAACCTTTTCATCAGCCGACTTGAAAAAGAACACAGCATCAGGTATTCGGTCCCTCATTGCATTGTAGGCCTTTAATTTACTTTGATTATCTCCCTCCCCAATCATTGAGTGACGAATTTCTCTTTCCGTCCGATATTTAAATTCAACTCCCTGCTTATTCGCTTGAAACTCATAAAACAAAATAAGATCGGTGATAAGAAGATCATGCTGCATGGTGTAAATAGTTGCTTTATTCGGAACGGTTACATTCACATTCGTAATCTTCCGGGCATCAATTGTGCCGAGATATACTCCAACCTTATGCGCAATACGTTCATGCTTCACGTACTTGTATTGTTCCAATTTCCGAAGCCTTCGGTATACTCGGTGAATATTCGGCTCACAGAATTTCAACATAATCTGTTTGGCCGTCACCATCCCATTTCTCAAAATAAACGAAAGGTATTCTAAATCTTTTTCTTTTAACGAAGTGTACTTTAGCATCATAAAATTATCATCCTTTACCACCAAATATAGGAATCACTCTCCCTTTTAGAAGTTTACCAAAACAACAACTAATTGCATAAACAATAATTACAATTAATACCGCAAACAACAGTACAACTAAGTTTAAGCATTTTCACGCTCACCCACATAAGCTTTAATCCACCAATTCTCGGAATAAGAATCACTGGAGATGAATAATTATGCATCGGGAATTATAGAAAAATATACAATTCTCCCCTGACAAACCTTAAGAATACTTACCTAGAATCATAATATTCAATTTTTCCTCTTTCACCATTAAGTCCTTATCATTCCTCTTTTTGACCTAGCACTTGACCTTGATCTTGAACCTATTTTTTGACTTTGAACTTACTCACTTGAACTACATTTACTTGAACTTATCTCTTGAACTACCTCTTTACCACTCACTCCATCATCTAAAATCTATCCAACACACCCCCATCTCACTTTATATTACCTCCGCCTTTAGACTAGTAGTAGAAGACCTCGGCTATGTTTACGTAGTATAGGCGAGGTCTTCTGCTGGTTACGGGATAAACAGGAGGTAATATTTCCTTACATCATTGGGGTGAGCAACGATTTCAAATCGCAAATAATAAAGACATTCATTAACATTAGATTTACGTATATAAATCTATATAGTTTGTGTTCTATTAATTTGAATTCAGTGTACTACACGTACACTTGTTTGACAATAAAAGTAATGGAATTTGATTCCAAATCACTAGAATTCTGACTATTCACATATGTATAATAGCCTATTAACCCCATCTCCAATAAAATTATAATTAACATTTATTTACAACTAAATAAGACCCTGACCTTTCATTATATCCTTTTCAAATTCCCCCATCAATCCCAGAAACTCATTAGACTTTCTTTACAACAACTGCCAACTATACAGACAGCAATTATCTGCATAAAATATTGTATAAACTTTGTGTGACCCCCACTTAAGAAATATAATATTAGTCTTATTTAATCTAGCAAACTACTCCAGCTAATCGAAAACTAGATATCGAACTGAAAGAGATACCTAGTCATGCAGAGGAATTCTTGGCCTGAATAAGCATAAAGATAGGGAAGCAAGAACGCGAGCAAAGGATAGTATAGATATGTATTGGCAGACTGGCTCATTAATTTTAGCCTGCCCTAGATGGCGGAGAAATTCCTGATCGATACAATAAATCAACTTCGTGAAGCACTAGCTCTGTTTCTAACGTTGGCATAGGTAATGTGCGAATAGTTGTATTCAATTCCGGCATTAATTCAACACATGATAATTGAGCTTGCTCAATTTGGTTTTTTCGTAACCGCAGCAGCCTTTTTAAAAGCATAGATCGACAGGCTACTTTTGTGACAGCTGCACGCCCTTGGCCAATACTACGCTTTATTATTTTTTTTGAACGCTTCAGGACTTCTTTAAGGGTGGATACAGCCATACCGAATGATTCTGCAAGCGTATTTAAAGAACCCTCTAAAAACGCCGTTTCCGGGCTTGTATGGGCTTCTAAATAGGCAATAATATCTTCTTCTCTCTCTTCGTAATGGGAGCGTATCCGTTCTTCACGGGGTTTTTTAAATTTATACCAACCTTCCCTTCCGGAAAATTGAACTTGTCCATCCGTCCATAAATCAAGCAAACCCTCTACATAACTACGTTTTGCCCCTTTATACTTACCAGAATAAGCACTTCTCAAAGTTCGTTCAAATTCATGTTTTGATAGAGGATGCTCCAAATTGCTATTGAATTGATCTAACTCGTCATAGGCTTCTTCAATAGACTTTCCACTAGCATAGTTAGCAATGGCCATAGTTAAAAGAGCATTGTTACGGCTGGCTCCATGATGGCCTTTTTGAATATCGGTAGCACAGATCAGTGCACGATACCAGTCAGAAGACGTTTGATCAAAAGCTGAATCGTCTTTGTTGTAAACAACCCGCAAAAAGGCTCTTTTCTCTTGTTCCTCATACTGCCTGGACCATTCTATAAGCCTGCTAGTGCTTGCGGGGTGATCGTAAAAATCAAGCGTATTGTCTTCTCTAGGAATACGATAAAAGCCGAAGGGCACACATGATGTATCAACTGGAACATATTTACTTAATGCTTTTCGAACATTATCTGACAAGCGTTCCGCTACTCTCAAAGCCTTGTAATCTTGATTTTTATGTATATAAAAAGGCGTATCCAGCACAAAGAAGCCCTGGAACCCTCTTGGGGTCTCCAGTAGGAGATTTGGCCGAGGCAACCCTAGTTCTTCACATCCTAAATAAAGAGCGTATAGGTCTACTTCTTTTGTATCAATATCGATACTAATGACATTGATTTGTTTTAAATTCTCACGCTCGTGTCCTTTAATTATTCGGTTTTTGAATTCATAGTATGTACCACCACGATAGGTATTTGGCGTCCAATGAGACAACCTCTGATACTTCTCGTGCAGTGTTTCATACGAAGTCACGATGTAACCTTTTCCATCCATAAGAGCGGCTTTTGACGGCGATACGAAGACTATACCTTTACGATGTGGATCCTCATGCACGGTTTTCGAGTAAGCTACAACTCTACTAAATGGTCCACTGGAGCCTTTTTTCTTGTATAAATGCAGGCTATTATGTGTCATGAATTGCATGACTTCAACTGTTGAAATTACACTTATCATTTCATTTCCTGTCATTGTTATTCCCATTTGTACACCTTCTTCTATTGCAGACTCTCTTAATCTATTTCCGCCATAAATTGCACCGATTTCCATTTCTTACATGCAAATATTTGTTGAATAAAGTATATCGAACTCGGTTTTTGAAAAAGGCTGCTCTCTAAGAGAAATGCACCAAAAATAAAAGGCCCCTTGGGGCTTAGAGCCTCAAGGGGTTGAAAAAAAGATTGATTTTTTTTACTACACGGTTTGGACGAGAAAACGCACCAAAAAACATAAAAATGCACCAATTTTGCCGTACTTGCCTATTTGAAATAAGTACTCATAAAGGTTTTATTTACCAAGGATTTCGCCTGATAATTATAAATATTTACTACACAGGTTGGACAATGAGGTCCTACTGCATGGTGCATTTTTAAGGCACGGGTTGGACGAAGTAGTGAAAATTCATGGTGCATTTTCATGATATTTATTTTACATATTTTTTCAAACTATTGATATATAAGTGCTAATCTGGCACACGGGTTGGACGAAATTATATTTAATGGTCATTTCAAGTAATTAAAAATTACTTTTATTCCACACGATTTGGACGTCAAAAGCTTATAATGGTGCATTTTAAAGGATTTTGCGGCACAGGTTGGACAAAGTGGTGCAAATTTGTGGTGCATTTTTATTTTAAATAGAGTACCATAACCTTATATAAGTTTATGGACGTACTTTTTTCAAAGGAGTGATATGAATGAGCGATTTAAAAACCAGAACAAGAATCGGCAATACACTAGATTCAAATTTACTAGAAAAATTAAAAGAACTTTCTAATGTTACTCGTATCCCTATGTCTCGCTTGTTAGACGAAGCCGTAAAAGATCTGATTCAAAAACATACTACTATAACTCCTTCTAGCCATTAAACAACACATAATTAAAAGGTAAAGGAGGTCCATAATTGATTACAGTCAATTATTCAGAAATTGAAGATCAATTAATTTTACCGTATCAATTATTAAAAATTGCTATATTTGAAGAAACAAAACATCTTTTTGAAGAACGAGTAATTATAACAGAAAAATGGTGCAAAGAAGCCTATCAAATGACTGAGGATGAGGTCAGGAATCAATATCCTCCTAACGGAATGAGTCCGAGTTTTAAGGCATTATATTTTTTCCTAACAGAAGGGTTATATTTTAAAAAGCATATTACAAAATACATGATTAAAGAAGCCGTTTTAAGATATTGGGAAACCATTATTACTACCATATCAAGTTATTTATATAATGAATTTCCTGAAGAGGTCAATCTGAGTTTAAACGAAATAACGATTGACCAAACCATCGAACAGAATTATTTATTTACCAGTATGGATAATGACTATCATATGATAAGGAATATTGTCGCGAAAAAGAAAGAATTTAAAGAAAGGGGTGCGGGGCAATTGGCTGCTGATCTAATTGATAATAAAGGCAATTTTAGAGGAATGGCCGAACTCCGTCCCACTCAAACAACACACATTACATTGAAAGAGGATCAAGAAAATATTTGGATAAGGTTGGTAGATTCAGCTTATAATGCATTGGATGAATGGACAGCTGATGTATTTGATTTGATCACCTATCTATGGCTAGTATCTCCTAAAAACACCGAAGGATATATTGAATTTCATAGTAACGATGCTTTACAACTAAGGCAAACACAGGACTCTGAGGAAAATACAAAAGAGTTAATCATTCGAGAACGAGATCGTTTTAATATTATGAAAAGAGTGGTCGCTTTATCAAGCATGTGGGTGTCATTAAGTGATGGGAAGGTTATTACTCAAGAGGATAAACAGTATGATTTCCAAGATTTTAAGCGAATGTTTGATATTGGAGCCTTGCGTGTGGCCTATGATAAGAATTCAGGTGAAGCACAAGGGATCTATGCGTTACAAATTAAACCAACAGCCATACTCACTCCTTTAATCAATGCCTCTAGTCAAATGATTGGTTTGTTACATATCAAGGTTTTTCAGTATAGCCATCAAACACAAAAAGAGCATAAACGGCTGCTGCGATACATTGATCGACAATGGAAAATGCGAATCCGACTCAAATCAAAATTGACTCAACCTTTTAAAATATCAACCTTATTAAAAGAGATGGATATACCTCTACGATATAACTGGAGTGACAAAAAAGATAAGTTGGAAAATGTATTGGATGACTTTAAAACGGATGGAGTCATAAAGAATTGGTTGTATAAAGAACGCTTTGATGAATCTGTAGTAGGCAAAAAAGGCTGGTATAAGAACTGGCTCAACTATAGTATTATTATTTATCCAACAGACAACTTGCTCGAAGGGTACAAAAAGCATTTGGAACTGCCATCTCCAGCGATAATAGATGAAACCATCTTAAAAAAAAGGCATCAAATAAGTCCAGAAAACACTTTGTTAAGAACGGAAGAAGCAAGGTTTGTTAGCAGTTCAAAGTCTGTAATACAAGAAACGGCTTCAACAATAGAAACAGCAAATATGATTGAAAAAACATTAATGAAAGGAAACTATAAAATTCATGACCAGACGAAAACTTTCAAAATTGCACAACAAGCGTTTGATTTTGATGAAATACAAGAAATTAAATTATCGTCCGAAGCCATGGATCAAATGATTAATCAATTAAATATGAGTATTCGCCAGGCAGCTGAAGAAATTGGGATTGCCCACACTACTCTCTCTCGGTACCTTAAAAAAGAAAATAAGCGTCAAAACAATAACAATGCTGAAAAAATGCTAAATTGGCTGAAGGAAAAAAGCAAACAGCCGATATAACTACGTCCTGATGTTCACTAACTTCTTAATAAACACAAATGCCCCGTTCCTTGGTCTTATTGCAACACTTTGGTTATCGGGGTCTTTGTTTGTTTAAAAATATGGCCGCAAAAGTTTGCCTTCGATTAAACTTGAACAGTGAGGTTCTTCATTCAACTGGGAGCATATGCTTCTGCTATTGAATCTACATAAATCAGACATTGCACTAAGAATCTAGATCTATCTTATTATCAACTTGATTGTTAGCTTAACTAAAATCACTTGCACTCAAACACAAAAGTTTTGGAATTGAATGGCTTTTACTTTTCTAAAACAATACTAGAAAGACTTCAATCTCACTTGAATGTACATCAGCGGTGTATCCTCCTCTCACCTTCACTTTAAACGTGTAAGATTTTATTTGATTGAAAGGTAGTTTTCTGGAATCTATTTGTCTATATAAGAAAATATGATTGTACAGAGTCCCACTTATTTAGCAGTTTGTATAAAAAAAGGTTTTCTTAAAGAATACATATTTATGTAAATCTTAAGTTAAGGATACAAAATGTACTATATATGTTCGATGCCCTAATAAAACAAATGATAAAACTGCCAATTAAGGACCTTGATTGCGGCCCTTAATTATCTTTCTAACTTAAAAAGGTAATGAATCTGCCTTTTATGGCGGTATATAATGGGCGTATTACAAAAATAGTTAGTATCTGTCTTATAATTTTACATGGCTTATTAAATAGACTAAACGTTAAGTAACGCAATTGCGTACCCTAATCTCGGTACCTAAAGGTTTGTTTTTTTCTCTAATTCTACGTTTTTAATTGCATATATTTAGCTTGTTTTCTATAATGTACCTTAAAGGTACATAAATACCAGCCTTTTAGGTCCATAAGGTGGTGGGAAAATGAATCAACCTGTTGAGTATAGTTATAAAGACTTGGATCAACTAGAATATGATGCGAACACCTTGCATTTTTTAAGAAAAAAACTAGATGATTTTACGATTGAAGTGTTTAGAAAGATCGTGAATGAAAATAAGATTCATAGAGGGTTGATTAAGGCCCGAATTGACGATTTTCATTCAATGAGAAAAAGATACGATGCTTCTTTCTTAGTTTTAGAATCTCAGGGTTTTATTGAGAAAAAAGAAGATGGGACAGCCACTCCCTATTTTGTCACGATTCGCGGAAGACAATTGGGACAACTGTTAAAAGAAGAAAAACTCAAGCGAGAGGGGCTTTGATATGATTAAGCCATTTAGTGAAAATGAAAAACTTGGAGCCATAAAAGCTTTATTATCATCTCACTTACTATCAGAAGAAGTAAAATCAGAAATAGGCCGTTTCCCATCCCAAGCAATTGTTGGATTAGGCCAAGGAGGCGGAAGAATTGCAGCTGAATTGTCTCGTTTCGGTTTTTCAAC
The DNA here is from genome assembly GCF_036962125.1 of Neobacillus drentensis. Taxonomy (GTDB): domain Bacteria; phylum Bacillota; class Bacilli; order Bacillales; family Cytobacillaceae; genus Neobacillus; species Neobacillus drentensis_B. The sequence continues at coordinate 72,917 of NZ_JBALOA010000020.1, forward strand.
CTATTTGCTGAACTCTTCTAAATCAGATTTGGAAGAACACAAAAACTTAATTCCTGAAAACCGTAGAATTGTGACATCAAGTAAAGACTATCCAGAACTTGAAGGAACTGATAAGAATGCTCAATTAGGGTTCCAGATAGCAAAAGAAAATAAAGATTTATACGTAAAAGTGGCTCTTGACGATACGATTCAGGAAGCTGAATTTGTATGGGTCTGTGTTAGTTTAGGTGGAGGCACTGGAAATGGAGCTTTAAAAGTGGCACTGACCTATCTCTCAAAAGTAAGAGAAAACAGAGCTTTGCCAGGCGGAAAGATCCCGTTGGGCGTTATCTGTTCCCTGCCGTCTTCTGATGAAAAAGGCTCCGCATTTAGAAGAAATGCACTGGCAGGAATTAGTGTTATCCAGCAATTAATGAGCGAAAACAAAATGGGTACGGCAATTGTCATTGATAACGAAAAGATGAAAGACTATTATGCGAATAATCCATTGAAAACGTATGGTGGCACCGAAATAGATGCGAAATCGTACAGTAACATGGTAATAGCAAGCACCATCGCTGAAGTGTCATCCTTGCCGATAATGGAAGGAAGGTCCGTATTTGATAAAACGGAGTTTTTGACAACAGTCTCTACCCCTGGTTGGCTCTCAATCTCAAAACATAAAGATCTAAAAAGCGATGAAAACATTGAATCCGTTATCGACAACTTATTTAACAACAACGAAGTGCTTGCCAATTACGAAGTAGAAAATGCTTTTGCAGGTGCTGTTGCGGTCCTTTATCCGTCTAATAAGAATATCTCTCCAAAGATTGCGGATGATATATACAGTTATACGTCCAACTTATTAAATACAAAAGTAAATTTATCAATTGCAAAGAATTCAAAATTGGACAGCCTTACTCTTTATGGATTGGCAGTCTATCCTACCCCTTCCACTCGTATTCAGAAATTAAAAGAAGAGTTAAAACAATGGGAACAGATTGAGAAAGAACAAGAGGAAGCCAAAAAACAAGCCGCTGCCAGCATTGGACTTGATGAATTTGATGAATTTTTCTCTTCTACCAATACAGCTTCGATTAGAAAGAAACTAACTTTAGATGATCTAAATGAGGATTTCAGGGATGCTAAAAACCAGCCTAAGAAAATTCAGGCTACTGCGCTAGAGGATATTGATTTTTAAAATAGAAACAGCTGTAGGATTCCGTTGAAACCTACAGCTGTTCTTATAGGGGTCCTGATGTCCAAACGCAGATTTTATACGTTAATACAGATATTGTAAAAAATGTGTGTTTGGACTATGAATCTATACCAAAAACGGTTATCTGAGTATGATTTCGGTTATTTGTTTTTTGTTTTACTTTGAGTGATAGAAAAACAGATCAAAAAATAGCAATGAAAAATGTACTTTTAAATTAACCAGAAACGACCGCTTTTCGTACGATGTTTATGACACATTTGTTGCTTTAAACGTTATTATGAATGAGAGATCCTCACATGCTCAATAATTGCAAAGATTATCTGCTCTTCTAGAACTGCAAAGTTTTTATCGAGTAAAAGATGTCTTCCTTCAAATCGAAACGCCTCAAGTAAGTAGAAAACACTTGGTTTCTTGTATGCTCGACTATTCGCTATACATCGCTGCCAAACCAAAGCTTCAAACTCTTTCGATTAGTGACAATGTTGGACGCACTTGTGAATACGTGTTTTCTTCAACTCCACATGCCCTTCCCATATCTAGTTCTATCCACATTTCAGACCGAATACATTTTTCTACTTCTTTTTCAACAATTGCTGAGCTAGATTCTTTTACAACATCTGCTGTATAACCTTCTGGCAGACGTTGTTGAAGAAAATCATATAACGCCTCCTTGGCGATTTTCCAGCCTTCTTTTCGAGTAGAAGGTACTATTCCTATAAGTTTACCTTGACGTAACCATCTACGAACGCTTTCTTTGATTGTCGTGATTTTTATAGGTTTTTAACAATTCAAACACTTCGTCAACACTATAAATGTCCATCAAATCACCGATCCTATTTAATACAAAGAATGTTTTGTTAAATCCATGATACAACACTTGTTGTATTAAATCTGAGCTTTGTGGAAAATGTGATAAATGGTTGATTTTCCCCCTTAGCGTAAAATCATTTTCAATCATCGACCGCGGACATTAACGCTGCTTAACGCATTCGTTTTTATCAAGCTTACCCCTTCACCAACACCTTTAATGTACTGATTTTATCAAGTATTGATTTTTCGAGCTTTATCCCTTCAAAAGACACATAGCGCTATCGATATTGAATGGTAAAATGAAATGAATTTCATTCAAACTAAAAAATTACTTACTTCCTATTTGTATTTATGATTCATTTACGAAAGCGATTGATTGATCTTACGAAAACGTTACTCATGCACTATGGTTTTTATCAATCATATACATTCGCCAACTACTTCAATTGAAAAATTTGTACAAACATTGATTTATCGGGCGTTACCGATCCGCAAACGATCCTCAGCGCAATCGTCATTGATCGATAAAATTAGTTTGATTTCATTCAAATTCACAACCGAATCATTCAATCTTGTTTTGACGAATCATTTTCGAATTTGATTCATCGATTATCGTAAGCTACCGCAATCGCTACACGTCGTTTATTCCAAACAGCGCAACCGCTGCGCACCGTCCAAGAGGATGTAACGCCCTGCAAATCAACAAAATCGATTGATTTGTAAGCTTTTTGAGTGTAAAATTTTTATTATTAGACAAAAACGAGAATAGGGGGTGATAGAATGGAAAATCAGGATATGGAAACTTTGTTGAAGCAAGAATTTGCGAAAGATCCTGTATATCGGCTTGTAATGTTGGAAGGATTACAAGAAAGTGTGTTTACGCCAGGTATTCTTTCTATGCATAAAGATATCTCTTATAGTACGGTAGAAACAGGGAGAATCATTGTTCGTTCTGATTCAACTATACGAAATCATTTTCGATCTGATTTAATTGAGTACATAGAACCTGAAAAATTCGGTAAGTTCTATCGCTTAAATTATAAAAGTGTATTTCGCTTACACCTAATTTTTTTGTTAATGGAGAAAGCCTCAAAGACAACTATCGATATATTGGCAGAGCTAGGTATAAAGCCAGCTATTTCAATGGGAGGAAGTTTAAAACGAATTCAGAGGATTGATAGTAGAGAATTACAGGAATGGAATCAACAGAACGAGAATAACCAGGAAGAAATCCAAGAAAGATTAATAACTTTGGAAAATAATTTAGGCATCCAGGGAATTATGCTGAATATCCTTAAATATGAAAAAGATTTGTCTGATATTGAAAGAATGATAGAAAACGCTAAAACTACTATCAACCGAATTAAATCCGAGTCGTATATGAGATATTTAGAAGAAAAGCAGTCCCGACTGTTAATCAATTCTTTAAAGAAAACAATGCAGAAACCGTCTCTTTTTGCTTTGTTTAAAAAGAATGATGAAATCAATATTGAGCAAATATCAAAGGAAATTGAAACAACGCTCAAGGGAAAGATGGATCGCGAAGTAGAAGGTCAAGTTAAGGAACAAATGGAGGAAATTCAAAAACTTAAGGAAGAAAAGAACAGGGTGAATAAACTTTTGCAAACAGAAAAAGAACAATTTTCAAGCCTTCAAATAGAAATCACGAAACAAGAGACAGCAACAATAAAGGGTATTACGTAAAAGGAATTTCAAAAAGAGAGAACTATGCTCTTTTTTTTAAAATTATTATTTCGTTATGGTCTGAGGTAAGCAGGATTTAAAAACCGCTTATCTTTTTTTATCTAATGATTTCGCTGAAATGATCTGCTTTTGGCCAACAAACAAGTAATTTGTTGGATCAAGCTTTTTAGGCTAAAAATATTCTGGAAGGCTACAAGTCTAGCAAACTGAAAAATCTTTTTATGGGCTATTCAGAGCCTATAGATGAAGATGGAGAATTGAAAGAAGAAGATGTTTTTAACGAGGTGCTAAAGTGATGTTAACAACCAGAGATAAGGCCATAATTTACGATTTAAACCGCTTTAGGTACATGAGTAGGGATTATAGCCGACTTGCCTTTTAAAGGCTTAAAAGCCCAAAATACGCCGCTAATAATATCCTACTAAGATTGCACCGAGAAGGACATATTGACCGCTCCACAGCGTTTGCTCCATACGTTTACTTTAGTTCAGAAATAAATATGAAAAAGAATAGTACAAAAATAGGGCATTTTCTAGCCATTGTCCAGGCAGACAAAGAAATCCAATAGCAAGGCGACTTAGAAATTTTCTATGTCGGGGTACCGCCAATATTTTGACATAAAACCCACGTTAAGACATTTTTTACAATATAAAAAGCCGATATCCTTTACTGTAAGGGTACCGGCTCAGGAGTTTATCGATCTAATGGTCTTAAAGAGTTGAGTCCTGTCATTTTTTTTATGTCAAAAGTATACTCTCCTAAGAAATTAATGTGTTCCCATCCTAATGGTGAAATATGTTTTATCATTTGCTCTCGTAGTATCCCTTTTTCACTTAGAACAACACAGATTTACTAACACCAGTCATATCTGAAATCTCTTTTATACTGTACTCCTTAGAAGCATGTAGTTTTAATGCTCGTTCTACTAATTTTGGATCCTTAATTGGTCTTCCGCCATTTCTACCTCTAATTCTTGCAGATTGTAATCCTGCTTTAGTGCGTTCACTGATGATATCCCGTTCTAACTCAGCAATACTTGCCATGGTACGGAAGAAAAAACGACCCATTGCAGTTGACGTATCAATGTTGTCACTTATAGAAACAAAATTCACTTTTCTTTCCTCAAAGGTTTCTGCTAATTCAATTAAGTGCTTGGTAGATCTTGAGATACGATCTAGTTTATAGACAACCACTGTATCTCCTTCACTTATTGCTTTTAAGAGTTGCTCTAATTCTAAACGCTCTTTTTTTGTGCCCGTCATTTTTTCCTAGTAGATAACAGCTGCACCAGCTTTTTGTAAGGCATCCATTTGTAATTCTAAATTTTGATCTTGAGTAGAAACTCGGGCATATCCAAAAATTTTCCCCATTCTATTCCCCTCCTGAATTAATTATTCCCTAATACTGTTTACAGCCATGTAAAAGTGCCACCTCTGCCATTTTTTAGAGCCACTTCGGACAGACTTTAGAGCCACGCCTGCCATCGAGGGAGCCACACTAAAAAGTAAAACGGACGAGACGTGCACTTTATATGGAGAGGCGGGCATGATAGCCTTGTAGGCTTAGCCAGCCCTATGAATGCTGGCTTTTTGGCTGGGAATCCATGCTCGTAGAGGCTCCATGTAAAGTGACAATCAGATACCACTGGCTGCATCCAGAACACTTTTTATTGGTGGCTATTAGGTATTCCTTAGTGGCTCTCAATTTTGGCACAAGTGGCACTCAGTCAAGGCAATCTACACTAATACGGATGTACCGTCAATTTTAGGGAAAAAGTTAAAGGGAATAGTTTAGGGAACGGTAAACAGTTCAAAACTATGTAAATATAAGCGTGCAAAAAAAATCCCTAAAACGTTCGTTTCAGGGAATATTTTAAATAAATGTAAAGATCGGAATATGTTTATATTAAATTTTTGGAGAAAAACTGTAAACCTTTTGGAAAGGGTTGTTATTTATTCACTAAACCTTTCTTTATTTAATAGGTGTAAAAGTTATATACGAGGTGATCTAATTGATGTCTATGAAGTTATTACAGTGTTTTTGTGAAGCTAGGCGGACACAAGCTTTCTATACAAATTGTTTAAATGATGCTGTTACTAATGAGGAAAAAGAATTCTTAGCAGAATTAGTAAAGTCTGCAACCAAAACATCTAATGAAATTAGAGCATTTTGTGAATTAATTCAAAAAAAGGAAAAAGAATCTACTTTTATTCTATGAATTAATCATGATAATAGTGTAAAATTTTTTTATACTAAAATTCGAACATACGTTCCAGAAAGCTGGTTTTAAAAATGGAAAATAAAGAAGATTGTTGCGATAAATTCTTCGGATTTATCAAGGAAAATGAAGAATTTTTAAATAATCCAGTAATTAAAGCTTTTTTATCAAAGGAAGAGAATTATCAATTATTAAAAAAGTCCATTTGTTATCCGACTTTGCAAAACCAAGAACTGTTAGACCAGACATTTCGGGCTTTTTATTTTCATATTCGTTTTACTGCATATGTATCTTCAACACTTTACTTTCATGGGATTAATTTAGATAAAAAGATTCGAGAAACAAATTATCGTTTTCCAATAACGTTAGATCAACCTATAGGAGATAATTCGGAGATATCCTATAAGGACTTAGCCGAGCATCGCGAAGATTTCGAAATAGAATCAGATAATCTTTTAGATTATATAATCGATTCCAACCTTTATAAGGCGTTACAGGACATAACATCCAATCAAAGGAAAATTTTGTACCTTGTGTATGTAAAAGGATTTACAGATTCAGAAGTTAGTATTCTTTTAAACAAATCACAACAAGCCGTTTCTAAGTCACGTAGTAAAGCGTTGAAGAAAGTCCGGAAGTATATTGAAGGAAATTCAGGGAAATCAACTATGTAATTCAAAATAGATAAGGGGCGATTTACATGGAAAAAACTTTATATCAATTAGCAATTAAATCAAAAGAAGATAATGAGGCAATTGAAAAGGTGTTAAAGATATTCCAACCTAAAATAAAAAAGACTCTGCTCCAAACTGGTTTACAAAATAGAGATGACCTGGAACAAGAACTTCAGATTAAGTTGGTGAGTTTGATTAAAATGTACGATTTGGACAAAGTGGTTGGCTTTTGGGAGTTTCAAGAAATGGTGCAAAATAAAATTTCTTAACGTTAGGGTTGTTAAATTTGAAAGTTATTATTCTTTAAAAAGTATAAGAAAGGAGATGAAAACTTGGAGAAAAAAATCATAGTTTATACCATGTCTAATTGTATTTTTTGTATAAATCTAAAAAAGTGGATGGAAACAAATCAAATTCAATACGAAGAACGTAACATCATTAATAGTTTAGAACATGAGCAAGAATTCAATGATTTGAATGGAGTAGGTGTTCCTCTAATTGTTATTAAAAGTAACGGCAAAGACACGATTGTTAGTGGTTTTAATCAAAGAAAGCTGGAAGCGTTGTTAATTAATTAAAAGTTAGGACTAGCCGTTACTAACTTTCCAGTGGCAGTATAGCCAAGTGGTAAGGCAAAGGTCTGCAAAACCTTGAACCCCAGTTCAAATCTGGGTACTGCCTTCAAAAAATTATTGAAGCAGTTGTCAAATTAAATTAGGAGTATTTTATTATCTTTAAATGAAAGGAGGTGAATACAAATGGCAATCAACCTTAAAGTATTAAATAAAAAGTATATGGTTTTATTTGGAATTGCAATGTCTTTGTTGATGGTAGCTATTGGAGCAAAAGCAGGAACGGTTACTTCACAAGCTACACTAACTATTAACAATTACAATGAAGGTGGCTGGATATCCGTCTATGATGGGGAAGCAACAATGAATGCATATAATGGTGATGACAAAGACACCATGTATGCAAAAGTAAAACATTCCAGAGCATTATTAATTGACGATATTGTTTATTCTCAAACAGTTAGACCGGGATACTCAGTTGGAGGAGCTGTACCATTAGAATCCGGTCAGTATCGTGCAGTTGCTACCGGAGACTACCTAATTACGAATGGTTATGTGAAAATTTCAGATTATCATTATTAATTAGAATATCAAAAAAAGGAATCGTCTTTGATGGTTCCTTTTTTTGAATATATATTCACTTTCAGGAGGAATGTAAATGATCAGATCAGTGTTGGCGTTAATGTGTTTAAAGCTGAATCTACTGAAAAGAGTATGGTATTTTTGGGTGATTCAAATTCTTATTTTAGCCTATTCTATTTATTGTATTACTTACTATCTATATCTGGAAGGTGATCCGGGTAGTACAATTAAATATTCAAGTTATATAGTTACTTTAGGTATGCTCAACTTTACCATTCTCGGGTATAGAAATTCTTTGCAAGATAAAGGATACAATGTTTATTTCTCTTCAATATATGTTCCATACTTGCTAAGGAATGTAGTCAATCTAATTATTGTAAATTTAATTAACCTCTTGTTCGTATCTATAAATTTATTATACATTCTGATCTATTATGTTATATCTCATGCAAATATAAATTTATATATCGATACACTTCTTCTATATTTGTTAAATAATTGGTGTTTTCCATTTCTTATATCTAGCATCTTAGGTTTAACTATAGGCTTATTAAATTTTAAAAAATTTGGTTTTTTAATGCTTATAATAATCTGTCTGCTGCTAACTCCAATTAATAATGTACTTATCCCATTGTTCAGTGCTATGAATATACGTTATTCAGATGAGTTACTTTCCTACTTTAACAATATAAATGTTTCCATAATAGAACCGGATATGCCATATAACACATATTTTGGAGAAGAAATATTCTGGTTAAAAAAGCTCATTTTCACTATATTTTTGATAATCATTTTTGTGATAGTGGCATTAAGGAATCAAGTAGGCAATGGAAATAGGAATTTATTATTTTTATCAATTATCAGTGTTTTATTACTAAACTCCCTAAATCCTTATGTTTTTAAAAATGAGAAATCGGCAGACAGTTATTATCAACCATTAGTAGACATTGAGAAGGAAAGCTTCAAGTATCAAATTAATTCATATAACATTGACATTTATATGGAGAAAAGACCTTCTTATAAAGTAAATATGAAAATAACACAACTAAGAAGTAAAAAAATAATATTTAGTTTGTATCAAGGATTTTCTGTTCTTAATATTACTTTAAATAACAAAAAACTGCATTTTAACACTGTTGGGGACTTTATAATAGTTCAGCTTCCAGAAAGGCTTGATAGTTTTTCAATAGAAGTTAGTTATATAGAAAATCAAAAATCTACAGGATTATTCCTTCCTACTAATTATGGATGGTTGCCTTCTAATTCTATCCTTCCAACTCGTCTGAGAATAATGGATCAACCTATGCAAAAACCAAATTTAGATCAAATACAAAGAAAGTACACATTAAAAATTCACAAAAGTAAAAAACCTATTTTTACCAATATTAACAAAAAAAGTGAAGGAGCTTATGAAGGTTATTCCGATGGTCTAAGTATTTTTGCTGGCAACTTAAAAACAAAATTTTATAAAGGATACTCTTTTATATATCCCTATACATGGCTATTGGAGGAAGCATTTTTAGATAAGTATCTATTAACATTGCAACAAGTATTAAAAGATTATAATCAAAGCAATAACACAAATTATGAATTACCCAAAAAAATTTACATGATGCCTTTATTAGACCGTTCTAATAGTAATTTAATCGATTATATGTCTTTAACAAATAATCATCTCATTGTGCAATTGGAGCCAAGCAAGGTTTCAATGCTAAAAGAACCTATTCCATTAATAGCTTATCAACTCCCCTTTGCAATTGAAAAAAGGAAATTAATGAATGTAACGCAAAATAGAATTTTAAGAATAATGGATACAACTGCAGAAGCTGGTATTCAGTTAAATAAAAAATTAGGGCTAAACGAGGGAAAAAGGACATATGGTGATTTTTTATTACATTTTGGAGATGAAAGGAAGAATAAATAGTGATACAAATTATTAAACTTAATAAAAAAATAAATAGAAAACAAGTATTAAATGATATAAATATTAGAATAAATGACGGTATACATGGATTTATTGGTCCTCATGGCGCAGGTAAATCTACTTTATTAAAAATTATTTCCACTTTATTAAACTCAGATACTGGCAAAATAGTCTTTGAAAAAGAAATTACAGATAAACAGAAAATGCGTAATATAATTAGTTTTGTTCCTAACCAGTTTAATTTATATCCCAAATTGACTGTTCTAGAATCTTTGTATTTCATTTCTAAATTAAGGAATTCCAGAAATGATCATCATAATAATATCAACAGGTTATTAACAATGTCAGGTTTGATTGAATATAAAGACAATCGATTGAGCGATTTATCGGAAGGTGTAATAAAAAGAATTGGCATAGTTCAAGCTCTTTTAAATAATCCACACTATCTGATTATTGATGAACCAACAACTGGTCTGGACCAAGAGGAAAGGATCAGTATACGGAACTTTTTAAGAATGGTAAGTAAAGATGTGAATATAATTATAGCTTCCCATGAAGTTGAGGACATAACTCAAATATGTAAAGAAGTGACTATGTTGGTCAAAGGAAATGTTTTATTCAACGATACATTAGATAATTTTCTAAAATTATCTCAATCACAATGCAAGCAAGGATTTCATGAAAGCTATCAGTTTCTTCTAAACAGAGAGAAGGCTTCAAAATGAATATTTACTACTTAAAAATAAAATCAATAGGATTCTCATTTTATGTGCCGCTATTAGTAGTTTTGATAATAATTTTTATTATATTTAGTGGGTTTTACCGGGAAGAGGATTTACAAAAATTACTCGTGTTAATACAGGTATCAATGGGGTCAATAGCAGCATGGTGGTTTAGTAATATTTATAGGGATATTTTTTTTCGGGAACAAAACGATTTTCTATTAGTGAATTACAGATATGCGCATAAAAAATTTTATTCTTTTTTCATGATAATTTATGCAGCGCTGTTACTTATTATTTGTATCACCCTTTGGTTTCAGTATAGTCTACCATTTCTCCCATTTTTTTCGTTCTTGCTTTTTCAATGTTGTTTCTTTTCATCTTTAGGATTGTTCATTACGATGCTTTTAAAAAATACAGACATATCTGTTTTAGCTATAAGTTTATACTGTTTAATAGATTTTATTACAATTGGTACATTACCAAATTGGCATCATGTTATTCTATTTAATTTTACAGAAAAAGTGTCTTTTATCGAGACTGTTTCTCCAAATCTGATAAATTTAATTGCAACCCTCCTCTGTTCAAAGCTGGTAATGACGATATGGAAATAGGAAATAACTCATAATTTTTATAAAAGGGTTGTATTTCTTCCCTTTTTTATCTCTTTAAATAATAGATGGCCATCAACAAATAATTAATAAAGGAGATAAAAAAATGGAAAAACAAAAAAATGTCAAAGGGGATTTCCTTACAAAAAAGGAAATACAATCGTTAAAAGAAAGAGCCTTAAACAATTCTGACTTTAAAACTATTCTTTCTGAATTGGAGAACATTCACGGCTCAAAAATTTCCCTTATTGATGTGTTAAAACCATTAAAATTTGACTCAGTTAATGATAATATTTTTTATTCGGTGCAAACTGCGGTATTTAAAGTAATGGATGATGCATTCATCAAATACACGGAGGCTACCACTAATGATAGTACAGATGCACGTACTAAAGTATTCGGTGTCACTATTCAAGAACAAGGAACTGAGTTAAATCGTATTATAATTCATCCTGAGCTTGATGTGATGGTACAAAAGAATGAAACGGTACCATTAACAAAACAAGAGATGCGGGAATTTTGGAAGAAAAGTCTAGACAAATTTGATGACCTCGTTCCAAATGAGTCATATCAACCGGGGGATTTATTTAAAGAGGCATCGGCTCAAGGGTTCTGGGATGGGTGTGTCACGGGAGGATATTTATGGTGCGGAAAGGGTTGTTACATTGATGGAAATGGATGTAATGGACCTTATGTTTACAATCCTAATAATCCGGATTTAGACAATTGCTGCCGAATTCATGACTGTTGCTACTACGAAGGAAGGACACATGCATCATGTGATGATTCGCTATGCTCATGTGCGATCCGGGTAGACCCATTTGGTGTTGCTTCCACTATGATTCAACTTTACTTCTGTTAGAATACAAAGGGGTTGTTCTAAGCTCTATAAAGTGATATATAGGTCTTGCCTTAAAAACTGAAAAAAGGAGCAATTCAACGGGATTTTATTGTTGAGTTGCTCCTTTTTCGTACTATTGTGCTCTTTGTCTTTTTACAAATAGTGTAACAAAACTAACTATTATAGCAATTAGCATCATTGCTATACCTGTTGTTGTAATCGGTGCCAACTCAAAGCCTTTTCCCCTAGAAAATAAGGTAATAATTAATCCTAGTGCAAAAATAATTAAGGAAGGTAATTGCGTTTTAGATGTTCCATTCTTTATGGATATACCAAGAATAATAAAATAAACTAATGGAATAGGTAAAAGTAACATACTGCTCACCTCATTTTGTCAACTATTTACCTAATATTAACATATAATGGCAGGGTTTTATATTTAAAATAATAAATAAGACTAAATATCTATATATGATTTGAAAGTCTAATGAAAAATGTTTACAAGCAGTATATATACTTTTAAAAGGTTGTAATTTTTTTTATTAACCACCCTTTATTTTTAAAAAAGGAGGTGGTTAAAGTGAGCAATAGAATACATCTATATCCATTAAAAACGATGGATTTTAAAGATTTATATTTATCCAATATTAATCAGGTGGGAGCTAATAATAAATGGAAACAAAATATAACCGGTAAGAATGTAATTATCTCAGTGATTGATACAGGAGTAGACGATTTACACCCGAATCTTAAAGGACAGGTTATTGATGGATTTAATTTTACCAATGACTATAAAGGAGACATATCTATCTATAAAGATAACAACGGCCATGGAACTCATGTTGCTGGCATTATCGCCGGAAAGTTTAGTACCGATAATGAAGTAATAGGAATAGCACCTGATGCTAGAATACTTGCTTTAAAAGTATTGAATGAAGACGGTGCAGGGGATGTTAAATCCTTGATTGAAGCCATACATTATTCTATTGATTGGCGTGGTCCAAATCAGGAAAAAGTGTGTGTGATTAATATATCATTAGGAGTTAGAATTGACAATTCCGATCTGCATGAAGCTGTAAAAAGAGCTGTTAAGGCTCAAATACCTATAGTAACCGCAGCAGGAAATTATGGAGATGGCAATATTTTTAGCAGAGAATATTTGTACCCCGGTGCATATCAAGAAGTGATTGAAGTAGGCGCTATTGATAAAAATAATAAAATTACTGCCTTTTCCAATACAAATGAACAAATTGATATTTACGCTCCCGGTGTTGAGATAATGTCATCTTATTTAAATGGGAGTCTAATTGCTTTATCCGGCACTTCAATGGCTACACCACATGTGTCTGGTGCAATCGCATTATTAATAGATCAAGAAAGAAGAAAAGGGAAAACTTTAAATGAAAGCGAGATATTTTCCCTGTTATGCAAAAGTACAAAACCTATGAATTTGGGACATAAAGAAATCGAAGGATGTGGAGCATTATACTTATCATGAATTTGGTTTGTGTGTTATAAAAATAAATTTCTAATTTTCTTTTTAAATAAAATTATTAAAGAAGAGGTGAGACAATGACTCCTGCAGAAATTCCCCTTTGGGTGGCTTTGTTAGGAAACTTCGGATTTCCAATAGCAATTACAATTTATCTATTTCTCCGATTTGAAAAGAAACTTGAAAAATTAGGAGAAGTCATTATTCAATTGGCTGAAGTTATTAATACTACAAAAAAATAATGGTAGTCGAATATCTGTACACGCTTAGAGTTAGTAGTTTGTAAGGAAATGAATCCCTATGGTTTCTATAAATCTATAACCTTTAAACTATATTCGCTGCGTTCTCCTATCCAATAATGAAAAGCCGATGATTCCTTTGAGGAAAATCGGCATTTCTTCATCAATCTGGGTTGGATGGCAAAGGTGGCCATCAAGGTATTCAGCGTAGGTGGGGCTGATACTCAACGGGAGCTGATATGCCCAATTTTTTTTGCATAAAAAACCACCTTTATACCACCTTCAAATTGGATCCAGAATCAATATTCACCATTAGACTAAAATGATAATTATAGTTAGAGAATTAATAAAAACAGACAAAAAAACTCAGAAAACAGAAGGTTATCATTAAATAATGTACTATTTAATGAATTTTCCAATAGCAAATTAATGATTTTCATAAAAAAAGCCTATCCATAAAGATAGGTTTTAGTTTTTTCATTTGTCATTCCCTTAATACGGCTTAGTTCTCTTTATGTTCATTTCACTCTTTTATACTTAACCACCGCTGATTCTTGTACCCACCCTATTTCACCATGGTAGTCCCCATCGTCTATCTCAACTTTTAACCAATTACTACGCCTGTCCAATATTGTTAAAGGGGTTTTAGATGTTATTTTTGTTTTCGTAACCAAAGGAGCATTCTTTGAAGAACCTTTACGAAGGTAGGAGTCTTTTCTAACAAAAGCTAATTGTCCATAAGGATTGAATTTTACATATTTAGTAATAACCTTTCTTAAATCTTTCACTGTTGTTGTTTCCATAACACGTTCCTTAATAGCAGCTTTTACTTCTGCATCATAATGGCCAGTTAATAACGAACAGCAAACAACCAACATGATTTCTATAAGGATCCGTGCTGCCTCATTAACATAGTCTGAATATAATGCGTATATAAATCCTAGCAATGAAAATGCTTGTGTTTTAGGATTAATACATCTTTTCAGCAAGTTGATTAAATCTTCTTCAGTCATATCAATTAACTTTTTCTTAGGACTAGTTACTAAGATAGACCCTGGTAAATCTGCTTCAGCTATATTTATCGCCTGATTAGCCTCTTCTGAATTTATAGTTATGTCAAGTTCATCTAATCCAGTAAAATCGATATTTAAAGCAGCTTGACTCAAAGTAGTTCTAAAGGAAGTCATTAATTCGTTTATCCGAGAAGAATCTATAATTACCGCCGCTGCTCTATTTTGAGGTAGAGGCACTGCAATGTTTGATAACTGTCTGGTTATATTTTTAAACAACTTGTTTTGTTTTGCTATAAATGGATCAATTGAGTAAGCGAGAGTACGTTGATTTTGAGCAACAGATTTTAAAATTGGACTAATTGCTTCATTTAGGTCAATTCGACTTACCGACACTGATTTCATAGCAGGAATCAAGCTATTGTTAAGAATATTTTGAGTCTGATTAATTGTCTCGAGCAATTGATTTCTAAGTAGTTCGGAAGATGAGACAG
Organism: Neobacillus drentensis; assembly: GCF_036962125.1. Lineage (GTDB taxonomy): Bacteria > Bacillota > Bacilli > Bacillales > Cytobacillaceae > Neobacillus > Neobacillus drentensis_B. Next base: position 88,008 of record NZ_JBALOA010000020.1, read on the forward strand.
TAGACTTCAACATTGTTTCATGCTTACTAATATTGTCCCTCACAGATATGAAATTTCTCTGATAAACTGATAAAGCAGAATCCAACGGTCTTAACATCTGTTGAAATCTTTTTTGATCTTGATCAAATAGAGATTTTGCGTCTTTATATTTCAAAATATTTTCTTCCTTTCATAGTTCTTAATAAGTCTATAAATCCACTACAAAACCGCACTTTTGTACACCTTAGTCCAAATCATAATTGCAGAAAAAAGGAGTGCATTTTATTATTTGCACCCCTTTAATTAATAAATTTCATATGTAAAGTAAAAAAGAACCTACTCGGTCCCCTTTAAAATATATGTCTACACATTTCCAAAACATTGGCGAGATCTTCTGGATGAAGTTCCCCTATGTATCCCCTAGGTTTTTCAACGCCATCTCTCTCAACAATATCTTGTTTTAAATCGTTTTTTAGAATTGTAAGAGGTTTAGACGTTCTTACCCAAGAGGGGACTTTTAAACCTGATTCAGACCAATATTTAAGTTTAACATCGAAGTCATCACGGGCACCTTGTTTCGTTACAAAGTTGATAATTAAACCAACCTTATCGTTAGCTCTATCATTACCAACAATAAGAACGGGACGTGGAACAAATTTATTGTCTGTATGGGACCATATTGGCGCCACCCATAGATGTCCTTGTTGGAGAACCTCATCAGATGTAATCGGCGTACTCTTCGTCATAATCTTTATTTTCCCCTTCAAAAAGAAACTCGTAAGCTTTTCCTACTTTAACACCATTATTTTCTGTTTCGAATTCAGCTTGATCTGCGATCTTCTCACGATTTTTAATCATTAGAAAACCACTCCTCTCTTATTAGAGATATTGTATCATACGGAAAAGGGGATTTCCATAGGTTCTACCTAGGTTTTCCCTGGAAGAACGTTCATAAACCAATAAATTAAATTTTATTTTTTCAAGCATAACTCGTCCAATCTATTCATAGGTTTTATTGATAATAAAGCTGATGAGGTGGTAGCTTGTCTAAATATAGAGATGAAGATGATCATATTATTAGAACTGATGAAGAATACAATTTTTTTGATTTTTGTGATCGAAACAATTTAACGATTGAAGTAGCCCACAAAGTAGGTAATGAAATTGAAAGAATTGAAGGGTACTTTACTGGTTATCATCCCGAAATATCCATGTTTTCACTAAAAGGTCGCCAAGGATACGATTATGTTATTCCAATAAAAAATGTTGAATATATGACAGTTAAAAGTAAATTATAAGCCTGTTACCAGACTTTTTTTATTTAACCGTTGATTTGTTATTGCTGATTCAAATTGAATACATAACAACGCTATTGTAAAGGCTAAATAAACTTGTTCAGCCATTGAAAAAACTAATAAAATTCATGAACATCGCCAAGAAGGGTAGAGGAGGAATACTTGCCCGTTTCTTAACACTATGTAATTTTGTAAAAGCTACTCAAGCAAGTAATTCTTCAAGATTGATTTCGTTGTATTTGTTCAGCCTTTCATTCTTTTGGAACTACTATGGCTTCTGCTGAATACATTGTTTCCCGTATTTCCATTATATCAGTTTTTAAAAACCTTTTAACTTTTACTTCGCTCGGTACTAAAATACATCGTTTACATAGTTAAAATAGGCGGAATAACCATTGATATGTATTCTTTGAAATTCCCCATTTGTACCTTCTTTTATTAGGAAAACAAAATTAGTTTCCTGGTGGCATCATAAAATGATCTTTGTTTAAATGAATTAAAATCACGGACACACATAACTGTGTACATACAAATGTCCTCCACGTCTTTTTAAGAAATTCATTTTTCTCTACGTTTATCCAATGCCTCTGAAGCCAATCTAGCTTTTTCTCTCGTTGTATTAATGTATAACAATGAAATATCGGAAGAACTATGACCAAGTTGTGACATAATCAATGGAATATCACCATTAGTTTGTTCTGCAAGATTCGTTGCATAAGTATGTCTTAGTTTATGAGGGGACATCCTTTTGTCAAACGCTTTAGTATATTTGTAAACAATATCTTCAATTGCTCGATTGGTAAGTGGCCTAGGTTCATTATTGTATAATTTGACATACACAAATTCGTTTTCCCCGGTACCAGCTTTATATCTTTCGTTTCTAACGGAAAGATAAGCTTGAAGATCATCCATACTAGAAGGGGTGACTGAAACAGTATCTTTTTTATTTCCTTTTCGTATTACACTAATCTCTTTTGAAGTAAAATCAATATCTTTAATCCTTAGGTTCGATAGTTCATTTACCCGGATTCCGGTCCCTAAAAAGAGGGAGACGATACTAATATTTCGTTCCCGATCACGATTAAAATATTTAAGTTGAGTTGGGGAGAGGGAGCTCTCATATTCAAAACCTTTTATATAATCTAAGAACTCTAGATCCTTATCCCCAATAAAAATCTTATCGGTCAATTGTTTGGCTCTCTCATTAAAGGTTTCTTTGACTTTAGTTACTTCAATTTTTTGCATCACGTTCCTGTGAAAATAGGGTTCATTATTGTCTAATTCCGCTTCGATAGTTAGATATTTAAACAAGGAGCGGAGGGAGGACTTATGTCGGTTTACCGTCTTAGCATGAATTTGCTTCGTTTCATCATCTGCTTGTGATACCTTATACTTTTTCCTCGCCAAAAATTTAAAATAATTCCTGGCTTCATCTAGTGTAAGGGTTGCTAGTATATCTGTTGGGATATCTTTAATTTGTTCACACTTAGCAATTCCCTCAGTTATTAACCAATAAAAGAAATCACGGAAATCTCTAACGTAATTAAATAGCGTTAGGGGAGAGCGGTTGTCTTGCTTAGCATCCACGTATTCCACCACATAGGTAGGCATTTCTTTGAGCAAGATTTCTAATTGTTTCTCATATTTCTCATGTTGTTTGGAAATTGCCATAAAAAAACACCTCAGTAAAATATATTATACATAATAGAACTAACGTTCGCATAATATGATTTTTACGAATAATAGTATTAATGTTGATTAATTTTATCCTTTAGAGTAATCCCAAATTTATCCAATAAATAAAGTTCATTTTCTTGATTATACAAGTAACTGGAAACGAGGTCAGATTCCTTAAAATAGATATCATCAAAACTTATTCTAAACTTTTGTAATTGGTGTGAAAAGAACATTGCAAATTCTTTTAACTTAAATTCAGTAAAATATTCACCTCTAAATGAATTAAGGTGAGAAATAATTTCGCTTGTCCCTTTACCATTTACTAATAAATAAGATGGCGGAGTTATTAACCTAGCTCTATTATAAAATACCTTAGCTATTAATTCTGAAAATTGAATTGGATGCAGGGTGTGTTGCTGAAATGGAATAATTTCTTCACTCATCAACTCCGAAATTATCCCATCTTCCCCAATACAAAGAATAATTCCAATTTCTCCAATTTGAATGGCTAACTGAGTTCGTTGTTGGTCATCTGTATAATGAAAATCAAATCTTGAATCATTATATGGGCTTAAATGTAATTTGAAAATAAATAAGGAAAATGGTTCCTTATGAAAGTGCATAGTAATACGTGTAGACTGCAAAAATTCGTGGATCATCTTATATTTTTTTAGTAATTCCTTACTTACTATTGTCCCTCGATTTAGATTTTTCCTATCAGCAATTAAGGACATGTCTTTAAATAGCAATCCGTAATATATTTTCAATAACCATTTGAAAATGGTTATTCTATCAAGCTTATTAAACTCTTCAAAAGAAACCGACGCATTTTTAATTTCATTTTCAATTTCACTTAAAAAAGTATTGTTGCATGGTTTACAGCAAGGAATCTTAAGGTACCTGTATGATATATATGTATGATTCATTAATCTTAATTGTTGATTCCATAAGTCATGTTTTTTTTGCAACCATGAGGGTATCACATGCTCATCCGAAGAATTTTCTTCTGTTAGTGGTGCGCCACACAAAAAGCAATGTTTATAATCACATTTCATATTTGAAAATGGAATGTGATGCTCTTGATTCATATTCTTTCCTCCATATTTAGTTTTCCTTTTGTTTTTATAAGACCAAGCTTAAGAAATATCGGATAAGATACATTTGAAAATTGGCTTGTTATTTGTGCTCTATTCATTAATTCTGGCCGTTTAGAAACATCTTAAATTTGCTTTTTAGCTTATTTAATTAAATAGTGACCAAAGGTTTCACCAAAAAATTTAATTAGGGTGTTTAAATGGATTTTCGTCTTCAGGATTAGCACTCCAGCAGCTACTAATGTTTTTTTCTTTACACATACGATACGCTTTATAAGAGAGTAACAACCTTGTCTTTTCAAGATTTTCGGTGCTTACTTTATGTCCAACTTTACTATTATCTCGCCATTTAACAAAATAGATTTTAGCTGCTTCCTCAACTTTATCTCGATATATTGCTACTTGGCTAGGCTTTGGAACATTGGTGGGTAAGGCTATCTTAGGGATATTTTTATTAAACTCTTCGAAAAAGTAAGCAGGTTTATAATGACTATCTGGGTTATATTCAAAGCCCATAATTTTGCAAAACTTATGGTACTCATTTAAGTAGGCTGTTATCTCAAAATCTTTACCAACAGGAATTTCAAAATAGTAGTTATGCTGCTTAATTCCAAAAGCAAGTATATTGGGAATTTCATCGATAAAGTACAGAACATCAAACTGTACAGATTGGTAAATAAAATCGAATTTATAGCGTTCTATCTTTTGTTGCTTCATACATTGATATAATTCTTTTAAACCATTTAATTTCATAATGCCTCCCCACAAACTAATATCCCTATGTTACTTTCTCTTTTTGTGCTTTAAGCAAAGTATCCATATTAATCATTATTTTCTGTTTTTAATTGAAATAGAGGGGGGAGTATCATCCTTTTTAAGAGCAGGGTGTGTATAGCCCTCTAAATATTTCTTTGTATCAAATATACCATTTTTATCATGTTCAACTACTAATGGCCCTGGACCAGCAAATAAGTTTAAGTTTAAGCCATTTCTAATTTTCCCACTACCAATAACCATGAACTCTTGCTGTTGTTTACTAGGAATTGTAAATGTAAGTGAGCTTTCCAGTTTTTGAACTTTAGATTGAAGTTTTTCTTTATCAGCTTTTTCAACCTTATAATCTTTTAGTACCTCTTCAAGCTGCGTTTTTAATTCATCAATTGCATTTTGTTTTTTGAGATTTTCAGCTTCTAATTTCCCTGTGTTAAGCTTTAATTCTCTAATTGACGTTGCCATTTCGTCAGCACTACCGGCAATTCTATTTAATACTAATAATTGCTTAGTAAGCTGCGCGTTATTTGTATCGTTAGGATATCTGAGTTGGTGATCGATTTCGCTCCAACCTTCTTCAAAGATTGTTCTTACCTGTATTTCTGCAATATGTAGATGTTTTGTTGCTTTAGTGCTAATTAGATAATGCCATGAACGATAACCAGCAGGATGTACTTTGAAGTTAAATAATTCATTGTCTTTGTGTTCTTCCTCTTTGGCGTAATCACCTTCACGGTAATTAATCGTACACTTTTCTTTTAAATTCCATAGCTCCCTGATAAATTTATCAATGGAAACGGCCTGATCCTTATAAAGATGAAGAACTCGAATCCCAATTAAATCAGTAATTTCGTTTTTGTAATTATTAATGTCAACTGTATAATCAGGTTTATTTTTCTTTTCTCTAATTATCTTTCTAATAATTTTATCAATTAGATGTTCTGGGTCTTTAACTCTCGATCTAACTGAATGAGCTTCCGGGTGTGTACGTAACATATTTGATATATACTCTGCTGTGGGCTTTAACGTTTCTTTATATGAGGAGTATTCTTTATATATGTCTAATAGGGACTCCCAATTTATTTCTGCCGCATCAAAATCAGATTTGCTAATGTTATAACTTTTGAAAAATTGTTCCTGAGATAATTCCATGGATTTCATCTCCTAAAAATTATGGTGTAGGAATATTATACCAAACATTTAATCTTATTGTATATTTTGCGTAAAATTAGCATTATACGAATTGTTGTTAGTGATAAAAAGACACTCCCCCTTGAGAAGTGTCTTTTACTTTTATGTTCTTAAGCCAGTGCTAGTACCACAATCTTGATTAAGTCACTAGCAAAGTTAATCATTATACCTGTTGATATAGTTTTACCTGCAAGAAAATATTTATTAGTTTCCATTGGCAACACCTCCAGTAGAATTATTGCACTAATAAGTATAGCGATGACTCCACAGATTATTGGAATGGCCACTGGACTAAAAACATAAACTATTAATTTTAAAGGTTCCTTTACTACATTAAATCAGATTTCTATTTTCCTAGTCAATTGTCGTTAGGACAGAATTTGGTGGTACCCCTATATAGAGTTATAGCAAAAAAGAAGAGAGGAGGTGAAAATAAAAAAGCACCCTAAGGATGCTTATAAGCCGTTCTCTTTTGGAGTACCCACATAGGGAAAAGCAGATATAAAAACAAGTATAAAAGCAGTGGATTTCGCAACTGAAATCGCACTGCTTTTAGTATTTTAAGGAATGTTTTTTATGATTTCTCTAGTAATAAACCCAATTATTATTCCAGGAAAAACAAACAATATTGGGAGCCAAACAGGACCCAATAATACTCCAAATATCATTAAGTTCGAGGAAAAAATCAATCCAACAGTTACAAAAAATGCAGCAAACACATACGGAAGAAAAGAATAAGGGTCTTTCCCTCCGCCTGCATCTTTCACTGCGTCCCACATAGAGAAAAAGTACAAACAAGGATAAAACATCAACCACTGATATTCAGCATGTTTTATGGCATCTCCAATTTCTCCATGAAAACTTAGAAGTATGACCTGATTAAAATTAGCTTGTACATTAATCAGAAATTCAAGTATCAATAGAACAGTGCCTTTAAAATACTTTCCGTTTAAATACTGCCCAAACCCAGGAAGTGCAATGCTCCACATTAGTTTTTCAAATGGACTCCTATTCACTTATACATATCCTATAAACAGAGTTCTTATTATTTTTCTTTTGCAATTTCTTTTCTATTAGGAGCAAGTGGAGGCTGTTCTAACCATTTATTTTGCACCATAATATTAAACCATTTCTTCGTTACAATAAGATTTTGTAGAATGGTGCTTTCGTAAGTGGCTACAAGGTCTGCTCGCATTGCGGATGCTAAACCTACCCCGTGATACGCTTGTGCAGCTTGGAATAAGAAACCAGTATGATACAACATTAACTTATCGGAAAAAGGGGAGTCTGTTGAGGTTGTAACTTCAGCTTCCCACGACTTAGGAACGGGTAAATTATCCGTTTGCATAATTTTTGAAAAACTTTTTATTTGTTTGTCAGCCGCTTTTTCGGCATCCTCTAAAAATTTCCTTACTTCTTTTGATTGTGCGACTTGACTGAATGCGATTGAAAGAGTTTTTGCCATAATACTTTTTTTAAGATTGAAAGAAATACTTATGATTTCTGTCGCTGCTAACGTTCTACCCTTTCCGAAAAATCCATCTGTGAAATCTTGGCTGGAAATATTTTCAGGGTTTTTACCTGGATAAAATAAAGGGTCTCTCTGAAAACTTCCTTTTTCAAGCAATAAATCAATTGTTTGATGATACATCCTTTTCCCATCATTATCACAAGAGTCGTAAAAAAATCTTAAGTCCTCTCTGACAGAAACGCCCAATGAAGTGGAGTGTCCTAGCAAACCATGTAATGTCATGATGTGTAAATAATTCAGGCAAAATATATCTGTGAACAACCTCGGTTTACCTTTGAAGAGGTCGAATTCTGTAAAACCAATTGGAACGGGAAACCCATCGTTCTCCATAAAAGTAACGATTTGTTGTTTTTGCTTTTCGAATGTCTTGATAGCATCCTCAAAAATAGCTTTAATTTGCTCATCCTCAATAATAGAGACCATATATCTATTTACAATATCAACGGCTGTTCCATTTACATACTCTCCCCATAAAGTTCCTATTTCGGAAGATGTGAGTTTTAATTTATCCTTTTCCATTCCGTCACCTCTATGATATTATTTACCAATTCATCAAGAGGTATGAAATTTTTTTTGATTGTTACGAAGAGGAAAAACACTCTTTAGGAAATAACGAAATCACTAAAAAAGGTAAGCATAATACATGCTCACCTTTTTCTTACAACAATGCGAAATAGACGATACTTGTGGAATACTCATTGCCTAAGTTAAAGATGGCATTCTTAACAAAGATGTTAATCTGGAAGTTATACTACTAATTAAGAATCCTGCTCTAATACCCAAAATAATTATGGTCGATAATAAGCTAAAAAGAATATTCAAAGTATATCCCTCCACATTGAAGTTTAGTGTTAAATGATAACACTAGGGTTATTGTTAATCTGAGGAGTAAATTTATTCAGTGGAACACCTAATCATAAAGTGGTTTATTGCAATCCTAGATGAATACAAATAAAAAAGAGAAACAGCTTGTTGAACTATAGGGTCCTTATGTTCAATAAGAAGTTTTAATGACGACAGGGTAACTGTCGTTTTTTTAGTTATCAATTAGCAAGCCTATTGGCACTGGAAATAGCATAAGCATAATTTTTATTATGCTCGTGCTAATTCACCTGCGGTTTATAAAGTAAATTTTGTATGAAAATTGTCATAAACCCAATTATATCAACAAAAAAAAAGAGCGAATTCTTATACGAATTACTCTGCTATTTTAGCTGTTTTTATATGTGTTTTTATAGCTGCGGGTACTCCAAAAGAGAACGGCTTAAGGATGCTTAGGGTCTTACTGTTTTAATTTCAGCACTTCATAAATGCAAAATGGTTAATTTAATGGTCTGTTACCTTTTTTAATTGAATTTTTGTTTTATGTAATTGGTTATCTTGTTTCCAATGTAAATAAACAACTAATTTATTATCTTTTATATTTTCTAGCTGTTCCCAATCAACAAATCCCCTATTATCTTTATCCGTTACAATCTGCTCTTTTTTGCTTACTCTTTCAGCTCGATCCCCTGCAACATATTTATCATTTATATAAAATTGAGAAAGTGTTATATATATTTTTTTTTCATCCTTTTTATTTCCTGTCCAGTAAAGCATTCCAAAAAACTTGTCTGAATTAGAATTCTTATCCTTTGACAAAACTGCTTTCCAATTACCTTCACTACTTTTCCCTTCCCATCTTGGGTTCTTCCATTGGTTTCCATCATAAAATTTCCATCCAACTATTGATGAAAGCAAAATAATAACAATAGCAATTATTAAATAAATATTTTTCTTTCTTTTCTTAACCATTTTTATCCCATCCTTTCTTTATCTATTATAACAAAATATTTGAAATTATTACATTTTTTATTTTTTATGGTATTATTTAGTAGAAATGAAAAATTTTACAATTTGGGAGTTGGAGAAAAATCATGGGGAAAATGGTAAAAATCTTAACATCGGCATTACTTGCAGTCATTCTAAGCTTTTCAGTATCGGGGGTATCATTTGCAGAATCCACTACGCCTACTATTATAACAACTAGCATTGATAGTTTCACAGTTGGTGAAGCTGAGCAACATACTGTTGATTATCTACATAACAATGGATTAGATTATCCAGTAGGCTCAAATGAATATATTCAATTTTTGACATCAGCAGTTGAACTCCAATTAGCAGACGAAATAGAACAGGATTTAATACGAGCTTATGCAAGTATTTACTTAGATAATTATGATATATATATAAGCACCATTGATCCGAATGCTGAACCAGTACCTTATATATTAAGTGACTCATTAAAAGCACAAACAATTCAGGAAGTAAGAACTTATTCTAATATGGCAAATTACTTACTAGATAATTCTGTTAAAGAACAACAATCTGTTTCTGCTGTAGAGTTGTCAACTTCACTTAGTACTTCCACCTATAGCTTCAGTGGTTCAAAAGCTCAGTCATATATGAACACTTATTGGAATTCAATCAATTCATCATTCGGAGAAATGCCAAACGATTGTACCAACTATGCTTCTCAAATTGTTTGGTATGCAGGGTTGCCAATGGACGGCACTACTAGTTCACCTGGTTATCATACTACAACTACAGATTGGTATAATAAAACCTTACCTTATAACAGTAGAGGATGGTCAACTTCATGGACAGTAGTAGGTGATTTTTACTCTTATTGGGTAGGACATAGAGGGCATAGTTATAAAGTTTTCACAGGTCATACTGGTATTGCGTCTTATGTTAAACCGGGAGATATTATCCAAATTAAAAATCAATCCACTGGAAAATGGTATCATACGGTAATAGTTAACTATGTTTCTAACGGTGTAGTATACTATTCTGGTCATACAAATAATCATCTTCATAAAGCATTAACTGATATTAGTGCTTCTAGCTATGATTTTAGAGTTATAAAGTTCAATTATTAAACCATTTAATATATTTGATTCCTTTTATTTGCTCACCTTACAGGCCTAGTGACAGGGTAGCTTTTGTTGACAATTCAATCTAAAAAAGTCGGTTCCTTAGTGTACAGGAATTCGACTTTTTAGGTTGAAATTCACAACTCGTGTTTCTTTAATGCTATTTGATATCGTACACATTTGGAATTATAATAACCCTAAATTTATTTTAAAATTTTAAAATTTATGGAATTAAAGTTAGGTTTTTTACTGAACTAGTTATCCAACTCATTCAGTGCAGTAGTTCTGCACCAAGGTACAACTGCCTGTCGCACAAAAAAAATCCAGCATAATTGCTGGTTTTTTTTGCGTGTTATAAGGAAAAACCTATCGTCCATTGTCCAGGTTGACTCTCTCCATGACATAGTCAGTTTTAAAATCTCTTCCAGATTTTATAGTGTATTCAAGAGTTATTCTTTCTTCTCCCTCTTTAATTGCATCTGCAACTTAAAAGTGTTTAAATATAAAGCACATCCAGAATTACGCCCTTAGAAAAAGCCCTCAAAAATTTGGAGGGCTTCCATTTTTCTATTCTATTGCAGGGTGAGCAATGGGCTGCCTGTCATATCATTGAAAGATTTCCCACATCCCCTCAAAGATAGCGTTGAGGGGAACGATATTTACCATTTCGCTTAACAGACATACTTCCATAGTGAACACATTTTAAGCATTTAAGAGTTTCAATTTAGAAATTAGCGCGTGGTGTAAAGAAACACTATATTTAAAATAAGTTACCTTTATTATCTTGTATCCTATTATTTACCCTAAAAGCTCTAATGCTCTTTCCTGAATAGCCTCTATGTATCGGCCATCTGACAATTTGTATAATCTTTGGAAAGCAGTAATATACATTTTCGCAAGAAACTCTTCTTCTACTTCTTCTTTACGATAGCGGACCATATTGCCCAATTTCATTTTATTAATCCCCAGCGATTCCAGCTTGCGATAAAACTCCGCTTTAAAATTCACTCGAAAAATCTCCATTAAATCTCTTTGACTATATAAGGTAGTTGGGGAATCCTCCAGGGTTTTAATTATGATCGGCTCATTTTTAAAATTTCTCCATAAAAAGGAGTTCAACACCCGTTGCATATAAGATTCAAGAGTTAAATGCTTACCTGTTGTCTTTGCATTAGATACTAAGAGCTTAGCTTTGATTTGCTCAATTACTACTGGTTCAAAATCACGTTCAAAAAATTTTTTGTAAGAGATAATGTTTTCAGCATTCTTCATAATATATCGTTTAAAGTCATTTTCATGAAATAAGATTCTTTTATAAAATAACGAAGCATACTCTTCACCTTCAAAATGCTTTAGGAGCAGCATCTTTGCCATTTCAGTTATACGAATATGTTTAACCTTTGGCACAATTGTCTCAATCACATGCTGATAACTACAACGCAGATAATCAGCAATTTTTTCAGCTGTTAAAGTGTAACCGCTTTGGAACAGTTCAATATATGCCTTGCATATTTCCTCTTTATTCTTCCCTATACCGTTGACAAGAATTAAGTTAGGTTCATCGTATTTGATTTTTTCCTTTTCCATACACTGACCTCCACTATTATTCATGTTCCCTTTATTAGTAATATATAATTTTGTTTAATAGATTCTCTATTATGGTTGATTTTCCCTTTATTTTAATAGAAAAAAAGCTGTATCCCTATTGAAAAAATTAGGAATACAGCTTTTATTATGTATTGCAGGTTGTGTTTTGGCTTCATATCGTGTGATCAGCCTAGCCGAATTTAAAAGGAGACAACTCAGATGTTACTCAAACAACGCAATCGTTCCCTTGAAACCTGGTTAGAATTTTTTTTAACAGGTTTCAACTTTTGTTAATGAAAAATTGTTTTTAAATTTTGGCGTGTTCAGGAAGTCTAATTTTTATCATAAAAATTCAAAACAGCGATAATAAACATGCCAAAACTTAGAATCAACGAAGGAACTTCTTTTATCGCCTCTTTACCTCTTTCATTCCACGCTCTATGTTCATCCCTTACCAGAAAAAAATAAAAGGATCTAATTTTCATTTGGAATATCCATTCTTAAAGGTTACTAAAATAATACTGGGGTAAAATAATTCGTATATGAGTTCCTTTTGAACTGCTATCCACCACGTTTATATCTCCTCGATGTTCAAGAATGATGTTTTTTACAAATGGTAAACCTAATCCTAATCCCTCATTTTTAGAAGTCGTAAAAGGATCAAAAATACTATTCCAATGGTCCGCAGGAATTCCTTTTCCGGTATCAATAATATTAATAATAATTCTATCCACTTGAATATCGGTAGAAATCGTGATATTTCTTATGGAACTTTCCTTCGGAAAAGCCTCCGAACTATTTTTAATTAAATTGACAAAAACTTGCTTTAAATACGCTTGGTTGGCATAGGTTTTTAATGTTGAATATTTTTTACCAAAAACAACTTCTACATCATTTCTTAGGAAAAACTCTGCTGATATTTCAATTGATTGTTCTATTATTTCATTCAAATCCACCATTTTGAAATCAATGGATTTGTACTTTAATAATTTTGTGTAATTATTAATTAAATCTTCCATTTGATTTGCAGTAGTTTGAATCATTACGTTCATCCTTTTACCTTCAGAAGGCAGTTGTGATTCGCCTAATAATTTCGAATAGCCGTTAATAATTTGTAGAGTATTTTTCACTTCATGCACTAAACTAGCAGTAAGACTGCCCGCATTATCTAGTTTCTTCTGACGTTCCATTAAACGATTATAGTTTACAGTCAATATCGTGTTCAGTTTAACAAAAGAAAAAACAATAATAACGGAAAAGATGATGGTCCCTAAACTGCTAAATAATGCTCCTGTCCCAGGTATAAAATTTAATAAACCAAAAATAAATAGTAACAAGCTACAATAAGAAAAAGTTCCTAAAAAATTTTTTAAATAGAGGTTATGAATTTGTCTAGAAATAATAAAAGTAAAAATAATTAGAATAAAGAAACTACTAGTATGAAAAAGGTACAAAAATTGCAGCGGTCCATATTCCGGAAAATAGAAATAAAGATCAGAATTAACAATTTTAACCTCTTTTACTCCGATGATTCCGAATCTTGTCATATTTATTAGATAGACAATAAAGCTCCATACGACTAGATAAAACAACACTTTAGGATTAAACATAGAAAATTGAAACTTATAAAAAGCTTGATTTTTAATGTTGGTGGTATGTTTATTGATTAGAACATACGCTAAATAAAATACAAGAGGAATCATAAAAGTTGGCCCGATCCTAAAAAACCTAAAAAGCCAAGTAATTAACTCTTCTGAAAGTACACCTTTTAAATATAAAACGGCAATGTCTAATTGCCAAAAACTGATGGAGAGCATATAAAGAAATAAAGCAAATGCTAATTCCGAACCTTTATATATTTTTAAAACCGAAATCGCTAACACTATTGGAATAATTCCAATAATAGCGATCAAAAATGCAATGATCAAAGTTTTTCACCACTCTATTGATATCTCTTTATATAGGCACAGGCATTATTCCCTCCATGACCATGAGTAGTGACCGCTACCTCTTTTATTTCTTGAAATAAGGTTGTCGTCACAATGTTCATTTCTTCGAACCCCTTTTTGTTTGTTCGAATGGTTGGAGGGATAAATCCATGATTAATACTTAATAAGGACGTTATAACTTGTAGGATTCCAGTAGCTCCATAAGGATTTCCCATCATGCTTTTAATGGACGTATAAGGAACAGCATGGTTGAATAGCTCCTCGGAGCAACGCTTTTCGATTTTATCGTTTACTTGAATTCCTACTGCCTGACTATTAATATAGTCAGGTTTTCTATTCCTTAGTACTTCTTTCAAGGCACTAACCATTTGATCGCCAGTTTCATCTAAAGAGTATAAGTAAACACCGTCATTATTGGAGACCACATTCTCAATTTCACCCAAAATAGGAATAGATCTTTGTAATGCATGTTCCTCTCTTTCCAAAATGACAACCCCGGAGGCTTCCGAAATGGCAAAACCCTTACTGTTTTCACTAAAAGGAACGGCCCCCTCTTGTAACGATTGATTTAAAGCAATTGATTTTGTTTTAGCAAATCCATATGTAGCCATTTTATCAATCAAGCTATCCGTTCCGCCAACTATCGCTACATCAATCATACCACACTTTAAGTATACGATTGCGTCCTGAATGGCTTCTAAACTGGACGTACAGCCGGTAGTAATCGTTTTCGTAATACCTTTAGCTCCTAAATAATGGGCAATGGCTGAGGTGATACTATGATAATTTACATAATGAGAAAAGGTGACAGGAATTTCTCGATAATTGGAATGATGAACATTTATGATAGACTCCTGGTAAATTTTTTCACCAACAGAACCTAAAGAAGTGCCAAAAAAGACACCTACTTTTTTATCTTGCAGATTTATCAATTTAGCCTGATCAATTGCCTCTTTGCCTGCCGCCATCCCCATTAGGGTAACCCTTGGAAATCTTTTGAAGCGTTTATCAGTTTCAAATTCATGTAAAGCTTCGTTTATTCTGCCAACAAGGGATTCCTCCCCTTTAGGTGACAGATTAGATACGATTTCTAAACAATTAACTCCATTTTCTAAATTGTATAATAATTCTTCAATATTATTTGATTTTGGACCTTTGACTCCATAACCAGTTACTACTATTTTCTCCATTCAAATTACCCTTCCAATAGAAAAATTTATAATTCTGTTTATTTTTCTATTATTATACTAAAAATAGTAAAATAGTCATATGTAATTTTCCCTGGAAAATAATCCTTTATTTATTGTTTTAATAAAATAATGTTAACGCTATTTTTGCCTTTTGATAAAGCACAATTTTCTCGTCTAATTTTTGGCTAACTTTTAATATTTCACCCTTAGAATATTTATTTGTTTCTCTCCCTAATTTATATAATTCAGAACGCAAGTCCTTAATTTCCTGTTCTAGTACTAATACATCCATTTAATAATCCTCCAAAAATGGCAGATAGTCTTATACTATAATAACATAACAACCTATCGCATTTACTTTTTTTAACATAATTAGAGTATGTTTGGAATGTTGTAATAAAATGAAAATACCTCCCCGTGTATAGGTTTATCTGAAGAGTCAAGACTTCCGTTTTCCTCCTCTTATACTTGAGGGTTTTTATAAACTTCTTTTTCAAATTTAAGGACAAAAAAGAGAATGTAATCATTGAAAAATATAGATTATTATTAGCTATTTAGTTCGTACTATTATGTCAATTAAATGTAGAAGAGTTTTTAACCCTTCGATTTAAAGACATCATGAGTCAGATTAAATCTGGAAATTACCAAATATTAAAAAATATTGTAGAGATCGTAACTTCTTAGGAAAAAGCTAAAAAATCAAAACCTTCTTTGAGGTCAGGTTAAAGTTCTTGCAAATCATGAAGGAGTACTTCTCCTCTCAGCACATGTTGTTTTTCTATTTTTACACTTATATAAGTTGATTCCTCTTTTCTGTTATTTCTTCTTTTAAAATGCTGTTTTAAATCCTCTATATTTAATTCATTTTTCTCTTGAAGGTAATGGTTAATGGAAAGTTCTGAATCAATCTCATCTTTCTGAACACTTCTAATCCATTTGGCCAATGTATCAAGATTCATTCCCCTATCAATCTGACGAAGGAAATCTAAGAAAAGGAGGTTTATTAATTCCTCTATTGCATAGATGTCCTCTATCTTCTCTTGAATGATCTCATTAATTGTCTCTACAAACACTTTTGCATGTTTTAAATCGTACAAAGGTACATTTATATTTAAATTACGTAAAAGAAGAAGAATAGGCTACCCTCCTTCTTCTTTTAATTATAGACCGCAGTGAGCATTCACATATGATTCAGAACGAAAATGTTCATGAATCCATCTACCAGCACGGAAATGTCCACAAACTGTATGACCACTACGTTTATGAGGCGCAAGCTTGCACATCTTACATACCCCCTTTTCTTATTTTTAAGGGAATAGGTGAGCCAAACGCCTTTTAGCTGTTTCGCAAATACATAGATTTAAAAATACAATCTTCAAGTTTAAGCTTGCATTAGCTTAAACAGCCTATAAAATGCTGCACTGCTGTTCTGAAACGATTGAGGAGAGATGGATATATCGAAGTAAGTATAAATTTCCAGCCTTATGGCTACTTTCCTTCCCCTTCATCGAATAAAGAGAGGGTTAGGAAAGCCACAACAGCTTGCTGACTTTTTAATCACCGGGAAAAGGAAGTACTTTCAAAAAAATATGAAACAGAAGCGGACCATGAAACCCCTAACCAAGAATGCATTTGAATTTGAAACACTCGAGGAAGTGATAGATGAATATCAAAGTGAAGAGAGTATGACAGCTTATTTAGAAATTAGAATGCGTCAAGCTGAGGTCTTACATGGAGAAGTATTATCGTTCGATTTAGAACCTTATGGGACAGACATAACAATCGAGGAATTAATTGCGATAATTCACTTAGACTTCATTGATAATGTGAAGATCCAGGGGAATTCACAAAGATACAAAAATCGATTTTGGCACATTTAAAGCGATTTTAATCCAAAAATGAAAAACCAAAAGCAGTGCATTAAAAAGTGTGCACTGCGATTACTCCGAGTACCACTCGATATATTTGTTCAACTAACTCCCTGTTATTACAATTTTATAAGTTCGGAAATAATATCAGAACTACCAGGCATTAATAAAAATAACGAAGTGACGATAAATAGAATTCCGATAACAAACAGGAAAATAACTATTTTAACTAAACGAGATACGTCTTTTTTTAGTGTACCTATTATAAGAAGAACAACACCTATAAAGAGTAATAAAAAATAATAAAAACCCATCATCACCTCATTCAACTTTATTAACTGACAATTTATTTTAAAAAAGAAGCTCTCCGTTGTTCCAACATCCCCCATTTAGAGGGGTTTCTATAAAGTAATAAATTAACATAGAATTTTTATGTATATAGTTATTCTATGTATAGGAATAACCCAATATAACTTTATAGTAAATACTTTTTATTATTTTGCTCATTTTAA
>NZ_JBALOA010000021.1:0-17903 GCF_036962125.1 Neobacillus drentensis
TTTAAAAATTAAAACAATAATCTATTGAAATTTTAAAAAAAGCAACTTTTGTAAATATAATAGTCTAAAATACAAGGTTATCCTCCGAATAATAGCAACTTTTTGAAAATTTAAGATAAAAATAGTTTTAAAAATAGGATGGATCGCTCCCCTCGTCATGTAGACCATGTTCATAGGAATGGACATGTAAACATATAAATAGTTACAACTAATGCTCAAATTCTGAAACTAGATAGGGGGACTTAGGAAAAATGAAAATTGCTGCCATCATTTTTTTTCTGTTTAGCGCTTACCTTTTATTAGGTGCTATTAAATATTGCTTGGACCTAACTAGACCCGGTGTATATCCTCCAAAACAAGTGATAAAGAAACGTGCTGCTGCTCTATTTGGAGGTGGAGTAATTTTCCTATTAATTACTGTGGTAATCTATAAATTTCTATAGAGGATAATAAGAAAGAACCCCACGGGGTTCTTTCTTAAAAAGGATCCCGTCCATTATTTTTGAATGACGGAAGGTGTTGTTAATTTAGTTCGCTTAACAATGGATTGAGCTACAGGATACAAAATAATCATAACAACGGTATTCAGGGCGATAGCTGGCAAAACACCTGCCGCAAAAAGTGCAGTAAAGGACGCAGGTAAGCCAACTAGAAAGAATGCAGCCGTTAAAAAGATTGTACCTGAAACGAGCGTTCCGATAGCGGTTAATACACCAACACTTACAATCGAATTCCGGTATTTTTTTAAGACTAAAAACAAACCGAGGAATACTAATGCAGTAATGGGTTTATCAATGATATTAGGAATCTGTCCCCCAGGAAAACCTGTTGTTAATGCAGACAGTATCCCAGTTACAATTGATAAAAGCATAACACTCTTTACCTCTGGAATAAGGATAATACCTAAAAACATCATTGCAAGCATCATGTCAGGTTTAATTCCTAGAAAACTAGGCATTACCGTGTGCAAGACTACCCCAATCCCTGCTAATAGTGCTAAAACTACAATGTTCTTCGTATTCATTTCTCTTCTCTCCTCTGCTATACTAATCTATTTGTTTCTCCTGCAGTGCACTATTTGCCTGCAGCGAAAAACCTGTTTTCATTATAACATAATAATATATAAATAATAAAGAAATAATTTTCAGATAATTGAAAATTCCTCAAAAATCTATCTTTTCATTAATATTACCTGCCATATCTTCTAACATTTGAAAAGTATACTCACTTTGATTGCTTTTCCATACAGCACCAAATCCATCGCCTTTTCCATAACGCGGAATTAAATGCATATGATAATGAAAGACAGATTGGCCTGCATGTTCACCATTATTATTTATAGAATTTAATCCAATTGGGTTGAATTCTTTTTTTAAGGCATTTGCAATGGCAGGGACAACTTCAAAAAGGTTTCTGGCGATTTCGGGAGTTAATTCAAACAGGTTTTCCTTATGTACTTTCGGAATAACTAATGTATGTCCTTTTGTTACCTGGGTAATATCTAAAAAAGCTAAAACGTGTTCATTCTCAAACACCTTAGCTGCTGGTATTTCTCCATTAACAATTTTACAAAAAATACAATCGCTCATTCATACACTATCCCTTCTGTATAGTTTGTATTATTTTACCATACAAATTCAAAAAAAGAAAAAGGCAGGATCCGCGTGGAATCCTGCCCTCTCGAAGGGGAATTGCTTCAAAAGGTACGTTCATTAGGAGTGTTCTTTGATAAACACCTCATTTTTCATAGAGTGTTTTTATAAAGAAACATTTTTATTGTTCAAGCTGACCATCCCCTATAGTGTTTTTATATGTTTTCCCAACTTATAAAAACAGGTCGAAGTCTGCGGTAAACACCTCATTTAATGTTTATTTTTTACGATAAACAATTACTTGGTGTTACTAGAACTCAAAATGGTTACTGTGCACATTGTACAAAACAACCATCCCCTTATCTGAAACGAATTGGAAGCTCACTTTTTTTGAAATGTTAATTGTCTTTGACAGACACCTCATCTCAAGTTTTGATGAATCGCTTCATCGAAGTAAGTTGTTTCCCCTTCGAATATTATGATAACCAATCCCAAAAGTAATATACAAAAACATGATAAAAATTTGAAAACTATTTTTATCTAAGGCAATTTGTTAAAATAAAAAGATAATCCTGCGTAGGAAGGACGTTGTAAATGTCTTTATTAATGATTGAAAATCTTGTCGGTGGATATACAAGGAATCCTGTCTTAAAAGATGTTTCCTTTGAAGTAAAAGAAAAAGAGCTCGTCGGTCTCATTGGTTTGAATGGGGCGGGTAAGAGTACAACCATTAAACACATCATTGGTTTGATGGAACCGCAAAAAGGTACAGTAAAAATTAAAGGACAAACGTTTACTGAAAATAAAGAAGCTTATCGCAAGATGTTTACCTTTGTGCCAGAAACCCCAGTTTTATATGAAGAACTAACATTAGAAGAGCATCTGAGACTTACTGCAATGGCATATGGTCTTAATGAGTCCACTTTTAAAGAGCGAGTAGCTCCATTACTGTCAGAATTTCGGATGGAAAAGCGGTTAAAGTGGTTTCCTGCTCATTTTTCAAAAGGCATGAAGCAAAAGGTCATGATAATGTGTGCATTTTTAATTCAGCCATCATTATATATTGTTGATGAACCATTTGTTGGACTTGATCCACTTGGAATACAGTCCCTGCTTGATTTAATGAAAAAAATGAAAGATAACGGGGCTGGCATCCTTATGTCCACACATATTCTTGCGACTGCGGAAAAATATTGTGACCGATTTGTGATCCTGCATGAAGGAAAAATACGTGCAAAAGGGACGCTAGAGGAGCTGAGGGAGCAATTTTCTATGCCAACTGCTTCGTTAGATGACCTATATATTCAATTAACAAAGGAAGAAAATTATGTTTGAGGATAAAAAACTTTGGAAGGACCGAGCTAGCGGTCGGATTAAGGATTTAGGCAGGTATTTGCGCTATATTTTTAATGGGCATCTTGTCGTTGTTTTATTGTTTTTAATTGGGACAGCCTCTTTTTATTATCAAAGCTGGATTGAAAACTTACCCGATAGCTTTCCGGTTGAATTAATTATCGCAATTGTCATTGGTTTTTTGTTAACCTACAGCCCAGTTTACAATTTTCTGCTGGAAGCTGACCAGGTATTTATCCTCGCTCTTGAGGATAAATTAAAAGGGTATTTTCTTCGTTCTGGGGTCGCCAGTCTTGTTTTTCAAGGATATCTTCTGCTTATGGTATTGGCGGTGATGATGCCAATGTATGCACATGTAAGCGGTGAGGGATACCGTTCATTTTTGCCTTTTTTCGTTAGTCTTATCTTGGTCAAAGTATGGAATTTAGTTACTAGCTGGCGAATAGATTATTTTGTGCAGTCGTCTGTCCATAGGTGGGACGTCGTTGTTCGATACTGTATTAATGCAACATTTACTTTTTTGTTATTTAAACAAGCAAACCTAATTATTATGTTAGTCCTTGTGGTGGTTGGTGCCTTGTACTATCTTAACTTTTCAAATCAGACAAAGAAAATGGGGCTAAAATGGGATTTATTGATTCAACAAGAAGAAAAAAGAATGTCTTCTTTTTACAGACTAGCTAACATGTTTACCGATGTGCCTAAATTAAGGGATACGGTAAAAAGGAGGAAATGGCTAGATCTATTTCTTAACCGCATTAAATTTTCTCGTGAAAATACATACCTTTATTTGTTTTCGAGAGCGTTTCTACGGTCCTCGGATTATTTTGGGCTCTTTATCCGCTTAACAGTTATTGGTGGACTCGCGATATATTTTATTTCTTTTGGAATGGGCCAAATTTTACTTGGTATATTGTTCTTATATTTAACAGGTTTTCAACTTCTTCCGCTTTGGAATCATCATCAAAATAAACTATGGGTAGATTTATACCCGGTGGAACCAAAATATAAAACGGGTGCATTTTCCTCGTTATTAATGATCATTCTAACAATCCAAACGGTTATTTACTCCCTGCTTGTTGTAGTGAAGGGTGAGCTTTTAATTTCCCTGCTTTCTTTATTAGCTGGATTAGTGTTTAGTTATATTTTTGTGTATTTCTACGCTAAAAATCGGTTAAAAGGATAATCAAAGTAGTCCCCTTTTTCAAAAAGGGGACTTTTTTGAAACTATGGGCGGAGATCTTCGTATGTATGCATAAGATTGTAGTGGAGGGGTGACATATGAACGAGTATGAATTAAAGATTTTAGACGAAGTCGAAGAATGGAAGCGAAAATTAACCAGACGTTCAGGAATGATGAACCGCATTTCCAAAAAAGCACAATTGAAAATTAATGACTTCATCCCAGAAAAGGTTCATGAGGTTATGACTGAAAGTATTAAAGCAATGGTTAAAGCAACTTTATTTGGCTCCCAAATGACAACGAATAAGGACCAGGCACGCGGGTTAAGCCTAGAAGAAAGAGATGAAATTGCAGCTAAAAAAATAGCGGTGTTTCAGAAGACAGCGATGATCGAAGGTGCAGGTACAGGGGCAGGTGGAATTTTATTAGGTCTGGCTGACTTTCCATTACTGTTATCCATTAAGATGAAATTTCTTTTTGAAGCAGCCTCAATCTACGGTTTTAATACAAAGGAGTATTCTGAGAGACTGTTTATCCTCCATGTTTTTCAACTAGCATTTTCAAGTGAAGAGATTCGTAAAAATACCTTAGCTGAAATTGAAAACTGGGAGAACCGCAAACAGACGCTTGTAGAAATGGATTGGCGCAAATTTCAGCAAGAGTACCGCGATTATATCGACCTTGCAAAAATGCTCCAGCTTGTTCCTGGAATTGGTGCATTTGTCGGTGCTTATGCAAATAATAATCTCCTCAAGCATTTAGGAGAGACAGCGATGAATGCTTATCGTTTAAGATTATTACAAAAATCCCCTGACACAATTTGAGTCGAGGGGATTTTTTCTCACTTGTTACACTGTATGTTAATAGCCGCTGCACCCAGTGTTTTCGCTGCAATTAACATCGCATTTTCATCAATATCGAATTTGGGGTGGTGGTGTGGGTAGCCTGTCTCATTACCAATAGGTTTTGCACCTGTGAAGAAGAACGTACCAGGCACGTTTTGCAAATAATAAGCAAAATCTTCTCCGCCCATTTGCGGTTCGGTTTCTTCAATCGTGTGGACTTCTGTGACTTGTTGTGCACAAGAAGTTATAAAAGCTGTTTCTTTTAGATGATTGACCACTGCTGGGTAGCCACGCTCATACTTAAAGTTATAAGAACTGCCTGTCATTGCACATGTACCTGCAATAATTCGTTCCATTTCATCTTCAATAAATTGGCGGACGTCATCATTGAAGGTTCGGACCGTGCCTATGAGCTGGGCTTTGTCCGCAATAACGTTAAATGCATTTTGAGCTGAAAAAGAGCCGACGGTGACAACAGCGGAATCGATTGGATTTACCCTGCGACTGACAATCTGCTGCAGATTTAAGACCAGCTGAGAGGCTATAACGATAGCGTCCTCTGTCTTATGAGGCTGGGCTCCATGGCCGCCTTTGCCTTGAATTTCAATTTCAAACCGGTCTGCTGCTGCCATAATCGGTCCCGTTCGATATTGAATGGTTCCTGTAGGTTCACTTGCCCATAAATGCGTACCAAAAATTACATCCACACCCTCTAGGCAGCCGTCTTCTATCATTGAATTCGCTCCACCGGGGGCATACTCCTCTGCATGTTGGTGGATAAAGACATACGTGCCTTCCAAATCCTCTTTTAGGTCATTTAATATTTTGGCAAGGACAAGGAGAGTCGCTGTATGCCCATCATGTCCACAAGCATGCATGACCCCAGGGATTAACGATTTATAAGGAACATCCTTTTCATCCTGAATAGGTAAAGCATCAAAATCTGCCCGTAAGGCTACGGTCTTACCAGGTTTTTTACCATAAACCTTGGCAACTACACCATTCCCGCCAACATTCCCTTTGACTTCAATTTGGAGTTTTTCATAAAAGGATTGAATGAACTTTGCTGTATTATACTCTTGAAAAGATAATTCCGGATGCTGGTGCATATAGCGGCGAATCGTAACCATTTCTTCGTAGGAACCTTCAAGTGCTGAAAACAACTTGTTTAACATATTTATCCCCCCAAACATATTAGAAATGAAAAGGTATTATCAAACTATTTTAACACCTTTATACTATAAAGTAGATTTTTATATTCAATTTATTTATAATTTTACTAGAATTTCAATTAGTAATGTGCAGGAAAGGGTATGGAGGATGAAACGAAATAACAAAAGGAATTTTTCCTATTTATTTATTATTTTCGCTGTCTTATGCGCAGTATTTATATCCATTAATGTGGCAATGAGAAGCCAATTTTGGATAGATGAACAGGTTGCAGGGCTGTTTTCACATGTTCCTGAATCAGTCATTCCATTTTTTATTCAAATTACTGTAATGGGCGATAAAATAGGAATAGGGGTAGCAGCGTTACTTGCACTTGTCTGGCTGTTATTAAAAAAAAGAAATTTGCTTGGTGCAGCAGTCCTTGCATTATCATTGGGCATCGGGAATGAAGTTAGTAAGATATTAAAAGATGCTTTTCAGCGACCAAGGCCAGACCTTGAGCATCTTGTTTATGTAAAGAGTTATAGTTTCCCGAGCGGTCATGCCATGGTTGGGATGATTGTTTATTTCATGATTGCGTATCTGCTATTGGAGGAAGCAAAATCTAGAGCTGGAAAAGTAACGATTGCTGTCATCACAGCCATCCTGCTATTATTGATTGGGGCCAGCCGAATTATCCTGCATGTACATTATCCTACGGATGTCATAGGCGGCTATGCATTAGGATATCTTTGGGTTGTTATTTGGATTTTACTATACAACTATTTTAAAAAACGAGCAAAATAAGCAAGAGGCTGGTCAGATGATCAGCCTCTTTGTTTCGGTTAAATTAAGAACATTGCTGCTATTGTTGTTACAACGAGACCAATGACAACTGGGAGGAGGTTTCGCCTTGCAAGTTCGAATGGGTCAACATTACAGATTGCAGCTGCTGGAATTAACGCCCATGGGACAAGTGTCCCACCGCCCACCCAGATTGCGGCAATTTGCCCGAGGGCTGTTAGTGTGGCAGCACCTTTGCCAATCGCAATGGCAAAAAGGCTTGCGACTGAGCCGGCAAGAGAAATACCTGAAAAGCCTGATCCATCCAAACCGGTAATCGCCCCTACTGTTGTTAAGGTAATTGCCCCAACTTCTTTACTCAATGGTACGATATTAGCTAGAGAAACGCCTAAGTCATTAACAATACCTTGCGATGCTTTTGGTAAGTAATCCCCAATGATTTTTCCAAATCCAGCATCACCTAAATAAAAGAAGGCGGCAATTGGGATAACAGGACCGAAAACCTTAAATCCAAATTGGAATCCTTCAATTAAATATTGGGTTGTTTTTTCTAAGCCTTTATTTTTATGACTTGTTAGTGTAATTAATAGAAGAATAAGAATGGAGGTACCACCGATTAATGCAGTAGCATCCCCGCCAGCTAAATCTAGAACAGACATAGCGGCTACATCGGCTGCAAATAATAATGGTACTAGAAAAGCAAAGAAACGTTTTTGCCCAAGTGATAAAAGCGTAGGGTGTTCGATGGTTCCCTCAGATGGAGTTTCCTCGTTGACAGAGGTTGTAGTAGTTAGTACACCGCGCTTCATATCCCTCCTTAAGAAGTAGAAAGCAGCAACGGTTGTCACTAGACCCATAATAAACACTAATGGAATGCTTGCATCAATAACATCTTGAATAGGAATACCGGCTGCATCAGAGGTTAACTTAGGAGCAGCTTGAATGACAAAGTCACCTGATAAAGCGATTCCATGACCAAACAAGTTCATCGCCATCGCTACGCCTAGTGCTGGGAGTCCGGCACGAATAGCAACGGGAAGAAGTACAGCCCCTAATAAGGCAACAGCAGGTGATGGCCAGAAGAACCAAGAGATCACCATCATGAGAATACCAATTGTCCAATACGCAAGTGTTGGATTGCGGATTAACTTTCGAAATGGTGAAATCATGACATCATTAATTCCGGTTACCGTTAATGTATTGCTCATCGCAACAATTATGGAAATAACGAGAATAGTAGATAATAATTCTGTAATGGCATAACTGAAACTGTTGAAGATGCTGCTTATTGAATGACTTAACGACCCTGTTGCTGTAATAGCAATTAGGAAAATACCAACGATACATACAATCGACGTGTCCCGTCTCATTACCATGAACCCAATAATAAGGACTATAAAGGTCACATAGATCCAATGAAGAGCAGTAAGCTCGACTACCATTCCATTCCCTCCTCTCATTTACCAAGAGGGCTATAGCCCTGTTGGATGTAATACAGAATATGAAAATTGCCTTAAGTGGTGAGAGGAAAGTGAAAAAATTATGGGAAGTGGTTTGCTGATTTTTACAAATTTAAAAACATAAAAACGACTTTTTTTTGACAGTTAATATCGTTAGCTATACACAAATAGGATAAATAGATATAGTAAAAACAGTTTAGAAACAATCAGTAAGTTTTAAATTTATGCTATATATATTAAAATGGACAACAGACACGTTTTGAAAGGTGGACATACAGTAATGACAAGACCGATTAATGAAACATTTTTAAAAGCCGCAAGAGGTGAGAAAACAGACCATGTACCTGTTTGGTACATGCGTCAGGCTGGTCGTTCACAGCCAGAATACAGAGCAATTAAAGAAAAATACTCACTTTTTGAAATTACTCACCAGCCGGAGTTATGTGCATATGTTACGCGCTTGCCTGTTGAGCAATATAATGTGGATGCAGCGATTTTATATAAGGATATCATGACACCGCTTCCTGCGATTGGTATGGAAGTTGAAATAAAGGGTGGAATTGGACCAGTTATTGATAATCCAATTCGTTCTTTGGCTGATGTTGAAAAATTAGGTGAAATAAATCCAGAACAAGATGTTCCTTATGTTTTAGATACAATTAAATTATTGACCCAAGAGCAGTTGTCTGTACCATTAATTGGTTTCTCAGGTGCCCCTTTCACGCTTGCAAGTTATATGATCGAAGGCGGCCCATCTAAAAACTATAATAAGACAAAAGCATTTATGTATACCGAGCCAAAGGCATGGTTTGCCCTTATGGAAAAACTTGGCGATATGATCATTACATATGTGAAATCGCAGATTCAAGCTGGTGCACGTGCCATTCAGATTTTTGATTCATGGGTGGGAGCATTAAATGTTGAAGATTACCGTTATTTTATTAAACCAATTATGAACCGTATCTTTACTTCATTAAAAGAAGAAAATGTGCCGTTAATTATGTTTGGCGTCGGTGCCAGCCATCTAGCCTTAGAATGGAACGACCTGCCGCTTGATGTTGTCGGTTTAGATTGGCGCATGCCTATAAAGCAAGCAAGAGAAATAGGTATTCATAAGACTGTTCAAGGTAACCTAGACCCCGCTATTTTATTAGCACCTTGGGAAGTTATTGAGGAAAAGGCCAAGGCAATTTTAGATCAAGGAATGGCCCAAGATGGCTATATCTTTAATTTAGGTCACGGTGTATTCCCTTCTGTAAATCCAGAAACATTGAAAAAATTAGCATCATTTGTTCATGAGTACTCAGCATCAAAAGTAGGTCGTTAAGTTCACATCTTAAGTCTTAAAATTGGTAAGTAATCCAATTTTTTGGCACAATAATATAGCATGCTTTAAAAGGGGTCATTAAGGGCATTCCAGCCTTTAATGACCTTACCCAGAATAAATTGATGGGAAAAAGCGAAGAGATTTGAGAACGAGGTGCGAACATGACAAAAAGGAAAATGGGATTGCTGGTAATGGCTTACGGTACCCCATATACATTGGATGATTTAGAGGGTTACTATACCCACATTCGACACGGCCGTAAGCCCACTCCAGAGATGATTGAAGAACTGCGCAGCAGGTATGAAGCGATTGGCGGGATTTCCCCTTTGGCTAAGATTACACTAGAACAAGCAGAAAAACTCGAAGAACATTTAAATAGAATGCAACCAAACATAGAATTTAAAATGTATCTTGGATTAAAACACATCAAACCGTTTATTGAAGATGCTGTTAAACAAATGCATGCGGATGGTATAGAAGAGGCAATTAGTATCGTTCTTGCTCCTCATTTCTCAACCTTCAGTATTAAATCCTATAATGGAAGAGCGTTAGAAGAAGCAGAAAAATTAGGCGGAAAGTTAATAATAAGGTCGATTGAAAGCTGGTACCAGGAACCAAAGTTTATTGAATATTGGGCTGAAAAGGTTAAACAAGTCTTTGCAAAAATGCCGGAGGGTGAAAGAAACCAGTCAGTGCTGATTGTTTCTGCCCATAGTCTGCCCGAAAAAATACTTCAATTTGGAGACCCATATCCACGCCAGCTGCAAGAAACAGCGGACCTAATTGCAGAACAGGCAGGAATAAAAAATTATGTGGTTGGCTGGCAAAGTGCTGGGCAAACTCCAGAACCTTGGCTTGGTCCAGATGTTCAGGATTTAACTAGAGATTTATATAAAGAGCACCATTATAAGGCGTTTGTATATGCACCGGTAGGGTTTGTATGTGAACACCTTGAAGTGCTATATGACAATGATTTTGAATGTAGAAAAGTGACGGAAGAATTAGGTGCAAGTTATTATCGCCCGGAAATGCCTAATGCTAAGGAAGAATTTATTGATGCATTGTCGACCGTCGTTCTTAAAATGACAGCACAATAAGCTTAAGAAAGTTTAAAATTGAAGAAGGTGACCACCGTGGCGGAAGAAAAACAAAAAGTAATTATCATTGGGGGAGGGATTGCTGGACTAACCTCAGCTTTCTATCTTCAAAAAGCAATACAGGAACAAAATCTCCCAATCGAGATTAAACTCATCGAAGCATCACACCGTCTCGGCGGCAAGATGCAAACCGTCGTTAAGGACGGTTTTACAATCGAGAGAGGGCCCGATTCATTCTTAGCTCGGAAGACGAGTATTATTAGGCTTGCAAAGGAAGTAGGAATGGATGATCAATTAGTCCATAATTCCACGGGTAAATCATTCGTTTTAGTAAACGAGAAACTACACTCTATGCCCGGTGGTTCGATCATGGGAATACCGACCGAAGTTGGACCGTTTATTACAACTGGTCTTTTTTCCATTCCCGGTAAACTAAGAGCTGCGGCCGATTTCATTCTACCAAGGTCAGAAAGTGGAAAAGACCAATCTTTAGGTGAATTTTTTAGAAGAAGACTTGGAGATGAGGTTGTTGAAAATTTAATTGAACCATTATTGTCTGGGATATACGCCGGAGATATTGATCAATTAAGCCTCATGTCTACATTTCCACAATTTTATGAGGTAGAACAGAAATACAGAAGCCTGATCATTGGCATGAAAAAATCCACTCCTTCCCAACCAAAACAGCCTGAAAGTAAGGAAAAAGATAAAGGTGCTTTTTTAACCTTTAAGACGGGACTTCAATCGTTTGCTGAAGCTATTGAAGCAAAAATAGACAGTAGATCCATTTTAAAAGGTCATCGTGTGGATAAAATTACAAAACACGGTAATAAATATGATGTTTACCTCAATAACGGTGAGACATTGTCGGCAGATAGTATTATTGCAGCCACTCCACATAAGTTAACCCAAGCGATGTTTGCCGATTATCATTTTTTTGATCCATTTAAAACAGTGCCTTCTACGTCGGTAGCAACTGTGGCTTTAGCATTTCCTGAAGAAGCAGTGAAGAATGATATTGATGGAACGGGCTTTGTAGTCTCAAGAAATAGTGATTATTCTATCACTGCCTGTACCTGGACACATAAAAAGTGGGCACATTCAACACCGAAAGGGAAAGTATTGCTTCGATGTTACGTCGGAAGGTCTGGTGATGAAACAATCGTTGACCTCTCAGATGATAGAATTATTAAAATTGTCCTTGATGACTTGAAAAAAACCATGGATATCACGATGAATCCTGATTTTTCCATTATTTCACGTTGGAAGAATTCAATGCCTCAATATACAGTAGGACACAAGAAAAGAATAGCAGAAATTACTGAGCACATGAATGCTGAGTTGCCTGGTGTATTTTTAGCAGGTTCTTCCTATGGTGGAGTTGGACTCCCTGATTGTATTGACCAAGGAGAGACAGCCGTCCAAAATGTAATGAATTATTTAAAAAAACAAGAGGTCTAAAAAAGAGCTGTTCATACTAACAGCTCTTTTTTCTGCACTATTCCAGTGAACAATTCTGCATAGTTTTCTGTTGTTTAATGTTTTGGAGTATATTAGGAATATAAACAATGAATTGGAGGGGCCAAATTGAAACTTACGATTATTGGTTATTGGGGTGGGTATCCGAAAAAGAATGGAGCTAGTTCAGGTTATTTGCTGGAACATGAAGGATATCAATTATTAATTGATTGTGGCAGCGGGGTTCTTTCTAAGTTACAAAATATTACACAACCAGAGAATTTAGATGCCGTTATTCTTTCACATTACCATCCCGATCACATTGCAGATATTGGTGTATTACAGCATGCGAGATTAATTCAAGGCTTTTTAGGAAAGAAGCCTCCAACTCTCCCACTATTTGGTCATCAATTGGACCCTTATGAATTTAGTAAATTGACCTATAAAGATATAACAAAAGGCGTTTCTTATACTCCGAATGAGACTCTTACAGTCGGTCCATTTCAAGTATCGTTTCTTAGGACCGATCATCCGGCCCCATGCTTCGCAATGAGAATTGAGGCCTCTGGGAAGTCAATTGTCTATACAGGTGATAGTTCCTTTAAAGATGAATTTATCGAGTTCAGCCAAAGCACTGATCTATTGCTGTGCGAATGTAACTTTTATAGACATCAAAATGGGAAGTCTGCTGGACATATGAATAGTGTTGATGCAGGGAAGTTTGCCCAAAAAGCGGAAGTCAAACAATTAATTCTAACCCACCTGCCTCATTATGGAGATATATCTGAGTTAATCACCGAAGCAGCAAATGAATTTACTGGTATAATAATGCTTGCAGAAGAGTTTCAATCTATTTCAATATAAGAAGGGGCAGAAAACTATGCTATTTATCGATAATAAAGGGATTACCGATCCGCAAATAAATTTGGCAATTGAAGAATACGCATTAAAAAATCTTGATATTAATGAGACATATTTATTATTTTACATAAATGAACCTTCAATCATTATTGGGAAAAATCAAAATACCATTGAAGAAATTAATACGGAGTATGTAGAAGGTAATAGTATTAAAGTTGTCCGCAGACTTTCTGGCGGCGGTGCGGTTTATCATGACCTTGGAAATTTAAATTTTAGCTTTATTACCAAGGATGATGGCGAAAGCTTTCATAACTTCCGTAAATTCACCGAGCCTGTAGTCTCTGCATTGAAAAAATTAGGGGTAAATGCAGAATTGAGTGGTCGGAATGACATAGAAGTCGGTGGCCGTAAAATCTCTGGTAATGCTCAATTCTCAACAAAGGGCAGAATGTTTAGCCATGGTACGCTGATGCTTAATTCTGAAATTGAAAACGTAGTATCAGCATTGAAAGTAAAGAAAGATAAGATAGAGTCAAAAGGGATTAAATCGGTCCGCAGCCGGGTTGCTAATATTTCTGAATTTCTTCCGGAAAAATTGGAGATTGGAGAATTCCGTTCAATATTGTTAAAGAATATATTTAAAGGCCAGCAAGAAATACCAGAATATGTTCTTACAGAAGAGGATTGGGAAAAGATTCATCAGCTCTCCAAAGAACGCTATCAAAACTGGGAATGGAATTATGGCAAATCACCTAAATTCAATCTGCAGAACTCTCACCGCTTTCCAGTAGGCTCGATTGATGTCCGTCTCGAGGTGAGTAAAGGGGTCATTGAAAATTGCAAAATCTATGGTGACTTTTTTGGCGTGGGTGATGTAAGTGAAATTGAGAATAAATTAATTGGTATTCGCTATGAAAAAAGTGAAATAGAAAAGGCGCTCGAAGGTTTGGATACTACTTATTACTTTGGAAATGTTGCAAAGGATGAATTTTTAAATTTATTATATTAAAAGCGGAGGCACAGCGTGGACACGCTGTGTTTTCTATTTAATCCGAATTTTCTATCATTATGCTTGAATAGGTTCATTTCTTTTAATATAATATATTTAGAAAATTGTCACAATTTTATGAATGAATGTTCATTCACATAAGGGGGAAAATTATGAATCTGTTATCACAGTTTGAAGAATCAGCGAAAAACTTTGCTGCTAAACCGGCCTATTATTTTATGGACCAAGCATGTACATATGCTGAATTAGACGTGGCCATTACAAAATTTGCATCTGGTCTTACAAAATTAGGAGTCAAACAGGGAGACCATATTGCATTATTATTAGGAAACTCCCCGCACTTTGTCATTAGTTTATATGGGGCATTAAGATTAGGAGCAACTGTTATTCCAGTCAATCCTATTTATACTGCAGATGAAATTGGCTACATATTAAATAATGGTGATGTTAAAGTAGTAGTTGCCCTAGACATGGCGATTCCGTTAGTTGAGAAATTGCATACTTTCCTACCTAAAATTGAGAATTACATTTTTTGTGAAACAACTCCAAATAGCAGTGTAGAATCCGTAATTGAAAATCTTTCAGGTTATTCAAAAATGAAATCGTTTACAGAGGTGGTCGCTTCCGGAGAACTTACCTTTAATGGACCTGAATTACAAGATGATGATACAGCTATTATTCTATATACTTCTGGTACCACTGGGAAACCCAAAGGCGCAATGTTAACCCATAACAATTTGTATAGTAACGCTAAAGATGTGGGTGAATATTTAAAAATGAATCCGGAAGATCGAATAGTGACCGTTCTGCCAATGTTTCATGTATTCTGCTTGACAGTTGCGTTAAATGCACCATTATTAAGTGGAGCGACACTATTAATTGAACCTAAATTTAGTCCAAAAGAAATTTTTGCACTTGTTAAGGAAAGTCAAGCGACTGTTTTTGCAGGTGTCCCTACCATGTATAATTTCCTCTTCCAATATCCAGAGGGCAATCCTGACGACCTAAAATCCTTACGCTTATGTATTTCAGGAGGTGCATCATTACCTGTAGCCCTCTTAAAAAACTTTGAAAAAAAGTTTAATGTAGCAGTTTCAGAAGGTTATGGCTTATCTGAAGCATCACCCGTAACCTGCTTTAATCCACTTGACCGGCCGCGCAAGCCTGGGTCGATCGGTACTTCCATTCTGCGTGTTGAAAATAAGGTTTTAAATGAAATGGGTGAAGAAGTTCCTGTAGGTCAGGTAGGGGAATTGGTTGTTAGAGGGCCGAATGTAATGAAGGGGTATTATAAAATGCCGGAAGAAACAGCTGCTGCAATTCGAAATGGCTGGCTTCACACCGGGGATCTTGCCAGAATGGATGAAGAGGGCTACTTTTATATTGTCGATCGAAAAAAGGACCTCATTTTAGTTGGAGGCTACAACGTCTACCCACGTGAAGTAGAGGAGATTATCTATAATCATCCCGATGTTGTCGAGGTTGCTGTTTTCGGTGTTCCAGATCCGAATCTTGGTGAGGCTGTTAAAGCATTTGTTGTCAGCAAGACCCCAGGACTTTCAGCAGAGCAATTACTAGATTACTGCAAGGAACATTTGGCAAAGTATAAAATTCCATCCTCGATTGATTTTATAGAAGAACTTCCAAAGAATACAACCGGAAAAATATTAAGAAGGGCACTGAAAGATCAAGTGCTCCAAGCTGTAAGTAATTCTTAACATAGAGGGCAGGTCAGTTAGACTGCTGCTGGTATAAGGGGGGCACATTGTGGAGTCAATATTACTGGAAATAACTAATCATGTAGCTTTAGTGACCATTAATCGAGCCGATGCTCTTAATGCATTTAACTATGAAATATTGCTCGGCTTACAGAAAAAGGTCGAAGACATTCGAACGAATCCAGAAATTCGGGCAGTCATATTTATTGGTACTGGTGAGAAAGCATTTAGTGTGGGGGCAGATTTAAAGGAAAGAAAAACGTTATCCGATGAACAGGTAAAACGGAACCTATACAAAATAAATGAAGTCTTTACGGCAATTGATAATTTGCCGCAACCGACCATAGCTGCTATTAACGGCTTTGCTTTTGGCGGCGGTATGGAACTAGCCTTGGCTTGTGATTTTCGTATCTCCGCAAGAGAGGCAGTAATGGGTTTAACGGAAACAAGTTTGGCCATCATTCCCGGTGCAGGTGGGACGCAAAGACTCCCGCGATTGATTGGGATGGCGAAGGCGTTGGAACTCATCTTAACTGCAAGGCGTTTATCTGCACCAGAGGCTATTTCCTTAGGACTGCTAACAAAGGTAGTGGAACGAAAAGAGTTAGTTACTGAGTGTTTTGCCTTTTGTTCACAATTACTTGCAAATGGCCCCATTGCCGTACAACAAGCGAAATTTGCCATAAAAAATGGAATGAACACTGACCTATATACTGGACTTCAATTGGAACGGAAGGCATATGAAGTAACGCTTCCAACAGAAGATCGAATCGAAGCATTACAGGCGTTCACAGAAAAAAGAAAGCCGATCTTTAAAGGGAAATAAAGAAACATGGTGCTAGTAATCTGGCACCATGTTTCTTTTTATTTTATTTTTACTGAAAATTTGCTATTATTTATGTTTATATGAGAAAGTGCAAGGGGGAGAAAAAGGTGGCGGAGCTATCATTTAGTAGAGAATCGACTGAATTTAAGAAGGGAATCCAAGCGGGGATTAGTATCGGTATTGGTTATTTTCCAATTGCGTTGACCTTTGGACTTCTCGCTAAAACGTCTGGATTATCAATTTATGAAACAATCTTGATGAGTCTCATTGTGTTTGCTGGAGCAGCCCAATATATCTCGCTAAGCTTAATCGCTTATGGAACGGGTATATTTGAAATCATATTAACAACATTTATTGTTAATATTCGTCATTTTTTAATGAGTACATCACTGAACGAGAAGGTTGAAGAGGATCATCTTCTCTATAAGTTAATTTATTCATTTGGTATTACAGATGAAACATTTTCAGTTGTTGCTACAAAAGATGGCCCTGTGTCAACAGGTTTTTTGTTTGGCGTTATCTCTGTATCTTATTCCAGTTGGGTGGTTTTTTCAGGAGTAGGTCATTTAATTGGGGCAAGTCTGCCTAAAACATTACAGGAGAGTATGTCAGTTGCTCTTTATGCTATGTTTATTGGCCTCTTGGTTCCGTCCATGAAAAAAAGTGTAAAAGTGGTATGTTTAGCGGTGCTAGCCGCTGTTTTTAATACGATTTTTACAATTGGAAACCTAATGGCTCAAGGCTGGGCAATTGTTACAGCAACGCTTCTTTCAGCTATCATTATCGAAACAGCTGAAGTAATTAAAATGAGAAATCGGAGTGTCAGACATGAAGACTGAAATCGTTTGGATGATCATTGGAATGGGTTTGGTTACATATATTCCGCGGATGCTCCCTTTCGTATTATTTAAAGGGAAGGAGCTGCCGCCTTTTGTTCAAGGTGTATTAAAAAATGTCCCGTTTGCGACGCTGGGGGCATTAATTTTTCCTGCCATTATTTTTATACAAAAAAACGATATTTGGTATGGGGTATTGGGTGCAGCCGCTGCCTTGATTGCTGCCTTCTTAGGAGCTAATGTCATTGTTGTTGTACTTGGTTCTATTGCTGTCCTATCCATTTATTCGTTCCTAATGTAAAACGGCAACAGTTCATTACACCTGAAGGGCGTTTCCGCTTTTCTTTACTGTCTAGCTCCAGCGCCCTAGCGGCTAGTGTCCTTC
>NZ_JBALOA010000021.1:17965-50361 GCF_036962125.1 Neobacillus drentensis
TTATCTCAGTTGGAGCGCTCCAGGTCATACACCGCTGAACAGGGCGTTTCCGCTTTTCTGGTTCTATTTTGTCTTTTTTTTACTAAACTAAGTATAGAGAGTCTGTACACAAAGGGGGACAAATTATGGCGAGGAAAATGGGAGTCTATGCAGTTGTGGGCTACATTCTATATGGATTGTTTTTTTATTGGTATTTATTTTACTTTGCTGATACAAGCCTTCCCTTTGAATACGAGGGATCGAAGGCAGACCCGACCACCTTCTTAAATGGCAGGGAACTTATGCTGACGGAGGAATATTCAAAAATAAGAAATTTATTATTTTTCTTATCTACTCCGTTAGAATGGCTTATTTATTTTTTAGTATTATTATTCGGTTTATCTAAAGCATTTAAGCGCTGGGCAGAGGATTCATCAAAGTATAAATTACTTCAAAAAGCAATTTATCTTTTATGGTTATCAATTTTTGCTTATGTGGCGACATTTCCATTAAGCTATATTAGTTATTCTCTAGCTAAGACGTATAATATTTCAACCCAAACCTTTGCTGCTTGGATGAAGGATGAGGTAATTGACTTCTGGCTTAACTTTGGGACATGGCTGATTATTGTCCCCGTACTATACTGGCTGATGAAAAAAAGTAAAAAACGGTGGTGGCTTTATGGATGGCTATTATCCATTCCGTTTACATTATTTATGATGTATCTGCAGCCAGTAGTGATTGATCCTCTATATAACGATTTTTATCCACTAAAAAATAAAGAATTAGAAACAAAAATCCTCGCGCTGGCTGATAAGGCTGAAATTCCAGCCCGGCACGTATTTGAAGTGAATAAATCGGATGAAACGAATGCTTTAAATGCCTATGTTACGGGGATAGGCTCTAATGCAAGGATTGTTCTATGGGATACTACCCTAAATAAATTAAATGATAATCAAATATTATTTAT
The DNA here is from genome assembly GCF_036962125.1 of Neobacillus drentensis. Classification (GTDB taxonomy): domain Bacteria; phylum Bacillota; class Bacilli; order Bacillales; family Cytobacillaceae; genus Neobacillus; species Neobacillus drentensis_B. Next base: position 18,915 of record NZ_JBALOA010000021.1, read on the forward strand.
CATGGCTCATGAAATGTGCCATTATGTTGAAAAACATATCTATTTTGGAATCGCTGGCTATTTGCTGATTTCGTTGTTGGGTTTATATTTGACCTATCGGATTATGAATTTGGCGACTAGGCGCTGGGGGAAAGAATTAAAAATTTCAGATGCTAGTGATATCAGCTCCTTACCATTATTTTTTATGATCCTATCGATGCTCCTTTTTGCGGCAAGTCCCTTTACCAATTTTACTTCACGTTACCAGGAGACACGCGCTGACAAATATGCCATCGAGATGACCAAAAATCCAGAAGCAGCCATCACTTCGTTCCAAGAATTAACTCGTTCTGGCTTAAGTCAAGTGAATCCTCCACTCTTAGTAAAAATATTCAGGTATACCCATCCTTCAATGCTGGACCGAATTTCCATGCTTGAAGAATATGAAGTGAAAGAACGAAATAAATAGATACCACATTTAAAAGGCTGAGACATTCTTTTTGTTTTAGCCTTTTTTATAATTCATAATAAAAAAACCGTCAATATTGACGGTTTATAAAGTAATTTACGTTCCAAATCTCTTGTTAATTTCCCTTAGTTGCCCAGAGAGGTGGAGGAATGATTTTTTGTCTCGCCCATCAATCGCTGCATCAATTTTTCGTAGTAACTTTTCTTTTTCAACAGTTAGTTGAATTTCAGACAACAGCATTTCGATGTATAAATCCTGGACGTAGTTCTCTTTCAATCGATTTCGTTTCATGGCCCCAAGTTTCATTAGTTCTGTGTATGATTTTTCATTCATGAAAATCACCTCTGATGCTTTTTAAAATTATATGGTTTTTTTGGAAGAATATCATTGGTTTTTATAATTTTCTGATAAATATTTATTTAGCCAAAATTTTGTGAATAATTTAAGAACAATTCCGAAAAGTGAGGGAATAAAAAAAAGGGAGTGGTAAGATATGGTGGATAAGATTAAAAGGAGTTGAATGGATTGAAACAAACTCAAATTGAAGAATATGAAATCAATGCGCGAACAATGTTTGTAGAACCAGTAGTGTATGGAGGTAAAATATATTCACGTGCAGTGGAATTAGAAGATGAATTCTTATCTCCCTTTAAGCCATTGGATATAATTAAAAATAGCTGTCTTTATTATGGTGTTGATTACGAAAGCAGGAAAAGAGGAACCCGGCAATTAATTGGCTATTCCAGAAAACTCTCTATCATCATTGAACCAACTTACCACATCTACTTTTTCCCTACAGTTTCGCCGCAACTTCCTGAGTGTATTTGGATAGCACTTGAACATGTTGAGTGTTATCGCCGCATATCCGCACAAAAAGCAATGGTTATTTTCCGCAATAAACAATCATATATTTTTCCAGTTTCAGCAAGTACGATCGAGAGTCAGATGTTAAGAACTTCCTTTTTAAAAACGAAACTCATGCAAAGAATAGAAAGTAATGGTAAAAAGGTATTTTATTCCGCTCGTGGGCCTGAGTCTGTGAATGCACTAGAAAGATCCCTTGAATACGATGCTAATTTGAAGGATGAAAATGAAAGTTGATAATGACTAATAATTAACGGGAAAGATGTTTTTTTAATAAATAGGCTTCCATTAATTCTTGGACTTTGTTTCGAATTCTTGGATTAAAGTAATTATGGTTTTCTTCATATCCTTTATAAATAAACCTATACATCGTAAAAGCATCGTCCCGTTTTGTTTCAACTACCTGAAGATTATTCTTTTTCATATATTGTTTCACGTCCGCTAATTCCCTCTGTATTTCCTTCATTGTTTCTTCAATTAAATCAAGATATGGTTGTTTTAATTTAAAAGGACTTTTTTCTACTACGTTTAAATCCCGATTTAAGATAATTAGAACCATTGGCAAATACATAGCCTGCTCCATTATGTCTCGGTCACCTTCGGGGATTCTGGTCATTTTCCCGCCACACCTTTCATTAAAAATAGAACAAATGTTCCTCTATATTTTACAAAAAAGAAATATGAAAAGCAATAGTACATTACAACTTGTCACTTGACGAGTTTTTTTATTGAAATTTTTGGCCTATATATGAGAAAGTTTTTATTAATAGAAGGATATCTGATAGGGGAAAATGAATTAAATGAAGAAACCCCTTATAAGAAAAAACAGTCAAATAGACAGGAGAAAAAAATCAGGGATGAATAGGTGATAAACAATGAGAGCTGATAAACATCAAATCAAGAAAAAGAGAAGATGGCCATCCATATTACTTGTGTTTTTACTAATAATTGGGGCAGTCGCAGGTTATGCCTATTATCAATACCAGCAGGGCGTTAACCAATCACTAAAAAAAATCGATAAGAAAGCATCAAATGTTGTTTATACTTTTGAAGGACAGAAGGATCAGTATGGAGGAACAAATATCCTTGTGCTGGGAAGCGATGCAAGAGGAAAGGAAAAGTCTCGTGCCGATACGATTATGATTGTTCATTATAATGAAGACAAAGGGACATTTAAACTAACTTCTATTATGAGGGATAGTTACCTCGAGATTCCTGGGCATGGGAAGCATAAAATTAATTCTGCATTTGCTCGCGGTGGTCCAGAATTGATGAGACAAACCATTAAACAAAATTTTGATATTGACCTTCAATACTATGTCATTGTAGATTTTCAAGGCTTTGTGCAACTTATTGACGAAGCATTCCCTAATGGCGTAGAGATTGATGTAGAGAAAAAAATGTCCAAAAATATTGATGTTACTTTAGAGCCAGGTCTGCAAAAATTAAACGGAAAGGAAATGCTCGGCTATGTCCGTTATCGTCATGATGCGATTGGCGATTTTGGAAGGGTACAGCGTCAACAAAAGGCAGTGAAGGCGATTGGAGATCAAATGATGGGATTGCAAACGATTCCCAAGCTTCCTAAACTAATTGGGGTCGTTACGCCGTATGTGAATACAAATATGAAAACATCAGACATTACTTTCATGGCTAAGGATTTCTTTTCGAGTAATCGCGGAAATATCAATACACTACGAATTCCTGTCGAAAATAGCTATTCGGATGCGCGGATAGCAGGGGAAGGAGCAGTATTAGATATTAATATCGCAAAGAATAAAGAGGCACTCCACCAATTTATTACAAAGTAAACCTAGTCATTGCTAATTTTGTAGGAAAATGAGGAGAAAAAAGGATGGATACTGAATCATTAAGAGCATGGTTTACGCTTGAACATATTATGAATCTTATTCAGGAATATCGAGCCCTCGGTCCAATTCCAGGCATACTGCTTATTGTTATTGAAGCGTTTCTGCCATTTCTCCCATTGTTTCTATTTGTAATGGCTAATGCCAGTGCTTTTGGACTTTGGCTGGGTTTCTTATATTCCTGGCTAGGAGCATGTATTGGGGCAATGCTCGTATTTATGATAGTCAGAAGGTATGGACAAAAAAAGTTATTATCTTTTTTGTCAAAGCACCCTCAGGTTCGCAAACTGATGGATTGGGTGGATCGTCATGGGTTTGGCCCTCTCTTTTTACTGCTCTGTTTTCCCTTTACACCCTCAGCGATAGTGAATATCGTTGCAGGACTTTCTAAAATTCGCCTGCCCCAATACATGCTAGCTGTGTGTATTGGAAAAATGGTGATGATTTTCACAATTAGTTTTGTTGGCTATGATATCCAATCTTTGTTGACGAAACCTCTTCGTACTGTTGTAGTATTGCTTATAATTTTCATTCTTTGGATTGTTGGTAAACGAATTGAAGGCAGAATGAATAAGAGTACGGAAACTGACCATAATGGTGAAATAGATAGAAACGATAAGCAGGAGAAACGGAGGAGTTTTAATGAAAATTGAATGGAAAAAAGAAGGCATGGAATGGGTAAAGGCATTTGCGATTGGAATCATTATTTTTGCTTTTATTCGCACATTTTTCTTTTCAAATTATGTGGTTGAAGGCGAGTCGATGATGCCGACACTACAGGAAGGCAACAAGCTTGTTGTTAATAAGCTTGGGTATCAAGTAGGGGAATTGAATCGGTTTGATGTGATTGTATTTCATGCTAATGAAGAAGAGGATTTCGTTAAACGAATTATCGGTCTTCCAGGTGATAAACTTGAATATCGGAATGATCAGTTGTATATCAATGGGCATAAGTATGAAGAGCCATTTTTAGATGTTTATAAACAAAAGTCTCCCGGAATTAGGATTACAGGTAATTTCAGTTTAAAGGAGATTACTGGTGAAACTAAAGTTCCGGAGGGAAAATTATTTGTCCTGGGTGATAATCGTTTAGGAAGTTGGGACAGCAGGCAATTCGGTTTTATTTCAGCTAGTCAAGTCGTCGGAAAAGTGGATTTACGCTACTGGCCTTTAAATGAAATGGACGTCCATTTTTAATTAATGAACTTAAGGATTAACACGATGATAAGTCGTGTTTTTTTTATTTTTAAACGTCGAATTTTACCAATTATGGCTGGAATGTGCGGTGCGGTATTCCAAACGTTTGTACTTATTTTATGGTAGAATGTTAGATATGAAGTTTTCGAGTGTTGTGGAAAGTGAGGTTTTTATATGTCATTAAGAATGGTGATTGGGCGCTCAGGAAGCGGCAAAACAGCTATGTTCCTTAATGAAATAAAGGAGCGGCTGCTTGAAGAACCTGATGGTGCCCCGATTGTTTATATTGTTCCAGAGCAGATGACTTTTTTATCTGAGTATCGATTAGCAACCGACCCGGCAATTGGCGGTATGATTCGTGCTCAGGTATATAGTTTTTCACGACTAGCATGGCGAATTTTGCAGGAGACAGGTGGGATTAGCCGAATTCATTTAAGCAGTGTAGGCATGAGCATGTTAATCCGCAAAATTATCGAGGAGCAAAAGGAGCAACTAAAGCTTTTTCAACGTGCGGCTGATAAAACTGGATTTATCCAGCAACTTGAGCAAATGATAACTGAATTCAAACGCTACTGTATACGACCAGAGGATTTAAAACAAGGCTCGAACCAATCAATTGAAGACATAGCAACTGCCAATGTCTTAAATGATAAACTCAAAGATTTAGAAATTATTTATAAGAAATTTGAGGACGAAATTTTTGGTAAATATATCGATTCGGAGGATTACTTTCAACTCTTAGCTGAGAAAGTAGTCTCTTCGTCTTATTTAAAAAATGCTGAAATATATATTGATGGCTTTGATAGTTTTTCACCCCAAGAATATCGTATAATTCTGGAATTGATGAAGCAATGTAAATCCGTCTCGATTGCATTAACAACCGATCATTTCTCCATTAATACCATCCCAGATGAGCTTGATTTATTCCGACTAACAGGTGGTACTTGTCTTTCTGTTTACGAATTAGCCCAAGCTAATAGTATTGAGATGGAACAGCCTGTCTTTTTACGTGAACCGAAAAAATGGACCGATCCATCCTTACGTCATCTCGAAGAAAAATTTGATAATCGGCCTGCCGTGCCTTATATAGGGGAAACGAAAATTAATATTAGCCAAGCCGTTAACCGTAGAGCTGAGATTGAAGGGATTGCCAGGGAGGTTCGTGATTTAGTCAGGACGAAAGGATTTCGTTATCGTGATATTGCTTTGTTAATCAGAAACGGAGAGGACTATCATGAAATTGTTGAGCCTGTGTTCAACGATTATCAGATACCCTATTTTATTGATCAAAAAAGGACGATGATGAACCATCCGCTGATTGAATTAATTCGCTCCAGTCTTGAAGTGATTAATTCATACTGGCGTTATGAACCGGTGTTTCGAGTGGTAAAGACAGAATTGGTCTATCCCCTTCAGGAAAATTCCGCTAAAATGCGAGAGAAAATGGACAAACTAGAAAACTACTGTCTTGCTTACGGAATTAATGGAAGTAAATGGACAAAAAAAGAGCGTTGGAATTATCGACGCATTCGAGGACTCGAATTAGAGGTAAATTCGCAAACCGATGCGGAAAAAGAGATGGAACAAGAGTTAAATGAACTAAAACTAATGATAACAGCACCGCTATTACGTCTTTCAAGACGATTGAAAAAAGCTGATTCCGGTAGAAAACTTTGCGAAGCCATCTATTTATTGCTAGAGGAATTAGATGTCCCAGCTACGCTTGAAAATTGGAAGCTAATTGCCGAAGAAAAAGGCGATCTTGTAAAAATGCGTGAGCACGAGCAAGTCTGGAATGCAGTCATTGATCTTCTTGATCAATATGTTGAAATCATGGGGGATGAGCCAGTCTCATTAAAGGAATTTGCCGCGATTTTAGAATCGGGGTTTGAATCCTTACATTTTTCACTTATTCCACCTGCACTTGATCAGGTTTTGATTGGGGATTTAGAAAAATCCAGACTGAATGAAATAAAAGTCGTGTTTGTTGTGGGGGTTAGTGAAGGAATATTTCCTGCAAAAATATCTGATGATGGGATTCTCTCAGATGAAGATAGGGAAATGCTGTTAGCAGCTGGGATTACAATCGCACCAAGCAGCAGGCTGCGGTTGCTTGATGAAAATTATCTAGCATATAAGGCGTTTACAGCACCATCTGAAGCCCTTTATCTAAGTTATCCACTTGCGAATGAGGAAGGCAAGTCGTTAATTGCTTCATCGTATATTAAGAGAATGAAAGATATGTTTCCAGGGGCAAATGAGCTTTTCTATGTCACGGATCCATCACAGGTTTCGGAATTAGGTCAACTGAGCTTTATTTCAAATTTTACCACCGCTTTATCTTATCTCAATGCTCAATTGCAATGGAAACAACGGGGCTATCCCATTTCTACACTTTGGTGGGATGTTTACAACTACTATCTCGAAAGTACGGAGAAGCACAAAGCCCAAAAGGTATTTTCAAGTCTGTATTATACGAACCCAACTGTTAAGCTGTCAAAAGAGGTAGCCGATGAATTATATGGAGAATCGATCCAAGCCAGTGTTTCAAGAATGGAGCTATATAACTCCTGCGCTTTTTCTCACTTCGCTCAGCACGGCTTAAAGCTTCGGGACCGCCAAGTGTTTCGCTTAGAAGCACCTGATATCGGAGAGTTGTTTCATGCTGCTTTAAAGCAAATTGCTGATATTGTTAATGAGCAGAACCTAACTTGGTCTGAACTATCAAGGAAACAATGTGAAGACCTATCAAAGGAAGCAGTCAGGACATTAGCTCCAAAGCTGCAAAACGAAATATTATTAAGTTCCGAGCGTCATCATTATATAAAACGGAAATTGGAACAGATTATTACCCGTGCTTCTGTTGTCTTAAGTGAGCATGCAAAAGTGAGTGGTTTTTCACCCATCGGTTTGGAATTAGGATTTGGACCAAATGGTAAATTGCCTCCTTTATCATTCTCGTTGAAAAATGGAAAGAGAATGGAATTAGCCGGAAGAATTGATCGAGTCGATCAGGCAAAAGCAGCTGATGATAGTGTCTTTTTACGTGTCATCGATTATAAATCGAGTGAAAAGGATATCAATTTTAGTGAGGTGTATTATGGACTTGCGCTGCAAATGTTAACATACCTAGATATCGTCATGACACACTCGAATGAATTAGTAGACATGAAAGCTAGTCCTGCTGGCGTTCTCTATTTCCACGTTCATAATCCTTTTATAAATACGACTAAAATGTTAACTATTGAAGAAATTGAAAAAGAAATGATGAAAAAGTTTAAAATGAATGGTTTAATGTTAAGCGATCAAAATGTGATTCGGCTTATGGACCAGTCACTCGAATCAGGTGATTCACAAATTATTGCTGCAGGGATAAAAAAAGATGGGAATTTATCAAAAAAATCTAAAGTTGCCAGTCTCTCAGAATTTGATGACTTAAAAACCTATGTACGTAAATTATATCAAAGAACGGGTAACGCAATTATCGATGGTCAACTAGATATTGCCCCATATAAATTAAAAGATAAAACACCTTGCACGTTTTGTTCTTATAAATCGGTTTGTCAATTTGATGAAGCTATTGAACACAATCAATTCCGAATTCTCACACCACACTCGAAGGAAGACGTATTAGAGCTAATTAGAAAGGAGGTACAGGATGTTGAGTAATTTCGTCATTCCACCTAAACCTGATGATGTAACCTGGACAAATGATCAGTGGAAAGCCATCATGGCCAAAGATAGAGATATTTTGGTCGCAGCTGCAGCAGGTTCTGGAAAAACAGCGGTTCTAGTGGAAAGAATCATCCGAAAAATCGTATCAAAAGAAGAACCGATTAATGTTGATGAACTATTAGTCGTAACATTTACGAACGCCTCAGCAGCTGAAATGAGACATCGGATTGGGGAAGCTTTAGAAAAAGCCATTGATGCAGACCCAAGCTCACGCCATTTAAGAAAACAACTCAGTTTATTAAATAAAGCATCAATTTCAACACTTCACTCGTTTTGTATGGAAGTCATTCGAAAGAATTATTACTTAATTGATGTCGATCCTGGGTTTCGCATTGCTGATGAAACAGAGGCACAATTAATCAGAGATGAAGTAATGGACGAATTATTTGAAGAAGAATATGGAAAAAAAGATAATGAGGCATTTTTTAACTTAGTAGACTCATTCACTAACGACCGAAGTGATGCTGCTTTAATGGATATTGTTCGTTCGATTTATGACTTTGCAAGGGCAAATCCTATGCCCAATCATTATTTACAGTCAATCATTTCAATGTACGATGTCTCGTCCTTTAATAATATATCGGATCTCTCCTTCATGCAGGCACTTTTATTTGATATCGAACTGCAATTGGAATCGGCGAAGGAACTGATTAAACGGGGTTTGGAAGTAACCAACCTCCCAGGCGGACCGGCACCTAGAGCGGAGAACTTCCTAGATGATTTACAGATGATAGATACGCTTCTGCTTGCCAAGCAGGACTCTTGGGAAACACTTTATCAAGCGATGCAGACGTGGTCCTTTTCACGGGCAAAACAGGTAAAGGGTGACCAATATGATAAGGATCTAACAGAGAAATCTCAAAAACTACGTGATAAAGCAAAGAAAAAACTTCAAGATTTAAAAGATGAGCTATTTTCTCGAAAACCTGAAAGCTTTTTACGGGATATGGAAGAAATGCGACCGTTAATAGAAACATTGGTTCATCTAGTGAAAGAATTTTCAGAGCGGTTTGAACAGGTCAAAAGAGAAAAGGGACTTGTTGATTATGCAGATTTAGAGCACTATTGTCTTGGCATCTTAACAAGTGAAATCTCAGCTGAAGGAGAATTTCTTCCATCGGAGGCGGCACTGTCTTACCAAAGACATTTTAATGAGGTTTATTGTGATGAATATCAAGATACAAACATGGTGCAGGAAACAATCCTAAAGCTTGTAACTAAGAAAGATGAGCACAATGGAAATATGTTTATGGTTGGAGATGTAAAGCAGTCGATATACCGTTTTCGTTTGGCTGAACCGAACCTTTTCCTCAGCAAGTATAACCGCTTTAAAGTTGACGGACAATCTAGTGGATTACGCATTGATCTAGCACGAAATTTCCGAAGCCGAAAAGAAATCCTTGATGCTACTAACTATTTATTTAAACAAATTATGGGTGTCAAGGTTGGTGAGATCGAATACGATGAGGCGGCAGAGTTACGGGCGGGTGCCCCCTATCCAGAAGAGGAACCTTATCCGGTCGAACTTCTGCTCATTAATCAAAATGTAGAGGATAAAGGATCGGTTACAATATCGGAAGGTGAAGCTGAGGTAGAAGTAGAGGAATTTGATGCAGTAGGACTAGAACAATCCCAACTGGAGGCAAGGGTGATTGCATCGAAGATAAAAGAATTAGTTGTTGATGGTGCACCGGTCTACAATCCAAAAACGAAATCTAGTCGGCCTCTAATGTATCGGGATATTGTAATCTTGCTTCGTTCCATGACCTGGGCACCACAAATCATGGAAGAATTCAAGCAGCAAGGGATACCTATTTATGCTAACTTATCCACAGGCTATTTTAATGCGACTGAAGTGGCGATTATGATTTCCCTCTTGCGTGTGATTGATAATCCTTTCCAGGATATTCCGCTTGCAGCCGTTTTACGCTCCCCCATTGTAGGGTTGAATGAGGAGGAATTATCAAGAATCCGCATTTATCAAAAGCGAGGATCATTTTGGGAGGCAGTTACTGCTTTTTGCAAGAGTAAACAAGCTGAAAATACAGTTGAATTTTATGATAAACTTCGTCGTTTTTATGATCTTTTGACAGAATGGCGCAGGATGGCAAGACAAGGTTCGCTGTCCGAGTTAATTTGGCAGCTATATCGTGATACCCAGTTTTATGATTTTGTCGGAGGTTTACCAGGAGGAAAACAGCGTCAAGCTAACCTGCGTGCTTTATATGATAGAGCTCGGCAATACGAACGTACTTCTTTTCGTGGGCTGTTCAGATTCCTTCGGTTTATTGAACGAATGATTGAAAGAGGAGATGATTTAGGAGCTGCAAGGGCGCTTGGGGAGCAGGAAGATGTGGTCCGGATTATGACCATTCATAGCAGTAAAGGTCTGGAATTTCCAGTCGTATTTATGGCAGGAATGGCACGAACCTTTAATATGGCAGATGTTCGTAAACCATATATGCTTGATAAAGAATACGGATTTGCATCTAAGTACGTAAATGCGGAAAAACGAATTTCATATCCTTCCTTACCGCAAATGGCTTTTAAGCGGAAAAAGAAGATGGAAATGCTCGCCGAAGAAATGCGCGTCCTATATGTAGCGATGACAAGAGCGAAAGAAAAACTTTACTTAACTGCAACACTAAAAGATGCACTTAAAAAGATCGATCAATGGAATGACGCTTCATCCAATCCAGAATGGCTGTTAAAGGATTATGAACGAGCAGCAGTTTCTAGCTATATTGACTGGATTGGCCCCGCGCTGATACGCCATCAGGACAGTAGTGAGTTAAGGATTAGTGAACCGGTAAATGCCCTTGTTCCTGAAGAAATCACAAGTCACCCTTCCATCTGGAATATTACTTTGATAAGTGCAGAGGAAATTAGGAAAATGGAAAAGGAAGTAGAAAGGCAAGAGGATCACTTCCTTGAAATAGTCCAAGAGGGGGTGCTTGTCCCAGCCACGTCACCATTTGCTGAAGAAATAAAATCACGCTTAGAATGGGAATATTCCTATTCAAATGCAGCGGTTCATCGCTCAAAGCAATCGGTTTCTGAAATCAAACGTCAACGAGAAATAGCGGATGAACAAAGTGGGACAGACCTTGTTTCCAACTTTAAAAAATCGATTGTCAAACGTCCGAAATTTATGCAGGAAAAACAATTAAGTCCTGCTGAACGCGGTTCTGCCATGCATATGGTAATGCAGCATATCGATTTAACAAAATTAGTTAGTCAAGAATCTATCGAGGAACAAGTAACATGGATGGTCAATAATGAATTATTAACTCCAGAACAAGCCGAAGTCATCGACAAAAAATTGATTGTTCAGTTCTTTCATTCAGATTTAGGGTTGAGATATTTTAAAGCAAAAACGATTAACAGAGAAGTTCCCTTTACACTTTCCCTGCCAGCACGTGATGTGTATCCGGATTGGAAAGATGAGGACGAATCTGTGTTTGTGCAAGGGATTATAGATTGCATCTTTGAAGATGAACATGGTCTTGTTTTGGTCGATTACAAATCCGATCGAATTTCAGACCGCTATAAAGGCGGCTTTGAACAAGCGAAATCAATTCTTGAAGACCGCTACAAGGTTCAAATAAACTTATATACACGGGCAATTGAACAAATCTGGAAAAGAAAGGTCACAGAAAGATATTTATTTTTCTTTGATGGGGCTCATATTTTGAGGATTGAAAGGAATTAAACAATAAAAAATGACATAGACCATTTCGATGGTTTATGTCATTTTTTAATTATTCCCCGCAATTGGCTGGTCGATTACTTTTGTATCGAGTACATTAGTGCCACTTAACCCCGTGTTTGTCACGATCAACCCACCGGTATTAAAACCACCTGAACCTGCATTTACTTTAGAGGCGCTTTTTGGAGAGATATATACAGTATCGCCAAACTGCACGATACCGCCACCTACGTTAATGATTTGGACTGGGCCGATAATCGCTGGCATGACCAACATCCTTTTTAGTGAACTCACTTATCAATCTATAAAGTAACTTATGCATTTATATATGTCCTTGTTCGCCTACTTCTTCTGGGTTCCTATGAATTGGAAGTAATTGGCGAATATGCATAACTCTCGCTTCCATCGATACATGACGGCTGCTCCCAACATGTAAAAGAGAAGCTGAAGATATCCCGATAATTTCAATCTTACCTACTTTAATTAGAGGGTTCGGATTTTGGCGTGAATAGGTGTAAGCTTCGTTAATAGGTAAAAAAGGAATCGGTTCGGAAAAGGCTCGATATAGAGAAAGGTTTCCCTCATTACCGTAAAATTCCTCCACTTCCCTTTGGACTGCAAGGGCTTTTGAGAGTCCATTAATTATACAGGAGTCTCCTAACTGTACCGCAGAGGAAAAAGAGGCAGTTTTAACTTTTATAATGTCTACAAATGAGGTTCTCTGCAACATGATGCTCACTCCGGTGTTAGCGGAACAAACGGGCCGATAATTAATGATTCCGCAGGAGTATCAAAAGTTGAGGCCAACTGAATCGTTTCTGTATCGCCTACCATGACTAACGAGGAACTTGCCACCCCAGTGATTTTTATGTTTTGGACACAGAGATCGCGGTTATAAACTTGAAAGTCCATTATGTGTTCATTCCTTTCAGATTTTCAGGCAAATTACTGAAAAAAACATTCACCCCATTTTGAATTTCCTTCTTTATTGCTTCAATAATTATATCGTCGGAAGGGTCATTTATAGAAGATCGGCTGCTAGAGGATTGGGAGTTTAAATGCTGTTCAATCCTTCCGGGAAGCTGTTTAATAATGTCTTGTTTAATGAACGATAAATATTCATCGTTCGGTTGAACAGCTAATTCCCTCTGGACCGCTTCAACCATTAGAGGTAAATCAGTCTCTAAATATCTGTATATAGCTTCCTCTATTTTCATAGATCTTTGCATTTGATCTTTTGGTGAAATAGGGGTGGTTAAGGATTGATTTTGGACGGCGAAGTCTTCGATTCCAGATAATTCCGAAGGGTTTAGACCAATGTTTAATGTTCCTTCCAATGTCTCAACCTTTAATTGATCAAATTTATATTCAATTTTATCAACGTGAATAGATTGTTTTTCGTTTAATTGTTTAATCACCTCTTGCATTTTTTTGAGGGTAGTCTCTAATGTTTGGATTCGCTGCTCTTGGGCTTGAATACACATCTGCAGCCACTGAAGGTATTGGGAATAATCCTGATACATGTAATCACCTCACAATTATTTCACCAATAAGTTTATTGATTGTAAATAGGATTAGCGTATTTATTTTTCCTGACTTCTAACGGAAGCTTGTAATGGTACTGCTGGTGCTTCCAACAAGGAGCCTGCAGGTTTAAATGGATGCGGTGCTGGCTGTGTAAATCCACCAGTATTATATAGATGAGCAGAAGGTTTGATGATTCCAGCACTACCTATTTGTAAGACTGAAGAATTGGTAATACCGCCTATTTTGATGTAATTAATTTGAATGGACTGCTGTATATAAAAATTCATATAAACCCACCCATTTATTAAGCATTCAGTGCAATCCCTTGATCGAACACATCTGAATCATTAGTATTTGTAGAACTAACATTATTTTGGAGCTGTATGCTATCCCCAGTGTTAAAGGAACCAGCACCTGAAAAGGTTTTTGCAGTAGAAAATGGCATGATTTTATATACATCGCCAATATGGAAAACAGAACTGCTTCCAAGTGTAATGACCTGTGCAACTCCAACAATTGCTGGCATTATCAACACCCTTTTTTCATAGTATCTTCTACATCCTATGTATGGGCGAATGTTTTGTGATTAATTCGCCCAAATAAATTGGAACGAAGGTCTTCTCTTGCTTTATTTACGCTGTTATTATTAATTTTATTGGGGTAGAAGTAAAAAAATGGTGATAATTACCTATGAAATTCGACGCAAAATGATAAATTAGTAGGATATTCGATAAATCCAAAAGGGACGATAATGTGATTAAGAGATCAGTCGGAAAAATAAACACTGAATCTCGATAAAGGCAAAGCTGATGAAAATCAGTGACGCAAAGCTAAAGGGGCTAAGGTGCACTTGCACTACGCCAGCCAGTTACCGAAAGATCAGGGTGTTTCATAATAGATATTCTATGTCTGCATAGTCAGTCTATGTATATATAGTTGTTCTATGACTTTTAACCCCCCTTTCGGTAAAGGCGGGGTTATTTCTATTGCTTGGAGGTGAAAATCATTGAAAGTCGTGAATCTGACAAACGGAGCGGAACTGGTCAATAACTTATCAACAGCTAACACCTTTTTAAAGAGATTAAAAGGGTTGATGTTTTCGAATAGTTTACCAGCAGGTCACGGCTTGTTAATCCAACCCTGCCAATCCATTCATACGTTTTTTATGAAGTATTCCATCGATGTCCTCTACATAAGCAAGGACTTAGAAGTTGTCGGACTAGACGAAACGTTAATGCCCGCAAAAGTAGGCAAGCTTCAAAAAAGAGCCTACAGCGTTTTGGAACTGCCAGCAGGAACAATCCGTCAAACCGAAACGAAAATCGGAAACTATATAACCATAAAATGAAAAGGGGTTTTACAAATGATGAAAAAAATGAAAGCTTTATTAACAGAAGAACAAGGACAAGGTATGACTGAGTATGGTTTAGTGTTAGCGGGAATCGCAGTAGTGGTTGTAGGTGCTGTTGTAATTCTTAAGGACAAAATCGGTGCTATCTTTACTAGTATTTCTTCATCATTAACTAGTGCAATTAGCGGCAGCTAATTAAAAAGTGGTCCGGCACAAATAACATAGGAGCCTTGCGTTCAATGCAAACGTGAGGCTTTTTTCTATAACTTTACTAGGAGAAGAACCAATGTGGAGTACTTATTTATTATTTATTCTCTTACTCATATGTGTTATTACCGATCTTAAGGAACGAAAAATCTATAATGCTGTGTTATTTCCATTTTTACTTCTTGCCTTGATTCTGCATGCCATTACGGGAGGAATTCAGGGTGTAACGGGTGCAGTATTTGGGATGTTTGTCGGGCTGGGAATTTTGTTGATTCCCTTTCTGCTTGGCGGTATGGGGGCTGGTGATGTGAAGCTCCTTGCGGTAATTGGAGGATTAAAAGGAGTGACATTTGTATTAGCCGCATCCGTATTTATGGCGTTGGCAGGTGGAGTCATGGCAATTTTTATTCTTTTCTTTCGAAAAGGGGTAAAAAGAAGACTAATTCAAATCATCTATTTTTATCTAGGCTTTTTTAATGGTGTCCGATTTCCATTGCTACATGATCAGGAAGCTATGAAAACAACGTACCCTTATGGTGTGGCAATTGCCGCTGGCGCTATTTATCAAGCATTTCGTGTTGGAGGCATTCAGATATGAGAAAGGATCAACGAGGCCAATCAATGGTTGAAACAGCACTTTTGCTTCCAGTGTTCTTACTGATTTTGGTCGGTATTATTGATTTCGGGAGACTGATCTATTCATATGCACATCTTCAAATGGCAGCACAAGAAACGGTTCGGCTAGGCGGCTTAGGTCACAGCGATCAAGAAATTTCAGACTTCGCCCATCAATATATCAACTTTAGTGACAAGACAAAGTTGACTTTAGAGATTTCTCCAAAAGATACAATCAGGCATACAGGAGACTATGTCACAGTAAAACTTCATTATCCATTTCATTTTTTGACTCCAATGATTTCAAAGTTATTTCCATCCACTTTTACAATTGATACGGATTCAACGATACGTGTCGAATAAGTGAGGAGGCGAATAGAATTGCAGCTTGTTATCAAAAAAATATTGAAAGAGGAACGAGGAAATGCCCTTATTTTTGGTATCGGGGCATTAGTAATTCTGTTAGGTGTAGCCGGTTTTGCAATTGATGGAAGCTTACTTTTTATGAAAAAAAGCCAATTGCAAAAGGAAGCAAATGCAGCTGTTCTTTCAGGTTCTCAGGAACTTACTAATACGGAGCAAAAAGTTAAGGATACAGTTCAATATATTTTAAATGCCCATAAAGATTCGTCAGCATTAGAAAAACTAGATATCGAAATGGGAAAGAAAGTGGCAATTACATTAAAAAAATCTGTTAAGCTTACTTTCGCTAGTCTATTTGGATTTGAAAAGATTGACGTTAAGGCCCATGCAGCAACTGGCTTAACTACTATCGGCAAGGCAGTCGGTGCTGCTCCGTTAGGAATCGATGAAAGTATCCCATTAGAATATTATAAAACCTATCTGTTAAAGGTGGATTCTTCAGGAGTAACGTCAGGAAATTTTGGTGTATTGGCCCTGAGTGGACCAGGTGCAAAAACCTATGAACAGAATTTACGGTACGGTTATCAAGACGAACTTAAGATGAACGATATTATTGATACGCAGACAGGAAATATCGCTGGAAGTACAAGATCAGCAATTAATGAACGGGTAATTGGCTGTTCGCAGCCTCCCGGGGATTACAGCTTGCGCAATTGTTCTCGAATATTGCTTATCCCTGTTTATAAACCGTACAGCTTTGATACGAATCAATTAAAGAGTGTAAAAATAACGGGGTTTGCCTATTTTTATATTACTGACCCAATGAGTTCGACAGATACCTCTATAAAAGGGGTTTTTATAAAAAGGGCTGGGCAGGGTTCTTATGTAGAGGGAAGTAAGGACCGAGGTGCTTACAGCATACGATTAACGGAGTAGGTGATCCAAGTGAAGTCAAAAATGGTAATCATGTTATCGCTAGTAATGGGAGTCATTACAACTCTATTATTCTATCAATATATAAACCAATTAAATACTGAAAAGGTAGCCACTGCGAAGGATAAAACTGTGGGAGTAGTGGTGGCAAAAGAGAAGATTGAAAAAAATGAAAAAATAACTTCGAAGAAACTAGAAATCGTGCAAAAGCCAGCAAAAGATGTACTCCCTCAATCAATCACAAGTCTTCCTGATGCAGAAGGCAAATTGGCCAACTCGATGATTGAAAAAGGGGAAACAATTCTTTCCCACCATCTTGGTTCCGAGCAGGAGGAAGGAGTCTATGTTTCTCGAAAGGTCAGGGATGGATACCGCGGTGTAACTGTAGGGGTGAACATTAACCAGTCAGTTTCGAATTTGCTTGAACCGGAAGATGAAGTAGATGTTGTTTTTACTAAGATAATTAAGAATAAAGCGAAGCAAGATGTTCCTCAATCTATTCTGTTATTTAATAAAGCTAGGGTTCTTGCAGTTGGCAGGAAAATGGTGACGACTGAGAAAAAGAAGGAACCTTATGTAGAATATAGTTCGGTTACACTTGAGCTGAAACCGGCAGATGCAGTCAGACTCATAAATGCATCTGAAGAAGGGAAAATTCACTTTATCTTGAATAAACGTCCACCTATGAGCGAAGAAGGTAAATTAACTCAGCAACAATAAAATAATGGAGCGTGACGATTCATGACAAGCCGTGATGAAATGCAAACTGCACAAAAAAATATGAATCCACAACGTGGGAAATTAATAGCTGTTTGCAGTGCAAAGGGCGGGATTGGTCGTACAACACTAACAGTCAATTTAGCAGTAGCGTTGATAAAGAAAAACTTCTCAGTAGGTATATTAGATGGAGATTTTCAATTTGGCGATGTAAACCTAGCAATGGATTTAAAGTTTTCTTTAACCATTAAAGATGTGATGGAGGAAATAGAATCACTAGATGAACATAGCCTTGCTAATTACTTAGCGGGGCATGAAAGTGGTGTGAAAGTACTTTCTGCCCCAGAACGACCAGAATTCGCTGATTTAATTACGAGTGAAGGATTAAATAAAATAATTAATCTCATGCTTGCGCAGCATGATTTCGTTGTGGTAGATACTTCTGTTGGTCTAAATGATCAAACCATTCGCTTTATTGAGCAGGCAGACCAAATTCTCGTTGTAACAAACCTTGAAATGGCGGCATTAAAAAATACTAAACTATTATTGGAAACTTTTGATCTTCTTGAGTTGCGTTCAAAAGTGAGAGTAGTTATTAATCGATCAAATATGGAAAGTGTTATTAATGCAACAGATGCTGCGAAAATATTAGCAGAAGAAACCCCTATTTTTATTCCCAATGATTTTCAAGTTTGCTCTCAATCAATTAATTTGGGTGTTCCTTTAGTTATGAAACATGGCAAGTCAGAAGTAGCAAAAGGCGTCTTTAAAATGGCTGAACTCCTTTCGAGTGAAAGAGTTATAACTACAGCAAAAACAAAAAACAAACGTTCAAGTTTTTCAAAATGGTTCACAAAAAAAGCTAAATAAGGTGGGTTGAGAGATGGGGCTGCTTAATAGAATTCAAGAAAAAAGTAAACTTAACAATAAAGAAACACAACAAATTCCTACAAAGAGCGAAAATCAATCATCCACACCGATGCTTGATATTCGTGCAGTATACCGTGAACAGAATACAAAGGAAAAGAAAAAAGAAAATGTAAAAGGGGCCAGAAATAACAAGCATCAAGAATTAAAGAATATCCTTTATAAAAAAATTCTTCATGAATTAAAGGAGCAGGATATCGAAAAGATCATCCCCAGAATAGACGGTATGGCTATCGAAATCATTAAAGAGGATGAAGAATTTAGAGCCCATATTGACCGGAAAAAAGTGGTTGATGAATTAATTAATGATTTAACTGGATTTGGCCCAATTAACCCGCTCCTATTAGATGAGGATGTTTCTGAAGTAATGGTAAATGGACCAACTCAAGTATATTGTGAACGGAAAGGGAAGCTGGTTTTAACAGATGTACAATTTCGTGATAATGAACATGTCATGAATATCATTGAAAAAATTGTTACGCCATTGGGAAGAAGAATTGATGAAAGTTCCCCGATGGTAGATGCTAGGCTTCCAGACGGTTCTCGAGTAAACGCAATCATTCCGCCATTAGCAATAAACGGACCAACCCTAACCATTAGAAAATTTTCAAAGGACCCCTACCAAATAGAAGATTTAATCAGATTTGGAACGGTTACTGAAGAAATGGCAATTTTTCTTGATGCATGTGTTAAGGCTAGGTTAAATATGTTTGTCAGTGGTGGTACAGGGTCTGGGAAAACGACTACACTAAATGTTTTATCAAATTTTATACCAGAAGATGAAAGAATTGTTACCATTGAGGATGCAGCTGAAATCCAGTTAGGGCAGGAACATGTGGTTTCTTTAGAGTCACGCCCTGCTAATATAGAAGGAAAAGGTTCTATATCCATTCGCGACCTTGTTAAGAATTCTTTAAGGATGAGACCTGACAGGGTTATTATTGGTGAAGTCCGAGGGGGAGAAGCACTTGATATGCTTCAGGCAATGAATACAGGTCATGATGGCTCTCTCGCAACAGGACATTCTAATAGTCCTAGAGATATGATTGCTCGCTTGGAAACAATGGTTTTGTTAGCTGGGGTTGACTTGCCCATAAAAGCAATTCGTGAGCAAATTGCTAGCGCGATCGATGTAGTTATTCAACAATCTCGCCTTAAGGATGGCTCTAGAAAAATAACAAACATAACAGAGGTTCAAGGTATGGAAGGTGATATGATAGTCCTCCAAGATATTTTTGTCTTCCAGCAAGAGGGGTTAACCCCAGAAGGGAAGATTCTTGGACGTCTAGTACCAACAGGTGTTAGACCAAAGTTCCATGAACGACTTGAATTATCCGGTAATTATATTCCAGCATCGGTGTACATTGATACTGAGGAGTGGAAGCAATAATGTTCCTTCTCCTTTTCTGTTTTTTAATATCTGCCTGCTTTTTATTTATGTGGATCTTTAAACTGTTTTTTCGTTCAGAAGACAAACTAAAAGTCCGAATGCAGTATTACTTAGATACCAAAAAAGAGATTCATAATCCAAGTAAAGTTGAAGTAAAACATTTCAGGTTTATTCAATTGGTAAAACTAAATATTCAAAAGAAGGTACTTACCAAAGAAAAGAATAACAAACTAGAAACACAACTAGCCCAGTCGGGTCTGCCATTAAAGCCGGAAGAATACATTCTTTTTCAATGGCTTTTTACGGCATTAGCCGGCGGACTATTCTATTTATTTACGGATAATTTGTTTTTTCTTTTAGTTGGAGCTATCATGGGGTTTTTACTTCCTAAATGGTATATACGAAAAAAAAAGCGTGAGCGGGTTTTGAGATTTAATGAAGGACTTGCCGATATGATTACTACTATTGTAGGTTCACTGAAGGCAGGTTTTAGTCTTCCGCAAGGGTTGAAATCTGTTGCAGAGGAAGCCAATTCACCAATTAAGGAAGAAATAGAAACTGTTTTAAAGGAAATGCAATATGGGAAAAGTATTGAAGATGCCTTAAATGATTTAAAGGAACGTATGCCAAGTGAAGATTTAGATTTAATGATTCAAGCAATTTTGATTCAAAGGCAGGTTGGTGGAAACCTAGCGACCGTTCTTGACCGGATTGTTGAAACGATTCGCGACCGGACAAAAATACATAGACAAATTGCCACGCTAACAGCACAAGGGAGATTATCAGGTTATATCATTGCCCTCCTGCCAGTAATACTAGGAATGGTTCTGTATTTAATTGAGCCTGATTATATTAGTATTTTATTTCATAATCCTATTGGTCTTGGAATGGTGGTGGCAGGTATTATTTCAGGTATATTAGGGTTTATTTTAATAAAAAAAATCACAACAATCGAGGTTTAGCCCATGTTATACATAAGTATATTTTTGACAGTTACCTTGTTTGTGTTTGGATTACTTTCATTAACTACTAAGAAAAATGCTGTTGTGCAAGAACGATTAAACTATTTTTTATTAAGTGAACAAAAAGCAAAAGACGAAAACCCGCAGACCCAAGAGAAGCAGCAATCATTTTATAATAGAATAATTAAACCAATATTCCTGGATATTAAAAAACATTCTAATAAGCGGATCTCAGGTGAGAAGGAAGAAAAATTAGATTTGAAGCTCCAAAAAGCTGGAAACCCATTTGGAATGACTCCAGTAGATTTTAGGCTGCTTCAAACCGCCTGTTTATTTATCCTTCCATCCATTTTTGGTGGATACGCGTTTCTTCTGAATGTAAGTGCTGGTATATGCATTATATTTGTTTTGTTTGGATTCTTATCCGGGTTATTTTTACCTAATCACTATTTAAAGATGAAAACAAAGACGCGGAGTAAAATGGCCTTAAGAGAATTTCCAGATATTTTAGATCTCCTAACCGTCAGCCTTGAAGCAGGTCTTGGTTTTGATGCGGCTATCACAAAGGTGGTTTCAAAAAAAGAAGGGGTTCTCATCTATGAGTTTCAACGCTGTTTAGAAGAAATTCGCATTGGTAAAACGCGAAGAGAAGCATTATCAGGCATTCGTGACCGTCTGGATGTTGATGTGATTAGAGCGTTTATTAGTAGTATCCTCCAAGCGGAGAAACTCGGAATAGGGATGGTTCGCGTGCTTAGAGTTCAATCTAATGAAGTAAGAGAACAGAGGAAACAGCGAGCAGAAGAGACGGCGATGAAAGCACCAATAAAAATGCTCTTTCCATTAATACTTTTTATTTTTCCTAGTCTATTTATTGTTTTACTTGGACCGGCCATTCTTCAAATCATCGAAACCTTTAAGAATAGTTAGAGGTTTATCGCTGTTCTATCTCCCATGTTTGTTACTATATTTGACTAACTTTTTTTCGTGTTTGCTCATTGATTATGGTATGATTAGTTCGAATTAGATGAAATATCATACATATAAGGAGGAATAATAGTGATTCACGGTCATATAACGGCATGGATTTTAGCACTAATTTTATTTGTTGTTGCACTTTTTTTACTGAAAGGTGGAAAAGAAAAAGGTGCAAAAGTTGTTAAGATGATTTTGCGTGTATTGTACATAGCAATTCTAGCAACAGGTGTAGGACTCCTATTTATGGTTTACAAAATTGATGTTTGGTATGTTTTAAAAGCGGTTGTCGGACTATGGATAATTGGATTATTTGAAATGATCCTTAGCCGTGTAGCGAATAAAAGAAGAACGTCTGTATTTTGGATTCAGTTTGTCGTTGCATGGGTTCTTGTTTTATACCTAGGCGGAAGATTACCAATGTCATTTTTGCACCCATAATACGAAAAGCCTAAGCACCCTGTTCAGCGGAGATTAGTAAAGGCTGCCGATTCCTTCGGCAGTCTTTTATTTATGGAGAGAAATAATAAACAACGTGACAAGCATTAGATTTGGTTTTAATATTGAATTAAGGTAGAGGGGAGAGAATCTATATGCTCGTTAAAGTGTTTGCTAATCTCCGGCAAATATGTGGAGGGGTAACCGTAGACGTTCAGCCTAATGGTGAACGGGTGATTGATGTGCTGGATAAAATGGTTGAAATGTTTCCAGATTTAAAGGAAGAAATATTTACAGCTGAAAAGGAACTGCTTCCATTTGTTCACGTCTACGTAAATGGGAGAAACATCATTCATCTCGAGGACTTAGAAACAAAAGTTGTTGAGTCCGATCAATTTGCTCTATTTCCGCCTGTTGCCGGTGGCTGATATGGTAATAAGAGAGTTAGAGTTTCGTGGGATAAGGATAGAGCATCTTGGCATGTATTTTGAAGAACTAGGCGCGAAGCAAATGACTTACACGTTTCCTTATATTTATGAAGCGGAAACTTGGAGTGGTCAACTCGTAACAGAACAGGAACTTTCATTTACTGCCAGCTTTAAGGTAAATGCAGTCAAGGTACGTTTTTGTGCGGATGACCATGATGTTCTCGATGAGTTAATTAAAAGCTTCCGCTATAAAACCACAAGAATAGGCGGATAAACTTATAAAAAAAGCTTCTGCTCGGGCAGAAGCTTTTTAACGTTTCTTTAGACGGTTTGTTTTATCTCTGGGTCAATAATTCCAAGTTCACGAAGCTTCTCATCCGTTACGAGGCCATCTTTCCAGCCGCGTACTTGATAATATTCTTCTAGCATGATGTCCATCCGGCTTACATGTCCTGCACTATTTCCTGAGGCAGGTTCTTCTGTAAAGCGTTTTGGAAGGAAGTCATCCTCACGTTTATTAAAACCAGCAAGGTTATTATAATAACGTTCAAGATTATAAATTCTCTCTCCCGCTTTCATTACATCCTCAGCTGTCAGTTGAACACCTGTCATGGCGCTGTATTGTTCAGCGTAATGCTCGGCATTTTCTGAGAAGGAGGAAAACTTACAAATATTCATAGAATCAGAGAACGCTAGCATGTCTTGGAATATTTTTAATAGTTCGCCTTTTCCTTCTGGCTTTAAGCGGTCGGTTGGTTCTGGAATGCCTGCAATCTCACTTGCAACAGTGTAGCCGCGCAGGTGGCAGGCACCACGGTTGCTTGTTGCATAACCAAGACCGATCCCTTGTATTCCACGTGGGTCATAAGCAGGGATTGATTGACCTTTTACAGACATGGATAGTTCTGGTGCTCCCCATGATGCGGTTGCACGTGCAGGTCCTTCAGCAAGAATACCGCCGAAGCCTTCGCGGAAGGCAATTTTTTTAGTCAAGTCAATCATGGAATCCGCATCGCCCCAGATGAGTTCCTCGTTAATAATTCCTTTTTCATAGGCTTCCATTGTCACAGAGAAGCAATGGCCAAGTTCAATCGTATCAAGTCCATATTCATTACAGCGGTCGATCATAAATGAAATCGCTTCCGCATCACTTAATAGACAGTTAGAGCCAAGTGACCACGCCGATTCAAATTCAATGCTTTCGACACGTGTTTTATATTTGCCATCCTTTACTTCTACCTCGATTTTACAGCCAACTGGGCAAGCATGGCAGGTGTTGTTTGCCACACGTAAATTAGTATTATAGTATTCACCGCTGTGTTTTTCTGCTTCATCCCAGTGCGTTAATTGTGAGTTCTTGGTTGGAAGTGCTCCTACTTCGTTAATTAAGTTAGTTAACACATTGGTTCCATACACGGATAAGCCGCCTTTATTAGGTGCCGTTAAGCCGCCGTCAAGAATGGCTTTTACTGCTTTTTTATTAGCATCTTTGTAATCGCTGTCTAATTTCGGCTGCGGCATATTGCCTTTTTGCGGAGCTTTAATGACAATAGCTTTTAACTTTTTATAGCCGGCAACTGCAGCAGTACCACCACGTCCAGCCGCCCGGTCATGCTCATTAATAAATGAGGCGAAGCGTACGGTATTTTCACCTGCTTGACCAATAGTCATCACGCTGAGGTCTGATTCTCCATGTTCATCTTTCATGGCTTGGATAAAGGCTCTAGTGCTCGTTCCCCATAAGTTGGAAGCATCGCGAAGTTCGGCTTTACCCTCTTCAATATACAGGTACACAGGCTTGTCACTTTTTCCAGAAAAGATAATATTATCGATGCCTGCCCACTTAAGACGAGCAGCTGTCCACCCGCCAATGTGAGAATCGGTAACGGTGCCAGTTAACGGAGATTTTGTAACGACACAGAGACGTCCGCTCATCGATGAACGTGATCCTGTGACAGGACCTGTCATAATACATAAAATGTTTTCTGCAGATAATGGCTCGACCTCAGGACCATTATCTAGCACATATTTGACACCTAGACCGCGGCCACCTATGTACTTAATTGCATCTTCTTCGTTGATTGCCCGGTAATCAACAACCCCATTTGTTAAGTCAACCAAGACTTCTTTGTTTTTAAATCCACCTAGATTCAAACTTTTCCCCTCACTTTCTCAAATAAAGAATAGGTACTAATCTCTTATAATATTAGATAATTACATAAGAGATTCCTTCCAAATAATGCTTAAACTTACTAATTATTATATATCTTTTTAACTATTTATAAAATTAAATTATTTATAAACGACAATAATTAATAATTTGGTAAGATAATAGTAAAATAACTTTTCCTTTTTTAGGCACAAGTACAGATTCAAGGAAAGAGGTAGGAGTATTGAGTAATTTAGAACGCTATTCACGACAGATTCTTTTTCACCCAGTTGGTGAGACTGGTCAATTAAAATTGTTAGAAAGTAAAGTGGCAATAGTTGGTGTAGGAGCACTAGGTACGGTGATAGCGAATCATCTTGTCCGGTCAGGTGTTGGCTATATCCGATTAATTGATAGGGATTTGGTTGAACTTTCAAATCTGCAGCGGCAGTCATTGTTTGATGAAGAAGATGCAAGATTACAGCTGCCAAAGGTAATAGCTGCTCAAAAAAGATTAAATCGAATTAATTCTACAGTTACTGTTGATGCAGTCATTGCCGATGTAAATCTTGAAAATGCTGAAGAATTATTAATGGAAATGGATTGTATCGTGGATGGCACGGATAATTTCATGACACGCTTTTTAATCAATGATGTGGCAGTAAAATACGAAATCCCATGGATTCATGGGGCAGCCGTTAGCTCTAGAGGGATGTTTACATCAATTATTCCAGGGAAAACCCCCTGCTATCGTTGCCTGTTTCCGCATGTCCCAACAGGGAGGGGAGAAACGTGTGACACAGTGGGAGTCTTATCACCAATAACAGATATAATTGGTTCTTTTCAAGCTCTAGAAACCATTAAAATATTAATAGGTGAAAAGACTACCTCTAACTTAGAACAAATTGATATTTGGGATTATTCTGTGATGCAAATGGATATTTCCAACGGGAAAAACCCTAATTGTCCTGCATGTGTGAATCATCAATTTGATTTTCTAGACCGTGCCTCTGAGCAGCAAGTAATTTATACAACATTATGTGGACGTAACACCGTTCAAATTAATCCCAGAAATAGGCGGAAATTGGACGTAGGCAAGTTAGCTGAGGTTCTAAAAAAAAGTGGCAGAGTATCTGGAAATGACTATTTACTCCGTTTTTTTCCTGATGAAGAAACTTCTATGGTTGTATTTAAAGATGCACGCGTCCTAATCCATGGGACTAACGATGTGGTCAAAGCAAAATTACTTTATTCCAAATACATCGGGAATTAATATTTTTACAGATGAAAAAAGGCGTGGATGCCCATGCCTTTTTTTAAGAAATCAACTTTTCAATTACTAATCGTTTTCCGGTATTTAATGTAAATTCAAATCGATCATTAACCTTTTCATAATAACAAAAATGGTGCTGAACATTACAAATTTGTTCCTGATTATCAAATACTAAAAAATTTACCCCATCTTTGCGATTTTCATCTGATAGGAAGGATAAATGGTTATAACAATAAATGCAATCGTAAATGGAAAAATTTAAGGAGTTTAAAGTGGTAACAAATTGAAAAAAGGCATCATCATTGATTCCATCTAATAGCCTTTCCAGTGAATATACTAAATGTTTCCTAATCCTAATTAAATCGTGATTACGTAACATTGTTGCTTCGTTTCCAATTCGGATTTTGCCTGTTTCGCACAATTTTCCTTTCTTCCAACGATTCATTCGAAAGACTTCTATTTCTTGCTGAAGATAGTCATCCAACATCTCCGCTTCTTCCGTTTCCTCATCAAAGAATATCCACTGTTCATTAATCAGTTCAACCGTTCCTTCTGTATAGGCCCTTTCTTGAAAATCATATAGTTTCATTCGTTGTTGTCGACTCATTATTAACCTCCGTGCCAGTTGATATCATATTCTTTTTAGACATCTTCATGGATTTTTATAACAAAAAAATCAAGTAATATCTTTTTAACGTAAAAAACATTCATACTCACGCAGTCTTCCGCTATTTATTTGGACAATTAACCAATTCCCATGGGCTGAATACTATAAAACATGATTTCATGTACAGTAGTTCTGTTAATGAGGAGCGTGAAGGAAATGTGTGGCATTACAGGCTGGATTAATTTTGACCAATCACTTCAGAAAGAAGTAGAAACACTGACGAAAATGACAAATACGCTGGCCAAAAGAGGCCCTGATGAAACCAACATCTGGTCTGAGAAAAATGTTGCTTTTGGTCATAAAAGGCTTATTGTTGTTGACCCTGAAGGGGGAAGACAGCCAATGTCCAAACAAAAGGAAGGATATAATTACACCATTTGCTACAATGGGGAATTGTATAATACAGAAGATATCCGCAAAGTTCTCCATACTAAAGGATATTCATTTAAAGGTCATTCTGATACTGAAGTTCTATTAACTGCCTATATAGAATGGGCAGAAGAGTGTGTTAACTATTTAAACGGAATTTATGCATTTGCAATCTGGGATAGTAAAAGGGAACAGCTCTTTATCGGTCGCGACCGTTTAGGAGTAAAACCTTTATTTTTCAGAGAACACAAAAAAGGGCTTTTATTTGCCTCTGAACTTAAGGCGATTTTAGCTCATCCAGAAGTAAAAACTGAAATTGATCAAGAAGGTCTTGCAGAAATCTTTGGAATTGGCCCTTCACGATCACCAGGTTCCGGTGTTTTTAAGGGAATAACTGAATTAAGACCCGCACATGCATTAACCTTTTCAAAAAATGGACTGAAAATTTGGCGCTATTGGAATGTAAAAAGTGAAAAACATAAGGATAACGTGGAGGAAACGGCAGAAAAGGTTCGCTACTTAGTGACTGATGCTGTAACAAGGCAGCTTGTTTCCGATGTTCCGCTGAGTACTTTTTTGTCTGGAGGTTTAGACTCAAGTATTATCACAGCTATTGCTGCAAAAGGTTTCCATGATCAGAACAAAGGGCAGCTTCATACCTATTCGATTGATTATGATGGAAATGATCAATTTTTTGCTTCAAATGAATTTCAACCTGATGCAGATGGAAAATTTATTCAAATGATTGCAGAAAAATTTAAGACAAAACACCATAATAAAATCATTTCTCAACAACAATTGGTTAATGATTTGGTGGAAGCTACCCATGTAAGGGACCTTCCTGGCATGGCTGACGTGGATTCCTCCTTACTATGGTTTTGTAAAGAAATAAAACAGGATTTTGTTGTCAGCTTGTCAGGGGAATGCGCTGATGAAATCTTCGGCGGATACCCTTGGTTTCATCGGAAACTAGACTTAGAACGGAAAGGATTTCCGTGGATGCGTTCTTTATCAGAACGACATAATTTGTTGAAAGCACATTGGCAAGAAAAACTAAAATTAAATGATTATGTAATGGAAAAATATGTTCAAGCGATTGCTGAAACACCTAAATTAGATGGTGAAAGCGAAGAGGAATCAAAACGCAGGGAATTGTTTTATATAAATATGGTTAGTTTTATGACGACTTTGCTTGATCGCAAAGACCGAATGAGTATGGGGGCTAGTTTGGAGGTCAGGGTTCCTTTTGCCGACCATCGATTAGTCGAATATGTGTGGAATATCCCGTGGGAAATCAAAATGTATCGCGGAAGGGAAAAGGGAATCCTTCGTAAGGCTTTTGAAGGTATTTTACCGGAGGAAGTATTATATCGGAAAAAAAGCCCCTATCCAAAAACACACAATCCCGCTTACACAGTTGCTGTTCAAAAACTGGTCGAGAGTATTTTACAAGATAAATCCTCTATTTTACATGAATTTTTTAATAAAGAGCAGCTGGAAAATATCGTCAAGTCTGGTGGGAATTCATTTCAAGAACCTTGGTTTGGCCAACTGATGACAGGGCCACAATTATTGGCGTACCTTGTACAGCTGCACACATGGTTTAAAGATTACAATATTAACATAGTGAATTAGACGGCAAATTTTAGATAAAATGAAGAACTTAAATTTGGAATAAAAACTCGATTAGATTAAAATGGTGTAGGGAAGAGGATATCCTCTTCCCTTTTTAGAGGAGGATAGAAAAATATGAAAAGAATCACACTCATTTTAGTACTGTTATTACTTAATTCATCTTTTCCGGCCAATGCAGCTCTTGAAAAGGAAGACCGCGTATGGCAGGATGAAACAGTTTATTCCATCATGATTGATCGTTTCAACAATGGAGACCAAAATAATGACTTTAATGTCAATGCAAGGAATCCATTAGCATATAATGGCGGAGATATTCAGGGAATTATTGATAAGTTAGATTACATACATGATATGGGGTTTACTACGATTCGATTAACTCCTATTTTTGACAATACCAAAAATGGCTACCATGGCTTTTGGGTAAAGGATTTTTACAAAGTAGATGAACACTTTGGCACTATGAAATCTTTTCAAACATTAGTAAAAGAAGCACATAAGCGAAAGATGAAGGTTTTGATGGATTTTGTTACAAATAATGTAGCAGCAGACCATCCTTGGCTTAGTGACTCCAGCAAGAAGGACTGGTTTCACACCGAACAGAATATCACTGCTGTAAATGGAAATCAGAGAGAGCTTGAAAAAGGGTGGATTGACGGGCTGCCTGACCTTAATCAGGACAACCCCGAAGTAAAAAAATACTTATTGGATGCCGCCAAATGGTGGATAAGTAAAACAAATATTGATGGGCTAAGTTTACCAGAAGTAAACTATGTTCCGAAAAGCTTTTGGACTGACTTTTCTACTGTAGTAAAGAAGAAAAAGAAGGACCTTTTTCTATTAGGGGTCATGTCAAACAAAGCTTCTATTGATTCACAAGAATATAAAGATGCAGGGATAGACAGTGTGGTTAATTATCAGTACAGTGATAAGTTAAGACAAACATTTGCAAGTACGAATCAATCTTTTAGTATCCTAAATTCAGCAGCAGACAAGAATCAGCAATCCTTTTTACGGGCAAATTTTATGGATAATGAATATACGACCCGATTTACAAAGGATATAGTGGCAAAGAAACAATTTCCCGGTTCACGCTGGAAAACTGCATTGGTTTATCTTTATACAACCCCAGGAATTCCTGTCGTTTATTATGGAACTGAAATAGCGTTAAACGGGGGAAACATTCCCGATAACCGCGGACAAATGAGTTTCAGAACAGAAAAAGAATTAATTGATTATATTACCAAGGTGGGTGAATTAAGGAATCAGCTTCCTTCATTAACAAGAGGAACGATGGAGATGCTTTATGATAAAGGCGGTATGGTTGTTTATAAACGTGTCTATAAAGGTGAAACGTCTATTATTGCCATTAATAATTCAAGCAAATCACAAAAAGTAACCTTATCAAACAAACAAATTGCTGGCGGAAAGGAGCTTCGTGGCTTACTAGACGGAGATATTGTCAGAAGTCATGATAATCAATATTTTCTTATCCTCGACCGTGATCTTTCAGAAATTTATGTAGTAACAGAAAAAAGCGGCATAAATATTCCGCTTATCGCATCATTAATCGTTGTGTATCTTTTAGTTTCATTATTTCTTTTCTTAGTAATCAAGAGGAGAAAAGGTAAAAACATAGGCTGACACGCATCGGGAAACGTCCCGATGCGTTCTTTTTTAACCATTTACGATGGTCCCGCCGTTTACGTGAATCATTTGGCCACTTACATAGGAAGAGTCATCTGAGGCTAAGAATACATAGCTGGGTGCTAGTTCGCAGGGCTGTCCCGCCCGCCCCATTGGTGTAGTTGATCCAAATGTTGCGACCTGGTCTTCAGAAAATGTGGACGGGATCAGCGGTGTCCAAATCGGACCTGGAGCCACAGCATTCACTCTAATTCCTTGTGGAGCCAATGATTTTGCTAATGAACGGGTAAATGAAACAATTGCGCCTTTCGTTGCCGAGTAGTCCAATAATTGTTCATGACCCTGATAAGCCGTAATTGATGCAGTATTAATAATTGACGCCCCCTTTTTTAAAAAAGGAAGGACCATTTTTGTCATATAAAAGAACGAGAAAATATTGGTCCGGAACGTTTTCTCAAGTTGGGCAGAAGTAATGTTTAATAAGCTGTTCTGGGGGTGCTGTTCTGCGGCGTTATTTACCAGAATATCCACTTTTCCAAATTCAGACTGAACTTTATTGACAACCTCCTTACAAAAATCTTCAGTTCCGATGTCGCCTGCATAAAGAAGACAAGTTCGTCCTTCGGCTTCAATTAACTGCTTTGTTTCTTCGGCATCTTGCTGTTCTTCTAAATAGACAATTGCTACGTCTGCGCCTTCTTTAGCAAAATAAATGGCCACAGATTTTCCTATCCCGCTATCGCCTCCAGTAATAATTGCTGTTTTACCAGCTAATTTCCCTCCTGATTTATAATTGGGATCAACTGATACGGGGCGAGGATTCATTTCACTTTCTATTCCAGGCTGATGATTTTGGTGCTGGGCTGGAAAGGTCTTTTTTGGTTGATTTTGATTATTGCTCATTTCCTAAAACCTCCAAGTGTGTACTCGCTATTAGTTTTAGATAAATGGAGCAAATTATGAAAAATAAAGATAAAAAAAAGCGAAAGGAAATAAATCCTTTCGCAGATTTCTTAAAAGAGAAGTATAGGTTTTTAGAACTTAGTTTACTGTCTA
>NZ_JBALOA010000021.1:50456-148624 GCF_036962125.1 Neobacillus drentensis
CATACGCCGCTGACCAGGGTGCTTCCGCTTTTCTTATCGATAATTAATAAACTGCACATCGACAGTTAAGTCCGCTTCTCGGACGAGGGAGATTATCTTTTGTAAATCATCACGGTTCTTACCGCTAACACGAACTTGGTCGTCTTGAACCTGACTTTTTACCTTGACGCCGCTATTTTTTATAATGGTATTAATTTTTTTTGCATTTTCTTTATCAATACCTTGCAATAGTTTCGCACGTTGACGAACGGTTCCGCCGGAAGCTTTTTCTACTTTACCATAGTCTAAATTTCTAACAGGAACGCTTCTTTTCATTAACTTGCTAAATAAAACATCCTTAAGCTGGTCCATTTTATATTCATCATCGGAAACAAGAACAAGCTCTTCCTTTTCTTTATCAAGTGAGACTTCACTTTTACTGCCTTTGAAATCATAGCGTGTACCAATTTCCTTCATAGTTTGGGCAATCGCATTTGAAACTTCAGATAAGTCGACTTGAGAGACAATATCAAATGAGCTATCTTTTGACATAACAAAACCTCCATTTAATAAACATATATTGATTCACAGCTGAAGAAAGTTTCCCTTTATGGGTACATTATAGTAAAATATAGCAGTTCAAACAACTATTTAAAGAATCCGCCTGTCCTAACAGAGCGAACTAAAATAGATTAACTAATTCTCCGTGAAGAGAAAAGAGGAGTTATATATGTCTTTACATGAACTAATTGGACAGACCACCACATTAACTGTTGCCCGTAAAGCCGCATTTGGTTATTTCTTAACAGATGGTAATGAAGATGTACTACTGCATTTTAATCAAGCAAATCAAGAATTTGAAGAAAATGATGAGGTCGAGGTTTTCCTATATGTTGATTCGGAGGGGCGAATTTCTGCGTCCACTACGATTCCTGAAATTGCGATAGGACGTTATGCTTGGGTAAAAGTAACAGACTCTAATCCCCGTATTGGTGTCTTTTTAAATATCGGACTTCCTAAGGATATATTGTTAGGAATTGATGATTTGCCTGTCCATAAGACAGTTTGGCCACAGCCAGGAGACTTAGTCTATATTACCTTAAAACTAAGCAGTAATTATCTTCTCTATGCAAAACTCGCCACTGATCCAATTATTGAATCTATATCAGTGAAAGCGACACGGGAAAATTTTAATAAAAATGTTCAAGGGCATATTTACCGCACAGCGAAAGTCGGTAGTTGGATTTACACAATAGAAGGTTTTAAAGGTTTCATCCATGAGTCACAAAGACAAGAAGAGCCGCGAATCGGCCAAAAAGTTGAAGGTCGGATTATTGATGTGAAAGAAGATGGTACGATCAACGTTTCATTATTGGCAAGAAAAGAAGAAACACAGGATGTCGATGCGGAACGGATTTATGAGTATATGATGAGCAGAAATGGGGCCATGCCATATAATGATAAAAGCATGCCTGAAGATATTAAAGATCGATTCGATTTAAGCAAGGGTGCCTTTAAACGTGCTCTTGGAAAGCTTATGAAAGAGGGCAGGGTCTACCAAGAAGGCAACTGGACCTATGTAAAGAAAGATTAATGTGTTTTACATACTCTTTTCAAATTAACAGAAACTATATGTGAATCTATTTGAAAGGGGTAAGGTTATGCCACACACTTCAGACAACGATAAGAAAGCACAAGACAACAATGCCCTTCGTCATGAAAAGAATATGATGCGTGAAAAAAATCGTCAAGCCGGAAAAAATCAATACTCAAAGAAGACAGACCATAAATAAAATGAGCGAGGCAGCTGCCTCGCTCATTTTTTATTTATGCTGATGGAAGATCATTTAAGAAGAAAATAGAAATTGTACCTGCACCTGTATGCGATCCGACGGCGGAGCCAATCGAGGAAATGTAAACTTCAAGCGGATGAAATTCTTCTTCAATCATCGTTTTCATTTCTAATGCCACTTCTTCACAATCCGCATGACTAATGCCAATTACTTGACTATTCATTTGAGTTCCGCGTTCCTTCATAATTTCGATGATGCGGCGCATCACTTTTTTCTTACCGCGAATTTTTTCAATCGGGACCAGCTTTCCACCTTCTACATTTAAGATTGGCTTAATATTCAATAATCCACCCAAAAAGGCAGAAGCTTTGGATACACGGCCACCCTTGGCTAAATAATCTAAATCCTCGACCGTAAAAAGATGTTCCATATGCTGGCTTCTAGACAGGACGTCCTTTAAAATCTTTTCCTTATCTAGATTTTTGGCCGCAAGAATTGCTGCTTCTTTAACGATAAGTCCATATCCGAGCGATGCACATTTGGTATCGACAATTGTTAAATTAAAATTTGGATATTTTTCCTTCACTTGGTCAAGAATCATAACAGCAGTGGAATATGTACCGGATAACTCGGAAGAGAATGCTATGTAAATCCCATCTTCACTTTTTTCTGCCATTTGGGTAAATACTTCCTCAAATAGGAGCGGGGAGACCTGAGAGGTTTTGGGAATAATTCCACCACGAATAGCCTCATAAACGGTGGTTGGGTCAATTGATTTGACATCTTCATATTCTTTGCCATTAATCTCGACTTTTAATGGAAACAACGTGACGTGATTTTCATCATAAAAACTTTTTGGTAAATCACATGCGCTATCAGTTAGTATTTTTACCTGCATTAAGCTCACCTGCTCTCAAGCTAATTTATAGTTTCAGTTTATCGGTTTCACAGAAAAAATACAATTATCAATCACTCAAAAGTATCAAACGATCCACATTATCACAAAAGGGGGTAATAATATGATATGGCTCCACACAAAAAAACTAGTCGTAGTCGTAGCAGGTTCATTGTTGGGTGCACTAGCAATGAATTTATTTTTAATACCAGCAAATATTTATTCAAGTGGGTTTACTGGGATAGCTCAGCTTCTTTCAAAGGTATTGAGTGACTATACACCTATTAACGTCTCACTAGGATTTTTACTATTATTACTGAATATTCCAGTTGCGATTTTAGGTTGGAAAAAGGTAGGGAAATCTTTTACTGTTTACAGCTTCATTAGTGTCGCCTTGTCTTCGTTATTTTTAATATTAATCCCGATTAATCAAGTTTCTAAGGACATCCTTCTTAATGCTGTTTTTGGAGGTGTTATCCAAGCGGTTGGTGTTGGTATCACGTTAAAATGGGGGGCATCAACAGGCGGTGTCGACATCATTGCTATGGTCTTATCAAGAATGAAAGACAAGCCAATCGGTCCTTATATGCTGGTGATAAATGGGATAATTATTATTACCGCAGGATTTCTTTATGGCTGGGAAAAGGCACTCTATACCTTAGTTACGTTATACACTTCAACTAGAGTAATCGATGCCATTCATACTAGACATGCAAAGCTCACTGCGATGATTATTACCAAAAAAGCTGATGAAATGAAAAAAGCCATTCAGGAGAAGCTCGTTCGCGGAATCACTATTCTTCCAGCAAAAGGGGCTTTTTCAAATGAATCGCGAGAAATGTTAATGATTGTCATTACCCGTTATGAACTTTTTGACCTGGAAAGAATTCTTAAAGAAGTGGACCCAAATGCCTTCACCAATATCATCCAAACCACCAATATTTATGGATTCTTTAGAAAAGAGTAAAACGAAAAGCGGAAGCGCCTTTGAGGTGCTTCCGCTTTTCGTATTTAAGTAATCTGTTCAAGCTCTTGTTGCATTTGTTGGAGCTGCGCTTGCTCTGCTACAGTCGAGTTAGCATAAGCAGAACTTAATGCATTTTTAGCTTTCGCTACAGCAGAATCAAGTTCAGCTGGGTTGGCTGACTTCGCCATCTCAACAAATCGTCGTGCTTCTTGGAACAATTGGTTTCCCATGTTATATTCCTCCAAGCGAGGATTCTTGCACATTGGACATCTTCTGAGCTTCCGCTTCAGCGTAAGTCAT
The DNA here is from genome assembly GCF_036962125.1 of Neobacillus drentensis. GTDB lineage: Bacteria > Bacillota > Bacilli > Bacillales > Cytobacillaceae > Neobacillus > Neobacillus drentensis_B. Next base: position 54,391 of record NZ_JBALOA010000021.1, read on the forward strand.
GTGATAAGGAATACGTTCGGCATGCTTGCTTACCGTATCCACTCCTTGCTGGACAAAGCGTTTTGATTTGTTTCGTTTACCCATTCGAATCCCTCCAATATGCTCATAGCTCTTATTGAAACAGCATCGCTGCCTCAAAAAATAGTATGTACAATAATTGTGTTGTTCATTTAGGTAAACTATGGCGAATGAACCTTAAATCTTTATTTTTAACAAATCTGCCAAATATTGAGCCACGCCATCTTCCTCATTACTTAAGGTAACGTCATTTGCAATATTTTTAACTTTATCAATTGCATTCCCCATGGCAATCCCGTACCCAGCATATTCAAGCATCTCAAGGTCGTTATCCTCATCGCCAAAAGCAATAATTCTTTCTGCAGGAATACCAAAATAATCAGCAGCCTTTTTTAACCCAACCGCTTTATTTAATCCGACTTTTATTATTTCGATTACATGCCAGGGGGCAGCCCAGCTGCGATGATCGATTACTTCTGCATGGACCGCGGATAAATGGTCTCGAATGGACGACAATTGATCTTCTTCGGTATGAATTAGCATGCTAGTTGGTGATTCCTTTAGAAACTCTGCTAAATCGCCTGTAGTAATTTTGGGATTTCCAAAACTAAAAATGTCTAAAAGCTTTTCATCATGATAGTGAAAGTAGACATCGTCGATTACTTCAGCAATGATATTATGAAATTGGAAACTTCTGCATGCCTCAACAATGTCTTTAGCCACCTTAACATCAAGTGGCTCGTGATAAAACCCCCAGTCAGGATTTTTGGGGTGATGCATAAACGCCCCATTGAAATTAACAATTGGTGTGTCTAGATCCAATTCGCGATAATACATCTCAGCTGAACGATAGGGTCTTCCTGTGGCGATCATTACATGATGGCCTTGTTCTCTTGCTTTCTTTAAAAGGTCTTTTGTTTTTACAGAAATCGTTTTATCATCTTTTAATAAAGTTCCATCTAAGTCTAATGCAATTAAATGTCTATCTGCCATAATAACTCCTTCTAATCATCATTTTCATCATTAATAAAGATTGTCATTTTAGGTAAAAATTTATCTACATGATACACTATATTTAGGTTTAGTGATATTTTAGATAACCTTTTTACTTCTATATTTACTATGTTAACAATTTTATATCAAAACTGTACAAAAATTCACACCAAATGGTATAAAAAAACTATATACTTTTTTAGACAAAGTCTCAATTAGAAGGAAATCTTCAAAGATTTGTTATACTATATTTAGACAAGATATTTAAGGAGTGGGACAAATATGAATGAAGAATTAAAAGAAAATATACTTGGTGCTTTAGAGTTAGTCATAGATCCTGAACTAGGGGTAGATATTGTAAACCTGGGATTAGTATATAATACTGAAATGGATGATGAAGGCAACGTAACTGTTACGATGACGTTAACATCAATGGGCTGTCCGCTTGCTGGGACGATTGTCGACCAAGTGAAGCGTGCATTGGCTGACATTCCAGAGGTTAAAGAAGTAGAGGTTAATATTGTTTTCAATCCTCCCTGGAATAAAGAAATGATGTCGCGTTATGCAAAAATTGCCTTGGGTATTCGCTAAAATTGAATAACCTTGTAAAGAATAATGATTTTTAACAAAACCAGCAGTTTTCTGCTGGTTTTAATTTTTGTTCTTCACTAATCAGACAAATATATTCAGGAGGAATGTGAGATAGTTCACTTTTTTAGAACATAAACACCTTTATAATACAGGATAATAAGGCTGATTGATTTACTAGCCGTTATTAGGAGGCGTATCCATATGGCAGTTAGCCGTGATTTTAATAAAGATCCGTTTATCGTTATTTGGGAACTTACAAGGGCGTGCCAATTAAAGTGTCTGCATTGCCGTGCAGATGCACAGTATAGGAGAGACCCACGTGAACTATCATTCGAAGAAGGAAAAAATTTAATTGACCAAATATATGAAATGAATAATCCGATGCTAGTGTTTACTGGCGGGGACCCGTTAATGAGAGAAGATGTTTTTGATATTGCAAAATATGCAGTTGAAAAAGGTGTTCGGGTATCAATGACACCAAGTGCGACACCGAATGTAACAAAAGAGGCAATTGAAAAAGCAAAAGAAGTAGGCCTTTCTCGTTGGGCATTCAGTATTGATGGCCCTACGGCTGAGGTTCATGACCATTTTAGAGGCACAGCCGGATCATTTGATCTTACTATGGAAAAAATACAATATTTACATGAAGTTGGATTACCAATTCAGATTAACACGGTAATTTCACGCTATAATATTGAATATCTTGATGAGATGGCTAAAATGGTGGAATCCTTAGGGTGTGTATTATGGAGTGTATTCTTCCTTGTTCCAACCGGAAGAGGACAAGAATCCGATATGATTTCACCTGTCCAACATGAAAAAGTATTCAGATGGCTTTACGATTTAAGTAAGCGTGTATCTTTTGATATCAAGACAACAGAAGCAATGCATTATCGACGAGTTGTGATTCAGCAGAAAATGCGTGAAGCGAAGGAAACAACCGATGAAGTTGAGTATTTAAGCGCGTTAACAGAAAAAGGGTTAACAGGCTCCATTGACGGTCTTGGACGGGCTCCAAAGGGTGTTAACGATGGAAATGGTTTTGTATTCATTTCCCATATTGGAGATGTTTATCCAAGTGGACTATTACCAGTTAAAGCAGGAAATATCCGTGAAACGCCATTAGCAGAAATTTACCGTGAATCGCCAATATTTAAATCACTTAGGAATCCAGATCTCTTTAAAGGAAAATGTGGTGTCTGTGAATTCCGTCATGTTTGCGGCGGCTCAAGGTCAAGAGCTTTTGCAATGACTGGTGATTATCTTGAAAGTGAGCCATTCTGTGTGTATGTTCCTAAAGCATATAGAGAGAAACAAGTTCAAGAAAGTTAACAAATAAAACAAGGCTGTCCCAATAATATTGAGACAGCCTTGAATATAGAGAGTTATGTGAAAATTAGCGGGTTTCCCAGCCTATTCAATGCTGCAATAGACTGCCGAGCAATTTTCACAATCGATTTCGTTTTTTAAATATTGTAAATTCAATATAGAAATCTTCCCTTTTTTGACAGAAATGATCTTATCCTTCTTTAGTTCACTAAGAATGCGGTTAGTACTCTCACGTGATGTACCACAAAAGTTAGCAAGCTCTTGGTTGGTTAAAGGCAAATCAATTAGGATTTCATTATCCTTCTGAATACCATAGCTATTCGACATCCGGATAAGAGTAGAAAAAAGGGCTCCACGTTTTCCATTTAATACAAGGTCACGAAATTTTGTTTGTGTTTTACGGAAATGATCACTCATCCATTTCATGAATTCAAAAGCCAGTTTACTATTTTGGAATATTTCGCTTTCAAGTTTATCTTTATTAATTGCGACAACCTCTGCCTCTTCAATAACTAGGGCACTTAACAAATATCTAGGATTATCAGTAAAAAGGGTTAATTCACCGCAAATATCATTTTCACCGCAAATTCTTAACGATAGTTCGCGGCCATCAGAAGTTATTTTACTAATTTGAACTTTTCCGGAAATGATAATGAAAAGTTCTTCCGCAGCCATTCCTTCTTGAAATAAAAAACTTCCTTTTTCACTTTTAAATTTCCGGTCTGCAAATTTTAGCAATTCTTTTATTTCAATTGAATGAGTGGGCTTCATTGTCATCGTCATCGGAATTCACCTCTAGTTTCATATTAATAATCATCCATATACTACTATTCATGATTTGTTTGTTAGTAACATTTTATCTCATAAGGAGACTTTATATAGAAGTAAACAATGACAATATAGTGAAAACTTCCGACATATATATTTCCAAAACAATCGTTTATAGATGGGGAAACATCTGCTAAGATAAGATTATAAGTAAAAAGTATTGTAATAGTGAATAAAGTAACAGTCTTTTCAACCGAAGACTGTTACACTTAAAATAGGTTCGTTAAAATAATGGAGTTGAGATAAATGGAAAAAACCATTATTAAAGATAAATTAAATAGACCCTTGCATGATTTAAGAATTTCTGTCATTGATCGCTGTAATTTTCGTTGCCAATACTGCATGCCTGCAGATCAGTTTGGTCCTGATTTTGAGTTTCTCCCTAAAAGTGCATTATTGTCATACGAAGAGATTGAGCGACTTGGTAAAATATTTGTCAGCTTAGGTGTTGAAAAAATCCGCTTAACAGGGGGAGAGCCTCTTCTTCGAAAGGACTTGCCTATTCTTGTTAAAAAGTTATCAGCAATTGATGGCTTGATAGATATCGGATTAACAACGAATGGTGTGCTTTTGCCAAAATTTGCGAAAGAGTTAAAGGAAGCCGGTCTTAAACGAGTGAATGTCAGCCTTGATACCTTGGATGATGAACTTTTTGGAAAAATTAATGGGCGCGGAGTTAGCACTGGTCCAGTATTAGATGGCATTGAAGCAGCTAAACAAGCAGGGCTTGGGGTTAAAATTAACATGGTTGTTAAAAAGGGCTTAAATGACTCTGAAATTATTCCAATGGCTGCGTATTGTAAAGAGAATGGGCTAGAGCTTCGATATATTGAATTCATGGATGTAGGCTCAACGAATGGCTGGAAAATGGATGACGTGGTTACAAAAAAACAGATTTACTATTTACTAAAAGAGCATTTTGAACTTGAACCCGTCGACCCAGCCTATTATGGTGAAGTGGCAAAATTGTACCGCTACAAAGATAAAGATGTAAACGTAGGATTTATTACCTCTGTTTCTGAGTCATTTTGTTCGAGCTGTACTCGTTCGCGTCTATCGGCCAATGGCCAGATATTTACTTGTTTATTTAATGGGAATGGTCATGATATCCGCAATTTCATGAGAAATGGTGCGACCGATGAAGAAATCCGTGATCGAGTAAGTGCGATTTGGAATGGCCGTGATGATCGATATTCAGACGAACGAACGGCAGAAACATATAAAAATCGCAAAAAAATAGAAATGTCTTATATAGGCGGTTAGGCTCTCTTCTTTGAAGAGAGTCTTTTCTTAAGAAAACAGCCTCGTGGTGAACGAGGCTGTTTTAAAGTTATATATATCTAGGGAATAGGATGTTATTTTCAAGATGTACGTGCATAAAGGTTAATCCTTCTAATGCTTCTAGACGTGCATAGACAAGACGATAGGTACCACATGCATCCAATGGAAGCATAAAATCAGATGTTACAGCCCGGATTTTTCTTAAAATTTCTCCTGCATGGTCATGTTCTTTTTCAAGTTCAACAATCATCGAAATTGCTTCTTCACGGTTCTCAACTGTTCCATCTGCGATTTGCTTAATTAAAGGGAAAACTACTTCTTCTTCTTTTGTCATATGTTCCATCAATTCTTTTTTGAATTCAAAAAATAGTTCATTAACCTCTAATAATTCTGGGTGATTGTCTCCGTGTACGCGAGAAACCTTTGTTACATAAGGACTTAACATTTTTAGTTCCTCTTCAGATACACGATGGTAATTAGAAATGACATGATTAATAATTGTATTTGAATCAGAATTAGTCCAAACATCTACATCTTTCTCTTCATTTTCATACTTCTCAAAGACTGCTTTTAATTCTTCTAGCAATGTCTCGAGATTGAGATTATTTTGAGAAACTGCATCGGATAATGGAATGTTACCGCCACAACAAAAATCAATTCGGTTTTTTTTGAAAACATCACTTGTCTTTGGTAACTCGTTTACAATATCTTTAACTAATGAATTAGCAGTAATAGTGAAACTCATAATATATTTCCTCCTTCAAAATACTCTTACTTCTTTAATCTATCCTAATCATAATTTAAATGAGATAAGGATTAGGTGACCTAAATCACACATAGCATATGATTTTCATTTAAATAACAAGATTCCGCTATTTTGTGATATTTGATATGTAAGGAAGTTTTTAATATGCTTATAATGGAGATTAGTTATTGATTAATGATACATATTTCAAAGAATAGATATATGTTTATAGTGGGAGCTGATTAGTTTGTTCGAAAGAAGAAAACCAATTCCAATTGGGGAAGCAGTCAATAGAATTATGGAATATCAATTATTAGGAGTTACTGAACATGTTTCGATAAATGAGAGCTTTGGCCGTTTTTTATCAGAGGACCTAATTGCCACAAGTGATGTCCCTCATTTTGACCGAGCACCATACGATGGTTTTGCCGTCAGATCCATTGATACAAGCGAAGCATCGCTTTCCAATAGCATTGAATTTGAAGTAGTTGATCATATTGGTGCTGGAATGGTTTCAAAAAAGGTGATTGGACCGTTTCAAGCGGTGAGAATCATGACGGGTGCGATGATGCCTGAGGGTACAGATGCAGTTGTCATGTTTGAACTTGCAAAGGTATACGAAAAGAATGGAATCCCTTTTATGTCCATTAAACGCAGCTTTAAAAAAGGCGATAATGTTTCATTTAGTGGAGAAGATGCCAAAAAGGGTGAAATTTTGGTACGAAAAGGCACATTAATTAACCCAGGGGTACAAGCCATGCTTGCTACTTTTGGATATGAGTTTGTGGCGGTTGCCAAGAAACCACGAGTTGGCTTATTTGCCACAGGTACGGAACTATTAGAGGTGAACGAGGCGCTGGTACCTGGGAAAATTCGTAACAGCAATTCCCACATGATTGCTGCTCAAATCGAAAGAGCAGGGGGAATTGTCAACTATTACGGCAAGCTTCCAGATGAATTTGACACCTGCTTTGAAGCAGTGAAAAATGCTTTAAACGAAGTTGATTTGTTGATTACAACTGGAGGGGTGTCAGTCGGAGATTTTGATTATCTGCCAGCTATTTATGAAAAGCTTGGTGCAGAGGTTTTCTTTAATAAAGTGGCCATGCGGCCTGGAAGTGTGACGACAGTGGCACAATATAACGGAAAGATTCTTTTTGGGCTTTCAGGCAACCCATCCGCTTGCTATGTCGGCTTTGAATTATTTGCCCGTCCAATTATTCGAAGGATGCTTTTCTCGGAAAAACCTCATCTTCGCAAAGAAAAAGCTCTTTTAGAGGCTGACTTTCCAAAAGCTAATCCGTTTACTAGGTTTGTTCGAAGTTCCACCTTTATTGATGAGGGCAGACTCAAAGCTACACCGAGTGGACTGGATAAATCAAACATCATTATGAGTCTATCTGGGGCTAATTCATTAATGATACTTCCTGGTGGAACTAGAGGATATACGGCTGGAAACGAAGTTGATGTCCTGCTGCTTGAAGATCAAGTGGGTAGTGAATGGCCTTGGTAAGGCCAGCCATCTTTCAAGTGGTCGGATATCAAAATAGCGGAAAGACCACGCTTACTACTAAGTTGATTAATGTGTTAACCGAAACACAAATAAAAACAGTTACAATTAAGCATCATGGTCATGGAGGCAAACCGGAAAATATTCCACTAAAAGATACAGAAAAACATTTAATGGCAGGTGCGCTTGCTGCTATCGTTGAAGGTGAAGGAAAATTACTACTTAAAGCCGAGAACAATGATTATACACTTCACGACCAAATTGAATTGATGAAATTTTTTCAGCCGGATGTGATTCTAATCGAAGGCTACAAGCGCGAGCCTTTTCCAAAGCTGCTGCTACTAAGAAATGAAAATGACCTCTCCTTATTAAATATGGTTTCGAATGTTAAGGCGATTGTGTACTGGAAGGAAGAATTGCATAAGCATCTCGCTTTGGAGACAGACGTACCTTGTTTTCATATTGATGATAATAAGTTAATATTTTGGATAATTGAGTTACTTCGAGAGCTTGTTCATAAAATTGATTAAAAAAGTTAATAAAATTGTCAAATCTGTTACTTTTATCACAGCTTGAAATATGGATATACTCTATACTACAAATTAGGGGATATAATGTTTGTTAAAATAGAAGCAAGGTTAATAATGGAAATGCAGCAATCACTCATCAGGTTACTGAGCTAGAGATGTTTTAAGTTGCCTTGCAGATGTTATTGATTTGCTGCCCTCCATTCTAACCTATACAAAATTGTCACATTAAGAAGGTGAAAACCTTCTTTTTTCGCGTGAGTATGTGATGTTTTTCACTTAATTTTCCGCCTGTCTGGCTTATATTTAGGGTAGTCAAGGAAGAGGAGTGAAAAAGATGAAGTTATTTTTACCGAAACAACATGGTGCATGGGCAATGCTAATCATCCCTTTTTGGCTTGGAGTCATTGAAGGAGGGTTTATGTGGAAGCACATCCCGTTTTTCATTGGCTGGCTACTATTATACCTAGCAACATATCCAATGCTTCTTTTGTTTAAAAGAAAAAAGATTCCCTTTTATACAAAATGGACTCTTATATATTTGCTCCCGTCGTTACTACTATTAATAATTCCACTATTGGAAAGACCGTCGATTATTTACTTTGGATTTCTAATGCTCCCATTTTTTATGATTAACGCATATTTTACCTCTAAGAATCAGGATCGTGCATTTATGAATGATATCAGTGCTATTTTTGCCTTCTCCATCGCCGGATTAGCCAGCAGTTATTTAGCTCATAAAGTGATAAATTTTGAGACAATTGTTTTCACCTTTGTTACTTCCATCCTTTTCTTTGTTGGCTGTACTTTTTATGTGAAATCAATGATTAGAGAAAAAAAGAACGTCCAATTTAAATATATTTCATGGACTTATCATATCCTGTTAGTTATTGCTTGGTTGGGATTTGGCTATTGGATTGTTGGATTAGCATATGTCCCGAGCTTATTAAGAGCCATCCTTTTTTACGGGAAACCCTTATCCCCCAAACAAATTGGTATTTACGAAATTATTAATTCAGCAATATTTTTTACAATAGCCGCAATACAAATTGTATTATTAACATAAAAAAAATCGGTCATCAGACCGATTTTTTTTCTTATTTATCTTTAATCTACCTTACATATTTCGGTTGGACAATCTTCACAATCAATTTCCTTTTTTAAATACTCTAAATCATGAATAGTAATGGTGCCTTTATCTATAGATAGTATTCCGCTCTTACGTAATTCACTTAATAATCGATTTACTACTTCTCGGGATGTGCCGCAGAAATTTGCTAACTCTTGATTGGTAAGTGGCAATTCAATCAAAATTCCCTTATTAGTTTTAATTCCATAACTATTGGTAATACGAATAAGTGTGGAATAGAGTGCTCCTTTTTTACCGTGAAGAACCAAATCCCTAAACTTCGTTTGGGTTTTTCGATATTGCTGGCTCATCCATTTAATGAACTCGAATGAAAGTTGCAGATCTTGAGAAAGTTTTTCCTCAAGTGTTTCTTTCATAATGACAGCAACTTCACCACTTTCAATTACACGTGCACTTAATAAATATCGAGAAGAAGGAGAAAATAAATTTAATTCCCCGACAAAATCACCACGTGAGCACATTCTTAGCGTAAGCTCTCTTCCATCTGGGATGATTTTACTAATTTGGAGAATACCGCTTTGAACAACGAACATTTCATCAGCCAGTGAACCTTCCTGAAATAAAAAAGTACCTTTTTCAACTTTCTTTATATGGTGAACTGTATCAAAAAGATGGGACAGTGTTACCGGCATTTCTTTTACTGACTGCATACTCATAACCACCTTTTAAGGTTCGAAATATTTAATCTAAAAAATTGACAGTCAAGGTTGGTATTAACAAGATAATACTATAATTATATTGTTAACGAAGAATAATTAGCAATAACTGAGCAATAAGTTCATACAATCGTCATAAGTTTGATTTTGCAAATCATATTTCTTAGGAAATAATGTCGAATGGTAGATGAAATTGAAAGAAATTCCAATAATGACGGAGCGTGAAAAGGAAATAATAACATTGTGAAGAAAAGGAGGGAAAAGAATGGGACAAAATCGTCAGTTTAAATCTGGGAGTAAAGCACCTAATAACGGTATTTATATTGAAGTAGGGGATACGGGCAGTAACGTAAATAATCCTAAAAAAATAAAGCTTAAAGCAGGAGATTCATTTCCAGAGACTTCAAATGATGAACGTGTTTGGACTTATCAAAGAAAACCGTAAAGTTAATATGGAAAAGGTCATCCTTAGGGTGGCTTTTTCTTTTGCCTAAGGAGACAACTAGGGCTAGTAAGGCTTCGACAGTTAGAAAATTTACATTTTGCTAAGGATTGATTTATAATGAAATAAAGGTCAAATATGGTCAAAGAGGGTGTGTGAAAATGGACATGAACCGAATGACAGAACGGTTACAAAAAGGAATAATGGATGCGCAGTCATTAGCGGTAAAAAAAAATCATCAAGAGATTGATGAACCGCATCTATTTATTTCGTTAATGGAACAAGAAGATAGCCTTATCTGTGCCATCTTAGAAAGAACTGGACTATCAGCGGATAGAATTAAAAAGAACCTGATTGATGCACTAGCAAAAAAGCCAGTGGTTACCGGCAGTGGGGTTGAACAAGGAAAACTCTATATTACAGCAAGGCTTCAAAAATTATTAGTAAAAGCTGAAGATTATGCCAAAAACTTTTCTGATGAGTTTTTATCGGTTGAGCATATTCTCTTAGCTGCAGTATATTCAGATGAATCGGAATTAGGGAAGATATTGCGAAGTTTGGGGAAAAAAGCTGAACATGTTTTACAAGCGATTAAAGACATAAGGGGGAATCAGAGAGTGACATCACAAAATCCCGAAGCAGGTTATGATGCTTTAAAAAAATATGGACGGGATCTTGTTGCTGAAGTTAGAGAAGGAAAAATGGATCCTGTCATTGGACGTGATACTGAAATCCGTAATGTTATTCGAATTCTATCAAGAAAAACAAAGAATAATCCTGTGTTAATCGGTGAACCAGGTGTAGGAAAAACTGCCATTGTCGAAGGCTTGGCACAAAGAATAGTGAGAAAAGATGTACCTGAGGGTCTTAAAGATAAAACCATTTTCTCCTTGGATATGAGTGCGTTAATTGCGGGAGCTAAATTTAGAGGTGAATTCGAAGAAAGATTAAAAGCAGTCTTAAGCGAGATTAAAAAAAGTGAAGGAAGGATTTTATTATTTATTGATGAAATCCATACGATTGTTGGTGCAGGGAAGACAGAAGGGGCTATGGATGCAGGGAATATGTTAAAGCCAATGCTGGCACGGGGCGAACTTCACTGTATTGGAGCAACTACTCTTGACGAACATCGAAAATATATAGAAAAGGATCCTGCACTTGAACGTAGATTTCAACAGGTCCTAGTTCAGGAGCCAAATGTAGAAGACACGATATCAATCTTAAGAGGCTTAAAAGAGCGTTATGAGGTTCACCATGGGGTTAAAATTCATGACCATGCCTTGGTGGCAGCAGCAACATTATCGGACCGATACATTACCGACCGTTTTCTGCCGGATAAAGCTATTGATCTTGTTGACGAAGCATGTGCACTTATCCGAACTGAAATAGATTCCATGCCGACAGAATTAGATGAAGTAACTCGAAGAGTGATGCAACTTGAAATTGAAGAAGCAGCATTAAGTAAAGAGGTGGATGAAGGAAGTAGGTTAAGGTTTGAAGCACTCTTAAAAGAACTTGCTGATCTTAAAGAAACTGCCAATGAAATGAAGGCTAAATGGCTTCATGAGAAAGAAAGTATTCAGAAATTACAGGAGAAAAGGGAACAACTGGAGAAACTCCGGAGGGAACTCCAACAAGCAGAGGATAAGTACGATTTAAATCGTGCTGCAGAACTTCGACATGGTCAAATTCCGTTAGCAGAAAAAGAACTGAAGGAACTCGAAACAGCAACAGCTAAGGATGAAAGACTGCTACGCGAAGAGGTTACAGGAGAAGAAATTTCGAACATCGTATCAAGATGGACGGGAATTCCGCTTTCTAAACTTCTGGAAGGAGAAAGAGAGAAGTTACTTAAATTGGAAATGATTCTGCATAAAAGAGTGGTTGGTCAGAACGAAGCGGTAAATTTAGTCACAGATGCTGTGCTCCGGGCTCGGGCTGGGATTAAAGACCCGAACCGGCCAATTGGATCGTTTTTATTTTTGGGACCAACTGGAGTAGGAAAAACAGAGTTAGCAAAAGCATTGGCCGAATCTTTATTTGACAGTGAAGAACATATCATCCGCATTGATATGTCAGAATATATGGAGAAGCATGCTGTATCCCGCTTAATCGGTGCACCTCCAGGCTATGTTGGTTATGAAGAAGGTGGACAATTAACGGAGGCGGTAAGGAGAAGACCTTATTCTGTTATCTTAATGGACGAAATTGAAAAGGCTCATCCTGAGGTCTTTAATATTCTCCTCCAGGCACTTGATGATGGCAGAATTACAGACTCACAAGGCCGCGTTGTTGACTTTAAAAACACGGTGATAATTATGACATCCAATATAGGCTCACATTTTTTACTAGAGCGAAGTGAAACGGAAGTTGAAATCTCTGACACAGTTCGTGAAAAGGTAATGACTCAATTAAGGGGACATTTCCGCCCTGAATTTTTAAACCGAATTGATGAGACCATTCTCTTTAAGCCATTATCATTAGAAGATATAAAAAATATTGTTGCCAAAATGATGAGGGAATTGCAAAACCGTTTAAAAAATCAACAAATAGATATTAGCATCAATGAAGATGCAAAAGAATTTGTTGCAGTAAATGGATTTGACCCTATTTACGGTGCTAGACCGTTAAAACGATTTATTCAAAGGAATATTGAAACGAAACTTGCCCGTGAAATAATTGCTGGGAACATCCATGATCAATCAAAAGTGGAAATAGGAATTAACAATGGGGAATTTACTATAGCAGTGTTTTAATGAACCAACAAAAAAGGTCATCCGTTTGGATGACCTTTTTCTAAGCCGATAGGAAAGTTTTCTAATGTTTTGCAGCTGGCTCATTCGGAATTATTGCCGTTGCAATGTAAAGTAACAGCGTAACACCTACTGAAATAATCAAACCTGGCATAAATTCATATTTAGCGCCTTCAGTCATGGCACTTACAACATATGTAAGCATTTGCACTAATAGAAATGACCAGAAAAAGGTCCAAAAAAATCGCACTATTCTTCACCTCTACCTATTTTCATCTTTATTAATATTAGCATATGATTCTGAAATTATAAAGTGAAACTTCCATCAGTGGGTGACCTTCCCCACTGATGGTTAGTTGAAACAATCGGGCTTTTACTGGCAGTTGAACCTCCTTCTATCTTCTTCGACTTTATATCTTACTGCCAGTTAATGCGGGATAAAGTGAAACTTCCATCAGTGGTAAGTTGTACCAATATGTTTTGTGATTTTATGTGATCTCCTTGATTTTTACCTGAATATTGGTCAAATAGGCAAAGCCCCGTTCATCTTTTCTAAGACCGCATACAATACTGTGAGGAATTATGGAAAAGGAGATTTATCGATGGAGAATCGCAATTTTCAGATGGATACCCAATGGAATATTATTCATTACCCAGAAAAGCCTACAGGATTTGGGATTTTAATAATTGGAGATGAAAGGCATTTTGTGGATGACTGTAAAAGCTTTTGGACACAAAATGAAGGTAAGTTAGCGATTATCAACCAGCTAAAAGAAAAAGGGTACACCATTTTTTCCTCGAATCTTTATGGGCGAAACTGGGGGAGCGTAAATGCTGTTGATCTTGCCCAAAGGCTGTATCAGCATGTCATACGTAGTGAAATCCTAAATAATAAGATTCATATTTTGGCTGAAGGCATGGGAGCACTGGTAGCAATGAAATTATTGGAAAAAATGAGGGACCAAATTAGGTCTGTCATTTTGATTAATCCAATTCTTTCTTTAAAAAATCATCTTGAACAAGAAAAAGAACATAAATTTTTTTATAAAAAGTTAATGAAGGAATTAGCCATCGCGCATCAAATGGACCAGAAGGTCCTCGAAAAAGAGATTATTAATATGGAAGAAGCCTCTCAACTTCTTTTTCTATATCAATGTCCAGTAAAGATTATCCATGTGCTGTCCGGAGGCAAATCGTATAATCAGTCTAAATTATATCAACAACTATTGAATGGGTCAGAAATTAATCCCACATTTATTCTTCCAGAAAAAAAACAACAACTTGGCAATATTATGATTAAGTTTTTCAACAGTCATGAATCAGTCTTATAAGCGTACCTCCCCATAAGAAATAATTCCTTTGCAAAGTGCATAGGATTCATTAAGGATAGTTTGGGGAGGAACAGTTAATGGACAAGGCAATTATGTTTGGTATGTATGAATTTGTAAATTTTCATATATGCAAAAGTTTGTTAAATAAAGGAATTGAGGTCAAAGGCATTCATCTGGAAGATCCGGAAAATGTCCCATTTTTAGATGAAAAAAGATTTGAAGTAGGTCGAAATGCAAATTTTATCGAACAAACATTACCTGAGTGGGAGAGTAACCTAGAGGATGAAAAGAATAATATAGGTATTTTCATATCAGTATATGATCTTTTTATGAGCAAAAAAGATCATATTTTTCAAGATGAAGCCGTAACCAAGCCAATTATTCAATATCTCGAGAACAATAAGAACGATGTGAAGATTGTTCTAATTCTACCTGTTCAATTGTTAACAAGTACCTTTAAGGGAAAAGAAATAGAGAATTTTGTAAGTTTAATAAAAGCGTTAGGTAAAAGTACCCAGTTATTTTACTTACCTGCCATTTATGGTCCTTGGCAGACACCAGACTTTTTGTTTCAACAAGTGTTTATCTCAAATTATCAAAAAGTGGATATTATCAGTGAGGAACGGGAATGGACAAATGATATCCTTTTTATTAATGATGCAATAGAACCTATCTTAGAGCTCATTGAAACAGAAAAAACAGGAGGTTTTTTACTGGAAAGTGGAAGGAAAAATCATTGGTTGAGATGTGCTGATTACCTTGAAATCTCAGAAAATCACATGCAAAATAAAAGTTCAGAAATATTACAAGTGAATTCTGCGATTGTAAAAATTCCAGTAAAAAAAGTAACCCCTTTTAATAAAGCAATAAAGGAGCAAAGGGATCATGTTCAACGATTGTATGCAAATCATTTGTAAAATGGTCTAATTTTTGTATAGAATATGTTGGTAAATGGGATGATGAAATAGAGGCATTTCATTTGCTAATGACATTTGAAGGAGTAATTATGGACAGTCAAGATAAGACATTAGAATTTATGCAAATTGCAATGAAGTATTTACCCGAAGCTAAACAGCAGTTGGACAGGGCTGGCGTCGAATTATCAATGGAAATTATCGAGCCGTTTATGAGTCTTTTTACAAAGGTCATGCAAGAAGCATACGAACTTGGTGTAGCAGAAGGACGAAAAGAAAGATAAGAAGAAATAAGCTCTCGAATGGGAGCTTATTTTTTTTAGCATCGATTGTGTCTGAAATAAATGGAATGTACTTTTTGTGGAGAAGTAAATAGGAAGAAATAAGTTGCTTAAACTAGGTTTTATTTGATAAAATTAGTACCAAGTCATAATAATTGATATTAAAGTATAGGATATAGAAAATTCTGTTATAAATAAAGGAGTTGGATTGTGTGAAAGCAGGGATTGTAGGGATCGGTAGATATTTACCAGAGAAAATTGTCACCAATAAGGATTTAGAAAAGATAATGGATACTTCCGATGAATGGATTCGTACCATGACAGGGATCGAAGAAAGAAGAATTGCTGCTGATGATGTAGATACATCAGACATGGCTTTTGAAGCAGCTAAAAAAGCTATTCAAGATGCAGGCATTACTGCTGAGGAAATTGATTTAATCTTAGTTGCTACGGTTACTCCTGATTCCCCTTTTCCATCGGTGGCCTGTAGAATCCAGGAAAGACTCGGAGCCAAAAAAGCAGCAGCCATGGATGTCAGTGCGGCATGTGCTGGGTTTATGTATGGAATTGTGACAGCAAAGCAATTCATTGAGACCGAAGTTTATAAATATGTCCTCGTCGTAGGAGTGGAAAAGCTCTCAAAAATTACAGACTGGACGGATCGTAATACGGCAGTTTTATTTGGAGACGGAGCTGGAGCGACCATTATCGGTCCTGTTTCAGAGGATCGTGGAATTCTTTCCTTTGAGTTGGGTGCTGATGGGACTGGTTCTAAGCACTTGTACCAAGATGAATATATTATTATGAACGGAAGAGAAGTATTCAAATTTGCGGTAAGGCAAATGGGAGAAAGTTGTATTAATGTACTCGACAAAGCAGGCTTAACAAAAGATGATGTTGATTTCTTAATTCCACATCAAGCCAATATTCGAATCATGGAAGCATCTAGACAAAGATTAGAGCTGCCTGTTGAAAAAATGTCAAAAACAATTAATAAATATGGTAATACATCCGCTGCATCCATTCCAATTTCGATTGTCGAGGACTTGGAAGAGGGTAGAATCAAGGATGATGACATCATTGTCATGGTTGGATTTGGCGGAGGCCTAACTTGGGGTGCGATTGCCATCAAGTGGGGCAAATAAGGGAAAGAAAAAAATTTTAGATATATAAAATGAAGGAGATAGATATTATGGAAAAGCGCAGGGTTGTAGTTACTGGCATTGGTGCAGTGACACCGCTTGGTAATGATGCCGAAACTACTTGGAAGAATATACTTGAAGGAAAATCTGGGATTGGACCGCTAACGAGAGTAAATGCGGATGAATATCCTGCAAAAGTTGCTGCAGAATCAACAGAATTTGATCCAGAAGCATTTATGGATAGAAAAGATGCGCGTAAAATGGATCGGTTTACACAATTTGCAGTTGCATCAGCAATCATGGCAGTTAAAGATGCTAACTTAATCATTAACGAAGAAAACTCCCATCGTGTCGGAGTCTGGATTGGTTCTGGGATTGGTGGAATGGAAACATTTGAACAGCAATTTGAAATCTTTCAAAAGAGAGGTTACAAACGAGTAAGTCCATTTTTTGTACCCATGTTAATTCCAGATATGGCAACTGGACAAGTTTCGATTACACTAGGTGCAAGAGGCTTCAATTCTTGTACGGTAACTGCCTGTGCAACTGGAACAAATTCAATTGGTGATGCATTTAAAGTAATTCAACGCGGTGATGCCGATGCAATGATATCAGGTGGAGCGGAGGCGCCAATTACAAAAATGTCTGTCGCAGGTTTTTGCGCAAATACGGCTCTATCCACAAATCCAGACCCTAAGACGGCAAGCAGACCCTTCGATAAAAATCGTGATGGCTTCGTTATTGGTGAGGGTGCAGGAATAATTGTCCTAGAAGAACTTGAGCATGCCTTGGCACGCGGTGCAAAAATTTACGCTGAAATTGTTGGCTACGGGGCAACTGGGGATGCATATCATATTACTGCACCAGCACCAGGCGGAGAGGGCGGTGCCCGTGCTATGAAAATGGCAATCAATGATGGCGGGTTAAAGCCTGAAGAGATTGATTATGTAAACGCCCATGGAACAAGCACAGAGTATAATGATAAGTTCGAAACCCTTGCGGTTAAAGAGGTATTTGGTGAGCATGCTTATAAATTAGCGATAAGCTCAACGAAATCAATGACAGGGCATTTACTTGGTGCGGCAGGTGGAGTAGAAGCAATCTTTACAGTATTAGCGATAAGAGACAGCATTCTTCCACCAACGATTAATTTAGAAACACCAGATCCTGAATGTGACTTAGATTACGTAGCAAATCAAGCGAGACCAAAGGAAATTAATGCTGCGATGAGTAATTCATTAGGCTTTGGCGGGCACAACGCAACGATTGTATTCAAAAAATACGAATAAAATTTACAACGACCAGATCCTTGTCTGGTCGTTTTTTTCATTTTATTGATGAACCACTTTTTACTCCTTTCATAAACTGATCAGAGAGTGCATGTTAATGGGGGGAAGGAAATGGGAATCATTCGAACAGATCAATGGTTAGCAGAAGAGCTTGGTAAACCAGTAAAAATATGTGAAAAACTAGAGCCATTTTTTAAAAAACAAACACCCAAGGAAATATACAATCAATTAATCAATTTTGGGATGTACCGGCCGACTAGGTCAGCAAAGATTATTTTTGACAGATTGAAAGAACAAAACGCATGGGATAAAGTAGAGCAAATCTTTAAGCAGTATAAAGAGAAATGGAAGGGACCTGACATACCGGTATTTATCTTTCCAGTAGCACAAGCTGGGGGTTTTTTTTTCAGGGAAGGGAATGGTAAAGCAGGTGTTTCGTTCCCTGATAAAATGTTTCTATTTCTCTCAAATGTAGAAGACCTGAAAGAAGTAGAGGCTCTCTTAGTTCATGAGTACCATCACGTCTGCAGACTTACGTTGTTAAATAAAAGAATGGAGAAGTATTCACTGCTTGATTCTATCATTATTGAAGGATTAGCAGAATATGCTGTTTTAAAACATTGTGGTCCGGAATATTTAGCCCCGTGGTGCCGTATGTATAGTGAAAAGGAATTGACCAAGTTTTGGGATAAATTTATCAAAAAACATCTTAACGTAAGAAAGAATGAGAGACAGCACGATGAATTACTTTATGGAGAAGGAAGACTTCCCAATTTACTTGGTTACGCAATGGGATATATGATGGTTAGCCATTTTTATAAGTGGAATAATTATTCTACAAAACTATCGTTTACTCAACCAGCGCAGAAATATTTAGATTATTTCAACGAATTTTTTGAAAAAAGCCAATAGAGTTATTTATTGATAAATATGTCAAAAAATAGGAATCGCTAAGAAAAGCATTGCAATTGTAATAATTCTGTAATAGAATTTTGTTTAAATATATAGAATAAACTGAATAATTTAAAAAGTTAGAGGGTGTACTATGAGCACAAACAAATCGCTGCACAAAGAGGCACCACTGCTCGAGGTGAAAAATTTAGAGACGGCGTTTGATATTGATGGAACAGATTTTAATGCAGTAGATAAGGTTTCGTTTAATGTTAAGCCACGTCAAATTGTTGGAATTGTTGGTGAGTCCGGTTGTGGTAAATCCGTTATGAGCCTCTCTATAATGAAGTTATTGCCTAAGGGAAGCGGAACGATTAAATCTGGTGAAGTTATTTTTGATGGAGTAAATCTAGAGAAAATGTCTGAATCCCAAATCAATAAAATTCGCGGGAAAGACATCTCGATGATCTTTCAGGAGCCAATGACTTCTTTAAATCCAGTCTTTACAATTGGCTATCAATTACAAGAAGTCCTATTTAATCATTTTAAAATTACGAAGCGAGAAGCCAGACAGAAATCAATTGCCCTTTTAAAAAGTGTCGGTATTTCACGTCCTGAAAAATTAGTAGATGAATATCCACATCAGCTTTCCGGCGGGATGAGACAAAGGGTTATGATAGCCATAGCCATTGCTTGTCAGCCTAAATTATTAATTGCTGACGAACCAACAACTGCTTTGGACGTTACGGTTCAAGCTCAAATCTTAGAGTTACTAAAAGAAATCCAAACTGTAAATGACATGTCCGTCATATTAATAACACATGATTTAGGTGTAATTGCTGAAATGTGTGATGAAGTATTGGTAATGTATGCAGGTAGAATTGTAGAACGTACCGATGTAGATACACTTTTCCATAATCCGAAGCATCCATATACTAGTTTATTATTGGGAGCAATCCCGAAAATGGATGGACAAGAAGAAAGGTTAAGTTCCATTAAAGGTATCGTCCCATCTTTAATAAATATGCCAAATACAGGCTGTCGTTTTGCGAATCGTTGTCCCAAAGCAATGCCTGAATGCACGGCCATCACCCCTCTGCTTGAAGATGTTGAACAACGCCATGAAGTTGCCTGTTTACTCTTCGAAACCAGTAGACCAAGAGAAGGGGTGAAATAATGAGTTCTGTTCCTGTACATAAGAAAGGCCCATCCTTACAATCTGAAATACTATTAGAGATTAAAAATCTTAAAACCTATTATCCTGTTAAAGGTGGATTTTTCAAGCGGACTATTGGAAATGTAAAGGCAGTAGATAATATCTCACTTGAGATTAAAAAAGGCGAAACGCTTGGACTAGTTGGTGAATCTGGCTGTGGTAAATCGACTGCAGGGAGAACGATTCTGCGTCTCCTAAAACCTACTGCAGGTCAAATTCTCTTTAACGGTAAGGACATTACCCGAGTGTCTGGGAAGTCCCTTCGAGAGATTCGCAAAGACATGCAAATGGTGTTTCAGGATCCGTATGCATCTCTGAACCCCATGCAAATGGTTGGAGATATTATAGCTGAACCTATTTATAACTATTCTAAAAAATCCAAAACTGAATTAAAGCAAGAAGTAATGGAATTGTTAAATAAAGTGGGTTTGCCGCCAGATGCCTATTACAAGTATGCTCATGAATTCTCTGGAGGACAGCGCCAAAGAATTGGTATTGCGAGGGCTCTGGCATTAAAGCCAAAATTAATTATTGCTGATGAACCTGTCTCTGCACTTGACGTATCAGTCCAATCACAAGTATTAAATCTATTAAAAGATTTGCAGAAAGAATTCAATCTTACCTTTCTTTTTATTGCTCATGACTTAAGTGTGGTTAAACACATGAGTGACAGAATTGGTGTGATGTACCTAGGGAATATGGTTGAGGTAGCCGACAAAGACAGCTTGTACGCTGAGCCTCTCCATCCATATACACAAGCATTGATTTCTGCCATACCATCTCCAGACCCAAGGGTAAAAAAGGAGCGGATTATCTTAAAAGGGGATGTGCCAAGCCCAATCAATCCTCCAACAGGATGTCCATTCCATCCTCGCTGCGGGGTGGCAATAGAGGAATGTTTTAAAAGTAAACCAGAATTAAAGGAGGTGAAGCCCTCTCATCGAGTAGCTTGCCACCTTTACTAGTAAACTAGAAAAATAAAAAACTATAGGGGGGAAACAAATGAAGAAGAGAAGTATGCTTATGTTAGCCGCATTGATGCTTGTCCTTTCCGCATTTTTAGCAGCTTGCAGCGGCGGAGAAAAAGCAGGTACAAAGAAAAATGAAAATGAAGGTACGACTGGTGAATCAGCTGGAAAACCGCAGGATGGCGGAACACTAGTATATGCGCTGGATTCTGCACCTGAGGGTAAATTTAACTATTCTTTTTATGGTAATGCAACAGATCAATATGTAATTGACTTCTTCGATGAAAACTTAATTGATTATGATGAGAATTTAAAAGCACAGCCGCATATCGCTTCATGGAAAACAACGGATAATAAGGTGTTTGATTTCGAAATCAAACAGGGTGTTAAATGGCATAATGGCGATGAGTTATCAGTTAAAGACTGGGAATTCGCATTGAAGGTTATTGCTGACAAGGATTATGATGGTCCACGTTTTGATAACGTAAGAAACATTGTTGGTGCACAAGACTATCATGATGGAAAAGCTAAAGAAATCTCTGGTATCAAAGTAGTGGATGATTACCACATTCAAATTACTTTTGATAAAGCTCGTGTAAACAATTTGGATAATCTTTGGACATACCCTATGAACCGTACTGAATTTAAAGGACTTGCAGTAAAAGATATGATGGCATCTGAACAAGTTCGGACAAAGCCTGTTGGTCTAGGACCATTTAAAGTAACGAAAGTTATTCCAGGTGAATCTGTTGAATTAGAACGGTTTGATGATTACTTTGGCGGCAAACCGCATATCGAAAAAGTAGTTATTAAAGTTATCGATCCATCTCTATCAGTTGGAGAACTTAAAAACGGAACACTTGATATGACTTCTTTCCATCCAAGTATTATTGATCAAGTGAAAGCACTTGATAATGTAAATGCCGTAACATATCCAGGTGTAAGTTATTACTATGTTGGTTTCAGATTAGGTACTTGGGATGGCGAGAAAAACATCATGAACGAACCAAAGTACCAAGAGAAAAAACTTCGGGAAGCAATGTATTATGCAATCAATCGTGAGGAGTGGGTTAAAGCGTTCTTCTTTGGTGTAGGTAAGCCAGTTAACCGACCTATCCCAACTAACCACTGGATTGCAGCACCTAATGAAGATTTAGAACAATACAAATATGATCCTGAAAAAGCAAAAGCGCTATTAGATGAAGCAGGCTACAAAGATACAGATGGAGACGGCTTCCGTGAAGATCCAAACGGGAAGAAATTTGTTGTTAACTTCAGCCACTATGCAACTGATAACCCAACCTTTGAAGCACGTGCGAAAGCGATGACTCAATATTGGGAAGAAGTTGGTTTGAAGACTAAATTAACAATGACTGACGTAAACCTCTACTATGAAATGCTGGATAAAGCCGACAAATCATTGGAAGTATTCTTCGGCGGCTGGTCAACTGGATCAGATCCAGATCCAACTCCACTTTGGGGATCAAAAGCCGTTTGGAACTATCCACGCTGGGTAAATGCTGACAGTGATAAACTGCTAGATCAGGCTCTTGATATTAATGTTGTAGGTACAGATAGCAACAAACGTAAGGATCTTTATGTACAGTGGCAAAAACTATTCATGCAAGAACTTCCTGCCTTACCAATTGCTGAACTTGAAGAAACAATGGCAGTCAGCAAGCGAGTTCAGGACGTTAAATTTGACGTTTCAGGTATGAACCGTCCTAATGAATGGTGGATTAAGCAATAGTCACCTGTTCCTAAGAGAAAATTTGATTTGGATATAGTCTTTAAATACAAACTTAATCATGAACTCAAATGGGAGAAGGCCTTACTTCTCCCATTTGAACAAGTTAGTTAAGATTTACAGCCAGTAATAACTAGAGCTTAATAGACAAGGAGAATGCACATGCTGAAATATGCATTTCGAAGAATATTGGGAATGATTCCAATGTTACTCCTTACCTCCATTGTAGTATTTAGCTTGGCAAAATTAATGCCGGGCGACTCTCTAAGTGGAGAAATTGACCCAAGAAACACAAATCCACAGTATATCGCTGAAATGCGTGAGAAATTGGGTTATAATGACCCTTTACCTCAGCAGTATTTCCGTTGGATTAGTGGTTTCGTGGAGGGGGATTTTGGAAAATCAACACGTTTTAAAATTGATGTATCCGAGGTTATTGGGGAACGTCTCCCTAACACCATACTTTTAGGTTTCTCATCTATATTGATAACCTATATCCTCGCATTTATTATGGGGTCATATGCCGGGCGTAAACCTTATACCCTATCAGATAACCTAATAGGAGGATTAAACTACATAGGTTTAGCGATCCCATCCTTTATTGCTGGGGTATTTGCTATCTTTTTCTTTTCATTCACTTTAGATTGGTTTCCATCCAATGGCTCAGTTGATATAGGTGTTACAGAGGGAACCTTAGAATGGTGGTTGAGCCGTCTTCACCATGTTTTTTTACCTGCAGTGGTTCTTGGACTATTGAGTACTGCAAGTTATACCCAATTTTTACGTAACGATATTATTGAGAATAGTCGTAAGGACTATGTCCGGACAGCACGTGCAAAAGGCACTCCGGAAAGAAAAATCTATAATGTTCATATTTTAAGAAACTCAATCATTCCACTTATTACATTTTTAGGCTTTGATATCGTTGCCATCATTAGTGGCGCAATCATTACCGAGACGATTTTTACATATCCTGGTCTTGGGCAATTATTCCTACAATCTGTCGGGACAAGGGATTACCCAGTACTACTGACGCTGACCATGTTATTCTCATTCTTAACACTGATCGGTAACTTAATAGCAGATGTATTATATGGTGTTGTTGATCCGAGAATTAGGCTAGATTAGGGGGAGAGGAAATGGAAATTGCCACACAAGATGAAAAGAATATTTTAGTTAGACCCCCACAAAAAAGTTTATCTCCTTTTGCAATTGCTCGAAAGAAATTCGTTAAAAATAAATTAGCTATGATTAGTTTTATCTTTTTATTAATTGTTACTATTATTTCAATTCTTGCACCGTATATTACCACCGCAGATATTACGAGAATTAACATTGGACAAATGTCATTAGAACCTTCTAGTAAACATTGGCTGGGAACAGATAAATCGGGACGTGATGTATTTACAAGGTTACTCTATGGTGGTCGTATATCATTGTTAGTAGGGATAAGCTGTACATTATTTGTTATTATACTCGGCACACTTATCGGCTCTATTTCAGGTTATTTCGGCGGGGCCGTTGATAGCATATTAATGAGATTTACAGATTTTATTTTAAACTTTCCGTTTCTAGTTTTTGTTATTGTTCTAAATGCGATCCTTTTTGGAAAAGTAAATGGGTTATGGGTTTTGATTGGAACAATCAGCTTGCTAAGTTGGGGAGGCATTGCGAGGATTGTCCGTAGTAAAATTCTCGCCGAAAAAGAAAATGAATACATTACAGCAGCTATTTCTATCGGTTGTTCACCCACTAAGGTAATTGTGAAACATTTACTTCCTAACATTCTATCGACCATTATTGTTCAGGCGACAATTACATTTGCTACGATGATAGTTGCAGAAACTGGATTAAGTTTTCTTGGCTTTGGTGTTCCCCAAGAAATTCCGAGCTGGGGGAATATGTTGAATTCGGCAAACGAGCCGGATGTCCTGCAATTTAAACTTTGGATATGGGTACCGCCAGCATTAATTATTACAATTACTATTTTATCGATAAATTTCATCGGTGAAGGCTTAAAGGATGCTTTTAATCCAAAATCCAAAAGATGAAAATCTGCCATTAACGTGGTAGATTTTTTTATTTCCTTCTATTAAATGGAGCAAAATATATATAAAGGAATAATTTAACTAAGGTCTGCCCATACTGATTTACAAACAGTTTCTTGAAGTGAGGGGTTGTAGAATGTTGTATCTTCATGATGTATGGGTAAATTGGTTTGAAGGGGAAGAAAACGGTTATAATGTTTGCCACTTTCATGAATGGCGTAAGGATGATGGTGTGGAACTATTAGATCAAGTTCCATTATTGAAGATTGAGCCTATTTTATTTAACTACATTGAAAATGATTTGTCAGAGTTACCTCAACAGCTGTTAGATGATATTTATCAGAAGGCTTATTTAAGAAAAAACCATGAAAGAGTGCAACTTGATTATTGCTTCGTAGTAACAGATGGAATTGGAATTTTAGCTATTGATACAATTGGCTATAATATTCCAATTCGGAAAAGTCGGTTAATACCTAGACAAGAGCAATTGGTTTACGAAATGATTGGTCAACATGAAGCGGCTAAATACCATTTTTATGACCAGCCAAAAATAAAGGACTACCATATACTTTCTCCTGAACCAGAGTTGATGAGAGGTTTAACTAGGAAAGAACGACAATTGAAACAGCTATTATTTATGGCACTTGATCAATTGCTTTCATCAAGTAATGAAGCTGAGGTAAGGTATTGGTATACCGAATGGTGTCCAGAAAATTATTCAACAATACAGGAATTAAATTTTGAAGCAGCATGGGAACAATTGTTTGAGGAAACAAAGTATGGCTGGTCGAAGCGACATGAAACATTTTGTGAAAATCTAATAAAAGGGCAGCCATTTTTTGAAAAGCTTTGGGAAATGGAGCACGGTCCAAAAGTAAATTAAAAGCCTGACCCAAAAAATAGGCATCCCCTATCTTTTGGGTTTCAGGCTTTTTGTATTCTATCTCCTCTTACGACCTAACCCCATAGCATTTTCCATTTTTCTAAGGGTCTTATTTGCGACTAAATTAGCTTTTGCGGCACCTTCATCTAAAATACGGTCAAGTTCAGGTGAGTCAAGTAACTCATAGTACCTTTCCTGAATGGGTTTAAAGAAACTGACAACAACATCAGCTAGGTCATTTTTAAAATCACCATAGCCTTTCCCTTCGTACATACCTTCGATTTCAGTTATGGATTTTCCACCCAAGATAGAGTATATAGATAATAAGTTCGAAATCCCAGGCTTGTTTTCTTTATCGAATTTAACAATTCCTTCGGAATCTGTCACAGCACTCTTAATTTTTTTCACCATTTGTTTTGGATCATCTAAAGGTGTGATATTAGCTTTTTGGTTTGAATCGGATTTGCTCATTTTTTTCGTTGGTTCCTGCAATGACATAATCCTTGCCCCAACCTTTGGAATACTTATTTCTGGGATGGTTAAGATGTCGTTGTATTTTTTATTAAATCTCTCAGCTAAATCTCTCGTTAACTCCATATGCTGCTTTTGGTCTTCTCCTACAGGGACTAGATCGGTGTCATATAGAAGAATATCAGCAGCCATTAGAGGCGGATAGGTTAAAAGACTTGCCTGAACTGCCTCTTTCCCAGTAGATTTATCCTTAAATTGAGTCATTCTTTCTAATTCTCCTATGTAGGCTACACATTGCATCAACCATCCCGCTTGAGCATGTGCCGGAACCTCTGATTGAATAAATAAAGTAGCTTTGTTAGGATCTATGCCGACTGCTAGATAAAGTGCAGCAAGGCTTCGAATATTTTTCCTTAATGTTGCAGGGTCCTGTGGAACAGTAATCGCATGTTGATCCACTATGCAAAAGAAGCAATTGTAGTCGTTTTGCATCTCCACAAATTGTTTTAAAGCTCCGATATAGTTGCCAAGTGTGATTGTGCCGCTCGGCTGTATACCAGAAAAAATCGTTTTCATAATCAACTTCCTCCTAAAAATGTAAATAAAAAAACCATTCATCCCCGATATACGAATAGGGACGAATGGTTCGCGGTACCACCCTAAATTACTCTAAAAAGAGTCACTCAATTCCAGATAAATCGTAATGAAAGACCTGGATACCTTTATAACGCAAGGTGAACGTCAAATCCTACTAAGGAAATTGTTCAGACAGAGGCTCAAAAGTCCATTCCGCATTAATTCGTGTTTGTTCACACCACCCACAAACTCTCTGAAACGAAGGAAAATACGTACTCTTCTTTATCATAGCCTTTATAGTTTTATACAATTGTTATTATTATAAATGAAGTACATATTTAATATCAAGTCAGTTAAATATAATATATCAACAGGGCAATTAGCATAAACACCGCTGTTAAGAAACCGTAAAAGACAAGTGGCCGTTGGTTGAAAGTGATAAGTTCGGATAAAGGGGGGATTTCGTCGAAACTTCTTTTGTTGGGTCCTCTTGAAAAAGCAAGACTAAATGACTTTGATATCACATCATAAAACCCTGAATGAATCGTATAAACGAGTAATGCAGTGAGTAACATGGCTGCCGAGAGGTAAAACGATATATTGATATAGCTTATCAAAGAAATTTTATGATAAAATACAAAAGCTAAAATTAATATTACAAGCTGAAGTATCGCTAAAATGAAAATTCGTTTTTTTAGTAGATAATTCACGAAATAACCTCCAAAAGATTGATTTATTAGGGTTCGACTAGGGATATAATACTAAAAAATATTATAAGTCTAAATTATATCACAAGGAAATGTAATGAAAACGTAAAGATTGTTGCTATTCTGTAAATTAATTTCAAAAAAATAATGTACAATTTGTAGAAAATATGTATAATAGAGAATGTAGTAATTTTTCAGAATAATAGAAAAGGGAGGTCTACTAGTGAGGAAATCAAAACTTTCACTACTTTTAGTACTATCACTAGTTCTTAGCATGTTCCTAGCAGCATGTTCAGGCGGAGACAAGAATGAAGGCAAGAAAGATGAAGGCAAAACTAACACTGGGACTAAAGAAACTGCATTAGCTGATGAGCAAGTTCTAAATGTTCTTGAGTCTGCTGAAATTCCTTCGATGGATAGCGTAATGTCCCAAGACGTATTAAGTTTCACAATGTTAAATGCCACTAACGAAGGTTTATATCGTTTAGATCCTGACCAAAAAGTTATCCCTGGCGTGGCTGAAGCTGCACCAACATACAATGATGACAAATCTGTTATCACAATTAAATTAAAACAAGATACAAAATGGTCTAATGGTGACCCTGTTACTGCACATGACTTTGTATATGCATGGCAACGTGCAATTGATCCGAAAGTTGCTGCTCCATACGGTGCATACTTCATGGAAGGCAAAATCAAAAATGCATCTGAAATTGTTGCTGGTAAAGCAAAACTTGATGATTTAGGTATTAAAGCACTTGATGATTACACTGTGGAAATTACTTTAGTTAGACCACTTCCATACATCGAATCATACCTAACATTCCCATTATTCTTCCCGCAAAACAAAAAGTTTGTTGAAGCAGAAGGCGATAACTATGCCAAAGATGCTACTCACCTACTTTACAATGGTCCATTTAAAATGACTAAGTGGGATGGCCCAACTGGAACTGAATGGGTATTAGAAAAGAATGCTGATTATGTACATGCTAAAGACGTTACTTTAGAAAAAATTAACTTTAACGTATCTAAAGATCCACAAGCATCTGCAAATGCATACACTGCTGGTGAAGCGGATATTACACCAAAGCTTGCACAAGCTGCAATCCTTTCACAATTTGAAGGACAAAAAGATTTACTTCGTTACCAAGAGCCATCTATCTGGTGGTTAAAAATGAATGAAAAGAACAAAGCGTTGAAAAATGTTAACATCCGTAAAGCTATTGCTTTAACTGTTGACAAAAAAGCTTTAACAGAAGATGTATTAGCAAATGGATCTATTCCTGCTGACTTCCTAGTACCAAAGGGTTTCTCATACTTAGATGGTAAAGATTTCCGCGATACTGCAGGAACATACCTAAGCACTAACAAAGAAGAAGCTAAGAAGCTATGGGAACAGGGACTTAAAGAAACTGGACTTAAAGAAGTTAAGTTTACTTATGTAGGTCAAGATACAGAAACTTCTAAAGTTACTGACGCTTTTGTCAAAGATCAATTAGAGAAAAACTTACCAGGTTTAAAAATTACTATCGAAGCTGTTCCTTTCAAAATTCGTATCGCTCGTGAAGATGCTGAAGATTATGATTTGTTAATGGGTGGTTGGGGACCTGACTATGCTGACCCTATGACTTACATGGATTTATGGGTTACAGGTGGCGGACAAAACCACATGAGTTATGGTAATCCTGAATTTGATAAGTTAATTAAATCAGCTAGCGAAGAACTTGTTGCTAAGCCACAAGATCGTTGGAAAGCTCTTCAAGATGCAGAAAAAATCTTGTTAGAAGACGATGCAGCAATTGCACCGCTTTACCAACGTTCAGTTAACTTATTAATCAATCCTAAGGTTCAAGGTTTTGCTCACCACGCATTTGGACCTGACTATAGTTACCAGTGGATTAAAATCACAAAATAGTAACTATAACTAATCAAATAGAAGGAGAGTATATTAGTAAATATACTCTCTTTTTACCTGTATGAGAATTGTCGTAAAATGTCGAAAAATCAATTAATTAGGAGGTGTAGGCATGGTCAAATATATACTAAAACGCGTTGGCTATATGATTATTACACTTTTTATTGTAACATCGCTTACCTTTTTCCTCATGAAGCTAATTCCAGGTAGTCCCTTTAATAACTTCGAAAAGCTCTCTGAAGTTCAGCGTAATATTTTGCTGGATAAATATGGCTTAAATGACCCCCTACCTGTTCAATATCTTAACTATATGGTGAGCTTGGTAAAAGGGGATTTAGGAGTTTCCTTCCAATTTGATAATACCCCAGTGACAGAACTTATTGCTAATCGACTTGGACCTTCTGCACAATTAGGTTTTCAGGCTATGGTTGTGGGTTCAATTCTAGGCATTTTGTTAGGTGTAGTTGCTGCTCTAAGACAAAACACCTGGATAGATTATGGTTCTACATTTATTGCTGTAGTTGGTAAATCGATTCCATCATTTATTTTTGCAGGATTAATGCAATATTATATTTCGGTAAAATTAGGTTGGCTTCCAGTAATGTTATGGAAAGGGCCTGAATATACGATCCTTCCTACTATTGCACTTGCGATGTTCCCAATCTCAATCGCAGCTCGTTTTATGCGTACTGAAATGGTTGAGGTTTTAGGATCTGATTTCATTACTCTAGCTAGGGCAAAAGGTGCGAGCCGCTGGCAGATTAGCTTTAAACATGCTTTGAGAAATGCGCTGATTCCTGTTGTAACCGTCTTAGGTCCATTAGCGGTTAGCTTAATGACTGGGTCCCTCGTTATTGAGCAGATTTTTGGAATACCAGGAATTGGTGAGCAGTTTGTTAAATCAATTAATATGAATGATTATCCCGTTATTATGGGAACTAACATCTTATTTGCTGTATTATTTATCGTAGTTATTTTAATTGTTGATATTCTTTATGGAATCATCGACCCACGAATTCGTATATCGGGGGGTAAATCCAAATGAGCAACAAAGACATAACAATATCAAAGGATATGTTTGCTCCTGTCCATATTGACCCATCAAAAAGTGAAAGAATTGCCAAACCAAGTTTGAATTTTTGGCAGGATTCATGGCTAAGAGTCCGGAAAAATAAAGGTGCTGTAGTCAGCATGATTATCCTGGTAATTATGATAATCATGGCCTTTGTTGGACCGATGATTACACCTTATGACTATGATACCCAAAACACTAAACATAATAATTTGCCACCACGTATACAAGGTTTAGAGGATGTTCACTGGCTTCCGTTTGATGGTACCTTGTCAAGACGAGATGGTACTAAATATAACGCATATGAAGTTCGTAAAGTGGATGCTTATTATTGGTTTGGTACTGATAATTTAGGCCGAGATCAATTTGCGCGTGTTTGGAAAGGTACACAAGTTTCGTTATTTATTGCTTTTATGGCTGCTTTAATTGATATGGCTATTGGAGTTGCCTATGGGGCCATCTCAGGTTATCTTGGCGGACGGATAGATAGCGTCATGCAGCGGATTATTGAAGTTATAGTTGGTATACCTAACCTGATTGTTGTTGTTTTAATGATTCTTGTGTTAAAACCAGGTATAATTCCAATTATTATCGCTTTAACTATAACAGGTTGGACGAGTATGGCCCGTGTGGTACGTGCGCAAGTATTAAAATTTAAAGGTCAAGAATTTGTTCTGGCTGCTAAAACTTTAGGAGCTTCCAATTCGTCTATTATTTTTAAGCACATGATTCCGAATATGTTTGGTGTAATTATTATTAATACGATGTTTTCCATCCCGAATGCAATTTTCTTTGAAGCATTTCTAAGTTTTATCGGGTTAGGATTACAGGAACCACATGCATCTTTAGGAACATTAGTAAATGCAGGATTTAAATCGATGATTGCTTTTCCGTATCAAATGATTATTCCTTCCATTATGATTGCAATAATCATGGTATGCTTCAACCTTGTTGCAGACGGATTACGTGATGCATTGGATCCAAAAATGCGTGATTAGAAGGCAGGTGGATGTGTATGGAGAAAATTTTAGAAGTAAAAGACTTAAATATTTCATTTCATACGTTTTCGGGTGAAGTTAAAGCTATTCGTGGCGTAAGTTTTGATTTATATAATGGGGAAACATTAGCTATTGTAGGTGAATCTGGTTCAGGTAAATCAGTAACTACTAAATCAATCATGCGTTTACTTCCTGAGCATAATTCAGAAATAAAAAAAGGCCAGATTCTTTTTGATGGTAAGGATTTAACTAAATTAAAAGATAAAGATATGCAAAAAATCCGTGGAAAAGATATATCAATGATTTTCCAGGATCCAATGACTTCTTTAAATCCAACAATGAAAATCGGCATTCAGATTATGGAGCCGCTAATTAAGCACCAAAATATGAGCAGACACGCTGCAAAGGAAAGAGCAATTGAATTATTAAAACTAGTTGGTATTCCTAAGGCAGAGTTACGTGTTGATCAATACCCACATCAGTTCTCGGGTGGTATGAGACAAAGGGTGGTTATCGCGATTGCTTTGGCCTGTAACCCAAAGGTTCTCATTGCTGATGAACCGACAACAGCGCTTGACGTAACTATTCAAGCACAAATTCTTGAACTAATGAAAGATTTACAAAAGAAAATTGATACGTCAATTATCTTTATCACTCATGACCTTGGTGTTGTGGCTAATGTAGCAGATCGTGTTGCGGTAATGTATGGAGGTAAAATAGTTGAAATAGGAACTGCTGATGAGATTTTCTATAATCCACAGCATCCTTACACTTGGGGATTAATTAGTTCTATGCCTGATATGGATACTAATGATGATGAATTATTCTCCATTCCAGGAACACCTCCTGATTTATTAGATCCGCCAAAAGGTGATGCGTTTGCACCACGTAACCCATTTGTTATGAAGATAGATTTAGAGCAAGAACCGCCATTCTTTAAAGTGTCTGATACACATTATGCAGCAACATGGCTGCTGCACCCTGATGCACCAAAAGTTGAGCCACCGGCTGCTGTACAAAGACGCCAGAGTCAATTTGCAAGTAATGCAGGTGTAATGTCAGCAGGAAATGGAAGTCGTGCTCAATTCCCTGAAACAAAGGAGGGAAAATAAATGGCTCAAAGAGAAAAATTACTAGAGATTAAGAATTTAAAGCAGTATTTTAATGAAGGTAAGGCCAATGAAGTAAAAGCAGTTGATAATGTTTCTTTCGATATTTATAAAGGTGAAGTAATGGGATTAGTAGGTGAGTCTGGATGCGGAAAATCTACAACCGGACGCACGATTATCCGCCTGTATGATGCAACTGGCGGAGAAGTAGTTTACGATGGTGTTAATGTTCATGGTAAAAAATCAAAGAAGCAATTAAAAGAATTTAATCGGAAAATGCAAATGATCTTCCAAGATCCTTATGCCTCTTTAAATCCAAGATTAAAAATTGCAGATGTTATTGCTGAGGGAATTGATATTCATGGTTTGGCAAAGTCTAAGCAGGATCGAATGGAGCAAGTTTATGAACTTCTAGAAACTGTTGGTTTAAATAGAGAGCATGCAAACCGATATCCCCATGAATTTAGTGGTGGTCAGCGTCAGCGAATCGGTATTGCACGTGCTTTAGCTGTCCAACCTGAATTCATCATTGCTGATGAACCGATTTCAGCATTGGATGTTTCTATCCAAGCCCAAGTAGTAAACTTAATGAGAAAACTGCAAAAAGAAAAAAGCTTAACCTATTTATTCATCGCCCATGACCTTTCAATGGTTAAATACATTAGTGATCGGATCGGCGTTATGTACTTTGGAAAAATGGTTGAACTTGCACCATCAGATGAGCTGTACAGAAATCCACTACATCCGTATACGCAATCACTTTTATCAGCGATTCCTTCTCCGGATCCAATTAGTGAAAGGACAAGGAAGCGGAAGTCCTATGATCCAGCTTCTCATAACTATGAGCCTAATGAACCAGTGGAATTTAGAGAAGTAAATCCAGGTCATTTTGTTTTATGTTCGGAGAGAGAATTCAAGCAATTTAAAGCTTAACCTAGATAATCAAAAAAACGATCTCGCTTTGAGATCGTTTTTTTTTATGAATTATAGGCACAAAACTTTGTGTATTGTTTCTCACTTTTTTAATTATTTGCGTTTCCCACCGACTGCTTTCCATCCAGTCTGATATTTGGCACTTTCATCAACAAATTCACTTCGATTCTTACCACCGAACACCTTTTCACCGAAACTGTTTGTGATAACACCCATTAAGGCTGTGATTCCTACAATTAATAACGCAACAATAGTTAAATCCATTATGTATGCTCCCATTGTTATACTCCTCTCATTAATAGATGCTTAGAATATTTGGAATGCAAGTTTAAAATATCCACTTCTTTATTGTAAAAGAACTTACCGATGATTTAAAGAGGAAATTAATCAACTATGATAAGTTTTCTAAAAAAATGAATGCGTTTTCATCTCTGGATTATAATTGAGAATAGGTATTTTTGTTAATGTGATTTTAATAGTAGTTAAAGGCAAATATTTTCAATTTAGACCCTCATTTAGTTGACTCAGTTAACGAACATTTTATTGGTCAGATATTTGGATTAGGAAAATTCAAGTTGAAATAATAAAAAAATATGAAACTTTTGGGGTAATTATTCGTCTAATATAATAGAATAGAAAATTAAATGAATGAATTGGTCTGATAATATTTTTTGGAAAAAAGGATACCTTTTTAAGAAACAGTGGTGTATAATTAATGATATAAATTACTTATTTATAATTATTATTGATATTGATACGACCTAACCATTATCAAATTGTTTTATTCATTCAATATACTGGATTCAAATATTCGTCTCAAATAAAAAAGGAGTGTGAAGATCGGATGGTAACACTATACACTTCACCAAGTTGTACATCATGCAGAAAAGCAAAATCATGGTTAGAAGAACATGAAATTCCATACACTGAGAGAAATATTTTCTCAGAACCATTAACCATGGAAGAGATTAAAGAAATTCTTCGGATGACTGAGGATGGTACTGATGAAATTATCTCTACAAGATCAAAGACATTTCAGAAATTAGACGTAAACCTTGATGCAATGCCGCTCCAAGACTTATTTGGTCTAATTAAGGAAAATCCAGGCCTTTTACGCCGTCCAATAATCATTGATGAAAAACGATTACAGGTTGGGTATAATGAGGATGAAATTAGACGGTTCCTACCTAGAAGAGTTAGAACGTTCCAGCTGCGGGAAGCGCAAAGAATGGTAAATTAAATTAAATGGCCTTCATTTTGGAGGTCTTTTTTTGTATATAAAGAATAATTATTATTATTTGTAGTTTCTGTTTTACTTTGCTACAATAAATTGCATATCCATACGCTGAAAAAATAGGCATTATCACGGTTTTTTGGTTTTTAGCCTTTTTTATTTCCCTTATTAGTACTTTTGTCATAAAATAAAAGTACACGAGTATTTACTTTCTCGCCCGATGAAAGTTCTTTTGGATTTAAGTAAATGCTATAGCAGTATCTGCTTGGGGGTATTTTGTCCCTTCAATCTGGAAAACGGAAGGGAGATGTTTTTAATGGAGATTGAACGCATAAATGAAAACACAGTAAAATTCTACATTTCATATGGTGATATAGAAGAAAGAGGCTTTGACCGGGAAGAAATTTGGTACAATCGAGAACGCAGCGAAGAACTTTTTTGGGAAATGATGGAAGAAGTTCATGATGAGGAAGAGTTTGTTATTGAAGGTCCTCTTTGGATTCAGGTGCAAGCACTTGATAAAGGATTAGAAATACTTGTAACAAGAGCACATCTATCAAAAGATGGACAAAAGTTTGAACTCCCCATTCCAAATGAGAAATTAAAAGAGTTTCCTGTTGATGATAAAATCGAGGAGATTCTAGACCATCATTTCAATTCCAATCATACTGATGAGGAAGAGATTGTTCTTGAGGAAGAGACATTAGAATTCCTGATTGGTTTTAAGGATTTTGAAGATGTTATTAGCTTATCAAATCGTTTAGGATTAGATGATTTAGTAACTAAACTTTACCACTTTGATGGGAAGTACTATCTATTTACTGAATTTCCTGAAGAATTATTTGAGGAAGATGAAATCGATGACATCTTAAGTATTTTACTTGAATATGGTTTTGAGACCCAACTTACCATTCACCGTATTCAAGAATATGGAAAAGAAATAATTTCTGCTAATGTTTTTGCGGAATTACGAAAACATTTTCGCTAATAACTGTACCGATTTCATTGTTGAAATCGGTATTTTTAGCATTAATTATTGTAGAGAAAAATCGGCAGGTGAGAAAACTGAAAAACACAGTAAGGGTTCTTATATTTATGTCAGTACTAGCCGTCCTATGGTTTTTCTTTAAGGATCAATTAGCTAGTGGGATTTTTGGCTTTTTGAGTGTTTTAGTTACACTCTCAGTTATTTTTATTGGCTTCGTGATATTTTTTGAGAACCGTCACCCAACTCAAACTATTACTTGGTTAGTTGTATTAGGGAGCTTTCCACTAGTCGGGTTTATTTTTTACCTTCTTTTCGGAAGGAATTATCGTAAAGAAAAGATGTTTAGAAAAAAATATTTCCTTGATAAACAAGCTTTTTTAACAGTCGAAGGGGAGGAAGACCCTAGAAATGAAGAAAAGCTTAGTTTAATGGGGGAACATCAAGGTAAGTTATTTAATCTGGCTCAAAAACTAGGAAACAGTCCAATATCCTTCGATACCGCAACAAGAATATTAACGAATGGCGAGGAAACTTTTGATCATATTATTGAGCAATTGAAGAGAGCTCGGCATCATATTCATCTTGAATATTATATTGTTCGCCATGACCAAATTGGGCAGGAAATAAAAAGTATTCTTATTGAAAAAGCCCATCAAGGGGTAAAGATTCGTTTTTTATATGATGCAGTGGGTTCCTGGCAGCTTTCAAAATCATATATTAACGAGCTGAGAAATGAAGGGATTGAAATGGTCACGTTTGGGCCGGTAAAACTCCCTTTTTTAAATAATAAATTTAATTTTCGTAATCACCGAAAAATGATCATCATCGATGGAAATATCGGATTTGTTGGCGGACTCAATATTGGAGACGAATATCTGGGGAGAAACAAAAATATCGGATTTTGGCGAGATACCCATTTAATGCTCCGTGGAGAGGCTGTCAGAACTTTGCAGCTAATTTTTTTACAAGATTGGTATTATATGACGAATCACAGCTTCTTAACGGCTGAATATTTATCACCACAAATCGATGATGAAAGTCATGGTGGGGTCCAGCTCATTGCAGGAGGACCGGATAATGAATGGAGTGTAATCAAAAACATATTTTTTTCAATGATTGCAAGTGCGGAAAAATCTGTTTGGATTGCCTCCCCCTATTTTATTCCGGATGAAGATATTTTTTCTGCGATCAAAGTTGCTGCCCTTAGTGGAATAGACGTACGACTACTAGTCCCTAACAAGCCTGATAAACGGATTGTCTTTCATGCATCGAGGTCATATTTTCCAGAGCTCTTAGAGGCAGGAGTTAAGGTGTATGAATATCAACGAGGTTTTATGCATAGTAAGATTGTCATTGTCGACCATGAACTCGCTTCAATAGGAACTTCCAACATGGATATGAGAAGTTTCCATTTAAATTTCGAAGTTAATGCTTTCTTATTCCGAACAAAAAGTACTCAAAAGCTGGTGGAGGAATATTTAAATGACCTTGATTTTTCCAAACAGTTAGAAAAAGATACATTCCACCAGCGGCACCTTGGGTTTAAGGTACTAGAATCGACTGCAAGATTACTTTCACCGTTACTCTAAAAAAAAGCTAAAAACTCGTCGAAATGGGCGGGTTTTTTTATTGGGTTAAAGGTATTCATGCAGATTATGACGAATTATCATAAGAAAGGAGGAGAGAAACATTGTTAACTGCAATAACCAAAATGGGTAACCGTATCTGTCTCGGACTTGATTACCAAAAGGACACCCTTTTAAATCTTCGTTGTAAAGAAGAATTTTTTTGCCCTGTTTGTGGGGAAAGCGTTTTGCTCAAATTAGGAGATCAGCGAATATTCCATTTTGCGCATAAGCAAGGTGGAGTATGCCGTGACTTTTTTGAAAATGAATCAATATACCACATGGAGGGTAAACGACAACTCTATCAATGGCTATTGAAGCAAAAGATTCCTTCTGTTTTAGAATATTATGATAAAGAAATTCAGCAGCGACCAGATATTATGTTTCAATTTAATGGAAGGAAATATGCGTTAGAATATCAATGTTCAACTATATCAGAAAGTATTTTTATCAAGCGAACAAATTCATATCTTCAGAATGGTTACATTCCCATATGGATACTATCTAGCAGCCAAATACACTTTAAAAGGAAAAATTGCGTGTCTTTGTCAAATTTTCAATATTTATTTTTACGAACAACATCCTCTGGGAAATTATTTATACCATCATATTGCCCCGAAATACATCAATTTCAGATCGTTGAATCAATTATCCCTTTCTCCATAAAAAACGCTTTCGCTCATCATTCACTTTACCAAATCAAGAATATCGGTTTGAATGATTTATTGGAACCACAAATAAACCATCCCATTGATTTTTCGAGCTGGAATAGGGAAATTGATAAAATTAAACTAAATTGGACCATTCATCCGAGTCGACAGCATAAGTCTTTTCTAAATGAAATTTATAACAGCCACCTTAATCTCTTTCTATTGCCGCCAGAAATTGGTCTTCCAGTTCCTCATACTCTATACTTTCAAACCTCACCGCTTATTTGGCAATTGTATTTCTATCTCGATATTATATCTTCTAAAAACCCCAATGATTTTATTACACTTGAAGATATAAATTTCTTTTTAAAAAAGAGGATTGCTAGAAAAGAAATCATGTACAGAACGTTACCGCAGCTTGAACGGTCAAATCCGGTAGTAGCCATTCTCGAGTACCTTTTTCAATTAGAACAATTGGGTATTATCACCAGAAAGAGGGAAACAACCTATCAATTGAAACGGAAAATAATTATTCCTAAATCAAATCGGGAAATAGAGGAAGCTAAGGTTTTATTTTATCAAAAATATCAGCCAATCCTGTCGATATGATAAATGAAAACAAATAGAAGGGCATACTATATAGAGGTGTAAATAGTATCCTTTCTGACAATTGCTAAAAGGAAATTGGAAGGATAAGGAGAATATAAAGTAATGATACTATTTTTTTATAGCGCAATTAAAGAATGGAGGATGAAGGATGGCAAATGAAACTGCTGTTAAATCACTGCCAGCAAGAAATGAAATTCCTGAACAGGATACTTGGAAATTAGAAGATATCTTTTCGAATGACCAGGAATGGGAAAAGGAATTTCAAGATGTAAAAAGTCAAATTCCAGGAATTAAAGAGTTTGAAGGAAAATTAGGTGAGAGTGCTGAGACTCTTTATAAAGCGCTTCAGTTCCAAGACAAGCTGTTAGAACGAATTGGAAAGCTTTATACATACTCTCATATGCGTTATGACCAAGACACGACAAACTCCTTTTATCAAGGCTTGGATGACAGAATGAAAAATCTATATTCACAAGCTGCCAGCCAATTAGCCTTTATTGTCCCTGAAATTCTTTCCTTAGATGAAAAGCAAGTGACAAATTATTTAAATGAAAAACCAGACTTAAAACTTTATGAGCATGCATTGGCTGAAATAAATCTGCAAAGACCCCATGTCCTTTCAGCGGAGCAAGAAGCATTACTAGCAGAAGCCAGTGAAGTGATGGATGCATCTAGCAATACATTTGGGATGCTGAATAATGCCGACCTTGAATTTCCATCCATTAAAGATGAAAACGGGGAAGAAGTGGAAATTACTCATGGTCGTTATATTCGCTTTTTAGAGAGCACAGACCCACGGGTAAGAAGAGATGCCTTTAAAGCAGTTTACAAAACCTATGGTGATTTCAAAAATACATTTGCAAGTACCTTAAGTGGAAATGTGAAAAAGGATAATTTTAATGCGCGGGTAAGAAAGTATGAATCTGCTAGGCATGCAGCCCTTTCAGCGAACAATATACCTGAGAGTGTCTATGATAATCTGGTAAACGCAGTCACAGATAATCTTCATTTATTACATCGCTATATCAAGCTTCGTAAAAAGGTTCTTGGGCTTGATGAACTTCATATGTATGACTTATTTACGCCACTTGTGAAAGATGTAAAAATGGAGATCAAATATGAAGAGGCAAAGGATATAGTCATTAAAGGATTAGCTCCATTAGGTGAGGAATATTCGAAAATATTAACCGAGGGCTTTGAAAACCGCTGGGTCGATGTCCATGAAAATAAGGGAAAGCGGAGTGGGGCTTACTCCTCGGGAGCATATGGGACCCACCCGTATATTTTGATGAATTGG
The DNA here is from genome assembly GCF_036962125.1 of Neobacillus drentensis. Lineage (GTDB taxonomy): Bacteria > Bacillota > Bacilli > Bacillales > Cytobacillaceae > Neobacillus > Neobacillus drentensis_B. The sequence goes on from NZ_JBALOA010000021.1 coordinate 94,108, forward strand.
CAGGATAATGTAAATAATTTATTTACTCTTGCACATGAATTCGGTCATTCCGTCCATAGTTACTATACTCGGAAATCACAACCATATCCATATGGTAATTATTCTATATTCGTTGCAGAAGTGGCATCGACATGTAATGAGGCTCTTCTTAATGATTATTTATTAAAAACGATCGATGATGAACAAAAACGAATTTACCTACTCAATCATTATTTAGAAGGATTTAGAGGTACTGTGTTCCGTCAAACCATGTTTGCAGAGTTTGAACATATGATCCATCAAAAAGTGCAAAATAACGAGGCATTAACAGCAGATGCACTGACAGAGAGTTACTATGCATTAAATAAGAAGTATTTTGGTGAAGAAGATATTGTGATTGATGAGGAAATCGGTTTAGAATGGGCGAGAATTCCGCATTTTTATTACAATTATTATGTTTACCAATATGCAACTGGTTTTAGTGCAGCAACAGCATTAAGCAAGCAGATTTTAGAAGAAGGTGAGCCAGCAGTAAAAAGGTATATTGACTTCTTAAGTTCTGGAAGCTCGGATTATCCAATTGAAGTACTGAAAAAAGCGGGAGTAGATATGACTAGTGCAGAGCCAATTAAAAATGCTTGTAAGGTATTTGAAGAGAAACTTAATGAACTAGAGCAATTGTTAACAAAAGCATAATAAAAAGGGGATGGTGCCTTTTGGCAGCCATCCCTTTTAAAATCCTCTAAACCGTTTTCTGTCATTAAGATAATAAATGAAGGTAAAAATGGAAACAAACATAATAGGTGCACTAAGTACAAAAGGGAAGACCTTTAGAAGGGCAAGAATTTGTAGAAAAAAAGCAATCAAAATGAATACAACCATAATCGTTATTGGAAATTTTCTCATTGTGCCATCCTCTTTACTGGAATTTCATTCTTGGTACTACTATATCTATTGTCTATTTTGTGGATTTATGATAATTTGACAATTATGTGAAACAACGCACATACTTATTGTCACGTTCAGAAAAAGCATGATATATTATATACGTGAAGTTGATCACAACAAACATATACCCCTTTGTTTGAACCGTGAAAAATTTCTCCCATCCCCTTTGTTCGTATAATAGAAAAGTGCCTTGCAGCGTAAAAACTGCAAGGCACTTTTACTTTATAAAAAAAAACGCTAGCGCCCTGTCGGTAAACCTAATTTCATAAACTTATACTTTCTTACTTAAAATAAAAAAATGCCGTTTTATCTTCCGGCATTTTTCTACTCCTCGATATATCTCCAAAAGGTTCCATATTTAGCGGGAATCTGTTCCACCACTTGCTTTAATAGTAGTTTTTTCATTTCTCGTTCAATTTGTGAAATAGACATATTATAAACAACTGCTATTTCTTTTGAGGCACAAAATTTAAAAAACTTCATAAATGATTCTAATGGAGGCGGGGGAGATTGGATTGGCTTTTCAGAAAGCATTTCCTCTAAGATTTGGACATATACCTCATATGGGTAAGAACCAGTAATCTTTATTCCTTCATCCTCGACATTTTCATTAAAAAATACTAAGGTTGGAATCTCTTGTACATCCATTTCAGAAGTAATTTTCAAATCACATTGAAAGGCTTTAGCTGCGCTTTCAGAATGAATATCATACATGAATTCCTCTACATCCAAGCCTAAACTCCGAGCGCATTCCTTTAACACTTCAAGATTAGATACATTTAGTTTTTCTAAAAACAATCCCTCCTGGATTCGCCGCAGAAAACGAAGGCCCGCGCGTTTCCCTTGTAATTCAGCTGCCTTAAGAGCTATAGAGACGGTGTAGGGAGAATCGACTGGGTTTTCCAGCCACAGACTTCCATCACATGACATTCCTGACCTGCTTGCTGTTTTCTCCCACACTTGAGCGAGAGACTCAAAATTCTTTTTCTTGCTTAAATTTAAATCGGCTAATCGACCGCTTAAAATATGCTTAATAGAAAAATATCGGCCATATTCGATTTGAAGCTTTTTTAAAATCGGCTCTAATGCCCAACATTCAGGGCACAAAGGGTCAATAAACATATAAATCTCAATCGGCTTTTTATCATTGCCGCCACAATGCTGGTTGGAGCTGAAAGACTTCGAACTATTCACCTTCTTCACCTGTGATTCCGCCAGTGTCAGGAGTGTTAATCATATGCTCGGCAGTGAGATGAAGTCGAGCATAAAATTCGTCTCTAATAGGACCCTCTAAGCCAATTATGTCCATTGCTTGTGACATACAGGATAGCCATGCTTTGGCACGCGTAGGTGTAACAGGAAATGGCAAATGGCGTGCGCGCATCATCGGATGGCCATGTTCTTCAGTATAAACGTGCGGACCGCCTAAATATTGAGTTAAGAATTGCTTTTGCTTGCGAGCAATCTCTTTAAATTGATTTGGGAATATGGGGGCAAGATCAGGATGTTGTGCAACAAGGCCATAAAAAGTGTCCACAAGACGGTGTAATCTATCTTCACCAATTGATTCAAATGGTGAAAGCTTTCTCTCTATCATGTTGCCAACTCCCTTAATGTATTATGTAAATTTATTTTATCAATGCCCATTTCATATCTCAAATGAATTGCCTTGAAAATGTAAATTTGTCACTCGACCACCTTAATAATGTATCCAATTGAGTTATTCTTACTAGAAAAAGCACATGAAATGCCGTTTAGAAAAAGATCTAAGTGAAATCATACATGCATTGGATCGTACTAATAAGTTTAATTTTCATTTAGTTTGTTCGTACTTTCGATTGTAGAAGCGAAGGATTTTGTTTTTTGTTCCTCGCTGGGGAATATTACATTGTCTAAGAATTTCTAAAAATACTTTCTCCCCGTCCTGATAGTTCTGGGCCTCGTACTCTAATTCATAATCTTCAGTATTGAGATAAATACTATGGTCGAATACAAGTAGTCCGTTCTGATATAAAAATTCTACTCGCTTCGTAGTTAACGAACCAAAATATTCTATGGTTGAATAAATAATCTTGGATTCTTCAATAAGATTTAGGATGATGCCCGGTGGAAGTTTGCCGAATTCAATTGCCATCTGGGCTTCATTTTCACTGATATGCTGATTCGTCTCTAATAGACCAATGGGAGCCGGCTGTTTTAAAGTCATCTCGTAATATCCATCTTTTTTACGAATTCGAAGGGCAGACTCTTGATTCTTAAGAGCAAAATCCGGTGTGTCAAAATAATGGTTTACTTGCTTGAAAATCTGATGTTCCTCTATCTTAAAAACCTTAAGGAGATTTTCATATTCACTTTTTGTTAACATATTTTTAAATTCAATCTCAATATTTTGCGTCAAAACGTCATCAATCCTTTCAAAAGGGAAATATCCTTATTATCTCATTTCTAACGTAAACATCAATCTTGGGAGAAATGGATGAATTATGCTAAAATAGGTAGGTGGATAATGGAGGTAAAGAGATGAAAAATAAGATTACAATTCATGAAGGATACATAACTGAAGATAAACTAATGTTACAAACAAATGAGACCATTAATACATTGGTTCCTGGAGAACAGATTCTTGTAGATTCTGATCATTGCTCTTTCATTTACTTAATGGAAGATAAAGATGATTATACATATATCGTTTTACCTGAACAAATCTGGCCTCTATTAAAAACAGCACAGGAAGAAAAATTACCAATATGGGTTACCTTTAACGATGAGAAGAAGGAATTATTAAATTTCCATGATGAATTTGATTTTGTTTTAACCAATATCAAAGATAACAGTAATTATGGGGAAAAATTGGTTTCGAAAGTGGAAAGTATTTTTTAGTACATATGTTTTGAGGTGAAATCATGAAGCATTGGGACCAATTTCTAGCCCCATATAAGCAAGCTGTTTCAGAGTTAAAAGTTAAACTAAAGGGGATGAGAGGTCAATTCGAGCTTGATGCTACTCATTCACCGATTGAATTTGTAACAGGCAGAGTGAAACCAATTGCTAGTATTCTAGATAAGGCGAATCAAAAAGGAATACCACTTGAGAGATTGGAAGAAGAGATGCAGGATATTGCAGGTATGCGAATTATGTGTCAATTTGTTGATGACATTCATACAGTTGTCGATTTATTACGAAACCGTAATGATTTTGAAATTGTTGAGGATAGAGACTATATCTCACATAAAAAAATGAGTGGGTATCGCTCCTATCATATTGTCATTCGCTATCCAGTTCAAACCATCCATGGTGAAAAGAAAATCTTAGCGGAAATTCAAATACGAACACTTGCAATGAATTTTTGGGCGACGATTGAACATACCTTGAGCTATAAATACAAAGGGGTTTTTCCGAGTGATATTCAAATGCGTCTGCAAAGAGCAGCGGAAGCAGCGTTCCGTCTAGATGAAGAAATGTCTCTGATTCGCGGTGAAATACAAGATGCTCAAGCATTTTTTACACAAAAGAAAGAATTGAAACAAGAAGAAAAGAATTAAATAATAAGTCCCCATTTCCAAAGCCATTCAGTATAAGGAGCAAACCTATTATGAAATTTGCAATTACATCAAAAGGAGATCAAAAGTCAAATATTCTCATGCATAAGATGAGGACGTATTTACTTGATTTTGAGCTGATATATGATGAGGACCAGCCAGATATCGTTGTATCCATAGGTGGTGACGGTACGCTCCTATATGCATTTCATCGGTATAGCAGCCGTTTGGATAAAACTGCATTTGTTGGGATTCATACAGGTCATCTTGGTTTTTATGCGGATTGGATTCCAGATGAAATTGAAAAACTAGTGATTGCGATTGCGAAGACACCTTATCAGGTCGTAGAATACCCTCTACTAGAGGTTATCATCCGCTATTCCCATGCAGGGAAGGAATCCAGGTACCTCGCCTTAAATGAATCAACTGTAAAAAGTGTTGAAGGTACGCTTGTTATGGATGTGGAAATCCGTGGTCAGCATTTTGAACGGTTCCGCGGGGACGGCTTATGTGTTTCAACTCCTTCAGGCAGTACCGCCTATAATAAAGCCCTGGGCGGGGCGATAATACACCCTTCGATTTCTGCCCTTCAGGTTGCAGAAATGGCATCGATCAATAACAAAGTATTTAGAACTGTAGGCTCGCCATTAATACTTCCTGCACACCATACATGTATGCTTAAACCAGTCAATCGCTCAGATTTTCAGGTTACCATCGATCATTTGACACTGCTTCACAAGGATGTAAAATCGATTCAATTTAGGGTGCCAGAAGAAAAAATCCGCTTTGCCCGCTTTCGGCCCTTTCCCTTTTGGAAAAGAGTACATGATTCCTTTATTTCAGATTAAAGTGCAGGCTGCATAGATGACTTCGCGTTTTCAAATGAAGTGGGTTATTGGTGATAGTGATCATGGAAATCTTGTGAGGGAATTTTTAAAAAAGGAAGATATTTCGCGGACTGCCTTAACCGATATTAAGTTTAAAGGCGGTTGTATCTTAGTAAATGGAGAAGAAGTAAACGTTCGGTATCGGTTGGCAGCCAATGATGAATTAACGGTTATATTCCCAATTGAAAGTCCTGGCGAGGGGCTTTTAGGTGAGGAAATTCCGTTATCTATTCTTTATGAAGATGAGTTTCTGCTGGTTGTAAATAAGCCAGCAGGTATGAATACGATTCCGTCACGGGAACATCCTGTTGGCAGTTTGGCTAATGCGTTAGTTGGTTATTATCAACGCTTTGGTTTAAGAGCAACTTCGCATATTGTTACTAGGCTTGACAGAGATACATCTGGGATAGTTCTCATTGCAAAACATCGACATGTTCATCATTTGTTTAGTCTGATGCAGCGTAGTGGTGACGTGAAGAGGACCTATGTAGCCTTTGCTGAGGGTGTATTGTCTCCTGATCAAGGTACAATAAAAGCTCCGATCGGCCGTAAAGAGGACAGTATAATTGAAAGAGAAGTTCGTGAGGATGGCCAGTATGCCTGCACTCATTATCGCGTTCTTGAGAAACATCCTGCATTTACGTATGTGGAGCTGTCGCTTGATACGGGACGAACTCATCAAATTAGAGTCCATATGTCCTATTTAAAGCATCCTTTGCTTGGTGACGATCTTTATGGAGGAGATTTAACATTCATAGACCGGCAGGCACTCCATTGTAAAAAAATAAAATTTATGCACCCATTCCATAAAAAAGAAATGGAGTTTTCTGCACCTCTGCCGAAAGATATGGGGGATTTATTAATAGATGAGATAAGAAATGACGTATGAATTGGCATACGTCATTTTCCTTATTTTTATGATGACCACTGTTAATCAAATTGTTTAAATTTTTCCTCAATATATGGCATAGTAGATTTAACCGAGACTAATTCCATTTCAGGGTATCTTAATGCTGTTAGTTTTCCGCCAAAAACGGCACCCGTATCAATATTATAAGTATGATTAATCAACCTTGGCTCCTTTACAGGGGTATGTCCGTAAACAATACACGCTTCACCATGGTACTCTTTTGCCCAATCCCCTCGAATCGGAGAACCGTCAGGGTGCTTTTTGCCTGTAATGTCTCCGTATAAGACGAACTCTTTCACTTTTCCATGAGATTGACCGATAAATTCCTGTTTAATGCCTGCATGGGCGATCACTAGCTTTTTGTTGTCTAAAAGTAAATAAAGTGGAGCCTTTTCATATAGCTCCATAAATTTTGTTCGAATGGTTTGCTGCTCTTTTTTATATAATGATTCATACTCGGCAACGGTTGTTTCGAGCCCATGTGATATTTGGACCTTGTTGCCAAGGAAGAAGCGGTATAACTTATTACAATGATTTCCTGGTGTGTAATAGGCCCTTTTTTCTTTAATAACTAACTGCCAGACAATATCGATTATATTAAGAGAAGCAGGTCCACGGTCTGTTAAATCACCAAGAAAACCCAGCATTCTTTCATCATGTTTAGGTAATCCATTCTCCCAGCTATAACCGAGTTTTAGAGTAAGTTCTTTTAGTTCTTGAAAACACCCATGGATATCGCCAATAATATCAATTTTCATTGAATCAACTCCCTTATTTAAGCTATTTTTTGTTATCATGTTTGTTTTTATAAAAAGTTTTCCCCGCTATCTTACTTTTGGAAAGGAGCAAATAAGAATGGAGCAGCAGGTTTCGGTCATTTCTTTACTCATCGTTGTGACGACTGCCTTTTTGACACCGATTCTTTTACATCGGTTTAAGATGAATTATATTCCTGTGGTTGTGGCTGAAATTATTATGGGACTTGTGATAGGAAAAAGCGGCTTCGATGTGGTTCATGGAGATATTTGGCTCTCAACCTTATCGACACTAGGGTTTATTTTTCTAATGTTTTTAAGCGGTCTTGAAATTGATTTTACAGCCTTTTCCGGACGGAATCAGCGCAGGGTTCTACCCAATGGTAAAAAGGAACCCAATTCATTTGTCATTGCGTCACTAATCTTTGCAGGCATTTTCATCTTCTCACTTGGCTTATCTTTTCTATTTGTTATAGCAGGTTTTATTGATAACGCCTTTTTAATGACACTAATCATCTCAACGATTTCATTGGGAGTGGTTGTTCCTACCTTGAAAGAGGCCCACTTGATGAAAACAGTTATTGGTCAAATTATCCTATTAGTGGCAGTTATAGCAGATTTAGTAACAATGATTTTACTCGCGGTTTTTGTCTCATTAAATGAATCTGGCCATGGAAACACATGGCTGTTATTAATTTTGTTTGCAGCAGGTATTGCTCTTTATTTTCTTGGCAAAAGGTTTAAGAATCGTACCTTTATTGAATCACTGTCCACGGGGACAGTCCAAATTGGAACGAGGGCTGTTTTTACACTCATTATTGTCTTGGTTGGCTTGTCCGAAACAGTAGGTGCTGAAAATATCTTAGGTGCGTTTCTTGCAGGGGTCCTTGTGTCACTATTAGCACCGAACCAAGAGCTGATTCATAAATTAGATTCGTTTGGATACGGATTTTTAATTCCCATCTTCTTTGTGATGGTCGGAGTAAATCTTGATATTGGATCACTCTTAAATGAAAAAAAACTGTTGTTATTAATACCGCTTTTATTAGTAGGGCTGCTCTTTTCAAAACTTGTACCAGTTTATTTATTAAAAATTTGGTATGATTTAAAAACTGTCCTTGCCTCAGGATTTTTACTTACATCTACTCTATCATTAGTGATTGCGGCGGCAACGATTGGTGAAAGATTAGAAATTATAACTACGGAGATGAGTGGAACATTAATCTTAGTTGCAGTTATCACCTCTATTTTTACACCGATTGTCTTTAAAAAGTTATTTCCTAAAGAAGTGGTAACTATTAAAAAAGTAAGTGTTGCATTTTTAGGTGCCAATCAAATGACACTCCCTGTTTCACGAGAATTAAAATCTGGCCTCTACAATCCGGTCGTTTACCATACCCATATGGAGAAATCTGAAAAGCATATTGCCACTTCTCTTTTTGAAATAGTAGAAATTCCTGATTACTCGCTTGGGACACTAGAGAAAAATAACATCTTTCAGTCAGAGATTGTTGTGATTTCTACAGGGGACGAGAAGGTAAATGCTGCGTTGTCGCTCGCGTCAAAGAAGAAAGCAGTATCTAGGGTTATTGCACGAATTGAAAGTCCTGATTTAGAGGAAATCTTACGAGAAAATAATATTGAAGTCTTTTCAGCATTTATGTCAACGAAAGTGCTGCTTCGGGCATTAATTGAATCTCCTACTGTAATGAATATCCTTACGAATCAGGATACGGGACTTTATGAAATTGTCATGATGAATGAACAATTTGATGGAATGTCTTTGCGGAGGTTCCCTTTTACTGGGGATATTATCTTTGTCCGGATTTTTCGAGGCATGGATTCCATCATCCCCCATGGTGATACAGAGTTGAAAATAAATGATCGGTTAATTGTTACTGGCTCGAAGGAGTATGTTGATGAACTAAAAAGAGAATTGGAATTTTGTGAGACCTGCTAAAGATAATTATTAAATAGTATTAGATGTTGACTTTTCATTTATCGTATTTTAGTGTAAAATTAGTACCAAGTACTAATAACTCGTGTAATCGTAGGAGGACATTTTTAATATGAATCTTTCTTTAACTGGAAAAACATATGTAGTAATGGGTGTTGCTAATAAACGCAGTATTGCATGGGGAATTGCCCGTTCACTAAACAATGCAGGTGCAAGATTAATTTTTACCTATGCGGGTGAGAGATTAGAAAGCAGTGTTCGTGAATTGGCTGAATCGTTACAGGCAGAAGGTACTCTTGTGTTACCATGTGATGTGACAAGTGACGAGGAAGTTGCAAAGTGTTTTACTGAAATTAAAGAAACGGTCGGAACCATTCATGGTGTGGCTCACTGTATTGCTTTTGCCAATAAAGAAGAGCTAAAAGGTGAATATATGAACACAACAAGAGAAGGTTTCTTGCTTGCACATAATATCAGTTCGTATTCACTAACGGCTGTGGCCAAAGAAGCAAGAGGGTTGATGACGGATGGAGGAAGCATTGTCACCTTGACCTACCTAGGCGGTGAGCGTGCTCTGCCAAATTATAATGTCATGGGTGTAGCTAAGGCTTCGCTTGATGCAAGTGTTCGTTATTTAGCGGCAGACCTTGGCAAAGAAGGAATTCGAGTTAACTCGATTTCTGCAGGTCCTATTCGGACGTTATCTGCAAAAGGTGTTGGTGACTTTAACGCCATTACAAAAGTCGTGGAAGAAAGAGCGCCATTACGGAGAGCTACAACGCCTGAAGAAGTGGGCGATACCGCGCTATTCCTATTCAGTGAACTTTCAAGAGGTATTACCGGCGAAAATATACACGTTGACTCTGGATTTCACATCCTTTAAGAATGAAGACCCGTACCTGTTACGGGTTTTTTCTATGCAAAAAATCTCTTGATTGATTGAATTTTTCTGTGACCTGTATGGGCTTCGAGCATAGATATATTGTGAAGGGTTACGTAAATGGAGGTGCTATGCATGCCTGAAAAAATGAGCAAAGGGCCATTACTTTATATACACCAGCCGTTTGCAAGAACTCCTGCAATGAACATGCAGGACACATATACAATTAGACAGGAAGCAGTGATACTTGAGGAAGAAATCTCAAAAGAAGAGGGAGAAAGTCCAAAGAAAGTCTCCTTAGCAAAAAAGGAGGTCATTCAAGAGAAGGCTAGCAAAGAAGTCAATAAATTAGAAAATCCACCATCAACTGTTCAGATGAAATCACCGACATCGTCCACGCCTTTACAGGATAAAAAACCTACATCTTTTAATCGGGTAAAGCCATTTAAAGAAATGAATATAGAGGAACGTTTAAATTATTTACACAACTATCCAAGGGTTCTTCCACCTGCTCGATGTGTTTTTGCTACTGAAGAAAAAAATTATCAAGGTTATCTTACTGAATATGATGGACAGGAATGTACTATTCGCTTTCAAGATCAGTCAACTAAAACATTGCCTGTCACAGCACTCAAGAATATTATCATGATTGGCATTAAGAATTAGAATGACAACAAAAAAGCCAGCCGTTTTACCGACTGGCTAATAACTTATTTTAGTTACAAATTCCAAGGTTTACATCAGCAATACATTGCACTGCACAGAAGCAGCTTAAGTCAACTGTAATGCAGTCGTTGCTTGCGCGGAATCTTTCCACTTGACAAACTTTATCAAGATTGATGCAGCACTTATCTCCGCCAGAAACTAAATTTACTGGACAGAAGGTTCCGCCTTCGCGGCGTCCTGGCACTAATACACGAAGCGTAGCACAGCAGTTATCAAAGACATCTTCTACACGGAAGTAGATAGATACACATGCATTGTTTTCATTACTAAAGAATGCATGGAATGGAGAACCATCCGCAGTACTCAACACAAAAACCCGAGTATCGACAGGATCTCTCCTTACTGGCGACACCAATGAACCTAGAGGTTCAGCGAAACAACTAGAACACTCTGGGCACTCGTCTTCCATTACAGCATTATCTTGGATATCTTTAATGGCACGGACGACTTCACAAACACAGTTACCATTACGAAAATCATGATTATTTCCACAACCCATTTATTTTTCCTCCTTTAATCCGATATATTTCTTACACTACTAAGATATTTCATAGAGCAGTTTTGGGTAACGGACAATAGCCTGTTTTAAGTAAATTAGGCTTTTAACAGGTCTTTGAAAGGAAATTTACCGCATGAAAATAACCATATTACAACTGCTTCTTCTTTCGCTGGCAAGCTTTAGGCTGACAAGGTTACTTGTTTTCGATAAAATAACTGAATTTATTCGCAACCCATTTTTTATGGAAATAAAAGAAGAAAATGAGTATGGAGAAATGGAAATCTATTATCTTCCAAAGGAACAGGGAATCAAAAAGTTTTTTGGAGAACTTCTTAGCTGTTACTGGTGTACAGGAATTTGGATCTCCACTGGGATTGTATGTATATCACTTCTCTACCCAGTTCATTCCTTCCCGTTTATTTTAATCTTAGCGGTGGCCGGATTTGCCTCAATCATCGAGTCAATTGTTCAGTTTTTTATTGGAAAATAGTGTTGTCCGCTGAGACAAGACATAAAGGTTGTTCATATTCTACTATCAAAAGCGAATAAATTGACAAACGAGGGAGAGAGTAGAATGAGTCAAAAGAAAAGGAGAACTCAAACATCAAATTATTCACAACCAACACAGTCACAATCGACTTACCTGTATCAGCCATCAAAATCGATCAAGCAAAAAGGAACAGGCTGCGGATGCGGGAAGAAAACTTCAAAATAAGTAAGAGGGACTGCCAGATTTTATTGGCAGTTTTTTTGTTATCATCACCACATGAATTTAAAGTTACTACTCATAATTTTCATCAATGTCGAAAAAACTACATATTGTAGGATTTATTAAAATGGAACAAAGGGATGGGAATCAAATGAAAGCTATTCACCGATGGATATTGTTTACTTGTTTATTAATACTGTCCTCCTGTAATCAAACCCAACAGGTTAAGGATAGCCAATTAGCCCTTATGAAAACAACGAATCCTAGCCCGATTGTAACAGAAAAAAATAAAGATAAAAGTTATGTGAAAGAGATAGAGCAGGATGTAAGTGCCTTTCCAGAATTATATGATGTGTCCGTTGTAAAAGGGAAAAAAGATACACTCGTTGTTTATAAAGTTAAGCACCTACATCGCTTTAAAATGAAAAAAATTGAGAAAGGTATCAACAAAATGCTGGAAAAAAGGTATCCAGATGAAAATTTTACAATCTCTAGCGACTATAAGATTTTTTTGGAAACAGTCAGACTAGATGAGCGAATGAAGAACGGTAACTATACACATCAGACGGCTGAAAAGCGTTTTAACGAAATTGTTAAAATGACAAAAGATTTAAAGTAAGAAAGGAAGAATACAGATGGCATCGAGTAAGCAAAAAAACATGACGCCCCAGCAACGCAAATATCAACAACTTCAGCAGAAGCATGAAATAAAACGGCCTGTTTTGAAGAACTGTCTTAAGGCATTTTTTGTTGGCGGAATTATTTGTGTGATCGGTCAAGCCATCAGTTATTTTTATATTTACTTTTTTGATTTTACCGAACAAAGTGTAGGAAATCCAACAGTGGCTACGATGGTCTTCCTTTCAATGTTAATGACTGGATTTGGAATCTACGACCGTCTTGGCCAGTTTGCTGGTGCAGGTAGTGCTGTACCGGTTACAGGCTTTGGAAATGCTGTAATATCAGCAGCGATCGAGCATCGCACAGAAGGTTTTGTTTTAGGAGTAGGAGGAAATATGTTCAAACTGGCAGGTTCAGTTATTCTCTTCGGTGTGTTCTCGGCCTTTGTTGTTGCATTGGTCAAAACATTGCTGGTGATTTGGGGGGTATTGTAATTGTTAAAAGGGCATCAATCCTGGATTTTTGCAAATCGACCAATGATTACTTCTACAGGGGTTACTGGTGGACCATTTGAAGCTAATGGTAATTTGGCTGAGGATTTCGATTTATTATATGAAGATTTATGGATGGGGAAGGAAACCTATGAAAAGGCTCATCGCTTATTATTAGAGGAGGCAATTAAAACAGCATTAAAAAAAAGAAAGATTGAGAAGGAACAAATACAATTTCTATTTGCAGGGGATTTAATCAATCAAATAACACCAACAAGCTTTGCGGCAAGAACAATGCAGATTCCCTATTTTGGTTTATTTGGTGCCTGCTCTACATCCATGGAGGGGTTGGCGTTAGCCTCATTTGTTGTTAATCATCAGGGAGCAAATTATGTCCTTACAGGTGCCTCCAGTCATAATGCGGCAGTGGAGAAGCAGTTTCGGTACCCAACCGAGTATGGCGGGCAAAAACCGCCCACTGCCCAATGGACAATAACGGGTGCGGGAGTGGCTCTTTTGGAACCCAATGAAGCAGGGCAGAACCATCCGGTTACCACTTCAGCTACGATTGGCAAGGTCATCGATATGGGATTATCAGATCCGTTTAATATGGGTGGTGCAATGGCACCAGCTGCGGTGGATACGATTATAGCGCATTTCCGTGATTTGCAGCTAGACCCCTCATACTATGACCTAATTGTTACTGGAGACCTGGGAAGGGTTGGACATGACACAGCGTTTGAGCTACTAAACAAAAGCGGTCTTCAACTTGAACGAAAACAGTTCCAGGATTGTGGGCTGTTAATGTATAAGGATGATCAGCCGGTTCAATCTGGAGGAAGTGGTGCGGGATGCTCTGCAACGGCCCTTTATGGACATCTATTGAACCAAATGAAAAAGGGTACATATAACCGGATTTTAGTCGTTGCAACAGGTGCATTACTATCCCCGCTCAGCTTTCAGCAGAATGAGTCGATCCCATGTATTGCACATGCCGTAGCCATTGAAATGAATGGATAGAAGGGGTGATTCTATGATAGCAATGTTTTTTTGGGCATTTGTAATTGGCGGGCTAATTTGTGTCGTGGGGCAGCTCTTATTTGATGTCGCAAAGCTAACTCCAGGCCATACTCTAAGTTTGCTAGTTGTTATTGGTGCAGTATTGGATGGATTTGGACTATATGAACCATTAGTTGACTTTGCAGGTGCAGGAGCAACGATCCCAATTACCAGTTTTGGTAATTCCTTAGTTCATGGGGCATTACAGGATGCAGAAAAACATGGACTGATAGGTGTATTGACAGGTATGTTCCAAGTAACTAGTTCAGGAATCTCAGCAGCGATTGTTTTCGGCTTTATTGGCGCACTAATTTTTAAACCTAAGGGATAAAATACTCATTTTTAAACCAATTTACTGAAATAGATGTCGAGCCTACACACAGTATAAGGTAATTTCATATGTTATTAATGAGATTACAGAAGTGAGGTGACAGTCTATGTTTGGATATGGCGGCTGCGGTTACGGCTACGGCGGAGGGTATGGCGGCGGTTCAACTTTTGTATTAATCGTCGTATTATTTATCCTTTTAATTATTGTTGGTGCAAGCTTTTATTAATAATTAGTTCTTGCATCAGGATGGGGTTGGCCCCAAAAAATGGCCAGCCCTTTCTCTTTTTTCGTAAAATGGGGAGCTTAGGCTTTTCTTATAATTTAATTCACCAATTTACTCTTCCTTCATACAATAAAGTAGTTTATGAAGGAGCGTGATCTTTTAACATGGATAATGGTTTTTTTAAAAACATTGAAAAGAAAACGGGCGTTAATATGAAGGATATCTTTGAGTTAGCTAATTCATTACAAAATGCCAATTTTAAAGATGAAAAAACAGTCCGTAATGTGATCCGTAGAGTTTCTCAAATTGCCAATAAGCCGGTCAGTAAAGAAATGGAAGATCAAATTGTTAAGTCCATCGTTAACGATGGGAAGCAGCTTGACCTCAATACAATTTCTAATATGATCAATAAAAAGTAAAAAGAAGAAGACCACATTCCTATATATTAGGAATCGGTCTTCTTCTTTTTATTTAAAGGAACTAAAAACCTTGAGCGATTAGCTTTTTTTCCTCGTCTATTTTCCGGAACAGAAATAAACAGCTTTTCCTTGGCACGAGTCATTGCCACGTAAAATAGCCTTCTTTCCTCCTCAAGCGCGGTAAAATCACCATTTCGATAGGCGTCCAATGCAAAATCATGGGGGATACTCCCATCGACTGCTCCAATCACATAAACTGTCTGATACTCGAGCCCTTTCGATCGGTGGATCGTACTAAGACTAATGGCCTCGTGAAAATGTTTGCTTAAATTTTTGATTTCTTTGTTCATGGCTGACATATGCTCGGCGTGAGCAAGGAAAGCTTCAATCTTGTCGAAGCTTTTGGCAGCCACTTTTAAGTCTTTAAGATCGTCCGAGCCTTTTTCAAGTTTATTGGCCTCGTTGCCACGCTTTTTCAAAAAATCAAGGAAGCCAATATCTTTTTCGATTTTTTCAAGCGCTGAGAAAGGAGAAGCTTGTTTTAATCCCCGAATAATCGTAACAGCTTTTTTTAATTTCTTTTCTTGAAAAGCATGGGCGGTTTTTAAATGGGCCAGAGCTTCAAGAAGACTGCAATCCTTGAGGATGCTTTGGGCCTTTAATTCTTTTAGAATGGTTTGTTTTAAAAATAATAAAGGCAATATGTCAGACATGGCCTGTGGGTCATCCTCATTTAAGCTCACCTTTAAAAATGAAAGAGCACTCCTAACAATATAACGATCGTAAAAAGCTTCTGCGTCTATATCAATCCTAAAAGGAAGGTTAGAGCCAGCCAACCTTTCAAATACCGCTCTTGACCCCGCATTGGTCCGGTAGAGGATAGCAAAGTCGGAAGGGTTTGCCCCCAGTGATATCTGCTCTTGTATATCCGTGACAATCATCGTTGCTTCTTCCTCTTCATCATAGGGGAAGAATAACTGAGGAAGTGCGCCAGAAGAAAACTGTGCCTTCATTTTTTTTGTTTTTCTCACTTTATTAGCTGCAATCATTTGATTCGCAGATGATACAATTTCATGAGAGGAACGATAATTTTGATCCAGAGTAATCATTTTTGCATAGGGGAAGTCTTTTTCAAACTCTAACAAATAATTTGGATCACTTCCTCTAAATGAATAAATAGCTTGGTCATCATCGCCAACGGCACAAACATTTTTATGTTTTCCTGCTAATAGTTTGATAAGTTCGTATTGAACCTTATTTATATCCTGAAACTCGTCAATTAAGAAATAATGAAAACGATTTTGATATACTTCAAGCAGATGAGGGGTTGAGGCGAACAGATGATAACAGCCAATTAGCATATCATCAAAATCAAACAAACCCTCTTTATTCTTATAGTCTTCATATCTCTTATATAAAAATACTGCTTTCTCTTCCCACTCAGAAGCGGGTTTCACTTGATCAGGCATTAGCAAAGAGTTTTTCCATAAGCCAATTTGCTGAAGTGCAAGATCATAAGCAAATTCCTTTTCAGACAGGTCGAGCTCTCTGCCTGCCTCCTTTAGAATTTTGTCGCGTTGCCATTCTTTTTTCAAGAGTTTGTTAGAGGCCCAATTCAAGGAATCATGAAACATCAGGATACGATAAAAAATGCTGTGAAAGGTACCGGAAACAAGTTGATTAATTTTCTCTCGTTTCATCTGCGGATAGGAAAGCAGCCGATTCTTCATTTCAGCTGCCGCTTTTGATGTAAAAGTAACAAGCATGATTGTTCTCGGGTCAATCTGCTTATCGGCAAGCATATACGCTGTGCGTGCTGTTAACACGCGGGTTTTCCCACTCCCGGCACCAGCGAGGACCAATAAAGACCCCTCTGTTTCCTTGACTGCGGCAGCCTGACTTAGGTCAAGAACAACGCCATTATCTGTAAGTTGTTGTAAAAAGGGTGAGAGTTCGCCCTGTTTTTCACTGATTGTCTGGTTAAACGGAACAGAGTATTCAATCGTTTTAGCAACTTTGAAATGATCAACGGTTTGCGGAGTTTTTGTAATGGTCCTACCTTTTGGAATGCTAAAGCCATTCAATTCCGAAGTGGGCTGTGCTTCATCTCTAACTAGACTCTCAGCAGGTTCTGGACAATCGAATTCTGGTGAATGTGTGTGGAAAAAATGCGGTTCCATCTGTATACCTAAAAACAAGCGAACGCTTTTGTTGCATGTAGGGCACGTCAATTGACCTGTTTTCCCAGCGAGAAATATTTTTTGATATTGGTCCCTGCTTAACTGGCCAAGAACAATACTTTGATTTTGATATATAGCTGTTTTCATAAATTTTTTCCTCTTTATTCAAAAATCAAGACATGTTCTATCATATCAAAACCGGAGGGGAACTAAAAGGGAATCACCAATATTGGTGGAATTACCAAAAAAGCACTTGTCGCCTTTGCGACAAGTGCTTGGAGTGTTTATATTTCTTTTACCATTGTTTTATGAGGAATTCCTGCATCCATAAATTCCTCTGAGACAACTTCATAACCAAGACCAGCGTAAAAAGGAATCGCATGTGTTTGGGCATTAAGCTTTAATTTATGAATATCCTTCTCACGAGCATAATTCTCAATCGTGTTCATAATTGCTTTACCTGCCCCAGTTTTTCTTGCCTCTTTCATGACGCAGATCCGTTCGACTTTTCCGTAGCCGTCAACGATACGAAAGCGACCTGCACCAACGGGTAATCCTTCTTGGTACAGGACAAAATGTTTTGCTTCGTTTTCGAAGTTGTCTATTTCCTCTTCTAATGGGACCGCTTGTTCTTCAACAAAAACGGTTTTTCTCACTGTATAAGCATCTTCAAGTTCTTTTTGTGTTTCAACAATCTTTACGGTCACTTAAACTATTCCTTTCCAAGCCGAAATGTTTCGTAAACGGTCCAAGATCCATTTTCTAATTGATAAAGAAGATGGAAACGGTCAACCGTTTCTTCATGATCTATTTTTGTCATACGCAGTGAGCCAAATACATCTGAATGCTCATCATTTGATAAGTTTTGCCCAATCGTAATATGTGGAACAAAAGCATATTCTAACGTTTGTTCTGTAAATTCTTGGTTGATTTCATTATGCAAGGCAGATAATTCGTCTGTCTTGTCCACTTTAAAATAAATAACATTATTTACGGGTTTAAACGAGCTGATTTTTGAAGTTTTTAATGAAAATGCATTATGGCTGGAAGCAACTCTTCGTAATTTATCCGCATATCCTTTTGCTTCTTCTTCGGACGCCTCAAACGCATTTTTTAATGTAAGGTGCGGCGTAATTAAAGCATAATGCGGGTCATAACGTTTTCGATAGGAATTAGCTAAATCCTGAAGTTTTTTTGATGGAAAAATAACAACTCCAAATTTCATTCGTATACCTCCAATTAATTGAACTTTCCTTATTTCAAAACAAAGAAAATGGACCTTCTTCATAGTATAGCAAATTTTCAAAATATATTAAATGACTTATCATGATGTTGATATTAGCAAGATTAGAATAACATTTTAAGGGCGCGTCTTAAATCAGGCTGCCAGTAAGTCCATGTATGATTTCCGTTAAACTCTTCATAAAAATATGTAATTGGTTTTCCAGAAATAAGCTTTGAAAACGCTCTGTTTTCGGTTAGAAAATCTTTAATAATGCCGTTTGTTGTAGGAACTGCCGTTTCTTGATTCCCAATCACATGGTAGAGCTGTAATAACTGTCCCTCCGAAAAGGACTCGACCGAATTCAATATAGTCTCATCAACATAAGGAGACTGGAGCAGGACCTTTCCAAATGTATGTGGGTATTGAATCGCTGTCATTAAAGATACAGTTCCACCAAGGGAGTCTCCAATAAGTGCTCTAGTTGAGCCCATATGATAAGTAGGAAATTCTTTATCCAGAAAAGGCACTAAAGTATGGGCTAGAAAACGGATGTATTGTTGATTCTGTGAGCCGTTTGGATGATATTTTTTGTACCGGTCTTCAACATCCTTATAGGGTATCCCAACAATGATTAAGTTTTCAATTTCTCGTTGAAAAAGTAACTCGTCTGCTAATCGCGCAATTCTACCGAGTTGAAAGTAGTCTTGCCCATCCTGGGTGATTAGCAGGGAATATTTATATAGTGGTGAGAAGTTTGGAGGCAGATAGACAAGGAGCTGAATATCCTCCCCAAGTTCTTCACTGTAGATAGTACGTTCTTTGACTGATCCTTTTGGAAACTCCATGTGATTATTCCCCCAATGATTCGATCTCTACCACTGCATTATAACAAAACCGAAGTGGAAATGCTTTTATTAATAGGGGGAATGTAAGTGAAGAGAATGAGGATGTGTGTATTAGTGGAGGTAGCGGTAGTTGGTGCGGGTTTCAGGCCTAATGGATAATATATTTTCACGTTTAAAGGTGCGCATTTGTTTTCTTAGCAGACAATAGGCGCGAATATATTCGTCATTCACTTCCTTTACAATCAATTTCCGTTGCGATAACTCTTGGTTATCGGCTAAGTAAATCATTTCTATTGGGATATTTTCCTGAATTGAACGGATGAAAAGCCCTTCCATGTGAATCTCTCCTTTCTTAGTTTATAGTATTATTATATCCGAACACTCGTTCTTTATTCAAGAAAAATAGAAACATACGTTCTTTATTTGGGATAACACTAAAAAAATATTGACATTTTGATAAATTTTTATATAATTATATTTGTACTTAAATAAACGATCTGTTAGCTCAGCTGGGAGAGCGCAACCTTGACAGGGTTGAGGTCGGGGGTTCGAACCCCTCACAGGTCATCATAAAAAAGCTCAAATCCTGTTATCAAGGATTTGAGCTTTTTCTTTAATAAGTTGGAAAATGGGCATCATGTATGTTCCCTGGCTCTTGTCTTTCATTTAATTCTGCCAGGGCTGCCAATAATACCTTCATTTGTGTTGTTTTATCATTAGGCTTTCCTAACGAATGTCCAAATTCAAATCCTACTGGATGAATAGCCCGTGGTGGTCTCATCAGGCTGGATTGTTCAACGTCCAACGTAATCAATGTTGTTGGAATTCCCTGTGATTCAATACCACGCTGCACTGTAACTACAGTGCGATGACAGAGTGGTCAACCGGCGGTTAAAAGTACAGCGTCGGCTTTGGAACGAACCACTTCTTTTACAAGTGCGGGTATGGTTTCATTATTGATTTTATTTAATCTCATCGAATAACCCATCATGGTTAGATGCTTTTCAGCAACTCCGCCTAAGTCTCCATCCTCAACCATTTCCCGCAGTCGGTCTATAGGGAAAACGCAGTTAATATCTTCTTTCGGAGCATCTGTATTATAATGTTCCTTGGGAGCAGCGTGAGTTACTGTTAAGTCCTTTGAATTAACATCTCCTGGAATGATGCGGAAGGTCGCATCACCTTCTCTTGGGTCTGTGTTAAATGGTTCCTGCTCCTTCAAATGGACGCCGGAAGTTGACACAATCATAATGGTCATCTCATGAAGTGGTTTATTACTGGGTGTATATGGGATTGCTTTTCTTGAGAGTTCCATACACAGCCTCCTTATTCTCTGCTTACTAAGTAAGTATTAAAGTTTTCGCAAGACATCAAACAACTCTTCGTTATCAGGCTGTTTATCAATTGGATGAACATCAATCCACTGAACAATTCCATCCTTATCAATGATAAAGAGGGCACGCTCTGAAGCCCCATAGGCTGGCTCACCTTTGTTCTTACGTAAAACACCATATTTTTCCGAAACTTCTCCATGCGGGTAAAAATCGGAACAAAGTGGATACGATATTCCTCCAATAGAATGTGCCCATGCATCATGACTGTGGACGCTGTCGACTGAGATACCCAAGACCTGGGTATCGAAATCTTCAAAACGAGGAAGATCATCCTCGTATGAAGGCATTTGCGCGCCTCAAACTGGAGTCCAATCTAAAGGATAAAAACAAAGAAATACATTTTTTGATCCACGGAATTCGCTCAGTGTAACCTTGCGGCCGCCATGTGCTTCCATGGTGAAATCAGGTGCCTGATCGCCCACTTTTAAGGTACTAGTTTCAGTAGCTCCTTGTGGCATGTAAAACATCTCCTTTCTTTTCTTCCATTCTTACAACACTTTTTATTTTCCCCATACCCAATTGTCTTAAACCCTAAAAATTAATCTGAGCCAAGAAGATTTGGTATTAATAGAATTGAAAGGTGTGCAGAAAAGAAGGCTCCTGAAATGTCAGCAGCCTTCTTTTTAATCTGTCTCATAAATAATCTTCCCTGTCTGAGAGGTATCATAATCTCCTAAAGAATTAACTTCAGACTGAAACTGATGAGATGATAAAATTTCCTTTACCGTATTTATCAGACGTACTGTTTTGGGTGATTTTAGAATAACTAGGTCATACTGTTCTGTGATTAATGGAACAAAATCAATTCCAACAATTTTCGCAGCTTTTTCAATGCCCACACCTACATCGGCAATTCCAGTCGAGACAGCGGAAGCCACACTTAAATGACTGGTCTCTTCGTGCTCATAGCCGTGAATATTCCTTGCAGGAATCTCATTGATTCTGAGTTGCTCATCAAGTAGAACACGAGCACCAGAACCTTTCTCCCGATTAATAATTTTTACATCTTCTCGGATTAAGTCAGTCCAAGAGGTGAGGTGTAAAGGGTTGCCTCTTTTAACGTAAAAACCTGCTTTTCTTGTAAGAAGGTTAATTAATATAAAAGGAAAGCCTACCAATATTTTTTTTATGTATGGAAGATTATATACGCCTGTATCCCCGTCAAACAGATGCAAGCTAACGATATCACCTTCACCGTTGTACATAGAAATTAAGCTGTTTAAACTGCCCGTAAAAGATCGTAACGGTTTAAAGGCAGTATCTTTCTCGATATGTTTACCTAGGATGTCTAAAATTAGGTCTTGTCCGCTAATGACGATGTTATTGATATCCTTTGAATCATTCCTTTGAGGAAGGGCAACAGAAGGTGGAAATGGAGTATGTTGATTAGTCTTATGTTTATTTATATAAATTTCCAAATCGTTTGCATCAATTCTCATCTGTCTTCCTACACGGAAAACAGGTAGTTCTCCTTTTTTTACAAGATCATATAGGGTTAATTTCGATACCTTTAATAGCTGCGATACTTCTTCAATCGTATAGGAAAGCTCTTTTGACATTTGCATCCCTCCATTTACTATTTTAACTAACTTCAAGATAAAAAGTATGTTCTAATAAAAAAATAAACATTGTGAGATTTCTTATATCGATTTGAGTTATAAATAATTATAATTAGATATAACTGGTTATAACTAGAAAAGGGAGATGGATAATGAAAAAACAATATCTTTTATTTCTCATGATGATATTCTTACTAGTAGTTGCAGGATGTTCATCTAACGAACAAACGAAAAAGCCAGAAGGTCAGAAAGAAGTTTCTGAAAAGAAGGTGGAGTTGACCATTTCAGCAGCTGCTAGTTTACAAGATGCCTTAAATGAGATTAAAGCAAACTTTGAGATGAAACATTCTAATATAAAAGTAAACTATAACTTTGGAGCTTCGGGAGCACTTGCACAACAAATTACTCAGGGAGCACCTGTCGATCTTTTCTTTTCTGCTGCAGAGGACAAATTTGAAAAATTGGTTCAAGACGGTCTAATAGACAAGTCAAGGGAAACAAATTTAGTTGGAAATGAACTAGTATTGGTGGTACCAAAGGATACAAAAAAACAGATTAACAGATTCGAGGACCTTACCAAAACAGATAAAATTTCCATAGGGACCCCAGAAACTGTACCAGCAGGACAATATGCGAAAGAAACATTAAAAAGGTTAAATGTTTGGGGAGACATTGAAAGAAACGTGGTATATGCAAAGGATGTTCGGCAGGTGCTAACATACGTAGAGACGAACAATGTTAACGCAGGAATTGTCTATAAAACAGATGCTTTGATTTCTCAAAAGGTTAACATTGCAGCAACGGCAATGGAGAATTTTCATGCTCCGATTATTTATCCTTTGGGTGTGATTAAGAATAGTCCCCATCCTAAAGAAGCCCAATTATTGTACGAATATCTACAAAATGATATTTCGATGAAGACTTATAAAAAGTATGGGTTTAAAGGTCTAGAATAAATGGCAGTTGATTTTTGGTCACCCGTCAGACTATCCCTTGAGATAGCCACTGTCTCTGGAATATTGGTTGTAATTTTTGGGCTGCTTTTAGGAAAGTTGATGGCCAATAAAAAGTTTAAAGGGGTAGCCTTAGTTGAAACGGTTTTCCTATTACCGTTAGTATTACCTCCTTCTGTTGTTGGCTTTTTGTTAATTGTTGTTTTTGGAAGGAATAGTCCTGTTGGGCGATTGATTGAATCGATATTTAAGCAGCCTTTAATGTTTACGTGGTGGGCTGCTGTGATTGCGTCAACCGTGGTCGCATTTCCGCTTATGTATCAATCGGTTAAGACCGGATTTGAAGCGATTGATGAGGATATTGAGAATGCAGCTCGTGTTGACGGGGCAAATGGGTATAAATTATTTATGCTTGTTACCATTCCTCTCACATTTAAGACCATCATTTCTGGTGCAATCTTGAGCTTTGCAAGAGCATTAGGAGAGTTTGGTGCTACATTAATGTTTGCTGGAAATATCCCAGGAAAAACTCAAACCATTCCAACAGCTATATATGTAGCACTTGATTCAGGAAATATGGAATTAGCTTGGTTATGGGTAGCGAGCATAGTAGGAATTTCATTTTTAATGTTAATATTCGTCCACTTAATGAAATCCTGACGGCAAATAATAAATCCCTTTTTATTGTATGAACGGGGCTTTGATCTAAAAAAGTGATATAAATAGATTTACACAAAAAGAAGGTTACTAATTTCAGTACCTTCTTTTTGTGTGCTTTTTATTCGTAAAATATGGGACATATTTTAGTTACGACTAAACAATCGTTTGACTCAATTTCTTTGTCCAATAATCAGTAGCAAGTTTAATAAGATCTTTAGCTACGTTACTTAGATAACTGCCTTTTTGGTAACTAACGTAAACTTCCCAAACTGGTTTTTGTGTGATAGTAAAATAGGAAACGGTAGAGCTGTCTTTTGCATAAGCACTGGGAATAACTGAACAACAGATACCCTCCGCGACCATATGATATAAGTTATGGACACTTCTTGTTTCTAAAAGAATATTCGGATCAAAGTCTTCTTCAGAGATGAGGTTATCATAGATTTCTCGAAGAGTGGACCCTTTTTGCATAATGGCAAACGAATCATGGTTAAAACAACTCAAGCTAATTTCAGGAAGTTTTTCACCGATTCTTCCTCCCAAATGTGCAAGGCGATGTGCTTTAGGAACGGCTAGAATAATTTCTTCCGTACAGATTGGGAGATAGTTATCATTTGTTTTTTGGAAACTTTGTAAGGTTAGAAAACCAATATCAAGATTTCCCTGTGTGATTTCATCTTGTTGTTGTTTTACCCCCATTTCAAAGGGTTCTATCTTAACATTAGGATACTTTTTATAAAAAATCGGATAGATAGCCGCAAACATTTCAGGACCACGCTCAGGTGTCAATCCTATTCTTAATTGCCCTTTCTTTATCTCAATTAAATCGTTAATTTGGTTGTAGGTATCTAGTTTGATGCGTACCATTTTTTTTGCATTTTCCACATAAATTTCCCCGGCCTGAGTTAAATGCCAATTCCTTTTTGAGCGGAGGAATAGTTGTGTTCCCAGTTCCTTTTCTAGTCTTAAGAGTTGTTGGTTTAAGGCAGATTGAGTGATAAAAAGCTTTTTGGCAGCTTTTGTTATATTGTTTTCTTCCGCAATTTTAATCATATATTCCAACTGTTTGAGATCCATCTTGTTACATTCTCCTCATAACTCTTAATTTAATTAAGAGAAATCTAAAATTTTACACTTTTACTTTATATTTTAGCTAAGAGTACAATGTTTTTGAAGAGAGAACAAGAGTTGAGGAGGTTACGCAATGGGAAATCGTATGATTAAAATCAACGAAACTGATAACGTTGCGATTACAGTTAATGCCATATCAGCAGGTACCCATGTTATGGATGATATTCTAGCAAACGAGGATATTCCCCAAGGGCATAAAATTGCGTTATGCAATGTTGGAGAAGGGGAACCAATTATCCGATATGGTGTCACTTTAGGATATGCCTTACATTCTATTAATAAGGGCGACTGGATAAATGAACATATGTTGGAACTTCCCATTCCGCCAGCCTTGGATGAGATGGAGTTTGCAACAAACTTGAATACAGATCTTCCAAAACCACCAGTTCGGACGTTTATGGGATATCCAAACAAAGACGGATATGCAGGAACAAGAAATATCTTGGGAATTGTTACTACTGTTCAATGCGTAACTGGTGTATTAAATAATGCAGTAAAAAGAATTAAAAAAGAACTTCTACGAAAATATCCAAATGTTGATGATGTGGTAGCCATCAACCATGCCTATGGATGCGGTGTCGCCATCAATGCCCCTGAAGCAAAAATTCCGATTCGAATGCTGCAAAATATGGTTAAACATCCAAATTTCGGCGGAGAGACGATGGTCATCTCTTTGGGATGCGAAAAACTTACATTAGAAATGTTATTAGACGCAGAATATAACACTCCAGAAAACGTCGTCACGTTTCAAAATGAAATGGGTCATCAAGCTATTATGTCGAAAATTATGGAAATGGCAGAAAATAAATTAAAAAAACTGAATGAGAGAGTCCGTGTTGAACTGCCTCTTTCTCAATTATGCATCGGATTACAATGCGGTGGCAGTGATGCTTTCTCTGGTGTAACGGCGAATCCTTCAGCTGGATATGCTGCCGACATGTTAGTCAATGCAGGTGCAACTGTTATGTTTTCTGAAGTAACCGAGGTCCGTGATGGTGTCCATATTATTGCAGAGCGTTGTGTGAGTGAAGAAGTTGGCAAAAAATTGGCTGATGAGATGAAATGGTATGATCAATACCTGAGCAATGGCCAAGTTGACCGTTCAGCGAATCCTACTCCAGGAAATAAAAAGGGTGGACTTTCGAATATTGTTGAAAAAGCCATGGGATCGATTGCTAAATCTGGTTCATCTCCGATTGTAGAAGTTCTTTCACCTGGTGAAAGACCAACGAAAAAGGGAATGATCTTTGCAGCAACCCCGGCCAGTGACTTTGTTTGTGGTTCTTGCCAATTATCCAGCGGAGTTACGCTCCAAGTCTTTATGACTGGTCGAGGAACTCCTTACGGATTAGAAGCTGCTCCAGTTATTAAAGTATGTTCAAGAAATGATATGAAAAATATGTGGCAAGATTTGATCGATGTCAATGCAGGGCCAATTGCAACCGGTGAAGCAACCATTCAAGAAATTGGAACACAATTATTCAATGAAATTATCGACGTTGCGAGCGGACGTAAAAAGAGTTTAGCAGAACAATACGAAATTTATAATGATTTTACTCTTTTTAATCCAGCACCAATTACCTGATAATGGATGTACAAATTTTGTAAGGGGAACAACATATGTTGTTCCCCTGCTGAGAGAGATATTGATCTCATGAAACTCTTAGATAATTAGTAAAGAAGACGCCATAAATAAAAAGTTGCATAGGATTCCCAGTTCTCCCATGGTATTGAAAATTCTAGAATTTCCTTTTTGGTTGGCTTCCTATCCATATTAAGTATTGTTTTGATGGAATTAATTAGACCTACATCTTCGATTGGAAAGGCAGTTGGGAAGCGCAGGCAGCGCATTAGTACATAATTTGCAGTCCAAGGACCAATCCCACGAATCTTAATTAAGCGTTTTTCAACCTCTTTAAAGCTGCCGGCGTCCATTAATTTTTCTTTGGATAATTCACCGCAGGCCATTAATTGCGCGACCCCAATAATATACTCACTCTTTTTCACGGTCATTTTTATATCTGCAAGATCACTGGGTGTGAGTTTAGCAATTCGTTCGTAGGAAGGGAACGCCCAATATTTTTTTCCATTCCATTCAATCGAATCGCCATACTTTTCAACAAATTGACTCTTTAATGTGTAGGCGAAGCTTAAGTTAATTTGTTGACCTAAGACTGCCCAACATAATGCCTCAAATAAATTGGGAATCCCGATAAGACGTAATCCATAGAACTTTTCTACAGCCATTTTAAGTAAAGGGTCAATTTTCCCCATTTCATAAAATGGTGTTAGATCGATATCCAGATCAAACCATTCGCGGATGTATCGAATAATCTCAGTCCGATGCTGTGGGGTTCTAGGGACAGTACCTCTTAAAAAATGAATCTTTAACAGCTTATTATTGATTCCTTCGATTTCCACAAGTGTTTGGGTTTCGCCAATTACAATTACTTTTCTAATCCTATCGTTTTCCACTTCATACATACATTCATTATCACTCCGCTGCAGGTAGCCAAGATTTGCTGTCATATTAAACCCAGTTGGCAATGGAATAATAAGATTTTCAGTGATTTCGTGAACTTCTTTTCCCAAGTCTTTTCTCCATCCATTCTTTTGCTATATTCTAGTATTATCCCATGAATGTTTTGTCTTTCAACCAATATGTTCTTATTTTTGACTCAATAAGGTGTATATTGATAATGTAGATCAGTTACCAATGATAAATATCTGTGAATGAACAATTTAGTTCTGAAAGTGAGGGGTCTTTAATGAAACCAAAAGTTATTGTTTATAAAAAAATCGACACTACGGTATTAGCCTATCTTAGTGAAAATTGTGAAGTTACATATTTTGAAACCCTAGATTCGCAATCACTTCCTAGTTTTTATCAAGAATTAAAGAATGCTACGGGAATTATCGGCTCAGGATTAAAAGTGGATGCCAAGTTGTTAGACCTGGCACCTCAACTAAAAGTTATCAGTAATATCTCAGTTGGCTATGATAATTTAGATATGCCGGAAATATCAAAACGAAATATTATGGCTACGAATACTCCTGAGGTATTAAATGATAGCGTCGCCGATACTATATTCGGTTTGCTACTCGCAACCGCTAGAAGGATGCCGGAATTAAATCAGTTGGTAAAGTCAGGAGGATGGACTGCACAAGTTGGAGAGGGTCTGTATGGTGTAGATGTCCATCATAAGAAGTTGGGGATTATTGGAATGGGCGGAATCGGTTCTGCAATTGCCAAACGAGCTCATTTCGGGTTTGATATGCCGATTTTGTATCACAACCGCTCAAGGAATACAGAAGCTGAACAAACCTTTCAAGCTACCTACTATTCCCTAGAAGAACTCTGTCAACAAGCTGATTTCATTTGTTTAATGACACCACTAACACCAAATACAGTTAAGCTAATTGGGGAAAAGGAATTCAAACTAATGAAGAAAACAGCCATTTTTGTAAATGGTTCTCGAGGGGCAACGGTCGATGAAGATGCCTTAGTTCATGCCCTGCAAAATGGAGAAATTTTAGCAGCGGGACTAGATGTGTTTGCACAGGAACCAGTAAGTCCAGATCACCCATTATTAGGGATGGATAATGTTGTTACATTGCCGCATATTGGTTCTGCTACCCATGAAACTCGTTTGAAAATGGCAAACCTTGCAGCGGAAAGTCTAGTGATTGGACTACAAGGTAAGATGCCGCAAACACTAATTAATCAGGAAGTTTTCGCAGAAGTACAATAGATATAGGAGAATACATTTCCAGTGCCTGACACCTAAATAGTATGGTAAAATCATAAAGGTTTATTTTTATTGGACGGACATGTAATATTATATATACTAGGGCATTTCTTAAGAAAGGGGATTAGGATGAGTAAAATTGATATACCATCGATAGAAAAGGATGGGTGTTCTCCCTTATTGCAACAAGAAAAGGCAATTACTTTATTTACTGATCTAAAGTCACTTTTTAAAGGTCCTGTGTTAATTGCCAATGTATTACCTGTCTTTTCAGGATTCTGGCTGGCACTATATTTTAGCGATGCATCTTTTATAGATAATTGGAGTCTATTTATTTTAACGATGATTGGAAGTACATTGATTATGGCCGGGGCACTCGCGCTTAATAATTGGTACGATGTCGATATTGATACGGTAATGGCCCGAACGAAAAGTCGACCAACCGTTACGGGGAATATTTCTTTACAGATCGTTTTAACCATCGGGATATCTCTTACGGGGCTTGGTTTTTTCTTGTTGCTTTTTACAACAGTTGAAGCGACCGTTTATGCTTTCGTAGGTTGGTTTACGTATGTAGTTTTATATACGATGTGGTCGAAAAGAAGATATACGTTTAATACGGTAATTGGCAGTGTTTCTGGTGCTGTTACACCCTTAATCGGATGGACGGCTATTGCACCAGGCTTTCAACAAGTTCCTATCATTTTGTTTCTTATCTTATTTATTTTTCAAATGCCTCATACCTTTGCGATTGCGATAAAAAAATATAATGAATATAAGGCTGCGAGAGTTGCGATGCTTCCTGTTGTCCGCGGTTTGGCCGTTACGAAATGGCAGATGGTGATTTATATTGCTTGCTTAGCGCCACTACCCTTCTTTTTAACGACCCTTGGGACTTCATTTATCATACTTGCTACTCTGCTTAACATTGGCTGGTTAGTTGTGAGTATAAGTGGATTTTTTACAAAGGATGACCTGAAATGGGCGCATATAAATTTTCTATATTCCGTTAATTATATAACCATTGTCTTCCTTATGATGGTTATTGTTACATTGCCGATATTTGACTAGTTTTCAATTTGTAATATTAATAATGAATAGTTTAAATAATAAAATGATTGGCTGTTCTTGGTAGGCATTATAGTGCCGTCCTGAGGACAGCTTTTTTTAATTTATCTAACTGCTCAATGTGTGATGCGGTTCACTACACTGAGAATAGTTCCCATTTATGATGAAAGTATGAAAATCATAAAGGGGATGATTTGGATGGGAGCTTCACAAAGAAACAACCAAAAGGAGTCAGTTGAAGTACACGAAAAGCCACTTAAAGGGACATGGATTTCCGTAGGAGTAGTTGGTGCAGTAATTTTGGCTACTTACTTATTATTATACGGTCTTTATATGACTAGAGTATAGGGGGGAAAGAAATGAAGATGCATCTTGATGAAAAGATATGGCTTACCTTAAGTTTTGGTATGATCATGATATTTATGTTTATCACTGGCTATCAGGCATTTGCCTATGACATGGAGCCGCCAAGTAATAAAGAAATTATTGATCCACAAAAAGTAGACCAAACAGCTCCATTTGATAAACCAGGTATTACGAAAATTGGTGAAAATGAATATGAAGTAGTTATGACCTTACAGGCTTTTTCTTTTAATCCTGTCAATATTGAGGTCCCAGCTGGATCAACTGTGCATTTTACATTAACATCAAAAGATGTTGTCCACGGTTTTGAAGTGGCCGGAACAAACCTAAATGCAATGATTATGCCCGGACATATTCAAAAAATTACCCAAAAGTTTACTAAACCGGGTACGTATTTAGTGATATGTAATGAATATTGTGGTGCAGGTCATCAAGCTATGAGTACAACGATTATTGTTAAATAAAGGGGGGAAACAAAGTGCAAACTGCAAAATCAGCTTCATTTACAGATAAAGCTAATAATGTGATGGGGATAAGTAAGGAAGACGCCGTATTAACGAAATCATATATTTTTGTAGCATTTATAGCATTACTTCTAGGCGGAATTTTGGGTCTGATCCAAGGTTTAAACCGTGCCGGACTTTTAGAATTACCAAGCTGGATTAACTATTATCAAGTTCTAACAGCCCATGGGTTAATATTAGTGGTTGTATTAACTGCTTTCTTTACAATTGGTTATTTTTACGCCAGCCTTTCACATACTCTAGGAGGTCTTCTTCCAAAAGTTAGAAAAATTGCTTGGGTTGGTTTTGGATTGAAGATTGTCGGATTTGTTCTTGCTGTCATTCCCATCATCATGGGTGATGCATCTGTCATGTATACCTTCTATCCGCCAATGGCAGCTGCGCCAATGTTTTATATTGGTTTAGCATTAATCGTCGTAGGCGTTTGGATGTGTGCTTTCGGAGCCTTTATCCAAGTTGCAAATTGGAGAAAGAATCATAAAGGGCAGCATGTTCCAATTCTTTCTTACTTTGCTACTGGCGTATTCGTTCTACTATTCTTTGGTTCTCTTCCTGTAGCAATCGAAGTAATCGTAATGATTATTCCTTGGTCATTTGGCTGGGTTAAGACAATCAACGTTATGGTTGCCCGTACACTATTCTGGGCCTTCGGTCATACATTGGTTAATATCTGGTATTTAACAGCTGTTTCTGCTTGGTATGTTGTTGTACCAAAAATTATTGGCGGAAAACGCTGGAGTGACACATTAACTCGTGTCGTTATTATTGCCTTAGTTGTTATGAATATTACTGGTGGATTCCATCACCAAATCGTTGACCCGGGTATTTCACCATCTGTTAAATTTATGCACGTATTTATGAGTTTAGCGATTGGCTTCCCTTCATTAATGACTGCATGGGCAATGTTCGCTGTATTTGAACGGACTGCAAGAAAACAAGGCGGAAAAGGTCTAATCGGCTGGTATAAAAAAATGCCTTGGGGCGATGTTCGTTTCTTAGCTCCAATGATTGCAATGATTGCTTTTATTCCAGCGGGTGCAGGCGGGATTGCGCAAAGTACGAACCAATTAGATCAGGTTGTTCATAATACGATGTGGATTGTTGGACACTTCCATTTAACATTAGGTATGTCCGTTGTTATGACATTCTTTGGTATTAGTTATTGGTTAGTTCCTTATATTTCAAAACGTGTGTTAACACCACAAATCAATCGATTAGGTATAATCCAAACTTGGATTTGGACAATTGGTATGATTTTTATGTCAGGATCTATGCACGCTGTGGGATTACTTGGTTCCCCTCGTAGGACTTCCTTTACAACTTACGGAGACAATGCAACTGCGCTAAGCTGGAACCCATATTTATTGTGCTTAGCTGTTGGCGGAACATTATTAATCATTGGTGTGTTACTTCAGGTGTACGCAGTAATTAATATGATGTTCTTTGCTCCAAAAGGTGAAACAGAATTTCCAATTGCTGAAGAAGAAGAAAATGCAACAAAAACTCCTTATTTAACAGAGCGCTGGGGTCTTTGGATTGTGGTTATGCTGTTAGTGGTGGCAATGGCCTATGTTATTCCATTAACAGAATTTATCGTAAATGCACCTCCGGGATCACCGCCATATAAGACTTGGTAAACTAGAAAAAGAGATAGCTCGGATATTTAGGGCTATCTCTTTATGCTTTAAAGAGTCTTAACACATGAAAAAAACATTAGATATGGGAAGTGATCTTCGTGATCAAACGTTGGCATACTCCACTTGCTGCGCTTATAGTGATTATATTTGGATGGGTACTGTTCTATTGCGGTACCGATGGGTTCAGCGCATTTACGGCTGAAACAGCAAGGGTAAATAGACTAATAGACGTTAAACCTAAATTTCCCGATGTCACCTTTGAGGATAGTAAGGGTCGGAGTTATTCAATATCTGAATTTGAAGGTAAATATGTATTTATTACATTTCTATATACTTCCTGTACCACAGTTTGCCCGCAATTAGAAATGAACATGTCTAAAGTTTATGAAAAAGTGCCGAGTAAGTATATGGGGAAAGAAATTGTCTTTTTAAGTATAAGCTTTGACCCTGTCAGAGATGATGTGTCCACATTAGAAAAATACCGCGGGTATTTTAATAGCGATGGTGAAACCTGGAGAATGGCTAGAATTCCTAAAAAAGCAGAATTGGATTCTTTATTAAAAGCATTCGGTGTCATTGTAATTCCCGATGAAAACGGAAATTTTGCTCATAACTCTGCTTTTTATTTAGTCGATAAAAAGGGAAGTCTCGTTGATGTGATGGACTACAAAAAAATTGATGAAGCTGCCAATAAACTAGTCGGAATTCTTGACAAGGAAGCGAGGGACTAATCATGAAGCAATCCCTATATGGCTTATTGATCCTTCTATCCCTGGCATTGCCGCCTGCTGCAAACTTAATGGAATCCGTCATGATTATTCACATGCATATGCAAATGCCTCTGTTGATATTTACAGGTTTTTTAATAGCCCGTTTTTTTCAATTAGGTACTCCTCATTTTTTTGAAAAGTGGAATGGTAATGGTATACCAGGCATTCTCTTATTTGTAATCATCGTTGTCTATTGGACACTGCCAAGGTCAATGGATGCAGCTTTGACGGAACAGAGTATGGAAGCATTTAAATTTATCAGTTTGCCATTACTAGCGGGTGTTCCACTAAGAGATAGTTGGAAAAAACTGAAACCAAACGTGAAACATAGTATATTTTATTTTTTTATTATCCTGTTTTCTGGTATGGGATGGTTATATATAGATTCTCCTGTGCAATTGTGTAATAACTATTTAATCATTGAGCAAATCACTCTTGGCTGGGGATTTATTACCACAGCAATCTGTATGGTCATCTATTTAGCGTATATGGCCTTCGTAGACCCAACAAAATATGAATAATTGAAAAAAGGGAGCCCGATCTATCTGGATGGGGCTCTATTTTATGGATAATGTAAATATCATTTCTGGGCACACTTACAAATGATAATGGTCGAAAAAGGAAAATTTTTTAAAATTGAAATATACTATTAAGGAAGGGGTGTGTTGAAATTGAAAAAAGGATATATGGTAATTGGGATTGTTATAGCAGTGATTGTTATTTTTGGTGCCATGTTAATCTCCAGTTATAACTCTTTTGTCAATCAAGAAGAAAATGTGGATCAGTCCTATGCTCAAATTGAAAATCAGCTGCAAAGAAGACTTGATTTAATTCCAAACTTAGTGAATACAGTGAAAGGTTTTGCCTCACATGAGAAGGAAGTGATTGCATCGATATCTGATGCCCGTGCACGACTTGCCGGTGCGAATACACCGCAGGAACAAGCAACAGCAAATGCAGATTTATCAGGTGCTTTAAGTCGATTGCTAGTTGTTGTTGAAAATTACCCTGATCTCAAAGCCAATCAACAATTTACGCAATTAATGGATGAACTAGCAGGTACTTTATAGGTACAAAAAATAAGTGGTCAAAATCATCAAGTTCTTGTGCTCTATAGGTAATTTTTATTTTGCCCATATGATGCGGTCGAAATTAGTTCTTCAATTAATAAAATCCTCCAATTCACCCCTGATTTTACCTCCTAAAACCTAATTACAGTTCATTTTATATCTCCTTAATTTAATAGCAGTATAAATACCGCCAACAGTAGCTTTTTTAGATACTGTTTTTTATTTGTCAAAAATAATCCCAACAGCTATTTTAACTTTACAATCATACCTATATTTGACAATATAAAGGTAGGATTGACTAGGAGGATATACATATGGCAACAGCAAATATTGGTTTTGAAGAACAGTTATGGAGTATGGCGGATAAATTACGTGGTTCAATGGATTCTGGTGAATATAAAAATGTTGTATTAGGATTGTTATTTTTGAAATATGTATCAGATGCATTTGAAGAACGACATGCGGAACTTGAGGAAGATGAGTTGGCAGATGCAGAAGACCGTGATGAATATGTGATGGACAATATCTTCTGGGTTCCGAAAGAAGCACGCTGGTCATTCATTAAAGATAACGCAAAGAAGCCGGAAATTGGTCAGATTATTGATAAAGCCATGATTGCAATTGAGAAGGAGAATTCATCATTACAAGGTGTTCTCCCAAAAGATTATGCACGTCCAGCATTAGACAAAGTACGTCTTGGAGAAACGATTGATTTGTTTTCTTTCAAAGTGGGTGATGAAGAAAGTCGTTCAAAAGATGTGTTGGGTCGAGTTTATGAATATTTTTTGAGTAAGTTTGCCAGTGCTGAAGGAAAGAACGGTGGAGAGTTCTATACACCATCGTCTATTGTGCGCCTATTAGTTGAAATGCTAGAGCCATATAAAGGACGTATATATGACCCTTGTTGTGGTTCAGGTGGTATGTTCGTACAAAGTGAAAAGTTTGTGGAAGAACATCAAGGTAAGCTAGGGGATATTGCAGTTTATGGTCAAGAATCGAATCCTACAACGTGGAAGCTTTGCAAGATGAATTTAGCGATTCGTGGGATTGATGGAGACATTGGAACACATAATGCGGATACATTCCTAAATGATTTACATAAGGGATTAAAGGCAGACTTCATATTAGCGAACCCACCATTTAACATTAAGGATTGGGGCGGAGATAAGTTGCGTGAAGATGTTCGTTGGCAATACGGAACACCACCAACTGGTAATGCGAACTATGCATGGATTCAGCACATGGTTTCAAAGTTATCACCAGCAGGAACAGCTGGCTTTGTTCTAGCAAATGGTTCTATGTCTAGTAATACTTCGGGTGAAGGTGATATTCGTAAAAACTTAATCGAAGCTGATTTAGTTGAATGTATTGTAACATTACCAGGACAACTGTTCTATTCTACACAAATTCCTGTTTGTGTTTGGTTCTTATCAAAAAATAAATCGAAAACAGGCAAACGTGGTCGAAACGGGGAGATTCTATTTATTGATGCACGGAAACTTGGCTTCATGGCAGACCGTACCCATAAAGAATTTGCAGACGAAGATATCAAGAAAATTACAAATTCCTTTCATGCATGGCGTGGTACTTTAGATGTTCCATATCAAGATATGCAAGGTTTTTGCAGAGCAGCTACACTTGAAGAAGTACGAAGCAATGATTACATGTTAACACCAGGTCGTTATGTTGGATTAGAAGAAGTAGAAGATGACGGAGAACCATTTGAAGAAAAAATGGCTCGTTTGACATCGGAATTATCAGTGCAGTTTTCGAAATCAAAAGAATTAGAAGAACAAATCAGTCATGCACTTGGGGGAATAGGGTATGACATTTAGTACGGATATTTTAACGCAAATACAAAATATTAGAACTAAATTTAATCTTCCTAATGACCCAAAAATAAAACCTTTATCAGATTTGGAAAAAAGCAAATTGCCAAAATTGCCTAATGGTTGGATTTGGCTTACGAGTAATGAAATTTCCACTTTTATTACCAATGGTGTACACGCACCTACATCTTTGAATGATGAATTAGGTATAAATAAAAAAATGCTAAGAATCACTGACTTGCAAGAAGGACGAGAACCAAATTTTAATAATCTACCGTATTGTAAGAGGTTTGTGAAAGGCGATTATGAAAAAACTATAAAAAAGAATGATATATATATTTCATTCACTGGTAACAATTTAGGGAAAAGATACCTTGTGAAACAGGATAACGATAATGTTGTTTTTGCACATTACTTTGTTAGATGGCATCCACTTGTTGTCAATCCTGTATATATTTATTATGTGTTGCTAAGTCCTCATTTTGATAGATTTATGTATGAACATACTTTAGGTTCTACTCAACCAAATCTTAAAGTTACAGATTTGAAGAGAATGCCATTGCCGATACCACCATTAGAACTTCAGGATAGAATAGCAAATTTATTATCGAAATTCGATGAAAAAATTGAAATAAATAATGCAATTATTATTAAAATCGAAGAAATAGTTCAAACCCTTTTCAAACGCTGGTTCATTGACATTGAGTTTCCAAATGAGGAAGGATTGCCATACAAATCAAGTGGTGGCAAGATGATTGATAGCGAGTTAGGAGAGATACCTGATGGGTGGAGTGTTGGAGCTTTACATGATATTTCAACAATTATCATGGGACAATCTCCAAAGAGTGATACTTATAATTCAGATGGAATTGGATTACCGTTAATCAATGGTGCAAGTGATTTTAAAGGTGGAGATATAAACCCTAATAAATATACAACTGACCCTAAAAAAGTGACTCAAGTTGGAGATTATATTTTTGGTGTTCGAGCTACATTAGGGAATGTTACTGAAACGAATAAAGAGTATGCAATTGGGCGTGGAGCAGGAATCGCTAGAGCTAATGAAGATAAATTTAAAGAATACTTATATTTTCAGTTAATAAATGCATTTAATACATTTGAACAAACAGCCAGTGGCAGTGTGTATTTAAATATCTCAAAGAATGATTTGAATGGTTTCAAAGTTATTGTTCCTTCTGAAAATACTGTAGAAACGTTTCATTTATTAACTGAGAGTATGTTTAGGAAAAAGAATTTGCTTTTTCAAGAAAATAAAAAATTGGCAATGCTGAAGGATACTTTAATCATAAAAATCTTCTCAGGAGAGATTGAAATCCCAGACGAAAGTGTGGTGGTTTAAATGTTCAAGTATTTAGAATCAGATTTAGAAGAGGCGACGTTAGAATGGCTGGCTGAGATGGATTATTCCATCTTGGCTGGTCCTGATATTGCTCATGAAGGTGAGTATCCTGAACGGTACAGTTATCAAGATGTAGTGTTAGATGAACGTTTGAAGGATGCGCTCCGGAGGATTAATCCTAATGTTCCAATGGATGCAATTGAGCTAGCGGTTCAGAAAATTGCAGCGAATGAATCTCCTAGTTTTATTGTAAATAATAAAATGTTCCATCGTATGGTGACAGAAGGATTAGATGTTGAATTGCCAGGCACAGATGGTTACAATCCAACTGAGAAAGTATGGTTGTTTGATTTTGCACATCCTGAAAATAATGATTTTGTGGCAGTCAATCAGTTCACGATTATTGAAGGGAATCAAAATAAACGTCCTGATGTACTTGTTTTTGTAAATGGCTTGCCTTTAGTGGTAATTGAGTTGAAGAATGCTACAAATGAAGCTACTGGAATTTCAGAAGGCTATAATCAGCTTCAAACATACAAGCAAACTATTCCTTCTTTATTCCGTTACAATGCTTTTTTATTAACGAGTGATGGAGTAAATGCTCGTGTCGGTTCATTAACGGCTAATGAAGAACGGTTTATGAAATGGCGGACAATTAATGGGCTTGAACTAGCTCCTACTTCTCTATCACAATTAGAAGTGATGCTAAAAGGAATGCTCGAACCAAGTCGTTTTATGGATATCATACGTAACTTCATTTTGTTCCAAACAGATGGAGAGAATACATACAAAATTTTAGCTGCATATCATCAATTCCATGTTGTGAATAAAGCGGTAGAGAAAGCGAAAGTAGCAGTGCAAGGAGACCGTAAAATCGGGGTTATATGGCATACACAGGGCTCTGGAAAGAGTTTATCTATGGTATTTTATGCAGGCAAACTCATTCAAGCTATGAACAATCCGACGATTGTGGTATTGACTGACCGCAATGATTTAGATGACCAACTGTTTAATACTTTCTCGATTTCGAAAGATATTTTACGTCAAACACCGAGCCAAGCAAATAGTCGTGATGAACTGCGACAATTACTGTCGGTTGAATCTGGAGGTATTATTTTTACTACGCTACAAAAGTTTTTCCCTGATGAAGATACAGGCATCATGCCTTGTTTAACTGACCGTTCAAACGTAATTGTAATGGCGGATGAAGCCCACCGGTCCCAATATGGATTTGGGGCAACTGTTCGTGGAAACGATGCGGAAACGAAGTATGGATTTGCAAAATACGTTCGTGATGCACTTCCGAATGCTTCGTTTATTGGTTTTACTGGAACACCTGTGGAAGCAACAGATAAGAATACACCTGCTGTTTTCGGTGAATACATTGATATTTATGATATGACACAAGCTGTAGAAGATGGTTCAACAGTAAAAATATTCTATGAGAGTCGTATTATTCCTCTAGATTTACCGAGCGACCTTCGACTAGATGATGAGTACGAGGAAATTACAGAAGACCAAGAACAGTCTGTGAAAGAGCGATTAAAATCAAAATGGTCAAGACTCGAAGCGCTAGCCGGAGCCGAATCACGAGTGAAACGTTTAGCCGAAGATATTGTGAAACATTATGAAGAACGGCAACAAGCTATGTTTGGGAAATCGATGGTGGTCGTAATGTCTCGTCGCATTGCGATTGATTTATATAAAGAAATTGTGTCATTACGTCCGGAGTGGCATTCCAATGACGATGATAAAGGTGTGATTAAAATTGTCATGACAGGAGCCTCAAGCGACCCTGTAGAATGGCAACCGTTCATTGGGAATAAAAAGAGACGGGAGTATTTAGCAAAACGTATGAAAGATAATGCTGACCCGTTGCAAATTGTTATTGTAAGGGATATGTGGCTGACAGGATTTGATGTTCCAGCAATGAACACTATGTATATCGACAAGCCGATGAAGGGACATAATTTGATGCAAGCAATTGCTCGTGTGAATCGCGTGTTTAAAGACAAGCCGGGTGGATTGATTGTAGATTATATTGGTATTGCAGAAAGCTTAAAAGAAGCGCTGCATCAATACACAGAAAGTGACAAAAATACTGCTGGTGTGGATACATCTGTTGCGGTGGATGTCTTGCTAGAAAAGTATGAAGTGCTCAATGAAATGTTGTATGGGCATGATTATAGCGGTTATCTATCTGATAAGGCAACGGAACGAATGAATGCTATTATTTCAACAATGGATTTTGTTCTCGGTCTGGGTGAAAAAGAAAAGAAACGTTTTTTAACGAATGTAACAGAACTTTCGAAAGCGTTTGCTTTATGCGCCACTACACCCGAAGCACAGGAACTAAATGCAGAAATTGGATTCTTTAAGGCTGTAAAAGCAAGCCTAGTAAAGAGCATTGGTGACGGTAGCAAGAAGAAAACAAGCGCCCAAATGGAAGCAAGAATTAACCAGTTAATTTCGAGGTCGGTCATTTCAGAAGAAGTAGTGGATATTTATGAATCACTTGGCTTAGAGAATCCGGATATTTCTATTTTATCAGATAAGTTCTTACAAGATGTGAAGGCAATGCCCCATAAGAACCTAGCGGTTGAGTTACTGAATCGTTTATTAAACGGCAAAGTGAAAAGTGTACAGCGAACGAACTTAATACAGGCACGTAAATTTTCTGAAATGCTTGAAGGAGCACTCAACAAATACAATAAGCGAGCGATTGAAACGTCGAAGGTTATTGAAGAATTGATTGCATTGGCTAAGGAAATGGATTCGGCACATAAACGTGGGGAGCAGACAGGTCTTATTAAAGAAGAGATTGCCTTCTATGATGCGCTAGCATCACATGAAACAGCAGAGCAAGTATTAGGTGATGCTACACTTAAACTCATAGCTCACGAGCTTTCAAAGTCGATTAAAGTGAATATGAGCATCGACTGGAACCTACGTGAATCCGCAAGAGCTAAAATGCGAGTAACCGTGAAGCGACTCTTAAAGAAATACGGTTATCCACCAGATTTACAAAAGGAAGCAGTAGAAACAGTAGTTAAGCAGGCAGAGTTGATGGCGCAGATGGAGTTTGACCTACATATTTAATGAGATTTATTACAATTCTCCTGCTACCAGGCTGACACCTTTGGTAGTGAAAAATAATTTCATAAAGTAATTGCTTATACTATTTAAAAAGTGGTAGATTTCTATAACGTTGTTTTCTTAAGAGTTATACCAATGCCTATCAGCAAAGAAAAATGGTTTGGTCATGGTTGTATTCTCAATACCATAACTAAAAAGAAATTATAAGGTATTACTATATACCAATAAAAATGACTATCAAATAAGTTAAATTTTGATAGTCATTTTCCTTTACATTTTTAATGTTTGCAAAGGTTACGGAACCGAACCTGCTGAAAAATAGGTTTTTTAATATTTAATAACAGTGCCCATTCTTAATTAATTGATTTAATTCTCGTCGTAAAGCCTGTAGCGCCTTTTCCCTGGTAAGTCTGTTTTTTATCTTAGTTATTTCAGTGTACCTTGTTTTATAGGGTTCTTGTTCCATCAATATATTTATCCTCTTTTGAGATTCTTGGTAGTCTTTTATTTTTTTCTGCACATCCTCCTTTAATTGCTGCTGCTCATCTTCGGTTAATTGTTTCATAAAGTTCTGTAAACGTTTTGTACCGTATCTACCTCGATATTTCCATTGGTAACGTTGTAATACTGTATTTGAGCGATGATTCATCTTCCTATAAGACCAAGAATAAATATAAGGCAATCCTCGAATAATCTTAACCGAAAAGTTTTTAGGATTATTTTTCATGGTTATTCACCTCTTAATTTTTTAAATTTTAACCTGTATTTCTTTTTTGTGTGAAAAAAGGTGAATTTTTCTGATAATTACACTTTAAATTAAAAAAGACAGTTAATTGAAGACAGTTAACTTAAAAATATTAAGATAGTGAGAACCCGTATTAGAATTGAATTTTTATTATTTTTACTCTTTAATTTTATTTCTCTAGTTAATGGATAAATTTGTTATTTAATATTTACTTTGATAACATCTTCATAAATTAGAAAGGGAGATGAAATAATTGCTCTTAAAATTCTCACATGATGATGGATTCCCCAAAAAGCCAGGAGTCTACATTTTAGAAAATCAAAGGAACGGCAAAGTATATATAGGTTGCACTCAAAATATGAGGGCAAGAATTGCCGCTCACAGAAGTCTACTATTAAGCAGTAGACATTATAGCATGGAGCTCCAGCAGGCATTCGATACCGATAGACTTACAGTAAAGGTTTTAGCGGTAATCCCCCATGCTAACAAACAATTATTGAGGGAGTCTGAGCGCTTACTTATACAAGCTTCGCCATATCTCTTTCCTGCTGGAATAATTAATAAGAAACTTATCCATTATTCAAAATGTAAGTGAAAGATATGACGCTTTTTTCGGCTATTCTTTAGAGGAACAACCTATTTGAGGTAATATGAAAAAATGTTATTTCAAAATAGAATATTGAAAGAAATAGTATAGGTTTGTTTATAGGAGGGCATCAGGGATATGTATACCGACAATGTGGTACAAATTGTGGAACATAATAGTATAGACGAGGCTAACATCTGGTTTAAGAGTAATCATGAAAAGAAGATAATGTTTGTTCAGTGTCATTTTCACGGTGAAACAACTGGGCTTTTAGGTCAGACCTGGTACAAAGTAACTATTACATATATGCAATAAAAGCGGCAAAACAGTTAAAGCACTGTGATTCTCATGAATTGCAGTGTTTTATATTGTTATTTATCCAATCAGATTCTTTGAATCAATTGCCTATTTATTTCTCCGTATTTTTCGTCACCTTCCAGAATCCCACCAGGCATATAATTAACTTTATGCTTTTTCATAATTATTGAGGAGGTAGCATGTTTGTTTCACCAATGTTGATGCATAAATTCGAGCAACCATTTAATTATGATAATTTTTCAACTAAGCTTAAGTTAGATGGAATGCGTCTCTAATGGACTAAATTTGACAATAAAGTCCGTTTATATACGAGGCACTATAATGAAGTTACAGCTAAGCTCCCGGAGTTACATGAATTAAATATTAACACAGTTTCTGACCTGATTCGGAATAGAAACTTTGACCGAGTAAGGAGAATGACTTAGAAGGTCAAGCTGTAGCCATGAACCCTATTGTTCAACTAAGGGGGGCGATTCTTCAGGAAG
Organism: Neobacillus drentensis; assembly: GCF_036962125.1. GTDB lineage: Bacteria > Bacillota > Bacilli > Bacillales > Cytobacillaceae > Neobacillus > Neobacillus drentensis_B. Next base: position 136,588 of record NZ_JBALOA010000021.1, read on the forward strand.
AAGGTCGTCTTTTTCTTTTTGCATAAGAAAGATTGTGAAAAGTTGTACCTAAACCATAATACTAACTTTTTTATTTGACACTTATTGTAAAACATTGTCAACTTTTATAATATGTTCTAAGATTATAATGTCTAATTAAATTAAGAGGAGAGAAGCATTTGTATAATTTAAAGTCACCTTACATATCAAGAATCAAAATAGTAAACTTTCGAAATTTTAAAAATGTAGATGTTAAATTAAACCACAAACAAATCATAATAGGTGAAAACAATGTTGGTAAAACCAATTTATTGAGAGCTGTTCAGCTTATTTTAGACCCAAAATTGTCCGATGAAGACCGGTTCTTATTTGAAACAGATTTCTTTGATGGATTGTCAGAACCAATGAACAAGGGTGAAAAGATTGAAATCTCAATTGAAATTCAAGGTTTTGAGCACAATAAAACTATTTTATCTACCTTAGATTCTGCAACAGTTTCAACATCACCTCCGACCTTGCGTTTAACATATAGGTATTTTCCTAAGATAAGAGAAGATGGAACCTTTGATTACCAATTTATTATTTTCCAAGGTGACAAGGAAGAGGTTCCCTTCAATCATTTCCATCGAAAATTTCTAAATTTACGCGTAATAAATGCATTACGAGACGTTGAAACTGAAATGAAGCATATTAATAAGTCTCCTATAAATATGCTTCTTAAACAATATGATATTCGAAAGCAAGAACTAGAAGAAATTGCTTCTGCTCTTAAAGAAAAAAGTGATGAAGTGTTATCTATTGATGAACTCGTTGATTTAACAGGAAAAATCAGCTCAAGGTTTTCTGATATAATTGGGAATCAGATTGATTCAAAGATTTCCTTAGACACTATGGATTTTGACCCTAATCGTATCTTAAACACTCTTAAATTGATGATTGGACAGAAAAAACGTCAAACCGGGGATACAAGTCTAGGGATAAATAACATCCTCTACATTTCATTAATTTTATTAAGTTTAGAGGACAAAACAGTACCAACAATTATTAAGGAGGATAAATTTCAGGAACTGTTAAAAGAAGAAGAAGCAGCAATACTGAATGCTTGTTTCGAAAAGAATCAAAGAAATAATTACATAATAAAAACTGACTTAACCAATGAAAATTATTCTAAACTTTATCATTTTATGGATACGTATTATTCCAATAACAATGGTTTTACAATCTTAGCAATTGAAGAACCTGAATCTCATTTACATCCTGCACTACAGCGGATTATTTACAAAGATGTAATGAAAAAAAACACATCTATTCTTATGACCACACATTCTCCACATATTACATCTGTTGCTCCTATTGACTCAATTGTTCATTTGAGGCATACGAATGATGGAACTACTATAAATACCACTGCTACTTTAAAAATTGAAGATAGGGATAGAAAAGATATAGAGCGTTACATCGATGTTAAAAGAGGAGAAATCTATTTTGGAAAAGGAGTTATTTTAATAGAGGGTGTTGCTGAAGAATATTTAATACCAAGTTTTGCAGAAATACTTGATATGCCATTAGATATAAAAGGAATCATTTGCTGTAACATTAGCTCTACAAACTTTGAGCCATACGTAAAGTTTCTTGATGCTTTAGGTATTCCATTTGTTGTAATAACAGACGGCGATTATTACTTAAACGTTGAGGAAGATGGAAATACAACAAGGAAATTTGGTTTGTTAAACGAGGATGACCATGAAGATTTTGGATACGATGGAAACGATAGAATAAGTGACCTATTAATTAAATTGAATAAGCTAACTGAAGAACAAATTCCTGACAGTTTCCGCGAACAAGATGAATTATTTTTTTCATTAGGCTACTTCATTGGTTATCATACAATGGAAATCGATATTATGGAATCGGTAAAAGAATTAAAACATGAAAAAGAAATTCTAAATAATATTTTTACCAATCTAACATTGGGTGGGGAAAGACAAAAAAAGAACTTCCAAAATGAGTTAGAACAAGGAAAGTATGTAGCATGTTTAAAAAAGATTGAAAGCAGCCATTCAGGGATAGGCAAAGGCAGATTTGCCCAGCATTTATCAATAGAATGTACAGAAAACCATATACCCAGCTATATCGAGGAAGCTATTGAATTTATTTATAAAAGAGTAGATGAACTTTAATGGAACTATATTATCAAAAAGTACACCAAATTCAGGATGACCCCGAACAGTTAGCTGCGTTTAATTCTAATTTAAGTACAATCGTTAGGGCAGGACCTGGCAGTGGTAAAACCACTATTTTAACACTTAAAATAATCAAACTGTTAAATGAGAGAATAAACACTCCAAGAGGGCTAGCATGCATAACTTACAGTAATGAAGCGGCAAAAGAATTTATAAACAGGCTTAGAAAAATGGGTTATCAAAAAAGAGAAAATGTAACATTAGGCACAGTTCATTCATTTTGTATTTCTCAAATTATAATGCCGTTTTGTCATCTTTTTAATGATGATTTTCCATTGCCTATAGATATCATTACCGATAGTGAAAAATATAAGTTGTTTTTCACTATCTTAGATGAATTTGGCATTAGTAAAAGTGACTTAAGATTCGAACAAATAGATTCAGAAAGAAGTCATTCTGTGCCAGGAATAAGCAAAGTAGAAATTAATGAAAATGCATTAGCCGCTAAAGTTGCCACCGAATACGAAAAACGACTTAAAGAGTTAGGAAAAACGGATTTCATCGAAATTGTTAAATATTCAACACTATTAATTAATCGAGAAGAATACGTACGGAAGTGTATCGAAGCTAAGTTTCCTTGGATTCTAATTGATGAATATCAAGACTTTGGGAAGCCACTTCATGAATTAATTTTATCTCTAATTAATAATACTAATATAAAAATATTTGCAGTCGGGGACCCAGACCAAAGCATTTATGGATTTAACGGTGCTCACCCTGCCTATTTTCTAGAACTTTACGATTCCTATGAACTCATGCCGATACAGCTTAAAACGAATTACAGAAGTAATCAGGATATAATTGACGCTGCATCTATGGCTTTAAGTATTGATGACCGAGAATATAAGGCGGGATATAGATTAAATGAAAAGGGAGCCTTTCATTTTATCCAATGTGAAAATGAACTTGAAGAGCAATACAAATATGTAGTAGATACCATAATACCTAGTTGTCAAAAACAAGGTATTCCTTTAGAAGAAATATGTATCTTGGTAAAAGACAATTATGTGGTAGAAGAAGTGCGTAGAGTATTGGAGGAAAGAGGAATCCCACATTATATTCCAAAATTCGAATTCTCGAAGAGTAATATTGTTTTATGGTTAAAAGATTGTGGTACATGGTTAGTTACCAATCAAGGTTCCTTTACAGAGATTTCCGATTTTTGGATTCGGTTGTTAGAGAGTTATCAGGGTATGCTTAGTGATTCTGAAAAAATTAGCCAAAGAAAAAAATTCTATAATACATTAATTATCAGTGAAAAATATAAAGATTTGTTGAGTGATTGGTTAACTTTTATGATAAATAGGCTAAACATTCAAGCTATTATAAATCAATCTGATAAATATTCCGGTGAAATATATTATATTGACAGAATTTTAGAATTAGCAACTATAGGTCGTTATAAAATGTACAATGTTGAGATGTTCTCGCAGATTGGTAAATCTGATAACCAAATTGCCCTATCAACTCGACACAGTTCAAAGGGATTGGAATTCGAGGTAGTAGTAATGTTAGGAATGGAACAAAAAGTTTTCCCAAATTACAGAAACATCCACAATCAAGAGAAGCTAAATGAAGAACGTAGAGTTTTTTACGTATGTATAACAAGAGCAAAACGTGAATGCTATTTATTAATGTCAAAAAATTATACAAAAGAAACAAAAAAAGGTACTTTTACATTTAAACACTATCCATCGATGTTCTGGCGAGAATTACATCAAGTATGTAAAGAAAAGAAACTTACTTATTTCTAGTTGATATTAAATGAATTTTGTAAAAGGGAACTTGTCGTGTCGAGTTCAGGAACAAACGCAATGAGAGGTTTTAAACCTCAAACATATATTACTCTTTTAGAAGCATTTAAATCTAGAAGATGGAATGATTGGGAATCATTCACATTAGAGCCAAAGCATAGTGACAACATTGTGGATATCCATTTTGTGTATCCTGACTGTGATGGTTTTATCAGGTAAAATCATCGGTCAATCAATTCTCTGAAACAAACGCACAAAAATTTGAAATACATCATATAAGTTTTAAAAACTAATGTAAAAAAGATATTGATGATGTTATCAAATTTGACGAGTGGAATAACGAATATTTTTCACATTAAAACTTTTCAATAAAAAAGGAGAGCTAATTCATATGAATTAGCTCTCCTATGTAGCATTTATATTGTTTTTTCTCCAAAAGAGGATGCCTTATAAGATATCTCATTGTTTTTTTATTTACGAAACCGACTAGAAAACTTATTTTTCGATTCACTGTTCTCGAATGGAATAACTTTGGGTTCATACTTCGGTTTATTTCGTTCTTCAAACTCAAAGAATGCAGCAGGGTTGCTAAATATAGTTTTCATTGCATACTCAGTATTCTGTCTTACCTCTTCATTGGATGATTCCGATAAGATTCTAGATAATCTGTACACTAATGCTTGTAACTTATCATTTTGTGTGTCTCTTTCTTTTAAATCGGATTTAACCTTTTGAAGAGTTTCTTCAAGTTCTGAAAGGTCCTTTCCTAACTTTTTTTCTCTTTCTAATGACTCATGAAATTGCTTTTCCATGAAGATTAAATGCTTTAATAATTCTTCTTTATTCTTGTATTTTTTATTTACTAAATCTACTACGTTTGGTACCTTAATTTCCTTTCCTTTTGAAACAGTAACAGTTTCACTAAAAACTCTATTAGCTTTATCGACTTCAATTCGACCTAAACGACCTTCTTTTCTCCAAAAGGAATCAGAAGTGGAAGCTGAGATTAGTTTGTCTTCATAAAGACTATTAGCGTAACTATGAATCTTGGAATAACTAATAATACCCATTGGTTGAACATTATCTCTAAAGTCTTTTACAACAAACTTTACCTCATCTTGAGTAAGCTTTGGATTACGACCAACGGACTTTTTCGCCATCTAATACTTCACCTCCACCTATTTTTGAACACAGTAGTGCAAGTTTATAAATATCGCTCTGTATTTCATTAGCCTTAGTTTTTATCTTTGATAATAATTCTGGGTTCCGTCTTGATAGTTCATCGCTTAAAAATTGTTTGTTAAGATTTCGAATTATTGCTGCAAGTTCATTAATATTATTTTTCATAGCAAGTATATCTGACTTGATTTGTTCTTTTTTTTCAATATATTCATCCGGAGTTATACCCCACCTTGAACAGAAGTAACAAAGTTTTGTTTCACAACTTTGTTCTTCATCTTTACAATATCCTATCTTCATCTTTTTCTTAAATGTGCCATCATCATCATACGCTTTAAGTTTAACTTCATCTGGTATAGTTCCAGTATGCTCTGCAACAATTTTAGAGTTTTTTACTTTTTTCATGAGCTTAAATACTTCACAATCAGCCCAATATTCTGAATGACCGTTATAGTGATATTGTGCTCGAATCGTTTGATGCCCACCTAATCTTGCAATTTCAATAGGGGAATACCCCTGCATCATTAGCGAAACAAAAGCAAAGTGTCTTGTGTCATTCGGAGAAATATGGTGTTCTTTCACTATTTCACAGTCGTATATTGTTTCCATTGTTTTGTAAAATCTTTTAATCAGAGCATCTAAGTTATGTGATTTAAACTGATTCAAATTTTTTGTTACAGCAGCTCTATTAGTAGAAGGGTCCCCGGAGATTAGCGAGCGATATGATATAAGCGTATCTGTTTTACCATATTTGTTGGTTATTTCTACATATCGTTCGATAAGTTGATATAATTCTTTATCTATTAATAGTGTGTCGGGGATTTGTATCCTTTTTGTATTCTTCAGTTTATTCCTAGGTAATTTGATATAATGCTTCCCATTATTAATAAAAATGCAATTTCTTTCTATTAAACAAAATTCCGTTGGTCGCATGGGAATTATATTTGTTAATCTCCACCAAATAACTAATGGAAATATTAAAAGTAATTCTTTTATTAGTTTAGCTTGGCTAAGAGAATCATTTAATAATCGTTCAAAATGTTTTTCTAAATAATATGAAAATGAAAGCACATATCTAGAAGGAGGTAACTGTCTTATATTTCTTTTAACTGGAATTTTGTTTTTTAAATTGATAAGGGAAGGCACGTAGTCCTCACCTATCTCAAGGTCTGAAAAGTCAAAGAAATTACAGAGAGATATTATCAAATCTACTTTGTATTTATTGCTATAATCGCAATACTCAATATACTTTAATAAAGAGCCTTTTTCTTGCCGTCTAAACCCCTTAGTTATTTCAAAACTCTTCAAAAATTGGATATGATAGCTAACCGCAGCTTGCTTATATTTATCGATAAGATGGACTGTCCAACACTTGGCAATATCTTTGAAATCATGAGGTGAATTTTTGTTAAAAAGTGCAGAGTCTAATTTACTAAAGTCAAATGAAGAATAGTTTTCATAGTATTGCAGTTTTGCGACTTCCCAACAATCATCTTCAAAATCACCTCTAATCCAGCGATTTTCTACTACTAGACTTTCAATGATTTCTTTAGCTTTTATAATGCTTTGTTCTAAATTAAATGTTTCATCGGAAAATTCTTCAATGTCAAATTCCAATTCTTTGTTTAGTACAGGCATAAGTACCTCCTATGTCAAATAAATGGGATTATAAGTTAGATACTGTTCAAAATCTTCACCAGTTCGATATTGTAATTCATCAAGCAGGTCTAATAGCCCATTGTATTCTTCTTCACCGTTATCGAAGAATCTAAATACCTCGGTTTTACCGAATTTCTGCATAGCCCGTTCCAAGCCATCCATATCCTTATATAAATGGTTCATTAGACGCGTTTTTTCGCCTTCAAAGGTACTGGGTTCAAAATCTCTAATAAACTCTAATATGGTGCCTTTTACGCCTTCTACGAGTGAAGAAATGGCGTAGAAGTTAGGAACGGCAAAAGGACAATCTTTACATGACTCTAATTCTGGCTTATGACAATCTGGTGAAACTATACATTGGAAGTTTTCTTCATGACTAGGTAACGCATTAACTTCTAAATCAAACATTAAATCTGTAACCTCATCAAGACCCATCCTGAAAATTTCATCTGCAACTTTTTGTCTTTCTGATAAGGTTTTATTGATGAATCCGGTAGTAGCCTCTATTCTTTGAATTCCACCGAATGCTGAATTAAGTGCTAAAATTTCTTGTGTTCTTTTATTTCTATCCTCATTATCTCCAAACAGGACAGTTGCAAGAAGTGATGGGATATAACCGAAATATTTTCTGTTAAAAAGACTTTCACATAATTCATCAAGTTCTTCATCAGGGATAACCAGATAGATGTTAGTTGTTTCAAAGTCCTCATGAGCACGTAGTCTCTGTGCCAATTCTAAAGCAGCACTGCTGCGTCCTTTTCGTACTAGAACCATATAAATAAGGACTAAGACAGTACGATTCATTTTCAGGCTTTGGAACTTAAAATCCTCTTTATTAAAATTACTAAAAAAAGCATTATGGGCTTTTTTAGAAATAACGTTGTTATTCTGTATGTCAAAATCTATAATGCTATTATTTATGACATTATTTTCACTATCGCTAATAATGCCTTTTATTTCAATTACAATCAATGAACAAATTGCAGCGGCAGTAGCAAAGGGAAGGACCAAATCATCTGGACAGTTGAATCGATTTGTTGCTCCTGTTTTATTAACAGTAAGGTCTTTTCGTTTGACTTGATTTATTATTGAGTTTGCCTCTTCCAATGTTAAGTCCCGTTCTTTTAATGTTTCCAGTGAGCAATGGTTAACATCTTTTAATTCTACCATTGGAAGAGACATCACATCACTATGCCTCCAGGCATTACCTAAATGAGTCAGTATATATAACCAAGCAGAAGCGTAATGAGTGGTATATTCATTTCTATTAATGATATTCTCAGCGTCAATGATTGCTTGTTGTTTATGTTTCATTGATTTTGCATAATCGTATATTTCTATATACTCGGAATACTCGTAAGTCTCCTTGGGTTTTTCAGTAGTTTCATAGAGATAAGGGTTGATAATTCTGGACATGTTGAAGGTCTTAGTTTTTTTGTTATTCTCCGACAAGAGGGCAGTTATTTTTCCGTGGTATTCCAAGAGAAAACTATATAAATTGCGCTGTTTTTGAATTGCAATTGAAGGGTTAAATAGTTTTAGGTTAATTTCATTAGAAGTAAGAGAAAATAACTCTTTGTCCAGTGTAAAAGCGGCTAAGACGGTTGTACAATCAACATAGTTTGATATTAGGCTTTTCAATCCACCGATGTTTCTTTTAGCTAAAGACAGCTTTTCCTTGCAGAATGAATGCCATTCTTTTTGTGTGTAAGGACATTTCTCTGAAAATGAAATCTCCTTTATTGTTAAAATTTGTTCAAAAGCTTCAACAGGGTCGAAAAGACTTAATGCTTGGCTTAAATTATTTCGTTCTTCTACTTGTTTTTTATACTGATTGACATCTTCTAAGAAATACATAACCATAACTGGTTCTCCTAAAGCTAGATTCGCTAGGGTGTCTGTTGGAAAAGAAACTAGCTGTCCGGGAACATATGCCAGATTGCAAATTTGCATAACACTTTTTGCTGTACAAAATGTATTTTTAATTTCTGCCATTTTTTTTAATAAATTATCAACACTTTCCTTTGAATAGAAAGTCTTTCCTTTTATGAAAACTGGCTCTATATGTTCCTCTTTTCTAAGGGAATCAATCGTATTTCTTGAGCAATTAAAAATTGATAATGTTTCATCAAGATTAAAAAAATCCTCTTCATTGTATTTAGGAATATTAAAATATTTCTCAGCGTCTTTTAAACTATAGAAAAAATTATTCTTAGTTATCGTCACCCTTTGAATATTATATTTAGTTTCTAAACCGTATATATCTTCATAAGAAATATTATACTTTTCCCTTGCGGCTATGCTTTGAATATGAGTTTCCATGAAAGATAAGAAATGCTCTTTGGCAACATATAAATAAACCTTTTTAAATCCCTCATCGAAATATTTGTACCCAATATTTTGGGATTCACATAAGGAGATTACTCCATCAAGAATCTCTTTTCTTCTTTTCACTCCTGCAAGAGGGGTTTTTCCTTCAAAACCTAGCATCTTTACAATTTCTTTATCAGGTAGGTAGTTGACTTCCAGTAATTCGATAAGTTGCAATAGATTATCCAAATCGCTTTTTTTGTAATAAGTTGCCATTGTAGTCGTTCCGGGTGCCTCTTTTGTTTCAATGATATTATTTTCAAAGGGTTTAAAACCTTTATATGTCTTGGCGATTTTTTCGTATTTTCCAGACTGAACAACCTCATATTTTGCAATCCATGTTTCATGCTCCATATTTAACCAACCTTTTTCTTCCATCTTTGAACATCTTTATTATCTATAAGCCCTAATTTTTCAATAGGATATTTTTTAAACTCATTGACCGCTTCTCTTATTTGTTCGGTAGTAAGTGTTTCATCAATATATTTTAAAGCAGAATTAATGTTTCTATCTCCTCTGGCGATGGCTAACTGTGTGGGAGTAAACCCCATATCAATAAGCGTATTTGTGAATACACCTCTGCCAATATGTGTACTCCAATAGGTATCGGCTATAAGGTCGTAATCTTTATGCCCCATCAATGAATCAAGGAAAATATTTTTAACTTTGTTGAATTGTTTGTCATAGACTTTTCCTGACATTGGGTTTCCGTCGTTATCTAAAAACAAAGCACTTGCATTTTTGCATTTCCCGGTTTTTAGTAAAATGTTTAGCTGCTTCATGTGTTGGTCGTAAACTTTCCACACCAAGTCATTATCAAGAATAGTTTGTCTAGCCAAATTAACGTTTAAATAATTTAATCTTTTGGGGTTCTCAGCTTTTGTATCTTTAAGTCGGGCGAAAAATCTCTGCCTGTTATCTTTTATTTGAACTTCCATTGATTCTCCGTGGCTCACAATTAAACTGCCTCTGTCTAAGTTAACTACCTCACCACGTCTTAAACCACCGAAGTATTGAAAACATAATCCAAGGGCAATACCGGGTGCAACATCCATTGCTATGCTAATAAAACGTGCTGTTAATACTACCCTGTCTTCCCCGAAATCTTTAAGTTTTGCTGGTCTTTCCTTTCTCGTATTACGGGAGGGGAATCTTGTCTCCAGTTGTGGTTCCCTGAATACCGATTTATATACAGTCTCTCCCTTAAAATTCTTTTTCTCCTCTATTGAAAAATCCTCATCTATTAAATCCATTTTCTTTAAGTAAACATAGAATGATGAAAGGTATTTTTCATATTGCTCCACCGTTGATTTTTGTAAACCTTTTAAAGACAAATGGGAAATGTAACGACTAGCATGTTTTCTCATAAGCCCTCTTAGTCCTTTTAGCTTAAGCTCACTAAATTCCTCATCTCCTTCTTCTATCTTTTGTAAACAATAGTTTAATAGTCTGCAAACCTCTTTAGCAGGAGCATCTTGGCTATTTAGTGATTTTCCATAATACTCATATTGGGTCTTAATAAAATGGGTTAGAGGGTGAGGGTATACTATTCCTGATTGTTCATCCAATACTCCTATCATGATTACTTTTATATTTCTTATTTTGCCTTGTATCGTCTCATTTACAGTAACCTCTCGGCTAACAAACTTAGTATTTGAAAAGTCCATTGATTTGTTCCCCTTTCTAAGAATAACCCCATTATTTAAAAGAACTTCTATTGTTAAAGACTACCGTTCTTGTTGTTTAAGGTCCTCGATGCTCCGCATCTCCGGATACGCCTCCCGCTATGGGCTCGTCCCCTTCAAACCCTAACTAATTATTTTTAGTATACATAATAAATTTTATTTTGTCCAATTATTAACATAATGGGCTAAATTAAATAATTGTGTTTATTCCTTTAATATCAATGTTTTATTGAGGATATAATTGATTGAATTTGTATATTGACCGAAAGTGTATCTATATGGAACGGAAAACAGGATATCAGTTGCACGAAAAGATTATAATGATCAGGTTGCCGTTTACAATAAAAAAGTAAAAAGATTTCCTGGGGCGATTATTGCAGGCATTACCGGGTTTGATGAAAAAGAGTATTTTAAAGCGGACCCAAGTGCCCGACAAGTTCCAACCGTTGACTTTGGGGACGATAAGTAATGAAAACGAAGCGGCTCTTCAGCCTTTTATTGGTGTTTTTCACTTTTTTTGTCTGTGCAGGAAATACACATGCTGAGGAAGTCCTAATTCCTGCTCCTGTCGGAGATATCTATGTTCAGGATTTTGCCGGTGTACTAAATGAAACAGAACGAAACGAATTAATCAATTTAGGCAGAAACATTGAAGACCAAACAACGGCACAAATTGCTGTTTTAACAGTAGAAACCATCGGGGACAAACCAATTGAAGAATTTGCAAATGAAGCATTTCGGCAATATGGAATCGGAAATAAAAACGAAAATAACGGTGTATTACTCGTCTTATCCATGAAAGAACGCAAAGTGAGGATTGAAGTGGGCTACGGTTTGGAGGGGAGAATTCCTGATGGAAAAGCCGGTAGAATTCTTGACGAAAATGCCCTTCCATATTTAAAAAATCAACAGCCAGACAGAGCTATTGTGGAAACCTATAAAACTTTAGCAAACGAAGTACTTGCTGAGTATGGCAAAGAAGGAGAAGCCGGTAAACAAACGCAGTCCACAAGTGAGAAGGGAATGGGTATTCCCAGCTGGTTAATAGTCCTTGTAGTAATTGTTGTGGTGATTTTAGATTTTAAGTTTTTTGGGGGCACACTGACATATCTTCTTTTATCTATTATCTCCAGAGGTGGGGGAAGAGGCGGTGGCGGTGGTTCTCGAG
>NZ_JBALOA010000022.1:0-9484 GCF_036962125.1 Neobacillus drentensis
AAAATAGTCTGGCAGCAATGGCGAGAAGGTCACACCCGTTCCCATACCGAACACGGAAGTTAAGCTTCTCAGCGCCGATGGTAGTTGGGACACGCGTCCCTGTGAGAGTAGGACGTTGCCAGGCACATGAAAGAGACAATCCGAAGGGATTGTCTCTTTTTGTTGTATAGGAAATTCGCTAAGCAGCAGATTGAAAAAGATAGGCGGAAAAATTCCGCCTATTCCCCTATCGCTGGTTTCTTAATACTGTAAGAGGTCACAATTTAGAAAACCTGCCGAAATTCCCCCAATTCTCCTGCCTCGCAAATTGAGGATAGGCGGATATAAAATGAACTAGTATGGAAGCATGATCTAGATTGGGGTATGCTTCGAATAATAAACGATCGCCGTATCGAATAGCTGTTAATGCAAGAGGTAATTCACGTCTAAATATTTCCATTCGTTTTGCTGCTGCATTTTGGTTAAATTGTCCTTGATCTATATATAAATAAACACAATAAGATAAGGAATGGCCGTTGGTTTTCCATTCACCTAATACCTCATCCCGCAAAGGATTGATTTTATCCCAGGCATACCGCTTTCCAATGGATAAAAATAGTTGACCAGTTACATCGGAGTGAGTTAGTGTGTAATATCTTGGAAATATAGATTCCGAAACAGTCACGCCATCCTTGAATTCAACAGATAGTTTTTCTGGAATGAACTTGGTCAAGCCCTCCACTCCCATCCGCTTTTTGTATCATTATGCTCATTGGAAATTATTCATTCGTTATTTCTGACTCAATGGGCATCCAAAAAAAGCTCCCATTATTGCTGGGAGCTTGCTTCGCTTACAGATCTTCTTCTTTAAAATTATTCTTGATGAACATTTCTTCTTCTGATTTGCTCATGATTCCATAAGCTTCGCCAACTGTCCCTCCTTGGTAGGTCCAGAAATAGTTATGGTCATCATCTATATCAGTATAAATACCCTTTTTCCATTTATCTAAAATGGCTAGCAATTCATTCTTTTGTTCGAACTCACTGTTTTTCACAATGGTATAAACTTGATGAATCGTATCGGGAATCATCGGAATAGCTCCCCACTTATCTTTCGCTTTCACTTTTTGATGCGTCATTTTGTGCATCACTTCAATCACTGCATCTTGGGTACTACTATCATCGATCCCAATATCATATTGAACCCCGCCAATTGTGGCTGTCTGCTGCTTGTCTACTTTCTTTTTCTCGTTACCGTTATCTTGAACAGCTTTCGCTTCTACTTTCTCTTGATTTTTTCCAGGTTTGGCTCCTTGGTCGGTTAATTTAAATCCACCGTATTTTACACCTATTAAAACGGTCAGAATAACCCCAATAATAATTAATGCCTTATTCACTGCACTCCCCCCTGTTGGTAGTTGATAGTTTTAATTTAACAAAAAATTCAGAATGATTCTAGTTTATTTGAATAACATAATCCCCGCAAAGAAGACAGCTATCGACATTTATACTGGATTGATTTCATAGAATAATAGATTCAATACGAGTTAAGACAGAAAAATTGAGAAAGGTTCAATTGGAAAGCCGAATTGTTAACGGTAGTTTAGTTCAACAAGAAATTCGATTATAATAAATTTAGTAAATATAATTATAAGGAGGATAAAAATGGAAAAAGTAACCCCGTTTTTAATGTTTCAAGAGGGCAACGCCGAAGAAGCGATGAATTTTTATACGTCCATCTTTGAGGATTCTCATATTACAAACATTGTTAGATATGGGGCTAATCAAGCTGGACCAGAAGGCACCGTCATACAGGCTACTTTTACCTTAAAAGGGCAAGAATTTATGTGTATTGACAGTCATGTAAAACATCAATTCTCATTTACACCTTCTTTCTCAAGCTTTGTTACTTGTAGTACGGAAGAAGAACTTGTCACTCTTTACGAGAAACTTATTGAAGGCGGACAAGCCCTTATGCCATTAAACAATTATGGTTTCAGTAAAAAATTTGGCTGGGTGAATGACCGCTTCGGCGTTTCGTGGCAACTAAATCTTCCTTGACCTCTTAACTATTTGTTAAGAGGTTTTTTGTTCAATTTAGATTCCATTGCTTGTCACGCCCCGCAACTTCGGACAAGGAAGAGAAATTTGGGTCAGTTTCCTGCTGCTTTAACGTAGAGGGGGACTGACTCTTTTTTTAATAATCTCCAGTTTATTGTCGATAAATGCTTATAGAATATAATAGCCCTTACGGTACGTCTGTAGTAGTATAGAGGTATCATGATGTTCGTTATAAAGAAATGAAGGAGGGGACTACGTGCGAAATAAAGGGATCTTAGCATTGGTAGCATTAGGGTTATTCGTTTCGCCTCTATCTCAGAGTACTGTAAAGGCAGAGGGAAATGAGTATGAATTATCAAAGAAGTTAATTGAGAGTCAGATTGAAAAGCCACTCCAAAAAGATATCGTAAATTTTCATGTATTAAATCAATTTGAAAAAGTAGTAACAGGCTCACAATCTTTTACAGCAAAAAGTTTTAATAAAATGGGTACAACAAGTAGCATTGTTTCCAATGAAGAGGATTTTTTGTTTGAAACGGAGTACAACGATGATTTTGATTTTGCCAATGATACTTCGTATGAGAAACCAACAATTGGTCAATTACTTCCTTTGTATGATGTAGATATTCATAGAGTAGTTGTGCCTAAGGATGGAATATTGTTAGTAGTTGGGGGCACTAACTCTGATGCGATTGATCTAGGATTCGGTGCAATGCAAAAAGATTTTGTTGAGAATGATAAATTAATATATTTAGGCTCAGAATCTGATGAGACCGGGTTTGAATATAAAGCATATCAAGCTAAGGCTGGTACATACTATATCGGTGTTATAGACAGTGATAACGATTACTATGACGATAATACAGAATATGATTTATATGCTATCGCTACTGCATTTATAGACAATGTTGCACCAAATAAGCCTAGTGTAAACAAGGTGGATAACAATGATAAAGTTGTAACTGGGAAGGCGGAGTCTGGATCTACCGTTACGGTTAAAAGTGGTAATACAGTACTGGCAACTGCCAATGCTGCATCTACTGGAGCATTCTCAGCAAAGATAGCTGTTCAAAAAGCAGGCACAAAGCTAGCAATCACAGCTAAGGACAGCGCTGGGAATGTGAGTTCAAGTGTGACAGTAACTGTTGCAGATGTGATTGCACCAAGTAAGCCAGTTGTTAACAAGGTTGATAATAACGACAAAGTAGTAACTGGAAAGGCAGAGTCTGGCTCTTCAGTTACGGTTATGAACGGAAACAAAGTGCTGGGAACAGCGAAAGCAGCATCTACTGGAGCGTTTTCTGTTAAGATAGCTGTCCAAAAAGCAGGTGCGAAATTAACAGTTAGCGCTAAAGATAGTGCAGGAAATGTAAGTTCAAATGCATCGGTAACTGTTGCAGATGTGATTGCACCGATAAAGCCAACTGTTAATAAAGTAGATGATAACGATAGAAAGGTAACAGGGAAAGCTGAAGCGAACTCAAGAGTTACTGTGAAAGTAGGAAGTAAATCCCTTGGTTCAGCTAATGCTGATTCAAAAGGGAACTATTCAGTAAAGATAAAAGCACAGAAAAAGGGAACAACTCTAACTGTCACTGCAAAGGATAAGGCGGGTAATAAAAGTCCTAAAAAAACGATTAAAGTTGTAAGACATTAATCTAATCAATGAGCCAAGGGTTAATTCCTTGGCTTTTTTGCATGTTATAAATACTGTGTAGCCCATCTAATAGTCTAATTTAAAAGATTGTGGGCTGGTTCGAGTGAAGTTAATGCAATCCCGGTAAATGAAGAGGCATCTCATTTCCCCTCTTAAGGTAAATTGAAGTCGCTCGGGAAATGAGGGTCGTGTGTGACATGGGTACTTCTGGTTGGATAAAATTTGGGGACAATCTCCTGCTGCTTTAATGCGGTGGGGGACTGAATCCAGATCACTTGGGTAACGAGGACGGTTCTTGTGCCCACTCTAGTCTAAATAAAGGCCATGAGAACAGTCCCAATGCCTATGGCGTCGCTTGAGATTATCTTTCTTTGTGTGTATGTCCAGATTTCCCTTCAGTGATTACACGATCTATATCAAGATAGGGCTTCCCCTTTATTGCATCATTAGAAACAATTTTGATATTTTCCTTGTTATTCTCTTCCATTCAAATACTCCCTCCAAAATTTTATTATCATGTTATTTTGCGCGTTCAATAGATACTTTATGAGAAACCCCTCTGATTTTGTTGGAAGATGGGTTATTTCCTGCGAAATAAATAAATGCAATTCGACATTCTTCGTTTTTACTTTGCTGTAGGAATCCAGATACATCAGTACTTGCAGAAGTTTTAATCAAACGTTTGAATAGTATAGCCTATTTGGTATTTAGTCGAAAGGGTGTCGGAAAAAGACATTTTTCCTCCGTGCGACATTTTACTGCTAATTTTTTATCATATTTCAACAAATTTATTTAGCGTGGTGTAGGATAGAGGTATATATACCAAGGGATGAGGAGAATTTAATCAAACGTTTAATTGAAGGGGAATGGTGGTGAAAAATGGTGAAGGACCTTGCTACATTGCTTGCTGTATTATCGGTCCAAACCGCGATTCCTACTCCAACTAGTAGGACAATCAAAGGTAGGTGAAGGCCTTTTTCTTCCTCAAAAAAAGGGAATTGCCGATCATTTGTAGAAGTTATTCCTAACTCAATAAAAGTATAGGAGAATAATTTTATGATGTTTTTTCAGATAGATAAAAAGAAGCTGGTTTGGTTTTACCTAGGAGTCATAGCTCTAATTACGATTATGTTTCAAGGTACCGCATATGCCGCAGAGGATACTAGCAATAGTTTGAGTGATGCCACTCTAGTAAGTGAAAATGAGGCCATCCATGAAGCGCTCTATCCAGTGGGGGATCATGATTATTATAAATTCACCGCTACACAGACGGGGACCTATACGATTCAGGGGTCTGGAATGAATATACAGTATTCTCTACTGAATGAATCAGGGGTAGAACTTGCCGTCAGCAAGGGTCAGGCCGACCATTACAATAGTATCAAGCTTATCTATAAACTAACAAGTGGAGAAACCTATTATCTCAAAGTTCAATATCCGTTTGATTTAGGAATTGGCTTCTATACTATTCAAGTTTTGCCTTTTGTTTCTCTCGATGCTTATTCTGATTATATAAAAGCCACGAGCATCTCCCTTCAGTGGGATCGTATTGATGGGTACAACCGTTATAACGTCTACAGGGCTGATAGTGAGTTAGGTCCTTTTTCGAAAATTACTGATTCACCAAAGGATTCTGGGAGTTATGTTCATTTCTCTGACTATAGTCTTGTAGCCGATAAAAGCTATTTTTATAGAATTGGACTCCTCGATTCTTCCAATGAAGAATCACTTTCAGAAATAGTAGAGGCTACCCCAAGAACCATACCCAAGGTACCGAATCAGCCTACTTTAAGGGCTGAACCTATAAGCAGTGTTCAAATAAATCTTACCTGGAACCCAGTTTCCAATGCAAGAGCCTATCATATCTATCGAGCTACGGATAAGAATGGCCCCTTTATCAAGGTAAACACCTATCCGGTAAGGTCGACCTTTTTTAGCGACGAAAGTCTGGTTGGTGATACCACGTATTATTATAAAGTTAGCGCCGAAAATTCTGTCGGTGAACAAATGTCAGAGGTGGTTTCCGCCAAAACGTTCGTTCATTCTGATGACCATGGGGATGATCTGCTCACGGCCACACCGATACAGGAGAATTCGTCGAGCCAGGGAATTTTCGGAGCAGAAGGGGATTCCGACTATTTTACCATTACTCCCAGTTCTGATACGAACATGACATTTTTTGCAATCGGTAATTACGATATGCAAATAGATGCTTACCTTTATGATGGCAATGGACAGGTATTTTATAACGAGCAAGGGGAAGGGAACATCCCATTCGATGAACAACTTAAAAAAGGAGAAACGTATTATCTAAAGGTTTCATCACGGTATGGGACTACTGGTTATTATACGATTAAGACAGTTACCAGTGGTTTTCGTGCGGATCCTGTGACTAGCACACAGATTAAACTGGATTGGAGTGCCGTGCCTGGAGCCACCTCCTATCATGTTTACAGGTCTGACGACCAGAACGGCCCGTATCAGAGGCTCAATGATACTCCGCTTGTGACCAATTCCTATCCAGATTTTAAGGTGATAGAGGATACAACCTACTACTATAAAGTAAGTGCAATGACTGAAAATGGGGAGAAATTCATTGATCGAGTAACGTCTACTAATTACTCTACCGGAAAAATTCTAACATCAGACTATGCTTCTACCAAAACCCGGCCTTATTATGATGATGATAATGATACATTGGATCGCGCCGCAGTTTTCATAAACGGAAGTTATAGTACTGCTATCGGACGGAGTGGAGATATTGACTATTTGACGTATACTGCTACAAAGTCAGGGGAGCATCACGTGGAAATTAGCGGCGAGGGCATTAAAGTTTCCCTATTGAATAGTTCTGGAGATGAACTTGCTAATAATGTGGGGACACAAGCATTAATTTCTTATCCATTTTCCGAAGGAAACGTTTATTATTTAAAAGTCCAACATGAAAAGGAGATCGGCAGTGGGCCTTACCGACTGAAAATAGCCAACCAATTAGAGGATCCGGGTCGTGTTTTCGTAACAGTTATGGGTACGGATCGAGTTCGTATTAATAGCGGTGTGCCAGACTCAAACCTTTATCGATCAACTAGTAAGGATGGGGATTATATAAAAATTAATCGGGCCTCATTACTTAGTAACTATTATGAAGATGCTGGACTTTTACCAAATACAACTTATTACTATAAAAAAAGTAGAATCAACTCGTTTGGAGAGTCGCTATCAGAGGCAACGGCGGTAACAACAAGACCGTACGCTCCAACTGATGTTACCGCAGCGCCACTAAGCAATTCCGAAATCAAACTTACCTGGGCCGCTATTCCTGGAGCGATTTCCTATAATATTTATAAAAAAATGAAAGAGCATACTTATGCACAAATTAGTACGATTGCTGCGCCTGCTACTACGTTTATTCAAACTGGACTTAACGCCAATACGAACTATACCTATGTGGTCAGGGCTGTGAACTCTGGTGGAGAAGGTAATTGGTCAAACGAGGCAATGGCGACTACGAGGACTAATTCTCCAGAAAGTTTAAGTGTGTCATCGATCAGCAGTTCGCAAATTAATGTAAAGTGGAACCTTGTTCCTAGTGCCACCTCTTACAACATTTACCGAGCAACTAGTCCAGCGGGTCCTTTTACAAAAGTGAATCCTGTTCCTGTAACGGCTAGTGCTTTCAATCATTCCGGGCTTTTAGCTAATACAAAATACTATTTTAAAGTCACGGCCGTGAACGATAACGGCGAGAGTTCTGCATCCAACCTAGCCGCGGCGACAACCAAGCCAGGTGCCCTTAAGAAGTTAACAGCCGGTTCACGCAGCAGCTCGCAAATTGGTTTATCGTGGGAACGGGTTCCAGGTGCTGCCTCTTATAACATTTATCAAGCGACTAGTCCATCTGGTCGGTACACAAAGATGAATGAAGGCCCTGTGGGTTCTACTATCTATACTCTAACCGGACTTAGAGCCAATACAAAATATTATTATAAAGTCACCGTTGTGAATATTAGCGGGGAGGGTACTCTATCCGCCGCGGTTATGGCCACTACCAGGACAAGTGCGCCCAAGAGTTTAACGGCAAGGTCCATCAGTAGCTCACAAATTAATGTAAAGTGGAACCCAGTAGCTGGAGCCACCTCTTATAATATTTATCGTTCGACTGATTATTATGGCCATTATCTAAAGATTAATACGACCCGAGTTACCTCTACTTCTTATAGCAGTAAGGGACTTTCTGGCAATAAAAATTATTATTATAGAGTAAAGGCTGTTAACAGCGGGGGCGAGAGTGATTTTTCTGATCCTACTGTAACCATGACGCGTCCCTTAGCACCGAAAGTTGTAAAGGCAACGACGATCAGCAAATCGCAAATCAAAATAAAATGGACGGCTGTTCCTGGTGGTATTACTTATAATGTATACAGGTCAACAAGTAAATCAGGTCCCTATACAAAGATTAATAAATTCGACCTTATCACTACATCTTTTAGGAGCAAAGGACTTTTATCTAGAAAAACATATTATTATAAGGTTTGTGCAGTAAATAACGAGGGAGAAGGTTCTTTTTCACCGGTCACTTCGGCAAGGACACTTAAGTAGAGATCATGCGACGTTCTGGTGGTCTTCACTATCATCAGTTTGAGCCAGGAGAACCGTCCTGTGGTACATTTTCTCTGATTAATGAATAAATACTCTACCTTTGGTAAATCAATAAAAAATACGTTTATTACAAAGGAGAGAATAGAATGGAAAAGGAACGCATTTCGAATGGAGTACAAGGGGATCAACAAAAAGTAATTGCAGCTCAAAATCTTGCCAATCAATTCAATAAAGGTGATACTGAATTTTCTTTAGATGAAAATGTGCAAGAAGGTTTAGCAAAAAGTCAACAATACCAGGCAGAAAATCAGCAGCCCACATACGAACCCAATAAAGCATTTTAAATTCTTCGCAGATAAGTTAGGTGGAGCTATCTCATGCATAAAGGCGGCATTGCCCCCCACACGGTGCCTGTCTTTATGGATGTTCCCTAACGCGAAAAAGCCCCTTTTCAATGGAAAAGGGGCTTAACTTTGTATGATTCTCTGAAACAGATTGGTATTCATAGTTTCGTGAATCCAGCCTCTCTCCTAAATTAGGCCAAGGTGTAATCGATCACATTGCGGTCGACTACTCGAGCTCCTTTTGCAGCAACGAGTTTGCCACTTGCAGATGTGAAAACGTTTGAGGCGATAATCTGGGCCATTGATAATTTTACCACTTCTTCATCAACTGGCTCTTTTGGGTTATCGATAGATAGACTTGCCGTCTTTCCTAACTCCGTGCTAAATTGCAATTCCAATGTTTTTGCCATTCCTTTCACCTCCTATCCATTCGTTATTTCAGGGGTCTATTAAGCTATGATCTCGGTGCTGTCATTCCGCTCGACTTTGTATAGTGGGTCTTTGCATAAAGCAGCAACTGCTTGTGCAGCTTGCGATAACTGATCAGCCGTCGCAGCCTTTGTGATGTTGCTAAACGATTTTGTTTTTAGGATAGGCTTTCCTTCTCCATCCACGCCCGCTTCAAATACCAAGCGAAGCTTTGTTCCTTCTAATAATGCTTGTGCCATTGTCTCTCACCACCTTCCACCTTCTATATAGATAAAAGTCAGCAAAAAGGACAGGGGTGAGAGAAGTAAATTTTATCATGGATTGAAAAAATCCTTCGATATCCCTTTTGGAGATTGGAAAAACAATAAACGAGGTCTATGATGCCCGTTGAGGTGGAAAAAGCATCGAAGCGGTA
>NZ_JBALOA010000022.1:9554-17580 GCF_036962125.1 Neobacillus drentensis
CGAAGCGGTAATCATACGAAGTCTATGATGCCCGTTGAGGTAGAAAAAGGGATCGAAGCGGTAATCATTCGAAGTCTCTTGTTCCCGCTGAGGGAAAAAAAGCGCCCCCAATGTAACTAGAGGAAGTGACTATGCCTGTCTAGGAACACAAGGATTAAATCCACGGAAAAGAACCCACCAGGGGGATTGAAGCTACGCTGTTTCACAAAAAGTTCCAATAAACCTTCTTGCATTAAAAGTGTATTATATGTATAATACATTTTATCAGGTGTATTATACGGTTAATACATACTAAGGTTTGGTGTTTTGTCATTAATCATTCCCTTAGACTGTTTTGACTGTACTAAGGGCTTAATACATCGATACATTAAAACATGATAAAAAAGCTCCACACATGAATTTTTTTGTAACAACTGTATTAACCAAGTAATACAGAAGATAGAAGCCATTATGTTTTAGGAGTTGGGTCTATGGATGTAAAGTTTAACAATCGGGATCCTGTTTATGTGCAAGTGATTCGGCATTTTAAAGAACAAATTGCTACGGGTTTGTTTGAACCAGGACAGGAGATTCCATCGAGAAGGGAATTAGCGAATCAGCTGAAAATTAATCCGAATACGGCGCAGCGAGCGTATAAAGAAATGGAGGAACAAGGGTTGATTTTTACGGAAGGAAATGTGCACAGTCGCATTACGAAAGATGAGCATGTATTGAAAATGGTACGTGAGGAATTGATCTTAGAGGCAGTCGATGCCTTTGTTCATTCTGTTCGGTCGATCAATGTACCGTTACACGAGGCCTTGAATTTGGTGAAAAACAATTATGAGAAGGAATAGGGGGGATTTAGGTGATTGAAGTGAAAGAGGTAACGAAGAAGTTTGGCAGGAAGAACGTGTTGAATGGCGTTTCCTTTACGGCTGAAAAAGGGAAGATTACTTGTTTAATTGGTATTAATGGTGTGGGGAAGACAACGATTATGAAAGCGATTATGGCCTTAACCCCTATTGATAGTGGTGAAATCCTCATTAATGGCAGAAAAATTCATAAAGGAAGTTATGAAAAAATCACGTTTATCCCGGATGCCATTACGATGCTTCCTCAAATGAGAATTAGCGAGGCATTTACGTTTATGGCTGATTTCTATGATTGTTGGAATCCAGCAAGGGCGAGCGAACTGCTTCATTTTTTCAAGCTGAAGGAAAGTGATCGGATTTCTGAACTGTCGAAGGGCAATACCGCCAAAGTGAACCTGCTGCTCGGTTTAGCGATGGATGTGGATTATGTATTAATGGACGAACCTTTTTCCGGGATTGATATTTTTAGTCGGGAGCAAATTGCGGAGGTATTTACAAGCCATCTAATCGAGAACCGTGGTGTCATCATCACCACTCATGAAATTAATGACATCGAACATCTCATTGATAAAGTCGTGTTGCTTGATAACGGGGTTGTGCTAAAGGAATTTGATACCGAAGAGGTCAGAGAAAGGGAAGGGAAATCGGTCATCGATGTCATGAGAGAGGTGTATCAAGCATGAGTCGCTTTTTAAAGTTGGTCAATTTCGAATTTAATCGTTTTTGGAAGTTATATATGGTGTTAATGGGTGTGACGATTCTTTCCCAACTAACTGGGGTAATCGTGGTAGCACAAACATATGTCAATCAAGCCAATAAAGCAATTTACAAGGAATTAATGCCGATGCGTGAGTTTATCGTTCAAAATGGCAAATTGTCGTTTCACAATATTACTCAGACACTTTGGTTTTTAGGACCGATTGGAATTTGTTTGGTGGTATTGAGTATTTATGTTTTCTTTATCTGGTATCGTGATTGGCTTGGAAAAAATACATTTATTTATCGCTTGTTAATGCTGCCAACCGCTCGAATTCATGTCTATTTAGCGAAGGCGGTAACGATATTACTAGTTATTCTAGGGTTAGTAGCCTTACAGCTAGTATTACTGCCCATCGAAAATCAACTGTTCATCAGGTTGGTTCCCAATGATTTTCGCACCAATCTCTCGCTATTTGAGATTATTGAGGACCCCTATTTAGCGATTTTATTTCCACATACATTTAGAGAATTTATTCTTTATTATCTCGGTGGAATGGCTGCGGTCTTGGTTGTTTTTACGGCTATTTTGTTTGAACGTTCTTTTCGAATCAAAGGGGTGTTCTGGGGCATTCTTTATAGTGCTGCATCGATTCTCATCTGTTTAGCTCCCATATTAGTGAATGAGATCTTCCTAGGGAAGTACTTTTACCCAATGGAAGTATTTTTCATGGAATTAGTAACAGGTCTGATTGTTTTATCTGGTGCCATTTGGACAGGGAATATCCTCATAAAGAAAAAAGTAAGGGTCTAAGGAGGCACACAAATGAAACGATATTGGAAAATCCTCTCGCTTTGTATGGTTACGGTGCTGGTGATTGGGGCTTTTTATACCCAATCTGGTTTGAAAGCCAAAGAGAATACAAAAATTGATTTTAAAAAGGTAAGTGGGAATGATGAGGAAGTGGCCCATCTGATGATCAATGCGGATCTTGAAGTGGGTAATCTATATCAATCTCTACAAATTACCAACAATGAAACGATTAATCTAAATAGTCAATCCGTGTTTCAAAAATTAGCAAGGAATAGCACGGTACCTGTTGTCAATCATTTAATCGAACAGTACCGAACCTTTATGCGCGGGAAGGAAGTCAATCCGAATTACTTTTATGAAGATAAAGAATTAGTTGCCTTTGCCGCGATCATAACGAAGGATTCTAGAGATTCCTCCTTTGATATTGACCTCTTAAATAAAAAATCAAAAGAAACTACTTCGTTCCAGTTGGCTGTGCCGAAGAGTCAACCTTACAGTTGGATGGAGGTTGTTGATGTCCAAGTTAACGATGGTAACTTAAAGGTGATTGCACGAGGAGCTCGGGCAGCGGGTGGAAGTGATCTGAATATTTACACCATGAACATTGATGAACAAAGAGTCGTAAGAAATGAAGTCGTATATACGGCTCCAGCGGTAAAGAATGGATGGGTAGAAATCAGTGTTATCAATGATTATTATTCTATACAACCAGAGAAGTGGCTGTTGTTTAAAGTGGAGAATTATGAAGATAACCAGGCTCAGGGTGAAGGCGAAATGGCAGTGGACGGTGAACCGAAATTAGTCGTTAATGACGTGATGGTGTACGATCTTGAAAACAATCAGTCTAAAAAAATAATGGCTGCCGATGAAGTACTTCGTTCGATTAGTAATACGTCTGCGATCTTTCAATCAACCATGTATATTCCATCTATAGCAGCGAGTGGCTTCGAAGTCAGCAAGTATGATTTAGAAAAGGATAAATGGGGCAAAAAACTGACAGTGGATTTGCCTATTCATACAGATAATAATATTCAATATATAAAATTGATGAATGGAAAAGTCTATATCATCCAAGCAACAAATCATCACTATACCCTTTCCATTTGTGATTTATTAACGGGAAAATCATTATATGAAGGAGAATTAATCGTAAAAAACACGAGGGAAGGCGAACATGACTTTCTCTTTCATGTGAATGATATAGGGTCTGTTCAATAGGGTGTGACCGAGGGAGAGTCCTAGTGGCTCGTTTCAGAACCCCTCTCAATTAAAAGTTAATGCATTCAAGTAAGGCAGAGAATCGAAGCGCCTTCGGGTTATGGTATCATTTCACTCCGAGGGAAATGATACCATAACCTTTTTGTTCAATCATTAAGTACTTACGGAATGGCAGGTTTAAGGGAGTTCAATGTAAATGATTCTAGAGAAAGGCGACTCCTAATCATATTAGGAATCGCCTTTTTTTACAATCAAACCACGCTATTTTTAACTGTATTACTATCACTGACATCTGGGTCCAATACGGTATTGGCTGAGAGATTGACAGGGGACAAGTCACCGATTACTTCTCCGAATGCCTGATTTCGTTTATAGGATATAAATTGGTCAATTAATTGTAACGAACCCATATTTGCGACTGCTCCATTGTCAACGCTATTAACTTTAAAGGCCAACACATTGATGACCATCGGAGAAATAAAAAGCATGTAAACACTCCTATTTTTTAATGGATAGACAGATGGAACAGGATGCTAGAGGATACTTGACTTTACTGTTGTACTATCTTCTAAATCATTGTCAAGAACCCAAGAAGTTGACAACAGAGTAGGGCTTAAGTCTCCGTTTTGTTCACCAATTCCTTGATTCCGCTTATAGGAGACAAACAGGTCCAGATGTTGACTGGGTCCAAGATTCACAACGCCTCCATGGTCAATGGCGTTAATTTTAATACCCAAGATGTTAAGTGTCGCAGGCGCAAATGTCATGGTCTCACTCCTATGGAATTGGAACTTGGGCCGTCGATGTAAAGGTAGAGTTGGAATCCAGTTGATCACGGTCATCCACAAAACTTCTTGTACCGAGAAAGTTGCTTCCGTCTCCCATATTTTGGCCTAACCCCATATTTTTTTTGTCTGAATTATGCCATTCCGCTAGTAGGTTTTGCCCGACATTGATGGCTGAGGCATTCTCAAAAGAGTTTACCTTGATGATATTGATATTGATGTTAATGTAAGGAACCGGACCAGACATAAAACCCTCCTACGCATTTTAAATTGTTGTTTTTTGTGACCTGCTATCCTGAGGCTCATTTTCGAATATTGATGAGACGGTGAAAGCTCTCAGTGTTCCATCTGCCATTTGCTGGCCTATTCCTTGGTTTTTCTTTGCGCTCACATTTCTGTTTTGAATCATCGTTGAATTAAATGATACGTTACTTAAATGATCCACGTTATTCAGTTTTATACCTTTAATATTTATAGTTGTTGGTAAAAAGAACATAGACCAGAATCCTTTCTATTCAAAACCATGGATACTAAAAGCCTATGCTGGACAGATGATGATTATGTTAGGACAGTGAATTTAGGCGCCAGTAAAAGGAATATTTTTTACGAATTATCCTTTTTCTATGAATGATTTGATAAATCATAAATACGATGGTATAAGATGCACATTAATAAATGGACCAGCTTTATACTGACGAATCTTCCGAGGAGGATCCATACATGGATATGAATAAGATGCTACAATGGATGGATTTAGCGAAGAAGTATCAATCCAATGACTTTTGGAGTGGTATTTTTGAGCAGCCCTCCTTTGATGAATTTATGAAAAGTAATTTTGATTTTGGCCAGCCCGGAGAGGCAAAATCAGAACCAGTAAGGGGTAAAAATTTTCCGCCAACCGATATCTATTTGACAGATGAAGAGGTTATTTTGGTAGCCGATCTGCCGGGGTATTTAAGGGAAGATATCCAGTTGTCTGTATCGGGCATAAAGGTATTAATAAAAGGAAGCAAAAAAACTCTCATCAAAGGGGAACTGGTCCAACAAGAACGATATAATGGAGATTTTGAGCGGATCATCCAGCTTCCAGAACCAGTGCTTCCCAATCAAGTTCGTGCAAAGTTTAGCAATGGTTTGTTGATCATTTCCTATAAACGGCAATTTTCTAACGAGGAACAGGTGCCCATCGAATAATCAATCTCCCGGCATTTCATTCGCTGGTTGTCATAAAGGAAAATAAATAATAGTTTGCGAGGATTTATTATGCCTATTAAAGGGATATTCAGCGGAAATCATAAGAGGAATTTGATAAACAGCCCAAATGATGATGTTGAAAAGCAAATTATGCGGATCAACACACTGGAAGTCCAAATAAAAAGATTATTAGAATTTGAAAAGCAGGTTCGGCTATCGATGGTTGGAACGGACAAGCTTGTAAAAGACAGGAAATCATCGACTGAGCAGAAAAAGGTGGATGCCCAACAGGAGCTTCTCTCAAAAAGTAACGTTGAAAGTAAAAAAGAATTGAATCTGCTGTCACAGAGAATCGACAACCTGGAGAAGATGGTTCAAGAAATTCTTTTGGCACAAAAGGCTAATCAATCAGAAAGAGCTATGGGTGCGGAGTGTAATCCTCCGCGGGAAAATAGGAGTGATGGACAAGAATCGAGTGACTCATTCACCAATCTTATCAACATGAGAGTCCGTGAGCTGGAGAAAAATTATCAAAGGGTCAATGAGGTACAAGCTGGGATCCTCAATCAAATTGGAGAGCTAGTAGAAAAGCAAAATACTATGCTAGAAAAGGAACGCGAGGAGACCCATGAGAATCCTATTATTAAAACGTTATATATTGATAAATTTTATTTAGATAAATATGAGCAAAACAATAACATTGGCCAGATTGGCATTCACGAGTTGAGCGGTGCCCTCAATATTGGAGCGACCTATGGCAAAGATGTGATACCTAGCAGAGTAACGCAGGAAGTAAAAGAGGAAATAGAAAAGATAAAGGCCGCCAAGGAAGAAATGGAAAGACAGCAAACCAGTACAGACGAACCGGACAAGCCTGAAAAAGCTGAGTCATCAAGCGATTCCGCACCCATCCCTGGCGAGGAGGAGGAACACTTCACCGAAATCGGGATTGAGGAGGATGATTCGTCCCTTGATGGAGATTCCTTTAATATCTAGGTAAAGCGCCCAGTTCCAATATAATTGGAGCTGGGCATTTCTATGGTTTCGCAAACAAATCGTGTGGTTTCGCAAACAAAGGTCCTGGTTTCGCAAACAAATCATCTAGTTTCGCAAATAAACTCCATACTTTCGCAAACAAACTTTTCGTATTCCAAAAATGAGGGTGATTAGAGGAGTATATGGAGGAAGTATTCTTTTCGAAACATACTAATTTCATATCAACTAACAAATTTTAGTAGATTACATTAGCTTTTACTTTATAATTAAGAAAAAAGAGAAAATTTTAGCAGGATGTGAATGAAATGAAGTTTTTAAGAGAAGCTTATCAGTCAGGCCATGCACTTGAAATCATATTTTCTTCTTTGCGCTGGTTCTTTTTGGTCGTATCAATTACTGTCTTCATACTTCAATATGTTGAAGATCCAGTTCAGATAAAACTTACCCTATTTGTTCCTTTAGTTGTTTTCGGATTAATCTATATGGGGGTTTCAGATTATTATTTGCATAGGTCACCAGAAGGATCGAGGATGTACACATTTATGGCCAAATGTGGACCGTTCTTTGACTTTATTGCTTTTTCTACCCTTGTCCCCTTAACAGGAGGAATCGAAAGTCCGCTGTTTCCACTGGCCTATTTAATTATTTTACATATTGCTGTTTATTGGAGATTTTTAGGGGGAATCATTGCTGCTATTCTATTTATCTCTGTGTATTCTATCATTTTTTTAAAACAAGTTTCAGATATCTCTTCTTTTGATAGTATCGTCAATTATCTTTGCCAAGTGCTCTTTTTGTTCCTGATTGGAGGTTTAGGCGGGATTATTGTATCGAGAGAAAGGAAGCATCATTCAGAAAAAAACATGTTAGTCGAAGTGGCGAACCGTGATTATCTAACAAATTTATTGAACCACCGCTCATTTCAGGAGTGTTTACGAGAAGATATCGAGAATGGTCTAGAATTTCACCTTGCTCTCACTGATATTGATAAGTTTAAGTGTATTAATGATAAATATGGACATGTAATGGGAGATTTAGTGTTACGTCAGATTGGAGCAATGATTACTTCTATTATTCCGGAGAAAACAGGGAAGGTTTTCCGATATGGAGGAGAAGAATTTGCCATCATTCTCTATACGAAGGAACAATTTGAAGTAAATAGGATCTTAGTTCAAGTCAAACAAGCTGTTGCTAACCATTGTTTTTCTTGTGAAGGAGAACCCTTTTCTGTAACGATGAGTTTTGGATGTTGTAAACAAAACGGTGAAACTCCTAATCAGTTAGTAAAAAAGGCCGATAAACTGCTTTATGAGGCGAAGGATAATGGAAGAAATCAAATTGTTTGTGTAAATCTTGGGGCCTGTCACGACCTGATATTTGTCAAAGATTGATAGGTTTTAAAAGATATCATTTCCCTTAAGGTGGAAATGAAGGTATCCCCGGTAAAAGAGGAGGCGTCTCATTTCCCT
>NZ_JBALOA010000022.1:17731-20239 GCF_036962125.1 Neobacillus drentensis
AAGGAATTTTCCGCTCACTCGGTAAATGAGGACCTGTTTCATTTCCCGTCATAAAGAATTTTCCGCTCACTCGGTAAATGAGCGCCGAAAACTTCAGGTCAGTCCCCGCAGTGGGGACTGATCCTTTTTGTTGAGACTGCTATTTTTACATAATGATTATTTCTTAATATCCAGATTGAACTCTTCCAATTGTTCCTGTATGACTTGAATATAATTCATCATTGCGACTCTTACGATAGACGGGTAGTAACGACCGTTCAGTTCTTGCTCGCATTCCTCTAAATCCATCTTTTTAACTGCAATAATTTTATTCAATTCTTCTGTACTCATCAAAAATCACTCCCCATAATTTGATTCTAATCAATATATCTCTTTTCCTGCTCTCCAAATTCCACTCTCCAAACCTACTATTTATAAAATAAGGTTGGACAATTTTTTCATCGTTTATACCATGTGACGGGAGAAACGTCCCTTTCTGTTAAGACTTAATTAAGGTTGGCGTTTCATAATACAGACATGGACTTAGAAAGCATTTAAAAATTGAAAGGAGTCCTTCACATGCAAAAGAAAAAATTTACCTCTTGGGGAGTAAGCTTCGCCAGTCTTGCTCTTGTTGCTGGAATGATGTCATATATGGGAATGACCAATAAAGATACAACAAGTACAACAACAGTAGCGACCACACAAAATTTTAGTCAATCATCTCAAAGTGAGAGTAACCAAGATTCATCGATGACTTATGAGGTCCCTAGCCAATCAACTGATACTAGTGCATTTACTGATTCTAGTGAATCTACAGACACTAATGGAACGGGGCAGTCAGATGACCAATCTTTTTCACAAGATCATTCGTTTCCAGGTCAACTCGGCGGCTTTGATACTACGACCGGGGGAACCTAATGAAGAAGTATCATTTCTTGTCAATGAGAACGATACAACTACAGGAGGGACCTGAACATGTATAAGTATAATTTCAATTCGATGAGTACAATGGTCCAACTATCAATCAATCAAGAACTATTCGCCAATGATCTCATGCCGGTATACAAATTATTTGCCTCTGTCGAAGACACCTGCAGCCGGTTTAAAGAAGATAGTGAGTTATCCAAGTTAAATCAGCAGTTAGGGAAGGAGGTCGAGGTATCGGATTCATTATTTAGTATTTTAAAAGAAGCACTTAAATTTTACGAAGAAACAAATGGAGTATTTAATCCTGGTATTCTTTCAGCAATTGAAAACAGCGGTTATACAAAATCGATTGAGTATATTAAAGGGCGGGAGTTGGGTGTCCCGTCCCCAACAGCTCCGGTTTTTACAAAACTGAAGCCTTATCAATTAGATGAAGAAAAGCAAACCGTGCTGCTAAACACTGGTATTGATTTAGGTGGAATTGCGAAGGGATGGGTGGTCGATCGTGCAGCGGATATCTTATCCGAAACTGGCTATGGATTTGTTAATGTCGGTGGAGATATTCGGATCTTTGGAAGTCTGCCGCGCTCCTTAAATATTGGCATTGAAGATCCGATTAATCCTTCCAAAATGCTCTCTTCGATCCAAGTATCTGACGGAGCTGTCGCCACTTCTACTTCGATGAAAAGAAGATGGACGATGAATGGAAGTAGTAAGCATCACCTGATTGATGCGGCAACAGGCGAACCGTCTGCGAGCACAATTATCTCGTCTACGGTAACGTCACCTACGGCTGTGGAAGCGGATGTATTAGCGAAAGTAGTTCTATTATTGGGAGAAGAGCGCGGGAAGGCCTTGCTTTCTGTTAAAAGGTATCCAGCGGTTATCATAAATGAAGCAAAAGAAATTTGGAGAGGTGGCGAATAAAATGGAATCATTTGAATGGTATGCCATCCGGGCAACCGGCGTTGTGGCTTATCTATTATTATACTTGGCGGCATTAACAGGAATCTATTCGGCGGTACAGAAGAAACGGAAAAAGAAAGTCAATCATCTCCTTCATTTTCATGAGGTATTGTCAGACTGGTCATTGAATATGACGGCCGGACACTTAGGAATCCTATTGATTGATGCTTACATGAAATTCAGTGGGTCGGATATCCTGATTCCTTTTAGCGGCAGCTATGAAACAATCTCGATGGGAATAGGATCGATTGCGACGTATTTCTTAGTTTTAACGATTGTCACATCGAAGTTCCGTAAGCAAATTGGTTATAAAAGATGGCAGAAGCTGCATGCCCTTAACCCTATTCTGTATATTTTAGTTACGGTACACGGGTTAATGAGTGGTACGGATTTCCAAGGGATGGTTTTGGCTGTGGTTAATATTGTACCAGTCGTCCTTATGCTAGGAATGTTTCCTTCTGAAAATAAGAAGGTAGTGGTGTAGAGATGGGTTGGAGGTTCCTCCAAGCCATTTTTTTGTTGTATAGGAAATTATAAAATAATTAATTGTGGATATATTGATTTAGTCTCTCTGAATCCAGCTCCAGCGCCCAACGGCTAGTGTCCTTCGCTCTCCGCCCTACGATAAGTCAA
>NZ_JBALOA010000022.1:20250-45220 GCF_036962125.1 Neobacillus drentensis
GCGCTTGCGCCTTTTGTTCCGCGCAAAAAAAGTGGAGGCTCAGGCCCCCACTTTTAGCAAGTTTATTTTACAGTTATCTTTCGCTTCACGACTGTTTTGTTTAGGGATTTGTCAGTAACCGTGTAGGTTAATGTATAGGTGCCTTTTTTCTTTGTTTTTACGGTTCCGGTTACTTTAATCTTACTTGTTAAACTGCCGTCTACATTGTCCTTCGCGGTTATCCCTTTTTTCGGATTGAAGGAAGATTTGTAACGAATGGTTTTATTCTTAGCCCCTGAAATGATCGGTTTTACCGTATCCTTTATCACATAAGCTGAAGAAACATATCCTCTCTTATGGTCTACGGTTAGAACGGGGTACCAAACAAATTGATTGGTAGAATCATATTTAAATTTTCCGTTAATGAACAATGTTGTATTTTTAGGTAAGGTCCTGAGAACCGTAGTACCTGGTGCTTTTCGTAATTTAACACCGCCCGACGTCGTTACCACTCGATTTCCAACTTTAAAAAAATAAGCCGAGTTGTGTACCTGACCGGTTAGTGTGTATACCAATCTTCTAAACTTAATGTTATCCGGGAGATTGCGATTATAGTAAAAATCAGTTGTTTTAAATGGATATTTGGCTAGTAGGGTATCCTTTAAATAACTGTGCTCTTCTAATTTGGCAAAAACTTGTTCTTGATAGGCTTTCTTATTTCTTAACCCGTTTTTTTGGTAAAGCGGACTGTTCACAGGCTTTGTCCCGTTGTATGCCAAGACAGGGAAATACCAATTTTCAATCACCTGCCGTCCTGCCCCTTTGATTTTTGGCAAATCCTTGCGTGAATACATACTGTTAAGGACTTTGACACCGGTCTCGATATTATAGACGATATCGTTTTTCAACTTATCTTGGTCGTATCCCTTTTGATTGGTCAACTGCATGAGACCAATGCCACCATCTCGAGAAATAACAGGCTTACCTGCTACAAATTGCTGCCATTTCCCGTTTTCCTGTGTAGCCACCGCTTTTACCACTTCAGGAGGAATATTAGCCGCTACTGCTGCATTCGTAAGTAAGCAGTTCATTTGTTGAAAGGTTGGATTGGCATTCGGTTTAATCTTACCGCATTTGGTGGATAAATCTGATGTAGCGGAAGCATTCCCTGCGAACAAACTGATAGTTAAACAGGTTAGTATGCCTGCTTTAAAAAAAGGTAGCTTCACGAATCATATCTCCAATCTATGAATATTTTTATCTATTATTATTTTAACATGTACTGTCAAAAATATTATTTAATTTTGTATTGAAAGAAAAATGAAAAGGCTTACAATAAACTTAAAAGGAAATAGCTGGAGTTAATTCGAATTTTCTAAATGAACGGAAGTAGTCGAATATCTCCCGAATAGGCCTCATATTTTATCAGATTAGGAGTTGACCCAAATGAGTAGCTTTTTACCCGTTAATGGATGGCTGCATTATACGAACCAACATCGAAAATCGCTCGAAACCATGAATAGGAGCCGAGTGAATAGACGTGTTGATATGAGTTTCCAAAAGGCAACTGGGGAGAATCTTGGGGAGGGTCTCAAACGCTATACTTGGAGTGGAGTTCGAGTAAATAGTGATGAATATGTGGACTTTCAATTAGAAGCACAACGAAATGAATTAGTTATTAGTGCTGGATACTTAATTGATCCAGTCGAAAACATATATTCAGTACAAACAGGTCCTAGGCATCCTAATGTCATGATCATGACCCTTCATAATGCCGCTACTGTGGATGTAGAAGTTCATCTGTGGCTAGTAGTGAAAGAATAGTCTGCTACAAAGACAATTCGAATTAATATATAATGTTTTAAAATTTAGGGTCAATCTCCCGTTACCTTCACGGTGGGGAACTGATCCTTTTTATTTTTATAGTAAATATTTCTTAAGTTTCAATTTCAACTTTTTTCATGCCAGGGAACCGTCCCCTCTGGCACTCCGCTCCCCGCGCCACAAAACTTTCATAATTTATCCAATTTTTGAAGAGATGAGTTTGTATAATAGAACTGATATATTCATTTTCGATGACAAAGATTACTAGACTAGCTCCAGAACGCCCGGCCAGGATATATAAATCTTCGCATTCATTGCATAGTGGAAGGTGCATTATTAGGATGAAGAAAACCGAAAATCCTCTAAATGAATTAATCGCTTCTAATTTATACGCCCGCTATAGTGGTATTTTATCCCTTTCTGATATTCCCTTGTTTTTAGTAGATACCAATGGATATGTCTTGAATGAGTTAATCCCATCGCCTGATTTTTGCACCCTTTTATGCCGAAAAAGGCGAGACCAGGTATGCTGTGACTACAGAGACCGATTTAACTCGGACGAAGAAGAGGGAACCTTCGTCTGCCATCACGGGCTCCAAAATATCTTTCTTCCCATTAAATTGCATGATGAGACGTTGGGGTATGTGGCAGGAATGCAGGTCTATTCACAGGATAGCGAATATCAAAAATTTATGATTGATGTCCAGTCGCTTAAAGAAGAAACAAACACGGAATTGGAGTATATCGCTAAATCGATTGCTGCGCTAAAAACCGTTGATGAAAATAAAATGAAAATGCATGAACAATTATGCAGCCACATTGCTAAGAATATTTCCATTGATCTATCGGAAAGTATCAAGGGACATGCCGATTCTGACGTAGCAAGACTGTCAATTGAGAAGGAAATGCTAGAGAAAAAAATTATCGACCTGGAAGCAAAAAACGCATCCCTAGTCGTCAATCCGCAT
This sequence comes from Neobacillus drentensis, assembly GCF_036962125.1. Lineage (GTDB taxonomy): Bacteria > Bacillota > Bacilli > Bacillales > Cytobacillaceae > Neobacillus > Neobacillus drentensis_B. The sequence continues at coordinate 23,022 of NZ_JBALOA010000022.1, forward strand.
TTTTTATTTAATACCTTAAACTGTATTGCCCGCATCGCCTATTTTGAGCATTCCCAGAAGACGGAAGAACTGATTTACTGTCTTTCCGATTTGCTGAGATACAACTTAAAGCAGGATGATCAGCTTCATACCATTGCTTCTGAAATTGACAACATCGAGAAATACCTATACATCCAGAAGGCTCGCTTTACCAACCGTTTGGAATATATCATTGATGTCCCTGAGAATATTAGAGCTTACAGAATTCCAAACATGGTGATACAGCCCATTGTTGAGAATGCGCTCATTCATGGGATCACGCCCAAGCGGGACGGTGGAAAAATTAGTATTACCGCAGAAGAATTCGCAGATTTAGTTATTATTTATATTGATGATAATGGAAGCGGTTTCCCGAAAGATGTCCTGGAAAAAATAAACCAGTTAGAGAGTAACTCTGGGCTCGGGGTAAAGAGTACCGCCAAACGGTTAAAACAATATTATGGGGACTGCTACGGCTTGGAGATTGTAAAGTCTGATTTTAGTGGAAGTACAGTGGCCATAAAAATTCCCATGCAGCCGATCGGGAGGTGCTGACGAGTGAATGTTGTCCTTATAGTCGAAGATGAAATCCTTGAACGTGAGTTTCTTACCATGGTTGTTCGTGATGAGCTTCATCCGGAAGATTTGCTGCTGACTTGTGATAGTGGAACCGAAGCGGTCAAACTGGCAAGGCAGTATCGGCCCAATCTTATTTTTATGGATTTGATGATCCCTGAAAGGGATGGTCTGAGCACGATTGAAGAGATTAGAACATTTTTGCCTCATTCAAGTATCACTATTTTATCCGCGTATTCAGACTTTTCCTATGCTCAAAAGGCGATTAGTTTAAAAGTATTCGAATATCTATTAAAGCCAATCAAACCTTCAGCTCTTAAAGAGGTGTTTGGTAGAATGTTGAAAGCAGGAGTCAGTCAGCCTGCTCCTGTTCCTACAACTGCAGACAAAAAGCCTGCGGCAGAAAGCATGGAAACGAGAGACGAGTGCTCTACCTTTATCGAAGAATCGATTAAATATATCGAGGAGCATTTTAAGGAGAAGTTAACACTCGAAATGGTGGCTTCTAAGGTGTTTGTCAATGCCAAATACTTCAGCCATGTTTTTAAAAAGGAAATGGGCGTCGCCTTTACAGATTATATCATTCAAATGAGAATTCAATATGCCTGCAGATTGCTAGAAACGACCAATTATCAAGCATACCGGATTTCATGTGAATGCGGCTTTTCGGATCCGTCTTATTTTAACAGGGTATTCTGTGCCAAAATGAACATGACACCGCAAAACTATCGTAAATATGCACATGTAGTTAATCAAAATGATTCAGCAAGTAAGATTATCTGAAAATCCCCACCAGGAGTTTCCTACCGGTGGGGAATTTTTTCAAAGGTCTAGCTCCAGCGCCATATGCCGCTAAAAGGGCGCTTGTGCTTTTCTAAAAACATTTTTTAAAAATTTGTACCAAATCATCCTTTGAAGGCTGTCTTGGATTCGAAGGGGTGCAGCGGTCAAGTATGGCTGTTTCAGCCATATGCTCCAGTACATTTGCAAATTCGGCCTGGTCAATGCCAAGGGCTCGAATTTGATTTTCGACTCCAAGCGCTTTTTTCAACTGCTTCACTGCTTGCATGAAATGAACAGTCCCTTCACGTTTTGTTCGTGATGGCAGCTGAAGAACTCCGGCCAATTTGGAATAGCGGTCGGCAGCCGAGTTGGCCGTGCTTCCGTTTAAGTCAGCATTGTATTCCATCACCGCATTCAGTAGAAGGGCATTGGAGCGGCCATGGGAAATATGAAAGGTGGCTCCGAAAGCATGGGCAAGGCTGTGATTGATGCCAAGACCTGTATTGGTGAAGGCCATTCCCGCTAAACAGGAAGCATTCAGCACACGATCTCGTGCCACATCATTCTTGGGATCCTTATAAAGAATTTCAAGATTTTCGAAAATAAGCTTAATCGCTTTTTCGGCAAGCGCATCGCTGAAGTCAGTGGCGTTCGTAGAAACATAGGCCTCGATGGCATGAACCAAAACATCTATTCCCGTATCTGCGATCACACGCTGCGGAACATGTTGAATGCAGGTGGAGTCTAGGATTGCAATATCCGGTGCGATAAACTCATCGATTACGACTACCTTTTCTCCCTCAGAGGTAATCACAGAAAAGTCCGTTACCTCAGAGCCGGTTCCGCTCGTTGAAGGGATGGCAATAAAGAGCGGTTTTTTGATTTCTTCATTTGGGGCACTGCCGAGCTTCCAGGCAAAATAAAGGATTCCTTTCGCCGAATCGATGGCTGATCCGCCGCCGATGGCAATCAGGACGTCAGCGCCGCTTTCTTTGTAAAGCTTCAGCCCTTCGGTAATTAACGCAACATCCGGATCAGGGCGGACTCCTGTGAAAATGGTTGAGCTGATTCCGGCTTCGTTCAAGTAATCGACCACTTGCTGCAGATATCCGAGTGATTCCATAATCGAATCGGAGACAATAAATGCCCGGGAGCCATTAATCTGTTTTAAATATTGTAATGATTGCCTATTAAGATAAACCTTGGTTTTGAGAATAAACTTGTCTTCGATGATCGTTACCTCCCAACTTAAAACACCTTTTTATTAATGATTGCAACTTAACCTTATCATAGAAAATGATTTAGAGATGGAAGTTTTGCTAGAAAATGTAGCATTATCGTAGCTTAATAAACTCCTATCTTGCATTTATTCATTTTTCTTGGACAATGGTTATTTTTAAAGGTAAAGTTCCTATTTTATTCACATAGGTTCATTGACCTGCCAATTTATTGGAAGTATACTATTTTATAATAATTTTAATGTGCACTGGTGGAATTTTGAATGAAAATAGAAGATTTGATACAGAAAAAACTGCGCAGCATTTTCAATGATGACCGAATTATCTATGATAAATCCCGTTTTGCTGGCGGACTCACTAATTACAACTACATAATGAACATCAAAGGAACAGAGTATATTATTAGACAGCCGGGCGGAATGACGAATCAAATGATCGATCGCATAAACGAAAAGGTCAACAATCAAATCGCCTCAGAACTTGGTTTAAATTCAGAATGTGTTTATTTTGATGAAATCAGCGGGATTAAAATCAGTGCATTTATTAAAAACAGCATGAACATAGCCGTTGTCGATCCAGGCAGCCCGGATAGCTTAAAAGCTGTCTCATCTCTACTGAAAAAAACTCATACTAGCACCAAGTGTTTTCCTAATTCCTTTGACTGGGAGCATGAATTAGCCAAGTATGAGGAAATTGTACGAGAGCTTAATGGTGATTTTTTCTATGACTATAGAGATTTGAAGAAGGACCTGCTGGGTTTTTTTGATAAAAATATCGAACAAAACTTCACCCTTCCCTGTCACAATGACACAGTACCAGAGAATTTTATCGTTAATGACAAAGGTGAAGCGTATTTAATTGACTGGGAATATTCCGGTATGAATGACCCTGCCTGGGATATAGCTGCCTATATTCTCGAATCCAAACTAAGCGAAGAACCGATTGGTGATTTCCTGCTAGACTACTATGGTCAATGGCCGGCAGCAGATGAAGAATTAAAAATTAAAGGGTTTATGCTGGCACAGGATTTGCTTTGGACGGTATGGGCATTGGTTCGGCACTATCATGGCGATGATTTTCTCGACTATTGCTATTTTAGGTATGAACGTTTCCGCAAGAATATGAAGCAGATTAACCGCTTATCAGAATATACCATTGCCGGCATAGTGGAAAATTGAATAATAAGGAAATAAGGACGCCTCCCGAGAAATCAGGCGTCTTTTTTATGGGATTTTTACAATATTTATGGCAAATTTACGAACGGAAATTTATTGAATAAGATAACGATTGTACAAATTGACAAAAAATATAAGGATATTATCCAGTAAAATACTTCCCAAGATGCCATAATAAAGCGCTTTCTTCAAGTTATGATGAATATGCACTTAAACTATTAAAAAATTTTATAAGGTAAAAGGAGTTTTGCGTATGAACGATATAACGGGGGCATCTCAATCGTTAGCCATTGCTGCAAAAAAGAAGCTATCATCGCAATTTTTCAAAAAGGGAATTGTCATCGCTTTATTCTCTGGTCTTATGTATGGTTTCTATTCAGCGTTCTTAACCTTAGGGATGTCAAAAGGGGTTTGGGCCGAATGGTATGGTGCCAAAACGGTTTTATCCGCCTTTGCCATCACCTATTTACTTGGAGCGCTGGGCAGTGCGGTCAACGATACTGCTAGTGCTGGCTGGGCATTATTGAATGTCGGTGTAAAAGGAAAAATGGGCGATTTCTTTCGAACACTTAAAACGAAGCCTGGTCGGATCATGATTTTGGCGGCTCTTGTCGGAGGTCCTATTTCCAGTACCGCCTATGTTGTCGGACTTCAAATGGCAGGCTCCATCGTTATACCAATTACGGCACTTTGCCCAGCAATTGGGGCGATTCTAGGCAGAATTCTTTTTAAACAACAATTAAATAAACGGATGATGTTGGGGATCGCCATCTGTGTGGCGGCAAGCTTTATGATCGGCAGCACAAGTATCGGCGGCGATGCACCAAAAGGAATGTTCCTTGGCATCTGTATAGCATTTATCGCGGCACTAGGCTGGGGCTTTGAAGGCTGTGTGGCTGGATATGGCACATCGATGATTGATTATGAGATTAGTATCACTATCCGCCAGGTCATTTCAGGTCTATCTAACTTAATTATTTTACTTCCTATTTTCGGCTTATTGGCTGGTGATATTGGCCTTTCTACGGATCTCGCTATACAGGCATTTACAAGTGGTTCAGCGATGATTTGGATTGCGATTGCCGGTTTCTGTGCTTGGATTTCCTATATGAGTTGGTATCGTGGAAACAGTATGTGCGGTGCCGCTCTGGGAATGGCGTGTAACGGCACTTACTCGTTCTGGGGACCATTCTGCTGTTGGATTGTACTCGGTGTGATCTTCGGTATGGATGGCTGGTCAATCCCAACCATTGCTTGGATTGCTGCTGTCGTCATGATATTTGGGATTTTACTTATCGCTATGAACCCGCTTGATTTATTCAAAAAAGGCAAGGGTCAGGGCGAAGAAAAAATAGCCAGCTGACAAAAGATAAGGAAATAGGAGGGAAAAACTTTTGAAACCGCTTAATTACGCTATTTTAAAACACTTTACAAAAGTGGAAGAAGCTTGTGCGGAAGATGTGATTGATGCCCTGAAAGGTGAATACGGAAAGTTTAGGGCACTTAATCGAAACGATGTCATATCGGCTTTAATGACCGCTGAAGCTAATGGTCTTATAGAAGAAACAAAATTCGAAATGGACGCATCAGGCACCTTAAGAATTTATTACCATGCCCACGAAGATGGTGCTAGCACCATCAATAATTACATTAAGGACTAACGGGGGGAGCAGGATGAGGTATCAAGGAGATGAAGCCTTAGGACTTGTCGAAACGGTGGGAATGGTTCCGGCGATTTCCGCAGCAGATAAAATGCTGAAGGCGGCAAATGTTGAGCTTGTGTCATACGAAAACGTCGGTTCCACGCTCGTTACCATTATGGTAAAGGGTGACGTTGCTGCTGTAAGAGAATCAGTGGAAGCAGGAGCGGCTGCGGCGCGGGCAATCGGTAAATTAACGGCTTACAATGTCATGCCGCGGCCGATTAAGAGTGTTGGTGACATCGTCTCATTATATGACATTGATAAATAAGAAAGGCCGAAGTGCCAATTCTCGAGGTCGATTTTTATCATTCCTAATAAATTTAAATATAGGTTAGGGGACTAACTAAAATGAATCAATACGAAGCTTTAGGGTTAATTGAAACATTTGGGATCGTTTATGTGCTGGAGGCTGCTGATGCGATGTGCAAAGCAGCAGATGTGGAATTGATTGGCTTTGAAAACGTTGCTTCAGGTTACATTTCCGTACTGGTCCACGGCGATGTCGGAGCATGCCAAACCGCTGTAGAAACCGGCGTAAAAGCGGTAGTGGATATGGGTGCTGAAGTCTATAGTTCCGTTGTCATTCCAAGACCTCATCCAGATATTGAAAAAATCATTGAACGGTATTCGATTGAGAACTTGCTTGGGTAAATGATAGATGGAAGGAAAGGAGGAGAGTCAGAAATGAATATTATCGATAATGATTTGCTCTCCATCCAAGAAGCGCGAATTCTTGTAGAGAATGCCCGTGAAGCGCAGAAAAAGCTCGCCACTTTTCCACAAGGAAAACTGGATGAGATTGTTGAACAAATGGCAGCAGAAATGGCGAAGCAGGCACAAGAACTTGCCGTCATGTCCAGTGATGAAACGGATTATGGCATTTGGCAGGATAAATACCAAAAAAACCGCTTCGTTACGGAGTATTTGCCAACCAAACTTAGAGGAATGACTTGTGTAGGAATCATCAGTCATGATGAACAAAACAAGACAATGGATATTGGAGTCCCACTAGGGGTAATAATTGGTCTGTGTCCTGCAACGAGCCCTGTCTCTACTACGATTTATAAGGCATTAATCGCCATTAAGTCCGGAAATGCCATCATTTTCTCGCCTCATCCAAGAGCAAGAAAAACGATTGGCAAGGCACTTGATTGTATGATTCGTGTGGCCGAGGGAGCCGGTTTGCCGGAAGGTGCCCTTGCCTACCTGCATACCGTGACGCCAAGCGGAACGCTGGAGTTAATGAATCATCCTGCCTCCACCATCATTATGAATACCGGTGTACCGGGCATGCTGAAGGCGGCGAATAATTCCGGGAAGCCCGTTATTTATGGGGGAAATGGCAATGGCCCGGCATTTATTGAACGAACAGCTGACATCAAGCAGGCAGTTCGAGATATTATTGCCAGCAAAACGTTTGACAATGGTGTCGTATCCGCAGCCGAACATTCGGTTGTCGTCGACCGCTGTATTGCCGCGGAGGTAAAGCGGGAGTTTAAAGAAAACGGAGCCTATTTTATGACCGCTGAGGAATCGCAACAGTTAAGTGCCCATCTTTTTCTAGCAAATGGGTGTGTGGATTCCGAAATGGTGGGTAAAACAGCCTCCGAATTAGCAAAGTGCGCTGGATTTTCTGTTCCCGACCATGTGAGAGTACTAGTTTCAGAGCAAAGATATGTCTCCGATGATAATCCGTTCACAAAAGAAATTCTTTGTCCTGTTTTCGCCTACTACATAGAAGATGACTGGATGAATGCCTGCGAGAAATGCATTGAATTGTTGATTAGCGAAAAGAACGGGCATACGCTGGTGATTCACTCAACAGATGAAGCGGTGATTAGCCAGTTTGCATTGAAAAAACCAGTCGGAAGAGTGCTCGTCAATACCCCGGCTTCTTTTGGGAGCATGGGAGCAACAACCAACCTTTTCCCTGCGATGACACTGGGCAGCGGATCGGCTGGTGCAGGAATTACGACAGATAATGTCTCGCCGATGAATCTTATTTATATCCGTAAAGTGGGTTATGGGGTTCGAAAGTCGGAAGATATGACCAACAGCCTGTTCATAGAGGAACCATCACCAGCGCGAGATTCCCAGCCCTCTCGCGAATACAAAATAGAAGACCTGCAGATGCTCCAGCAAATTTTGAAAAATGTCCTCCAAGGCATTTGATCCGAGGAGCATCATGAACGATCGATAAGTTTTAAAGGAGGAGAGGAAAGGAATGTTAGATATTCGTGACTTTTCAGTAAAACTAGCTGAAGCGACGAAAAACATGTCTGAAGCAGAGCGGGCATCTTTACTTAAATTATTTGAAGGTGTCTCGAAGAATATGGAAAAAGAAGAGCCTCACCATGGCAGTGAAGGCAGCGATAACGATGGCGGAATTCCGGATGGAATGACTGAACGTCTGAAAAAGCTAAAAGAAACCTACCTGAAGCATGTTCCTTCGATTACGACCTACCGTGCGAGAGCGATTACGAAGATTGCAAAGGAAAACCCGGGTATGCCGAAGATTATGCTCCGGGCCAAATGCTTCCGGTATTGCTGCGAAACCGCACCCCTCGTGATTCAGGATGAGGAATTGATTGTCGGAGCACCAAACGGAGCACCGCGTGCGGGCGCATTTTCACCAGACATTGCTTGGCGCTGGATGGTAGACGAAATAGATACGATTGGCAGCCGGCCGCAGGATCCATTTTATATTTCTGAGGAAGATAAACGAGTGATGCGTGAGGAGCTGTTCCCATTCTGGGAAGGTAAGTCCGTTGATGAACATTGTGAAGACCAATATCGTGAGGCAGGCCTTTGGGAGCTTTCTGGTGAGTCCTATGTTTCGGACTGTTCATACCATGCTTTAAATGGCGGCGGGGACTCTAATCCAGGATACGATGTCATTCTGATGAAGAAGGGTATGCTCGATATTCAACAGGAAGCAAGGGATCATCTCGCCAAGCTGGATTATGAAAATCCTGAGGATATTGAAAAAATCTATTTCTATAAATCTGTTATTGATACAACAGAAGGCGTGATGATTTACGCCAAACGTTTATCCGCGTATGCAGCTGAACTTGCTGCAAAGGAAACAAATCCAAAGCGTAAAGCTGAATTACTTAAGATTTCTGAAGTGAATGCACGGGTACCTGCCCATAAGCCAGAAACATACTGGGAAGCGATCCAGGCAGTTTGGACGATTGAATCCCTGCTTGTGGTGGAAGAGAATCAGACAGGAATGTCGATTGGCCGGGTGGATCAGTATATGTATCCACTTTACAAAGCAGACATTGAAAGCGGCCGAATGAGTGACTATGAAGCATTTGAACTCTCCGGTTGTATGCTTATCAAAATGTCAGAAATGATGTGGGTCACAAGTGAAGGCGGTTCCAAGTTCTTTGCAGGCTATCAGCCATTTGTCAATATGTGCGTTGGCGGTGTGACAAGAGACGGCCGTGATGCAACGAATGAGCTTACTTACCTGCTGATGGATGCCGTTCGTCACGTGAAGATTTACCAGCCATCGTTAGCTGCACGAATTCATAATAAATCACCACAGAAATATCTGAAGAAAATTGTTGAAGTCATTCGTTCAGGAATGGGTTTCCCAGCCTGCCATTTCGATGATGCGCATATCAAGATGATGCTTGCAAAAGGAGTTTCCATCGAGGATGCCAGGGACTATTGTTTGATGGGCTGTGTGGAACCACAGAAGTCTGGCCGGCTTTATCAGTGGACATCCACTGCTTATACCCAATGGCCAATCTGTATCGAATTGGTGCTCAACCATGGGGTACCGCTTTGGTACGGCAAAAAGGTCACTCCGGATATGGGAGACCTGAGCCAATTTAAAACCTATGAAGACTTTGAAAAGGCCGTGAAAGAGCAAATAAAGTATATTACCAAATGGTCATCCGTTGCCACTGTCATTTCGCAGCGTATTCACAAAGTAATGGCACCAAAACCGCTCATGTCCATCATGTACGAAGGCTGTATGGAAAGCGGCCGCGATGTTTCTGCAGGCGGTGCGATGTACAACTTTGGTCCAGGGGTGATCTGGTCTGGTTTAGCTACCTATACCGACTCGATGGCTGCGATCAAGAAACTAGTTTTCGAAGACAAAAAATATACCTTGCAGCAGTTGAATGAAGCATTAAAAGCAGACTTCGTCGGCTATGAGCAGATTCGAACAGACTGCTTGAATGCTCCAAAGTATGGTAATGACGAAGACTTTGCTGATTTAATCGCTTCAGATTTAGTCCATTTTACAGAAATGGAACACCGTAAATACAAAACGTTATATTCTGTTTTGAGCCATGGTACTTTATCCATTTCGAACAACACGCCATTTGGACAATTAACAGGGGCATCTGCCAACGGCCGCCGTGCCTGGCTGCCATTATCCGATGGAATCAGCCCGTCACATGGTTCTGATGTCAAGGGTCCAACGGCAATTATCAAGTCGATATCGAAGATGGCTAACGATAGTATGAACATCGGAATGGTTCATAACTTTAAATTGATGTCGGGACTTCTTGATACACCTGAGGGCGAAGAAGGAATTATTACTCTTTTACGGACTGCCTCAGTCCTCGGTAATGGCGAGATGCAATTCAACTATCTTGATAACAATACACTGATTGAAGCGCAGAAGCATCCAGAGCACTATCGTGATTTAATTGTCCGCGTAGCCGGTTACAGTGCCTTCTTCGTTGAGCTGTGCAAAGATGTTCAGGACGAAATCATCAGCAGAACCATGCTGAAGTCGTTCTAATTTTTAAAAAAATACGCTGCTGCCCGTTTGTACATAGTCAGGCAGCCGCAAAATTATTTAAATAACCAATAGGAGATTAGGGGTATGGGCAATACAACCGCGGGTTTGATTGAAAGAAAAGCACTCATCTTCAACGTGCAGAAATATAACATGTTTGATGGACCAGGTGTAAGAACAATCGTATTTTTTAAAGGATGCCCGCTCCGCTGTAAGTGGTGTGCGAATCCTGAAGGCTTGGAACGGAATATTCAAGTCATGTTAAAACAAAGCTTATGTACAGATTGCGGTGCTTGTGTTCCTGTCTGCCCGGTTGGAATGCTCAATCTTTCAAAAGAAACCTCCAAACTTGAGGTAGCCCGTGACATTAACTGTATTGGCTGCCGAAAATGTATCGATGTTTGTCCGGAGTCTGCCTTATCGATTGCAGGGGAAGCAAAAACCATTTCTGAACTGTTGGAAATGGTCGAAGAGGATCGATCCTTTTATGAAATGTCGGGCGGCGGCGTTACCTTAGGTGGCGGGGAAGTATTGATGCAGCCTGAGGCTGCCGCCAATCTACTGATGGCCTGCAAGAAGGAAGGAATCAATACGGCGATTGAAACCAGCGGCTATGCCAGTCTTTCTGCTGTCCTTCAAGTTGCCGAGTTTACCGACCTATTTCTATATGATATGAAGCACATGGATTCCGATGAGCACTTCGAATACACGGGCGTACGCAATGAACGGATTTTGAATAATTTGTCAGAATTACTAAAACGCAGGTTTAATGTGAGAATCAGAATGCCGCTTTTAAAAGGAATCAATGACAGCTGGGAAGAAATAGACCAAGTCATTCAGTTCCTCCTGCCTTATAAGGATTATAAAAATTTCAAAGGGATTGATTTATTGCCCTACCATAAATTTGGGGTCAATAAATACAATCAGCTCAGCAAGGATTACCAAATTACCGGAAACCCGAGTATGACCGCTGAGGACATGGAGAGAATTGAAAGCTGGTTTAAACAATATGACTTCCAAGTGAAGGTAGTCAATCACTAAAAGTTTATTAGATTGAGGTAAGAATAATGGGAGCATTTGGCGATAAATCAATCGAGCGGATCATCCAGGAATCGGTACCGGGAAAACAAGTGACAATTGCCCATGTGATTGCTTCCCCTATGCCGGATATTTATGAACGGCTGGGAATAGATGAGAAAGGCGCAATTGGCATTCTTACTCTGACACCTTATGAGTCCGCCATTATTGCTGCTGATATTGCTACAAAAACGGCTGACGTCGAAATTGGCTTTCTTGATCGCTTTACAGGATCGGTCGTGATTAGCGGGGATGTCCAAAGTGTGGTAACCGCACTAGAAGCCGTAAATGAAACATTCAAAACTATGCTGGGATTTGTGACAACCCCAATAACACGGACATGAGAAAAAAGCGAATCATGGTCATCGGACCGACCAACTGCGGCAAGAGCACATTAGTGAATACCCTAAATGATGAGATGAGGCCGATCCGAAAAACACAGAATCTGATTTACGGAAAGCATACCATTGATGTTCCGGGTTCTTATATTGAAAACACGTGGATGTATAAATATATCATTTCTGCTATGCAAGATGCCTCCCATGTCTTGATCTTGGTGGATCAATCCAAGACTGCCGCCGTCTATTCACCAGGGTTTGCCAAAGTGTTTAGATGTCCTGTTATTGGTGTGATTACCAGAGCGGATCTAAGGCCGGAGAATGAGGGATTTTGTATCAATCAGCTTCAGAAAATTGGAGCGGCAGAGCCTTACTTTAAAATCAGCGTCGAGGATGGCAGCGGAATCGAAGCGTTAAAAGAATGCTTATTCGAAAAGAAAGATAGGTAATGAAAATGAAATTTATTACCGAAAGTTACTTGAGGAATCTATATAAAAAGGAACCCTTTACGGTTTATGAGTTAGGACAAGGAGCACGGCTTACACCAGGCGGTCGTCAGTATTTAAGCGATCGGGGAATTAAATTCCTGGATTCCGGTGTTCAGAAAAAGAAGGAAGACACGAAGAAGCTAGCCGAGGGTCCGCCAGAGGTTAAGGTGGATTTGAAAAGGCTGCAGTTTCAAAGCCGGATGAAGTCAATTGAAGCCTTGTTTTTGTTAACCTGCGAAGAGTTGTTGGGCAAAGATGTTGATCTGGCTCATTCGGTTGTAAAAATCTACAAACAACATGCTTCGATTAATCGTGCTGTAAAAACCCATGGTTCGTTAGAAAATCTTCCTTGTACAGAATGCGAGGGAATCAAGGAATCCAATTTTTCCAGCAATCTTGGTGATTGTTTTGAAATTACAGACTTTCATATGCAGCTTGAAAAGGGCAGGGAGATCTTAACCTTACATAGACTTCGCTGTGCGCTTCAAGAAATGGAGCCCTTGATGCTGGAGCTTTGTGAGAGCAGTAAGGAAGAAAAAGAGTGGTACGAAGACATGATGGGCAAGATCAATCAGATGATTAATAGTCTTTCGCAATTAATCCATTTGACGGTAGGAGGAAACAAATGTCTAAGGAAGGAATGACTTTTGAATTCTGTGATCGGCTGGTAGAAGATTTTGAAAAAGTCATTGAACATCCTATCGCTGGTAAATCTTCTGTTTACTATACTGGAGTCGATTTAGGAACTGCCTGTGTCGTTTTAGCTGTTTTGGATGAAAACTACCGTCCGGCCGCAGGCGCTTACCGTTATGCAGATGTTGTCCGCGACGGGATGGTCGTTGATTACATTGGCGCTATCAATATCGTCCGTGAGATGAAGCGCGAGCTTGAGGAAAAATTAGGAGCGGAACTCACTTTTGCTGCAGCTGCCATTCCACCGGGAACCGAGGCGATCGATTCAGGAGCTGTAAAGAATGTGGTTCAGGCTGCTGGCTTTGAATTAACCAATTTGCTCGATGAGCCAACCGCCGCGAATGAAGTTCTAAAAATGAAAAACGGAGCCGTCGTTGACATCGGCGGTGGTACTACAGGCATTTCCATTCTTGTTGATGGCAAGGTTGATTATGTCGAGGATGAGCCGACAGGCGGAACTCATTTTTCACTGGTGATTTCCGGAGCCTATAAACTCCCTTTTGCCGAGGCTGACCTGTATAAACGTAATCCCAAGAATCATAAGGAATTGCTGCCGGTATTAACACCTGTCATTGAAAAAATTTCATCGATTATCACCCGCCATGTCAGCGGTTATGACGTCAAGGAAATATCCTTGGTCGGTGGTACTGCCTGCTTGGCCGGTATTGAGAAGATTATTGAGAAGAAAACGGGGATTTACACACATAAACCAAAGAATCCAATGTTTGTCACTCCTTTAGGAATTGCGCTTAGTTGCACACAGGAGATTATGGATTAGTATAAAGAAAGTTTGTAAACCAGCAATACAAGTGGAAGAAGGTGTGTTTTATGATAACTGCCATACTCATTGATAATGTATGGGCAACTAGAAAAGCAGAATCACTTAACGGTCTAAAGTTTATGCTGGCAGAAGTGATTGGCGGCAGCAATGAAGGGGAGCGTATGGTTGTTGTCGATATCATCGGTGCCGGTATCGGAGACCGAGTGATTGTTACCACCGGCTCATCGGCCCGCAGAATGCTTGGTGATGATGCCATTCCGGTTGATGCTTGTATTGTTGGGATTATTGATGAAGATTGCCAGTTTACGTGATAAGGGTGATGGGAAATTGAGTTTGCTAGATTTGGTTAAGGAAGCCGGCATTATCGGTGCAGGAGGGGCAGGATTCCCCACTCACGTGAAGCTGGCCGCTAAGGCAGAATATATCCTTCTAAACGGTGCTGAATGTGAGCCGCTGTTAAGAGTAGACCAGCAAATAATGGCGCTCTATCCTGATGAAATTATTAAAGGATTTGAAGCGGCCGGCCGATTGGCAGGGGCAGAGAAGGCGCTGATTGGTATTAAAGGAAAGCATAAAGATGTGGTTTCGATTCTAAAGGGGCGAATCGATGCCTTAGGCTTGAGCGATTTTGTTGAGGTTCGAGAGCTCAAAGACGCCTATCCTTCAGGTGATGAACAGGTTTTGGTCTACGAACTGACGGGACGGGTGGTTCCGGAGGGCGGCATCCCGATTCATGTTGGCTGTGTCGTCATCAATTCGGAAACAGCTTTAAATATTTACCATGCTTCGATGAACAGGGCTGTGACGGAAAAATATATCACCATTGCCGGTGATATTCCGAAGCGCTTGACCGTAAAGGTTCCAGTCGGCACACCGATGATCGAGGTACTGAAGTTAAGCGGAATTGATAATTTTGCCGATTATGCGGTCATCGATGGCGGTCCAATGATGGGACCGGTCATGAAGAGCATGGAAGCTTATGTCACAAAGAAAACCAAGGGCTTAGTTATTTTAAAAAAGCAGCATCCGTTGATTAAACGAAAAACAACCAGCCCTGAACAGGCAAAAAGAATGAATAAGTCGTGCGAGCAATGCCGGATGTGTACAGATATGTGTCCTCGTTATCTGCTTGGGCACAACTTGCAGCCGCATAAGATGATGAGAGTCACCAACTATAGCCTGCAGGAGGCAGAAGACCAAACGATGGTTTATCTATGCTCCCAGTGCAATTTGTGTGAATTGTTCTCCTGCCCAATCGGCTTGTTTCCAAAGTCAAACCATCAGTATTTGAAACAGAAATTAATCGAAAAGAATATTCGCTATACACCGGTGCCGAGATCATTCGAGCCCCGCAAAAACCGCGAATATCGTTTGGTTCCTAGTAAACGGCTTGTGGCTAAATTAGGCTTGTATCATTTAGATCAACCGGCGCCAATGACCGAGATAATGCTTGAGCCGAAGGTTGTTTATATTGCAAAAAGCCAGCATGTGGGAGCACCGGCCATTCCAGTCGTTTCGGTTGGCGATCATGTAGAAGTTGGCCAGCTGATCGGAAAAATTCCGGAAAATAGTTTAGGGGCAGCCATTCATGCCAGTATTTCCGGAACAGTGGTAGAAAGTGATAATGCTTATATTGCGATAAGGAGGGACAAGTGATGGCAAACGCTATTGGAGTGGTTGAATTTACGAGCATTGCCCGTGGAATGTATGCGGCCGATCAGATGGTGAAGATTTCGGATGTAGAAATCGTTACAGCTTCCTCTACCTGCCCGGGTAAATATATTGCCATCGTTCATGGCGATGTTGCTTCCGTTTCTGATTCAGTCGAAACAGGCGAACGGCTGGCGGAGGAATATTTAGTTGATTCTCTGATTATCCCGAATGTCAGTCCTGCGGTATTTCCTGCCATTGCAGGGACAACCGTGCCAGATCGAATTCAGGCTCTTGGTATCATCGAGTCCTTCTCGTTGGCATCAATGATTTTAGCGGCCGATGCTATTCTAAAGACCGCTGATGTAGAGGCGCTTGAACTTCGCTTGGGAAATGGGCTTGGCGGTAAGGCATTCTTCACTTTTACCGGCGATGTGGCAGCGGTGAATACGAGTATGGATGCAGGGAAGGCCATTGCCAAAGAAAAAGGTCTGCTGGTCAATTGCGAGGTAATCGCCTCGGTGTCCGACCGGCTGATTCCAAGTTTATTTTAAGATGTGATTGTGACAATGAGTTTTCGCCGATGAGGAGGTGAAGATATGAAGAAATTAATCTGTGCTAAAGATGTAGAGGTTGTGGAGAAACAGGGACAGAAAGTCCTTTATATCACTAGTAAAACCATTATTACTCCAGCAGCTAAGGATGCAGCGAAAGTTTTTGGTATCGAGTTTTCTACTGAGAAAGTAGGTAGTGAGTCCGAACTTTCTAAACTAGCCAATTCAAACAACGGTGAGATCGACAGCCAGATGATTTATTCGGTGCTTAAAGCACTTGTTGATAAAGGTCTGCTAAAAGGATTATTAGAAAACCTCCCTGCAGCGCCATATGCGGCTGAACTTGATAGCGGCGGGCTGAAGCTGGTTCGCGGAAATTCTGTGAAATTTGATGTATTTGATACCGGTAATCCCGACAATAAAGTCTTTTATCAAGAATTAATTAGTAAAGACGAATCGTCAATGAGTGCTGGATTTTTAACAATAGAAAAATCAAGCTTTGAATGGGAATTAACCTATGAGGAAATCGATTATGTCATTGAAGGTACGGTGACAGTCTCAATTAATGGAAAAACCTATACTGCCTACCCTGGTGATGTTCTCTATGTTCCTTCAGGTTCTAAGGTAGTTTGGGGCTCTCCTGATAAGGCCAAAATCTTCTATACTACATACCCGGCCAACTGGGCTGACCTTATGTAGAAGGTAAGGAGGGGGAAAAATGCAGGCACTGGGGTTAATCGAAACGAAAGGACTCCTGGCAGCGGTGGAATGTGCCGATGCCATGCTCAAGGCAGCAAACGTGACTCTTATCGAAAAGACCCTTGTAGGCGGCGGTCTTGTTGCTATCGCTGTAACCGGTGATGTAGGCGCTGTAAAAGCGGGGGTTGAGGCCGGGGCTGCTGCAGTGGAGCAGCTAAATCGTGCACTATTGGTATCTCAACATGTTATTCCCAGGCCCCACGAGGAACTGGCTGACTTAATTGGGCCAGAAAAAACAGTGGACCAAGATATTGTGGGCGAACCAGTTGGGGAAGCAGTGGACGAAGAAAAAGTAGCTGAACCAGTTGCGGAAGCGGTGGACCAAGATAAAGAGGCTGAACCAGTTGCGGAGGCAGTGGACGAAGAAAAAGAGGCTGGACCAGTAATAGAAGCAGTAAACCAAGATAAAGTGGTGGTTGAACCAATTAAGGAAACTGCCGGCCAGGCTGGGACGGTTGAAATTTTAAGAAAAAATGCCCTGAAACTAGACCCGGAGGAAATCAATAAGAAGAGGATTGACTATATCGTTCTTGAATACGGTTTAGACATCGCCCTTGAGCTTCTCGGCAGTCTAAAAGTAACCAACCTCCGAACTCTGGCAAGGGAATATAAGAGCTTAGGTATTGCAGGACGATTCATCTCAAAAGCTGATAAGAAAACACTGCTTTTAGAGTTAGCTAACTATTACCAAAAAACAACAAAAAAATAGATTTCTAGATTATGTGAAAGGGGGGAATTCTCTAATGGAGAATTTCGACTATGATTTAAGGTCCATCCAAGCAGTTAGAGATCTTGCCCGCTTAGGAAAAGCAGCAGCGGAACAGATGGCTGACTATACAGAAGAGCAAATTGATCAAATCCTGCGCAATATGGTAAAAGCAGCTAAAGAACATGCGGTAATGCTGGCCAAAATGGCTGTTGAGGAAACTGGTTTTGGTAAAGTGGAGGATAAAACTTACAAAAATCATTTAGCATCAACTATTTTGTATCAATCCATTAAAGATATGAAAACCATTGGTATCATTCGGCATGATGAAGCGACTCAAATAATGGATGTTGCGGAGCCTGTTGGGTTGGTTATGGGGATTATCCCTTCCACCAATCCCACATCAACAGCCATTTATAAAGCAATGATTGCCGTTAAATCCCGTAATGCGATTGTCTTTTCGCCGCATCCATCTGCCGCGAAATGTACACTAAAGGCAGCTGAAATCATGAACCAGGCGGCAGTAGAGGCGGGTGCACCAGCCAATATTATTGGGTGTATTTCGTTACCAAGCATGAATGCCACCAATGAGCTGATGGAATGTAAAGAAGTAAAAATGATCATAGCAACAGGCGGCCCAGGACTTGTAAAAGCCTCCTATAGTAAAGGAAAGCCAGCCCTTGGCGTTGGCGCTGGCAACTGCCCTGCCTATATTGAGAGAACGGCCAATGTTCAAAAAGCCGTGAAGGATATTTTGGCAAGTAAGACATTTGATTACGGTACCATTTGCGCATCTGAACAGTCTGTGATTGTGGAAGAATGCAACCACGAGCAGGTGGTAGCCGAATTCAAAAAGCAGGGCGGCTATTTTATGAGCCCTGAAGAAACAGCAAAGGTCTGTGAACTACTATTTAAAAATGGACATGCCATGAATGCAAAGTATGTTGGAAGATCGCCACGTGTGATTGCAGAAGCAGCAGGATTTTCCATTCCGGAAGGTACCAAAGTTTTGATTGGTGAACAAAAAGGAGTCGGCCCAGCATATCCATTATCCTATGAAAAATTAACATCTGTTCTTGCTTTCTATACAGCAAAAGATTGGGAAGAAGCTTGTCAGCTTTGCATTCAACTGCTTCAAAACGGTATTGGCCACAGCATGAGCCTACATACTCAAGATAAAGATATCGTCATGAAGTTTGCGAAAAAACCAGCATCGCGGATCTTGGTGAATACGGGCAGTACACAGGGAGCTACTGGAGCAAGCACGGGACTAATGCCTTCCTTCACACTGGGATGCGGGACATGGGGAGGCAGTTCGGTTTCAGAAAATGTCAGCCCAATCCATTTGATCAATATTAAGAGAGTGGCTTACGGACTAAGGGATTGCAGCACATTAGCTTCTGCTGACCCGACCTTCGACTATCCTGAGCTATCATTAGCTAGCTGTGAAAGCGGCCAGGAAGTGTCAGATTTCTTAAAAGGGAATATTGACTTTTCAAATAATGAACAGCTTGTCAAGCTCATAAACGATCTAGTAGCAGCAATGGCGAAGGGGTAACATCACATGGACAAATATGAGAATGTTCTACAACTTTTAATGGAGGCGCTCCAATCTAATCAGGCTTCTACAGAAGTGAAAGAGGTGCCACAAGCTGTATCCGTACAGGTTGAGGTGAATGAGGACTCCTTCAATATCCCGGTCGGGGTGTCTAATCGGCATATTCATTTATCCAAAGAGGATTTATATCGCTTGTTTGGAGATTGGTATCAGCTGAAAAAAACAAAGGATTTATCCCAGCCTGGACAATATGCCTGTAATGAAACCGTAACGATTTGCGGTCCAAAAGGTGCGATTGAAAAGGTGCGAATTCTTGGACCTCTTCGCGATCAAACGCAAGTGGAAATTCTTGAAGGTGATACCTTTAAGTTAGGGATTACCACCCATCCAAGAATGTCAGGCCAGTTGAAGGGCTCACCAGGGATCACCATTATCGGACCCAAAGGATCTGTGCAGCTTACGGAAGGTCTGATTATAGCTCAAAGACATATCCATATGAACCTGGCTGATTCTGAGCGTCTAGGTGTCCGTGATAAACAGATTGTCTCGATCGAGTTTAATGGTCCACGCGGCGGCATTTTAAACAATGTGGCGATTCGAGCAAATGCCACTTCTGCGCTGGAATGCCATATCGATACAGAGGAAGCAAATGCCATGGGTGCTAAATCATCGACAAAGGTCAAAATCATAAAATAACCAATTTGGAGGAATAAAACATGAGATACGATGCATTAGGAATGATCGAAACTAAAGGTTTAGTTGGTGCAATTGAAGCGGCGGATGCCATGGTTAAAGCAGCAAATGTTAACTTAATCGGAAAAGAACTTGTTGGCGGCGGTTTGGTTACTGTCATGGTAAGAGGTGATGTAGGTGCCGTTAAGGCCGCAACGGATGCAGGAGCTGCAGCAGCTGAACGAGTAGGAGAACTTATTTCCGTTCATGTAATCCCACGTCCACACGGTGAAATGGAAGGTATTCTTCCTGGAGAGAAAGCAGTTAAGGAATCTGTAACCGTTTAAGTTTACTAGCGTTAGTGCAATTTTTAATCAAAGAAAAATACTATTTTGGAGGGATTAACAATGAAATATGATGCATTAGGAATGATTGAAACAAAAGGTTTAGTGGGAGCAATTGAAGCAGCAGATGCCATGGTTAAAGCAGCAAATGTCTATCTAATTGGAAAAGAACATATTGGCGGCGGGCTTGTAACCGTCATGGTAAGAGGAGACGTAGGTGCAGTTAAAGCAGCAACAGATGCAGGAGCAGCAGCAGCGGAGCGTGTTGGCGAATTAGTTTCCGTTCACGTCATCCCACGTCCACACGCAGAAGTAGAAACCGTTCTTCCAGCCCAAGCAGCCAAAGAATTAGTAAGATAAGATACCGTGTTCCGTCCCCCTGGGTGTCCAGGGGGACGTTTTACTAGTCGAAGATGAGTAAATTGATCCGGCAGAACCAGCCTTGGGGCATTTCTGTGGCATTACTTAAAAACTGCATGTTATTGGTGTGGGGAACTTTGCCAACAACATGCAGTTCTTATTTTAAGAACGTTATTCATAGTCTAATCTTAACCTCAGTACCGTCCTTTGCTTTGACATCTACGAGTACGAGTCCTTTATGATGTTTCAGTTCCTCGATGATGGGCCTTAGCATTTTTTTGTCTATCTGTGGGATGGTAATGTCCAGTTTTTTTCTTTCGAAGTGTTCCTTTGTCCATTTGTTTGCCTGTTGATGAATAAACTTTGAGGACAATATGGAAATACTGATGTCTAAAAGGGCATATGGAATGGGAATCGTAAACCGAATGTCTTTTGCTTTCACTTTTAGATGGAGCATATGCCACTCACTATTCAATGATGACAGAAACGGTATCCCCGTTTGCTGATTTAACATCCACGATTTGGCCATCCAATTCGTTCTCGATGGCTTCAATAATAAGAGTGATGTCGAGATCCTTTACATACTTTTCTGACTGAGGAATACTCGATGCGATGCTGTGGCCAGCCATTAATACCGCCTTAATCAGTTTTACGGGCAAATTGACCGTGACGTTATCATTTTCAGCGGAAACGACACGAATTTTTAAAGTTTTATCTAAATATTTCGTTGGTTTCTCTACTAGCTTACTTCCTGCTTCTACTTTTTGTTTTAATACTTGGATCAGTTCTGACCCCTTATCGGCATCAATTTTTCCCTCTTGCACCATGGTTAATACTTTGGCAATTTCCTCTTTCATGTTCAATTCCTCCCTATTCTTCATCTTTTAAGAGCTTAATGGCTTCTTCAGGAGTGATTTCGCCCTTTTCCAACATGGCGACAACCTTTTTCTCGTCAACCTCATTTTTCTTCTTTTGTACATACCCAAGCGCTGAGATGATGTCGTTTAGTTTGCCTCGAACAGTTGGATAGGAAATACCCATTTCCTTTTCAACTTCCTTAATACTTCCTCTGCATGTTAAAAATACTTCGACAAAATGAAGCTGATCCTTTGATAATGACGCCAGTTTCGAGAACTCAAACTCATTTTCGATCGTCGTGTGACAATGGGAGCACTGCAACTTCGTAATCTTCAATGTGTTACTGCAGACAGGACAATTTGTAATTACATTATAGGCCATAATGAATTCCTTTCCTTTAGTTGATTTGATTATAAATCAATTATTTTAAATGGTAAATAGTAAAAATTAATTTTTTGATTAAATAAATTAAGATAATTAATTTTGTTATTAAATATATTTAATTTTGGTGTCCGGGACTCACTCTTTATAGTAGGTAGAGAAGCGAAGGGCATTTCAGTCATATGACTCACTCATTTCCCATCTGGAGGAAATTAAGGTATCCATGGTAAATGAAGAGGCGTCTCATTTCCCTTCTTAAGCGGTTTTTCGCACGTTCGGTAAATGAGGGGGTGTTTTATTGCCCGTCATAAGGGATTTACCGCACGCTCGGTAAAAGAGGGCATGTTTCATTGCTCGTCTAAGGGAATTTATTGCTGCCTCGGTAAATGAAGGAGGAAGAGAAGGCAGCCCACCGATATAATTGTAAAATGCTAAAGTGTTGCTTGGAGATTTCTTAATTATTCGGTGCTTGTCACGACACAATATTAATCAAAGATTGATAGCTTCTTATATTTATATTTACAGAAGGGAGTATTCCAAAGAATATAATTGAAAAACTTTCTGTTGCATAATTAAATAGTAGGTGTTATGATGTAAAAGTTGCTTTTAACAGAGGCTTTACTAGTTAAAAGTGATAGAAAATAAGTTGAAAAATTATATTGACATAGTAATAGAGATTCGATATAATAATCAATGTCGCTTTTGACAAGATGAATTGTTCT
>NZ_JBALOA010000023.1:0-10654 GCF_036962125.1 Neobacillus drentensis
AGGGAATGAATCCTCAAAAGAAAATAGTCTGGTAATTAAGGCGAGAAGGTCACACCCGTTCCCATACCGAACACGGAAGTTAAGCTTCTCAGCGCCGATGGTAGTTGGGACACGCGTCCCTGTGAGAGTAGGACGTTGCCAGGCACGAAGAAGGACAGCTAAAATTAGCTGCCCTTTTTTGTTGTTTCTGAACATATCGATTTTATCCCGCCAAAAATTGAGGTTTTCCCGCGAAACTTCGAATACTTTCCACCAAAGTTTTAATTAATCCCGCGAAGTCTAAAATTAATTCCGCGAAGTTCACAATTTATTCCGCCAAATACATAATTGAATAGTCCCACATGCTATCTATCACTGCAAAAAAACGACTTTTTTTGATTAATGACGATAAATAGAGCATCCCTAAGCAATGCTCCATCCACGACTATAGTTTCAGCCCATACTGTTTTAAAAATTTAACCAGCGGCGTGGCGGTAGCTAATTCGACTTCTTTGAGTAATTTTTTTAAGCTGTTGTTCTTAATTAATCTCAGTTCTTTTCTTAAGGATTTATTTACCAAGATTGAGTCTGGATGACTGACTAAATATTTTTTCAAAGCTGCCCTGAAAAGTGGATAAAGGTCAATAAGTCGGGTGTTTTCCCGAATAAAAGATAGAATGGTTTTATCGTCACTGTGTTTAATCACGTATTCTAGCAAAGCTTGATAGTCTACCCCGTTCTCCTCTGTTTCAAAAGCCATGAATAAAAGGGGAAAATACTCTGGATTCGACTCGCTTCGCAATATTTGTTTCAACGTATTTCTAAGCTTCCCGCGACTTGTTCCAGTTAATGCACCTAAATGATAGGTTTTCGCGTGATTGGGGGTACTGACTAAATCGTAAAGGATATTTGTAATCAGGTAATTTTCCTTTACCTTTGCCTCCTTCAAATCGCTAACCTTTAATCCTTTTGGAAAAAGATGACCAAACGTAAGTATTTCTTTTATGGTTAACTCCTCCAGACGAATCGACCCCAATAAGACCATCATTCCATGTACGAGCAAATTCATTTTAAAGCAGCTAAACTCGGTGCTTTCCTGATCGATAGAGAATTCCTTAATGGCCAAAATATCCTTGAACGAAGTAATAGTAATCGCAGAAGAAAGCTTCTTAATAGAAACAGCTTCAAATGTATCATTCGCTAAAAGACAAGGTGATTCCAACATTTGTTTTAACTCGGAAAGAACTTCATCAACTTGAGCGGCCCTGTTTAATCTATCCTGCAGATAACTTTCAAGGAGCCCATTATAATCTGGATGGTCATTGATAAAAAGGACAATGGATTGATAGGTCTCCTTGTCCTGTTCAATATCCCGCCAAAATTGCTGAAATAGGGGCTCGTGCTGATAATACTTCATTGTCTCAAGAAGGAAGGCGAGAGCCTCATCCTTTCTGAGGATTGAATTGATGGAAACAACTGCTTGAAAATAGTCCTGTGCGATATCGGGCTCATCTGCTCGATGTTCCTGTTGAAGCAACATGACAAAGAGATCCACTAAATCAGCCTTTTCCTTACTGTTTACCTGCAAGAACTTTAGTAAACTATGTAAAAGGCTAATTTTATTTCTCTCATAAAGGGTCATATCCTTATCTGATAAGGTTAAAAACAAATCGGAGAGTTGATAGTAACTTGATAGTTCGAGTTTTTGTTCTTCAGGCAGGCCCAATAATGCATGGTCAGCAAACTCTAGGAATGGATCAATTCGCTCTGACTTTGAAAAATGGTTGAGCATGTATTCCAAATACTCGTGCTTCTGACCATCAATAGTGTCACCTGAAATCCTTTCGTTCGCAAAGTCAAAAATAAACTGCTTCTCGATGCTGCGGTCTGCTGTATTTAATGTGCCAGGCTCAAAAAAGGTAACATGGATATAATTTCTGCTTTCCGGTGCACTAGTAAAGGTGATCGCTCCTAGTTTTCGGCGGTGAGCATAGGGTAAATACACGGTCAGTAACTCTAACAGTAAAAGAGCATACTTCGAGTAGTCTTCTAAGGGCACATCCAATGAAATAAACACCTTTTTCTTGCCTGCGATAGACGTCATTACCGCAAATAAAAGCTGTTTGAACTGGTCCTCGCTAATCGCTAATCGAACCAACAAATCATCTTTCACAGCAAGAATATCGGCCGAGGAATATTCAACTGTCTCCACTTCTGGAAGCAGCATCCCTGTCTCGATATTAT
This sequence comes from Neobacillus drentensis, assembly GCF_036962125.1. Classification (GTDB taxonomy): domain Bacteria; phylum Bacillota; class Bacilli; order Bacillales; family Cytobacillaceae; genus Neobacillus; species Neobacillus drentensis_B. The sequence continues at coordinate 2,224 of NZ_JBALOA010000023.1, forward strand.
AAGAGGTTTGAAACTCATTCCATTGAAATATTCGCTCTGGCTGTTTCAGCCATTCATCCTTCAGTGCTGGAGGAATTATATAGTTATGCATAAAATACGTGCGGCGGCTGCCTGTAAAATCCGCCGGTACAAAAACAGCCTGACCGATGACAAGTTCACCGGTTTCAGGCTGAAATATGGTCAATGCCTCAGGGTAAAATGAGGGATTCTTTTCACCGCGTTCCATAAGGGTTTTGGGAGCATGGTAGATACAAAAAGGATGCAGGTATTTTTTCACAAAGTCTTTATCAAGGCCCTCGGAAATGGCAATCGTGTCATAACCGTCCGTGGCATGAAAGATGCCTCCCCGTTCTCGTGTATACATTTGCTGTGCGATCAACTTCCCGCTCACTATTCATTTCTCCCTTCGATGTAGCCCAGCTTATAAAGCAGCCAAATAAATGGTTCGTCGACACGAACCGGACTAATGATTCCGCTGACCTGTTGATCGACTGGATTACTGCCTAGGGCCGACACGGCGAAATAGGAGGTATCACGGAAGTAAACATCCACGGCATTTACGAACGGTGTATCCACCTTTGCAAGGAACCTTCTAATTTCCCCGTTAATGTTTTCGTATTCATCTAAATTTAAAAAGCCGCGGTGAATCACATGGCGGAACACATTACTATTCGATTGAATATAGTCGCCGTCATCATTTTTCAACGAATGCAAGAGATCGCTTTTTGTTAAGACAACAGCGGTTGGAATATCCGTTTTGCTATTTTCAAGATGGGCGATGAAATCTCCGAACAGGGAAATGACCACCTCACGCGGCTCGCCCCCTTGACCCACAATCTTTCCGGGGTTTTCCCCCATTTGATGGATTAATTTTTCGCGGATGGTACGGATTTGCATCGGATCGATCAAGAATAAAATCCCTGCAGAGTTTTTGATATGGGCAGCATGGAGCTTGATGTAGTCCTTGTCTGTCATTCCTTCACCGGCGACATCGAAAAATACCAGCGTTAACGGAGCCTGATCCTCATCCTTAAAAACAAATTGAAATATGAACGGCTCCTGACGGTTCACTTTCTCGGTCGATTGTAATAGACGGCCATTTTCAAAAAGCGGAATCTCATAGTTTACCCGAAACCGCTTACTCATCTCGTTATCAAGCGGAATACATGCCGCATCAAAATTGTTGGCTGTCACATGCTGGAGGGTATGAATCAGCGAGGTCATATAGACAGATTTCCCCACTGAGGTGGCACCGACAATGGAGAGGATATTACTTGGATACTTGCCTGCTGTTAGGGGCAGGTCATTGTGACAAGCAGGGCAGAGGCGGTTTCTTGTCACAACTGAATATTTGTCTGACACACCCATGAGTACACGGTCAGAATAGAGCTTATTTTCATCGGGAATGTAGGAAGGTTCAATAATGGCCTCCAGTTCATCAATTGGGGCCAGCCCAAATTTTTCTCTGTACTTGTTTAACAATTCATCCTCCTGAAGAGCCAGGGCTTCATCATCATCGCGGTGATGGGCCGCACGAAAGACCACCTCTTCATGAGAGAACCTTGAAAAGCAATAAGGACAAATAATATCGTAAAAAGGCTGCCGTTCTTTGGCCGGTTGTTTTTTTTCAAAGATTCGTTTAAGCAAAGCGAACATGCGGCTAGTCTCCCTTATTGTGGTATTAACTGATAACGTTGTACAGATTTTGTGTTATCGCGAAAAAAAAGGCGGATATATTCATTTTTATCAATTTCAATCTCTGGAGGGACCGTTTTCCCCGTGTTGAAATCGCGCACAAATGGATAGACGGTTCCGTCCTCAACCGATACTGGAACACCTCCACTTTTCTTCACATAAACTAACAGCTCTTTATCGAGGGGATGCTCGGTTATGATCGACATCCGTACTTTTTTCCGTGTCTGAAAAAGCTTTTTTTTATAGGAAATAGAATAATAGATGTTTGCTTTCGAACCTGAGATATAAACGAGATTGTCATCATTTTCCTGGTTGAAAACCACTAAATTGCCGTCCCGTTTTTGACAGGGAAGAATGCGATAAGCGGTGATGCCGATGGACTCGATTCTGCTCAGATAACCTTGAGCAGCCTTATATTCCTCCCTTGTGTAAAGCTTTAGGTCCTGTAACGTGAGCTCGTGGGGCGGCTTCATATTTTCAGCTGCTGCTTTATAAATGTAGACAAAGTCAATGTCATTTGACCAAAACCAAGCTAAATGCACGTCGGCATCTCTTATGGTCTTTTTTATATCTTTTATTTCTTGATTTGGAGAAGAAATGGTTTCCCAATTCACCAATATTCACCTTATTTCGAATAGAATATTCCGCAGTGTGGAGCTGAACGCCTGACGTATTTTAATAGGGTTTGAAAACTAAACAGGGGTCTCCGCTTTGGAGTGGAATTCAAAACCCTCATTACAATAGGCCTGGTAGTATTTTTCCCCGTTTCGATAGTACAGTAAGTCCGTTAAGTGGAATCCTCCCATGAGCGTGAGTTTTTCAATACCGCTTGCTTTCTTTTCATGGGCGCAGCCAACTTTGCATTGCCGTCTCTCATATTCTTTTTCTAAAGCAAACTCCATGAACTTGCTGTAAAAGTCACCGAAGAAGTATTTTTCCTCGTAACGATTTTCCTGGGTATAGTTAAACACTTCAATCTGTACCGGCGATTGATCATCAAGACGGTTATATAATTGCTTAAATAATTCACTTTTTGAGAGAACATCACGGTTTTCATAGTTGGTCATTGCATTAGCCCGATCTAATAGCTCATCTTCAAAGCTGCGGTGGAATTCCGCTTGGGTTAACACCTCACGACTACAAACCGAGAGAACCCTTTCAAGCAATGCTTTGGGTCCACTTTCAAGCAACCCTGCCAGGTTTCCAAGAAAGCGATGATCGGAAAAGACATGAACCCCGTGCTTCTTTGTTAATTTTGCGGTAATATGCGTCATGATTTCCGCATAATATTCGGGGATATTTTGATCCAAATAATCATCAGCCTCAAGCAGGCTATCGAGAGCGGCCTGTTTTAAGAAAGAACCTACTTCATCGATGTGCTGTATTTTTGTTTGCAATTGAAGATGGATATCTTCAAGGACTTCTAAGTACTGCTTCAAAACCGCCTGTTTGACGTCAAGCTTGATCAGTTCATACTTAGTGCCATACACAACTTCAAAAAAGAAGTGTAAAAAACGGTGCAGGTTTTTCCGGTCAGAAAAAGGAAGATAACTCCTTTTAAAATCGCAGCTATCCACCAGCTGCTGATAGTATTGCTCAAGCCGTGTTTGTTTTTCTGCCTGCTCATTTTTTGTCTCCGCAAGCATTTTGTGAAGTTCATGGATGACACTGACCTCCGAACCATTCGAATCCGCGGTCCAGATATAGGCACAATATACACCATACTTTTCATGTTGAATCACATGATAAGTAAGGATACGCTGAATCTTTTCTTTCAGATTTAGCTGTTGAAGGCGCTCACGGACAGGTTCTTTGAAATTGGCAGCGAAGAATAGTTCTGCTCCGCCCTCGAACATGTATTCCTCAGCCTCCCTGACCGACATTCGCTTCACGGTTTGATAAGAATTTGTCGTGCCGATTAATCCATTCATGTCTTCGAGCTTATCAATGGAAGGAAGACATTGATGATAGTACTTTTGAAAAAAAGTCTCTGACAGCCCAAATAGGCTGATCAATTTTTCCCGTGGCTGGGAAATCGGTGCCTTTAACCCCTCAACAAGCTGCTGGTAAAAGTGACTTGCCGCATAAAGGGCAATCGCCTTGTTGGGGCGGTTTACTTTGGAAAAGCCGGCGGAGGCGTACACTGGTTCCTTCGAATTTCCGCGAATCCCCCTGCGGAAGACCGCATGATTATAGCTGTCCATCTTTTCGTGGTAGTCCGTAATTATCTTGCGGTTTTTTAAGAGATTAAGATTACTGATAATTTCATAGTTTTGCAGCAAGGCTTCACTTGTTATTAAACCCTGTTCATTTTTATCGCTGAGTAAATACACCATGTCAAACAGTGGGGAAGGAGGGTGACTCACCGGAAGCCGCAGCTGGTCCTCTGTCAGCTGGAGGTCTTTCTGGAAAGTGTAATCATCCCTTTGATAACGATCTAATTCTTTGAAAAAACTAATTCCGAGCGAGGTAGAGAGGGCAAAATTTGCGCCGTCCTGTTTTTCTTTAATCAATCCATAAAGGTCGACTTCGACCAGTCGGAACGATTCTTGAAGAATGCTTTTTAACAATAAGGTAAATTCTTGGATGAGAATATTGGCAGGGTCATCAAATGCTGTGACGACACAGAGATTTACTTTTTGAAGGGAGGAATAGACCTTGCCGTACTCCGCTAGTTTCGAGGAAAGCAGACGATAGGCTTTATTTAGTTCAATCAGTTTGTCTTCATCGCGGCAAAAGGCCTCATATATATCCTTGCGTTTGGTTTTCCGACTGATTTCTTTGTTAGGAAGTTGAATGGAAAGCACATTTGGATTTATGACTGTCTCTGTTTGGCAGGCATGGAAATAAAGCACCCCTGAGCTATTTTGCCATTTTTCTTCATTAATCCTCATGATGGATTGAAGGGCATCGAGAGTGAGGTCACCCAAAAATAAAAAGACAATCGGATGGTTTACACTCCGCTGTTCATTTACTTCAAGCGTCATTTTTTCTAGTTGGTTGGAAAAATTATGTGCATACGTTTGTAAAAGGTCTCTCAAGCTTCTTCCCCCCTCATCTGAGACAAATTTAGTTGAAAATTGCCCAGCTCCAGCTTAAGCGTCAGCACCCTAGCGACTAGAGTGCTTTTCGCTTACTAATTTTTTGGCCACAAGCAAGTCCTGCATGTGCCCACATTCATTTCTGCATTCTCGTCAAACGTTCCTTATGACTTTAATTGACGGAGCATCTCCTGAACTTTAATCGTTATTCCTTTATAGAAGCTGTACAATTCTTCACCGTTCGCAATATCCTTGTAGTCATAATCAAGAGCTTCCTTTTCCTTTTGATAGGTGGCAGCAATATCCTCCAATGCAGAAATCAGTTCGGTGGCCATTTCCTCGTTAATCATGTCAGTGCTCCGGCGTTCTGATTTCTTCTCAAGCTGGGCCATTTGTTTAGCACTCAACGCCTTAAACGCTTGATAGATTTCAAAATCTACAAATTTTGTTGTTTTCATCAGGTTAACGAACGGTGCCCAAGCATCTTCCTCAATTTCTTTATCGTAAACATAAAGAGCGCCTCTTTTTCGAATCGTTTTTGTATAAACAGCCTGGATGAACTGATTCAGGGATACCTCGTTGTTCTTTTGCGATTGGATCCTTTGTTCAATCTCTGCCATCTTATCTTGAATCAGGCGGTATTTTCTTACTTCTTCTTTTACCCTTGCAATCAGTTTCGGTGAACGAATGAAGTTTTCTTTGGCTAATTCCAAATTGGTGCTTCCGAAAATATCACTTACTCCGTCTGACTCCATCCCTCCTGAAGATACCTCTTTGAGCTTCGTAAGCAATTGTTTCAAGTTTCCGTGGCTTGCCTTATCAATCTGTTTCGGATCCACTTCAAACTGAGCATATAAATCCACAAGGCTGACCTCTTTGGTGAAATGACATTGGAATCGTGCGCTTGTATTTTGATTACCGTTCTTTTCTGAGATACAGCCAAATGTGGACGCCTCATCAAATAGGGCACGGACACTGGAGTTGTATTGCCTGACGCGCTCATTTTGGTAGGTATCTCCCCATGATTTTTCTGGAATTGGTGAAGGGAGATAAGCCCAGTTTTCCTTTTCTGTTTGGACCAGGTGGCGGCCGACGCCCTCTTTTTCTAAGATTGTCTTTTCATAGGATGCTTCGTAAATGGCTAATGGGGAATAGGCGAATAACGGAATCCCATTTTTCGTATTCAACCAGAAAATTCGGTTCTTCAGTTCGCTTTCTTTTATCGTGAAGCGGGAATGACTCAAGGAATGCTTCTCGAAATTTTTAATGCCATTGAAAATACTCGGTGCCTTTACCGGTACGGAAACAAAGCCCCATTGGGGGAAGTGTAACTGTCCATTACTGTTGGCAAGATGGAACACGGGCAGTGCGTCCCGGTCAAGTCTTGCGGCAATATGATCCTCAATAATTTTGTCGATTGGCAGATCTTCACCGTATTTCATTCGTAAGAAGTCTTCCATTGATTTAGTGATCAACTCACCGAACTGGTCCGTTAGGAATTCCGACACGGTGCCGACAACATCGACATCTGCTTCCTTGACCCAATAGGTCGATTGTTCAAGGAGCATTTCGGACCATTGCGAGACCAATAATTCACCGTCTTTGGAATCGAACATTCGCTGAATTTCACGGGCAGCATCCGGTACACTAACCAAATGCCAATAATAGGTGACATCCTCGTGCTTGACTTCCTCTCCATCCACGAGAATATCCGCATTCTTTTCGAAGATAACTTTTAGTGTTTCGAGGATTTCCTTGTATACTTCATTGATTTTTTTGTTTTGACGATTGAGAAGCTGGTACAAGTCCTCATAGAATTCAATCATTTCTTCCGTTCGGAACTTTTCAGCACGCGTATTATATTCATTCAGCTTGGCCTCAATATAGGCGTTCTTTTTGCGCTCCTTTGAAATATAAGCACTCCTGGCTTCCTCCAGTTTATTCAAGGCATATTCCTGCTCAGACTGAATCGCCCGAGGAAAGCGCTCTAAGCGGTCGCGGAGTCCTTCGATATAAGTCCGCAAAGTTTTTAAGAGGCAGAAGCCATCATTTGAATAGATCAAACGTGATGCAAAGATCGGTCCTTTTTTCGGGTGGAGGAACAGGCGCTCAATCTGGCGGCGGAACTCTTCCATAATCTCGCCTGGAAGCTGTTTCTTGCATTTGCGATATTGTTCTTGTGCTTTTGATAAAAATTCACGATTTAATTCGTCATCAATATTAATGACCGAAGTTTTGATGACATTGTTGTAAGAGAATCGGTCACTATTTTCAAACCCAGATAAGGCTTCCGGTACACATTCGTTAAAGCGACGATGGACAGAATCCAAATCGATCCGCAGTTTTTCTAAAAATTGTTCAACCTCTTCTTGATTGGGACCTGCATTAAACATGATGTTCATTTTTTCAAACAGTTTATAGCCGATATAAGTGGTCATTTCTTCAAGCGGAATTTCTGCCATCGATGCACCGATAATGTTGTATTGATAATTAGCGGCATAGGGCTTAGGCATTTGGGCGATATTAGTCCGGATGTTACTGATATAATCATGAATCGCGAACTCCTCGCCTGATTTCTTTTCTTCATTGACCATGAAGTTGGTGATGTTTTCAGCGGTGACATTCATGCAGTAATCGTACGCGTTCTCCAGCCATTTTCCTTCCAGATTCGTCCCTGAGATTAAATGGCAGAGATTAAACGGCGGCATCGGCGAGTTAACCTCCAACAGACTGCCGTACTTCTGTTTGAAACGTTCATTTCGTTCATCGGCGTTCATCCAATAATCCAGCTCTTTTAAGGCCGCGTAGCCATTTTTCTCAATGTATTCGACGGTATGTGAACTTAAGCCCCGCTTGGATAAATTCACATCAGGGGTGAAAAGGTAGCCGAGAATACTGACTTTATCCACACCTGTTGGGCCAAATTTACGCTCCATGATTCCGCGGGTGATGTAGGAAATATCAAGATAGCAGCCACTGCCGGTACCGCCGGAAAGTCCGGTTAAGATGAAGACGTATAACCGTTTATTGGTCCCTTCTAGGACGGCTTCAATTTTCCGTTCAATTGTTTGGATGACTTGATTGATTTTCGTAAACAGAAGCAATCTGCCTGCCTGGCGGACACCCGAGGCCCCGCTGATTCCGTCAGTAATCAGAAGTTCAGGGGAGAGCCATTCCTTTATATAGGGCTCAATCGTGCTGCGATTTTGGAGCAGTCCGCCAATTTCCGGGTTGGAAAGGAGTACAAATTCCTTGTTAGGGTCAAGACCGATGCCCTTGTACTTTTTATTTCGGTCATACTCATTGGTTTCAAAGGCTAAAAATTCAATATTATTGGGCTTATCCTTTTTCTTTTTGGATAAAGGGTCTTGCGGGAGCTTGAATCGGCGATTGACCTGATATTTTAATCGTAATAGGGCATCAATGCCTGTGCCGCCAAGGCCGATGACGAGCATCGGATTGTCTATCGTGTCGACGCGGATTTTCTCAGAAATAATCCCTCCGCCTAAGGAAACATCTAACTGCTGAATATGCTCTCTCACACTAGCTCTCATGCAAAAATTCCTCCTTGGCTGAAAAAAATACAAACTTCTAACCTATATGACACCCAAATAAGGCGCTTCCGCTTTTCTTACTGTCTAGCTCCAGCGCCCTAGCGGCTAGTGTCCTTCGCCCTCCGCCCTACGATAAGTCAA
>NZ_JBALOA010000023.1:10698-81506 GCF_036962125.1 Neobacillus drentensis
GCCGCTGACCAGGGCGCTTCCGCTTTTAATTTATATACTCTATAAATATGGACTTATTAACCTTTTTTAGAACAAGGCGGAGACGGTCATTTTTCTTTATTTCAAATCCCTTTTTGGCGTCAATGGCGCGTCCGCCTTTTTCAACGGTACAACCGGAGCTATTGATGAGCAGTAGCTTATCACCGGCCGCCGGCTTGAAAATGATTTGATCGGTTTCGGCGAATTCTGGTGCCAAGGACAGAAGTTGATGCATGCGGAACCTTCCTTTATAGCTTTTTAACTTTTTGTATTGCGGGTTAGTTCGTTCACCAGTATCTTCGTCCTTTATTTCCACCACGATTTGCCCGCTAAATCTGCGCTTTGCTCGCTTCATTTTTGATAAAAAAATAGAAACAAAGGCTGCAAGCAGGAGGGCACTTCCAACCGCTGCTACTACATACAGCCATGGAAATGGATTATCGTCTTCTGTTTTGGCAGGCTTAACTATTTCCGGAGTCTTGGCTGAATGATGAACGGTTATCTTTTGCGGTGTGGTTTCTCGGAAAAAGCTGCTGTCTTCCGCTTTTACCACCACCTCATAGGCAGAGGCATTCCCAAGCTTGGTTTGTCCTGTAAAGCCTTGAATACCTGAGTTTAAAGCAACTTCCGTAACTTTATCATTATCGAGGTCTTTGACATAAAGTGTTGCTTTCATAGATTTATAGATCAATTTATCAGAAATGGCTGTGTCATTATCTTCAAAAAATGCGCCAATTTTGAGCGTGTCGCCTGCATAGTAGCTCTGCTTGGTAAGTGGGTCCAACTTGAGCTGTAAATCATAGTTAAAGACGAGATTCATATCAATTTTATCTTTGTCTACCCCTTTAACCCTTAGCTTCCAATCGCCTTGTTCAGGCTGCAACAGCTTAACCATCGAGTAGGACTTTGATTTTGAGAATAAAACTTGGTTGGAAGGAATTTCCAACTCCTGGCCGGAGGGGTTTATCAATTTCACTTCAACTGGTTTACTAGAAATCATTGAAATATTGGCCTCGAGCACATTTTCATTCGGGACATGGAGGTTAATATCTTGAAATTGGCCATTCCCGACGATTTGATCCAAGGGAACAATTTTTAACTTAAGGTGGTTGGCAAAGATTTCACTGAGAATACCAGGTAGCTGATCGGCCGAACTTGCTTCAAAGAATTTACCGTTTGTACGATTCGCGACATCAGTAAGAACCGTTTTGTTCAGTTTGCCATCCGCGTTCAAACCAATCGTATAAATCGGGTAGCCTTTTCCCTGTGCGGCAGCAATGGCCATCTCTAAATCACTATTCGCCTCTTCTAAGGTTCTGGTTTTGTTGGGATCTAATTCGTTATTTCCATCGGCGAGCAGAACAATCAGCGGATCGTAATCCTGTTCATGGCTGGAATCCAACACCTTAACCGCTTCTTTCACCCCAGCTGATAAATCTGTATACGTGTACTTTTCAAGCGAATCGATGAAATCCTTCAAATCCTGTTTATCCTGATTTGAGCGGATTTTCACTATTGCCTTTTCGCGCATGACCGCATCCGCATAAGCGATGACCCCAATTTTATCTCCATTAAAGGAGGTCATATCAATAAACATCTTCATCGCCTCACTGCTAATATTCATTGGGTCACTGCTTTTCATTGAATTACTAACATCCACTACGAGCATTCCTTCCATTCGAGAAGTGGAATTAAGTGGACTCGCAGCACGTACACTAATATAGCTCAAGCTGCAGAAAAGACACGCGATTACAATAAAACTACTCATCCATTTTTTTATCATCTGTATGCAACCTCCAACAGCTAAATGTATTTTGGGATATTGACCAATTTTGATAGAACTATTCAAAGGAAGGGAAGAGAGTATGTATAGTCTCATATTTACAAGTATCCTAGTTTTGCTTCTAATCTGGAAAACCTATAAATTAGTGAAAAACAAAAGGAACAGCGGTTATTTCGATGATATTGATGATGAGTTGGTCATCATGTTGAATGAAGGTGATTTCAATGACTAAGCAAGCCATCCAGTTTTCCAAGAAAAAAAGGTCGAAATATCGCTTTCAGAAGTTGAAAATGTGTAAAAAATGTCATCGTTATTCGGTTGTAAACAGTGAAATTTGCCCGGAATGTGGTTCGACGTTTATCGGAATCGAGCGTCTGGTTCAATCGATTTATAAAAAATGCTTATTTACGGAAGCAATTAAGATTTTGCTTCTTGTCTGTATAGGAATTGTGGCTGCTCCGACCGTAAACTCACTATACATCTCATTCATCACTGGAATCCTCTTTTTGGTCAGTTACGTCCTATTAGCCGCAATCTATAGAAAAAGTGAATATTTTAACCACCTGAAAAAGCTGCTCCGTGTCGACCTTAGAAAAATTCGAGAGGGCATCCAATTTGACAGTGACCTTGCGGAAGAGGATATCAAACAGGAAAAAATGGTCTCCGCTTATGAAAAATTACGCGAAATTGGTGATTTTATTTATAGTGATCAAGTAAAATTACGCCGTGTAATGGTCCTAAATGCTACCTTTCTAAGAAGAGATATGGAGCTTGAACTAGAGCCCCTTATTCCTTCATCCTATGATAAGGAATTTGTAAAATATGCTCTTGAGGTACTAAAAATCAATCGAACGCTTTTTACGAAAAAGTGCATCGCTTATTTTTTCACGCATCGTGCCGAGATTATCAGGGATTTTGGGTTAAATCCACTAATTTCTGTCGCGGGTACAGTGTTGCGGATGAAATTATATATCCTTGAATTTTCACAGTTCATCGAGGAATTTCTTGAATACTTACCAAGAGACCGGTTCTTGCGGCTTTGCAATCTAATCTATTCGTACCCTGAAGTCGAGTGGGGCAGTCTAAAGGAACAGGTGCAGCGTTTAGTGGAACGAGAGTATCATTACGATCCTGATTTTAAGCAGTTTGTATCGTAGGAGAGGAATTCATGAATAATCGAAAAAAGACCAAACAGGGGCAAAAGCTCGATGTCTGATCTTTTCTTATCAATTTGATTTTTTTATCGTAAAGAATTTATTAAATATACCAATCGACGTAATAGTCCCCAAGCCTACCTCGGAAAAATCCGTTTTGTAGATCGAGAAAATAAAATAATCTTTCTGTGTAGTTCCCGCGTCAAAAATGGATTTCCCGGCTACTGAAAGTACCCCTTTCTCAATTAGGCTCGAAGATTTATCCATCGTTTTGTGATTAACCCAGTCGATATAAGCAGAGCGTTCAGGATTGGTTGTTGATAAAACATAGAGAATGGCGATTAAGATTATGGAAGGAACTAGACGTTTCATTTAACAAGACTCCTAACTTTTTAAGATAATCCAATGCTTGTACCATCATATGTATCTAAGAGATTAAAAATCACAATAATTTACTACTTATATGGAAAGAAAATTTGGATGAATATTAACTATGAATATGATAGATTAGTACTAATATATTCTTGGGAAAAATGAGGGGATCGCTTCGTGTCGAGAAAATGGAAGTGGATGATTGCTTGTTTCTTATTCCTGCTGGTTATGAATGGGTTTGGAATAATAGTAGTAAAGATGTTAGGCAGGTAAGGAGAAGGCTGTATTCTCCACTAAATTTTGATAGGCAGGCGGTGATGGGATGAGGCTGACAACAAATTTAACAAAACCAATTTCTAAAAAACTACTTGTTGCGATACTAATTATTACATTTGGGGCGGAAATTCTTCTTTATCTCACTCGATACAGTTCCATGGCTAGCACGTTATATGATGCGGTTATGGTGTCTTCATTTTTCATCGGCTGGAAGCTTTACCCGAGACTTGAAAACGGCGAGACCAATCGAAAAAGTCCGCGCCAGCATATGCTGCAATTTACTGGAGCTTTTCTGATTTTTTTCCTGGGGAGTACGGTAATTAATGTCTATTCAAGTCTAACCTTTACAGATTTTAACGAGGATTATGATCATTATGTTCAAACCTACACGGAGTCGCAATCCTTTGAAAAGGAGGATAAATCGAACTCTGCTGTTCATGAGATTCCAGTTACTTCCTTTTTTGAAAAAGTAGATACAGTTAGTTCGGATATCTATACCGATTCATTGGCAGGTTTGGAGGAGGTTTGGCGGCTGGCCTATATGATTCTATTACTCGTGATTTTTAGAAAGGTGTTTCCACGGCGCTGGGAGAATGGTTCGAGAGATATATTCTTATTGGCTGCCCTGTTTATTACCTCGATTTTGTTTGGAATTGACCATACGCTCGATACCGAGCAGCCTTGGGCAATCCGACTTGGGGCGATTGTCACCTTCGCAAATATGGGATTTTTGTTTGGTGTGATCCTGTTATGGACGCGGAACCTTTGGTTGACGGTTATTGTCCATGCTTTATATGACATTACCGCAACACTTTCCTGGTATTATATCGAATACGCAGTGGAGTATTTTACCTTAGGTGTTTTAATTCTCCACATCTATCTCCTTACGTTAGAAAAATTAACTCAAAAACGTTCCATGCAGGAAAAGATGACAGTCCCTGCAGGTCCATTATGAGAATTGATAAAAAGGTAGAATATAGGAAAAGGACTGCCGAGGTTTTGGCAGTCCCATTTATTGCTTCATTAAATAGGATTTAGAGTTAATCCAATATTGAATGATCCCATTTTCTTTCCGCTGATAGACAATCTTTTCTCGCTCAAAACCCTTGATTAAACTATCCGCTGCCAATTCCTGCTTCACACGGAGTTCAACTAAATCTTTATCTAACTGAAGTTGATCTAAATGGTTTGTGTTTTCAATCGAAGTCATTATGTTCAGACGCTGTTCAATGACATCGCTTAAATCCTGTTGATGTTCATGGAAGCTTTTTGATGTCTTCAGTTGGTTTACTTTTGTTAAAAGATTCTTTTGTTTTGCTCTGCTTTGACCAATACTTCCACTCTTACCGGTTAAAACGTCATTCAGGACTGTTTCACTTTGCTCGTTATAGTCAAGGACTTTGGTTAAGTAAGAGACTGTTCCCGACTGTTTTGGAATCCAAAGGTCTTTTAAAAATAGAGACCAGGAAATAACTAGCAGGATGATGGTTATAATCGTAAAAATCAATTTGTTAGAAGAATTTCTCTTATGCGGAAGTGCTATTTTTGGTTGAGGATGGGCAAGGGCTTTCAATTGTAACTCTTCGAGTTCCTGCTTTACTTTTTGTTGGGCGGTTGTCAGCATTTTCTTGCCCTCCTGTCATTATAGAATGGTTAGAAACTATTAATATCCTACACAAAAAACAACAAAAAATCCATTTTTTCTCCAATTTTTATGAAAAAACTAGTAAATTAGTATTATTTCCCGAGAAATGTAGAATATTGTTAGACGTGGGCCAAGAGTATTAATGGTGGGATTCTGTTCTACGTAATATAAGAAATGAAAAATTTGTAATTAATTGCCGAAATATATATATAGCAATCTATTTCTATTAAAACATTATTTATGGTATTGTATTATAGGAATAAATGGAAAAATACAGAGGGGGCTCTACTAGTGTTTAAACGGTTTTTGAGTGGCTTTATTATTTTATTTCTAGTATTTTCAGTTTTTCCTGGTGCACAAGGCGCCGAGGCCAGCACAACTTCTAAGAACCAACTGATTATTATTAACAAAAAGGTTAATAAACTCGCATTTTATGAGAATGGTAAATTAGTTAAAACATACAGTGTCGCAACAGGAAGAACTTCAAAACTTACCCCAGAAGGGACTTTTTACATAAGAGAGAAGATTGTTAATCGACCTTGGTATAAAGAACATATTCCAGGCGGGGACCCGCGCAATCCACTTGGAAAACGCTGGATGGGATTAAGCAAGCAAGAAAATGGCGGCTATCCATATGGAATCCATGGGAACAGCAACGAAAGTTCAATTGGTAAATATGTATCACATGGATGTGTTCGGATGCATAATAAAGAGGTAATAGAATTATATAGTAAGGTTAAATTGGGAACGAAAGTAGTTATTACTACCTCTAGTAAAACCTTTAACCAACTAGCTGCACCATTTTATAAAAATATCGATATCAAAGCTCCATCTGTTCCAACCGTTACGACTGTTTCAGACAAATCAACAACAGTATCTGGTAAAACAGAAAAGGGTGCAAAGGTTACTGTTAAAATCGGTTCCAAAAAGTACACGAAAACAGCGAATTCAAAAGGTAAATTTAAGATAACGATTCCAAAACAAAAGGCTGGCAAAAAGTTATACTTATCAGCGGCTGATAAATCAGGAAACATCAGTAAAACCAAAACTATTGTTGTTAAGGATAAAACAGCTCCAGTGGTAAGCGGGGTCACTAATAACAAAACCTACAATAAAGATGTAAAGATCACCTTTAATGAAGGAAAAGCGACATTAAATGGAAAAGCAATTAAGACAAAATATGTGGCTAAAGCAGATGGCAAACGCACTTTAGTGGTAAAAGATGCAGCTGGTAATAAAACAACGGTAGTGTTTACGATTGATAAAACAGCTCCTGTAGTTAGTGGAGTGAAAAATAATGCACTATATAACAAGAACGTTACCATCTCCTTTAATGAAGGAACCGCTACATTAGATGGGAAAGCATATAAAAACAAAACTGTTGTTACTGCAGAAGGAAGACACACATTGGTTGTCAAAGATGCGGTAGGTAATAAACGAACTGTCGTGTTTACTCTTGATAAAACTGCACCAGTTGCACCAAAGGTTATAACAGTTCCTGATAACACTACAACGGAAATCGTTGGAACGGCAGAAGCAAAGTCAACTATTACAATTAAAGTAGGTACCACTGTAATTGGAACTGGTATTACTGATCAATATGGAAAATTCAAAGTTGTTATCATGCCTCAATTAAGCAATACTAATTTAATCATTACTGCAACTGATGCTGCAAAGAATGTAAGTTCTGAAATGCTTGTTACTATTAAATAAATGTGTAAAACAGCACCTAATTGTTCATGATTAGGTGTTGTTTTTATTAGTTTAGTAGAGGAAGCAAGGTAAATATCAATTTATACAACAAAAAAGTCCCAAGTGATTAACTCACTTGGGACTTCGCTTATATTATTTTAATATTTGCACTTTAACTGTTCGTCTTCCCCATTGAATCGCTTTTTTATAAGAAGGAACGAAGATATCAATTTTCTTCCCTCTAATAGCACCGCCTGTGTCGCCAGCAATCGCATAGCCATAACCTTCAACATAAACCTTTGTGCCAAGCTTAATCACTTTTGGGTCAACGGAGATTACTTTAAGTTTTGGATTTTTCTTTAGGTTTAATCCTAAAGCAGTGATACCAGAACAATTTCTACAATTTGCTGTATAAGCAGTAGCACTAACTGTTATTGTCTTTACTACTCTTGGCTTCTTTGCATTACTAGTAGTAGTTGTGACTTTCTTAGCAGCTGGTTTACTAGTGACGTTAGATACCTTTAACTTTTGATTCGGGTGAATTGTATTTGACTTAAGGTTATTCCATTTTTTTAATGTATTCACTGAGACTTTATATGTTTTTGCAATACGATAAAGCGAATCGCCACTCTTAACTTTATATGTATTGGATGATGCTAATGCGCCATTACTACTTCCAAATAATAACATACCTGCCATACTGAACATGATTAGGAATTTCTTCATTAACTGATAACCCCTTTCCTCTGTTATATAAAAGTTACCACAATAATATTACACAAATATTTCAATAGCTTACTAGTTTCATGACAAAACCGTTATAATAAGGTGTCAGGTACCACCCATGGACAAAACCTTCGGTTTTGTACGCCTGGGGTGGACTTTATGTGTATTGGAATTATTTTGAAAAACCGAAAGAATTGTAATCTAATAGCTATCTTATGAAAAGGTGGAAATCAATTTGTGTAACAAATTCCTTTTGCAATATTAATATGAGAATGAACAAAATTATCTTTCTTCCAATGCAACCCAATCTACTAAAAAGTGATAAAATAAATTAATAATATAGAATGACATTTTTTGAGAAAACATAATGGGGGATTACTAGTGAAATACATTTGCTCACTGAGCTTGATGGTGCTTAGTTTACTATTTACGTCATCGGGTGCAATGGCGGATGGGATTAACCCCCATCCTAAAAAAATCGATCCAGAAGTCCTATTTAAGGAAAAGGCTGAATATGTAGCTGAGGAACTGATTGTAAAATTTGCACCAGAAACAGCAGTATCAGAACGTGAGGACCTGCTGAAACAAGTAAATGTAATAGAAAAGACGCCCTTAGAAGATCCAGATTTTATCTTAGTGAAAGTCAACCAGGGCATAGATCTAGCGGATATTGCCAAACAATTATTAATGAGTAAACAAGTCGTTTTGGTCGAACCCAATTATAAGTACAAAAAAGCCTATTTGCCAAAGGAACCCAGCTATAATCGGCAATGGTACCTAAATAAACTTCAACTGCCAAAAGCATGGGACAAGACAAAAGGTTCTTCGAAGATTACTGTTGCGGTTATTGATGGTGGAGTTCAAAAAGATCACCCGGACCTTAGAGGGAAAATTGTCAGCCCCTATAACGCAGTCAATGGTTCCTCCAGTTATGCTCCTGACGAACATGCAACACATGTGGCTGGAATAATCGCCGCAGGCTTTAACAAATTTGGAATAGCGGGGATTGCCCCAGATGTCAAAATCATGCCAATCAACGTGTTTCAAGGGGATCAGGCAAGTGTAGAAACGGTCATTCGGGGCATTTATTATGCGGTCAAACATCACGCCGATGTCATTAATATGAGTCTTGGTGATGATAATAAAAGTGAACTATTAGAAACGGCTACAAAATATGCAAAATCCAAAGGTGTAGTCCTCGTAGCTGCCGCTGGCAATTCCAGCACGTTTAAGCCGATGTATCCAGCCGCATCCGAGGGTGTATTGGCTGTCAGTGCAACCGACCGAAATGATCGAATTGCCAGCTTTTCAAATTATGGGAATTATATTGACCTTGCTGCTCCCGGCGTGGATATCTATTCATCTATAGCAGGAAGCACGTATGCAACATACAACGGGACATCGATGGCTGCCCCAATGGTTTCAGGAATTGCGGCGCTTGTACGGTCGAAGAACCCATTTTTAAGCCCCAGCCAGGTTGAAGCAATTTTGAAAAAATCAACCATTGACCTCGGCAGCAAGGGGTGGGATGACGAATACGGGTATGGAAGAATTGATGCATACAAGGCGGTCAACAACACATCTGTACCTATTTCCAGCATTACTGCTCCCAAAACATATACGATGAAGGGGAAAAATAAAGCTGCTTTCTCCTTTAGTGCAACAAGTAAAACCAAGGTTTCATTAACCATAAAAGATACACATGGAAAAACGGTGAGAAAGGTATTATCGAATAAGATCTCATCAGGAACGAAAATTTCTACCTCTTGGGATGGAAAAACAACAAGTAAAAAGTTTGTTCCTACTGGTACTTATAAAATAGAAGTAAAAATCACAAATGGTACAGACAGCCTCTATAAAAGCACAACAATCAAGGTTGTCAATCATACAAAACCAGCTATTCTGGTGTCAGGTACCTATTCCTACTCACCTAATGTGAAGGGGCAGATTACCATCCCATATGTATTAACACATAAAGTAAAAGTATCTGCTGCGGTGACGGATATATCCGGCAAAACTGTAAAGGTACTACTTTCGAAAAAGACCACTTCTGCTGGGAAGCATTCGATCGCCTGGAATGGGAAAACAACCAAAGGGTATCAAGTCAAGGATGGAACATTCTATCTTGTCATGTCATTTACAGATAGCACTAATAAACAAAGCAAGCCAAAGAAGGTTCAAGTGAAAGTGGATACGGTCAGGCCATCAGGAAGGCTATCACTTTCATCCACTTTGTTTAAAATGAATACAAAAACCACTAACACAATTAAGATAGTAGACATGAAGGAAGCTTCCAATCTCATCATTCAAGTGGTTAGTGACAAAGGGACAATCATTAAGAATTTAATCAATAAACAAAGCAGCGCTGGGACCATCACTGCCAGTTGGAATGGGAAAAATGATAAGAATCAATTGGCACCGGAAGGAACGTACCGATATTTTGTCCAGTTAAAGGATATGGCTGGGAATATAACAAAGATGAACAGCCCATTGTTTACTCTTCAAGATTGGCGTGTTCCTGTGATTTCATCTGGGAAAGAATATTATTTAAAAACAAAAGATCCGATGACAATTGGTTATACCCTAAACAAGCCTGGGAAGGTGACGGTTGGCATATATAAAAATGGCAAAAACGTTACCGCCATTAGAACGGACGCAGCAGAATCAGCCGGTCAACACACTTTTATATGGGATGGGACGGATCAGAATAAAACTCCGCTCAATGATGGCGAGTATCAGTTTATCATCAAACTTGAGGATCAGTATCTTGTAACGCAAATCTACACGGGTAAAATTCATATCGAGATCCATAAAATCGAAATAAGTTATCCTGCTGTCGTCATGTTTTATCCAGGAGAAGGCAGTGAGGTCCATTACAAACTATCAAAGGCGAAAAATGTAACGGTAGAAATTTTTAATGCATCAAATCTAAAGGTGAAAACCATTAAACAAGATGTACCAGTTAAAGATGGAAGCCAATATTTTAGTTGGGATTCTACCAATGATACCGGAGGGATTGAAAACGGTCCGAATTATTATTATGTAATCACAGCTAAGAATTCTTATGGTCAACAGTCCATAAAAGGGAAAATGGCGTCAACGGGCAATCCAGCGTGGTTAGCTTCCCATAGTTTTGGTTTCCATGTAGGATCAGATCAAATTTATTACGACCAATTGCAATTGAAGATAAATACAACCCAGCAAGCTACTGTTATCATCCATGTCCATAACTATGAGGGCAGCGCGCAAATTGCAGAGAAGCAATACACGCTTAAGTCTGGTTCCAATACGATTGTCTATACCAAACCTTCTAAATATTATTGGTTTTACTATCTAATCGAATATCGTGATCTATTAGGAAATCAATACTGGTACGAAATTAATGAGTTAAATTATTAAAATAAAAACCCTCAGTCATTTATCAGACTGAGGGTTTTATCGTTAAGTAGTCTCTAACTGTGTTTTTAGTTCAGTTTGCAGACGTAGTTTTTCATCATCGGGTACTACGTAGTAATAGATCCTGTTTATTCGGGTTCCCTTGCCTTTAATGGTCATCTGATCAATATTACTGCCAACTCTTTTATAATTCTTCTGAATCGACATCATTTGATCAAAAGTAAGGTTGGTTTTCACGTTATTTCCTAGGGCTGTAAAGATATCACTGTAATTTGCCAGCGAAGATAAACTTGCTCCTTCTTTAATGACACCTTGAATGATTTGACGCTGGCGTATTTGCCGTCCAAAATCACCGCGTGGGTCTTCTTTTCGCATCCGTGTATAAGCGAGTGCTTTTTTTCCATTCAAGGTAACCTGACCTTTAGGAAAATGATAGCCGCCATAGGAAAAGTCCAAATCATTATCAACAGTAATCCCGCCGACTGCATCGACAATATCCTTAAAGCCTTCCATGTTCACTTTCACAAAGTAATCAATTGGTATATCTAAAAAGTGTTCAACCGTGTTCATTGCCATTTCTTCACCGCCAAAGGCGTAGGCGTGGTTGATTTTATCCTCTGTACCTTTACCAATAATTTCTGTCCGAGTGTCACGTGGAATACTGAGCATCTTAACTGAATTGAGATTTGGGTTGACAGTTAGCACAATCATCGTATCTGAACGGCCACGATCTCCTTTACGCTGGTCAACACCCAGGAGTAAAACAGAAAAGGGATCCTTTTTATGTAATTCCACTTCCTCTGTTCTTTTATCTGATGTTCTGTCAATAGGGTGATGCATCGTTTGAACAGCATTTTGTAATGAGTTATATACTGAATAGGCGTAAACCCCGATTCCAATTAAAAGCAAAACTAAAACTATACCAGTTATACGGAGCCATCTTTTCTTTTTCTTTTTATCAGCTCTCATCAAGCGTTCCTCCAAAATATAATTTAAACCATATTTTAGAATAGCAGATTATATCGAATTTTTATACAGTTTTTTGAAGAACTTACATATTTTTAACTGGAATTTTTGGGAATTATATTTTTTTGTATGTTTTATAAAATATTTGTCGAAGGCTTTTTTGAGTGAAAAAGAAGATTTTTTCAAAAATATGATAAATTTCTTACAAACCCCTATTATTCTTCCAAAAAAATTAGTAGAATAGTCTTGCAATACTAATATTTTTGTCGAAGGGCGGAAAAAGTGTGAAGAGACAGATAAAAAGAAGCATGAAAAGACGTATGCTTAATGGATCTCTAGCAACAGTGTTAGCGCTTACAACAATTCCTTTGAATATTTTCCCACATGCTGCAAAAGCTGAAGGAACAGGGAATACGGCTACACTACGAATCTTAGAAACTACGGACCTGCATTCAAATGTATTGCCGTATGATTATTTCAAAGATGCACCAGTTACCAATTATGGTTTAGCAAAGACAGCTACATTAATCAAACAAGCTAGATCTGAAGTTGATAACTCAATGCTATTTGATGCTGGTGATACGATACAAGGAAATCCACTGGCTAGTTATGTTGCAAAAGTAGATAGACTTGGACCAGATGAAACCCATCCTATTTACAAAGCAATGAATTATTTAAAATATGATGCTGGGATTGTTGGTAACCATGAATTTAACTATGGTTTGGATTACTTAAAGGATGTTCAGCAAGAAGTTCAATTTCCAATTGTAAACGCTAACATCTATAAGGACGATCACGATTCCAATCCGGATAATGATGTCAACTATTTCACTCCATATAAAATTGTGCCAAAAACCATCAAAGACAATGCCGGCAAAGACCATGTAATTCAGGTTGGGGTCATCGGTTTCGCACCACCGCAAATCATGAATTGGGATAAGGATAACCTAACGGGTAAAGTCATTACTAAAGATATTGTTGCCCAGGCCAATATATTTATTCCACAAATGAAGGCTGAGGGAGCCGATGTCATTGTTGCCGTTGCGCACTCAGGTTGTGATATCAACGCTGCAGGGCAAGAAGAAGCAGAGAATGCCGTTTTTGATTTAACAAAAGTAGCTGGCATTGATGCAATGTTATTCGGACATGCTCACGTCAACTTCCCAAATGGACCAGAATTCCATCAAGGTGGTAAGGTCGAAAATCCAGATCTTCCAGGTATCGATAATACAAAAGGCACCATCAATGGCACACCAGCAGTTGAAGCAGGTTTCTGGGGTAATAACCTAGGTGTTATGGATTTAGCACTTGTACAAGATGCAAACGGCAAGTGGTCTGTGGATAAGGCTAATTCAAAGTCAGTTAACCGACCGGTTGTTGCTGCAACAGAATCAGACCCAACAATTGTTAGTGATGCACAAGCTATTCACGATAAAACAAGGGCATATGTTAATGGAAAACTTGGTACTACAGATATCCCAATGCACAGCTTTTTCACGCGTGTAATGGACGATGCTTCAACACAAATCGTTAACGCAGCGCAGATGGACTACGTGAAAAAGGCGATTGCAAACACAGAATATAAGGATCTTCCAGTTCTTTCAGCTGCAGCACCATTTAAAGGTGGCCGAGGCGGCGTTGCTGATTACACAAACATTGCTAAAGGCGATGTTACTATTAAGAGTGCTGCTGATTTATACTTGTTCGATAACACATTAAAGGCTCTTGAAGTTACAGGCGATCAAGTGAAGCGCTGGATTGAAGAATCGGCGAAGCAATTTAATACAATTGATCCAAATAAAGTAGAACAGCAAGATTTACTAGATTATGATTTCCGTCCTTACAATTATGATGTCATCGATGGTGTTAAATACGACATCGATGTTACGAAGCCAAAAGGTGAGCGTGTAGTAAACCTACGGATGATGGATGGAACTCCTGTTCAAATGGACCAAAAATTCATCATTGCAACAAATAACTATCGTGCTGGCGGAAGCGGCGGTTTAGCTGAATTAAAGAATTTAAAACCTGTCGTCGATTCTCCATTCGAAAATCGTCAAATCCTGATGGATTATATCAGTGCAAAAGGTAACATTAACCCTGTCCCAGACAACAACTGGAAAATTGCTCCGGTTGGCGGTGTTGCGAAGGTTGTTTTCCACTCTGCACCTGATGCATTACCATACCTAAGCCAGCAACCAGATGTTAAAGACCTTGGTGCTTCCACAACAAAAGCAGGCTATGAACTATATGAATTAGACCAAAATGTTCATGTTCAATTATTAGGAATCAATGACTTCCATGGACAATTAGACTATACAACTAAGGTTTCTAACCGTGAAGTCGGTGGTATTGAATACCTAGCTGCCTACTTAAAGCAAAGAGAAGCAACGAACCCTGCTAACACCGTAATGGTACAGGCTGGAGACTTAGTAGGTGCAAGCCGCCCAGTTTCAGCGCTATTACAAGATGAGCCAACGATTCGTTTCATGAATGAAATCGGTATGGATATTGGTACAATCGGTAACCACGAATTTGACGAAGGCGTTACAGAAATGAAGCGTTTAATCAATGGTGGTGCACATCCAAAAACTGAAGCGAAATATGGTGCATTTGAAGGTGCAAACTTTGACTATGTAGTCGCAAACGTTGAGGATGAAAAAACTGGTGAATTAATTTTACCTCCATATGCCATCAAAGAAGTGGATGGCGTTAAAATTGGTTTTATCGGTGTCGTTACTACTGAAACCCCAAGCATTGTTACAGCAAGCGGTGTCGCAGGTGTTAAATTCACAGATGAAGTAGAAGCAATTAATAAATATACGGCTGAACTAAAAGCTAAAGGCGTAGAATCAATCGTTGTTCTTGCTCACGATCCTGGTACTTCCGCAAGCAATGGAACAAACCCAACTGGTAAAGTAGTTGATATGGCAAGTGCGATTGATGATGAAGTAGACGTAATTTATGGAGCACACGATCATAAATACTTGAATTCTACTGTTGATGGTAAATTATTAGTTCAATCATACTCTTATGGAACAGCATTCTCTGATGTGGACCTTACGATTGACCCATTAACAAAAGATATCGTTACAAAAACAGCTACAGTAGAATCAACCTTTAAAGACAGCATTACACCAGATGCAAAAATTAAAGCTGAGCTTGATAAATACCAAGCTGATATCGCTCCACAAACACAACAAGTTGTCGGAACCGTGACTGCACCTATTTCACGTACGCAAAACAAAGCTGGGGAAGCACCAATGGGTAACTTGATTGCGGACAGTATGCGCGCTAAAACAGGAACTCAGTTTGCCTTTATGAATATCGGCGGCGTTCGTGATGAAATCAAAAAAGCAGGCGACGTTACTTGGGGTGATCTATTCGCGGTTCAACCATTCGGTAATGATGTGGTTAGCTTAAAGATTACTGGAGCCCAAGTAAGAACCTTAATCAATCAGCAATTCCAAGCTGACAGATACCGTATTATGCAAATCTCTGGCTTAAAATATACTTGGTCAGATAAGTTACCACTCGGACAAAAAGTTGTCGACATCTTCCTTCCAGACGGTTCAAAAATTGACCCAGCTGCTGAATATAGTGTGTCAGTAAATAACTTTATGGCTGATGGTGGCGATGGATTTACGATCCTTAAACAAGGTAAAGAGCGTACCACGTGGACAACGGACTTAGATGCCTTAGTTGACTATGTTAAATCAATTGGCGGCCCAATCACTGCAGGTATTGAAGGAAGGATTGTCCTTGATGAAGCAGTTACTGCTGATGTTAAAGAGGTAACTGATCAATCTACTGCCGTAACAGGTAAAACTGAAGCAGGGGCAACTGTTGTAGTAACTGTTGGTGAGGTTAGTCAGACAACTACTGCTGCTGAGGATGGAAGCTTCTCTGTAGACATTCCAGTCCAAAAAGCAGGTACTGAAGTTGTTGTTACTATTACTGATAGAGCACTTAACGTAAAAGAGGTTCGCTTAACTGTTAAAGACGTAACAGATCCAGCAGCTCCTATCTTTGAACCAGTGACCAATTTGTCTACTGAAATCAAAGGCCATGGTGCAGAACCAGGCACACATGTTTACATTACGAATGGATTCAATTTGAAGGTCCACTTAACAGCAGATGAGAACGGTAATTTCAGTGTTCCATTAATGGCGCCACTTAAAGAAGGTACCCAATTATTCGCATTCTCTGTTGATTTATCATTCAACCTAAGTCCAATTGGCTATACAGTCGTTCTTGACGTGATTGCGCCGAATAAAGCTGTCGTAGATCCATTAAGCAATAAAGATAAAGTAGTAACAGGAACTGCAGAGGTTGGTTCTACTGTCACTGTATCTACCAGCAAAGGTTTACTTGGCACTGCAACTACTGGTGCTGATGGTAAATTCTCTGTATCTCTAAAATCTGCTCTAGGTGCCAAATCTGTAGTAACTGTCGTTGTCACTGACCCATCAGGCAATAAGAGTGAAGCAACAACTGTTACTGTTGGTGATAAAATTGCTCCAGTCGTAAGCGGAGTCATTGATAATGGTATCTATAATAAAAATGTTACCGTTACATTTGATGAAGGTACTGCAACATTAGATGGGAAAACCATTAAAACTGGTACTCTTGTTGCTACAGAAGGAATCCACACAGTAGTGGTAACGGATGAAGCCGGCAACAAAACAACTGTGAAGTTTACGATTGATAAAAAAGCTCCAGTCGTAACAGGTGTATCCAACAATGGTCTTTACAATAAGGATGTAACGATTTCCTTTAATGAAGGCAAAGCCGTATTAAACGGCAAAGCAATCGGAACGAAATATGTTGTGAAAACAGACGGAAGTTATACATTAGTGGTAACTGATGTTGCTGGCAACCAAACAACTTTTAAGTTTGCGATTGATAAAAAGGCTCCAAGCACACCATCTGTTGATAAAATTACTGTCAACACTACCAAAGTAACTGGTAAAGCTGAAGCATATTCAACAGTTATTGTGAAAGTGAGCGGTAAAGTGATTGGTACTAGAACGGCAGATAAATATGGCAAGTTCTCGGTCACGATTGCTAAACAAAAAGCTGGTAAAGTGGTTGAAGTCGTATCAATAGACAAAGCTGGCAACGTAAGTAAGGCTGCCAAAGTCACTGTAAAGTAATAAGATAACAAGAAAAATCCCTGAAGAAAGTTTCAGGGATTTTTTGTATTCTATAGGTTTCATTCGATGTTAAGAAAAAATCCTTTGGACTAGCCAAATGGCTCCGAGGATGAAGATAATTATTGAACCATAACGAACGATTTTTTGAGAAATCTTTAACTTATACAAGTAAGCAAGTAATGGCACAAGCAAGAGGACAATAGCGAGCTGCACGGTTTCGATGCCGAGGTTGAAATTAATCAATGCAACGGCAAGATGGCTTTTTGCAATTTCCATTTCCCTTAAGATACTGGCAAACCCAAGCCCGTGAATTAGACCAAACAGAAATGTGATACTCCACCTATATTTAATCTCCTTGCGGAAAATATTCTCTAACGCCACATAACAAATACTAAATGCAATCATCGACTCGACAAAACGAGAAGGTAACGTAATCCATCCTAACACCGCGAGAGTCAGGGTGATGCTGTGGGCCAAAGTAAAGGAAGTGACAATCGATATGTATTGTTTCAAGGTCTGTTTTCTTAGTAACAAGGCAAATAGAAATAATAAATGATCATATCCAGTAAGAATATGAAGCATTCCTAGTTTGAAAAATGAAAACCACGTAGAAGTGGACGATGGCTGGACTGGCGTCGCAGTTTTGGTCTTTTGTTCCGTATCCGGCTGTGTGGTTTGATCCTGACCTTGTTCTTGCTGTATCTCAGTTAATAAAATCGTCCAAGTTCGCTCTTTCCCTTGTAATACGGCCTCACTAGTCTGACCCAAAACGGAGGCGGAGATTAGGTCAACATAATTCGCCCCTGTATCATTAAAATAAAAACCATCATTATATGCAATCGTGTCACCAGGCTTAAAAGCTGGAAAAATCAGTGTTGTTGAGACAAACTCTTTATTTTCTTTTTTTACAAGCTTCATTGTCTCCACTTTAGGAGTTATTTCCTTATTGTTTTTGTCTAACGTAAGACCTTCAGTAATTAATTCTTCAATATGATGCCTCGCTTTTTTGATTTCAGATTTTTCGAGGACCCAGTTTTTATTAAGATCTATATCAGGCAGTAATTCAATCAAGGATAACGAATCGAGGGTAAAGACTAATTCCGTTTCCTTTTCATCCATCGTTATTTTTGAATAACTTGCACTATAGGCATGTGCATCAGCTGTTTTTGGCAATGCTATAAAGGAGAGCAGAAGAATAGCTAGAAAACTACAGAAAAACCGATTTTTATCGAAAAAACTCAGGTTTTGTCGAGTGAAACTGAAAAATGAAAACACAAATGAACCTCCTAAAAGTTATTTCAAAATAGTTAACTGAGTTTACCAAAAAGATTAAAATAGGCGAAACCTCCTTAATATAATCACATTTTGTCTGTATTTGTATACCTTATTTAAAAATAATTTAGACGATTAGAAATAATTGTAAAAAAAATTATCTATCCATAGACCTAATAATTTTGTAGAATAATAGAGTATTGTAAACATTCAAAAGAGGCAATTTTGTAAGCGCTTATAATGTATGTTTGCAAAAGAAATTACAGCAAAGGGTGGTAGATGGATGAAAGCGAGACATCGGAAGTTTAAGCGCTGGACAAGCACGGTCACGGCAGCACTTCTATTGGTCAGTACCTTTTTGCCAAGTGGTCTAAGTATTAGAGCACATGCAGATATGGCTGATCATATTGTAATAAGTCAATTGCACGGTGCTGGGGGAAATAGTGGGGCTGTTTATAAAAACGACTTTATTGAATTGTACAACCCAACCAGCAGTCCTATTGTTTTAGATGGTTGGTCAATACAATATGCAAGTAAGACAGGTACTTTTTCAACCGCCTCAACTGCGGCTACTAATCTTAAAGGTACTATTCCGGCATACGGATATTATTTGATTCAAGAGGCTGCAGGAACTGGTGCGCAACCAACATTTCCAAATACTCCTGATGTAACTGGATCAATTGCTATGTCTGGAACAGATGCCAAGGTAGCCTTAGTTCATGGAACAGAGGCAATTTCAGGGAAAAGTGATAGCAATGTTGTGGATTTCGTTGGTTATGGAATTGCAAATGAATTTGAAGGTTCCGCATCAGTGAAAATTACTGCCAATGCTAATAGTGCGCAACGTAAGCCATACGCAAACACAGATCCAGCTCCTGGAAAAGGAAATGCATGGGATACAGACGATAACGCAGCAGACTTCTATGTAGGACCGGTCGCTGCACCAAGAAACACAGCAAGCACTCCTGAAGCCCCAATGGTTCCAGTAATCAGCTTGCAGCCAAAAGGAAATACAATTCAATTTCTACAACAACAAGATAATTCAGCAACAGTAAAGGGTGGAGCCCTAGCGGTAGAACCTGGCTCAACTGTTAAAGTATATGACAGCGTAGCTAAGGTAACAACGCTTGGTACAGCTACTGCGGCAGCTGACGGTTCTTTTGAAATTAGCTTTACACCAACAACAGCACTTTCAGCTGTTTATGTTGCTGCTAAACAAAGTGACATGACTGAAAGTGCAGCCATCCAAATTGATAAAGCAGCAGCATCATCAAATGTTGCTGTCGATAAATTAAACTATATGGTAACAAATGGTGTAGGAACTTTAATCGGTAATGCAGGCGCAGCCGTTAAGGATTCTATCATCAATGTATATCCAAACGAATCAGCCAATGCTTCTGAAGTACTTGCAACAGCAACAGCAGGCACAACAGGAGATTTTAACATTAAAATTAACACCAATGCACCTGATAAAGTGTATGTAACACAGCAAACAACCACAACTAAAGGGATCATGCTTCCAAGTGCTCCTGTATCAATTGAGAAAGCAGTATTAACTACAATCACTCCACTTAATGAAGTAAAAGCAACTGACTCAAAAGGGATTTTAACGAACCTAAACGGGTTCTTTACAGTGGAAGGTGTAGTAACGATACAAAACGGTATTCTTGGTACGCAGAAAAACAACTTCTATATCCAAGATGCCACAGGCGGAATCAATGTTTTTGGAAGTTATGATTCTGGTCTTACCGTCCAACGAGGTGACAAGTTACGAGTAACTGGTAAAGTCATTGTTTATAACGGTATGACTGAGTTCGAACCAACTGCAATTCAAAAACTTGAAGAAGGCCTTGCCCTTCCAACCGTTAAAGATATCACTATTCTTGGATTAAATACGTTTACAACAGCTGAACCGCTTGAAGGAAGCTTAGTTGCCGTTACCGGTAAAGTTTCAGCTGTAGCAGCAACAGGTGCCAATTATAACGTAACTTTAGTAGATGAAAATACTAAAACAACGACAATCCGTGTTATGGGTGCTACTGGCATCAAACCAGATACGGATTTAGTTATCGGTAAAAGTTATACGATTACAGGTATCGTTGGACAATACACAACAAATGCCACTCACGTCAATGGATATCAAGTATTCCCACGTGACGTGAAAGATATTGCTTCCATTTTAGGAATTACACACACAGCATTAACAGAAGTATACAAAGGTACAAGTGTTGAATTTGTTGCCAATGCTGATGGGGCAGAAAAGGTAACTACCTACTACCGAGCAACAGGAGCAACTGAGTATACTCCATTAGTTATGGGAAATGACGGCACTAGTCGTTACACTGCAACCTTGAATGCTGCCGATGTTCCAGCAAACGGCTTTGAATACTATATCGAAGCTACAGCAGGTACAAAAGTACAATCAGCTGGTACAAGTGCAGCACCATATGCAGTAACATTGATTGAGGATACAACAGGTCCAGCGTTCAGTGGAGAAACTCCTCAAAAGAATGCAAAAATGGAAACACCACATCCAGAGATTTCTGCTTTAATTAATGATCCAAGTGGTGTGGATGAAGCTTCCGTTCATATGTGGCTTGATGGAAACGAGCTTAAAGCTCCTGAAGCTACAATCACTAGAATGCAAGTTAAATATACTCCAACCGAAGATCTTGCGATTGGTGTTCATACAGTAAAAGTAGCTGCTACAGACTTAAAAGGAAACTCAAATACAAAAGAGTGGACATTTGAAATTGTTCCACGTTTTGATGGCGGGAACCACTATCGTGGTACCACACACAATCATACCAACATCTCACATGATGGTGCCGGTACACCGGAAGATGCATTAAAAGCGGGTCAAAAGTATAAATACGATTGGTTTGCCTTCTCAGATCACTCACATGATATTGATCCTGAAAAATTAGGAACCGATACAGTTAACCGTACTGCAAAAGATGGTAAAACTGTTATGCAGGAACGTTCTGGCGGTACACAATGGCAACAGACGAAAGATCTTGCAAAACAATATACAAAGAATGGCGAATATGTAGTATTCCCAGCATTTGAAATGACTTCAACAACATGGGGTCACTCCAATATCTTTGGTACAGATAACTTTATCGACCGTAACATTAACGGAAAGCAATACCAAGACTTAAACCAATACTATGCTTGGGTATTAACATATGACAATATCGTTGGTCAATTCAACCATCCTGATATGTCAGCGAATGCTTTTAACAACTTCAAGCCTTACAATAGCGATGTAGATAAATTATTCACCATGCTTGAAGTAGGTAATGGTTCTGGTCACTATGGCTATGCCAATGCCGAAGCAAAATATTTCTCTACACTAGATTTAGGCTGGCACCTTGCGCCTACTTATGGTGAAGATAACCATGAAGGAACTTGGGGTCAAATCAATGCTCGTACAGTTATCGTGGCAGACGATCTTTCACAAGATTCCTTAATGAACTCGATGCGTAATATGCGCGTTTACATGGAAGAAGATCCGAACTTCACATTAGATGTTTCTGCTAATGGCTACTATATGGGTTCAACAGTTGATAGTAAGAAACTAAACTTCACTATTTCTGGTAATGACCCAGTTGCGGAAGCAAAAAATACAACTAACTATGACTACTTGCCAGCATCATATAAGTCAGATGATCGAATTGCTAAAGTTGAATTAATCTCAAACGGCAGCAAAGTAGTCGATTCAATTACACCAATGGAAAAAGACTTTACATGGTCACCAAATTATACAGTAACAGGCGGCCAGCAATGGTTTGTCGTTAAAGTTACTCAAATGGATGGTGAACGTATTTATTCTTCACCAATCTGGTCTAAAGAAGAATCAGTCGATGTGAAAGTAAATGGAATCGATATCGATGGCGGAGTGATCGTTGGAGGCAACCCTGCGACATTAAAAGCAACTGTGGCTAATAACGGTACAGAAGTCGTGAAAAACTTAAAAGTAGATTTCTATTATGATGAAGTAAAAACAGATAATTTGATTGGCACTAACACTATTTCATCGATTTTATCAAAAACGTCTGCTACAGCAACAGCAACTTGGGCAAGCCCGATCAAAGGCGACCATAAGTTAATTGCCGTTGTGACTTCCTTAGATGGCTTAAATCTTGGTGATGTTCAATATTCATTACAAGTAAAGATTAAAGAGCCGCTTGGAATTAAAGTGTTAATAGATGCTAACCACAACAACGAGAACACAAGTACAGATGGTGGAACGTATAAGGATAACTTAAAAGCCTTTACGCTAATGCTTCAAAAAGAAGGCTACACAGTGGCTGAAAATAAAACAGCACTTACTGATGAAGTATTAAGTACGGCGAAAGTATTAGTGCTTACACACGGAAAAGCTTTAACAGCTGATGAAAAAACAGCCGTTGCTAAGTTTGTGAAAAATGGCGGTTCATTATTAATGGCTGGCAAGAGCAATAACAGCACAGACCCAAGCATTAATAACGGTGTATTAAGCGAAATGGGTTCAGCAATTCGCATGGGTAATGATGGCGTATTTGATGATAGCAAGAGCGGAAACTTCTGGAGCGATCCAGCGGTAAGCCCATATGCAGTCAGAGTACATCCGGGCTTAGTTGCTAACCATATCACTGACCGTGTTTCATTTGTTGATTATTACAGCGGAACAAGCCTTTCTGGCGCTGATAATCAGCCATTAACCGAGTCAGGTAAGGTGACTATCCTTGCGAAAGGTAATGAAACCACTTATCAAGGAAAAGTTTTAGGTGGATACACGTATGATGCTGTTTCTGATGCAACAGGCGGATCAGCGATTCCGTTAATTGCTTCTGAAGAAATTGGCGAAAACGGCCGTATCGTCGTTTCAGGGATGAACATCTTTAATGACAAGCAAATGGATGAATCGTTTGAACCAAAGGGCAACGACGAATTAATCTTTAACGCAGTCAATTGGTTAGCACATCGTGAAATGAAAGTGGCAAACATTGCTGATGTACGTAAACTAGCTGATGATACAGATGTAGTGGTGGAAGGAACCGTTACAACTGGTGCAGGTGTCTTCTTTGATGCTTTCAACTTACAAGATGAGACTGGCGGAATCATGGCTTACCTTGAAGTTCCAGATGGTTCACTAAAACCAGGCGATAAAGTACGTGTTTATGGCCACATTAAGAGATTTGATAATAATATTGAATTAGAGTTTACTAGCTTTGCAAAAGATGTTATTAAAATTGGATCAGGCGAACCTTTACAACCGAAACTAGTACCAACTGGTGAAGCAACTACTGCTGCCAACCAAGGATTCCTAGTAAAAGTTAAAGGACAAGTAGTTTCTAAGTTTGACGATAACTCTTATGTCATCAATGATGGTTCTGGTGATGTGTTAGTATTCACAGATGGCTACATTGTGAACCAAAGCAATGTTCAGGTACCAGTTCTTAAAACAGGTGACACCTTAGAAGCAGTCGGTCTATCAGGTGCTTTTGCACAGGGTACACGTATCCGGGTAAGAGATACAAGAGAGTTAGTTGGAACTGTTGCTCCAGATACAACAAGCCCAGTAGTAACTGGTATAGAAAACAATGGTCTTTACAATACTGATGTAACTGTTTCCTTTAATGAAGGCACAGCGACATTAAACGGTGAAGCATTCACTAGTGAATCTGTAGTAACTGCAGAAGGAAACTACACATTAGTGGTAACAGATGCTGCAGGCAACAAAACAACAGTAATGTTCACGATTGACAAAACAGCACCAGGAGTAACTGGCGTAGAAAACAAGGGTCTATACAATACGGATGTACAAGTTTCCTTTACTGAAGGCACAGCAACATTAGATGGTGCAACAGTCACAAGCGGAGCAGTAGTTTCTGAAGAAGGAAACCACACTTTCGTATTAACAGATGTAGCAGGCAACCAAACAACAGTTACCTTCACAATTGATAAAACAGCACCAGTAGTAAATGGTGTTGAAGATGGAATTTACAATCAAGATGTAACCATTTCGTTTGAGGATGGAACAGCAACATTAAATGATGAAGTAATCACATCTGAAACAACTGTAAGTAAAGAAGGCAACTACACTTTAGTGGTAGTTGATGCAGCCGGAAATCAAACAACCGTTCATTTTGTGATTGATAAAACGGCACCAGCGATCATTGGTGTAGCAGACGGTATTGCTTATAATACAAATGTAAGTATTACGTTTGAAGAAGGAACGGCAACATTAAATGATGTAGCATTTACAACTGGAACGACTGTAAGTGAAGAAGGCAGCTACACATTTGTCGTAACAGACGAAGCAGGCAACCAAACAACAGTTACGTTCACGATTGATAAAACAGCACCGGAAGTAACTGGAGTTGAAGATGGTATCTACAATCAAAATGTAACCATTTCGTTCGAAGATGGAACGGCTACATTAAATGATGAAGCATTTACAACTGGAACGACTGTAAGTAAAGAAGGCAGCTACACCTTAGTCGTAACAGATATTGCAGGAAACACAACAACTGTATTGTTTACGATTGATAAAACGGCTCCAATAGTAAATGGAGTTAGCAATAATGCGAACTACAGCAAGGAAGTAACCATCACGTTTACTGAAGGAACGGCAACATTGGATGGTAAAGAAGTAAAAACAGGAACAGTGGTTAAAGCAGAAGGAAAACACATTGTTGTGTTAACTGACGAAGCAGGCAACAAGACGACTGTCGTGTTTACGATTGATAAAACAGCTCCAGTCATCACAGGTGTTACGAACAATGGTCTTTACAACAAAGATGTCACGATTTTCTTTAACGAAGGTACAGCGAAGTTAAACGGAAAAGCAGTGGCAACTAAAACAGTTGTTAGCGCACAAGGAAGCTATACATTAGAAGTAATTAATGCAGCAGGCTTAAAAACAATCGTCAAGTTTACGATTGATAAAACAGCCCCAACTGTAACAAAAATCTATGAAGTTTCTGATAAGGCAACAAAGGTTACTGGAAAAACAGAAGCATATGCTACCGTTAAGCTTTATATTGCAGGAAAATATCAACGGAGTGTTACAGCTGACAAATATGGTAACTTTAGCTTCTCTATTTCTAAACAAAAAGCTGGAACAGAAATTAAAGTTTACGCTGTCGATAAAGCCGGCAATGTTAGCAAAGCTGTGTCTGTGAAGGTAGTAGACAAAACCGCTCCATCAACACCAAGTGTTGATAAAGTTACGGTGAAATCTACTAAAGTTACCGGAAAAGCAGAAGCTGGTTCAACAGTAACAGTTAAAGCTGGAAGTAAGGTACTTGGAACAGCAACAGTCGATAAATATGGCAAGTTCTCAGTTAAGATTTCCAAACAAAAAGCTGGTAAAGTTCTTTCAGTGACAGTGAAAGATAAAGCAGGAAATACTAGCTCAACGAAAATAGTAACAGTAAAGAAAAAGTAATTTAATAAATACCCCTTAGGACCCAAGGTCCTAGGGGGTATTTTTTTAGGGAATAGAATAATAGAAAAGAAACAATATTAAAAATATATCTTGCTAAAATGGGATAAAAATTCCAAATATTATGGTAAAATATTCATTGGATTTAAAATTCCAATTGGGGGAAGGTACTAACTTTGAAAAAGATACTCATATCTACATTTATTCTATTACTAGCATTGTCCTTTTCTGTGAACTTGGCATTTGCAGAAAAGCCACATTTTAAAGGTGGATTCAAAAAACTGGATAACCAAGTAGTGGCCGAAGTTGAACCAAATGATGCGATGGAAGAAGCCAATCCTATTCACAACCTAGATGAAGTTCAGGGATATATTACCGAGGGAGACCTAGATTTTTATAAATTAGACATGCTGAGAAATGGTGAGTTTACATTATACTCCTATTTAGGTAATGACTATTATGATAATCGCAATTATTTTACTGATTACTCTGTAACTCTCTATGATGTAAATGGGAATACCATAGCCACCAGTGAATACTTTTATGATGATGAAACAGACAATTATTATCGATATTTGAATTCAAGATTGGAAAAAGGAACCTATTATATCTCTGTAAATAGAGAGGAATATGCCTACTCCATGGGGAGCCAAGAGTATTACCTCTGGCCAGAGATATCCTATGACGCAGATTTTACAATCAATAGTCTAACAGCCAATCTACCCTCGCCTCAAATTGAGCGGAAAGTGATTACATTTCAGACAAGCGCAAGTAAAACAGGTCTTCAATATCAATATTCGATCCAAAACAAAGTGGTCAGAAGCTTCAATACAGCATCTGCATACCAATGGAAACCAACCGTACCAGGTACATACACAATAAAAGTAGAGGCACGAGATCCTGCCATTCCAAGTGCAGTGGTTGAAAAGGAAATATCGTATGTCATTAATCCGTATAAGCCAGATTTTGCGGTTGCCTCCATTACGCCAAATATTAAATCACCTTACCTGATAGGCAAAACGATTACATTTGCAACGAAAATAACGACGAGATCAAATTATTCTGGGCTTCAATATCAATTTTCAGTGAATGGAAAAGTTGTTCAAGCATTCGGAACAAAAGGCTATCTGTCATGGAAACCGACCGGTGCAGGGAGATATTACATCAAAGTTGAAGTACGCAGATCACAATATCCTAATCGAATCGTTTCAAGGCAACTAAGCTATGATATTACGGATGGAAAGGTTTATGTTTCTTCATTAAAAGCAAATATGTCCTCTCCTCGACCGACTTCCACATCAATTAAATGGACGGCATGGGGTAAAGGAGTAAATCTAGAATACAAATTTAGTGTCTATCAAAATAAAAAATGGAAGACTATTAAAAACTATTCAAGCAAAAACTACGTCTATTGGAAACCGAAAAGTGCAGGGGTTGCAAAAGTGCAAGTCACAGTCCGGAGCAAACTATCTAAAAAGACGGCTACAAGAACTAATAGTTTTACCATCTTTAAGCCTTCATACTTCTCAACACCAACGTTGAAATCGGACATTAGCACGAAACAGGCGGCGGGTACATATTTCTTTTTCACAGCTAAGTCATCCGGTAAATATTTAGAATATCGATTCAGAGTTTATAATGGTTATTATTGGTACACCGTACAGGATTATTCGAGCAGCAGATATTTATATTGGGCACCCTATTATAGTGGGAAATTTAAGGTCGCCGTAGATGTACGCCAAAAAGGAACAAAAAAAGTGAAGACCAAGAAGCTATCACTTGATATTAGGGAATCTCCAAATTCATCTTTTAATGCAAACTATGATATTTACTATAATTCAGGATATTTAAGAGTAACAAATTATGGGTATAACAATATTAAGGTAACAAAGATGCAGTTTTTGAATAATAGTAAGGTTATCTATACTTATTATCCAAAGAATTGGATTACAATTGGACGTACGTACCAAACTTATTACTTTTATCCCAAAAAAGCCGTATCTCAATTTTCGTATAACACTGTCATCAAGGTTTACTATACTTATGATGGGCTGACCCATACAGCATACCTATATAGAAATTAGGCTAGCCTGAAAAAAGTATCTATGATTCAATGGATGCTTTTTTTATGCTCAATAAAGTTAGAACCTATATTAATATTTTACTATTTTTGTTAATATTTAAGGAAGATAATTACTGAAAAGGATGGGGAAAGAGTTGAAGGTAGGACGTTTCACACAGGGATTGATGGTTATTTTTTTAGTCATATCAATGTTGATTCCAAGTCATAGTGCATATGCCGCAGAATTAACCGCGCATCAGGAGTTTACCAAAAAAGCATCAAGTGAACTTAACAAGTATCTTAAAAAATCGGGCGGACGAGTGACCTTACAGTATCAGGATTTGGTTACCGGGGAAACTTTTCAAATCAAAGGTAAGACCTCAAACCGTGCAGCTAGTACGATTAAGCTGCCGCTTGCTCTCTATATTATGGAGCAGGCAGCAAAGGGTAAGATCAACTTAAATCAGAAGCTTACATACAAAAGCTACCATTATTATGGTGGCAGCGGGGTTATCCAAAAGGATAAGGTTGGGACTTCCTATACGATTAGAAATCTTGTCAAAAAGGCAATGATTTATAGTGATAATATTGCATTTATCATGTTAAAGGAACGGGTCGGCCAAAAGACGTTTATAAAATATATGAAAAGCATTGGCGGGCAATATGCCTATCCGAATGGGCAAAATTTAACCTCCGCCAATGATTTAACGATTTATGCGAAACGACTCTATCAATTTTCCAATAAAAACCCGCTCGGCAAGGAGCTTGTCGGTTATTTGAAGAAGACCGTCTATAATACGACGATTCCTCGCGGGATTAAAGGGACTGCAGTCGCACATAAGGTTGGAATGATTCCGCAGGATAGAATTTATAACGATGCCGCGATTGTTTTCGACAAGAACCCTTATGTATTAGCGATTACCACCAAAGGGATTTCCTACAAGAAGTCACAAAAAGTCATTGCCGGTTTAGCCTGGATCGTGAATAAGAATCATAAAGCGAAGGCATCCGCTCCCTATTTTAAAAGTAAGGCAGATGTAACCATCTATCAAAATAGTTCTAAATCGGCAGCGATTGGAACCTTGAAAAAATACCAAACTCTTAAAATTTTCTCCACAAAGGGCACATGGTATGGGGTGAAATTTGGAAAAGGGACAGGCTATATCCAAAAGAAATCAGTGATTGCCCTTAAGAAAACGTCTGTAAGCGGCTGGGCTGCGAATCTTTCCCAAATCGGAATCATTAAAATGAAGGCGAACGCACCGGTTGTCGACAATACCACTTCAGGTAAGGTGATTGCCTATATTAATAAAGATCAAGATTACTATTTTTTTAAAAGAGAAAATGATTTTTATGTCATTGATTTAGGCGGCAGAGTGGGCTATGTAGCGAGCAAATATATTACCAATCTTAGTGTAAGTATGTAAGTTTACCAACTTTGCTAGGGACCATCTTTTCCCTAGCTATTTTTCAATTTTTTTCAGTTAGGAGCAACTATATATGAAGAAAAAAAAGAACTGGATCGCCTCTTTACTCATTTTAGCAGTTTTTGGAACAAACACGCTGATGACAGAAGCTGCGGTGGTTACCGATCAAACACCTCCCCCCATGCCTACTGTGAATAAGTTAACCAATAAATCGTTTACGATTAGCGGAATAGCAGAAGCGGATTCGATGGTTTATGTGAAACGAAATTCTACGTATTACCTAAAGAAAGCTGCAGACAAAAAAGGAAATTATTCCATTCCGATTCCGCAGCAAAAAAAACAGACGGTTCTCGAGGTTTATGCTGTTGACCATTCAAATAATAAAAGTCTTCCTCGAAAAGTAATCGTTCAGAATCAACCTAAGCTAAAAAAGAGGATACTTAATGTCCCTATCGTTAAACAAATGCCAGAGCTTCCACGCGGGTGTGAAGTAACAAGCCTAACGATGTTATTGAAATATACAGGCATTAAAGCAAACAAAATGACACTAGCCAAACAAGTGAAAAAGGACCCAGCCAAGTTGGTACGCAAAAATGGCAAAATTTATTTCGGCCATCCCAATTATGGATTTGTAGGCAATATGTATACCTTCAATAAACCAGGGTGGGGTGTATTTAATAAACCCATTGAAGCCTTGGCCGAAAAATATAAACCGAATCGGATAAAAAATTTAACCGGCAAACCGTTCGAAACGATACTCAGCTACGTCAGTGCCGGGCATCCCGTTTGGATTATTAATACCAGCTGGTTCAGCCGTGTTCCGAATTCATATTGGCAGACATGGTATACCTCACATGGAACAGTAAGGATCACCTATAAGGAGCATTCAGTTGTGATTACCGGCTATGATTCCAAATATGTCTATTTCAATGATCCCTTAGACGGGACGAAGAACAAAAAGCGTCCAATAAAATCCTTTGTTGAGGGCTGGAAACAGTTTGGAAGCCAGGCGATTAGTTATTATTAAGAAGACCGCATCCGCATCGTTCTGAAAAATGGATAATGAATCATATGGTTAAGAAAATTAATGCCAATGGAAACGAGTATAGTTAGAATAAACACCCAAATAACAATCAGTGTTGAATAGTAAGGGGCAAAGCTCATCTCCTGAAAGTAGTAATAAATAAAGAAGGTATGGGTCAGCCAGATAGTGGTTGAATGCTTCCCAAGTTTGCCAAAAAGCCATTCCAGAAAAGTGATATTTTGAACTAGTTTCACAAATGAGAAAATCGCGATAGGGGCGACGATAAAATCTGAGTAGTTGTAGATACCAGCTATTTCAGGACCTCTAGTTTTAATGACAAATGGGTACAGATCCTGGCGAAAATAAAAACATAAGACCAACAGGGCTAAAAAGACGATTTTATAATTTAAGTGAATTTTAGAGAAAAAAGCATTCATTTTTTCAAAAATGGAGTATTTGGAAAAGTAAATTCCAGTAACGAACATGATTTGCCACGTCAATAGCGTACTTAGATGATTGATTGCGATTTGGACTAATTCAAGTTTGGGGAAAAAATCATCCACATGAACAAAGAACGCAGCAAGAAATAGACAAATGAATGAAAGATAACTGACGAAAATCGGACCTTTTTCAATCATTTTGACGAGTAATGGAAATAGCAGGACCAATTCAATATAGACAGAGATGAACCACCACTCGCCATTATAGGTATGAATCAGGGCAAATAAATTATAAAAAAATTGTTTGCTATTCCATGAATATCGGATCGTATCATCAAAATATTTAAGTCCAATTGGAATGAAAATAAAAAAAATAATCCAATAGAGCAGAAAAAAGTTGAATACTCTTTTTAGGGCTTGATGGAAGTTGAAGTGATGTTTCGATTGGAAGCTTTTATAAAGACCGAGCCCGCTTAAGAAAAGGAAGATGGCTACACATAGCTTCCCAAATTCGCCAATTAGCATGTCTAGTGGTATGTTATCGACCATCATTAATGGCTTGTAATCAACAGAGGAAATACGACTGGGAAAGGCGAATAAATGATGATAGACCATTAACACAATCGCAAGTCCCTTCGCAATAGCGGTCATATCCCTTGAAAAAATAAATGGTTTTTCTGCCATACCAATTCACCTCAGAAACCTGTCGTAATTTTTCTTCTTTATAGGTTGGTTCGATTAAATCTGGATTATTCATCGCTAAACTGATTTCTTTTTGAAATGGGGAAAAGCGTCGACTGCATAAAATAGATTAGGAGATTTGTACCATAGTAGATTTTCCTGAGGGGGAGAGGGTATGGTAAGAAAAACGTCAGTTGTATTCCTTAGTTTATTGATGATTATTAGTACGTTTGGCTTTTCTTCTATTACGACGCACGCAGCTGAACCAAAAACTAGTAAGGTTGTTTATTTGACATTTGATGACGGCCCCAATCGATACACACCTAAAATCCTTGATATTTTAAAAAAAAAGCAGGCCCATGCGACTTTTTTTATGATTGAAGGTAATATTAAACGGAATCCTAATACCGTAAGACGGTTGATAAAGGAAGGAAATTATCCAGCGTTACATAGTGTTTCCCACGACGTCCGTAAATTATATCGGGGGAGCTCTAAAAATGTGGCTCTTGAAATGGAGAAAACCCGCCAAACCTTATTAAGATTTGCCAAGTTTAATAGTAAGTTGACCCGTGCTCCATATGGAAGCAAACCTTATATGAAGAAACCGTTCCGCGATGCCCTTGCGAAAAAAGGTTTTAAAATGTGGGATTGGGACATTGATACACTCGATTGGAAATATAATCGAACCAGACCGACAATGATCACCTCGCGTGTTAAATCCGGTCTTAAAGGCAAAAAGGGTCCAATTGTGATTCTTTTCCATGATTCCCGGGGAACAGCGCAGCAGCTTCCAATCATTATCGATTACCTGCGCAAAAAAGGCTATAAATTAGAGGTCTATAACCCTGAAAAGCATTTTGTAAAGAATTTCTGGAATGACAAGCGATTTTAGCATTCCCAAATAAACTTCAGTGAAGAACAAAAAGAGGAGGATTTTTTTGAAGGTCAAGTTAACAAAATTATTTATCGCTTGTTCTATGATGATCGGGTTGGCCGCACCGATGTCTGTGTCTGCCGCTGCCAAAACCTATACAATTTCACCAACTAGTAAGCCTTATAAAGGCAAAATGACTAATTTCAGCACTTACAATAAGTACACGCGACAGTATTATGTACTGCGTTCTTATTTGGAACAGTTTGAAAAAGCGGGCGGGGGCACGCTAATTTTGAAAAAAGGGACCTATACGATTCCGAAAACCCTTTATGTTCCTTCCAATGTAACGATTCGCTTAAAATCTGGTGCGAAAATACTGAAGGGAACGAAAACGGGAACGAAAAAAATTGGACCAAATAAAACCCTGTTCCAGGTTGTTAAGCCGTCGATCTCGCTAAAAAGTGGTGTGCGCGGTAAATACGATGGGGAAAAAAACATCACCTTCATCGGAGAAGGAACGGCGATTATTGATTTGAATTTTGAATTAGATACCATCGCCATCGTTGCCGGACATAACCGTAATATTAAAATCCAAAACATTCATTTCCAAAACCTAAAGCAAGGCCATTTTGTCGAAATGGATGCAACAGATACGGCCTCGATTACAGAAAATGAGTTTGTGAACTCTAAAGCCTCCGTGAACAAAAATAAAGAAGCAATCAATCTGGATACACCGGATAAAGTGACCAAAGGCTGGAATCACCCTTGGAGTAAATACGATAAAACACCGAATCGAAATATTAAGATTGTGGGAAACCTTTTTAAAAATCTTGACCGAGCAATCGGTACTCATAAGTATTCTGAAGGTAAATATCATGAGAATATATTAATTCAATCCAATACAATCGATACGATGCGCGAGGCCCCAATCAGGGTGATGAACTGGAAAAATGCCGTGATTGAAAACAATACGATTAAGAATGTTGTCAATGGGTCAGGAACCTTTAGAGGCATTTTTGCAAGCGGTGCTATCAATCCGACCTTCCGTGAAAACTATTTTGAAAACGTTGCCCGTCCTATCGGCTTTATGCCGTGGAGAAATAGTGACCCAGGGTCGGTATATAAAGTTACCTACAATACGATAAGCCCTGCCAATATTGCTGCATTAAAAACCAACCGTATAAAGAAAACAAAAGAAAACTTTATTCGCATTAACTATATTTATAACGTGTTTGATCGCGGGACGGACAAAATATATTTTCAATAAATGAAATAGAAGGGGCTGCCATTGGCAGTCTTTTTTTTAATCTATAAAAAACTAAAAATTTCCCAGTAATTTTATTAGAAGCATAAATTTTAATATTAATTATGTGGAAACCTATCCTATTCAAGTGTGTGAAGAGTACAATTGGACAAAACATGTTATAATTTAACATTGTTCTACCCCAAACTGCAGAAATTTGTTAAAATCGATTAGGAAACTTGTCGAAATATCAGGGAGTGTGACAGAAGTAATTATGAATACTAAACAAAATGCGATGGTATCAATCATAATCCCCTATTATAATTCCATGGAATTCATCGGAGACTGTTTGAATTCCGTCTTATCACAAAGTTACACCAATTTGGAGATTATTATTATAAATGATAGTTCAGATTCAGAAAACACAGGATACATTGAAACATTGCTTGAAGATAAACGAATCGTCTATTTAAAAAATGAGTCGAAAAAAGGAGTCGCCTATTCACGGAATAAGGGTTTGGATTCGGCAACAGGA
The DNA here is from genome assembly GCF_036962125.1 of Neobacillus drentensis. Lineage (GTDB taxonomy): Bacteria > Bacillota > Bacilli > Bacillales > Cytobacillaceae > Neobacillus > Neobacillus drentensis_B. The sequence continues at coordinate 44,876 of NZ_JBALOA010000023.1, forward strand.
GAGTTTGTGTTTTTCCTAGATAGTGAAGATATCTTAGTGGAGCAAGCGATTGATATTCTTGTTGCGAATATTAACGAGGCACCAGCAATTGCTGGAAATACGAAACGTTTATTAAAGCCAACAGATTTAGAGGGTCCTGCGCAGCCGGAAATCATTTTAACCATGAAAGACAGTAATAAAATTTTTAGCAACGGGAGCATTTTAAATGTATTGATTAGGAGCAGTTTCATTAAGGAACATTCGATCCGCTTCTATGAAGGGACGGAAGGCTCTACAGATATATCAGGAGTGATCCAGTTTATCTTATACGTTAAAAGTTTACCAAGCTTAAACATTCGTACATATTTTCAGCGGGTTAGAAATGATCCGATTTCTAATCCAAGTTTGGTTCAGCGTTCCATCCAAGAAAGAACCCGGGATTTTACGACAGTCTACATGGAAATGAATAAGCAGTATGGAAAATCAGAAGTAGTGAAGGAATATTTGGATGGCTTGCTTCTTAGATTTTACCGAAGAGAAGTAATTAATATTTTTCAAGATAAAAAACATCTGGATGAGTTCTTTGCCTTATTATCAACCGTAATGAAAATGCTCAACCCAGCGGCTCTGGCTTCACAGCCTACCCATATTAAAAGGGAAATCAAACAGTTACGGTCTGGGAATAAAGAGAAATTCATTAGGGGCTTTAAATTTCATGTTGAAGCAAGGGATTTTAAGAATGCAATAAAAGGATTTACAAGGCTAAAAAGGTATATTTACAATAAATTTTTCTTGCGATTTCCGATGAAGGAAAATTACATTATATTTGAAAGTTTCTTAGGAAAAAACTATTCGGATAGCCCTCGTAATATTTATGAATACATTATTGAAAACAAAATGGATTATCAATGTATCTGGGTTTTTAATGATAAAAATCGGAAAATCCCTGGAAATGCAAAAATAGTGAAACGATTCAGCCTAGCCTATTACTACTATTTTGCGGTATCGAAATACTGGGTCAATAATATGCGCCAGCCGCTCCATCTTGTGAAACGAGAGGGAAATGTCTTTTTAGAAACCTGGCATGGAACCCCACTTAAAAAGCTGGTGTTTGATATGAAGGATGTCTATTCAGCCAACCCAAGATACAAGCGCGATTTTTATATGCAATCGCGGGCGTGGGATTATTTACTATCGCCCAATCGCTATTCGTCTGAAATTTTTAGAAGTGCATTTAAGTTTGATAACGAAATGCTGGAATACGGGTACCCACGAAATGATATTCTTTATTCACCACAAAAAGAGGAAATTATCACACGGGTAAAGAGAAACATTGGGATTCCTGACAATAAAAAGGTGGTATTATACGCTCCAACCTGGCGGGACGATGACTATTATGAGCCTGGCAAATATAAATTTCAACTTCAGCTCGATTTACACAAAATGAAGGAAATCCTTGGAGAGGACTATGTGGTCGCCCTTAGGATGCATTATTTTATTGCGGACGATATCAACGTGGAAGGCTTAGATGGGTTTGCCTTTAATCTCTCGAAGTATGACGATATTGCTGAATTGTACTTAATTTCGGATATTCTGATTACCGATTATTCTTCGGTATTTTTTGACTATGCCAACCTAGAACGTCCGATTTTATTCTTTACCTATGATCTTGATAAATATCGGGATCAACTAAGGGGCTTCTATCTTGATTTTGAAAATGAAGGACCAGGACCACTCCTTAGGACAAGTGATGAAGTCATTAATGCGATTGCCAAAATTGACGAGGTAAAGAAGGAATATGCCACTAAATATGATGCGTTTTACGAAAGGTTCTGCAGCTGGCATGACGGAAAGTCGACAGAGAAGGTAGTAAGAAAAGTATTTACTGAAAAATAATTGCTGGTAAAAAAAATACTCCCGCTAGCCAATGCTATTGGGAGTATTTTATGTTTTTATTTCAAAACGAGTTTATCTAAGAAATGAAACCTAGAATGCTTGCTGGATTTTAATTGAGTCATTTCATTTTCAGCTGTTTGTAACGCCTGCTCAAGGTTTTCTTTTTGTATCAATGTGTCAGTTAAAATAATTCCTAATAGCTTTCGGGTAAAGTCCTGGTAAAAGCTCATATCGTAATGGACATAAAACATTTCCCACGGATGGTCTTCAACTGAATAGTAGGTTCGCCCGCTGTAATCCAACACTTGGACATCATAGTTTTTGATGACGTGATTGTCAAGGGCATCCCACCATTTATTATACACGGGTACATTAATATATTTCTTCCGTCCGCTCTGGCTAATAATTTTCATTGTTCCAGTTTCTTTATCCAAATATTCATCGACAAATCGTGCTTTATTGATGATAACCTTACAGTGTGGTACGTATACCTGCAAAAAAGTAAATAATGTGGCTACTCCAGCCCTCCATAATTCTAAATACCTGTCTTTTTCATTAAAAAAGATTTGAAATTCTTCTTTTGTGTCTAATTTCGGATACTGGCTGGTTTTTTGGAACAACCACTTCTTGTTTGTTATATAGCTTTCACCAATTCGCTGAACACCATAAAATAAGTCTCCATAAAAATCGATGATTAAATAATCAGGTTGATGTTTTTTCATTTCGCTGAAAAAGCTTTTATCCAATTCTGTTTTAAAATGCCGTGTATCGAAAGGGGACAAATGGTCAATTAAGCTTTCATCAAATGAGATAGGCTCTGCAGCAAGTGAAATCATCGACATTTGGTTTTGGTGAAGGACACAAGTATAGTAGTCCTTATAATCAGGAATGAATTTCGAATTAAAACTATCTCTTGAGACACAGCTTCCGAGTACCGCTATCTTTTTCATGTTGACCGTCCTTCTTGTTTCTTATTTTTTTGGACTACAATTGCCGCTTTTTCAAGACAAACAGTAAATTTGACATAGAATTAGGTGTTAGTTAGTCCAAAGTCCTATCATATCATATTAAGTTTTGAACAATGTGAAAAAACTATGTAAAATTTAATTGAAAATAGCAAATGCTATTCAGTAATTGTAAAGAATTGTATCGTTTCTACATTTTTCACTAATAGTAAGCGTAAAATTGTCGATTCTTGCTTATTGTTATTCCAATTGTAAATATATTCTTTTATAATAAATAAGGTTAAAAAACTACATACAAATAATATATTGACAAGTTGAATATCAGTTATGATTTAAACTGTTAATATTTTGTTCAATTGTTGTATCGTTGAGAAAACATATAAAATAACTATAAAGAGGTGTTGAAGGCAGTGAAAGGAATTATTTTGGCCGGTGGTACCGGAAGCAGGCTGTATCCAATAACCAAGGCCATTTCAAAACAATTAGTGCCTATCTATGATAAACCAATGGTTTATTATCCGTTATCTGTTCTGATGCTTGCAGGTATAAAAGAAATTTTGATTATATCAACCCCAAATGACTTGCCACAATTTGAACGACTGCTCGGAGATGGCAGCCATTTAGGTTTAACCATCTCCTATACCATGCAGGAGAAGCCAGGTGGACTAGCCGAGGCGTTTATAGTAGGAGAAGAGTTTATTGGTCAAGACAAAGTAGCCTTAGTTCTTGGGGATAATATCTTCTATGGTCAAGGGCTAAAGGAATCCTTGCAAAGAGCTGTCAACTTAGAAGAAGGCGCGGTTATTTTTGGTTACTATGTAAGTAATCCTGAAGAGTACGGCGTAGTGGAATTTGATGATGAGGGAAATGTCCTGAGTCTTGAGGAAAAGCCAGCAAATCCTAAATCAAATTATGCTGTTCCAGGGCTTTACTTCTTTGATAATGATGTCGTTGAAATTGCGAAAACAATCAAGCCATCACCAAGAGGTGAATTGGAAATTACAACAGTCAACGAGGTTTATTTACAACGAGGGAAGTTAAAAACTGAAATGTTAGGTCGAGGCATGGCCTGGCTAGATACAGGAACCCATAGCAGCCTGTTAAAGGCAAGTAACTATGTAGAGGCGGTTCAAAATAGGCAAGGATTATATATCTCATGTGTAGAAGAGATTGCCTATCGGCAAGGGTATATTAACAAAGAGCAATTATTGGAATTAGCCGAGTCCCTAAGTAAAACAGATTATGGACAATATTTATTTCATATTGCAGAAACGTACCCTCCTAAAAGGAAATAGTAAATAAAGTAAAGGTGCTGAAAAGATGAAAACCTATTTAGTGACAGGCGGGGCTGGCTTTATTGGCTCTAACTTTGTATTGTATATGCTAAAAAAATATTCAGATATAACCATTGTTAATGTGGATTTATTAACGTATGCAGGAAACCTTGAGAATCTGAAAAGCGTTGAAAATAACGAGAATTATCATTTTGTGCAAGCAGATATTGGAGATTCAAAGGCGATTCAAGCAATTTTCGATCAATATGATATCGATTATGTCGTTAACTTTGCGGCGGAATCACATGTTGACCGGAGTATCGAGGATCCCGAAATCTTCGTCAAAACAAATGTCTTAGGTACTTTAAACCTCTTAAATATCGCCAAAGAAAAATGGTTAGTCGGTGATGATCTGTACAAGGAAGGAAAAAAGTACCTCCAGGTTTCTACAGATGAAGTATATGGATCACTAGGAGAAACGGGGTATTTTACTGAAAAGACACCGCTAGATCCAAGCAGCCCTTATTCGGCAAGTAAAACGTCTGCTGATCTATTAGTGAAAGCTTATTGGGAAACCTATAAAATGCCAATAAACATTACACGCTGCTCTAACAACTATGGTCCCTACCATTTCCCTGAAAAGCTAATTCCATTAATTATCCATAACTGTCTGCATCATAAAGAAATCCCTGTATATGGAAATGGTGAAAATGTAAGGGATTGGCTCTTTGTTGAAGACCATTGTAAAGCGATTGATATGGTCGTGAATCAAGGCAGACTAGGTGAAGTTTATAATGTTGGCGGGCACAATGAACGAACCAATATCGAGATTGTTAAATTAATCATCGCATATTTACAAGAACATGCGGACTCTGGAATTACCGAAGATTTAATTACCTTTGTTAAGGATAGAAAGGGCCATGACCTCAGATATGCGATTGATCCAACGAAGATTACCAATGAACTAGGGTGGGAACCAGAAACCAAATTTGAGGACGGGATCGTTCGGACGATAAATTGGTACCTGGAAAATCAAGATTGGATGAATCATGTTACGAGCGGCGCCTATAAGGCCTATTACAGTAAAATGTATGGTCAGAAATGATAAATTACACCTTCCCTACTCCTTCCAAAAGTAGGGATTAGGCGTTTTTATGGACGACCATTTCAGCAAGGAATATAGCTTCTTTCAGAAAAGTAAGGAGAAGAAAGATGAAGAAATTGATCAAAAGGATAGTTTCGAAACTAGCTCTTACCCATAAGGTAAAAAATGTAGCTATCGAAAATAATGCACTTGTAATTGAATATGATAAACTTTACCCTTCTTTTCTCAAGCGGTATGTGTTGTTAAAGGATCGAAAATCGGGACGGAGGATTCAGGAGTTCTTAGCGGGTAAAAGTATCGCTATTCCATTAGATGATTTAGCAGAATTAACTGATGATGGGACGATCGATGTTTCTTTAACCTCCTATTTATTTTCGAGAAAAATAGTAAGAAGATCTGGATTTTCCAGTCATCTTAAATTAACACAAGTAGTAGATGAAAAAAATAAAACAAAAATAAAAATTTCGAAAACGAAAAAGAAAAATATTGCCATCGCCACTAAAAAGATTCTAATTAACCCAACTATTCATGTACTAAAAAATGAGGGTTTGCATTTTTACATAACGGGAACAATGGAAGATTTCTTTAATAATGAACCTGCCTTTGCAGAAGTGATTATGCAAAGACGAGATGTCAATCGAAGGCATACGTTTATGTTGGACGTAACTAAAGAAGGTTCTTCCAATCACTATCAATTTGCAGGAACCATATATCCAGAAAAGCTTAAGCACGATCTTGTGAAAAATTCGCGCTGGGATGTGATTTTACGAATCACTGATGAAAAGAACAAGGTCCTTCACCAGGAACTGATTAATCTGCAAAGTTACCGGGAATTTGAAAGAGAAGAAGATCGCTATTTAGTAACGAAAGAAGTAGATGAAGACCACGTCATTTCACTTTACGCGACGATGGGGGTTAATAGTTTAGCCCTGTGGTATACAGACCAAGCTCAGTTTGAAAAAACATATGCCATTGCAAGAGGAAAAACGGTCTTTAACGAAGTAAGTAGGGATGAACCACTAGACAAGCATATGGTGGTGTTTGAGAGTTTCTTAGGAAAGAATTATTCAGGGAATCCGAAATATGTTTATGAACAAATGCTAAGAGATCCAAAATATAAACACTATACATTTGTTTGGTCCTATACGGGAGACCATCCAGAAGATATTCCGGGTAATCCGATTCTAGTCAACAGAGAAACGGAAGATTTTTATCGTTATTTGGCCAAGGCGAAATATTGGGTGAGTAATATCCTCTTTCCTGTTCATCGCAAAAGAGAAGGGAATATTTATTTGCAAACCTGGCATGGAACACCATTGAAAAAACTGGGATGGGATATAGATATCGAAGGGCCTGAGGTTTTGGCGAGGGAGAATTTTTATATCGAATCTCGGAATTGGGATTATTTAATCTCTGCCAATTCTTATTCTTCGAAAATTTTTAGAAGAGCCTTTAAGTTTGAAAAGGAAATGCTCGAAACTGGTTATCCCTTAAATGATATCTTTTATCGGAACGATCTTCCGGAAAAAGTAAACGAAATTAAGGGAAAACTTAAATTTCCAAAGGATAAGAAAGTAATTCTATATGCACCAACCTGGAGAGATAATGAGATGGTGGGTTCATGGGAGCATTCCTTTCAATTAAAATTTGATCTAGAGCAATTCTATGAAAACCTGCATACAGACTATGTCTTAGTGCTCCGGATGCATCATCTTATTTCTGATGCTTTGGAGATCGATGATAAATATAAGGATTTTGTATATGATTTGTCTAAATATAATGACATTCAAGAGTTATATATTACCGCTGACGTGCTGATTACTGATTATTCATCTGTGTTTTTTGATTATGCGAATTCTAAGAAACCAATCCTTTTCTATGCCTATGACTACGAAATGTACAAGGAAAATATTCGTGGTTTTTATCTGAATATGGAGGAGGATTTACCTGGACCTGTACTTCAGTCCGGAGAAGAATTATTAGAGGCGATTATCAAGATTGACCACGTAGCGGAGGAGTATAAAGAAAAATATGATAAATTCTATCAGCGCTATTGCAGTTTAGAGGATGGTCAAGCTGCTAAAAGGGTAGTCGATAGGGTCTTTCATTAACTAGATTTCATTGATAACTACGTAGAAGGTTGTGAATAAATTGCAGAAAAATGTATTGGTGTTTCCTTGTGGCTCTGAAATTGGCCTTGAGATTAATAATGCGCTGAAATTTGTCAAGGGGTTAAAGATATACGGTGGATCCAGTGTAGCGGACCATGGAAAATACACCTTTAAAAATTATATAGATGGAATACCGAATGTTGCAGATGAAAACTTCATTCCTGCATTAAATCGGATTGTTGAAGAAAATAATATTGATTATATATTCCCTGCCCATGATAGTGTCGTGCTTACCCTTGCCCAAAACAAGGAAAAACTAAAGGCAGAGGTCCTCACCTCTTCTAAAGAAGTTTGTGAAATTTGCCGTTCCAAGAAGTTAACATATGAAACTTTTCCTGAGGAAGCCTTTACACCGCATATGTATCGTGATCAGAACGAAGTGCAAGAGTTCCCTGTATTTTTGAAGCCAGATGTCGGTCAGGGCTCGAAAGGAATTGCACTAGCAAGAAATAAAGAAGAGCTTGCCTACCATCTAAGTAAGCCAAATAATCTTCTCATCTTGGAATATTTACCTGGGAAAGAATATACGATAGATTGTTTCACTGACCGTCATGGTGAATTGAAGTTTGCTGGAATGAGAGAACGGAGAAGAATCAAAAGTGGAATCAGCGTCAATTCGATGACTTTAAAGATGGAGCCGCAAGTACGGGAAATCGCTGAAGTCATTAATCAAAAATTACAACCGCAGGGAATGTGGTTTTTTCAGGTTAAAGAAGCGAGTGATGGCTCATATAAGCTGTTAGAGATTGCCCCAAGAATTGCGGGAACAATGAGTCTGTATCGAAATAAAGGAATTAACTTTTCTTTATTAAGTCTTTATGACCGTATGGGTTTTGATGTTGATATTATTGAAAATGATTTTACGATCGAAGTGGACCGAGCGCTAATCAATCGATTCTCCTTAGATATCTCTTATGATAAAGTCTACCTTGATTTTGATGATACGATTACATTAAATAAGAAAATTAACCCTTATATTATGATGTTTATTTATCAATGTATGGCAAAAGAAATTGATATTGTTCTGATAACTAAGCACATACATGATATTAGGGAAACATTAAGAACCTTAAAAATTGATCCATCTCTCTTCTTAGAAATTATTCATATCAAACAAGAAGATGAAAAGCATAAATATTTTTCCGTTGATAAATCGGCTATTTTTATTGATGATTCACATAGTGAACGGAGAAAAATCAAAGAGAAATTTGGCATTCCAGTTTTTGATATCGATGCAATTGAAAGCCTAATTGACTGGAGAAATTAACCGATGAAAAATGAACTTATTTTTAAACACAGAATCAACGTCACACAGCCGAAGCTGCCTGATTATGGTATGTACACAGAACTGCTAAAAGAGGTCTGGGAGAAAAAGTGGCTGACAAATGATGGTCCCTTACATGAACGATTTAGAGAACAAGTAAGAGACATGTTAATGGTACCTCAGGCGGAGCTATTTACCAATGGACATCTGGCATTAGAAATTGCCTTAAAAGCCTTAGATTTAACGGGCGAGGTCATTACCACTCCGTTTACCTTTGCATCTACCACTCACGCGATTGCGAATGCCGGTTTAAAACCTGTATTTTGTGATGTAGATCCGATTACCTACAACATTGATGCGACGAAAATCGAACGTCTGATTACACCCGATACTAGTGCGATTGTGGCTGTCCATGTGTTTGGAACACCATGTGATGTCTTTACAATTGAGGCGATTGCCAAAAAGCATAATCTAAAGGTTATTTACGATGCAGCGCATGCTTTCGGTGTGGAGATTAATGGGGTAGGGATTGGTAATTTTGGAGACATATCTATGTTTAGTCTTCATGCGACAAAGGTATTCCATTCGATTGAGGGTGGATTGCTAACCTTTAAGGATGAAAGTTTGTCCCCAATCCTAAAGTCACTTAAAAACTTTGGAATTACTTCTCCAGAAAGTGTTGATTATGTCGGAACTAATGCGAAAATGAATGAATTTCAAGCAGCGATGGGACTATGTAACCTCGAGACGGTAAGAAATGATATTCAAATGCGCGGGAATGTCTATCAAGCCTATGTGGAAGGGTTAAAGGACTTGGTATCTGTTCAGTTATTACCCCAAGACACAGCAGTTAAGGCAAACTATGCATATTTTCCGATTGTCCTTCGCAGTCATGAAATGAGAGATCGGCTTTTTGAAGTTTTGAAAGGGTACAATGTGTTTGCGAGGAAATATTTTTATCCATTATGCAATGATTTCTCCTGCTATCACACTTCTAGTAAGGAAACACCGATTGCCAAAGGGATTAGTGACAATATCTTATGCTTACCAATGTATGCAGACCTTGAAATTGCGGATGTTAAACAAATTGCCGAAATTATCTCATTTGAGTTAGGTGAGCACCTTGAGTAATAACTATAAATTAAGCGTGGTTGTATTAGTTTACAACACAGAGCCATATATGAGAGAGTGCTTAGATTCTCTTGTCAATCAAACGTTAGAGGGACTTGAAATTATCATGGTCAATGATGAAAGTCCAGATAATAGTGTGGCTATTATTGAGGAATACCAAAAGCGCTATCCTAATCTTAAGCTGATTAATCAGCCAAATAGCGGTGGGGCAGTTGCCGGTAATACAGGGTTACAGGCTGCTACAGGTGAATACGTTACGGTCATGGACTCTGATGATGTGGTGCCTCTTGATGCTTACGAAAAGTTATATAAAAAGGCAAAAGAAACGGATGCAGATATTGTCATTGGCAGAGCACACATTCTTGTCAATGGTGTGGTGAAACAGGTTCATTATAAAAAGGAACGTGATGTATGGAAAGAAGAACGGGAAGTAACGAACTTATTAGAGTTTCCCGACATCTTTTATGATGGATTCTATTGGAATAAAATTTACAAACGGGACTTTTTATTTAAGTATGATTGTTTTATGCCCCCTGGGATGCTTTATGCTGATCGGCCGATGGTTCACAAGGCTTTTCTTTATGCAAACAAAATTGAGATTATCCCTGATGTCGTCTATTTATGGAGAAAAAGAGGCGAAACTGGAGCTAAGTCGATTACACAATTAAAAGGTGATATCAATAACTTCAGAGACCGGATGGAGTCCTTATACTATCAGATTAACTATATAAATGAATTCGGAAATGAACAATTAAAAACTGAGTTTCTAAAAAGAAACTTAGACCGGCTCTTTTTTCCGATTAAGTCGATTGTGATCGATGAAGATTTTAAAGAGGTTTTTTTGCAGGAGATAAAAGACTTTTTATCGAAAATTCCTCAGGTATTTGAAAATGATATTGGGATTGTTAAAAATCTTTACATTTATATGATATTAAATGATATGACCGATGAATTAGTAGAGTTTCTTAAGGAGAGTCCTAAGGGAACGATTGTCGAAGAGGACGGAATCTACTACTGGGCACTGCCTTATTTCCGTGACCCGGATATCAATATTCCAGATGAGTTTTTCAAGGTAACAGCTTTGCAAAGTCAGTTTATTACGATGGATAGTTTAGAAATAGATGAGCAATTTATCCGGATCAAAAACATCCGTGTTCCGGATGTATTTCCGATAGATAACGTAAACATTGAAATCATTTCACGATTAGACCAAGAGGATAAAACGGTCTATCCAGTGAAGCGGAATAAGAAGGACATACTTACAGCGAAGATTCCAGTGGATAGTTTTACAGCCAATCACATTTATGATATTTATGTTGTTTTTTATACCAAAGATCAAGAAGAACGGTTTAGAATCACCAAAAGAATGTTCACAAATGGAGTTAAGAGGTTAGAGAATTTTGAAAAAAGTAAGAAGAATAGTTTATTCTTTGTAAAAGGAAAGCTTTCGTATCTAGTCGTTGACATCGAAGTATCATCGGTTCTGCTTGCTGAGGACAATATCCGTATTAGTGTATCAGACGCGGAGCGATTAGAAGACGCGGATTTAACCTTTTTCCTAAAAGACCGAGCTTCGAAGACAAAAATTTATTTTCATAAACGAGAGAATGGCACCTTTGAGCTGCCTTGGAAACATTTCATGGAGCCGAATCATACCTTTGATTTTTTCGCGAGGGTATTTAATAAGGGTGTTCGCTTGCATATCAATCAATTTCCAGCTTTTAAGAGCAACTCAGTGGATAATTTTGGACTTTATAGTGAGTTATATAAGACTGATCAGGAAAATATTTCACTAAAGTCGACCACTGCATTTAGAAGGACTATAAAAAAACTTATCGGCAAATCATAAATTTAATTGCCGGCAAAATAATACCACCATCAAACTCGTTTTGATGGTTTTTCTATATTTAGATTAATTACTAGCTTAGATATTGTATAGTTGACCAAATTAAACTATGCTTAAATCGTCTGGAAACATTAGGTAGTTTGAATAAGGAGCGGGTTTTTAATGATTTCTAAAGTTCTAAAAAGAAGAGTAAAATTTATTATAAATCCAATTTATCACTTTTTTGCTAAAGCAAACCATCGCATTAATTATCAATACACTAAGTATTACGAGAAATTATCGGTTGTGGATAAAACGATTCTCTATGAGAGCCGGGATGGAAAAAGTCTAACTGATAGCCCTTATGCGATCTTTAAGTATTTGCTACATAACCCAGAATATAAAGACTATCAACATATATGGTCTGTAACTAGTTTGGAAGAATTAGCTAGTGTCATTAATCAATTTAAAGATGTAGACAATATCAAATTTGTTAAACGAAACTCTAAAGAATACTTAAAGGCGTTAGCATCTTGTAAATACTTGATAAACAACTCGACCTTCCAATCGTTTTATATCCGTAAAAATGAGCAAATTTATATCAATTCCTGGCACGGGACCCCGCTTAAGAGTATGGGCTTCGACATCCCCGGTAATCCATCTGTCTCGCAAAATGTGGTGCGGAATTTTCTTAGTGCCGATTATTTAATTAGCCCGAATGAACACACGACTCATATGTTTCTTGATAGTTATAAGTTGAAGGGAATCTATAATGGCGAGATTCTTGAAGTAGGTTACCCTAGGATTGACCTCACGTATCACACAAATGCGGAGCTTTTCAAACAATACCTTTCCAAAATTGGGGTTAAGGTGGACCAGAACAAGAAAACCATTCTTTATGCTCCAACTTGGAAAGGGACCAATGTTTCGAGAGCAAAGAATGATATGTTCCAAATCATTGCGGACACTACTTATTTACAGAACAAAATTGGCGAAGACTATCAAATTTTGATAAAGGTCCATCCATTTTTATATGCAGAGGCTAGAAAATTCACAGAAATAAAAGATATCTTAATTCCTGATTTTGTGGATACAAACGAGTTATTAAGTATCGTCGATCTTTTAATTACCGATTACTCTAGTATTTTCTTTGATTATCTCGTCACAAACAATCCGATTCTATTCTATGTTTGGGATTACGATGATTATAATGAATCACGCGGCCGTTACTTGGCTGATGATGAGCTGCCTGGACCTACTCTCTTTACCATTCATGAAGTCGCTGAAGCTGTTCAAAGCATTTCTAAAGTTCGAGTCGAATATAGACAGGTTTATAAGGACGCGATGCTTAGGTTTGCGAGTCATGATGATGGAGAGGTGACGAAAAGAACGGTTGATTATATTTTTAAAGGGCAGAAGCCTGCTTTAAACGTCATTAAACCTATTGATATCCAGAAAAAGAAGATTCTTATCTATCCAGGCGGGATGATGAACAATGGCATCACCTCATCCTTTATTAACCTTATGGATAATATTGACTTTACTAAGTATGATGTGAGTATTTTCATGAAAACACCGACATCAAAAGAGGCGTTGAATAATATTGCAAAGATCAATAAAAATGCCAGGCTTCTTTTTCGAAATGGACTAGCTGTATTAGATATTTCGGAAGTCTATCGGGATAAATTAGTTCACAATCGGGGAGCTCGCAGCAATCTAACCCAAAAACTTTACCCTGAAAAAGCGTATTTAAGGGAGTTTAAGCGATTTTTTGGAAAGTCCCACTTTGATTATGCCATCGATTTCAGTGGCTACAGTTTATATTGGGCTAAATACCTACTCGCTTCCGATGCGAAGAAAAAAATCTGCTATATGCATAATGACCTACTATCAGATAGTGAGAGAACCATAAATGGACGCAAGCCGCACCGCGTTAATTTACGAGGCCTTTTTTCTGTCTATAATCGATTTGACAAATTGGTAAGTGTTTCAGCTGGAACGATGGAGTTAAATAAACAAAATTTATCACAATATGCGGGCGAATCAAAATTTGATTACGTGATGAATTCAATTAATACAAAAAAAATCTTAACCTTAAGTAATGAAGAACCAAGCGAGCAACAAGGTGAAACAACAACGAATCTAAATGGTAAGCTGCTTAGCAATATTGCGTTTAAAGCAAGGGCTATTATTACTAATCCACAGGATCATTTTATCTGGAATCGGCCCGTTGGTTTAGAAGGGGCTAAGCAAGTTGCTTCTGCAAATAGTTCGCTAAAAAAAGAGGTTACAATATTACAAGAGGCGCAGACGGTAACAAGTGTTTCTTACAAATTTACCATCGATGAACGGATTATCGGCTGGCTCGACCAGGAATGTTTTGAACTGCTTCCAGATAGCATCCTCTTTGAAAAACAGGTCAATAAAACTGCGGTTCTTCAAAACGTATCCGGAAATGATATTTGGAATAAACCCTATAAGACAGAAGATATCCAAAAGGTATCATCGAGTAAGGATTACTTAGGGATTGTTGTGGATATTGATCGTGAAGTCAGAACTCAGCATGGCTTCTATAGCAGGTTTTCTATTAATGGGACCTTAATAGGCTGGATCGATTCCAGTGCCTTTTCAAATGTTAGTGATGAGGGGGCAAATCAGCCATTACAGCAGTCTGTCTTTAAGCAGGTTAATAAGCAAAAGTTTAAAGCGATTATCAATCAGCTGGACAACCGGACGCTCGAGGAAAATAATTTATATGAGCTTGCTGTAATCGCCAATCCTGCGAATTATGTGATTTGGACAAAGCCGTATCCTAACCCAGGCTGTAAAAAGATTATGGATGCCAGTGATTTAGCAGAGGCGGAAGTGATTGTGACCAAATGTAATAAAACTCAAGCAGGTAGCTTTTATTTCTTTTATCATCAGGGAAAACAACTCGGCTGGCTCGATCAACGTGCTTTTTCGATCATTGAAAATGCTGAGATTGTTTCTGAAAAAGCAGCCTTTCCCGAACCGGTAAAAGATAATTATAATTTCGTGAATATGGGTAGATTATCACCGGAAAAAGGTCAGGACAATTTGATTAAAGCATTTGCTAAGTTCCATAAAGGGTTTCCTCAATCCAAACTTTATATTTTAGGTGAAGGACAGCTGCGCAAGGATTTAGAAAAGTTAATAGTAGAACTTAATATGGAAGACTCGGTGTTCCTCGTCGGTCAAGTTGAAAACCCGTTTCAAGTGATGAAAAAATGTGATTGCTTTGTCCTTTCTTCCCACTATGAGGGCCAGCCGATGGTGTTATTAGAGGCTATGACCCTGGGTATGAAAATATTAGCCACAGATATCGTCGCAAATCGGACCGTATTAGAACAGGGAAGATATGGTCTATTAGTAGAAAATAGTATTGAGGGATTAGAAAAAGGTCTCACCAAGCTCGCCAAAAATGAACTAGAATATACACCAGATGAATTCAATGCAGAGGAATACAATAAAAAAGCGATGGACACCTTCTATAAGGTATTGGAGTAACATTCTAATGCACATTTTAAAACAAATAGTTATTTTACTAAGATTGCTGAGAAAAAATATTTTTCTCGGCATTTTTTTATTTCAATACCACTGGTTGGAACAATTAGTTGAGTTGAAAGTCCTTATTGAATCACTCTGTTGATTGGAGTGGAAGGCACGAAGACTCCAGCGGGAGTACGGGGCAGGGGAGACCCCGCAGGAGCGAAGCGACGAGGAGGCTCCCCGCAACGCCCGCGGAAAGCGAAGTGCCTGGAGCGCAAATCAACAGACCTATTCAATCCCAAAAAATAGATTACCTGGTTCACTCATATAAGGACTCAAAGATGGTAAGAATAGCTAATAAAAAAATGATAAGAAAGTGAGCAGATAAGGGAGCTGTCGTTTTAATGAACAAAAAGGTTTTAAAAAGAAGGATAAAATTTATAGTTGGGCCACTCGCTAATTATGTAAAAAAATCAAACCATCGCAGAATAATTCATTACCAGCGATACTATGAGAAGCTAAACGTAATTGATGATACTATTTTATATGAGAGCAGGGACGGAAGAAGTTTAACAGACAGTCCATATGCGATTTTCAAATACCTCTTACATCACCCCGAGTATCAGCATTTCAAACATATTTGGTCCATCAATCATCCAAATGAGTTGGAAAGTGTGATTGCGAAGTATAAAGGATTGAAGAATGTCATATTTGTCAAACGTAATTCCAATGATTATCTCAAGTATTTAGCCACTAGTAAGTACCTAATTAATAATTCTACCTTTCAATCTTTTTATATTCCGAAAGATGAACAAATCTATATAAATACTTGGCATGGGACTCCGCTTAAAAGCATGGGATTCGATATCCCTGGTAATCCGGCTCATTCGCAGAATGTGGTGAGAAATTTTCTAAGTGCGGATTATCTATTGAGCCCTAATGACCATACCACCAAAATGTTTCTTGATAGTTATAAATTGAACGGTCTATACAATGGAGCGATTATTCAGGAGGGATATCCAAGAATTGATTTAACCTATCAAACAGTCCCTGAGGAGTTCAAAGCCATATTAACTCAACTAGGGTTAGATGTTGATAAAAATAAGCAGACCATTCTTTATGCCCCTACCTGGAAAGGGACTAATGTCTCGAAGGCGAAAAATGATATGTTTCAACTCATTAGTGAAATGACTTATTTGCGGAAACGGGTTGGAAGCGAGTATAACCTCTTGATCAAAGTTCATCCCTTTTTATATGAACAGGCGAAGAAATTTACCGAATTAAAAGAGATATTAATTCCAGATTTTGTAGATACGAATGAGTTGTTAAGTGTGGTTGACCTGTTAATCACCGACTATTCGAGTATCTTTTTTGATTACCTCGTCACAAATAAACCCATTTTATTTTATATCTGGGATTATGATGATTATCGTGAAGAAAGAGGGATGTACTTATCAGAAGAGGAATTACCAGGACCTACACTCTTTACTATCGAAGAAGTGGTAGTGGCCGTTCAAGGTATCTCAAACATAAGTGATCAATATACACACGTCTATCAAGAGGTAAAGAATAGATTCACCAAGCATGATGATGGAAATGTCACGAGCAGAATTGTCGATTACGTCTTTAATAAGCAAAAAACTCAGGTTCATGTCATTAATCAATTAGACCAGGATAAAAAGAAAATAATCATTTATCCTGGCGGCTTGTTAAACAATGGAATTACCTCCTCCTTTATTAATCTCATTGATAATATTGATTTTAGTAAGTATGATGTGAGTATTTTTATGAAAGCACCCAAGTCGAAGGAAGCTTTAAATAATATTGAAAAGGTGAATAGGAATGCTAGGTTTTTGTTTCGACATGGATTAGAGGTTCGTAGTCTTCTCGAAATTTACCGGGATAAGTTTGTTCATAATCGCGGTGCCCATAGTAGATTGACGAAAAAACTTTACCCTGAGAGCGCCTACAAGCGCGAATACAAAAGACTATCAGGGCGTGCCCAATTTGATTATGCGATTGATTTTAGTGGGTATAGTCTCTATTGGGCGAAATACTTACTTGCTTCCGATGCCAAGAAAAAAATCTGTTATATGCATAATGATATCCGATCAGATAGTGAAAAGGTCATCAATGGGCGCCAGCCGCATCGAATAAACTTACGTGGGCTTTTTTCAGTTTATAATCAATTTGATAAGTTAGTTAGTGTGTCTCCTGCGACAATGGAATTAAACAAACGTAATTTAGTGGAATTTGCAGAGGAGCATAAATTTGATTACGTCATGAACTCGATTAATCCTGAAAAGATATTGAGATTAGGAAATGAGGAGTTGACAGAGAGTGTCACGGAAGCGTTAGTGAACGAGGCGCTAACTCAAGACCAAATTCTTAGCAATCAGGTACTAAAAGCACGGGCAATCATCACTCATCCCGAAAATGAAGGAATCTGGAATAGACCTCCAGTTTATAACGGTGCGGCGATTATTACACCTGCTAATCATTATTTAAATCAGGAGGTCACTATTTTACGGGAGGTACTAACAAGTTCCAATAAATATTATAAGTTTAGTGTGAATGACCGAATTGTTGGCTGGCTTGACGACTCTTGTTTTGAGCTGCTCTCCGATCGAATCCTGTTTCAAACACCCGTGAAAAAACTAGCCGTGATTTCTCACCCGCACGGACATGATCTTTGGAGTCTGCCATATAATTTGGAAGGAACCGAAAAAGTCGCTCCCGCAAAGGTGTATAAAGGTCACTTAGTTGATGTGGATACTGAAGCAAGAACACAGCAAGGAATTTATAGTCGGCTGTTGGTCAAAGGAACTTTTATCGGGTGGGTGGAATCGACAGCGTTGACGATCGTGCGCGAAGAAGATGGAAAGAAAACGCTCCATCCTAAAAAAAATACAAAGATGTATAAGCTTCTTAATAAGAAAAGATATAAAATTGTTATTCCTGAAAAATCAGAAGAGAATGTAGAAATGGTCGAGAAAAAGATTATTCCTCAACCAGTGCATGACAATTTGAATTTTATCACGATGGGACGATTATCACCGGAAAAAGGTCAGGATAATTTAATAAAAGCCTTTGGTCAATTTCAGCAGAACTTCCCAGATTCGAAATTGTATATTCTAGGTGAAGGTCCGTTAAGAAAAGATTTGGAGAATTTGATTGAGGAATTGCAGCTTACGGATTCTGTCTATCTGACAGGGCAGGTTGAGAATCCCTTTACGTTTATGAAAAAATGTGATTGTTTTGTCCTTTCTTCTCATTATGAAGGACAGCCCATGGTATTATTAGAAGCAATGACTCATGGAATGAAAATCATCGCGACGGATATCGTCGCCAATCGAAATGTTTTAGAGAATGGACGATATGGGTTATTAGTAGAAAATAGTATTGAAGGGCTTGAAAAAGGAATGACCCAATTTGCTCGGAATGAATTAGATAATAGTCTTGATGAATTTATTCCAGAAGAATACAATAAAAAGGCAATGGCCTCATTTTATCAGGTGTTAGAATGAGGCTGGAAAAATAGATCCGACATGCAGATTACAAACTAAGGAGACCAAATAATGAGTAAAGTCAAAAAGGCGATTATCCCTGCGGCGGGCTTGGGAACAAGGTTTTTACCTGCCACAAAAGCGATGCCTAAGGAAATGCTCCCAATCGTGGATAAACCAACCATTCAATATATTGTTGAAGAGGCAATTGAGTCTGGGATTGAGGATATTATCATCGTAACCGGAAAAGGCAAAAGAGCCATTGAAGATCATTTTGATAATGCCTTTGAACTTGAAGAGAATTTAGCACGGAAAGAGAAGTTTGAACTTCTTGAGGAAGTTCGGAAGCCTGGGAATGTAGATATTCATTACATACGTCAAAAGGAACCCAAAGGTCTTGGCCATGCGATATGGTGCGCCCGAAAATTCATTGGCAATGAACCGTTTGCCGTGTTACTAGGAGATGATATTGTCCAGGCTGAAGTCCCTGCTTTAAAACAATTAATGAACATCTACGATAAAGTCAGTTCTTCAGTGATTGGCGTTCAGCAGGTACCAAAAAAAGAAACGAATCGCTACGGAATTATTGATCCGAGCCGGCAGGATGGACGGATGTATGAAGTGAAAAACTTTGTGGAAAAGCCGCCGGTTGAATTAGCGCCATCGAATCTTGCCATTTTGGGAAGATATATTTTAACCCCTGAAATATTTAATCTCCTTGAAAATCAAGAAACAGGGTCAGGCGGAGAAATTCAACTTACGGATGCCATTCAACGTCTAAATACGATTCAAAATGTATTTGCATATGACTTTGAGGGAATACGTTACGATGTGGGCGAGAAATTTGGTTTTATTAAAACGACCATCGAAATAGCCCTAAGCAGACCAGAACTACGGGATGAATTGCTCAATTATTTAGTGAAGCTCGTGGATCAAGAAGTAAAAATTAACAAATAGGTTATTGAGTAAACACAAGGCTGCGGATCATTTGCTGCAGCCCTTCAGTGTTTCTTTTAATGGTAAGGAGCGCGGTTTGATTGGTACCAGCGGTGAAAAGGTTAGTTATAGTTTTATACAAATGGTTGTTTCAACTAGTTTCATTACTTCCCCCACAGAAAAATCTAATTATGTTTGAAAGCTTCCTTGGCAAGCAGTACAGTTGTAATCCGCGGGCTATTTATGAATACCTTGAAGGCAATCATCCTGAATTTAAACTGGTTTGGAGTATTGATCCTCGGTATGAAAAAGGTTTTATTGATAAAGGAATTCCTTACGCACGACGGTTTTCGGTAAAATGGCTGTTTTTGATGGCAAGGGCAGGTTTTTGGGTTACTAATAGCAGGATGCCCTTGTGGATTCCGAAGCCAAAGAAGACCATTTACCTGCAAACGTGGCATGGGACCCCTTTGAAGAAACTGGCCCATGATATGAAGGAAGTGCTCATGGCTGGGACGACGACAGAGCAGTATAAGCAAGAATTTTATCTTGAGTCACGGAACTGGGATTATTTAATTTCTCCAAATCGCTATTCAACAGAAATCTTTAAGCGTGCCTTTAAATTCGATAAAGCAATGATTGAATCGGGTTATCCGCGAAATGATATCTTTTATAAACAGGGCCATGAAGAAATCGCGAAGGCATTTAAAAAAAATCATCAACTGCCTGACGATAAAAAGGTAATCCTTTATGCACCAACGTGGCGCGACAATCAATTTCATCAAGAAGGTAAATATAAGCTTGATTTGCAGTTGGATTTGGAAAAACTGAAGCAGGACCTTGGGGATGAATATATAATCATTCTCCGGATGCACTATCTAGTCGCTGAAAACTTTGACTTGGAGGCATATAAAGGTTTCGCTTGGGACTTCTCTAAGCATGAGGACATTCAAGAACTCTACTTGATTAGTGATTTACTCATCACAGACTATTCTTCCGTGTTTTTTGATTATGCCAATCTCAAACGGCCAATGATCTTCTTTACCTATGATCTTGCAGAATACAAGGATGATATTAGAGGTTTTTATTTTAATTTTGAAGAAAAAGTACCGGGCCCGCTCGTCGAAACCACAGAAGAAGTGATTGCTGCAATAAAAGCTCAAGAGCAGGGTAAAGTTCCAGACGAACGAATGAATGAATTTTACCAGCAGTTCTGTTACTTAGAAGATGGACATGCTGCTGAGAGAGTGGTTAAAGAAGTGATCTTGAAAAATTGATAGGTTATTACAGACACCCAATAGCTGAATTTGGGTGTTTTTGTATTTTTATGGTCGTTTTGTTAGTAAATACCAACAAAGTACGACGAATTTCAGGTAGGATTATTTTCTTTTTCTAAGAAAAATTTCCTATTTTTCTTTTTGTCTACAAGTATTTATTGGAATCTATTTAAATCCATAGCTTAATAGGCGATAATATTAATAGATTGAATAGCATCTTTCGGCAAAATATGAGTTTATACAATGGATTGTAGAAATATGCGAAAAGCAAAAAAGGACTAATCACGGGGAGGTGTGTTTTTTGAGAAATGTCGGAAAAGTTGTCCTACTATCTACTAGTTTACTATTAGGTGAAATCGCAGCACCAATCGTTCCACATGGTTTGCATCAGGCAGAAGCGGCTAGCACTGTAAAATTAGCCAGTATTAGCTATCAAACAACTTCGAACGTTAATTTAAGATCAGGTCCGACGGGGACATATAAAGTAATCCTTCTTATTCCCAAATCCAAAATCATCACAGCTACAGAGCAAACAGGAACCTGGATGAAGGTTACATACCAATATTCTGTTAATGGGAAAAAAACTGTGAAAACAGGCTGGGTGAGTGCCTCCTATCTCAAGAAAATTTCTACAACCCCGAAAACGGAAAATTTTCCAAAAACAACCTATCAAACGACCGATAATGTAAACATTCGTTCTGGAGCAAGTACAAAGAACAAAACATTACTAACGATTCCAAAAGGGAAGACCATCATAAGCGCACAGAAAATCTCGGACTGGTATAAAGTGACCTATACCTATTCTACCAAAGGAAAGAATATCACAACAACAGGCTGGGTAAAGGGTACTTATTTAAAGGAATACTATACATATAGTGCAATCAGCGGCGGTTATTATTTTTCAAAAAAAACAGTTAAGTTGTATTCTACACCGGATACAAAGAAAAGTGCCGTTTACAGCATCGCAGCGGGGAACGGACTTTATTCTGCTTATCAAACTGTAAATAGTGTCGGGCAAATCTGGTATAAAGTTACATACAATGGCAAAACACTTTACATTTATAGCGGTGATGTAAGTAAATACACTCTAACTTCTTTTGAAGCAACTGATTATCAAGTCAAACTTGATACCTATTTATTCTCATCTTATGGAAAAAGCTATACCAAACTAGTAAAGATTCCAAAACAAACGATTATATCTTCCAAGCAAAGAATTGGAGATTGGTATAAAGTTTCCTATAACGGTAAATCTGGCTATGTCTACAGCGGCGATATGACGAAATATACTAAGCCTGCAGAGACGCCTGGTACAGGAGGAACTGACAACGAAGAGGTCAAAAATCCTCCAACCGACACAATTACCGAGCAAGCCTTAACAAAGACAACCTATGCGGTTACGGATCAATTAAATTTAAGACAGGCTGCGGCTACTACAGCTGCTGTTTTAACCGTGCTTCCTAGAGGAACAATCATTATTCCAACAAGTAAAACGTCTAATGGCTGGTATAAAGTCAACTATTCGGGGAAAAGCGGCTATGTCTTTGGGACATATCTTCAACAAGTAGTAACGGGCGATCCACTCGACAACAGGGATAGTTACCAGTTTATTGATTTAAGGACTCAGTCTCGTGTAACGGCCAGTCAAATTAATAATTACATTGCCGGCTATGTAAAAAGCACGGGGAAATCGAGTGTATTGACGAATAAAGGACAGGTATTTATCGATGCGGGAAAAAAATATGGACTAAATGCCCTCTACTTGGCAGCCCATGCGATCCATGAAAGTGCCTATGGAACTTCGACCATTTCACTGACAAAGAACAACTTATTTGGATTTGGTGCCTATGATGCAGCGCCATTTGTAGCTGCTTACCGGTTTGCCAGTGTAGAATTGTGCATTGATTTTATTGCCCGTGAGATGAAGGCAACCTATTTAAATCCAGCAAATTGGAAGTATCAAGGAGCTTATCTGGGCTTTAGCACCAAAACATTAGCTAATGACAGAGTTGATGCCAGTAGTGAAGGAATGAACTTTTTTTACGCGAGTGATCCCAATTGGGGGAAGGCCATAAGCCAGCATATGGACAGGATTCTTTCTTATGAAAAAGCTTATTATGCAAACGCCGATGTAGATACCAGTATCCCAGCGAGACCGACAATTCCTGGCGGCGGCGATGTGTTTCCGGCAGATATCACGGCGATTGTCACACTCCCAGCAGAAAAACAAATCGTTCTAAATAGTAAAAAGGGAGTACACGATGCAGTAAAAACGATGAAAAAGGGAACCTTCTTTGTCCTTTTAGAAAAAACCAATGA
The DNA here is from genome assembly GCF_036962125.1 of Neobacillus drentensis. GTDB lineage: Bacteria > Bacillota > Bacilli > Bacillales > Cytobacillaceae > Neobacillus > Neobacillus drentensis_B. Next base: position 68,031 of record NZ_JBALOA010000023.1, read on the forward strand.
TTTTTGGCTAAGGGTTAGGGTGGACAATAAAGAATACTGGACCAATGATGTAGACTTTAGTAACTATAAAAACTATTTATCTGTGAAAAATTTAGGCAGAGCAACTGTTTCAGAGTTAAATATCCGAACTGGACCTGCAACCTCCTATTCTTCCGTCGGAACCTTGGCATTGAATGACTACGTATCAATTGTTATGAAAGCGGATGGATCATTAGTGATGGATTCATTAAAGTCATGGTATCAGATAAAATTGGCAACTGGTAAAACTGCATGGGTGAGCGCTGCCTATCTTTATACCAAAGATTTAAACTAGATTGGTAATATTTCAATAAAGTAGAAAGAGAGGATTTTAGATTCAATGAAAAACTTGGGGAAAGTAGTAGTTTTATCCACCGGGTTATTAGTTGGTGGTTTAGGCAGCGGAGGGGCTCTTTCGGTATCACCGATTAGTATCGAGCATGTGGAAGCTGCTAGTATAAATAAAACAACGTTTCAAACAACAGCGAACTTAAGACTGCGGACAGGGGCCGGTACAAAATATAAAACTATTCTCACGATTCCAAAAGGAAAAGTAATTTATGCGACAGAGAAAAAAGGCAGCTATTACAAGGTATCTTATTCGTATTCATCTAAAGGAATGACTTATAAGAAATCAGGTTGGGTCAGCCAGAGTTATGTGAAGGAATACTATAAATATTTAACAACAAGTGGAACCTATTATTTCACGAAGAAAAATGCCAGCCTTTATTCCACACCAGATACAAAGAAAAAGGCTGTCGGTACGATTGCTAATGGCAATGGATTTTATTCCACACAAAAGGTTGTCAATAGCATCGGAAAAACTTGGTATAAGGTCACCTATAAAGGCAAATCCGTCTATATTTTTAGCGGTGATGTGTATAAATCTGCTGTTCAAACACTAGCGAAAAAGAATTATCAAATCAATAGTGCAACCTATGTTTATTCATCCTATGGACCTTCCTATACAAGATTAATCACGATTCCGAAGGGTACCGTAGTTTCATCGGTAAAGATGGTCGGTAATTGGTATGAGGTTAGCTTCAATGGGAAAAAGGGTTATGTGTATAAGAACTATATGCAAGTTGTTCCTTCGCAAACAGCGGAGAACCCTCCAGTCAATGGAGCCAATGAAGTTAACTATCTTGTAATGGATGATTTAAACATGCGCCAAGCGGGAGCAGGCTCGCTCATTTTAGCAGTTATCCCAAAAGGTACGAGTGTTAAATCAACCGGTAAAAAACTGGATGATTGGTATCAAGTCACCTACAATGGCAAAACAGGTTATGTATTTAAAGGCTATGTAAAAGAATATAAATTAACGGATTATCGATTTATTGATTTACGGACCAAATCAACTGTAACAGCGAAGCAAATCAATGATTATATCGCAGCAAATGTTAAAGGAAAGACGAGTGTCCTCGTTAGCAAAGGACAAGCCTTTATTGATGCAGGTAAAAAATATGGTGTCAATTCTCTTTATTTGGCGGCACATGCGATCCACGAAAGCGGCTTTGGTACGTCAAATATATCCATAGGCAAAAAGAATCTATTTGGTTATGGTGCTTATGATTCAGCCCCATTTGTCGGTGCCTATCGATTCTCTTCGGTCGAGCAGTGTATTAATTATGTTGCCCAAAAAATCAAAGCTGATTATCTAAATCCGAAGGGTGCCCATTTTCAAGGAGCAATGCTAGGATATCGGACAAATGATTCCAAAGGAAAAAGAATTACAAGCAAAAGTATCGGGATGAACTACTACTATGCAAGTGACCCACTCTGGGGCAATGGGATTGCCCGCCATATGCAGAAAATCCTAGCCTTTAATGCAAAAAATTATGAGCATCCAGCTGTTAATACCACCTATCCTGCCTTACCAGGTATACCTGTGGGTAAAGATAAATTCCCTGCAGGAATTCAGGCAAAAGCGAAAAAGGATATTTCAAGCACAATTAAAAAAGATACGAAATTTTTATTGCTGGAAAAAGCCAATGATTTTAATCTAAAGGTTAATGTAAATAGTAAGGATATTACCATTAAAGTTCCGTTTTCATCCTATTATGACTACTTCACAGTCCTAAATCTAGGAAGAGTTTCGGGTTCAAGTTATTTAAATGTTCGTCCGGATCCTTCAACTGGAAAAAAAGAAATTGCCGTGCTTCATTTAAATGATTATGTGCAGTTGGTACTGGATAGCAAAGGGAATATTGTCACGGATAAAACAAAGACTTGGTACCAAATTAAATTATCCACCGGAAATACGGGCTGGGTAAGTACAACTTACATTGTAAGAGAACTAAAATGATTTTTTTGCTGGCTTGTTGTCAAGTCAGCTTTTTTCATAACAAATCCCGAACAATTTAAGACAAAATTCATCATTTGTTTGGTAACTTAATGGTAATTAAACAGTTCGTAATTGAATTTTAAGTTTGATAGTCTTATAATGATTTGGTGAAGTTAATTAGACAAATAAATAAGTGCATTTAATGAATAAATATTTATGCTTTTTCCTAATACTAATAGCAGGAGGAATTACTCTAATGAAAAAGGTCTTAACATATGGAACATTCGATTTATTACATTTTGGTCATATAAATTTGCTCAGCCGTGCCAAGGATCTAGGCGATTATTTGATTGTTGGTCTTTCCACTGACGAGTTTAATAAAGGAAAGAATAAACAAGCATACCATAGTTTTGAGAACAGGAAATTAATTTTAGAATCGATTCGTTTTGTAGATGAAGTGATTCCAGAAAATACATGGGACCAAAAAATTCAAGATGTAATCAAACATGATATTGATGTTTTTGTGATGGGTGATGATTGGAAAGGCAAATTTGACTTTCTAAAAGAATATTGCGAAGTGGTGTACCTGCCAAGAACAATTGGGATCTCTACTTCACAAATAAAAGAAGATTTAAATGCTGTCACAAATGGTTAGGGAACTAGCCATTTGTTTTTATTTACTGATTTTTAAGTGTCTGTTTACCATCTTTAGTCTGTTCCCGCTTAAAAACAAAACTACCTTTGTAGTGAGCTTTGGTGATAACAGCCAGTATGTGTATGAAGAAATACTCCGTCAGGGCATTCCTACGAAGGTAGTTTTTCTATGTGAGCAAAAAGCCTATAATAAATTTAAAGATGTGCAGAAGGCAGACATTATTCTTTTTGAACCACGACTTGTGATGAACTGGCTACGTTCCATCTTTCATTTAGCTACTTCCCGGCATATCTTCATCGATAACTATTTCGGCTTTTTAGCGGCGGTGTCTTTTAGAAAAGAAGTACAATGCATTCAGTTATGGCATGCCTCGGGTGCGATGAAAAAGTTTGGACTGGAGGATGAATCAATCAAGTCGAGGACGAATCGAGCAAAAGAACGCTTTTTACAGGTTTATCACAAATTTGATCAAGTGGTGGTTGGCTCAGAAGTAATGACAGAGATCTTTATGAGGTCTTTTAACCTTCCAAAGGAGAAAATGCTGCCGACAGGAATCCCAAGAACCGATTTTTTCTATAATGAGGAAGCCAAACAAAAGGCGACCATGACCCTGCTATCTAACCATCCCATCTTGAAGGATAAAAAGATTATCCTTTATGCCCCAACCTATCGCGACAATGAGTTAACACACTTTAACCTTGCTCTAGATGTTGAGAAAATGGCACGGGAGTTAGGACCAGATTATACATTAATTTTGCGGCTACATCCGGCGATTGTTCATAAGGATGATTATACAGCTAGATACCCAGATTTCGTTGTGGATCTTTCCTCAAGTCTGTATGAAATTAATGATTTGCTTGCTGTTGCAGATATATTGATTACCGACTATTCTTCGATTCCGTATGAATATTCACTTCTACATAGACCCATCATCTTCTTTACTTATGATTTTGAAAAATACAAACAAGAACGTGGTGTCATGGCAGGGTTTGAAGAGCAATTGCCAGGTCCGATGGTCAACGATACCGAATCCATTATCGATTTGATTCAAACTAACCGTTTTGATTTAAGTCAAGTTGAATATTATTCTGAAAAATGGAATCAATACTCCAAAGGTCATTCCAGCCAAACTCTGGTTTCAAAGTTATTTCTGGAATATCGTCCAGAAACGCAGGCAGAAGGGGCATTATATAAATGAGTACAAGCTTCGAGTCACTAAAAAGCTCGAGGCTTTGTTTTTATAATGCCCAATTGGAAAAATTAATGTATAATGAACAAGGTTATTATTAGCGATAGGAAGGACAATTTTCATGAAATCAATGATTACAATTGTAAAGGAGCAAATCAGTTCCTTTTACCTGATCTTGAGGTTATCTGCCTTTGAATTAAAAAGTGCGAATACGAATAATTATCTCGGCAGACTATGGGAAATTTTAAATCCAATGATTCAACTTGCTATTTATTGGTTTGTTTTCGGCTTAGGTGTCCGCGGCGGCCAGAAGGTAATCATGGATGATGGAACACAAGTCTCTTTCTTTATATGGATGTTAACAGGAATGATTGTCTGGTTTTTCGTCAATCCAGCGATATCCGCTTCCTCCAAATCAATTTATTCGAGGATACAATTAATATCAAAAATGAGTTTTCCAATGAGCGCCATTCCTTCATTTGTTATCATGGCGAATTTCTACACCCATATTATGTTAGTCGCCGTTGTTACCGTCCTTTTACAATTTACGGAATTTAAATTTAGTGTGTACTATCTGCAGTTGCCGTATTTTATGCTGGCCACGCTACTATTTCTGTTATCACTTGCTCTTATTACATCTACCCTATCAACTATTGTTAGGGATGTTCAGCAGATTGTACAATCCGTTTTAAAAATGCTGCTGTATTTAACACCGCTCTTGTGGCATACTGAACATTTAATGATCCATGGAAAAGACTATGTATTTATTCTTAAGTTAAATCCTTTATATTATATTGTCGAAGGGTACCGAGCTGCCCTAATAGGAACCATGTGGTACCCATCAGAATACCCGCAATTAACGTTGTATTTTTGGATTACAGTAGTGGTATTATTTATGGTTGGTTCTGTTTTACATTTGAAATTTAGAAACCGTTTTGTGGACTATTTGTAAATTGGAGTTGATTTTTTCGTGAGGGAAACGGTGATAGTTAAGAATGTCTATAAAAAATATAAAATGCATCGGTCACCAAAGGAAAAGCTTCTTGATGTTGTCTTACCCGGGGGATATGGTGAAGATTTTTTTGCGCTGCAGGATATCTCTTTTACAGCCCAAGAAGGGGATGTTATCGGTCTTGTCGGTGTAAATGGCTCTGGTAAATCGACGCTTTCTAATATTATTGCAGGGGTGATTCCGCCTACATCAGGTGATGTAACCTCACATGGGACGACCTCGATTATTGCAATCTCATCTGGTTTGAATAACCAATTAACGGGCAGAGAGAATATTGAGCTAAAATGCTTGATGCTTGGTTTTAAAAAGAAAGAAATAAAAGAGATGGAGCCAGAAATTATTGAGTTTGCAGATATTGGTAAATTTATCGATCAACCGGTAAAGAAATATTCAAGCGGGATGAAGTCAAGACTCGGGTTTGCTATTTCGGTTACCGTTAATCCCGATATTCTAATTGTCGATGAAGCGTTATCTGTAGGCGATCAGGTTTTTGCCCAAAAATCGAAGAACAAGATGTTTGAGTTTAAAGAAAAGGGAAAGACCATTTTCTTTGTCAGTCATTCGATGGGTCAAATTAAGGAGTTCTGCGAAAAGGCTATCTGGCTAGAGTACGGGGAAATTAAAAAGTTCGGGCCAGTTACAGAAGTGATTCCTGAATATGAAAAATTCCTTAAAGAATATAAGTCAATGTCCAATGAGGAACAGAAAAAGTTCCGTGAACAAGTGATCCAAAAACAAAAAGGCTTAGCTGCAAAAGGGATTTAGTTATGAAAACAAACGTGGTAACCGTTCTTGATATAGATTTTGTGAATAAACACTTTGATCATGTGATTGACGACTTGCTGGAAAGGATAAGCAATCAGCAAAAATCCTTCATTGTTACTGCTAACCCAGAAATTGTCATGTATGCGCATGAAAATCAAGATTATAAAAAAATCATTCAGTCAGCCGATATGGTGGTTCCTGATGGTTATGGGATTATTCTTGCTTCGAAGATTTTAAGTACCCCCATCTTGGAGAGGGTGGCGGGATATGATGTTATGGTCCGCCTGCTTGAACGGGGGAACGAGAAGCAATTGAAAATATACCTGTTAGGCGGGCGCGAAGAAACCAATCAAAAGGCTGTGGCTAATATCCGCAGGAATTATCCGCATCTTCAAATAGTCGGAAGTCATCATGGATTTTTTGATTGGGAAAAAAGCACGGTGACGGCAGATATTAAAGCGTCATGTCCCGATATGGTTTTTGTGGCATTAGGATTTCCAAAACAGGAACAATGGATTGCGCAACAATATGATGAATTTTCAAAAGGGTTATTTATGGGGGTCGGAGGCAGCATCGATGTGCTGGCCGGCGAGGTCCAACGAGCACCGCAGATTTGGCAAAAGATGAATCTCGAATGGTTTTATCGGTTAATTTCTCAGCCTACACGCTGGAGAAGAATGTTGGCTATTCCACGATTCTTAATCGAAATCTTTCAATTAAAACTTCACAAATAGCAAGTGAATGTTCTTGATTTAAAAAAATTGTAACTATTTGGAGCAATGAAACGTCTAACATTGTGAACTAAGAAACTTACGAGCATCCAAACTTTGATTAAGTTGGAATATTCCAACAATTAATCAACTTATACAAAAGTAAAAACTGCTGTGCTATAATAGGTTCGTTATGTACTTAGAAATATGTGCCTGTTTCTAAAATTTATTAATGGGGCATTATATTCATAGGGAGGGTCTTTATGTTATATCTGACCTTAATATTATGTTTTTTATGCTCCATTTTAATTACACCAATCATCAAAAAATTGGCTTTTAAATTAGGAGCAACGGACAGTCCTAATAAGCGCAAGGTACATTCTAAGATTATGCCACGTTTAGGCGGCCTAGCGATTTATCTCAGCTTTCTTTTAGGTTTATTCATCCTCCAGCCCAATAGTCCCTATCATGCAGCGATTATAGCTGGTGGAGTGATTATATTGGTTACTGGAATATTAGATGACATCTATGAATTATCAGCGAAAATAAAATTTGCCTTACAAATCATCGCTGCACTCATTGTCGTTATGTGGGGCGGGGTGGAAGTTGACTTTATTAACTTGCCGTTTAACGGGGTCTTAAAATTTGGTATGTTTAGTATTCCGATTACTGTGATTTGGATTGTCGGCGTTACGAATGCGATCAATTTAATCGATGGATTAGATGGTCTCGCCGCTGGAGTATCGTCAATTGCCTTTATCACAATTTCCGGGATGGCAATTGTCATGGGCAATGGTTATGTGGTCGCGATGGGGACAATCCTCCTAGCAAGTACATTAGGATTTTTAATCTATAACTTTCACCCAGCGAAAATTTTCATGGGGGATTCTGGTGCACTCTTCCTTGGTTATATGATTTCAGTCTTATCCTTACTCGGTTTTAAAAATGTAACGTTAATCTCATTTGTTGTTCCAATCATCATTTTAGGTGTTCCGATTTCTGATACCTTTTTTGCAATCATTCGCCGTATTTACAATAAGAAATCATTATCAGCACCTGATAAATCTCATTTACACCATTGTTTATTAGAACTAGGGTTTACTCATCGCGAAACGGTACTGCTAATATATGCAATGAGTGCGATGTTTGGTCTTGCTGCTTTTATTTTCACCATCACAACGGTATGGGGCTCAATCTTAATCATGACCATTATCGTCCTAGCGATTGAACTATTTGTAGAAACGATCGGATTAATCAATAAAAATTACCGGCCGCTCCTCCGGATCATGGGGATTCTGAATAAAAATAGATAATGCTAATATATTAAAAGGGTAATTCACATAATCGTTGTGGATTACCCTTTTATTGTTTTCTATTGCTGTTTATTTATACAAAAAAAGAACCCGGATAAATTACCCGGGTTCTTTGCTTATTTGTCAGTTGCTTTTCCGTTAAGATGATTTTTAAGTTTTGTTTTCGTTTCTTCTAAGGCTGCATCATCCAGCTTATAATAATAAATACGGTTAATATAAGAATCCTCACCTTTTAGTGATAATGACTCAACATTAAGCCCACTACCAGCCTGGATATAGCTTAGGAACGATTTCATCTGATCAAAGGTTAAATCCGTGGACATATTCTTTCCAACTGCTTCCATTACATCTGTGTAATTAGTAATTGATTTAATTGAAGCACCCTTTGCAAGAATGGCCTTAACGATTTGCTGCTGGCGCATTCCTCGTTGGATATCACTATCAATTTTCCTTGTTCGTGCAAATGCTAGAGCTTCCTCACCATTTAGTTCTTGTACGCCTTTTTGCAAAGTAATTGCTTTCGCATGGTCTTTGGAATCTTGCTCAGAAAAAGTAAATGGAACATCTACTTTAACACCGTCAAGGGCATTAATTACATCAATAAACGCATTAAAGTTCATTTTAACATAATAATCGACAGGAACATCAAGTAGTTCTTCGACAGTTTCAAGGGTCAGCTTTACACCGCCGTAGGCATGGGCATGAGTTATTTTTGTATAAATATCCTTCTCAGGGATATGAACATACGAATCACGCGGAATACTTAGCAGTTTAATCGACTTGTCTTCCTTATTAAAAGTTGCCAGCATTAACGCATCTGAACGCGAGCTGCCACTAGATTTTCTTTTTTCACTATCATCGACACCGATAAATAAAATCGATGTATTTTCAAGTTTTACATTGGTGTTTGCTTTCTTTGTGTCACGCTCAATGGGCTTGTATGATTTATTCATCACAGATTCAGCTTTGTTATATAAAAACCCGCCGTACGCTGTTGCCCCTATGATTAATAACAGGATAGGCATGATAAACCATAGTAAAATTCGTTTCCGTTTTTTCTTCTTTTTATGAGTATTCTTATAACCTTGTCTATTGATAGACATATATTGCCTCCTAGTATTGTATTAAAAGTAGAAAAATGTCAGCTTTTGTTGAAAATCTATTCTATTTTATAATATTTATCGAGATTGGTAAAATGAAATTTTTAAGACGACATAATTTTCTATTTTTGCACAAAAAAAAGAGAAGTTACCTACCTATATTTCTTCCTCAAGATAGGTAGCTTCTCCCGCAGTAATCTCGGCTTGTCCATTAGTTAATTCAATCATCCAGTCTGTGAATGCCTGTTGGCTCTCCTCTTCCACGAATACCTCAATTTCAACCTTTTCTTGGTATTGAATCGTTTTAAGAATATACGTCGACGACCTTAATTCATTTTCAATTTTTCCAAGCCATGAATAATCAATGTGGACATGGCAGACCCGCATTAATCTTCTCTCAACTATTCCGACCGCATCAAGGCCTTCTGAGGTTGCTTTGCCATATGCACGGATTAGACCACCAGCACCTAATTTAATCCCGCCGAAATAGCGGGTAACGACCACGACCGTATCCTTCAGTTTTCGTTTCTTCAATACCTCAAGAATGGGAACACCCGCCGTACCACTTGGTTCCCCGTCATCATTTGCTTTTTGAATTTGATCGTGCTCGCCAATAAGATAGGCAGAACAATTATGGGAAGCATCCCAATATTTTTTTTTCAACATTTGAATGAATTCTTGTGCTTCTGCTTCCGTTTCCGTTCTTTGGACGTGGGCAATAAATCGTGATTTTTGAATAATTATTTCATGTTCACCCATTTTTTTTACTGTATTATAACGAGGCAGCATATGCGCATTCCTTCCTAAATTTCATAATGGTGTAATATAACTTTAATATGGCAGTAAAATTTCCATGTTATAATAAAGAAGTCAAAAGTAGTGAAAACCTGTTTTTTAGACAAGTTTGATATTACCATTATACTACTTTTTAACGAAAATGAAGGCATTTGGAAAGGTTTAGATTAGCAAATAGCTAAAAACCAATGTAAAATAGGTTAAAAGGCATATTATATGAAATCCAAAGATAATGAAATAAAATTCTTTGAAATTAGAATATTGTCTAGCGTGAGCATTCAAGCGCTTATTGCTTCTCTTATCGGAGGAATAGTATGAAAATTAAACAGATTAATATGAAATCGATTGACGAAATCCGTGAAGAAATGATTGAAACTGTTACTTGCTCAAAAAGTGACATCTTCCAGATAGGCGAGCAATGCCGTCAAGACTATGAAAATATGATAAATGAATTAGACAATATTAAGGAAATGATGGTAAAACTCACTCAGGAAGGTGAGGAACTTGAAAAACAAGTTCTCGATGCGCGGAGCCTGCTCTCAGAAGTTAGTATGAATTTTAAACATTATACCGAAGAAGAGGTCCGTGATGCCTATGAAAAAGCCCATCAGTTGCAAATGGATCTTTCAATTAATTGGCAATACAAAAAACAGCTTTTGGATAAAAGAGCTGACCTTGAAAATCGACTGGTAGGGTTAGATGAAACCATTGATCGTGCGGATCAACTTATTTCACAAATCTCCGTCGTAATGAATTACTTGACCAGTGATTTAAAACAAGTGGGTAAAGTACTCGAGCATGCAAAAGCGAAACAGGATTTTGGATTAAAAATCATTGAAGCACAGGAAGAGGAGCGTAAGCGACTTTCGAGGGATATTCATGATGGTCCCGCCCAAATGCTTGCCAATGTCATTATGCGTTCGGATTTAATCGAACGTGTTTATCGGGAAAAGGGCGCGGATGAGGCATTTTCTGAGGTCAAAAGCTTTAAAAAAATGGTCCGCTCGGCACTTTATGAAGTCCGGCGAATTATTTATGACCTTCGTCCGATGGCATTAGATGATTTAGGTCTCGTCCCTACCCTCAGAAAATACTTGCAAACCATCGAAGAATATCATAACCATTCCAAAATTGAATTTATGAATATCGGCCTAGAACGTCGACTTCCAACTAAGTATGAAGTCGCACTGTTCCGGATGATCCAGGAATCCGTGCAAAATGCCTTAAAACATGCAAACGCCTGTGAAATCAAAGTGCGATTAGAAATTACGAATGCGGCAGTAACCGTTTTGATTAAGGACAATGGTATTGGTTTTGATATTAACGAAAAGAAACCTGAGTCATTTGGCATGATCGGAATGCGCGAGCGGGTAGACCTCCTAGAAGGGGAAATTACCTTTGATTCAAAAATAGGCAAAGGAACTGCGGTATTGATTCGAGTTCCGTTAATTAACTGAAAAACTAACAAACCTACCGCCAATGGAGAAAATTTCGAAATTAGAAGGATTAGGGGGCTTAAACATTGACTACAAAAATTGTCATTATAGACGATCACCAATTATTTAGAGAAGGCGTTAAGAGGATACTAGAGTTTGAAAAATCATTCCAAGTGGTGGCTGAAGGTGATGACGGCTGCGAGGCATTGAGATTAGTAGAAGAATTCAAACCTGATGTGGTCATCATGGATATCAATATGCCGCAAATGAATGGTGTCGAGGCTACACGTGAATTGGTCGAGAAATATCCCGACACGAAAATTATTATCCTATCCATTCACGATGATGAAAACTATGTGACACATGCCTTACAAACAGGGGCGATTGGTTACTTATTAAAAGAAATGGATGCCGATGCCTTGATTGAAGCGGTGAAAGTGGTAGCAGAAGGCGGGTCGTACTTACATCCAAAGGTTACGCATAATTTGGTAAACGAGTACCGCAAGCTTGCAGCGGGCGTCGCGCGCAGTGGAGCTTACTTGCAAACGATGGAAATCCGTCGTCCATTACATTTATTGACACGACGCGAATGTGAAGTGCTTCAAATGCTTGCCGATGGAAAAAGTAACCGTGGTATCGGTGAAGCCTTATTCATTAGCGAAAAGACTGTCAAAAATCACGTCTCAAATATCTTACAAAAGATGAACGTCAATGACCGCACCCAAGCCGTAGTGGTAGCGATCAAAAATGGCTGGGTTGAGGTAAAGTAAAAAGGTTCTTAAAGGGCATGCTGAAAAGTGTGCTCTTTTTGTTTGGGAAATAATAATGCAATTTATTTGCATTTCATATAAAATATAAAATGCCATATAGTAGGTAAAAAAATAAGGATGGTATTTTGTTATGAAAACAGCCGTCGTCACGGATAGTACTGCATACATCCCAAAGGATTTACGTGATAAATGGAATATACATATAATCCCGTTGCAAGTCATCTTTGGAAACGAGGTCTACCAAGAAGAAGTGGATATAACTTGGCGTCAGTTCTACGAAGAGGTCAAGACGAAGGAGTTGCCAACCACTTCGCAGCCGCCCATCGGCCAGTTTGTTGAGCTATTTGAAAGTCTTTCTAAGGACTATGATGCGGTCATAAGCGTGCACCTTTCTAGTGGAATCAGCGGCACGTTCCAAGGGGCTGTCACGGCCGGTACGATGGTCGAGGGCATCTCAGTGCATCCATTCGATTCAGAAATCAGCTGCATGGTGCAGGGGTTTTATGCAATCGAGGCAGCGAAACTGGCCTCACAAGGTGAACCGGCGGATGCCATTATCGCCCACTTGGGAGAATTGAAACAATCAGCACGTGCCTATTTCATGGTGGACGATTTAGCTCATCTCCAAAGAGGAGGGCGCCTCTCAAGTGCCCAAGCCTTTATCGGCAGCCTCCTTCAGGTGAAACCATTGCTCCATTTCGAGAACAAAGTCATTGTCCCTTTTGAAAAAATCCGCACCCGCAAGAAAGCCTTGAAACGTATCGTTGACCTGCTTGATGAAGATGCCTCTAGCGGTCTCAGTTACCAGGCGGTCATCATCCACGCTAACCGTGAAGAAGAAGCCAAAGAGTGGAGCGATGAACTAGCCGCATTATATCCAAACGTCGAATTTTCCATCGGTTACTTCGGTGCCGTCATCGGTACCCATCTCGGCGAAGGCTCCATGGGCATGGGCTGGATGAAAAAATTAGATGAGTAAGCAAGTTAGTTACCATTCCGTCCTATCGGCCGGAATGGTTTTTCATTTTATGGGAGGTGGCGGATTATTGGGATGAGAGGCAGTAAAAAGGAGGGCTTGGCGGGATTATCAGTGGAGTTGGCGGGAAAAGTTACGAAGTTGGCGGAATCCCTCACTAGTTTGGCGGAATCCCATCCCAAGTTCGCGGAATCCTCTCGGCCGGGAACCAGCTGTAAACGGCCAGTAATCAGGATCAGGGCCATTAAAAAAAGGTAATTTAAAGGGGTTGGCGGAATCATCAGGGGGTTTGGCGGGAAAAGGTACAAAGTTGGCGGAATCCATCACTAGTATGGCGGAATCACGCCAACACTTCGCGGGATTCCATCCCAAGTTGGCGGAATCCCTCGGCCGAGAACCAGCTGTAAATGGCCAGTAACCAGGATCGGGACCAATTAAAAAAGGTAATTTAAA
>NZ_JBALOA010000024.1:0-77993 GCF_036962125.1 Neobacillus drentensis
CCAATTATACGATGGAACCATCCAACATAAATGGATGAGATTACACCAAATTCGCTACCAAGTAAACATCCTACCCTACGATTTGGTTTGGTATATAACTTCTATCTTAATGATTTTTATCGGCATCGTTCTCCTCGTTCGTACCGGTACCAAATCTAAACAAACAGGAGTAACAGAGAACAATGCTCCTAAATAATCATATTAAACTTGATACAGGGCTCAATCTATTGGTTCCCCAACTGATTTTATCGCTGCCGTTTATCCTGGCTTTAGTTATTTATCTCATCGCTTTTGTCATAACAAAACGGCGGAGGAAAACATGGCCATTACATCGGCTGTTCTTATGGATTGCTGGTATTTCTTGTACAATAATTACGGTTGCCGGGCCACTCGCAGCTCGTTCACATCAAGATTTTACGGCGCATATGCTCGGCCACCTCCTGCTCGGGATGCTTGCACCACTTTTAATGGTTCTTGCACGCCCAATGACTCTGCTCCTTAGAACAATGGAGGTAAAGCAAGCTCGGATGTTAATCAGTATTCTAAAAAGTAAACCCCTTCGATTGCTTTGCCATCCAATAATCGTCTCTCTCCTTAATGTTGGCGGCCTGTGGATTCTTTATCTGACGAGTCTATTTCAAACCATGCATCATAATGGATGGCTTCATATTTTAGTTCACCTGCATGTTTTCCTCGCAGGCTATTTTTTCACAGGGGCCTTTATATATGCGGACCCACAGCCCCACCGGACGGGATTTCTCTATCGGTCAATTGTACTGATCCTCGCCTTGGCATGCCATAGCATCTTGTCAAAATATATTTATGCTCATCCTCCATTGGGAGTTCCGATTAACCAAGCCAAAACGGGCGGATTGCTTATGTACTATGGTGGTGATGTGATTGAACTGATGCTAATTACAATCCTTTGTTATCAATGGTACAAAGATTCGCGGCCACGAACATTTGCCGATTATCACAAAATGGGTAATTGAAAAGACTGTCCCTAAAACTCTTGGGGCAGCCCTTGTCTGATTACATACTTTTCTCTTCCTCTAAACTATTTAAATAATAATCCACCAACTCTGGATATTCCTTAATTTCTTCTATCCCCTTCTCAGTTATGACATAAGTACCTCGTTTAATTCGGTCAAACCAGCCATAATAGTTTTTTGTAAGGATGGATGAAGTGTTCTTTCCTGAACCCAATTGGATTAATTTCCGCGGTGATAAGGGACCTAAATTCTCAAGATAACTGGCAATTTGGATACAATTTTCTTTATAAGCTGTCATAATCTTGGTCCGATTACTGCCGCCCACATTGTAGTCGGCACTTCTTCCGTTAATTTCCTTCAGAATAGACCCAAGCTTTAGTTTGTTTTTCCTGCGCTGAAAGGGAGTGGGCTCGAAAATAATTTCCGCTTTGCCGCGTTTTCCGGGACTCGAAACAACAATTAATCCCAGTTCCAGCCTGCGAATCAAATGGCATTTGTCTATCCATTGTTTCGAATTCAAACGATGTTTGGGTTTCGGAATCGCCACATAAACTTGATCTGTCATTCGCTGTCGTTTGGCTGCCTGTATAAGTAAATCCACAGTTAAGTTCAGTTTTAATTCGATAATAACTACCTGCTCATCTTTGACCGCAACAATATCACAGTCTTTCACTTCCCCATAAACCTGGTACCCTTCACGGACAAAATAGGTCTGAATGGGTTTATATAAATCTCTTTCTTGCAGCATTTTTGTTTCATTCATTTGCGCTCACAAATCCCTGTTATTTTTTAAGGTCTTGATTCTTCCAAAAGTCATATATCAATTTTTGAAAAATTTCATTTAGACTTTTCTTTTTTTGCTTTTTTAACCATTCCACTTGGTCAATTGGCAGGTTTAATTTTAGACTAACATCCTCATTCGGCATTTCGACTTTTCTTATATCTTCGATTGTGATTCCCTCTTCTAAGTTCGAAAACCACGCATCATTTTCATTTACCCGATTGAAATCCTCATATTCATGAAGATCATCGATTCCACAGAATAAGTTAAGCTGTGGCAATCCGCCTGTTAGAATTTTTACATGCATAATCGAATGGATCATTCTACCATCTTCTAATTCTATCTCAACAATTAGGTTTTCAATCGTTTTATATTTCTTTATAGCAATCTCACTGACAATCAAATCCAATTCTAACGTAAGGCCCGAACTCGATTCAAAAATGTAGATTGCGCTTCTAAAAATATGAATACCTTCACCATCGATTGTGACTGATTTTACAACGACCATTAACCTATCCTCCATAACAGTTGTTTCATCTATAGTAATGCATCTATTTAATTTAAATTTACCATAATATCGTGAGACCGTTGTATTTTTAAGATAATTTTTATGTCATTGGGGAATATTAGTAGTGGCTATTTATTGGAAAGAGGTGACTAAGTCAATGAATCAAGATTTTACGATTGATCCGAACCAACTGCCTAAATTCACTAGTCATGAGGAAGCAAGAGATTGGTTTAAAGGGCAATATGGCGATCGATTTTTACTAAGAATGACCGATATGAAAGACGGAAGACGTGTAAATTTCTATCATCTCGTAAAAGATCCTGAGGTCTACAAGCCATATATGGAAAGCTTCGCCAGTGTGGTTCAGCATGAAATCACCAACATCGATGTTTTTAAAAGCTATACAACCATTGAGATTGATGAAAATGGACATGTTGAAGTTAAGGATTAATGCGAGAGTTTTACCAAGTATAATGCCAGGATGATTTACCCATCCTGGCATTTTACTTTTTATTTACGGCCTCAGCAAAAACAAATAAATCACGGTAATACTTTTGTACCTCCGTAATTGAGATATCATGCGAACTTAGTAAGTCGATGGTATCCCTGTTCAAACAGCAGCCATCACAGATTTTTTTCCAAACAGGCGTTAACCAATCCTGGAGGGAAGATAAAAACTGATTTTGCATCTTCACATGCTCAAATAAAAGAATTTTTCCCTCAGGCTTACAGACTCGCTTCATTTCTAAGATCGCTTTCTCCGGATTTGGGATTGTACAAAATACAAGAGTTGCCACAACTGTATCGAAAGTATTCGCTGCAAAAGGCAGTTCTTCCGCACTTGCCTGAACGATTTCGATGGGAATCACTGCTTGCTTCTGTTTAGAAAATGATTGCTCAATCATATACTGACTCGGTTCGATTGCAGTCACTGTTGCAGCTACATTATAGAAAGGAAAATTAATGCCTGTACCCGAGCCCAATTCAAGGACATTTCCTGTTGCCTGTGAAAGAAGTTCCTTTCGAATCCTCTTAAACTTCTTTTTTTCTAATGGATTCATAAAAAAGTCATACCAGTTTGCAAATAAACGACTCAAAATTTTCAACTCCAAATAGAAAACCAAAATCAATTTTTCAAAATTTTTATTGCTTTTGACAAAAGACCGTTTGCCGTCCCTCTTGTTCATTTTCTTCAAAAAAGAGAATCTTCCAATCTCCAAATACTATTTTAAGCTCATGGGGCTGAAGTTTATGTTGTGCAGATACCCCTTCATTCTCCGTCTGAGGCACATGATAGAAGGTTTCCATAAATAGAAAGCCCCTGTCTTTAATGATCTCCTTCACCATCGGAAAAAGAGAGCGATCCAGATAATATGAAATGACAACGAGGTCAAAAGAATGGTTTAGCAAGTTAAGATGATTCAAATCGGTAAGATCACATACCCGAGGTTGAATATTGAGATGATTCTTTGTAGCATATTCGTAAAGATAATTGATCGCAACATCCGAAATATCAAGGGACTCGACTTGATAGTTCATGCCTGCAAGGAACAGACTATTTCCCCCGAGACCACAAGCAAGATCCAGTGCAATTCCTCCATTGAGATAGGCAAACTGATTTTTCAACCTGGGATTTGGTACTGGTTCCATCATGTTATTCATGCGTTCCTTATATTTCGCATTCCATTTCGTTTTACTGTCCATTTTACAAACTCCTCAATATTGCTCTTAATGGATACCTATAAAGATAGAACAACTTCAATCTAAAACGTACAACATCCTATTGAAAATGTCCATAATAGTCGTTACAAATGTATTGAAAGTGACGAAACAAAAAGTGGCCACCATTCGAGGAAAATGGTGACCGGTGCTGCACTAATTATTTTGCTGGCTGCATCAATGTCGCTTCATACTCCGACAATGCTTCATCCAACATACGAAGTCCTTCATCTATTTGTTCCTTTGTCACGATTAACGGAGGAATCATCCGAATGACTTCCCCATGATTTCCACAGAGATAGAATAAAACACCTTTTTCAAGCGCGAGGTCAAGGATTTTTAACAATCCTTCTCCATTCGGTCCACCTGTCACTGGGTCAATGATTTCAATCCCAATCATTAAGCCCACCGAGCGGATGCTCCCGATTACAGGGTGTCGTTCTTTGATTTTTTCTAGCTCCTGAACAGCATAACTCCCCATATTCCTAGTATTTTCAAGCAGGTTTTCCTCTTTCATTACTTCTAACGTAGCCAATCCGACTGAACATGCAATCGGGTTCCCGCCAAATGTTGTCCCATGACTGCCTAATGGCCATTGTTTCATTAATTCAGCGGAAGAAACTGTAGCGCTAAGCGGCAGACCATTGGCAATTCCTTTGGCAATTGCCATAATATCCGGGGTTACATCAAAGGTTTGGGCTGCGAACCATTGACCTGTGCGGCCGAATCCCGTTTGAACTTCATCAAAAATCAGCAAAATATTATGGCGGTCACAGATTTCACGAACCTTTTTTAACCAGCCCTTCGGCGGTACAATATAACCGCCTTCACCGAGTACCGGTTCTAAAATAACACAGGCTACCTCTTCAGGTGTGACTTGATGACTAAATAATGACGCGAAATCTTTTTCTAATTTCTCAATCACATAGGTCTCTGGATCCATGCCTTCTGGACATTCTTTCACATTCGCATAAGGAACTTGATAAGTTAGGCCCGATGGCTGAATGAATTTTCGATATTTACTTTTTGAGGTAGTAACACTTAATGCCCCTAACGAACGGCCATGGAAACAGCCGGTAAAGGAAATGACATACGGACGTTTCGTCACATATTTTGCTAGTTTAAGAGCACCCTCAATTGCTTCTGTCCCACTATTGGCAAAGAAAAAGCAATCTAAATCGCCAGGTAAAATTTCGGCGAGTTCATCAGCTAATCGTAAAATGGACTCATACATAATTACACCAGATGGACCGTGCATCAAGCCATCGGCAGCATCTTTAATCGCTTGGACCACCTTAGGATGTCGGTGTCCGACATTTGTTACTGCTATCCCAGACGTGAAATCAAGATATTTCTTTCCGTCCACCCCAAAATAATAACAGCCTTCCTCTTTTACCACTGGTAGATTTGGATGATCCTTTGCCATGCTCGGTGCCAGGCGATTTGGCATATTTTTCACCAAGTGATCCCATTTGTTCTCCATACTTTGACCTCCGTATTTGTAATCCCAATCTGTATTGAACTATTCTCTATTTAATCGCCTTCAGACTTTCATCTCGAATCAGCGACAATAATTCTTCTTTGTATTCCGCGAACTCGACGGTAGCTTTCACACTAAAATCCCTAGGTCTTTCCAAGGCAATCGGGATCTTTTTCTTTAAACGTCCTGGTCGTGCCGTCATCACATATACCGAATCTGCTAAAAAGATCGATTCGTCGACATCATGGGTAATAAATAAAATCGTCTTTTTGGACTCTTCCCATGCTTTTAAGAGGACTTCCTGCATAATGTTCCGTGTTTGGGCATCTAATGCTCCGAATGGTTCATCCATTAATAATATTTTCGGGTCGTTTGCTAATGCCCTGGCAATCGCAACGCGCTGTTTCATCCCGCCCGATAATTGAATCGGGAAATGATTTTCAAATCCCTCTAAGCCAATTAATTGCAGATAGTGCCCGGCGATATCGTTTCTTTCTTTTTGAGCAACACCCTTAAGCTTTAAACCAAAGGTAATATTGTCCTTCACGGATAACCAAGGAAATAATGTATAGGATTGAAATACCATCCCGCGATCCGGTCCAGGTCCATGGATTTCCTGGCCATCAAGAAGGACTTGGCCGGAAGTTGCCTCTTCTAAACCTGCAACAATCCGTAAAACGGTCGACTTCCCACAGCCTGAAGGCCCTAAAATCGTAACAAATTCGCCTTCCGCAATCGAAAAGGTGGTTTTTTCTAAGGCAGTCGTTTCCCCTTTTTTGGTTTTAAAGACTTTTCCTACTTCATTAATTTCTAACTTGGGGGTGCTTGATACTATTTTAGGTTCAACTATTATTTCTCTTTCTTTAACTTGCAATTGAGGCGTTACCATCTAGAAACCATCCTTTCTCATCCAAGAAAATGAAGCCTTGTAAATGGCTTTAAAGAGAATATCTGTAATCAGCCCCAACAACCCAATAATCAAGATGCCTACGATGATTTTATCTGGCTGTAGAAAACGTGAGGCCTGCATGATCATATACCCTAAGCCACTGGAAGCACCAACAATTTCAGCGACCACTAAATAGGTCCACGCCCAGCCGAAGGTGATTCGAAGCGTATCAACAATTCCTGGTAAAGAGGCAGGTAGGATTACCTTTGTAAACACTTGGGCCTTTTTTGCTCCCAGGGTGTAGGAAACATCCACTAAATCATTTTGAACATTCTTGGTGACGTCCATAATCATCAACGTCAATTGAAAAAACGTTCCAAGGAAAATAACACTCATCTTTTCTGTCTCACCCAGACCAATCCATAGAATAAGGAGTGGAATAAACGCAGATGCCGGCATATAGCGAATGAATCCAATAATTGGTTCAAATGCACCCTCCATAATCCGGAGGGAACCCATTAAGATCCCTAATGGAATCCCAATAATGGCAGCGGCAAGAAAACCGAAAAGAACCCTGGTAAAACTGATCCCAATATCAGAAAGAATGTCACCATTAACAAACATATCAACCGCTGTCTTTAAAACAGCAGATGGAGAGGGTAAGAATAACGGATTAACAAGTTGCCCATAACTGAGTACAGACCAAACTAATAGAAAAATAATAAATGTGATAAAGCCCGCAGACGTATAAAATAATTTTGGGATTTCCTTATTAGGAATAAACAATTTTGCGATCAATTTTTCTCACCTATTTTCTTTTTGCGTCTATTTTGTAAAAAAGCCTAACTGATGAGGGCCAAAAGCATCTCATGAGTCAGGCTGACCAATGTGAATCCTAAAACTAACTTAAAAGGTATTACTTTTGGAAACTCGGATTAATGATATCCTCTGCTTTTGGCTCTGTTTTAAGTAGTTTTTGTTCCTTGTAAAATGAAATCGCATTTTCTGTAGATTGATAGATCGAACCTTTTGCGCTTTCAGTTCCAAATAACTTTTCGTTATCCTCTTTGGAGAAGAATTTCAAACCAGTGACTGTACCTTCAAATTCCTTAACGTCAATATTCAAACCTTTAGCCATGATTTCGTCGGCTTCTTTTTCATGGTCTTTCCAGTAAGTCATTGCTTCACCCATCGCTTTTACAAAAGCTTGAACATCTTTCGGGCGATTCTTGATCACATCTTCTTTAAAGCTAACCGTATCGACAATGATTCCTGATAAATCTTTGGTTGTTAACAAAATTTTTCCGTTAGCTTGTGCTCCTTTTGATAACCAAGGCTCCCATGTAACAGCGGCATCCACTTTACCAGCGGCAAAAGCAGCACCTGCATCACCTGCAGACATTTGAACAACCTTAACATCTGCTTCTGTTAATCCGCCTTGCTTTAAAGCTTGCAATGCTAACATATGACTGGTTGAACCCACTTCAAAGGCAACTTGCTTGCCCTTTAAATCTTTCACACTATTAATTCCCTTTTTTACGAGGATCCCATCTCCGCCGTAAGAATCATCCAATAACCAAACCACTTGAACAGGAATTTCAGAAGCGGCCAAGGAAACTTGCACATCAAGCGCGGTTGCCATTCCATCGATTTTCCCACTAGCTAATGCTTGTTTACGCTCACCTAATCCCTCAACAATCGAAAGATCAACATCAATTCCATTCTTTTTGAAAAAACCCTTTTCCTTTGCTAAAAATAACGGACCATATCCTGTCCAGGTTGGCAGGGTTACCTTTAATGGTTCAGACGACTTTCCAGCCTGTGAACTACTTGCCGGTTCCCTTTTCCCACATGCCGCCAGTGCGAATAATAACATGAGCGAACAAACTACCAATAACCATTTTTTCATCTTATTTTCCCCCTTATTTTATATACATCTGTAAACATATTTTCATAGATTCAATCTTTAATTACTTAGACCGCAGGAATTTCACTTAACATCCCATTTCCTAATTCGTCGGCCTGACGAACGGCATCAATCACCATTTGTGGTGTAACCTCAAATGGCATATTCGCCATTTCTTCAATGGTAACGGTAAATTCACCAAGCTTCTGCCACTGACTTTCAGTTAAGTTTGTTATTCCCATTTGTCTTAAAGTAAAAGGAAGCCCAACTTCCTGGTAATAACCAATTAACGTTTTCAGTTCATCCTCACTTGTATTTTCCATACACAACTGGGCAAGAATCCCAAAGGCAACAATTTCCCCATGATAGGTTTCGTGAACTTCAGGAAAAATCGTTAACCCTGAATAGATAGCATGGGCCCCGGCTGTTCGGCAGTCATCCCCACCATATCCGCTGACACTGCCACTGACTAAAATAATCGTATCAATGACATCCTCTAACTCTTTTGTCACTGTTTGGGTTTGAACAGACGTGACAGCATTTTTGCCAATTTGAAGCAGGGTTTGATACACCTTTCCTGCGATCGCAACAGCCGTCTGATTTAAGATGTTAGGGACCGCTTTTTTCACAGAGGCTTGGGTCTCAAACCATTTAGCCAATGTATCTCCAATTCCCGCGATTAAAAAGCGTACCGGTGCCTTCGTGATGATTTCCGAATCTACCAAGACTAAATCAGGTGCCTTGGACTTTCGTTCAATCCCAATAAATTCCCCATCATCGCTATAAAGAATGGCAATCGGCGTAGCTGCTGCACAGGTTGCAGCGATGGTTGGGATAGCAACTAACGGTTTGTTCAGTTGATAGGCAACCGCTTTAACTGTATCAATGGATTTGCCTCCACCCGTCGTAATAAGAACATCAACATTGGCATCTTTTAATTCAGCTGTTAATCGATCGATATTCGCTTGAGATGATTCTCCCCCATACCAAAGCGATTGTTTTAATAAAATCTCATGCTCTGTCAAACTCTTTCTTAATGAATCTTCTACCAGACCTCTACTAATTTGGCCACCAATCAGAGCGGCTGTTTTTCCAAACTTTTTTATGTAGCTTCCCGCATCTTCTAGTAAACTCTTATTTCTAATATATTGAGCTGGTCCCACCGTTACTTTCATATTACCCTCCGAATCCCCGAAAATTATTTAAAAATGAATAATATTCTTTAAATATAAATACTTGTCTATTTTATGTCAATATATTTTCTAAATATTCCATAATCAAATGAATATACAAAATTAAAAATAAAAATGCATCAGAAACGTTATTTAAAGATATTTCCATTTATTATTCCTGTATAAATATAATCAACGATCGATTTCAAACTTGCGTATTTCCCTCCTTTCATAAAGGATTTCGATCCATTGGGAGTTCCTTTGGTTGCCAACTCACATACTAGAAATAGTGCAAGTTCTGTGCCAATTTTAATCAATTCCGTATTTTTCGAGTTTTCTAAACACAGAAGGTTGACTTACCCCTAAAGCTTGTGCCATATGGATGGTCGTTTTATATTGTTTCCTTGCTTTTACTAACACTTGCTTTTCAACACTTTCAAGAATTTCATTTAAGGTACGGCTTTTATCATCGACAAATGTCTCATCTGTATAAGACTTGCGAAAATGTAGAGGGACGTTTTCGATTTCAATCAGTTGTTTCGGGGAAGTGACTACCAGTCTTTCAATTAAATTGATTAATTCACGGACATTTCCTTTCCACTCTTGTGTTAATAACAGATGCAAAACACCTTCATCAAGGCTTCGTTCACGGTGATACTTTTTTGAAAAATACGTTAAAAAGTATTCAATTAACGGGATAATATCGGTTGAGCGCTTTCTTAACGGTGGGATAGTGACGGGTACAACATTTAAACGGAAGTAGAGGTCATGTCTAAAGGTTTTTTCTTCTACAGCTTTCTCTAAATCTCTGTTTGTTGCGGCTAGAATTCGGAAATCAACCGTTCGAAGCTTCGTTCCCCCCACACGATAATATTGCTTTTCCTGAATGAATTTGAGGATTTTCACTTGATTGGTTAACGATAACTCACCAATTTCATCCAAAAATAATGTCCCGCCCTCTGCAAGCTCCGCTAGTCCGATCTTCCCTTTTGAATTCGCACCAGTGAATGCCCCTGACTCATACCCGAAAAATTCGGCCTCAAACAAAGCCTCAGGGATTGCGCCACAGTTCACCTCGATAAACGGGCCGGCTTTGCGAGAACTTTTTTTATGAATGAATTTCGCAATATGTGATTTTCCAACCCCGGTTTCGCCCAGCAGCAATACATTGACATCAATCTCCGCCACTTGCAGGGCAAGCTGGAGGACTTTTTTCATTTCTGTACTCGTTGCGATCATTCCATCTGAATCAAATTGAAGATTTCTGAGCATTTCCAGTTCACTTTTCACTCGTTCCATTTCGTCTTCAATGTCTGTTAAGTATTTTTTCATGTTCAGTAACTCGGTAACGTCATGTGAATAACTGACAATCCGCACTAATTGATTGTTAGAATCAAATACAGGAATCCCCGTAACAAGTAACTTTTCTCCCTTATTAGTTGTTTGAACAAGGGTGATTTTCTTTTTTTCTTTAATAACCAATGGTGTCAAAATCGGCGTAAAAACCCCTTCTTTTTCAAGTTCATACACCGAACGACCGACCATTTCATTGGACTTCATATTGTAAATTCCTTCAGTTGCTTCGCTAACTTTTAAAATAATCCCATCTGTATCGGTGACTAAAATATCGTCTTGTAATGAGTGCAAAATGGCTTCATTTTCATTCCAATCTTTTTTTTCATCACTCACCATACCCCTCCTTTCTAGAACTTAGTCAAAGCACCATATTATTCAATTTTGAATAGAAAACTTGGTAAACTTCTTGATAGTACAGTTATATCAGATAATTTATAAAATTTATACTTTTTTGAATAAATTATTCGATTTTGTATACTAAAGGTCTTTCATAATTGTTTGGGCTCAGTTGACTTCTTTTATGTTAAACTAGCAATATTATATAAATTGAGGATGATGAATCTTGAATAATAGAATTGCTTTATCTTGGAGTGGCGGGAAGGATTGTTGTATGGCTTTAGATACCCTAGTATCGCAGGGGTTTGAAGTAGTTTGTTTGGTTACAACTGTTCCTAAAGAACTTGGACGCACATTTGGACATGGTGAGCGAACGGAAATGATTAAACTACAAGGTGAGGCATTAAACTTACCTGTTCATTTTATCGAATGTACATACGAAAACTATACAAGTCAATTTATCAAAGCAGTACAATCCTTGAAAAATCAATTCAATATTACTGGAATTGCTTACGGAGATTTGTATCTAGATGAACATCGGGAGTGGGGAGAAAAAGTGGCAGCCGCTGCAGATGTCGAGGCATTGTATCCATTATGGATGAAAAAGGAAGACGCCTTACAATCTTTAGGTAAATTTGTCCAATCGGGTTATGAAGCAATCGTGATTCGTGTAAGAGAAGTTCTATTAGATGACACCTGGTTGGGTAGAATCATCGATGAATCCTTCCTTCAAGATGTCCAAAAGACTATGATTTGTCCGATGGGAGAAGCGGGTGAATATCATACTTTTGTCTATGATGGACCACTATTTTCGAAAAAAATCCAGCTGGAAAATGGAGAATTAATCCAGCTGGAAACAACAAAGAAACTAGAATTTAAGAGTTATTGTCTTATTAAAAAAGAATCCCAATTATAATCCAACAAACTTCCTTGTAACCAAAAAGAGAGAATCAGCTTTAAACTGATTCTCTCTTTCTTTTTAAGCATATCGTTTGAAAAAATCTTTTCAATTTAGTCTGACACCCTATTTTATTCAGAAGCTCTTGGACTGCTTTCAAATCTGCCTTTTTTATGGGAACCATCACAGAACGGCTTTTTGTTGGAGAGCCCACAACGGCATAAATAAACTTTTGCCTTTTTAGGATACTCATTTCCAGCTGCATCCTTAATCTGAAATTCACCACTTACTTCCAGCGGGCCATTATCATTAATTTTAATTTGATTATCCATTATTATCACATCTCCTTAGTTTTTGATTAATGAAAAAAATTCAGAACGTAAATCCGCGTGTGTTTCAAATACCCCGTTAATGCTAGTAGTGGTGGTAAACGTGGAAGATTTTTTCGTCCCACGGCTGCACATACACATATGCTTGGCTTCCACTACGACCAAAGTTCCCTCTGGCTCTAAAACCTCTTCCATGGCCGCAGCTATCTGCGAAGTGAGTCGCTCTTGCACCTGAAATCGTTTCGCATACCCATCCACCATACGGCCGATTTTCGATAAACCCGTGATTTTCTCTTTAGGAAGATAACCTACATGGGCAACGCCAAAAAATGGAGAAAAATGATGTTCACACATTGAAAAGAATTCAATTTCTTTTACTAAAATTAGCCCCTTATGTTCGATATCAAACGTCTTTTCGAGGTGGAGTTTCGGATCTTCATGATAACCTTCCGTGTATTCAAGGAATGCTTTCAATACCCTAAAAGGAGTATCTTGCAAGCCATCTCGATCAGGGTCATCTCCACACAGCTTAATTAATTGTCTAATCGCCGAGGTAAATAAATTTACATCCATTAAATTCCGGTGGTTATCCTCTGCATGGGGTTTAAACAAACTGGGGAACTTCTTTGATAATAAAAGTAATTGATCACTTGTCATTACACATCATCCTTTGACATGATATTGGAGGGTTCATCCTCGATGATTAAACAAGGGGTGTTCGGACCCACTTGCTGATCTAGTTGAACACGAAAAGCACAGCAGCCATCACCATTCTGAAGTCGTAGCTCCCTTACGACCTTACATCCAAGCAATTGGGTAAAGACTGAACTAGTTACACTGCACAGGATGGGACGCTTGAGAGCAACATTATGAAAGGGGCAATTGCGCTCAATCAGGTAATAATCTTTACCCTTTTTGACAACTTCCATATAATCGTCATCTTTTGCATAAAAATTTTTAAGAACTATTAATCTTTCAATTGTAGTAAGCCCCTGCAATTTTGGTTCCCATTCACGGATCCTTTCATCAATCATCGCGCTAAGCATAGCTTTAAGTGCATTCATACCAAGATGATTGACCAACGTGTCAAGAACTTCAATCGTTAGGTGATCATAGTTTTTTTCAAAGAGATGTTCCCCAGCTGTCGTTAATTGATAACGGATATGCGGGCGACCAATTCCATTCTGCTTTTCAGTAATCCGTATAACCCAGCCATCTTTTTCTAAATGGAGGAGGTGCTGCCGAACTGCCTCTGCAGAAATGTCTAATTTGGAGGCAAGTTCACTCATAGAAGAAGCGCCGTTAGTTTTAATCGCACGAACAATTCTTCTTCTTGGTTCTGATAAATGTTCGGCCTGAAAACTCAAGATCTCCCCTCCTTGAACCATCTTTCTTAAATGTATATTCAGGAAGTTTTCGAATAGTTCAAGTTTTTTATTGAAAAAATAGAAAAAGTCATTTTAAACAAAAAAATCCCTAATGAAGGGACTTACTTAAAATCTATTTATTAATCCCAACCCAATAACTGCTTTGCTTCTGATTGGACTTTATCTTCGAAAAGTTTACGAATGCGACTCGATGAGATGATTTCCCCAGAGGCACACCTTACCGGCTCTAAAATATGAACGGCAAATTCTTCTTTTAATAAGTCAACATTTCCCTTCCGTTTGACACCATATTTAAAGTCATTTCCGACCCATATTCCGAGTGGATTTAATTTTTGGAGTTCATCATGAAAGTCCCCTGCTTTGCGCGATGCATATAGAGTGTCAAATGGTGCAATTACAACATGTTGGACACCCAAACATCTTAGTCTATTTAGTTTCTCAGGCAAGGGAGTTAAAAGTCTCACTTCTTGAAAAAACACCCTAGGCGGGGGATCAAAAGTATAAACAACAAAAGGTATTTGAAGATTCTCCGCATGACGACGTGCACTGTTAATTAATTTTTGATGACCTTTATGCACACCATCAAATCCACCGATTGCCACAATCGAAGCTGATAATTGTAACGTGTCAAAAGTGTGAATTTTCAATATATCACACCCCTCTTTCTCAAGATAACTGAAGCGAACGGTTCGTTTGAAAATTGATGACAAGCTATTCCAATGAGTCGTTCACCTCAGTCTCTTATAACAATCGCAGACTCTCTCTTAATAATTTAGTTAAAAGGTTCTGTTTACTGATTAAAACGGTAGGTCCACGCCCGCTTCTTTTAATAAATCCTGATATTCTTTCATCATTTCCTTTCCATTATAGCCTTTCTTATTAGCGTCTTCGACCCAGGCATCCCACGCTACCTTGGACTTACTTTTGAGAGATTCGATATCTTTATCCGCCAAGGTAGTTACTCCACCTTTTCCTTTTACAATATCAGTAAACTTCTTCATCGAGGTGCTATTATCTTCGATTTGGACGTCCAACACCAATTGCGCCAAGGCAGGATTCAAGTCATCTTTAAACAATGTTTTCAAATCATCCGGGAGCTGATCATAAATAGTCTTATTCATAACCGGTACCATTTGAATCGCCTTATAAGGAAGATCGACTACATATGGAACTACTTCATTTAGGGATGTATCAATCGCTCTGCTTAAAGAAGTAACACTTATGTCTATAATTCCTTTTTGAAGAGATTCATAATGCTCTTCTGCCGTTACAGAAACTGGAACGGCTCCCCACGCTTTGATCGTATCTGCCTCACTGCTGCCAACCGCACGGATTTTTTTGTTTTTTAGCGATTCAAATTTCTTAATTGGTTTCGTGCTAAATATATAGGAAGGAACTGCTGCTGAAATCCCCATTATCTGGACATCTTTCCCCATATCCTGTATATATTTTCCTGCAAATTTATTAACGATTTCATTATTTTTTTTAATATCGTCCGATCCTGCAAAAGGAAGGTCACCTATCGTTAAAGGAAACAATTCAGATTGCATCACATACGGGGTCCAAACCAATCCGACCTCATACACACCGCCTTTTACATCATTTAAAACGGTGTCGGTCCCACCAAGTGCACTGCCATGATACAAGTTTACTTTCACTCTTCCGTTCGTTTTTTCTTCGACAAGCTTCTTCCATGGCTCAAATACCCCCGTGGCATAAATGCCAGTACTTGGTCCCGTATTATTGACATTTAATTCAATGACTTTAGAATTATTACCCTTGGAATCTGAAGCATTCCCATTTGTTTCTTTACCACCGCCGCAAGCAGCTAACACTAGTGTGAGTGCCATCAAGAAACTTCCCATTTTAATTAATTTGTTCCATTTTTTCATACGTACTTGCACCTTCCTTTAATAGGTTTAGTCAAAATCTACACAAATTAACTTTTACTTTCTCTATCCGATCATTTGACTAGGAAGCCACAGAGCAATTTCCGGGAACATGTAAAGTAAGACGATGATGACTAACATTGGCAGTAAAAATAAAGTAGCACCTTTATAAATTTTGCCAATCTTCAATTCGGGCACCGTCCCGTTTAAAACCATAATGTTCATTCCATACGGCGGTGAAATGAGGGCCATTTCTACTAAAATACAGAGCACAATACCGAACCAAACCAAATCATGTCCTAAAGAACTCATAATCGGTATAACAAATGGCACCGTTATAACAACAGCTGCTAAGGAATCCATCACCATTCCCAACAGAATATACATAATGACAATAAGGGTAAACATCGCTAACGGTGAAATATCCAAACCTAACAGAAATGATGATGCTGCGATTGGCACTTTAGAAATGGCTAACAGATAACTAAAAAGAAACCCTGACAGGAGGATGGCATAGATAAATCCAGAATTACGAACCGTTCTCAAAATGGTTTCTGTGAAAATTGACCAGGTCAGCTTCCTTTTGGCAGCAGCGATTATTGTAGAACACATGGCACCTATTCCTGCTGCTTCTGTTGGGCCAAATAGTCCGATAAACATGCCGCCGATGACAATAATAAATAAGACAAGAATCCACATCGTACTTTTTAAGGAGATAATCCGTTCCTTCCAAGAGACCTTTTCCCCTTTAGGGGCCAATTCTGATTTGGATAAGACGGCAATGTAGATCGTAAGGATGAAAAGAAGTGCCAGCAAAACCCCTGGAATAATCGCCGCTAAAAGCAGATTCCCAATCGATTCTTCTGTCAGCATGCCGTAGACAATCAGGAATGAACTTGGCGGTATTAAAATACCTAAGGTTCCTCCAGCGACAATTGAACCTCCAGCTAAGCTGTTATCATATTTATTATTCATCATTTCCTTCGCAGCCATCTGGCCAATCGTCGCTGTGTTTGCGATACTGGAACCTGATGCCGCCGCGAATACAGCGGAAGCGCCAATTGTCGCCATACTTAATCCACCTTTAAATCTGCCCAGCCATTTTTGGAATGTTGAATATAGCTCACTACTAATTCCTGTAAAAGTAAGCATTTCACCCATCCATAAGAACATCGGGATGACACTTAGCGAATAACTAAAGCTGTGGGTCCAAATATTGGATTCCACTGAAGTAGCTAAAACTGTCCAATCCCTAAGGTAAAAAATACCGATAACCGCTGGTAACATCATCGAAATGACGATTGGTACACGCAGCATCATAAGAACTAACATAACAACCAGTGCCAATATTCCTACCATTTCAGCCGACATTGCTGTTTTCCTCCCTTCCTAGTTCGATCATTGCTGCCTCTTTCTCAATCCCGCTAAAATATTTAATCATCCTGTTAAGCGCTTCCAATCCCCAGACTAAAAAACCTAAAGAGACAACAAATTTTAGAATGTAGATTGGAAACTCCAGCATTAACGTTTCTTCTTTGGTTATTTGAAAATCATGGAGGGCTGAACCCATAAAAATATAGGCAATAATGAAGCAAAGGACAGCAGTTGCAAAATTTCCAAACAGATCAATCGTGTTTTGAATCCATTTTGGTAAGTGGTCGACGATGATGCCTATCTTAATATGTTTGTCCCCAGCTTCCGTGTAAGCAAAAGTGAACATAATCAGTCCGATTAGTAAAATCTGAACAACCTCAACAGCGCCCACTATCGGATGCCCCAAAAACTGAAACACTACGCCAACAACAATGGCCAGCATCATAATGACTAGAACAAACGATGCAATCCATAAAGTGATACGAGTCAAAGTGTCAAGTACTTTCGATATAACGACCACTTACTCTCCTCCTGCCATAAAAAAATGACGATTAACAAACTATTGTTTTTGACCAATATAGAAAAAGTCAGTGATGCTCTTCATCTTTCTGGTGCAGCTTGTCGGGTTCACCTCTTAGTAAGGAAACTGCGACCCCAGCGGCACTCAATAGTGCGGCACCCCAAAATACTGTATCTAATGCACTCATAAATAATTCTGGAGGAACAGTACTCAACTCTTCCATATTCGCTGTCCCTCCCGTATTCCGTAAGCGAAACGTAAACAAGGAAACCGCAAAAGAAATCCCCGTTACCATGCCGATATTACGAGTCAACGCGTTCAACCCACCTGCCAATCCAACCTTCGTCCGCGGCACCGCCCCCATTAGACTGGAATTATTCGAAGGTTGAAACATCCCTTGACCGATACCAAAGATGGCGATATTCCCCGCTACCTGCCAGAGGCTATTCTCAATTGATAAAAAAGTAAGTGCAACAAAACCAAGGCCAATTATCACAAGACCAACAGAGGTCAAAAGATACGAGCCAAACCGATCCGATAACCAGCCGGCAAGCGGTGCGGTCACTCCCATCAACAACGGATAAGCAACCATCACATAACCAGTTGCCCCAGGTGACAATAACAGGACATCTTGTAGATAAAATGGCATTAAGATAATCACGCAATACATTGCCACGACCGAAAGATAGGCCGTCACAATACTTGTTTGAAACTCTTTAATTCGAAATAAGGAAAAATCCAGCATCGGGTAGGCTGTCCTTTTCTCCCAGAGATAGAATAACCCCAAAACCACTGTAGACCCTAGGAGGCCGATTATGGTCTGCCACGATGTCCAGCCTTGATTTTCCGTTGAAGAAACTGTGTAGAGGAGTGTTGTCATTCCGGTCATAAAAAGGACCGAACCACAATAATCAAAAGGCTCTCTTGTTTGATTGGTCCGGTCCTTCGGCATGACCCATAGACCTGCGGCAAATCCCAAAAGACCAATCGGAACATTAACCAAAAAAATCGACGGCCACCCGAAATGTTCTATAAGGAATCCGCCTAGTCCAGGTCCGCTTAATACACCCAATGATACAGCAATTCCTGCAATACCCAGTGCTCTGCCACGCTCCTTGGCTTCAAATGTGACCGCTACAATAGCCTGGGTGTTCGCCATCACCAATACCCCGCCAAGGGCTTGAATTATCTTGGCTCCAATCAGCATGATAAATGAAAACGACAGGGCACTCAGGCATGAACCAACCGTGAAGATTAAAAAACCAAAATTGTACAATCGGCCTTTGCCCAATAGATCGGAAAGTTTTCCTGCAATCGGCAGCAGCGCACAAATTGTCAGAAGATAAGCGGACATGACCCATTGTACGACTGTAATGGTCACATGGAATTCGGCACTTAGGGTCGGCAGCGCAATACTCGTAATACTGACATCCAGATTGGTCAAAAATGTTCCAATCGAGACAATGGCTAAAATCCACCATCTACGCGGGTCGGCCACTGTCCCTTTCTCCGAACTCATGTGATTCTCGAGCGCCACTTTGTCGTAAGCTTTTTCTGCCATCATTCATCCTCTCTCTCCTCATTCGAAGAGTTATCTCGACAGAGGAGACCTACTCATTTGTTAAGAAATCGGCGAGTAAGCGGTTAAATTCATCAGCCTTTTCCCACTGGGCCCAGTGTCCGCATTGGGCAAAGATATGCAATCTGGCGTCTGGCAATTCCCAAATAAGTTTCAATGCATGATCTAATGAAACAAACCGGTCATCCCTTCCCCAAATAACTAAGGACTTTGCCTGTATTTCTTTAATTCGCGGTGTGATATCCGTAAACAATCCATCCGGTGGAGCTAACTCCCTGCTCTTCACAAAATTCCTAAGATGCTCGCAGTCATTGCTCAGCATACTTTCAAACCGGCTTTGAACTAGTTCTTCGGTAAGTTCACTAGAATCATAGACAAATAGCTTCATTAATGTATTAAATTTTTCAAAATTCGGATGCTCATAGTCTTGAAAAACATTGAATAAGAGTTTCGTTCCTTCTGTCGGCATAGGATTGAAAAGACTTGGACCCAAGAAGCCTCCCGGACCCATCAAGATTAATTTGTCCAAACGTTCTGGGTATTCTAAGGCAAAGGCAATCGCACTTTGTCCTCCCAATGAGTTTCCAACAACGTGGGCCTTCTGGATATCGAGAGCGTCCATTAATTCCACGACTGCCCTTGCATGAACCAGTCTCCGAGGTTCCGCTGTTACGATCGGTCCAGATTTATGGAAACCTGGACAATCAGGTAAAATGACGCGATATCCCTTTTCCGCAAGTGGACCAATATTTCGGGAATAATTACTCCAGCCACCAGCACCTGGTCCGCCTCCGTGCAGCATAATGATAGCCTCTCCTTCTCCTGCTTCGTGGTAATGGAGTTTCATGTCTCCTAGCTGAACGTATCTACTTGTCGATTCTTCCGTGATTACCATAGTCATTGATTTGCTCTCCCCTTCATCAAAATAATCAGATTTATATTTATATAAGAATTTAAGCGTCAGCTATATTTCCATTAAAGAGATTCAGGTGTGTAACCATCCAAATTGAATAGTCTTGGCGGTATTCCTTCACCCAGTAGATATCCCCCCAGAGTCCCGGCAGTATCATCGGAATTTTGTGTCCCATGACAGGCAGCAGCCAAAGTATCTCGTAAGATTCGTTGAATCGGACTTGAAGAGTAAACCCCACGTGCCCCCAGAGCCCTTTGAAGTAATATAACGGCATCTACACATTCCTGACCCACACTTGCGGTATCGAGAACAAAGTGGACATATTCACCTTCTGGAACCTTTTCTCCCCGATTGACATAGGCAGTTGCCTCTCTGACTGCTTGCAGCAATCTAGCTCTTGCCGAACGCACATTTAGAACGGCATTGCCAAGGCGGTCTTTCACATAAGGACTTTGTGAGGCCTTGTTCCCTCCAGTATTGGTTTTACGAATGGTTGTCCGTGTTTTCATATGTTCCATAAAATGATCAATGGCTCCTTGTGCAAACCCAATCACACCCGATGAAATACAAGCAAAGAAAACAAAGGTTTGATGAAGTTGGTACAAGCTAGGACGATCTGACCAAGGCTGGTCGATAATACTATGTGTACGATGATCCGGGACAAAGACATTATCAATAATGACACTCTTACTACCCGTTCCCTTCAAACCAAACACGTACCAGTTGTCAAGAATCGTATATTCGCTTTTTGGTACTAGGAAAGCTCGATGATCTGGCTTGGAATCGTCCTCACTGGCCACATATGCCCCCACAATCGTCCACTGGGTATGATCACAACCGCTAGACGTTGGCCATTGACCGGTTAGAATCCAGCCGCCATCTACCTTTGTTGCTTTTCCGACCGGAGCATAGGCAGACCCAATCAGCGCATTACTATTTTGATTCCAAATATCCTCTGCTGCTTCCGGAAGCAGACCCATTTCCCAATTGTGAACCCCAAGAACTGCCAGGTTCCACGCAGAGCTAGGACAGCCCCGCCCAATCTCCATCAGCACTCGACAAAACACATCAAGGTCCATTTCGTACCCACCCCAACGTCGAGGTTGAGTTATTTTAAAAAAACCAGCTTTCCGAAACTTTTCAATCGTCTCAGCTGAAACTTTGCGGGCATTCTCCGTTTCCTCAGCCCTTTCCTTTAACCATGGAATCATATCCTGAGCCCGCTGTACCAATTCTTCAGCGGTTACCGATATCTTTTCTTTCTGAATCGTCATAGTTACCTTCCTCCTATTCATCTAAAAACCTCAAATTGGATTTCGTTGATAATAGTTACTCTGACACCTTCGCCAGTGTTTTTTGAGCAATTGGTTTATGCCCCCAAGCGCTAGATTCATAGTGGACCTTCACTTTCCATTCTTCCTTATCGTCAATCACGATTCCACCCCAGCCGTATTCAATTTCAAAGCCTGACGGCGACTTGATGTAGAAAGAAAGTGCCTTGTCGTTAGGATGTTGACCTAATCCCTTAGCAACATACCCGGCTTTTAAGCAGCGATCGTAAGCCAATCCAACGTCCATCATGTCTTCTACTTGTAACATGGTGTGTCGAATCCGTTTTGGATGTGGTGCTTCCATCGTAGCAATCGTATGGTGACGACCCGTAACTGTATGGAAAAAGGCCCCATCTACAAAAACACCAGGCTTTACTTCAATTCGGACAATATCAGAAATACGCATCCCTAAAATATCGCGGTAGAATTTCACACTCTCTTGATAATCTTTCGCAATTGGTACTAAATGACCAATCCCGAGTGGACCCGTCACAAATCCAGATCCGACCAATACTTTAGAATGAAAAGGTTTTGATGCCCGTGCAAAGGCTGGTCCGCAGTAAAATTCATGTTTGAAATTACCACTTGGATCGTCACAAACATATACCTTCTCCACACGTCTTCGTTTCTCCAATTCTTTCCCGCCATAATTTATCTCGACACCTGCTGCATCAACCTTTTGGACAAACTGTTCTAACTCTTGTTCGTTTTCAAACTCCCATCCGGCTACCAACAAGTCATCATCGTTGCTTTCCTCAAGGATAATCCGTTGCTCATACTGATCCATCCGAAGAGTCAACAGGTTTTCTTCTCGCCGGCCCACTTGCAGCCCTAGAATATCGACAGCAAATTCTTCCCAAGCGTTCAAATCGCTTACACCAAAAACCGAATATCCCAAACAGGTAATTTCCACCATGGTCAAATCCCCCTTTTAAAAAGTGACTAGGAACCGCTTACAAAATATTAATTTGAAAAGCAATTTTGCTGCATCATCAGCACAACTCTTACCCTTTTTGATCTTGCCAAATTCTAGTGATAGATTAATAGGCTGTCAATTCCCCTCCCTACCAATACAAAAACAACTACACCAGGTTACGCGAATCAAGTAAATATTTCGAATATTCACACGTAAGAGAAAATTGTCTTTGTCTTTTTTTACCACTGTGATAAAATAATTTTTAAAATCAAAGACATGACCCCCGGACAAGTTTTTATTTCCACATTGGTTTGGCGACCCTGTCGAAATAAAAACTGAAAAGGATTTTCTTCATAGTATCGAGGTAAGTTGTTTTTCCAAAATACCAAATCGTTCAAAAATTTTGACAACTCGATTGGATGTGTTTATCCTACCAAGGATATAGAATCCTTGTAAAATGGAGTTGGTTGCAACATTAACACTATTAAAAGGTTAATTCTTTCGGAGTCAGATAGCACTTTAATAGAAACAATAGGGTTATTTTAGGAGCTAGAAGATACATTTAAAGAAGAGGTTTTATTTATCGGAGTAGATTGGTACATAAA
The DNA here is from genome assembly GCF_036962125.1 of Neobacillus drentensis. Classification (GTDB taxonomy): domain Bacteria; phylum Bacillota; class Bacilli; order Bacillales; family Cytobacillaceae; genus Neobacillus; species Neobacillus drentensis_B. Next base: position 22,882 of record NZ_JBALOA010000024.1, read on the forward strand.
AAATTTTTAATTTTTTATTATTCGAATGGCTGAGGTGATGTAATCGATGTCATATAAAATAAATAATATCCTAGAGGAAGCATGTATTGAATTTGAACATATGGTCAATAAAGTAAGCAAAAATAGAAGTCGAAAGATTGTAACCACCCAAGATGTTGTGATGAAATATGCTGATAAATTGAAATACGAGAAAAATACCCATTTACTACTAGTTGAGGATCAAATAAAAGTTGACCTGCAAACTGCTGAAGAAGGAACGAATGAACGGAAGATTATCCAACTCCAAAAACGGATTATTGAAGAAGCTCTACGACTCCGAAAGGAAAATAAGAATCGGTTAACCCATCCTATTGAACGTAATTACGTCGAGGCACCGATTTTTTCAGCGTCTGTTCCGAAGCAGCACACTTTATTAAAATTAAAAAACTCCGAAGGCAAAATTACAGAGAATAGAACTGGTTATCGGAAAATCACCTATACTTCAGAAACAGGGGACTATCTCACTCCTTTCGATTTCAAAACATTTGCCGGTTTACAAAAACTTTGGGAAATCAAGGGAGGAAATAAAACTTTTGGATTAACGTATCCCGAATTATGTCGAGTGATAAATGCGAATGTCGATGGAGGTACCTATGAAATCCTTCGTGCTAGTATTATTAAACTCTCACGAACCACAATTAGTATTGAGGACTATGAAGATAAAAAATTAAATGAGCGAAGCAACACACTTACCCATTACCTAATCCATATTGATCAAGTGCCAAATCAGCAAAATAAATTGTTGATCATTCGGTTCAATGATCATTTGCATCAAGGTCTAGCGTTTGGAAACATTGTCCATATTAATCTCTTAACCTTCCAAGATTTCAAAACAAATATATCAGCGATGTTATACCCTCTTCTCACCAGTTTAATTAAAAATCGCCGAAGTCTTAATTTGGATAAATTAATCAACAATTTGGTTTTGAACCAAATGGACCGAAGAAAAGCTTTAAAATTAATAAGAGAGGCTTTAGATGAGTTTTTAGAAAATCAAATGATCTCAAAAGCAGAATTTATCCGCGAAGGTAGATCGTATAAGTATGTGGATATCGAATATCCTGATCAACTTTTGACAAACTTTAATGACCAGGGAGTTTACGAAAGCTATTCTTTCCTTGATACTGCCTGGCTTTAAAAAAAATAAGCGAAGGGAATTTTTCCCCTTCGCTTATTACTATTTTCCAATATTTATTTTGACACTACTGGCGTAACTTCAGCGAGTGAACGATAGCGTCCACTATAGAAAATTAGTGGTTCGGAATCTTCAGTAAGGTGAATATCGGTGACTTTCCCAATAAATAATGTGTGATCACCCTCCACATGTTCAGCTGATACTTCACACGAAATTTGAACGATGGCACCCGGCACCACTGGTTGACCACCAAGTCGATCAAAATCAACCCCATTGTGTTCCTTTAACTGGCCTGCGAAAATCATAGAAACTGTTTGTTGGTCTGCAGCAAGGATATTAACAGTGAATTTTTGACTTTCCTTTATTTTATTTAAAATTTTTGCATTCTCTCCAATCGAAACCACCACAAGCTTCGGTGTTAGAGAAACTGACATAAATGCATTGACTGTCATGCCATGTGGTTCACCATCCACCTCTGTTACGATTACCGTTACACCTGTTGCAAATTTCCCCATCGCATTACGGAATTGACGATCATCCATTTAAAAAACCCCTTTCTTTGTTCAAATTTCACTTACATATCAAATAGTTAGTCCACTGATAAACGTGATGAGACAATTTGTATCTGACATTATCGAATGGCATTCGCATGATGTTAATGTTTAAAAATATATTAACTACTCATACGAGTAATTGTCAACAATATTCTGAACTATTATTCTACTAAAGAAAAAATCCCTAATGAAGGGATTCTCTAGAAAACGATCGTTTTATTTTGATGGACGATAATACGGTCTTCAATATGCCATTTAACCGCTCGAGCCAATACACTTCGTTCAATTCTTCGACCAATTTTTTTCAAACTGTCGACATTATCATGATGATCGACGCGGCTAATATCTTGCTCTATAATCGGTCCTTCATCCAGGTCATTGGTGACATAATGGGAAGTCGCACCAATCAATTTAACCCCGCGGTCAAAGGCTCGTTCATAAGGTCTTGCGCCGACAAAAGCTGGTAAGAATGAATGGTGAATATTAATAATCTTATTGGGGTTTTCTTGAACAAATGTAGGAGACAGAATTTGCATATAACGAGCCAAAACGACAAAGTCAATCTCATACTCTTTTAAAAGTTTAAGTTGTGTGGCTTCAGCTTGTCCACGAATATCTTTGTTGGCCGGAACGTAATAAAATGGAATGTTCAGTCCCTCAACAACCTCTCTTGCCGTTTCATGATTACTAATCACGAGGGCAATATCGACCATTAAATCTCCACTTTGCCATTCCCATAATAGCTCTAGTAAACAATGAAGCTCCTTGGAAACAAAGATGGCCGCTTTTTTCACATGATAAGCATGCGTAAAGTTCCATTCCATCGAAAACTCCTCAACAATTTCAGCAAAATGGGTCTCCATGCCTTTCGCTTTTTCCTTTAAACCAGGACATTCAAATTCAATCCGAATAAAGAAAGTACCGCCCTCAGGGTTAGTCGAATATTGACTCGATTCGATAATATTCGCATTATAGGAAAACAAAAATTTTGAAATCGCCGCAACAATTCCTGGTTGGTCTGGGCAGCTAACCAAAAGGCAGCCCCGGTTCTTATTCTTATCTTGGAATAATTCAATTTGATCTTTTATATATGAATTCATTTCCGCATTACTCCTCTAACGTTGTTTTACACATTATACAGTAGTTGGGCGAATTAGTTAATTATTATTTAGAAAATTCCTAACTGCGGAAATACTCAGGATCAAAATTTGCAGACAGCGAGCCAATCTCTGTTGTTGCTACAGCTCCAATATTATTTGCAAATTGAAGGTACTCTTTTACTAGGGAATGGTTGGTCGGCACCCCTTTTTCGTGAAAGCAATACAATAGTGCTGCCATAAATGCATCACCCGCACCAGTTGTATCGATTGCGTTTACAGCTGGTGCAGGAACAAAGATTTGTTCACCATCCATCACAGCACATGCCCCTTCGCTCCCCATCGTTATAAAAAGAAAGGGAATCTTCCAACCAGATAATTGAGCGATCCCAGCATCAATTGAATGGGTTCCTGTTAAAAAATACAACTCATCTTCCGCAAGCTTCACTATATGTGGATATTTAAGGAAAGAAGAGACAGTTTGACGGCAATGTTCTTCATTTTCCCAACGCTTTAGACGAAGGTTAGCGTCAAAGGCGATAATATTTCCAGCATCCTTGGCATATTTTAGCGCTGCTTCAGTTGTTTGTTTTGCATTTTTTTGAAAAAGAGTCCCTGAGCCAAAATAAAAAATCTTCGCTCCGTCAAAAACTTCCCTTCGTAATTCTTCTTCAGTTAATACTTCATCGGGAGTGGGATTCACGTAAGAATGAAAATAGCGATCACCACCTTCATTGATATGAACATATACACCACAAATTTTCTTACTCGATGTGCGAACAGAAAAGGAAGTATTCACCCGTTCTTTTTGGAATTCTTGTTCTACGAACTGACTCATTTCATCAGTCCCTAATTTACATAAATAATAGGACGGAATTCCGAGTCTTCTTGAACCTACAGCTACATTAACGGATGCGCCACCCAGCAGCTGCTGGAATTTGGTATTTGAACGGTCTAATGAAATAAAGTCTACAAATGCTTCTCCGAGAGAAATGACTCCTTGTTGATCCATGACGGACCTCCTTGAAAGATGTATCTATGATGATTATACGAGAAAACCTCCTCAATTTAAAATTGGGGAGGTTCTAAATAGTGCTATATTCATTTTCTAATAGCGGCTTATACGAGCTTATGTGCATACCACTTTTTCCCTTTGAAGCGCCATCCAAAGATAAGCCCCCTCATTCCCCATTCGACAATCATTGCCACCCAGACACCAATAATCCCATAGCCTAAGGTAATACCTAAAATATAACCAAGGATGACCCGCAACAGCCACATCGACAGTAATGAGGCAATCGATGTAAAGTTCGAATCCCCGGCAGCACGCAAGGCTGAGGGCATAATAAAACTTGGCGACCATAGGAGAGGCTGGGCAATCGCCGCGATTAAAATCAGTGTAAAAATGGTTGGAATAATTTCTTCAGGCGGATGAAACAGCTGGATTAATACCGGAAACAAGGGCACTAATATCAGAGCGGCAACAACAAAAACAAGCGAAGAAAGTCCAATCAACGAGTATATAAATTTCCTAGCGTCCGTGATATTCCTCCGCCCCATACATTGCCCAACAATAGTTACAATGGCAATACTAATCGAGTTAGGTCCGATTTGAAATAGCATGGCGATGGCATTACCGATGGCATAAACGGTCAAGGACAGAGTTCCCAATTGAACAATAAAAGTTTGTGTAAGCAATTTTCCGCCATTGAAAAAAATCTGTTCGGCTGCAAATGGCAGACCAATAAACATAACTTTCTTAAGAATCGATAGATCGATTCTTAAGGCATTTTTTATCTTGAAACGGACGGTCTCGTTGTATTTTATGACATAGACCAGTGCCGCTGCCATTCCTAAAATTCTTGCTAGAATCGTAGAAATCACGAGCCCATCCACACCCATCTTAAAAATCGTGATCAACAATACGTTTAAAATCGTATTTGATAAATTCATTAATAAAGATAAATGCAAGCAAGGTTTGGTCTCGCCTACTCCTCTTAATGCGCCAGTCACAGCTTGAAAAATAGCGATGAATGGATAGGAAAGACAGCTGCCGATGAGATAGATTCTTGCGTTTTGGAATACATCGGCTTCCGCTTTACCAAATAGTAGGTTTAAGGTTGTTGTATGAAAAATGATCACAAGCGCACTAATGAGGACGGAAAAGACCGTAACGGCCGTTATCGCCTGTGTGGCAGTTTTGGAGACCATTGCTGCGTTCCCGCTGCCTTTATATTGAGCTACAATAACGGTTCCACCAGTTGCAATCGCAATAAATACATTGACCAAGAAAATATTTAATGAATCAACCATACTCACCGCACTAACTGCAGCAATACCAGCTGAACTAATCATCGCTGTATTTAATAAACTCATTAATACTAAAAAGGCCTGATCCACAAATATTGGCAGGATAATCGCAAATATTTTCTTGTAATCTATCGATTCCCCCGTAAAATACTTATCTAATAAAGAAACCGTCCTGGGCTTAATATTCAGTTCTAATTTATTCATAAAACAACACTTCTTTAATGGATTTTGGGTCAATCAACGACAATATTTGTAAATTAACATGTGGCTTATTATACCACGGCTTAGCTGATTATGTCATAGTAACTGCCAGATTGATCAATTTCCATATTAATTTAGCGATTCGTCCGCAATTCGATCCGACGGATTTTTCCTGAATCAGTTTTAGGCAGTGTGTCGATATATTCAATCACCCGTGGGTACTTATAGGGTGCTGTTAATTTTTTCGCAAATGCCTGTAATTCATGTGTTAATTCAGTTGTACCAGAGACCCCTTCTTTTAACACAACAAATGCTTTAACCACGTTTCCTCTAATCGGGTCTGGTAAGGCGACGACCGCGCACTCTTTTACCGATTGATGTTTCATTAAGGCATCCTCTACTTCAAAGGGTCCAATCGTATAACCAGAGCTGATAATAACATCATCTTTCCTTCCTTGGAACCAATAATAGTTATCCGCATCTTTCATCGCGCGGTCACCCGTCAAAAAGTATTGATCACTATAGGATGACGCTGTAGTAACAGGATCCTTATAATACTGCTTAAATAAAGCTGGGAAATCACGTCTAATCGCAATCGTCCCGATCTGGTTAATGGGTGCCGGTTGACCATCATCATCAATTACCTCAATAAATTTTTGTAACAAAGGCTGCCCCATTGATCCTAATTTTTTCTCATCAGTATTTAAATTGGCAATCAATAACGTACTTTCAGTCTGACCGTATCCATCGCGGATTAAAATGTTAAATTGTTTTTTAAACACATCGATAACCTCACGATTTAGTGCCTCACCTGCAGAAACAGCCGTATGTAAACCAGCTAAATCAAAGTTCGAAAGATCATCTAATTTAGCCATCATCCTGTATTCAGTAGGTGTGCAGCATAACACATTCACCCGGTTATTTTGCAGAAGCTGTAAATATTTGTGTGGATTAAACCTACCATGATAGATATAACCTGTGGCACCGGATCCCAATATGGATAAAAATGGACTCCAGACCCACTTCTGCCACCCTGGTGAAGCAGTAGCCCAAACTAGATCTGTCTCCCTAATATTCAGCCATTTGGAGGCAGCGATTCTTAAATGAGCATAGCCCCATCCATGACTATGAACCACCCCTTTTGGCTGTCCCGTTGTCCCAGATGTATAAGCTAAAAAGGCAAAATCCTCACTCAAGGTATCGGCATCGGTAAATAGGTCTGATTCCTGTTCCATTAACTCTTCTAATGACAGCCAATTTGGCACCTCTTCTCCAAAAGCAATCTTAAATTGTAAAAAAGGTGTGTCTTCACTTATATTTTCAAACTCTGAAACCAACTGGGAATATGAAATAACTGCTTTCGCTTCAGAATGATTTAAACGATAAACTAAGTCCTTAGCGCGGAGCAATTCTGAAGAAGGACTAATGACAAGACCTGCTTTTAAACATGCTAAATAAATCACGTAAGATTCAATCAAACGGGTGGTCATAACCACAACCCGATCCCCTTTAATTAATCCTAATTTTGTTAAACCATTAGCTAATTTGTTAGCTTTCCGAATGAGCTCAGCATATGAAATTGTCTTCGTTTCTCCTGCTTCATTTTCCCATCTCAAGGCAATTTTTTCAGAATCATGTTTAGAGATTTCACTAGCTAAATTAAAATGTCCTGGTGCGATTAATGATTTTAAGTCCACGGTTGTCAAACTCCAATCTTGGTAGGTTTAATGAGTTCCTTTGGAACAGTGCATGTTATTACAATTAGTATCTGGTACTAATACAAGCTATATAAATATTATTATCTCTTACTATAATATCACTTTAATAATCATTGTAAATGAATTAGACTCTGAGTTTTTTTCAATTACCTAGGATTAATATCTGGTCATAGTTTGTAAAACGTTTTCAAATTAAAATAAAAAACCAACTACGAAATAGTTGGTTTTCTTTAAGTTAACTTATTCAAATAATGGACTTACTGCTTTCTCATTATGAATGCGGTCGATTGCTTCAACAAGTAACGGAGCAACTGAAATAGTTTTTATTTTACTAGTTGCAATACCCTTTGGTAATTCAATTGTATTCGTTACCACTAATTCTTTAATTGGTGATGATTCAATTTTTTCAATGGCTCTGTCGGTAAACACAGGATGGGTACACCCGCCATAAATTGTTTTGGCACCATTTTGTGCAAGTGCTTGCGCAGCCAAAGAAATAGTGTAGCCTGTATCGACTAAATCGTCGATAATAATGGCATTTTTCCCTTCCACATTTCCAACAACACTCACGATTTCTTCTGCATTTTCTTCAAACCTTCTTTTATCAATCAAGGCAATCGGAGCATGCAAAAGATTGGCGACTTTTCTAGCTCGGCCAATACTGCCATTATGCGGAGCAACAATGACTATATCATCCAAACCTTTTTCTTGAAAATATTGCGCAAGGATTGGAACACCATAGAGATGCTCAACAGGGATATCAAAAAATCCTTGAATTTGTGAAGTATGAAGGTCCATGGTAAGAATTCTAGTTGCCCCTGTCGTTTCTAATAGGTTGGCAACTAATTTTGCCGTGATCGGCTCACGAGAACGAGCTTTTCGGTCTTGGCGTCCATATCCATAATAAGGAATAACTACATTAATGATGCTAGCTGATGCTCTTTTTAAAGCATCAATCATGATAAGGAGCTGCAATATATTATCATTTACAGGGTAGGATGTCGATTGAACTACATAAACCTCGCTGCCACGGACACTTTCTTCGATATGGATTTGAATCTCCCCATCACTAAACTGAGAGACTGAGCATTTGCCTAACTCACAACCCAATAATTCAGCCATTTCAGTTGCCAGCGTTTGATTTGAATTCAATGAAAACAGTTTAAATCGTTTATTTTGTTGATAAGTCACCTTAGATCCTCCACACTATTCCAATTTCTTTTTTTAATCGTTATGCCAAACTGCACATCTTATTTTACTATAATCATTTCAACAATGGTAGAAATACGAAATATTCGTTCCTATAGTCTATTTTATGCCTATTTTTTACTTTTTAAAAACAAGCTTTCAATCTTCCGCATAAGATAACCTTGAACAACCGTTACAGGAGGTGAATTACAATGGGTCATGATCATTCTTCATGCAGTATTTTTGGGATTTTCCTTGGATTCTTAACAGGAGTAATCTGGCTGCTCCTTGCAGTTAATGGGGTAATTTTTAAATTTTTTGTGTTACTAGGCGGCTTAGGGGGCCTTGGACATTTCTTAATTATCCTTATTGCATTAATTGGTTTCCTTGCTTTTCTTATATTTGGACTATGCCTTTTCAAAAAAGCGTGGCGTAAGTGCAAAGGGTAATACTGATTCCAGAGATTTTTTTACAGTCTTTATTTTATATAGAAAAGAACACCCAAGTGAGTTCTTTCACTTGGGTTTTTTGTCAGAATATCAGCGTTTCGATTATACAATTAACCTAATTAGTTCTTCTGTTATCTGGACGGTGACGGCTTTAGCTGGAACGACATCTAAATATTGATTAGTGTTAGTGATGACCACAGGAGTTTTTACATCATAGCCTGCAGCTTTAATGTTTTCGATGTCAAATTCAATCAGCAAGTCTTACCTTCATAACCTAAAACAAGTGTCAAGACCATCGCTAAAATTAATGCTGTTAATACACCGATTAAATAAAGTCCAACCGGTGTAAAGACAGGAATAGACAGGAAACTCGGGAGAGCAAATCCAGTCCCTTTTACCCCAAATGCACCATTAATCGCTCCACCAATCGCCCCTGATACGGCAACAATCGCCATTGTTCGTTTGTAACGAACTAATATTCCGTAAGTGATGATTTCTGTAGTCCCTGCTAAGGCACTCGGAACAAGCCCTGATCCAGCTAGCGTTTTCAAGTTCTTATCTCTTGTTTTAAAGAAAACCCCTAGACCCATCCCGATTTGAGCAAAAGGAGCTGCCGCTACCATTGGGCTAAGTGGATCTAAGCCTGACTTTGCAAGATTAGCAAGGAATATTGGAATAACAGCCCAGTGGAGTCCTAAAATCGTCAGAAATGACCATACTGCTCCCATTACTGCACCGGTGAGAATGCCGCTTCTTGCACTTAAAAATTGGATAAAGACGGCCAATGCCTCGCCCACGTAGGTACCAAAAGGACCAAAAACAAGAACGGTCAAGGGAACAATCACAACTAATGAAATTAGTGGATTAATAAACATTTGTAAATCCTTATAGATTATTCTTTTCAAAAATGTATTTAATAAAGAATAAATCGAAACAGCAATTAAGATAGGAAAAACAGTGGAAGAATAATTTGCCAATATGACTGGAACCCCTAAGAAATCCACATTTTGGGCTTTTGCTACCACTAAATCCGTATAATGGGGTTCTAAAAGTGCGGCACCGATGGCCCCGCCGACATATCCATTGGCTCCGAGCTTTGTTGCCAATGTAATCCCCAAAAAAACAGGGAAAAAGTAAAAAATGGCATGACCAGCAGCAGCAAGAATGGCATAGGTGCCACTCTCATGCGATAACCATCCAACTGTTGTTAAAATCGATAATAAAGCAGAAATTAGTCCTGATCCTGCAAGCACTCCTAAAATAGGTGCAAAGCTTCCGCTGACTGTTCCTAAAATATTATTCATGACCGTTTCTTTTTTTTCTGTAGGAACATCATTCGTATTAATCGGATTCATTTTTATTCTCCCTATTTTGAGATTTTTCATTGACATTTTTATTCTACTATCCACATATTCTTCTTATCTTTTTACAAAATGCCTTTCCATATTCGGAAAAATGCTCTATCTTCACAAATAGAAAAAGTGCCAGAACCTATAAATGAATGGTCCTGGCACTATATTTTTGATATTCAATTTTAATCTACGAAAACTCCCCAACCGTCCGAATAACCGCCGTGTGGTTTACTTATGTTATTTAAATTATTCTGTATTTTTATTAATTCATTATAATTTAAGAGCATTCTTTTAGAGCAACTGCATGCCCACTCATCGGTTTCATCGTCTTGCTCTAAAAAGCAATTAAATCCTTCGCCTTTTAGTACCTGCGATAATTTTTCACCTGTTGTTTGATCAGGCACGGCAACAAAAAATTCGACTGATTGTGGTTTTTTAAAATTGACTCCATCTTTATAAAGACTACGTAAAGCATCTCCATCCGCATCATTTGGAAATTTCATTCGTTTTTTCCTCCAAACTCTAGTACATTCATTGTTGATTATAATTTACTTATATCTTTTGGACAAATAATTATTTTTTATTGTACAAAAAGTTTCTTCAACATATTTACTAATTAAAGCAGGATAAATTTAGATAGGTGGATTCATAGGGTGAATGATCAGATGATTTTGTCTAATAGTAGAAATTTTATAAAGTTGATTTTTCTTGAAGGAAGATTGTTTTTTCTATTTGCAGCATAACGGAAAGTACGTGGAGAAATGCTTCTATTAGTGTAGAATTTTTCAAAAATTTGTCATAGTGATGATGTAAGCAGCTGGCCATTGCTTCTCTTGCCTCATAATCAAAATGATAAAAGTCTACCATCGGGAAATATAATCCGCCGCCTAACGGGATTAGTATCCCCATGGCGATTTCGCCTTGTTTAGGAGGGATAGCGATTGGGTCATATACAATAACATCCAGAGGTTTATGGGTTAGAAAATCAATAGCGACAAAAACACGATCATTATATTGATGACCAATAAAATAGAATTTAGGTACGGCATTATTACATTCCCGTAGCCAGGATTTAATGAAAGGTCTATCTCTTAGCTTCATAGGGTTGTCTGAAATATAATGATTAAAACAGCTATTTGCAGGGTTTGAACTGATATCGTACAATAATCGCCACCAAAACAAATTGTCGAGTAATCCTTGTCGTTTCTCTGTCTTGGGACTATGTTCCTCTACATATTCCTGAAGGGGCGATAGATTTTCACAATCATAATATAAATCAATTGTATAAATCATAAAATCTCTAAAAACCTCATTTACCATGACATGCCTTAAATCTTCTGATACGGGATAATCACCACGAAATGTTTTTGTTTTTGTTGAGGACTGCACAAACTCAGCGATTTTTTCAACGGTTCCTTGTTTTCCCATTTAGCTTTATCACCTCGGCTTATTGGATTGTTCAAGTTTATTCACTTTTCGCTTCAAATTTGTAACTTCTTGAAAAAGTAAATCTATATCTGCATTAACATCTGATTGAAAGGGTCCTCATTTCTTTACGGAAATCCTTGAAACCTTCGGTCATAAATACAGTCATATGGTTAATTTTATCTATTATTTCGGCTTGCCCCCTTTCCATCCGATTAGTTAATTCTTTTTGACCCATATTAATTTCTGCTTGTCCATTTGATAATTCTTCTTGATGGTCTTCTAATGTTTTCAATCGATGGGAAATTTCTTTTTGGCTAATGATTTATAGTGATTTTTTTAAAATAAATAAGATGGTAGAATGGAAAAATTTCTGTGGTTACTAGACAGGAAATCAATTGTGATGAAAACGAGGAAACTAGAGAATGAGTTAATAAAGGGATTCGGAAGGGTAAAAACAATTTATATTATATCATTTAAATGTATTAAAGCTAAGTAATAATAAGAGATTTCATAAAATTGTAAATTATTTCAGAGTCATGCTAAATAAAATAGTTTTGTCTTTTATACATTTCTCTAGGAGTGTCTTCGCCATCCGCTTTCATTATTGAACATTTCTCCTTTAGTCAATAACTCGTGCCACATCGGAACCACACATGTGACATTTCCCTTCCAATACAATTCCATGAGAAAATTCTTTAACTGTATAGTTTTCAATCTTAACCACATCACAATATTTTACCATTATTTTCTTATTAAAAAACATCATAAGATCCATTAACTTCAGGCGAAAACAAACAGGCACCCTATTATGAGGGATTCTACCATTATATAATAGAAGGTATATAAAGAACACGGAGGATTATACAAAAAAACTCCTGCAAAATCAGGAGTTTAAAATGATATTACTTTTAGATTCTAAATATATTAATGGTTTTTTGATTATTGAACTTTTTCTAAATGACGGACGATTTGCCCGTAATGACCCGTTACGTGCTAAACGATTAAATGGTCGATTAAAAATGATAACGGTTTTCCGTCAAAGTTTGGATTATAACTGGGAGCAGTTTTTACTAAATCCTCTTCTTTTACTCTAGCAAGTGCTGCCTCTACTTTCAGAACTAGGTTTAGTAGTTTCGTTATAGCAACACCTTTGTAAAAAGGGCGATTACTTTGTGGTTCCTAACTGGGCTTGGTATGAACACTTTGCATCAGAAAACTCATACCTCTTCTCCGTAAATGATTTACCAATTATGAACCGATTCGATTTAGAACAAGAACAATTCTTTGAAGAAAACAACGGCCACCAAAAAATTACTGGTGAATTTAAAGCAGATTTCCGTTAATAAACTGAGGAAACGTTTGGACCATTCCAATCGTTTTTTGATGTCCTGGGGACTTTTCTGGGAGGCAGCTAAAAAGCCATCAAATACTAGATTAAGAAAACCTAGTACTTGATGGCTTTTAAGGTACTTATTTGTTTAAAGCACTTTACTTAAGAACGCCTTGGTACGATTATGCTGAGGGTTATTGAACAACTCATTAGGTTCATTTTCCTCCACTATATAACCGCCATCCATGAAAATAACCCGATCCCCTACTTCACGAGCAAAGCCCATTTCATGGGTAACAACAACCATGGTCATTCCTTCCTTGGCAAGCTGTTTCATGACTTCTAATACATCTCCGACCATTTCAGGGTCAAGTGCAGATGTCGGCTCGTCAAAAAGCATGATTTTCGGATTCATGGCCAGTGCCCTAGCGATGGCAACACGTTGCTTTTGTCCTCCGGATAGTTCGCCCGGATAACTATTTGCTTTTTCTCTTAACCCTACTTTATCAAGCAGCTCATAGGCTAATTTTTCAGCGGCTGATTTCTCGGTAGAACGAATTTTAATAGGTCCCATCGTGATGTTTTCTAAGACAGTTTTATGAGGGAATAAATTAAATTGTTGGAAAACCATTCCCACTTCTTGTCTAACTTTGTTGATATTGATCTTGTTGTCTGTGATATCCTGTCCATTAATAACTACTTCCCCACCTGAAATATCCTCGAGGCGATTTAAGCAGCGAAGGAACGTACTTTTGCCTGAACCAGATGGACCAATTACACACACAACCTCTTGTTCTTTTACCTCGGCATTGATATCCTTTAAAACCTCTACCTTGCCAAACGATTTTCTTAAGTTTTTAACAGTAATCATACTCATCGCAGCTGAATCCTCCTTTCGATGAAATTAGCTAAGATGGTTAATAAGTAAATAATGATGAAGTAAATGATACCTACAACCAGCCAAATTTTGAAAGCTTCGAAGGTTGCCGAAGCTTGAATTTGCCCTTGCTGTGTTAAGTCGGCAATTCCAATTACAGATAATAAAGAAGTATCTTTTAAGCTAATAATCGACTGATTCGTAATGGTAGGAAGCATTCTTCTAAATGCCTGTGGGAGCACCACATATCGCATCGTTTGTGCACCCGTGAAACCGATCGACCGTGCTGCTTCTGTTTGTCCCTTATCAATCGATTGAATTCCCGCTCTGATAATCTCAGCAAAATAGGCTCCCGCATTAATGGCAACAGTGACGATCCCAGCGGTAGTGCTGTTCAAGGACACGATTTGTAAAGAATTGACACCAAAGTAGATAAAAAACAATTGAACTATAAATGGCGTACCGCGAATCGCATCGACATAAATCTTTGCAATCCAGTTTAATATCTTACTAGGAGCCAATCTTAATAATGCAATGACCAAACCGATTAAAAAACCTAGAATAATAGCTATGACAAAAATATAAAGAGTAACTTGAAGTCCTTTTAATAACATCGGTATAGCAGCAGAAATAATATCCATCCTGATCATCCCCTTTCAACACGAAAGCGCGCTATAAGCGCGCCTATTGCTTACATTCTATTATTCACCAAGATAAGTTTTGATAATTTTATCATAGGTTCCATTTTTCTTTAACTCAGCAAGACCAGCGTCGATTTTTTTCAAAAGATCCGTGTTTTTTCCTTTTAAAACAGCAATTCCGTATTGGTCTCCATTTAAACGGTCTCCTACGATTTTTAATCCTAGGTCTTTTTGGGCAATCGCATAGGAGATTACAGGATAATCTTCAATAAGTGCATCTGCATTTCCGTTAGATACCTCTTGGAACATAGCAGGACTGTCATTAAATTGAACAACCGTAATTCCTAGTTTAGAAGCATTGTCTGTTGCATACTTCGCACCAGATGTCCCTTTTTTAACGGCAACTTTTTTGCCTTTAAGGTCATTGATAGATTTAATAGTTGCATTATCTTTTTTCACAATTAATGTTAACCCTGCATCAAAATAGGGTGCTGAGAAATCTACTATCTTTTTTCGTTCGTCTGTAATACTCATACCTGCAATAGCTACATCTAGCTGATTAGCTTGCATTGCTGGAATGATTCCACCAAAATCCATTGGAGAAAGTTCAATTTTGAAACCTTGACTTTTTGCAATGGCATTGATTAACTCAATATCGATCCCCTTATAGTCGTTTCCATCTTTAAACTCAAATGGAGGATACGTTGTATCGACACCTACTTTATACACCTTCGCCTTTTCCTCTTTTCCGCTTGTTGCGTCACTACTTCCACATGCAGCGATAAAGATGGTAAGGATTAAAAACAAACTAAATAAACCAAACTTCTTCATTTAAATCTCTCCCTTGTTGTCAGATTATTCCTATTTGCAGAATAGAATGAATTAACTTTTTTTAATATAACACAAATAATAAACAGAAAAAAGAAAAAGTTATTCGAATATAAATAATTTTTTATAAAAATAATATAATAAGATAATTTTATACATAGTTTTATTAGTAGTTTAACAGGGAATTGGGTATTTTCTCTGTCTAGTAAAAAGTCTGCTAACGTTTTTCATTTCGACAAATATCTTACTAGACTCTTGTTATAACTGGCATTCCCTCAAAAATTTTATTGGTACGGGCTCCAATTTCATTTCTAAGTATATGATATAGGGTATTCGCCTAAATACTCTCCTTAAAAGCGAAAGGTAGTGTCTAAATGTATAATAATGCAATCCCAACAATGAGTGATCAATCTAATGTTATTCCCCAGCTTCCGATATCCTACGGTTATGCGACTCCTGTTCAAGGACCTTGTGCAAATGTTCGTGGCTGTGAAAACTATATCATTATTTTAGTGTTGTTTATTTTATTAATCATTATTGGAGCAGCTTTCTGCTGATAAAATGGAAATTCTAATCTGCTTTATCAATAGTGTAGTGGATAGATAGCAAGTAGGTCTACCTTGCTATCTATTGGAGGTTTGTTTTTTTGCCACCAGATCATCTATCAGTTCGCTGCCCAAAATGCTGCATGGCAAGCTCTTTAAATTTCACGTCATCAATATTCTCTTTAGAAACGATTCCATCTGCCCATTGCGTAAATGTGCTATCTGTTAAGGTAATATTTCCGTTAATGGTTAGTCGTGTCAGTAACGGTTGCTTGTTGAATGAAGATTTCGGGTCTTCAGCAATAATCGATTGGATTTCATTCAACCTCGCAAGATCAATTGGTTTCCGGGTATCGAATGCATAGCCAATTTTCCAATCCGTGTCTTTATACTTTAACTTCATTTCTAAACAATAGTCCCCATTTTCATGATTAACTTTCCTTATCCGAAACTCCCCGTTATAAGAGGAGACGATTTCACCAGTTAACGGAACAGGCTTCAACGGTAAATTCCCTCCGAAGCCTGTGTCAATTAAATAAGGTTGTTCCTCGTGATGTAGCAGAATCGTTACATGCGTCCTTCCAAGAGAATGATACTCTTTGGTTGCATGATTGTAGACAACACCATTAATTAAGACTGCGTTAAACCCATTTTCTAATAGGTAGAAGTAAAAAAGCGGATTTAATTCATAACAAAGGCCGCCTTCATTTCTTTCTAGCATTTTGTTTATTAAACTTTCCTTGGTAATCTTCTGTGTTTTGTTATCCATTACACCCACATTTTCAAACGGAATGCATTGTGCTGTTTTTTCAAGAACCTCCGCTAATTTTACAAAAGTAAGTCTTGTATTTTCTGGCATGCCTATTCTTTGATGAAATAATGAGGTCAGTTTTTCCATTACTACTCCTCCAAACTCTTTTATGTTCTGAAATTGTTTTGAGCGATTATCAGCTTATTTATCCATTAGCTTTTTTCATTTGAACTCTCCATATAATAGGATGACCTTATTTTAACACTACTTTTCCATTAAAAAGAGTCGTTTAATTCTCCATGCATTCCCAAGTGCCATTTTTCAAGGGTTTTTATGAGTTCAAGATGTTAAACACGAATAGAGTAGCTCAACAGAGAGCTACTCTATTTTTATCGATGTATAGTTTTAAAAGACACTTGCAGCTAAACGGTTGTAGCTGAATTTCATTTCACTTCTAAATTATAGTGGACTAGTAATGAAAACTGTCATTCTAAGTATAGTAAAAAAGGATCGTTCAACCAAATAGAATCTTCCTTATTGTTTTTTAATAGGCGTAACGACCGCAAATAGATTTTCACTTGGATCCGAAACATTAACCTTAACTATTTTATAGCCATTCTCTCCATTCTTGCACTCGTTTTCTCTTGTTGTTTTGAATTGTATGTTTTCCATTGTCTTTACTTCCTTCCTTGAAAATTTCTCACAGAAGTTAATATATGCTGGATGTTTCAAAATGTGCATAAAATTTTTTAATAATTAAAGGACTCCATACATACGTAGGAAAACCAAAAAAGCTGCCTCATTAAGACAGCTGTAGCTTCTAGAAAGGAACCCTCAGATAAACATTCCGTCCATACATATATTCACTTCATTTATATTTTTTGATTGCTATCGTTCTGCTATAGACTGGGTGAGCCGGGTGGATAATAGTATGGCGGTACTTTCAGCCAACCGCGTTTTTTCATAAGTGTTTTTATTGTTACTCCAAATGTCATGTATTCCTGTAAAAATTCAAGCCATATTAACCCAACATCATTACGAATCGACTCATTTATCGCAGCTGCACAAACAGTAATACCTAGATAAATTTTAATACCCAGGCTGTTGGCAAGTTCATCCTCCGTCAACTTGACACCCAATGGGATATGATTGGGGTCAGAGACTGGTTTCGATTCATTTAAGGGCGGTAAGGGGACTCCTTCTGAATGCATAAATGCTGTCAGTCGTTCTATCTGGGATTTGAACATTTTTACAGAAGCATGAAAAGCTTTCCTCAATTCGGGGTCAAAAGTACTATTGATTCCTGCTTCTGAATGGACTAGTTCCTCCGCTATATCAGAAAGGAATGACCAGAAAGACATCACTTCACCAACATGTAAGGGTGATTTCGGCTCATCGTCTACTAACGATTGCAATACATTTTTAACGGCTTCTAATACGTCGGGCACAATTCTCACCTTCCTGGATTCGGTGATCCTGTTGGAAAATACGGTGGTGGCACTTTAAGCCAGCCCCGTTTTCGCATTTGTGATTTAAAAGTGGCTAAAAAGGTGATATGTTCCTGCATAAATCTACCCCACATGATACCAACATCGTTACGAATGATTTGAGCTGTTGCATTTGCACAGTTTGTAATCGCCATGGATATTTTTATCTTAAGGCTGTTTGCAAGCTCTTTATCCGTTAACTTGACGCCCAACGGAACACTGTTTGGATCAGAGATTGGTTTCGATTCGCTTGTGGGTGGTAATGGGACCCCTTCTAAGCGCAGGAATGCTGCGAGTTCCTCTTTCTGCGATTTGAACATCTCAACTGCTTCATGCAGAGTCTTTCTCAATTCAGGGTCGGTCGTGCTATTAATTCCTGCTTCAATCTGTACCTGTGTCTCTGCACATAAAGCTAAAAATAACCAGCTAGCCATCACTTCACCAACATGTAAAGGTGATTTCGGCTCATCGTCTATTAATGATTGCACTACATTTTTAATAGCCTCCAAAACATCTGGCACAAACTTCACCATCCTTCTTGACTTAATTTTTCCTGAAGGTATATTTTTCATGCAAGAAGTTACTCAACCATGTAAGCGCAAAAATAATATTTGTAATTTCTTTTAAATAAATGAATAATCACTTTAAGTTTATTATGTATAATGTTCAACAAAAGGAATCTGAAGAAATGTGAAAAAGACTTATAGGTCACTTCCTTTAAGCCTTTTTGCTGTTTAATTTCGCCACCACAAATTGGTAGGAAAGTCTTTTGAAGTAATCACAACCGTCTCGCCTATTTTAGGTGTTGAAATATTGACCTGGTGTTTTAATGCAGCTTTTGTTACTCTTTCTACTGGATCTGTCCATGCATGGAAGGCAAGTGTAAATGCACCCCAATGAACAGGAATCAACAACTGCCCGCCAAGATCAAGATGAGCTTGTACTGTCTCTTCCGGCATCATATGAATGTTGGACCACCGCTCGTCGTATTGTCCGCATTCTAACAATGTTAAATCAAACGGTCCATATTTTCCCCCAATTTCTTTAAAGTGTGGCCCATATCCGCTGTCTCCACTGAAGAAAACCTTTGTATTCCGGCCAGCAATCACCCATGAACACCACAGGGTAGAATCTCGGTCAAATAATCCCCTACCTGAGAAATGTCTTGCCGGTGTACAAGCCAGCGCGAGTCCCTTGAACTCAAACTCATCCCACCAGGCATGCTCGGTAATCTTTTCTGCAGGAACACCCCAATTAATCAATCGTTGACGAACACCGAGCGGTACTATAAACCGAGATGCTTTGTCATTTAATTTACGAATGGAATGGTAATCGAGATGATCATAATGATCGTGAGAGATAATAATGGCATCGAGTATCGGAAAATCCTCAAGTTGCACAGAAAGATTACTTTTGTATCTCTTGGTACCTGCAAACGAAACAGGAGAAGGACGAGGACCGAACATGGGATCAAATAAGAGCCTCTTTCCCTCTATTTCGAGAAAAAAAGCTGAGTGGCCAAACCAAGTGACCTGAGGGGCATCAGTGATGGCGAACGAATCAGCTGGCAGGAATGTTTCCGCATCGATAACAGCCTTGGGTCTCCGATTCGCTGCCCGTGCGAGAGAATCTCTCACCATACTAATCATCGACTTCCATCCCATCGTCATAGTAGTCGGTAATTGATTTTCGTATTTTTTCATTTATAAGCCGTCTCCTGCTATAGATTAAATTTATATGTGTTTACTTCCTTATTTTAATAAACTTAAGAGCATTATTAAAATAAAAGCTACAGAAAAAAATGCAATCATAAAGAATCCTATAAATTTTAATGGTTTTGGTAACTTACTAATTTTAGCATTGGCAGGATTTGTTGCATTACCTGTTATCTTGTTAAAATGGTCGATTACGTCATTAAATGGTTTATTTTCCTCGTTCATACTACACCTCTTTACTAAACTTTAACCTATTAATTCCATTATCCCTGTTTTTTTTAGAGCACACAATATCATACTTTGATGGAAATTATAGAGACCCAAACAAATGAGTTACTTCCCTCTCCAACTCCCCAATAAGATTACATTCATTTTTTCTAGGTGCTAATTCTTTTACTATACTAGCATAATACCAGTGCTGATCCTCTACTCCGCGGTTAAAGCGTGTCCAAACCTGTGCACCAATCATTTCAAAATCGTCCCTTATCGATTGCAGGTTATGTAATTTGTCAGCAGTGATAACTTGTATTTCTTCTAAAGTTAAGTTTTTTAAGCTATCGATTGTATGTTGTTTTCTCGCCTGCCACGGGAGGGATTTATCATGTTCGGAAGCAGCTCTTACTAAATTGGCTATATGTTCTCCAAAATGCTCCACTAATGTTTCATAATTCGTATCGGTATCTTCAAGAGTATCATGAAGGATACCCGCAGCAATGACAGAATCCGAACATCCCTCCTTTTGCAAAAGCATCCCCACGGCAAAAGGATGAGAGATATAAGGAATATCTGTTGATTTCCTCGTCTGATTACGATGTGCTACTGTTGCAAAATTAATTGCTTTTTGGATGATATTCATCTGCATTTCCTCCTTGATTAGGTTTTATTTTTATTTTGATTGTGCAAGATTTGATTTTATCCTAAAGATATAATTCAACGTTTCCCTCAACCGTTCCTCTTTTCAGCTTTCAGTTTTCCTTTTTTGTAATGGGCTGTCCCTCTCCTGGCATAGAGTTATATACAAGGGGGGATTTATATTTTATATCCAAATAAACTTATCAGGGTTACTGTTGCTTATGTTTTTATCACTTCAGCGCTTATGAAATTAATGAGTACCGAAGTAGCGAATCATTTTCTGGGATTAGGACTGCCCTATCCCCACTTGATGTTAAAGCTTGCCATCTTAATAGAAATAGTTTGCGGAATGCTACTATTGGTGAATAAAGCGGTTAAAAATGCAGTGGTCCCTTTAATTGGTATTATGATTGTAGCCCTTCTTTTATCAAAAGTTCCTTTACTTCACACCGGCCTCCTGCCATTTGCTTTTAGTGCACGTTTAGATATTGTCATGTTGGTTTTGCTAATTTACCTGTACAAGCAATATCCTCACTGAACCTCTCATTTTTTGAAAATATTCTTTTCTATTCTTTTCAAATCCTTTATCTAAAATAATAAGTGGCTGCAAACTGATATACTTAGTAATGAGGTGAGGAAAATGAATATCGAAATTCGTAAACCTTATGAAAAAAATCTGAAACAAAAACAGTGGCCTAAAGATACGATAGCGGCGGGTCGTCGTCATACTGTTGGACTTCAATCGGACGGCACTGTGATAGCTGTAGGTGATAATAAATTGAGCCAATGTGATGTAAGCGGCTGGCGCAAAATGGTAGCGGTCGCTGCGGGAAATGTACATATGGCGACGAACACAGGTAATACTCATACCATCGGTCTTCAATCGGACGGTACGGTTATAGCCGTGGGGTGGAATAATCATGGCCAATGCGATGTAAACAGCTGGCGCAATATTGAAGCGGTTGCGGCGGGTTGGCGTCATACTATTGGGCTTAAATCGGATGGCACGGTTGAAGCTGTGGGCCGAAATAATGAAGATGAATGTAATATAAGCGGATGGCATGATATGGTGGCGGTTGCGGCGGGTGACTGGCACACCATTGGTCTCAAATTAGACGGCTTGGTGACGGCTGTGGGTAATAATGAGTATGGACAATGCAATGTAAGCGGCTGGCGGGGCATTCAACTGCCAGGCAGTGAAGTATAGATTGAACAATCTCCATAAACGAACCCGTTGTGTTAAAACAAAAAAATGTTGGGGCCAGATACCCAACGGTTACCAGTGAGTGCGACTAATGCCTGTAAAGGACTTAAAATCCGTTCAACGGTAACTAGAGAGAGTGACTAATGCCCGTGAATGACTTTAAATCAGCTCAACGGTAACTAGAGACAGCGACTAATGCCCGTGAACCACTTAATATCCGTTCAACAATAATCAGATAGAAAAAGCCGGACTACAATTCGCTAAGAAAGGTAAATCCGGCTTCCTTTATGTAATAGAGACTTGTTCGCCTTAAAAATTACATTTCGGGTCCAAATTTTAACTCTATCAAATAAAGGGGATTTCCTTCAGGATCACTAAAGTATGCGATTCTGGTTGCTTCTTCTTCCATGATTGGTTGGAATTCAACACCTCGGGATTTTAGCAACTGGATAGCTAGCTCTAACTCCTCTACTTCCAATCCAATATGTACGCTTCCTGATTTCCCCAGATGAGAGTCTTGTCCTTCACGAGGATGCACTAACCCAATCGTCAACCCGGGTGCTTCGACTTGTACCAAATGCCCCTCAACTTGGAATTGAACTTTTAACCCAAGGGTTTCCACGTAAAATTGTTCTGCCGCTTTTAAATCCTCTATTTCAATCGTCACACTGCCACTTTTGAACAATTTATTAGCCTCCAGTTTTCAACTTTTTAATCAATTATATCACTTCTAAAAAGCTGCATGGAAATTCAAAAGCACCTGAAAATTCTACCGCTAATGATTGGAGTCGTATGATGCACGTGAGAAAGAGTTTCATCGTTAACTATGAGCTCGTATGATGCCCATGGAGGAGAAAAAAGAGTCTCATCGGTAACCATAGAGCTCGTATGATACCCGTGGAGGAGAAAAAAGAGTCCCTTCGGTAACCATAGAGCTCGTATGATGCCCGTGGAGGAGAAAAAAGAGTCCCCGTCGGTAACCATAGCGTGAGTATAATGCCCGTGTTGGACATAAGTACATTCCATTTAATTGTACATAAGATAATATGTATAAAATTGTGAAGGGATTGAGAAAGATGTATAACCCTTGGATGTATCCATATCCATATCAACCACATAATTATTCTGTTAATGCCCCAATGTATCAAAATTATATGATTCAGCCTGATTACAGAAATATTTATGACGAAAGAAATAAGGTCAAAGATTATGGGAAGAAACCATTTGTAGTCAATATTAATGAGGCCGCAAAGCATAACAATACCTATCGTACCGCTGTGTGGACCGGAAATCATTTGCAGGTTACTTTGATGAGTATTAACGTTGGTGAAGACATCGGTTTAGAAGTTCACCCTCACATTGATCAATTCTTAAGGATAGAACAAGGCCAAGGGATTGTGCAGATGGGCAAGCGAAAAGATCATTTAAATTTTGTCCAAAAAGTGTATGATGATTTTGCCATTATGGTACCTGCTGGCACATGGCATAATGTAACCAATACAGGTAATACTCCTTTAAAACTTTATTCTATCTATGCTCCTCCCCAACATCCAGCAGGTACGGTACATCTAACGAAAGCACAGGCTTTAGCTGAGGAAAAATAGAATTCTAAAACATTGGCAATTCGTTGTTAACAATAATTTCTCCATTTATAAAATATAAAGGCCCCAACTCTTGATAAACAAGTGTTGGGGCCTTTATTCCTCTATAAAATCTACTAGTCTAACTGAAAATGCTTTATGCACTCTTTTCCTTATATCAAGGTAATCTATACCCATTGAATGGATCCAAACTCACCATGGGGATGGTTTTGAACTTTAAATCTCCTATACTCGTATTTTAATTTTGCTAGTGGCAACTTATCAAGCTGTTCATCGTCTTTGTTGTACACGTTTAAAAAGATAAGTTTATTGATAAGTTTTTGTCGCTCTTTTTCCTCGTTATTTCTCATCATAAACACTCCTTAGTTTTATCAATTACTTTCCCTTGATTAAATCCGGTCTCATTATATTTATTAGATTAATTTCATTATAATCCAACAATTCCTACCTGTAAAGTATGAATTAAAATTAAAGAAAAAAGGCAATCCAACCTATTCCAATCATCAAGATTTAAATAGATTGGTTGTCTTCATCTGTTTTGCCCCACTGGCTTGTCATTTGGTCTAGTTTTTCCATACAAACGGTAATTCGATGAACCTCAGTTTGGTGTAAAGAAATATCGGATTGTAAACTAGCCTCTCTTTCCACAATCGCCCGCTTCATTTCCTCAGGTGCTGGTCCACCAGGCAGCGACCGAATTTTCACAAAGTGTTCTGGATTCATTGCTGTGCGAACGATTTCTTCTGGTAAATTCAACGGAACGCCTGTAACTGTTACCGCAGCTTCATCTACGAGTGCAGATGTGACATCCATCGCATTCAATCCTCTTGCCACGGCAATTTTCACCACCTGACTGACAATGGAATGAGAGGTCCGGAACGGGATGTTTGCTTCCCTAAATAGCGTGTCGGCTAATTCCGTTATCGTCGCAAAACTTTCTTGGGCCCTTCTTTTTAACAAAGCTTCATTTACTTCAAGTGTTCCAACCACCACTTTTGTTAACCGAAAAACTTGATCCATAAGGTGCAGACCCTTCCATAAATACGGCTGAAGGTCATCCTCGGTATCGTTTATATCACCGTATGGTGTGTTATGTAACATTTGAAGGACGGTTTGAGCATTTCCAGTCCCGCTTGAGCTTAATGCGCGAATATGCTCGAGTGAAACAGGATTTCTTTTTTGCGGCATAATGGAACTTGTTTGAACATAGGGGTCTGACACACGAATTGCTGAAAATTCCTGGCTCGACCATAAAAGAAGATCTTGAGCAAACCGGCCGAGATTGATAAAGGTTAATTGAATAGCTGTAGCAATTTCTCCTAAATAATCGGCGCCACCAATCGCATCATAGGCACTCTTGATGATTTTCGGGAATCCTAATAGCTCTGCGACTAATTTTCGGTCAATCGGAAAACCGGTGGTAGTGAAGGCAGCCGCGCCAAGCGGACTTGCATTACATGTTTCATAGGCTGCTTTCAATCTTTTCAAATCACGGTCAACGACATCATACATTCCTAAAAGATAATGAGAGAACGTCATCGGCTGGGCTTGCTGCGTATGGGTATGCCCCAGGACAATGGTTTCCTTATAGGTGTCTATTACATTCAAAAGGGTTTCTTGAAAGGAAAGCAGCGACCGGGTGGCAAATAGAATCTTGTCCCGAAGAACCATTCTGTATATGGTCACACCCATATCGTTCCGGCTCCGACCAAGGTGCAAACTTCCACCTACTTCGCCGGCAACTTTCATAATTTGGCTTTCTACCAGGAAAAAAAGATCCTCATGCTGTCCATCATAGGTCGATTGAAGAAGTGCCTCTTTATCAAGTGCCCAAATCCCTTCCATAATTTTTGAAGCTTCACTCACCTGCAGCAATCCTTTTTTCACCAACATAATTAGGTGGGCTTTATGGATGGCCAGCATCGGCTCTAGGAAAGATTGCTTGGCATGCTCGTAAGCAGGTGCCAATACTACCTCCGAATAGGTAGCCCCTGGAAACTTCCGCCCTTCCTTTTCGAAAATACGATCCTTATATTTCATCACAATTCCCCCCAAAAATCCGTCATCGTGATTAATTCAGTAATAAAGGCTGAATAAACCTCAAATACTCGTAATCTTGTGAAAATGATCCAGGAGAAAAAGTTCGCTTTCTTATGTATATTTTCAACACCTGCCTTTTTATGTTGGCTCTGTTCAGGTTTAATGTTGATCTTTTCGATAAAATGGTTTTTAAATAGGCATACTCATAGTGATGGTTCTATTTTTGAATCCCAATTTTTCATACAGTTTAATGGCTTGATTTCCTGCATAGACACTTAAACGAACCTCTGAATATCCATCTTGTTTTAGATGTTCGATACCATTTTCCATCAAGTGCTTTGAAATTCCATTTCCTCTAAATTCCTCTAACACAAACAATTCATAAATAAATCCATATTTCTTTTCAGTAAATGGGTCTTTATTTGTTCCGATAAGAATCCACCCCATTAGATAATCGCCTTCAGTTGCTATCAAATAATAGCTTCCTTTCTGCAATAATGGTTCAATAAGTTGTTTGACTTTTTCATCTGACAGTTTTGCTTCGCCTAATGTACCATCGAATAATGCTTGTGGTGAAAGGGATAAAACTTTTTCATATTCTGAATTGTTTGGTTTTCTAATTTCCATAAATCGTGTACTCCTCTCCCTGTGCTAAGACTTAAAAAATCAAATGCATGCGTTTATTTTTTTGCTAATATTCAAAAATAAGACAAATATCAAATAAATTATAGCTTATTCTAGGGATATAATGGTTTAAAAATACAACTGGCAAATTAGTGAAAATACTAGGGGGACAAGGCAATGAAGGAGATTGAGGCATGGTATGATACAAAATATGATGAGTGGACGAGACTTGAGCGACATAAAATAGAATTCGATATAACCAAACGATACCTTGATGATTATTTACAAGGAGAGAACTTGGAAGTATTTGATATTGGCGGCGGTCCTGGCAGGTACTCTTTGTACTTAGCAGAAAAAGGGCATAGGGTTTCATTACTGGATTTATCTAAGCGCAATATTGAGGTTGCTAAAGAAAAATCCTTTGAAATAGGCATTCAATTAAATGATTATATACACGGGAATGCGTTGGAATTAGATTATCTCGATAAGACTTATGATGTTATTCTTCTCATGGGTCCCTTGTATCACTTGGTAAAGGAATCAGATAGACGAACCGCTGTAGAAGGTGCTTTAAAGTTATTAAAGCCTAACGGCATAATTGTGGCATCTTTTATCTCAAACTACGCACCCTTACAAGATTATTTATCAAAAGTTTCACCAATCGAGTCAGTTGATAGAATCCTGGGGTATTTAGAAAATGGAAAAAACAAAACGTTAGAAGGTTTTACAACAGCTTACTTTACGGATTATATGGGAGCGAGAACATTTATGAAAAGCTTCGAGTTAACAGAATTAGTATTCGCTGGAGTTGAAAATATCTTATGTTGTAAAGAAAAAGAAATTAATTCCCTCGAAGATAGCGAATATAAAAAGTGGATAGAGATAGGTTATTATTTGAGTCGAGATGAAAATGTTATAGGGACGAGCCAACATTTTTTATATATTGGACGGAAATGATTCTCAAAATACCTGGCACAATAGTAGAAAGGGACGGCTGGATTACCGTCCCTGTCTACTATTTATGGATTATAAATGAAGCGACGGCTATTTGAGAACTCTTTGTGCAAGCGTTCCAATGTATCTTAACCCCGCTCAAACGCTTTAGGTGGTGATTCGAACCAACCTTTATCAATTAAGATATTTATGCCGTCGTCAACAAATAAGCCAATGTTTACAAGTGTTCGTATATATAACATATCTATATCTCTTCTTGCAGTTACCGCCAATGAATTACCGAATGACCTTACCTTCATTGCGAACATATCCACTTTGTGAAACAGCATTATTTTATCAGAAAAAGGAGGATAGGTAGATGTGGTCACCAAATGATCTAGGAACGATGGTGCTTGAATTTGTTCGGAATGTAGTTTTTCCTGATATTGCTTTACAGCTTTTTCAGTCATGTTCAAACCTCTATTAAACAAGGCCTTTATCTTTTGATCCTTAACGATTTGATGGAACCCCAATAATAATGCCTTACTTGTTGTATTATTCTCAACGTTATCCCAAAGATGAATGATCTCTAATGCCTGTAATGGTCGAACATCTTTAAGAAAACCATTTAAGTAACTTTGATCATCAATATTATCAATTCCTTTTGGAGTTGGAATCATCGGAGGTTTTACAATGAATTTTTTTTCGACTAAAACATTATTAATTTGTCCTAAAAGGACGGTAGTACATTTATTACAGTATATGAAGAACTCTCTTATATCCTCCCGCATAATCAGTGGAACTGCTACTGCGTAAAGGCTCATCCCTGCCTTAGCAGCATATTTTAAATAATGAGCGTAAAATTCATCCTCGTATAAACGGGGGGCACCAAGATTGACATCATCTTTAGAAAACCCTTTAGGTATAGGAAAATCTTCTTGTTTTAAAAATCCTTCTAATCTCTGAATGAAATCCTTAGAAAGTGCTAAACCATTCTCCAATAGCAACCTAATATCTTCATCATCGCAATGTTGAAGAAAATAATCTAAGATTTGAATGGACATACTGTTTCCCATATAGGTAGCCCAAAGCTTACCTATTTCAAAAGTTGATAAAGGCTGGGTTTCACTTGACGTATGTATACTTAAATTTTGCGGTTTCATTACATTCATCGGATTTAATGCTTTGTCTGTGGTCATAACTAATCTCCTCGCGCATTTGCGCTTAGGTTACCCATTGGAAAATAATTTCATTCCAACAAATCGGATTTATAACTTATCACAGGAATGAAAAGTGGACTGCCAAAACCGAACAAAAGAAGAGGCACGGGAACCTCACAATATTTCTAGCAAAATAAAAAATGAGTTCCAAAACCCTTATTAAGGAATCTGGAACTCATCATATATAGATTATAAATCAGAAACAATGATATAAGATAAACGAATCGGTCCGTGTACTCCCCATACCTTGTTTAACTCAATGTCTGAGGAACTACTTGAGCCACAAATAAAGTTAACGGCTGCAGGGTTTATTCCTTTTTTGGACATTTCATGGAGTTTTTGCATTCCTTGTGTTAAACGAGGAACAATCGTACTTTGCGGTACAATACAAACATAATTTAACGGCAGGAAGTTGGACGATCTTCCTTTTCCCAACTTATCAATGACCGTATAAGAAGCTGTTTCCGCAATGGAAAGATCACTAATACACACGCCATAAGACGCATTCAATGCCTTATCGATATTTTCACGGCCTTTCTCATCTGTCCAAACATACGCATCTTTCAATACATCATTTAGACCCCATTCGGCAAAACGCTTATCGTTCCAAGCGATAATTGGACCTGTTCCTTGTGCCGCTAGTTTCTCAGCTACCAATTTGGCAAGATCTTTTTTTTCAATAATTACAGAATCAATCTTACCACCCGATCCAGCTTTGTTCACTTGCGCATTCTTATGGAATTCTTCCGCTAATTGGGCTTGGGTATAGCCTTTATAAATTTCAAGCTGAGGTTTGCTTGAAAATTCAGGATGCACAACCTCTTTCGGCATGTCTCGACCAAGTATGTTGGAAAGGTTAGAAATAAATGACTCTCGATTTAAGATTTGTCCTTTTAGCATTATTTCTTCTCCCCTTTACTTCTAGATTCATACCAATCTCTGAAACGTACCTTTTCCATTGCCGGCATGTCACGTTTGTCTGTCCAACCTTTAAGAACACTAACGCCTTTTTTAATTTTTCCATCGACCATCAATGGTTTGGTCATCATTGGTGCCATACTTGTTCCTAGCTTATACATCCAAGGACGGCTTAGTACCATACCTGCTCCAGACATACTCGCACCCCAGAATGCAGATGCTTTCTTTTCTTCCGCTAATACACGCTTGTGCTCATGAATTAATTTATGTAAAGGGATATTAGATGGACAAACTTCTGTACACTCCCCACAAAGGGAACACATATATGGAAGTTCTTTAAAGTCATCATAACCGGCAAGCAGCGGCGTTAATACCACGCCAAGTGGTCCGGAATAGATCGCATTATACGAGTGTCCACCCACTTGTCGATAGACGGGGCAGGCATTTAAACAGGCTGCACAGCGCATACATTGTAATACTTCTTTGAATTGGGACTTTAATACTTCAGAACGTCCATTATCAACGATCACCACATGGAATTCTTTCGCTCCATCCGCAGCGCCTTCTTCCGTAATCCCGTTGACAAATGTCGTATAGCTTGTATTCTTTGCCCCTACTGCACTTCTACCTAATAAGCTAATACAGATATCTGCATCTTCATAGGTAGCGACAATACGTTCCATCCCCATTACAGATACCTGTAACTCAGGTGCAGCTGTACAAAGATCAATATTTCCTTCATTACTAATTAAGGTAATAGCTCCCGATTCAGCAATCGCAAAGTTACATCCATAAATCCCCATATCAGCCGTTACAAACTCATTACGCAGTTGAGCACGAGCGAATGCAGCTAAGTCTTCCGGAAGATCTTCGCCCGTATATCCATTTTCGGCAAAAACATCACGAATTTGGGTTTTGTTTAAATGTAAAGACGGCACAACCATATGGGAAGGTGGATTCCAGTCATCTAATTGCAGAATGTATTCAGCTAAGTCCGTTTCTTTGACATCTACCCCGGCATCCATCAATGCATGGTTCAGTCCAATTTCCTCTGTCACCATTGATTTTGCTTTAACAACTTTTTTAACGCCTCTTTCTAATGCTAGATTCGTAACATACTCAGAGGCTTCCTTCGCATCCTTGGCAAAAAAGACGTTACCGCCATTTTTGACAACGTTTTCAGCGAATTGATTTAAGTAGAAATCTAAGTTTTCAAGAACATGGGCACGAATATCTCCTGATAGTTGCTGCCACTCGCGGAAATTACCATCTCCCAATTGTGATAGCACGTTCTCTCTATTTTTAGTAATTAAATCTTGAGCTTTTACCATGGCCGCACGCATGAAATCATCGTTTAGATTCTTCTCAAGATTTTTCTCGAATTTTTGGTCATTAATCTTAATTCCCATTTTGGCACTCCTTACTATTTAGAATTCAGCACTTCAGCAAGATGCATGACTTGGATATTTGATCCAAGTCTACTTAAACGTCCACCTATATTCATGAGACAAGCAAAGTCTGCACCGATCAAATAATCAGGGTTCGCTTCTTGGATATATCTAGCTTTTTCATCAGCCACTTCAGCTGAAATTTCCCCCATTTTCACGGAGAAGGTACCACCAAAACCGCAACACTTGCGCGAATTGTGGAAATCTACTAATTCTAGACCTTCTACTTTCGATAGAAGAGTTAATGGCTGTTCTTTCACTTGTAAAAATCTTGCTGTATGGCAGTTGTGGTGGTAAACAGCCTTTCCAGGAAGTTTCGCAGAAAAGTCGTCTACATTTATAACATCAATTAGAAATTGAGATAATTCATATGTTTTTGCTGCCACTTTTTCGGCTCTTTCTTTCCATTCTTTATCATCTTCAAAAATATGTGGATATTCTTTTACAAAGGAAACACATGAACCTGAAGGGGAAACAATCACTTCTGCATGTTCAAACGTTTCGATAAAGTGTTTAATAGTGTTTTTTGTTTTCTCTACGTACCCAGTGTTGTATGTAGGTTGCCCGCAACAAGTTTGGTTCTTAGGATAATCGATTTCATGCCCCAGACCTTCAAGTAATTCTACAGTGGCCTTACCAACATTCATTGCCATGAAATCAACAATACAGGTTGTAAATAATGTGACTTTCATATCAAATCTCCTCTTGATTTAATAACTATCTTAGTTATTATACAAAAATATAAATTTTTCTTTGTCATAATCCCAAAATGTTCATAATATCTACCATTTCATGCCACGGAAATAAAATACAACATGTAGCTGGTGCTAAATGACCTTCAAGTATTTTTTTTACAGCTCTTGTAAGTGCAACTTTAAGTGCTAAAATATTAAAGTGCTCTACCCACTAGGGAATAGTAGACTCTTAAAAAAGTAACAGCACCCTCGATTTGATAGAGAGTGCTGCTGTATGGATGGTTGTATTTGAATCTTCAACATATGGAAAATCAAAACATATCAAATTGGTGATAATTTTGATATGATAGGGAATGTTTTTTTAGAAACCAATTGTGTTTGATCACAGGAGGAATTTGCATGGACCGAATATTACAATTAAATACCATTTTTATAAGTATTGTCATCGAGGCATTCCCTTTTATTGTCGTAGGGGCATTTATTTCTGCAATGATTGAAGTTTTTATCTCTGAAAATACATTACTTAGAATTCTACCAAAAAATAGATATTTATCTGTTATTGCGGCTAGTTTTATGGGCGTATTATTTCCAGGGTGTGAATGTGGCATAGTACCCATCGTTTCAAGGCTGATAAAAAAGGGGCTCGCCCCACATGCTGCCATTTCCTTTATGCTTTCTGGCCCAATTATCAATCCGATAGTTTTATTCGCTACATTTATTGCTTTCGGTGATAGCTGGAAGATGGTTGGTTACCGAGCAGGGTTAGCGATTGGTGTTTCTATTTTAGTTGGCCTCGTATTATCTTTCGTCATAAAGGAGAATCCATTAAAGGAAAATAGTGAATTACACACCCATGACCATTCTCACCAAAATACGAAACAAAAATTAATGAGTGTTTTTAACCACACCGTTGACGAATTTTTTAGTATGGGAAAATACGTAGTGCTGGGTGCACTGATTGCATCCACTATGCAAGTTTATGTTCCAACTCGGATATTAACCACACTGGGCGGTACGCCAGTGACGGCTATATTGGTTATGATGGCTTTAGCTTTTATCCTATCTGTTTGTTCGGAAGCAGATGCTTTTGTAGCAGCATCCTTTCGTAATTTTTTCCCCCAAGCTTCAATCGTTTCTTTCTTAGTGTTTGGCAATATGGTAGATATTAAAAATTTACTGATGATGTTTGGGAATTTTAAAGCAAAATTTGTTCTTCTATTAGTTTCATTAATTTCTTCATTTGTATTCATTGGTTCACTTCTCTTGTAAAGGATGTGGGATGATGTTTAGAGTCCTTATTTTAATACTTACTACAAATTTGTTTTTTATGCTGCATGCAACAGGAAACATTTCAAAATATATAAACATGAAATATAGTTTCTTATCTGCGAGTATGATTGTGATTTTATCGATACTTACAGTTGTCGAGGGAATTAAATTATGGTTCTCTGGAGAAAAACAAGAGAAAGATCAGGATTGTGATTGCAGCCACGATCATCATGACCATGAACACCATCATGAACATGGTCACGAAAAAAAGAAACCAGCTGCCGGAAAAAAGATTAAAAAATTCTTGGCCTACACTCTTGTGCTGATTCCTGCTATTACTGGAGTGGTTTTGCCTGTGGCAACTCTTGATTCACAGCTTGTGGATGCCAAAGGGTTTTCATTTCCAACATTAGAAGACGGAAATAATCGATATGGGACCCATCAAGTTCTTAATCCTGATATGAGTAAATTTATGAACCCAGCTGACTTTACGGATTTAGTCAGGAAAGAGTCTAAGTCTTATATTCCAAAAAATAATATTACTTTAACGGATAAAGACTATTTAGTCGGGTTAGAAGTAATGTATAATTTTTCAGGGGCTTTTGCAGGGAAAACTCTGACCATGAAAGGCTTTACTTACAATGGTCCAGGAGTACAGCCTAACCAGCTGTTTTTACTACGATTTGGGCTCATTCACTGTGTCGCTGACTCTGGTGCCTTTGGAATGATGATTCAATTCCCAAAAAACGTACACATTCCGAATGACCAATGGTACCAAGTAACAGGAACAATGGATACCGTTTATTATCCACAAATGAAAACCAAAATTCCTGTTTTAAAAGTAACGAGCTACAAAACCATTCCAAAGCCCAATGACCCTTATGTTTATAGAAACACTTTGAATTAATGAAAGGACCCTATTTGGGTTCTTTTTTTTTCGATTTATACTTAGAAATACAGAAAAACAAAAGAGCAATTTTCCTTCTAGAGGATACTTGTAAAAAAAAGTAACAGCACCCTCTATTTGTTAGAGAGTGCTGTTGTATTTGTTTTCTTTAATATTCTCCTTTAATGACAAAGTACGAACCCCGAATCGTTCCAGCTAGTTTAGACTTCTGCCTGGCAAACTTAAACTTCCCCTCTAACTCCTTTGGTATCTCCATCCCGTCAGAAAGCTTAAAACCAACGGCCCGCTTCTTCGGGTCATCCAACGTATACATGGCATTGACACTAAGCCCATCCTCATAAAACACGTAGGCAATTTTGATATTTTCCACTTGAAAAAGTGACGTTTCTAAAGGTTTGGCCGCAAACTCAATATCACGTTCCTTCAAAATTCGGTTCACATAATCAAGGGTTTCTTGACTTTCGCTAGCAGGTTCGACCGTAAATTCATGCTTGTATTTGTTCATAAAGTAACGGGCTTCATTGGCACGTAAACCAGCAAGCGCTTCTGCTACGGGTGAAGACTCTAAACCCAACGTAGATACATTTTTAAAATCAACGATATAGGACATGTCCACCCTCCTTATTTCTTAACCACTGGAATCCACATTTCACCAAATACCAATCCGTTTCGCTGCCCCATCTCAACGGTTGTATTTGGGCCGCCAACATAGGCAACATTCTTTACTTCTGGCAAGACTTGACCGAAAGCAATGCCAGTAAGCATATTGCTCAACTCTTCCGCAGTGTTCCCTTCCCCTTTGACAACAAGATATTCCCCTTTAGGAAATTGGATCATACGGGTTGCTTCTGGCAACGAAGTCTCGGTCATTACGCCGGCATAATGCATCATCTTGTTATTCACTGCTTCATTCACAGCAAAAATGTAGTCGTTGGTGGCTACGGACTTTAACGTATCAAGCCTTCCATCTTCTTTGACGGCCTGCCAAAAGTCTGACTTTTCCTTGGTTATACCAGCATAGTCCGTGTAATCGCTCTTAAGCTCCGTACCAAAACCTAACACAGTAAAGCTGTCTTTTTCTTCTATCGTATAATTTGTCATTTTCAATCCCATCCTTTTTTTAAAATTGAATCAAATGATTTCACTTTTCACTTGATGAGTTTATAATAACCTTAAATCATGTCAAAAAATGATACTGTTTCGGAGGTCACGATGAAAAAAGTTGAACGGATTAATACCATCATGCGGTATATCAACAACCGTGCCCACTTTACCATTACTGAAATTATGCAGGAATTTAACATTTCACGTTCAACCGCGATTCGCGATATCAGAGAAATTGAAGCCATGGGGATGCCGCTAGTCGCTGAGGTTGGCAGGGATGGGGGTTATTTTGTCATGAACAACTCTGTCCTGCCCACGGTTCGCTTTACAGATAATGAAATCAAAGCTCTGTTTATCGCCTTTATGGCGACAAGGAATCAACAACTCCCCTATCTAAAGAGTCGACAGTCGCTAGCTGAAAAATTACTTGGCCTCATCTCAGAGAACCAGCAAGATGCCCTTGTTCTGTTAAATCAAATCTTGCTTTTTGAAGGGACCAATCCCCATAATCCCGACCTGCTTGATCTATCAGACCTTCCCCATCCGATGTTAGAGAAACTAATCCAACTCCTGCTGTTGGATCGTTATTTATTGGTTAGTATCGAGGAAGAGAAAATTATAAAGTCTTACCCCATTTATCTCTTACACCTGTATCGGGAAAAAAGCTTTTGGCTGATTGAAGGCTTTGACTTAAACGAAGAGAAGCGACGAATTATTCCTGTTGATAATCTCACCAATGTAGATCCATACTCTATAAAGCAAAGACTAAGTGAGAAAAGAATTTTGGAAAGACTCAGTAAGCAGGATGAAGAAATCAATCTAGTCCTTGAACTGGGTCCAAAGGCAATTGCTCAGTTTAAAAAATATCATCCTTTAAAAGTTTCCATTTCCTATACAAATCCATACCAAACCACAGCCGTTCTAAAAACGTTTATCAATGTTATTAACGCAGAAGAAATTGCCGAAATAACCAATTGGCTGCTTTTTCTTGGTGGGGATATCAAGGTTAGAGAAATGCCGGATGAGGTCTTGAACGGTATCAGAGAGAGATTAATCCTATTTTCCCCATAATGGGTGCTACTTAAAACCATATATAGCTGCCTTACGGTGAACCGTGACAAAATCAAGCGAGGTTATCTCTTTAAAAAGAAACAGCACCATCCAATTAGTGTGAATGGTGCTGGTTTCATTAGAAGAACATCTGCCCAGCCGAAACAACTGTAGTACGGCTATGCAAAACGATAGTAAATCAACAAAAAAGTTGCAAGAACAAAAATGAAGTTTAAAAACACAAAGATAAATTGGTCGGTTTTCGTTTTATGCATTTTAATTGGCGGGTTATAGAATGAAACACCTTCAATAATGAAGATAATTAGCACAATGTGAATCATGAAATGGCCGATGACTTCTGTCATTCCAAAGAGCATCGTGGTTGAGATGAAAATAGCTGTGACCACAAAACCTAATACACGGTTTAAGACACCGACCACTAATAAATAACCAACAACAAATTCAATAAATGCTGCCATAACAACAAACAAACTCGGTTCAAAGCCAAATGTTGGCACATGATGGTTTGCGACAATATCTAAAGCCATCCCAGGATAAACCCATTTTTCAACCGCTACCCAGCTAAGCGATAAGCCAGTCCCTAAATATAAAAATGGGAAGCCTGCCTTCTCTAGCTTTGTATTTCCAACCAATAAGACACCGATAATCGCCACATAAAATCCGTAATCTAACATATAGAAAATGCCATGATGAATCGTTACATAAATAAATAATCCAAGTAAAAGGGAAGCCCCTATTTTTGTCGATAGGTGATGCGGAATCAATAAAAATCCAATCGTTACCCAAGTTACTATTGTAATGATTGAGCTATCAACATGAAACTCCGGAGCAAAAAGAGTACCATTCACCATTTGTATCATCAGCGCAACGGCAGTTCCATATTTTAATAAATGCCTAGAATACTTTCTTAAACTGGAGAGTCGATCCTCCATTTTTTTTATTGGTCCCCATTTAGCCATTTTCGGGATAATCAACGTTAATGTAGCTAAAACCGTGGCTGCAACTAGTGTTAATACAAGGAACACTGGTGATAATATATGTTCAATCGACTCCTTATGTGGAACTACATTTGTAAACCACTTCACATGTGCTTGTGCAAATATAGGTGTCATAATAAGCCCTAATAATAATAGTATCTGAAATATCTTTTTCAATTGTAGTCCTCCTAGTAATATAAACAACATGACTGTAGTGATAATATACCCTGATATACCATTCTGTTACCATTTTAAAATTGAACATTTTGTGAAATATATCACATAATTGCATATTCTAATTCAAAACGAGAAAAAAGAGTCAGACCCCCGGTACGGTAAAGCTTTAGATTACCGAGGGACTGACCCTAAAATTTCTATTTTAAAAAAGCAGGCAACTTCAAAGAATTGCTGATTATCTAATATTCTATTAATCTACTGGGCGATTCTCGAAATTGTATTCCACTGATGCTGGAGCTACATGGGCACGATCCAGAGCCGGCGTATCTGGACGAACGATTTGATAAGCTGATCCTCCAACGATTGATGCAGCCTGTTGCAGCTTTTCTTTACTGATATGTTCAAGCGTATCTGTTGGTTTGTGATATTGAGGTTCAACAGGTGAATGAATAAATAGAGCAGAAGGAATGCCCACGTCATGGAATGGCTGATGGTCACTTCTTCCTAACTGTCCATACGGCACTGCTACATCATACATCCTAGATGAGGAGGAAGCTCCTAAGTCTGTAACAAGATTCTTCTGACCGTCAATGGTATACATGATCAGCCCGCCTAATGGATGATCTTCTCCTGCTTCTGCCCCGCCAATCATATCCATTTGGAAGTGGGCAACCATGCGGTCTATATCACTTTGTGGAAGCTGTGAAACGTAGAAGGACGACCCCACCATCCCTCTTTCTTCCGAACCGAATGTTAGGAAGCGGATTTCTGTATCAATTGGAGTATTCACAAAAATTCTTGCTAGCTCGAGTACTGCTGAGACTCCGGAAGCATCATCATTGGCTCCTGGTCCATTTGGAACAGAATCATGGTGTGCACCAATCGTAACAATCTGTCCTGTGTCCTTGTTCTTGTTTGGCTTTAATTTAGCCTCAACCACATAGGAAGTTTTCTCGATTTTTTCGATATCGACATCTAAGGTAGCTATAACAGGACCGTTCTTTAATTTTTCAACTAACGCCTTCCCTTGTGCTTGGGTAATCGCTATAGCAGGAACTTGTCCTTCTGCTTGGCCGAAGTTATTAGAATTACTGGTGTTATACATTAGTACCCCAACAGCACCTTTAGCAACTACGTTCTGAACTTTTTGGACGAATGTTATATCACCGCGTCCCACCAAAGCAATTTTACCAGTCAAATCAACTTGTACATCCTTTGCTAGCCCTACATCTACAAGATCTGCTGTCACTTTTCCGCTTCCACTTCCGCTAAAGGCACGCCCGTTTAAATTGACTCCGTCAACTTCAGCCAATTGACGGTTTGTCCGATAATCATAGATTGGGAACGGTATTCTTCTAGTTTCGAGACCTAAGCTCTTAAACTGGCCTTCTATGTACTCAACCCCACGAACCTCTCCCTCAGTCCCAGCTTCCCTAGGGACTGCTGATAGATACTTAATCGTATTGTACATATTCTCTGCGTTAATTTTTTTAATAACCTTGTTATCAAAAGCGGTGTCTGCTTGTGCATTAGGGGCACCATTTGTCTGAGCATACACTACCCCTGATGATAAAAGCATACCTGTCGCTAGTACCGTGATAATCGATTTACGACGAAACATAAAACTCCCCCTTTGAAAAGTGATACCTTTATATTATTCCAAACTTGGAAATAGTAGTAAATAATAATCGTTTTACAATAATCTAGGAATTCCGATAAAATCCGCACCCAATCTTATTTAACAATAACAAATATTACTCGGAAAAAAGGGTCAGTCCCCCAGTGCGGTAAAGCTTTACATCAGATGAGCAAAATATCTATATTGGCATCATTTTAGACATTACGGAACCAGGTCATGATCAATTCTTTGGAAATGGTGAAGCAAATGCTTACTCAGCATTAACAGGTAAATAGATAAAGGAAGGCCCATCTCTTCGATGGGCCTTTGTTTTGTATTACTCTATTTTTATATGTGGATTTAGCCTCTTAAGTTAGAAAATCTTAATTAAATAAGGGATTTCTCCGATTCCCTCGTATAATGCACGACTTGATTGAGATGACCATTTTTGAGTTTTACTGCCCATTCTGGATCAGCTAGTATGGCACGGCCAACGGCTACATAGTCAAATTCGCCTACTTTGATTTTTTCATCGACAATTTTGAGATTGTCTTCTATTGTTACATGATCATGATCCTGTTTGCTCAGAAAGGCGCGGTTAATTCCAACAGA
Source organism: Neobacillus drentensis (assembly GCF_036962125.1). GTDB lineage: Bacteria > Bacillota > Bacilli > Bacillales > Cytobacillaceae > Neobacillus > Neobacillus drentensis_B. Next base: position 61,797 of record NZ_JBALOA010000024.1, read on the forward strand.
ACCGACCGCAATCGTTGGTCTATTGGTAATTTGTTTAGTCCACCCGGCCAAGGTTAATGATGGATCTTCCTCTATAAATTCAGGTTCCCAGATTCGTCTTGTAGAGCAGTGGAAAATATCTACACCAGCTTCAACCAATGGAGTAAGCAATTGTTCCAGCTCATTAGAGTTCTTAGCTAATTTAGCTTGATAATCGGTTCCTTTCCACTGTGAATAACGAAACACAATTGGAAAATCAGGCCCGACTTCTTTCCGGCAAGCCCGAACAATATCTGCTGCGAATTTGGTTCGTTCTCCTAAATCCCCGCCATACTCATCTGTACGTTTGTTCGTTAGTTCCCAAAAAAATTGATCAATTAAGTATCCGTGTGCACCATGCAACTCAATTCCGTCAAAGCCGATGCGCTTTGCATTTGCTGCTGCTGCGGCGTATGCATCAATCAGTTCAACCACTTCTTCTTTCGTTAGAGCCTTTATTTTCTCATTTCTCTGGCCTTTTAACGTAAATCCAGACGGACTGACAGGAGGAGCCTCAATATTTGGTTCACTGCCTGCTCTTCGGGCAGCCCCTACATGCCATAATTGTGGAATGATTTTGCCGCCTGCTTGGTGGACTTCATTCAATACATTTGCCCAGCCATTTAAGGCCTCCTCCCCATAAAAACGAGGAATATCGGGGCTCATGACTGCACCTGGGTGATTAATCGCTGTCCCTTCCGTTATGATGAGCCCAATCCCATTCTCGGCACGTTTGCGGTAATATTGTGCAACATTTTCTCCTGGGACACCATCTGGCGAAAACATTCGTGTCATTGGGGCCATCACTAACCGGCTAGCTAACATTTCTTTTCCAAATGGGACAGATTGTAACAAAGTATGACCTGCGAACTTTTGATCCACGGCGAGCACTTCCTTCTATTGATTCATTTTATCCTGCACCCTTTATTCTATAATTCCAGTAAACAAATATAAACTGTTACGTCCTATATGTTTATACTAATATTAAAATTTCTGCACGACGAAAGTTCTAAAAATATCAGCCCCTTCATTTACTGATCGTTTCGGGCGATTACCCGGATCAACATGGAGATCAAACAGTTGTAACGTTTTTCACCATATATGGTGGCAAACTTAGAAAAACTCCTACCAAAACGATGAGGTGTATATTCTACCCCCTCCTTTATCACTTCCTATTTTTTTTATCAACAAAAGCAATGGGAATATAAAAAGGAGCTTGTAATTATTACATATATTAAAATAAGGTATAATATAAAAAAATACTTGAGGTGAATATAAAATTGAATCATAATTCTGAGTCAGAACAACATATTGAAAAAGGCAATGACCAAGAAGAATATAAGACTAGCGATTACACTAGTAGATTTGAACCTGATGAGGAACTAGTTGATAGCGGATTTCAAAAATGGTTTTTGGGTAGGAAAAAGAAAAACACAGTTACTGCCAGCAAATCGGGAGGAAACTCACTATCTAGGTTCCGATTGTCAAAAAAGAAAAAGAAATTGGAGCTGTCTTGGGTAAAACTTCTCTTTAAAATCCTTGTAATAGGAGTAGTCTGTTATAACTTCAAATATATTATGGACTTTGCAAGAAATCCTATAAGTAATTTTACTCAGATAGTATATGTAGCTGGCATTTGTGCAGGAATAAATTTTATTGCCGTCTGGATTCTCTTTTATAAGAATCCGATTATACGATTTTATCTTTCCTTAGTATCCATTATAGGATCCTTTGGCTACTACTTCTATGTAAATTATATGAATCATTCCTTTTTGGGTAATCACCTCATCCCTTCGCTGCTAGTTGCTATTTCAGTATTGATGGCCGTAAACCCTAAAGTAAATTATTATTTAAAAAGTATCGTATTCCTGTTAATCCCTGTAGTAGGAATCTATTTTAGCGGTAATACATTTGCACTTGTGTGGACTCTTATGTTTACAGCAGGTTTAATCCTATTCTTCAGAGTGTCTAAATCAAAGAAATCAAAATCTAATAAAAAGGTTGAACAAACTAGAAGAAATAAACAACAAACTGCTTAAGAACTAACCATTTTTTAGATTATGAAAAGGTACTTAAAAGACCTAAAAAGTTTGCTTCCTCATTTTCTAGAATCATAAGTAGAGTTTTAAGGGCGTAAATACAAAAGGGAGCACACGTTCCATGTGCTTCCTTTTTTCGATGGTTAAAAATTTTTATGTTGCAAGTCCATCCCAACTAAATACAATTTGCATCAACTACCTGTCCAGATACCGACATAAGTTCATTTATATTCACCCATCCAGCAATATTTTGAGATTGATCAACACCATCTATGGTAAAAGATAGGCTAATATTGTTTGGAAGTGACAATGTAGATCTTTTGCCCATGTAATTCTGTGCTTTTTGAAGTGTATCCACCCTCACACCTTCACAAGAAATTACATTCTTTTGCATCGAAACGTAAATTAATACTCCTCTTAAAGGATTATAGGTCCTGATAAAACCTTCAACAGTTGTTCCATCTCGGAAGGATAATCTGATCCAGCGCTGTTGCTGATAACAAGCAAGAATTTTTTGAAATAGTCCTTGTCTGTAATCATAGTAATATGGATAAAAAGGCTGGTAGGAATCATTTGGGTGCAATGCAGCCTCCCCCTTTCTTTTATCAATAAATCTTTTCATGTATATGAGAAAAAAAAGGGTTGGTGCCTGTTATTACCTATGTGTAAAGTGCTGACACTATTGGCTAGTTCTTTATGAAACAATTTATATGCTAATGTCATTTAGGATTTGTAGCGAGTTTCGAACCCAATCCATCTTCCTAATACTCTTCAAATTATTTTATTCTGTTACCTCCTTAGGTAATTCAAATACAATTTTTCCAATTCGGCTAAAACCAGGATTTACTTCTTATAGGAATAAGTTGCTACCTCCAAAAAATAAGGAGTAAAAACTAACTAACTGCTATTCTGGTCGTTCATCCAAGGTGTGATACCGAACAAACGGACCAAGGTGACCGAACTCCCCAACCGCCTCCTCCATCAACCGGTGTGCCTCTTCATATGCGGCGGCAGGTAAAATACCCAATTTATGATACCCCATATTTCCATAGTTATAGACAAGCAAAAACCTATCTGTCTCCCAAAGCTCAAGTCGAAACACATGCCAATGGTTCATCACTTTTAATTGAATCCCTGTGAAGAATGTTTTCTCCCCCAGCTGTTGATAAGCAAACTCCGCTGTCCCTCCTTTATAGGACCTTCCTTCCTCAAATACAAGTGGGTAATCTTTCGTATATAGTTGTTCCATACCTTTCAAGGTTTCAAGACTGGTCTCCCTCTTTGTCGCCACAATCACAGGAGACAGCCTATCTACTCCTATTTCATGGTATTCGATGGTACCACTGTCATCCCATTGAATATGGAAACCTGCATCCTGAAGCACATTCGCCCACCTTCCGAGGTCTGCGGAATTTTTCAATTGTTCGCAAGAGAGATACAATCCATCCTGGGTTAACAAACGATAGACTATTTCTAAATAACGACTGTCACCATAGGTTGGATTCTCCTTCATGTATTCTGGAAGTGACCAATATTTTGAAATCATAATAGGCCCCATAATCTCATGAAAGGTCCGTGATGAAATGATGAAATCAAAAGAATTCAGGGAAAAGTGCTCAGTTACCTCCATAAAATCCATTTGGTAAAAACTCACGTTATTAAGCCCTTGCTGCCTTGCCAACTGCTGTGCACATTGAATTCCATTTCCACACTGTTCAATGCCAACGATCTCCGCATCTGGAAAAATCGAGGCGTACCAACAAGACAGCAACCCATTATCACAGCCAATTTCCAAAATCCGCTTCGGCTTTAAATGAGTTTGCTGACAGATCCAGTTGAGCAAAGACTGATGGAAATTCATCGTCCATGATTCTACTGCCAAACTGAAGGGCAGTGTTCGGTTTTTCACTTCATAAAGATTCCCTTTTAGTTTGCGCTCCATAATGGGTTGGAGTTCCTTAGCCAAGAAGGAGTCAACCTCGGTTACGTGCCTCCAAAAGTCTTCTTTGGTAAAGTAGTTTTTGATACCCAGTGACTTAAAATAGGCAGAGACACTTTGTGACTTTAATTTGTTATTTATAAACATAGTATTATCTCCAGTTTAGGCGTATTAATTTTGTTTAACAGGACCAAAACCTATCAGTTAGTATTATTATCTGGTACTAATTATAGCATAAAAAAAAACTTTACTCCTTATTGGAGTAAAGAAAATGGAAGAATTCACTCACGAATGACAGAGGAATAATGGTAATAATTCAGCGTTAACTTACTTCATCACCTTTTCACTAGAAAGTGCATGCTTAAACTGTTCGATTAGGACAGGAACGATCTCAAAGGCATCGCCAACAATTCCATAATGACAGTTCTGAAAGATAGGAGCTTCTTTGTCCTTATTAATGGCAATAATTAAACCAGAATTTTTCATTCCCACAATATGTTGAATCGCACCAGAAATCCCAATCGCAAAATAAATCTTTGGCGTTACCGTCACACCGGTTTGCCCTACTTGATGTGGATGAGCAATCCATCCCGCTTCCACCACATCCCTGCTCGCACCAACGGCTCCTCCAAGGGTTTCTGCCAACCGGTGTATTAACTGAAATCCTTCGTAGCTGCCTAAGCCTTTTCCTCCGGCCACAACGATGTCCGCTTCGTCGATTCTTACCTTTTTAACCGTTTCTTTTACAATTTCCAAGACTTTTGTCCGGATATCTTCTTCCTTTAGTGAAACGGTTTCTTCGATGACCTTGCCTGTTCTCCCCACCTCCGGGATCAGCGCCTTCATGACCTTGGCGCGTACTGTCGCCATTTGCGGCCTGTACTTTTTACATAAAATGGTCGCCATAATATTTCCGCCAAACGCTGGCCTACTTGCAAGGAGTAACCCCGTTTCCTCTTCCACATCCAACTCCGTCGTATCCGCCGTCAACCCTGTCGGCAGATCGGTGGCTACTGCACTTGCCAGGTCTTTTCCCGTTGAGGTGGCCCCATAGAGGATAATTTCCGGTTTATATTTATCACTGCACTCTAGCAGCGCCTTCATGTAGGTCTCGGTCCGGTAATGCTTAAAGAGGGGTTGATCATAGACATACACGGTATCTGCTCCATATTCAAAAACGGTCTTTGTTAAAGGTTTAACATTTTCCCCGATGAGAATACCTGCTAGTTCCACACCCCGTTTATCAGCCAATTTTCTACCAGCACCTAATAATTCAAGGGATACGGAGGCAACCTCTCCGTCCTTTTGTTCAATGAAGACCCAAACACCTTTGTACTCGCTAAAATCCAATTACATCCCCTCCTTACTTACAAACAGTTCCTTCTTTTCAAGCAGGACCTGAAGCAATTGCTCTACTTGTGCTGTTGGGCTGCCTTCAAGAAATGTTCCCCCTGCAGGCTTCCCGGGAGCCCATACTTTGGAAACAATTGTTGGGGATCCCTTTAAACCAAGCTGCTTGATATCTACATCTTCAATGTCATCAACAGACCAGATATGTGGTTGGTATCTGGCAGCTTTGATCATGTTCGGCATCGGAGAATATGGCACCTCATTAATGGTTTTTTCAACGGAAAATAAACAGGGCAAGGTGGATTGGACGACTTCATATCCATCCTCCAGCTTGCGATGGACAACGGCATATCCTTCTTCTAAATTGATTTCCACGACGTTGTTCACAGAAGTGAGTGGTGGAATATCGAGCCTTCTTGCTATTCCGGGTCCGACTTGCCCGGTATCTCCATCGATGGACATTTTTCCGCAAATAATCAAATCGACGGGCCTGGTTTTTGCAATTTTTTCAATCGCCTTTGTCACAGCATAGCTCGTAGCCAATGTATCGGCACCCGCAAACCGGCGGTCCGTGATTAAATACCCCTCATCCGCGCCTATTTCAATACACTTCTTTATAGCGGAAACAGCTGGAGGTGGACCCATCGTGACAACTGAAACAGTCCCACCATATCGTTGCTTTAAACGAACGGCTTCTTCAACGGCATGAGCATCATACGGATTTAAAATAGCAGGTGCTGTCCTCCGGTCCATAGTGTTTGTTTTTGGATTCATCTTAATAATTTTAGTGTCAGGCACTTGCTTGATACAGGCTACAATATGAAACATTAAACCCCTCCCATCTAACTTAAAAAGCCCACGGGTTCTTTAATACCGCCATACGAAACTTCCCGGATGTTACTCAGCTAAAAGGCCTGTTACACCCGTCTATATCTACTTTATTAAGAGAGATGTCCTAACATGCGAATTTTCTGACAAAAACTCCACGGGATCCACGGGGATGGTTCCAAAAATATACCAGGCACCATCCTATTTTTTCGATTGTGCCTGGCATTTATTGATTCTTAAGCAACCATCCTAGATTTTTAATACAATGTAATATACTACATTAGAAAAAGGTGATGTGATGCGAGAAAAGTTAGATATTTTAAAGAAAAATGACCCCGTTCTTGGTAAGCTGATTGACCTTATTGGCGAATTAAAATTACATAAACAGGACAATCATTATTTGTCACTAGGAAAATTAATCATTGGTCAACAACTCTCAATAAAAGCAGCAGAAACAATATACCGTCGTTTTATTGATTTAACAAAAAGGACTATTACTCCCGAAAAAGTAATATTCCTCTCTGATGAGGCACTTAGAAAGATTGGTATATCATATCAAAAAATTAAGTATATAAAGGATCTATCTGCAAAAGTGCTAAATAAAGGAATTACATTAGAAACTCTGGATGAATTAAGTAACAGTGAAGTAATTAATACTCTAACAAGTGTCAAAGGAATAGGCTCATGGACTGCAGAAATGTTCTTAATCTTCTCCCTGCGCCGAGAAGATGTTTTATCTATACTAGATGTAGGTTTACAACGTGGAGCCAAATGGTTGTATAGTACTGAGGATGGAAAAAAGGCTTTAATAGAAAAAGGGCTAAAATGGGAACCATATCATTCACTTGCCTCCCTTTATCTATGGGAGGCAGTCAACCGTGGGTTGGTAACCAGTTACAAGTCCTTTGATGATTATTATCAACATTAATTAACAATTCCCCTCCCTCAATTTAATATAGATGCTTGAAATAGGTACGCCTTTCTAATAATAATTTATTACCTTTGAAAAAAGTAGAACTTGCTAGCTTATAAATTTTAAAATCAATCTAAGTCTTCACATCTTCTTTCAAAAAATAAAAGCCCTTCTCATTCGAGATGGGCTCAAATTCATATTGCTAATAATTGGTGAACAGTGACTGTCATTTTTCGCCATTAAAAATGTTAAAAAGTCAGTATTAGCGGAACTTTATGGGAATAAAATTCACCAGAGTTGGCTTGCAGGTCTCAAGCAGTTTTGAAGACTGTCCTATATAATCCCCTCAATCATTCTGATCAATCATAGTCAATATCAGCGTTGAATTGACGACTTACACAGTTAATGTTCAATCACCGTAATAGTTTTCGTTCGTCCTTTACAGCTTAATTATAGAAAAAATACCATTATGTGTAAAATTATAACAATAGAATTATAATCAATGTTTCCACATTCCACATGGCTTGAGTGTTGGTCGCAGACATATTGATGTAGTGGTGTTTACCTATTTATTTAATAATTAATCAAAAAGTGCTCCCGTATTAAATACAATTTTTCTATTGAATAGTATCGTTGTACTGCGCAGTAAATAAAGCTGTTTCTTATCCTGCTTATTCAATAATAGCGCCCGATTGTTGAACAAATAACAAACAGCACTTTTCATTAACCTGGACCGTTAGTGCAAGAGCCACATTATGGAACCTTTACAGTATAAGGTGGGCAAGGTCTTTCTGTCTAAAGTATTCAGCTAAATCTTCGGGTTCTAACTCTCTTATTTCATAGACACGATAATTATGAGCATCAGGATTAGAAAACTCTAGCAATTCAAAAACCTCAGAGTCAGTAAGTACTCGATTACTGTAGTGAGAATCTAATAAAATTAAATCCCTATACTTACCAGTAAGCTGTGCTATTTGATCCACTTCCCAGACCAGATATAGATAATTTAAATTTATATTCTTGAACTCTTCTTCAATGGCTTTTTTAATTTCTACCTCATCTCCCAAGTATATTTTGTGATTCATTTTTGTTATTTTTTCAAAAATCTGGATACTATTAAGAATTTGAAATTTTCCTTTATTGTGCCAGATATGATATAGACCTTCACCTTCCCAAATAATGTCCATAGACCTGTTGTTTTTAAACTGATGCATAGGTCTAACTACTTTATCCAGTAGTTCTTCCTTGCTTGTTATATAGAACTCTCCGTTAATACAAGTGGGATCTTCTTCCTTTGCGACATTATACAATAATTTAAAATAGTCAATAGTTAACTTCATTCAAAATTAATCTCCTCTTCGCACTTATAAATAAAACTACATATTAATGATACTTGCTTTCCTCATTAATGGCGAAAAGAAGCGATTTTTTTCATCATAGATAAATAATTCAATTCTCCCCCAAGGTTTCTATTTTTAGGAGGCTCCATATTGCCTTACCATTTAATTGTTCCTTGGATGACAACTCTCCCTATTCATTTTTTCCAGATAGGCTACAATACCAACTAATTGATAATCATTAGGGGGAAGATGGTTTGAGGAGATTTTCATAGCTTATATTCGAATTCTATACAAAATATTACAGATTAATGTATGCAAAATTGCTCCTTTAATAACAACTGCTGTTTCAATTTCGTCATTAGAGTCAATAATTCCTGTAAAAAAGAAATCGGGAGAGATGAAATTGTTATTATCTAAAGCATGGGACATGTACGAAGCTGACAAACGAATTGAAGGCTTTTCACCTCAAACATTAAAGGCATACAAACTACAATCCATTTTATTTATCCGTTTTTTTAAAGATGCTGAACTCGAAGCAGTCACTACATACCAATTAAAAGCTTACTTAGCAAAATCAAGCGAAAACCTCAAGCCTGCAAGTTTGGCTCATAGAATTCGTTTTATGAAATCATTTTTTCGATGGTCTCATGAAGAAGGACATATCCCCCAAAACCCTGCAGCTAAAATAAAAGAACCTAAAACCGGGAAACGAATTCCTAAATTTTTGACCGAAATGGAAATTGAACATTTACGGGAAGCCTGTTGTTCCCCCATGGAAAATGCTCTGTTTGAATTCATGTTCTCCACAGGATGCTGAATAGGAGAAATTATTTCCTTGGACAGAGGAAGAATTAATTGGTCGAACCGATCAGCCATAATAAGAGGTAAAGGCGATAAGGAAAGGAAAGTCTATTTCAATATCCGATGCGAAATTTGGTTAAAACGATACCTTGATAGTCGTTTAGACAGGGACACTGCTATTTTTGTCACAGAACGGGATCCTCACCGAATAAGCATTGCCCAGATGCGATACATTGTTAAGCGGATTTCAAACCAGGCTAGCATTAACAAAGACATTCATCTGCACCAACTGAGGCACAGCTATGCAACCCACTTATTGAATAATGGAGCACCGCTCGATGTTATTCAAAGCTTATTAGGTCATGAGAAAAGTGAAACTACCCGGATATATGCCCAGTTAAGTGGAAGTATCAGGCAGCAATTATATACGAAGTACTTTTAAATATAAATAAAGCAACGCATCTTGAATGCGTTGCTTATTTCACTCTTGCCCGCTGTTTGCTTAATAAGAATCTCTTAAGTCAAAGCCTTGCTTTTTGGCAAATTCATTAATCACTTGAATTAAGTCATCCCTATAAATTGATGTAGAACTAGGGATAATTCTAGGGTTCTTTTCATCAGGAAATGTGTACTCTAGAAAAATAATAAAGTTTGTATGGTCCATTTTTTTTATTACATATTCATTGCACTCATACTCACCATTCATGATATTATTATTTGTTATAAAATCGATTATCCCATCATAAAAGTCTTGATATTGTATTTTGTTTCTAAAAAACTCTTAATTATTTTATCCATGATAAATGAACCTCCCCACCGACTAAATTTCACCTTAAGTTAATCATTTATTTTGAGTGAATCTTGTTAAGCAAAACTGCTCCGTTAAATCAACAAGAAAACCGGATCGCCGCAGCTATCCCATCTTTAACATAAGCACTCGATAGTTTAAGTGAATCTAATCACAAACTTAAAGGTTTACTGATAAAGTTGAGTTCCTTTAAGAAAGGTCAGGAACATGGGATTTCCAACGATAATGAGGCTTTAAACTATAAAAAAGTCGATCTCCCAGTCTTAGGGAATCGACTTTTCTATTTAAATTGACTCTGCCACCAATGAGTTAGTCCAATAACCCTTTTCTATTTTTACATTTCTAAATCTGTAAATGCGTAAGGTAGCAATTCTTTTAAGGACAATTCTAATATATCTTTTTTCTCGTTAGTTAAATAAACTGGCATTTCAGGTAAACAAAATTCTGCTAAAACTTGTCTGCAAATGCTGCAAGGCGGAAGAAAATCTACCGTATCACCTGCGACAGCTATAGCCTGGAACTCACCTTTTTTATAACCATTTGTTATTGCGGTAAAAATAGCCGTTCTCTCAGCACAATTGGTTGCACCTAGTGAAACATTTTCTACGTTTACTCCATTAATTACAGTACCATCAGTTAGTAATAATGCTACTCCAACTGGAAATTTGGAATATGGTACGTATGCTTTCACTTTCATCTTACGTGCACTTTCCATTAATTGCTCTTTATTCAACTTATCCACCCTTTTTCTAAGAATGAACTTTTCAAAGTTCCCTAAACGTCAACATTCTGTTGACAGGACTATTAATACTATATATGAAATAGATATTTGTCAATATAGTAGGTGTAACAAGGATACTATTTACAAATATATCGATTAAATTTACTTCTTCAATTAAACTACCACGTTATTTGGAACAACGCATCCATTTGTTTAACTTTGTTATTCAACTCAACTAGACTTATATTATCTACTCCCCAATACGCTTTGAGAATTAGGAATTTCCAAGCAACACCATTTAAACTGAACTTTTACGTGTAAAGATATATATTTATGTCCTTAGAACATGGAGTAAGTCAAGGTACTAAATATATGTGATGACATCAGTTAGGTTCCTCTTACAACGACTAATTCTAATTGTCGTTCACGAAGAGAGGCGAGAGCATCCGGAGCATTATCAAATGCATAAACAGAGGTAGGTGGGGGTTTTATTTCTCCTGTTTCCACCAAATTATCTAAAACCTTGATACTCTCGGTACGTTCTTCTTCTGAGCGAATTGTGTGAAGTGCACCTGTAACAGAATAGCCTTTAATTTGGATATGCAATGGATCAGGCTGCCCCCAGGTTCCACTCGCAAATCCGATTAGTACAACTCGCCCTCCTAAGGCAATGCTATTTACAGCCTTGGTGTACAAGTCACCACCAACCGTATCATAAATTACATTGACACCCTGACCCTGAGTAAACCTATCAATGGTTTCATCAAACCCTTGCTCTGCTGGATTAAGGACATAGTCTGCTCCTTGAGCACGACAAAACTCTTCTTGTTTTTTAGCCCTCGCTGTGGCAATGACGGTTGCACCAAGTGCTTTGCCTAATTGAATGGCTGCTGATCCAGTTCGGCCTGCCCCGCCTAATACAAGTAACGTTTCCCCGGATTTTAGTGCTGCACGGTTAACTAGGCCGACATATGCGACATGAAATGACCCTAAGAAACTAGCCGCTTCATCATCTGAAAGCGTTGATGGTGCCAATATAGCGCTGTCACCTGGACTTATGCAATATTCCGCTAACCCTCCTAAACCCACATGGAAATTTGCACCTCCGATGATACGATCACCTTCTTTAAACGGATATCCAGGGCCAGCTTTATCTACAATCCCTACGATCTCTTGGCCGAATGAAATAGGGAGTTTTTTGATGACTAGATAAGTTCCATCCAGCATCATTTTATCGGGTAGTCCCAGTATGGTAGCCAGAACTTTTATTCTAGCTTCGTTTTCTTGGGGCTCCGGTAATGGAATTACTATTTTTTTTACAACCTCTTCTGCTTTTCCTAAAGAATGTGCCTGCCAACTTAACATAAACAGTTCTCCTCGATAAATAATATTTATAATGCTCTTCTTGACAAAATTTTAGATTAGCAACATTAGGCGACCTGGGCTGCCATAATGGCACGCGTATTGTATTGATTCTTCATTTCTATATCTCCTTGTAATTCAATTTAAGTATTTTTTTAGCAAATCCTTTCACGTTTGGGAGTAGATCAAGAAAACTAAATAATGCTTAATTTGCTAATTAACCCTCTGGAAATTACCCAGCAATGACAGTTCTTCTGTTGATTTTTTTACTAATTTGTCGCGTATATTACTATTATCCATTTGGAATAAGTACGTCTTCGCTTCGTTGTAAAAGGCTTGTTATCTAAAACACTGCTTCTCAAAAAGAACCTTTCTTATTGACTTCTTCTAGCAATTTAGATATTAATAACTTTAGTGAGGAATTAACTTCATTATTTACAAATTCCCCGTCTTCGTTCAATCTACTGTTTGCTCCAGAAATTAATAATGCTCCACCATCGAATACATTCGCATTTAACATACTTAAATTGAGTTGTAATGCTTGATGAGCATTTTCCCCATCACATGAAGATGTGATAACCGCTACTGGTTTCGTATAAAGCTCAGCAGACGAAACCAACCATTCTAAGGCATTTTTCTAGACACCAGGTACACCCTTTATATATTCAGGTGTACAGATAATGACTCCATCTGCTTTTGAAAGTAATTCTCTATATACTTGCACCTCTAATGGTGGTTTATCATTATCTAATTCACGATTAAAATGCGAAAGTTTTTCAATACCATTGTATATTTCATATTCAACATGGTTGGGCATGAATTTTCTTAGGCTATTAAGTGCTTTTTGAGTGGATGATTTTTTTCGATTACTTCCTGATAGGGCTACAATATTAATCTTTGTTTCCATACGAATCACTCCTTCACTAAATATTAATTAAAGTCTTGCATTAATGTATCAACCACTTCTTTTACAGTTCCGATTTCTTTAATTGGCGTAATTCCAGTACCTATAGAAATATAGCCATCGTCTGTATTGCCTTCTAGCATACCGATACGCATTCCAATTGATCCACGCATCATTTTTGCTGTTTCTTCACGGCTAGCACCTTGTTTATCCATTTCGACTAGTTTATTCGCTAATTTAGTAGGTAAAGACCGATAGTATGCTGGTAAAGTACGAAACATTAGTAAATCTTCTGCTGTAGCATCTACAATTATTTGTTTCACGCTTTCTGCTGCTGGATTTTCTTTTGTTGGAATAAAGACACTGCTAGCATAAACACCTTCAGCGCCTAAAGCAAATGCAGCACGCACTCCTCTAACGTCTCCAATACCACCAGCTGCCATTACAGGAGTATTTATAGCATCTACAATCATTGGAACAATCGAAAATGTTCCAATAACTCGTTCTGGAACCGTACCACCTTCATCAAATCCAGTCGCTACATAAACATCTATTCCAAATTCTTCTGCAGCTCTTGCATCTTCAATAGTAGGAGTAAGGGGTCTATAAACAATTTTAATATTGTTTTCTTTTAATGGTTTAAAGATTCTATCATCCAGCATACCGCCTACATGAACAACGGGAACTTTCTCGTCAATCACTGCTTCTAAAATTGGCCATGTGAATGCTAAATCACGATTTACGAGCACAGATACTCCAAATGGCTTATTCGTTAATGATTTTGTTTTTTGTATTTCACTTCTCATTCTTTCCTCACTAATTTCGGGTGAACGAGTTATTTCAATCTGACCCGCATTTGGACCTAGAAATCCTAATCCACCAGCATTGCTTACCGCTGCAACAAATTCGGCATTAATAACCCAAGACATTGGGCACTGTATAATCGGTTTTTCTATATTTAGTATTTCACATATTCTATTATTCATTAATGAATCCTCCTGCTTACGATATTTTCAAGAACCTTTAGTTGGTTAAAAATGATACCAGCTCAAAAAATTCCAACCGACACCCCATTTTTCCTTCCATTTAGTTCGTACGTTCTTCATAAATACCGATAAGAGATACGCTGACAAAACATCAATGTGGCGAATGCACCACTTCACGGCTGACTACAACACGGCGAATGAAGAATGCTGTGACCAAGCCAATCAGTGCAATGATAATCATGGACAAGAACACGTTTTGTGCTCCCGCCGTCATCGCGTTTGCTATTTCGGCCTGTGTGGCCGGAGCGGAGGAGGCGTGCAAATACTTGTCCATCCCCCTCGTAAGGATACTGACAGCTACAGCTATTCCAATCGCGCCTGCAACCTGCGGTAGTGTGTTTAAGACTGCCGTACCGTGCGGATATAGTTCTGGCGGTAATTGATTAAGTCCGTTCGTTTGAGCAGGCATATATATCATACCTACCCCAACCATGAGCCCTATATGCAAAGCCACCATAAAGGCCACTGAAGAAGCAGGAGATAGGGTAGTAAAGAACCATAACATGACTGAAACGATAGCGAATCCTGGAATAACGAGCCATTTTGGCCCATATTTATCGAACAAGTGCCCCATACGCGGGGAAAGGAGACCGTTCAGCGCACTGCCCGGCAAAAGCATGAGTCCCGCAGTGAACGCAGACAATCCTGCGCCCGTCTGTAGAAACATCGGGAGGATAATCATGCTCGACATCAGGATCATCGGGCATAACACTACTAGAATCGCCCCAACGACGTACATCGGATACTTGAAAACGCTCAGATTCATCATCGGATCACTCATAACGTTCTGACGCAGTATGAATAGCACTAGCGCGACGAGTCCAACAATGATCGAAGTAATCACAACTGCGCTACCCCAACCTTCAGCTCCTTCGCCCGCCTTACTAAAGCCAAACACAACTCCTCCGAATCCAATCGTTGACAATAACAGAGAAAGTAAATCTATCCGAGGCTTTGTGACATCCGTAACGTTTTCCAAATACTTCAACCCTATCAAAAACCCTAAAACCAAAAATGGAAGTGATAACCAAAAGATGGAATGCCATGTTAAATATCCGACTACTAGACCACCTATGGTCGGTCCGGTCGCTGGCGCAAACATGGTAACAAGTCCGACTAACCCCATTGCCGCCCCCCGCTTTTCAGGAGGATAAATGACGAGAATTGTATTGAACAAGAGTGGGAGCAAAAAACTCATACCTACTGCCTGTAAAACTCGGCCGAACATTAACATTTCAAAATTGAACGCCAGCGCCGCGATTAATGTACCAACGATTAAGCTGATAAGTGAACCTGTGAAGAGCTGTCTTGTAGTAAACGTCTGCAACAACAACCCACTTATTGGCATTAAAATGCCTATAGTCAACAAGTACCCAGTTGTTAACCACTGTGCAGTTGCGGCTGAAATTTGGAATACTTCCATTAAATTAGTCAGTGCAACATTGAGGGCAGTTTCGCTTAGGAAGCCGAATAAACCGCAGATAAGCAAGGATGCCATAATGGCACGCGTATTGTATTTTTTCAATCTTTATTCCTCCATAATCTATATAGTAAAATTTAAATATTGTCTTGCCTTTGTTATCTTATTGGAGTATCCTATTTTAAACAAGTACGATTATTTTTAGAACATACTATTAAAAACAATACTAATGAGGTTTTACACACTTTTAAGATCTTAATATATATTTTTGGAGGGGAAAATATGGACCACAGCAAGAAGTATTCGGGTGATTGTGGACTAAACAAAGTTCAAAAAATAGTTGGTGGGAAGTGGAAATTGTCACTTTTGTGGTATATTTCCGCAGAAACAAGAAGATTTGGGGAGATAAAACGCATTTTTCCAGATATTACACAATCGATGCTAACGAAGCAACTCCGAGAATTAGAAAGTGACGGACTATTACATCGTGAAATTTATAAAGAGGTCCCACCAAGAGTAGAATATTCTTTAACAAATCTTGGCCAGCAGTTTTTACCAATCCTTCAAAGTATGTCTGAATGGGGGGATTGCAATTTAGAATAAGAATTGATAACTTTTTATGAAAAAAGATTGTTTAACAAACTAACAAAAGTATTTTATTTTATAGACGGTAAAACAGCCGGCTGGTGTGAACTGCCCCGTAAATGT
>NZ_JBALOA010000025.1:0-45077 GCF_036962125.1 Neobacillus drentensis
CCCGTCCAGACCGCCATCTATATTGTAAAATTAGAACGGAACAAGGTTTCGTCTTTTTTTATGCAGTTTAATAATCAGCAGCTTTTTGCTCATTTGTAATAAATCAGGTAAACTACATATGAAATAGCATCCTTAGGAGAGATCCTAAGGTTTTTTTGCACATAAATAAGGTAAAATGAAGATATGTGCCACAATGTTAAAATAAAAAGGTGATTGAATGAACCAATTCGAACGAAAGACAACCAATTCGGAAGAGACTTCCCAAATCGCTGCAAGATTGGCTGCGTTCCTACAGCCTGGGGATGTGATTGCACTTGAAGGTGATTTAGGTGCGGGAAAAACAACTTTTACAAAGGGATTGGCGCAAGGATTAGAAATCAGGAAAACGGTAAACAGCCCGACTTTTACAATTATTAAAGAATATAAGGGGAAGCTGCCATTATATCATATGGATGTCTACCGAGTTGCAGATGCCTATGAAGACTTGGGTTTTGATGAGTACTTTGAAGGCGATGGTGTCACGGTGGTGGAATGGGCACATTTAATTGAAGAGCAGCTTCCAGCGGAAAGGCTAACCATCTTCTTGTACAGAGAAGAAGACGACCAAAGAAGAGTGGTATTCGTCCCTCAGGGAAAAAGATACGAGCAATTATGTAAGGAGATTTTTTCATGACCATATTAGCGATTGATACTTCTAACTATGCGTTAGGAGTAGCGCTTTTAGAAGAGAATCAAGTACTAGGTGAATATATAACCAATTTAAAAAAGAACCATTCTGTTCGGATTATGCCTGCTATTCAAACACTCATGAAAGATTGTGAGCGCGTGCCTGCAGATTTAACTAAGATTGTGGTAGCCAAAGGCCCAGGATCCTATACAGGAGTAAGAATAGGGGTAACCATTGCTAAAACGTTAGCATGGACCTTAAACATTCCACTGGTAGGTATTTCAAGCCTTGAAATATTAGCATCAGGTGTCAGCCGTTATTTTGATGGCTATGTTTCTCCTTTATTTGATGCGAGAAGGGGACAAGTTTATACCGGCTTATACCAAACTCAAGGTAATGAACTTCTTGCGGTTAAAGAGGATCGCTTAGTCATGTTAGCAGAATGGGCTGGATCTTTGAAAGAGACGGGGAAATCGATTTTATTTATCGGAAATGATTTATCACTCCATCAAGCAACAATCGAAGCAGTCATGGGATCACAAGCCGTTTTCGCGGTTATAACGGAACATAATCCACGTCCATCTGAATTGGCCTTTCTTGGGAAGGATAAACTTGGAGAGGACATTCATTCTTTTGTTCCGAATTATATCCGTTTAGCTGAAGCAGAAGCGAAATGGTTAGAAGCGAAGGAAAAAAATTTAAATGGATAGGAATAGAGAGTTATGGTAGATTCATTTGTTTTCCGCAAAATGAGGGAAGAGGATATTGATCAAATCTTAGAAGTTGAACATGCTTCCTTTACCACTCCTTGGAGTCGTGAGGCTTTTTATAATGAATTACACAATAATCGGTTTGCTGTTTATCTTGTTCTAGAGGAAAATAATCAAATCCTCGGCTACTGCGGGGCATGGATTGTGATTGATGAGGCCCATGTTACGAATGTAGCAATCTTACCTGAGTTTAGGGGCAGAAAGCTTGGGGAAGCTTTATTGAGTAAAATGATGTCAGTCGCCCAAGAGATGGGAGCAAAGAGCATGACATTAGAAGTCCGTGTGAGCAATCATGTAGCACAATCTCTTTATCGAAAGCTAGGTTTCCAAAATGGCGGAATCCGTAAAAATTATTATTCAGATAATCAGGAAGATGGTTTAGTGATGTGGGTAAATTTATGAAAAAAGATCAATGGATTATGGGAATAGAAACAAGTTGTGATGAGACCGCAGTGGCTATCATTAAAAATGGCCGCGAAATTGTTGCGAATGTGGTTGCCTCGCAAATTGAAAGTCATAAACGCTTTGGCGGTGTAGTCCCAGAGATTGCCTCTCGCCATCATGTGGAACAAATTACGATTGTAACAGAGGAGGCATTGAAGCAAGCAGGTGTTACATTTGCTGAGATCGATGCGATCGCGGTTACAGAAGGCCCAGGATTAGTCGGTGCCCTATTAATCGGTGTTAATGCGGCGAAAGCTTTGGCCTTTGCTCAAAATAAACCACTTGTACCTGTTCACCATATTGCAGGACATATCTATGCCAATAGGCTGGTAACAGAAATGAAATTCCCGCTCCTCGCTCTAGTCGTTTCAGGCGGGCATACCGAGTTGGTTTATATGAAGGAACATGGTCATTTTGAAGTAATCGGGGAAACACGGGATGACGCGGCAGGTGAGGCCTACGACAAGGTTGCCCGAACATTGAATATGCCGTACCCTGGCGGACCGCATATTGACCGATTAGCGCAGGTTGGAAATCCAACCATTACCTTGCCTCGGGCATGGCTGGAGGAAGGGTCCTATGATTTTAGCTTTAGCGGCTTAAAATCAGCTGTTATTAATACTGTTCATAATGCAGAGCAGCGTGGGGAGGTCATTACCCCTGAAGACCTGGCAGCCAGCTTTCAAGCAAGTGTGATTGAAGTGTTAGTAACCAAAACAGAAAAGGCTGTTGCGGAATACGGTGTGGAGCAAGTATTAGTTGCAGGCGGGGTGGCTGCAAATAAGGGGCTGAGAAATGCATTAGAAAAAGCCTTTTCAGAGAAACCAGGAATTGAATTAGTCATTCCGCCACTACCGTTATGTACGGATAATGCAGCGATGATTGCTGCGGCGGGCAGTGTGATGTTCGAAAAGGGAATTCGAGCAAATTTGACGTTAAATGCCAATCCTGGACTGGAAATCGAATTATATAATTAAAAACTCTTCTGGATAAGAAGAGTTTTTTTGTTGATAAGATTTTTGTGATTTACAATAAAAAAACCACAAATGTGGATAAGTGTTGATAATTCTGTGTATAGTGTGGATAACTAAGGTAATTATTGTGGATATTGTGGAAAAGTTAAAAAAGCATTGAAACTACCCTGTTTACAATGTGTATAAGTTTGTGGAAAAGTGCATGAATTTTATCGTTTCTAAGCATATCGAATGCTGTCGATAACTGTCTTATTCAGTAGAAAAAAACCGAGCAATGCTCGGTTTTTACTCTGCCAGCTCCGCCCATGCCTCCATTAACTGCTCGAGCTCCGCTTTAGCCTGTTCATTTTTTAAGTTGATTTCTAATACCTTTTCATGATCTTGAAAAATATTAGGTTCGCACAATTGTTGTTCGAATTGCTGAATTTGTTCTTCAAGTTCTTCAATTCTTTGTTCAATTTCTTCTAATTTCCGTTGTCGCTGTCGCTCTTGTTTTTTACTTTCCTTATCCTGTTGATAAGTATTTTTTTCTAAAGCACTCATTTGTGCTGACTTTTTTGTTGAAGCGGCCAGGGCAAGGGCTGCGAGTTCTTCCTGCTCTAATTTCTTCTCTAAATAATAATCATAATCCCCTAAATACTCCGTACTGCCATGACGGCTTAGTTCCAAGACTTTTGTAGCAATCCGGTTAATAAAATACCTGTCATGAGAGACAAATAAAATCGTGCCTGGGTAATCGACTAATGCATTCTCAAGAACTTCCTTACTATCTAAATCTAAATGGTTTGTAGGTTCATCAAGGATTAACACGTTAGCTTTTTCCAGCATGAGCTTGGCCAAAGCTAACCTAGCCTTCTCACCACCGCTTAAGGAAGAAACGATTTTTAGGACATCATCGCCAGAAAATAAGAAATTACCAAGTACAGTACGAATCTCTTTTTCATTTTTTAACGGATAATCATCCCACAGCTCATTCAAAACCCGCTTGTTGGATGTTAATTCCGCCTGTTCCTGATCGTAATATCCGATGGAAAGGTTTGTTCCGTAGAGAATGGTTCCGTCTAGGGCAGGCAGCTTTTTAATAATCGTTTTCAAAAGCGTTGACTTACCGATTCCGTTTGGTC
This sequence comes from Neobacillus drentensis, assembly GCF_036962125.1. Lineage (GTDB taxonomy): Bacteria > Bacillota > Bacilli > Bacillales > Cytobacillaceae > Neobacillus > Neobacillus drentensis_B. The sequence continues at coordinate 3,980 of NZ_JBALOA010000025.1, forward strand.
CCACTAAGGCGATACTTTCTCCTTTAAAGGCACGAAAAGAGATTGACTCTGAAACCTTTTCGCCCCGATAACCAACAGCAAGGGAATCGACCGTTAATACGTCATTGCCACTTTGCTTTTCAATATCAAACGAGAATGTTGCCGACTTCTCATCACTCAACGGACGGTCCATCAACTCCATCTTCTCCAGCTTTTTACGTCGGCTTTGTGCACGTTTGGTGGTCGAAGCACGAGCTAAATTTCGATTGATAAAGTCTTGCAGGTCAGCTACTTCTTGTTGTTGTTTTTCAAAAAGTTTAAGGTCTCGTTCATAATTTGCTGCTTTTTGATCTAGGTAAGAACTATAGTTACCTGTAAATCGTTGGATTTGCTTACGGGATACTTCATATACCTGCGTAACAACCTTATCCAAAAAGTAACGGTCATGGGATACAATCAAAATGGCCCCGTGGTAACTTTGCAAATATTGCTCCAGCCAGGAAAGCGTATCAATATCAAGATGGTTGGTCGGCTCGTCCAATATTAAGATATCAGGCTTGGTTAAAAGTAGTTTACCGAGGGCAAGACGAGTCTTTTGCCCGCCGCTTAAACTGGATATCATCAAGTCTTTGTTGTGAAAATTTAATCCATGAAGGACAGAGCGCATTTCTGCTTCGTATTGATATCCACCCTGTTCTTTAAATTTCACTTGAAGTTGATCGTACTCTTTGATAATTCTCTCGTATCTCGTGTTGTCTTCAAAAACCAGTGGGTCAGCCATTTGTTCCTCTAGTCCACGAAGTGATTTTTCCATTAAACGAAGGGGTTCAAAAACGGTCAGCATTTCATTCCATATCGAAAATGAGGATTCTAAACCAGTATTTTGAGCTAAATAACCAATTGTCACTTCTTTTGGCTTAATAATTTCTCCGCCATCATGCGACAAATGCCCGGCAATAATCTTTAATAATGTCGATTTCCCGGCTCCATTACGTCCAACTAGAGCCACACGGTCCCGAGTTTGTAATTCGAGCTTAATATTCGATAAAATAAGGTCAGCACCATAATATTTTTGTAGTTGATTAACTTGTAACAAAATCATTTTCATTCACCTCTGATTACATAAATTAAGTGTACCTTATTCCCTGAATGTCGGCAATAAAGGGCTAAGTAGATCGAAAAATGAGAGCCGAAAATCGACAGAAATCTGTTAATTAGTTCAAAGTTTCACACACATAGAAGCAAAAATAGTGTATGATTTGATGGGAGGATTTTTTATATGGCAGAATTTACGCATTTTAATGAAGAAGGCCGAGCAAAAATGGTTGACGTCAGTGATAAGCCTGAAACGGCACGTACGGCACTTGCTCATTCCAGCATTACGGTTAGTAAAGAAATTTATGATAAAATCACTAATAATGAAATGAAAAAGGGCGATGTCCTAGCTGTGGCCCAGGTAGCTGCGGTCATGGCAGCTAAGAAGACATGGGATTTGATTCCAATGTGTCATCCGATTCCATTAACAGGGGTAAATATTTCTTTTGAATGGGAACAGGAAATGCAAGAGAACTATCGTTTAAATATTGCTGCAGCCGTTAAAACGAAGGGGAATACAGGTGTAGAAATGGAAGCGTTAACAGCCGCTTCGGCATGTGCTTTAACGGTTTATGATATGTGTAAAGCTGTTGATAAAGGAATGGTAATCGGACCAACGTATCTTGTCGAAAAAACAGGCGGCAAAAATGGTGATTTCAAGAGAAATGAAAAAGTTAAATAACTGTAACTAAATTATCCATGGGGTGTGGGAGATTATGAGTAACGAAACAATGAAAATACCTCAGGCGACAGCAAAACGGCTGCCCCTCTATTATCGATTTCTAAAAAACCTGCATAGCTCCGGTAAGCAAAGGGTTTCTTCAGCTGAATTAAGTGAGGCAGTAAAGGTGGACTCTGCGACGATCCGCCGTGATTTTTCCTATTTCGGCGCGTTGGGGAAAAAGGGATATGGATACAATGTCAACTATTTGATATCCTTCTTCCGTAAAACCTTGGACCAGGATGAGCTAACCAAGGTGGCCCTAATTGGCGTAGGTAATCTTGGTACGGCATTTTTAAATTATAATTTTTTAAAAAATAATAATACGAAAATTGAATGCGCCTTTGATGTTGATCCTGAGAAAATGGGAACGATGATTCGCGAGGTCCCAGTTTATCACATGGATGAATTAGAGAAGGTTTTATCTGAGGATGATATTACCGTTGCGATATTAACAGTTCCTGCCCCAGTCGCCCAAATGATTACAGATCGGCTGGTAAAAGCGAATGTGAAAGGGATATTAAATTTCACACCTGCACGACTAAATGTCCCGCCGCTCATAAGGGTCCATCATATTGACTTAGCCGTAGAGCTGCAGTCGCTTGTCTATTTTTTAAAGCATTATCCGACGGTGGAAATAGAGGAAGAAGAATAGTCTAAAAGGTCCTTCACGTTTAATCAACGTGAAGGACCTTTTTTTGTATAAATTTAGATAAGAATAAAAGGAAAAATTGGTCTACGTGACCGGAAAGAGCCAGGAAGAGAGAAAAGGGTCACGTAGAAGGGGTCTATATGTGATCGAAAATGGAGAGTCAAGGAAGATAGAAATGTTCTGCTTTTCCGAAAAGGTTAGGGGCGGAGAAAACTTATTCGAGTTGGCCATATATTGTAAAAGTAAGAATAAAAATTAACGAGGACATCCTAATAATTTACATTCACACTTTACAAACGTAACAGTGTTATGTTACATTGTTTTTAGAAAGGGGTTTTCGTGATGAGTGAAGAGCTAATCTCAAAGAAAGACCTATTAGAATTGTCGGGAATATCCTATGGACAGTTGTATAGATGGAAGCGAAAGGACTTAATCCCAGAAGAATGGTTTGTGCGTAAGTCTACGTTTACAGGGCAGGAAACCTTTTTTCCTAAGGAAAAAGTTTTAGAAAGAATCGAAAAAATTCAAACGATGAAGGAAAATTTGTCCTTGGATGAACTAGCAGACATGTTTTCCCCCAATATAACGAGTTTAAATTATAACAAAGATGAATTATTGAAACGTAACATTGTTTCGACTGCAGTTGTTGACTTTTACTTAGAACAGGAAAAGGGCAGTCTGCAATTTAATTTTACAAGGATGCTAGAAGTGTTTGTTTTAGAAAAATTGCTTCAGTCGGGTGAAATAAACCTCGAGGAAGGGAAAATGGTCTTGCAGGTATTAAAGGACCATGCGGAATTAATCAAGCAAAAAAGCTGTGAGCTGGTGATTACTCGAAAGTTGGGGATGTCATCCTGCTTATTGCTTATTAATGCAGAAACATACCATTTCGAACGGGGAACAAAGGTGGTAGCTGCACTTTCACTGATGACCTGTATGGAAGAGATTAAAGCGAAATTATTATAAAGGAGAATGACGATGGATACGAACAGCAGAGGGGACTTGGTGATTAATGGCTTCGGTGCTTCCAACGGCGGGCAGTTCCGTTTGGTTACATTAAACGGAAGAGGAACGGTTAACAGCGATTTGGAATGCATGGAATTTGATTGTAATGGGTCGGGTGTTATTAAAGGAAACATGATTTCAGAACGGGCAAAGGTAAACGGGCACGCAAGGTTTAAAGAAAACTTAGAAAGCCAGAGATTAACAATCGATGGGTCGGTGAGTATCGAGAAAAACCTATTAGTCGAAAAATTAAAAGTATCAGGCAGAGGCTCGGTAGGTGGCAGGGTCAAATGTGAAGAAATAATCATTCATGGTTCCCTTACTGTGGGAGAGGATTGTGAAGCGGAATTTTTTACAGCCGAATCACAGTTTACGATTGGAGGACTTCTAAATGCCGACCATATTGACATAAAGATGTTTGGAGAGTGTAAAGCCAAAGAAATCGGCGGGCAAACGATTTCGGTCAAGGCAAAGGGATCGTCATTTGTCGGCAATTTACTTAAACCCTTTTTTAAACCACAGCTGGAAGCGGAATTGATCGAAGGAGACAAAATTGAACTCCAAAATACAATCGCCAAAATTGTCCGAGGGAACCAGGTATCGATTGGTCCCAATTGTCAGATTGGGCTAGTTGAATATACAGAGGAATTTTCGATGGACAAAAAGGCGATCGTGTCTGAAAACAGGAAGGTTTAAGGGGGGATAAGAGAGATGACTGTAAAAAATGGAAATCTTATTATTAATGGATCGGGTAGTTACCCTGGAGGCTGTTATGAAAAAATCAGTATCCGCGGGGAAGGGACAATTGTTACGGATGTGGAATGTTCAGCTTTCAAAGTATATGGCACAAGTGAAGCCTCGGAAAATGTCAAAACCGGCTCGGTAAAGGTATTTGGTGAAGCTGAGGTCAAACGGAATATGGAAGCCGAGGATACACTTGTGATGGGGACGATGATCGTTGGCGGCAATGCACAATTGAAAAAAATCAAGATTTTAGGATTGCTGGAAGTCGGCGAAGGCCTAACGGGGGATGAAGCAAACATAAAAGGAAGCATATCCGTGAATGGGGATGTGGAATATGAGACCTTCGAATCTAGTGGCGGCTTTGAAATTAAGGGCTTACTGACGGCTGACACGATTAAGGTTGGCCTGCGTTTTGGGCAGAGCTCGGCTGAGGAAATTGGCGGCGGAAAAATAACCGTGAAAAAGAAAAGTAATTCGCTTCTGCCTTTTGGAAAAGAAGTAGGTTCTCTTGTTGCCAAAGTTATTGAAGGGGATGATATCTACCTTGAAAATACCAAGGCAGACATTGTCCGCGGCAATAAGGTGAAAATTGGTCCTGGATGCCATATCGGAGCGGTAGAGTATCGGGGGGACTTTACTCAAGATCCAAAGGCGACGATAAAAACGACAATAAAGATATAAAGGAGAAATGTGATGGTGACAAAGGAAAGTAAATTAGGATGGGTTGTTGCGGGGCTTTTGTTAGGAATATTGATGGCCTCAATGGATAATACCATCGTTGTTACAGCGATGGGTACAATCGTCGGCGATCTCGGGGGACTGGAGAGATTTGTCTGGGTCGTTTCCGCTTACATGGTCGCTGAGATGGCAGGGATGCCGATTTTCGGTAAGTTGTCTGATATGTACGGCCGCAAACGATTTTTTATCTTAGGGTTAATCTTATTTATGGTGGGTTCGGCCTTATGTGGAACAGCTGAAACAATCACACAATTAAGTATCTATCGTGCAATCCAAGGGGTTGGCGGCGGGGCACTGGTCCCGATCGCATTTACCATTATGTTTGACCTATTTCCCCCTGAAAAGCGTGGGAAAATGGGAGGGATGTTTGGCGCAGTTTTTGGATTATCGAGTATTTTTGGTCCGTTGCTTGGTGCCTATATTACCGACTATATCAGCTGGCATTGGATTTTTTATATTAACATGCCGTTAGGGATTCTCTCACTCATTTTTATTACAATTGCTTATAAGGAATCTCCCATTCACAAAAAGCAAATTATTGATTGGTCTGGGGCAGTGACCTTGGTTGGCGCTGTCGTTTGTTTAATGTTTGCGCTTGAACTTGGCGGCCAGAAATATCAATGGGATTCTGCCGTGATTTTGAGTTTATTTGGTGGATTCGGGCTGCTGTTTTTAGTCTTTTTATTGGTGGAGACCAAAGCGAAGGATCCGATTATATCCTTTTCCATGTTTAGGAACCGCTTGTTTGCAGGCAGTACAGTTGTGGGTTTATTTTATGGTGCAGCCTTTATGGCAGCAACGGTGTATATCCCAATTTTTGTGCAAGGGGTTTATGGCGGTACGGCCACTAATTCAGGGTTAATTTTATTGCCAATGATGCTGGGTTCGGTGGTTACGGCCCAAGTGGGCGGCTTTCTGACGACGAAGATGAGCTACCGAAGTATCATGTTGATATCAGGGGTTATTTTGATTGGCGGCTTATTGCTATTAAGCACGATTTCACCCGATACGAAGAGAGCAGTGTTGACGCTATACATGATTATTATTGGTTTAGGGGTCGGTTTCTCCTTTTCTGTGCTCAGCATGGCTGCGATACATCCGTTTGGAATGGAGCAAAGGGGCTCGGCAACATCAACGAGTAACTTTATTCGTTCCTTAGGTATGACGGTCGGAATTACAATTTTTGGTACGATTCAACGCAGTGATCTTAAAGAAGGGCTGAAGGATGCTTTTGCTGGAATGGGGCCGGTTCCAAAGGGGCAGAGCTTTGGAGATTCCCGCGCCTTATTGTCGGAGGCAGCAAGAAAATTAATCCCTCCGCCAATTCTCGACAAAATCACTGAAGCGCTCTCAAGCTCCATTGTCCATACATTCACCTGGGCCCTCGTCCCAGCAGGCTTGGCCTTCCTGTTTATCTTTATCCTCGGGAAAGAACGGATGGTCATTCACCGAAGCGAAAGATCAATATCAGATGGAAAGTAATACAAGTCTTGAAATAATAGTTTAAAAAAAAGTAGCTGAATCAAAAAGGTGCAAAAATGGCCTTTTTGATTCAGTTTTTTGGTATTTGAGACTTACTCACGATAAATAGTGCTGGATATTAGAATGGAGAATGGTTTTTGTACACTTTTTGTGTGCTATCCAGGGGGTTTTTTATTCTATCAGCGAATTTACTTGTTCAATCAGCGAATATGGGAATCCAATCAGCGAATATGGACTTTCTATCAGCGAATTTCATCTTCCAATCAGCGAATTGAAAAAAGCTGACCCCAAAGGTTATTTTTAACCAGCTTTTGGGTCAGCTTCTTATTTTATTTCTTTTTCATCTTTCCTTTGTATTTGAAGTGGAAGATGATCATTTTAAGGCCAGATCCAAAATCAAAAGTAGCCAACAAAATGAGCAGATAGCTGAAAAATCCCCAGCCCTTACTTTGAACATCATCTATGGCGAAGTAGGTAAATAGCCCGCCAAGGAGAAAGTATATTAAACCTGAAAACAAGGGTGAACGTCTCATAGAAATCCTCCGATAAAGTTTTGAACTGCCTCAGCATGTCTTTGCAGTCGTTCAATATCGTCTTTGTATACAGACTGAACCAAGACAACCAAGGTATTCATTGCGACATGAGCAAAAATGGGAACGTAAATTGATTTGGTGATGACATAAAGAAATGCGAACGTAAACCCCATTGCAGAATAAAGTAAAATGTGCTGAAACTCCATATGCGCCGCAGCAAAAATAACCGAACTAATCAAAGCAGAAATAATGAAGTTAAAGCGTTTATGAAGCGAACCAAAAATGATTTTTCGAAACACGATTTCTTCTAAAATGGGTCCAATGATGCTCGTTACAATGATTGCTAACGGAAAGGCCTCAATTATCGTCAGTATATCCTTAGTGTTCTCAGACCCCATTTTGATCCCTAATAGGTTTTCAATGATGGCTGCAACATATTGGGCAAATAGGGCAAGGAAAACGCCAGCAAAGGCCCATAGTATTGAAATACCGACCGAACCGCCCTTCTTGTTGAAATCACGGTTGTTCCTTTCCTTCCGTAAAATAAAAATAATGATTAATAAGGCAATCGTAAAACTGGCTAGGAGCCAGGAAGGAACAGCAAGACGCTGATTAATCCCGAAATGTTTAAAGCCAAATAAAAAAAGTGGTACACCAATTAGACTTGAAAACTGCATCGCAATGTAAACAATTAAGATCATCCAATAATCCCGTTTCAACTATCTAGTCCCCTTTTGATTCTAATTTCTATTTTTGACGAATCGATCATTTATAATCATTCTTTTTAAACGGTTGCCAAATCACTCATTCCTTCTATACATACTATTCTTCATTCTACTCCGAAAACCAGTATGGTTTCAATTTAGAAATACTTTTAAAATAAAGGTATAGAAAACTGTGTTTTTCGCATACTTTATAAGGTTGTCTGTCTAAATGAATATACTTCTAGCAAAGCACCATGTATTTTGGTGCATAAGCCACTGACCTTAACACTATGCTTTTTGATTTTTTTTTGTAAATTTTTATGCTTCACACTTGCAAAAGATTTTGAGATTCATTATTATAATAATTGTGTTAGCACTCATTAATCGAGAGTGCTAATAAGTCAGAATTACATATATCTTTGAGGAGGTTGTTTGATTTGTTAAGACCATTAGGTGATCGTATTATCATTGAGCTTGTTGAATCAGAAGAAAAAACTGCAAGCGGGATCGTATTACCGGATTCAGCGAAAGAAAAGCCTCAAGAAGGAAAAGTTGTTGCCGTTGGAACTGGCCGCGTACTTGAAAGCGGAGAGCGGGTAGCACTTGAAGTGGCTGTCGGCGATCGTATTATCTTCTCAAAATACGGCGGTACAGAAGTAAAATACCAAGGTACAGAATATTTAATCTTACGCGAATCTGATATTCTTGCTGTTGTAGGCGCATAAGATTTTTACTTAAAAAATACTAAGAACTTAAAAGATATGAGGAGGTTTTTAAACAATGGCTAAAGAGATTATGTTTAGTGAAGATGCACGCCGCGCAATGCTTCGTGGTGTTGATGCTCTAGCAAATGCAGTAAAAGTTACTCTTGGACCTAAAGGACGCAACGTGGTTCTTGAGAAAAAATTCGGTTCACCACTAATCACAAATGACGGTGTAACAATCGCAAAAGAAATCGAATTAGAAGATGCATTCGAAAACATGGGTGCGAAACTTGTTGCTGAAGTAGCAAGCAAAACGAATGATGTAGCCGGTGACGGTACTACTACTGCAACTGTTCTAGCTCAAGCGATGATTCGCGAAGGCTTAAAGAACGTAACTGCGGGTGCAAACCCAATGGGAATCCGTAAAGGAATTGAAAAAGCAGTAATCGCAGCTGTTGAAGAATTAAAAGCCATTTCTAAACCAATTGAAAGCAAAGAATCAATCGCACAAGTTGCTTCTATCTCTGCTGCTGACGAAGAAGTGGGCCAATTGATTGCTGAAGCAATGGAGCGCGTTGGAAACGACGGCGTTATCACCATTGAAGAGTCTAAAGGCTTCACAACTGAATTAGATGTAGTAGAAGGTATGCAATTTGACCGTGGTTACACTTCTGCTTACATGGTAACTAATACAGACAAAATGGAAGCTGTCTTAGAAAATCCATATATCTTAATCACTGACAAGAAGATTTCTAGCATTCAAGAAATCCTTCCAGTTCTTGAGCAAGTCGTTCAACAAGGCAAGCCGCTATTATTAGTTGCTGAAGATGTTGAAGGTGAAGCATTGTCTACTCTAGTAGTAAACAAACTTCGTGGAACATTTAATGCGGTTGCTGTTAAAGCTCCAGGCTTTGGTGATCGTCGTAAAGCAATGCTTGAAGATATTGCAGCATTAACTGGCGGTGAAGTGATCACTGAAGAGTTAGGCCGTGAACTGAAAACTACACAAATTGGTTCTTTAGGCCGTGCGGCTAAAGTTGTTGTAACAAAAGAAAATACAACAATCGTTGAAGGCGCAGGAGATACTAATGAAATCGCTGCACGTGTAAACCAAATCCGTGTTCAATTAGAAGAAACGACTTCTGAATTTGACCGTGAAAAATTACAAGAGCGCTTAGCTAAATTAGCTGGCGGTGTAGCAGTAATCAAAGTTGGTGCTGCAACTGAAACTGAATTAAAAGAGCGCAAACTTCGTATCGAAGACGCTTTGAACTCAACTCGTGCTGCCGTTGAAGAAGGTATCGTATCCGGTGGTGGTGTAGCCCTTCTTAACGTATACAGCAAAGTAGCTGAAATCGTAGCTGAAGGCGACGTAGCAACTGGTATCAACATCGTATTACGTGCGATGGAAGAGCCTGTCCGCACAATCGCTCACAACGCTGGCCTTGAAGGATCTGTTATCGTTGACCGCTTAAAGCGTGAAGAAATCGGCACTGGTTTCAACGCTGCAAACGGCGAATGGGTAAACATGATTCAAGCAGGTATCGTTGACCCAACTAAAGTAACTCGTTCTGCATTACAAAATGCTGCATCTGTAGCTGCTATGTTCTTAACAACTGAAGCAGTTGTTGCTGACAAACCAGAACCAGCTGGCTCAGGTATGGGAATGCCTGACATGGGCGGCATGGGTGGAATGGGCGGCATGATGTAATTAGGGTCTAAAAACCCTGTTATATCAAGGTTTCAAGTAAGGTGCGTACAAACTTGTCCGCATTATTCGACAAAAGAAAACCCAAACTAATTAAGAAGGCCTTTCATCAGTTTGCTAAACTGTTGGGAGGTCTTTTCTTTCGTGCTTTGGGTAACGTGAGTATAAATGTCTGTTGTTGTCTTTGGATCCGTATGAACCAACTGTTCCATTACTAATTTAACGTTGCTCCAGCGTGATTCACGTTCTCATTTAACGCATGTGAGAGGTGATTTTTAAATGCTTTATTACATCAGTCTCCTGTATTAATATATTGATTCACTTGTTTCTTTGCATTTTTTTGTGTTCTATTTAAAATAGGTGTATATTTATTAATAATTTTCGTATTAGCTTGGAAAGGAAATTTAGGTATGATTAATAACACAGATGTTATAGAGAGATTGGGTTCACTGGTTGGGAGGGAACTGACAAATGTTACTCTTCACGAAGTGATTTTTTGTGAAGAAAAACATAAGAAAATTCTAGTTCGATTTAACCTTGGTAAACATACCTATATTCATTATAAGATTAATAAACAAAACTCAGATACATATGCTGACATTCTGATTTTAGGTAATCCGAATACTTTTAGAATTGGTGTAGAGGAGAAGGATGGAAGTATCATTGTGATTTCCGCCCCGAGGGTCTCTTATCAATATTTATAACTTCTAAATGCCGTTTTCCGTTTCGGAGAGCGGCTTTTGTCACTAAGTTAATAAGAGCTTTGTTGGCTTGGTATGAATGTTAGGAGTATCGTTGTTTGAGTCTACACTATTTCTTTAAAAAAAGGTTGGTAAGTTTGTTGTTATTGGTTGGTACAACCTTTGTCAGTTAGTAATACAAAAAATAACAGGGGGTGTAAAAAACATTGGTAGTAATCAATAACTATGCTAACATTTTTCTAACGCAATCAAATGAAATCGATAAATTATGGTAAAAGAAGTTACACCTCAAATTTCCCAAAACCTCGATAAACCGCACTATTTGCACCCCACGTTAACGATATTAAACACTCTCACCAATAATCTATAAAAATAAATTGAAGGAGCATTTGGGGAGTTCCAATAAGGTTAATAAAAATAGATTATAATCATAGCATAATGAAGTTTGAAATTGATATAATGGTGCAAAATGGAAATTTCCCTGTTGTTGTGTGTAACTAAAGGCCAGACTCACCGAACTACCTGTTCACGGAGAGACAAAGATTGTTACGCACCAAGGTAAAGTGAAAAGAGTTAAGTTCGATGAGGGGGAAGAGTTTTGAAAGAAGTAATTTTAAATGAATATGACCAAAAGAAAATAATATACTTGGAATACGAGAAAAAATTAAGAGATTTAATATTTTCCTTGATTAAGGAAAACGGGATTACTATTCATGGTATTGAATCAAGGGTAAAAGACAGGAATAGTTTATCTAAGAAAATTGATAGTAAAGAAGATAAATATACGGGCTTAGATAAAATTACTGATACTCTGGGTCTAAGAGTTATAACATATTTTGAAGATGATGTTGATACAATTGCTAATATTGTTAAAACTCAGTTTCATGTAGACGAAAATAACTCATGTGATAAAAGGAATAAAAATTTTGACTCTTTTGGGTACTCATCACTCCATTATATTATTAAATTAACAGAGCCAAGAGCATCCCTACCTGAGTATTCAAGGTTTAATGAGATTAATTTTGAAATTCAAATAAGATCTATTTTGCAACATGCATGGGCAGAAATTGAACATGATATTGGATATAAGAGTGCAATTGAAATTCCTGTTGATATGAGAAGAAAGTTCTCCAGAATAGCAAGTTTATTGGAATTAGCAGATATCGAATTCATAAGAATCAAAGAAGAAATAAAAAAGTATACAATTGAAGTTAAAGAACAAATTAAATCCCAAAATTTAAATTTATTTATAGATAATATTTCATTAAAGGAATTTTTACAGGAAGATAAAATAGTTTATGAAATCGAGCAACATTTTATGAATATAACTAAGGCAATTACCGTTGAATATACAGATGAAAGATATATTGCAAAAAGAATTAATCAACTAAGTTTCTTTGGAATTGATACTATCGAAAAATTGAAGGAATCATTAGAATCAAGAAAGGAAATTATTAAAACTCTTGGAGAAAAGTGGTTGTCAATGCATGAAAAACGATGGGAATCAGTCACGAGTGGAATTTCAATTTTTTATTTATGTTTTGTATTAGCCTGTGAAAAAGAAGATTTACAGTATGTCCAAGAATATTTCAATTTTGGAAAACTTTCAAAAAACCCGGAATTACCCAAAGTGTTATTTGATCTTTATAATAAAATTGTATGAACTTTAATTGTATAAACAAACTAATACGCTAGCATTATGCTAACGCAATTCGATAAAAAACGGTAAATCGACGTTAAAGATGTTACAACCATTAATAACCATTAATATCCAAAACCTTGATTTACCGCAATTTTTGCACCTATCGTTAACGATATAACACTCTCACAGCTTAAGGGCGGCAGGGTGTAATTCCCCCATTCTGAGAAGCAGTCACGGAATAAATTTATATGAGTAGCAAAAACCACTTCCTATTAATTTAGGGAGTGGTTTTTTGTTGTTAAAATTCGCTTATCAAGACTTTTTTGATGAGTACATAGAATCAACAAGTTTAAGCAATAATAATTTTAAAATATTGGTGGTGTGACAACTATGTTTAATAAATTGATTCTATGGTTGCTATTTATTGCTCCGTGGTTAAGCTTGTTCTTTATGAAAAAGGAAGGAATCAAAAGGTTTATGCCTGTAACACTATTTACAGCATTATTAGTAACGATTATTTATGAAATAGCTTATACATATGAATGGTGGGAATTAAAAGTGACTATCGTGCCATGGGGGCATATAACTAATGTAAGTTATGCTTATGGTTCTTTCTTGATAGGGACAATTTGGATTTTTTACTTAACATTCAAGAAATTTTGGTTGTATCTAGCCGCAAATATGGTTGTTGATGGATTAGACGCTTTTCTAATAAGAGAATTTATGGAATCAAGGGGTATCATTCATTATATAAATATTAGCAAATTGAACTTATTCTTACTAATGTTCACATTATCCTTAATTGCTTTTGGTTTTCAAGTTTTTCACGAAAGAGTTTTTAAACTAGAAAATTAATCAAGTAACTAAAAAAAATAAATGAATTCTCCGAAGGATCGGGATTGGGTAGAAACCCTGCATTTTTGCCTTAGCGTTTCCCTCGGAATAGAGTATTCAAATGACAGTAAATTTTTGGCCAAATCATGCCTTTTAGACTCGAATGAATTTGTAAGAAACTAAAAACATGAAATCCATTATGAAATCAAAGTGAGAAAAATTTATAAGCGTCAAACACTTGGAAACAAGAGTTTGGCGCTTTTTCAATTTTGTTGACCTGAGACTACATGATCAGGTGAAAATCAACATTTATCGCACATTTTTATTTTGGCTCTGTAGGTTTTAGTAGTTTTTTGAAGGTCTCATTTTAAACTAAGAATATTCACAAAAGAAAAGGCGATAACAAAGGGCTACTAATTTAAGGAGGATTTTAAATGAAGAAGTTTGGTCTTGCTTCGCAAATTTTTGTTGCACTTGTACTCGGTATTGTTCTTGGTGCTTTATTTCATGGTAATGAAACAGTCATGGCTATAATCGCTCCGATTGGCGATATTTTTATTCGTTTAATCAAAATGATTGTTGTCCCTATTGTCATCGCTGCATTAGTAGTCTCAATAGCGGGAGTTGGCGATATTAAAAAACTAGGGAAATTAGGGGGGAAGACCCTTCTATATTTTGAGATTGTCACGATCATTGCCCTTGCGATTGGATTACTGTCGGCAAACTTGTTCCATCCGGGCTCTGGTTTAGATACAAGTAATCTTGAAAAAAGTGATATTTCAAAATACGAGGCTACAACGAAAACAGCTGAAAGTCATGGCTTTGCGGAAACGATTGTCCATATTGTTCCGAAAAATATATTTGAATCCATGGCTCAAGGGGATTTGTTGCCAATCATTTTCTTCTCAGTGTTTTTTGGTTTAGGAATTGCGGCTATAGAGGAAAAAGGGAAACCTGTCCTTGGGTTTTTTGAAGGTATATTGGATGCGATGTTTTGGGTGACAAATCAAGTGATGAAGTTCGCACCATTTGGTGTGTTTGCGTTAATTGGAGTGACTGTTGCTAAATTTGGGATATCTTCATTAATCCCTTTAGGGAAATTAGTGGTGGCTGTGTATTTAACAATGATATTTTTTGTATTCGTTGTTCTTGGAATGATTGCAAAAATGTCTGGGACAAGTATTTTTATTTTAATGAAAGTGTTGAAAGACGAAATAATTTTGGCTTTTTCAACCGCAAGTTCAGAGGCTGTTTTACCAAGGCTGATGGACAAAATGGAGAAGTTTGGTTGTCCGAAATCGATAACTTCTTTTGTTATTCCAACAGGTTATACGTTTAATTTAGACGGTTCATCCATTTATCAAGCACTAGCTTCACTTTTTGTTGCACAAATGTATGGTATTAATCTATCTTTGACACAACAAATTACATTGTTATTGGTGCTAATGTTAACATCAAAAGGAATGGCCGGTGTTCCGGGTGCATCATTCGTTGTCGTTTTAACAACACTTGGTTCTATGGGATTGCCGATAGAAGGTGTCGCATTTATCGCCGGTATTGATCGCATTTTAGACATGGTACGAACAGCGGTAAATGTCTTGGGAAATTCATTAGCGACAATTGTAATGTCAAAGTGGGAAGGTGAATTTGATGAAGAAAAAGCAAATGCTTACTTCAATTCAACTAAACAGGCAGATGTTGCATGATGTAATAGCTGCTCAACCCTTTGAAATAAGCTAGTTTTTGCATAAGATGAGAATAAGATAGAGGATTTTAAAGGAGGCTTCTCATAAGTTGAGTAAACTTATGGGAGCCTCTTTTTGTTACGGAAAATTAAATTATGTAAAGAACGAAATCAGACAATACTAAGTGGATGACTATTCATGTTACTATAATGGTATATGAATTTGAAATGTAATGAGGTTGAGGATCATGAGTACAATTTTAGATATTGCCAAGCTTGCGGGTGTGGCGAAGAGTACGGTTTCTCGGTTTTTAAATGGCGGTTCTGTTGGGGAAACGACAAAGAAGAAAATTGAACAAGCAATCAAGGAAACCGGGTATACGCCGAATCCATTTGCGCAGAGCTTGAAAGCGAAGAAAACGAATATTATTGGCACGATTGTCCCGCGGCTTGATTCCTACGCTTCTTCGCAAACGTTAATTGGTATTGATGAGCAATTAAAGCAGATGAATTATCAAATGCTGATCTCCAATACGAGTCAAAATCTGGAGCGAGAGATTGAAAGCATTTATAGCTTTGCGAATCAGAAGATGGCGGGTATTATTTTGCTTGCTACCGAAATCACGGATCAGCATATTGAGGCATTTGAATCCGTTAAAGTTCCTGTTCTCCTAATAGGACAAGAGCATGAGGATTTTTATAGTCTGATTCATGATGATTTTTGCGCTGGTTATGAAATGGGGCGGTATGTACTTAAAAAAGGTTATCGGAAAATTGCTTATCTAGGCGTAACGGAGCGAGATATCTCAGTTGGGGTGAAGCGCAAGCAGGGCTTTAAAAAGGCGATTCAAGAAGTAGAAGATTGTGAGGTTCGCTTCTATGAGACATTGTTCAAGATTCCAGCTGCGCAAGCTAGTGCAATGGAAATCATCCATGAATTTCAGCCTTCTATCATTGTTTGTGCGACCGATAATATTGCCCTTGGGGTGATGAAGGCAGCGTATTCAGAGGGGCTAACGATTCCAAAGGATGTAGCGTTAACCGGCTTTGGTGGATATGATGTGACAGAAATCATGCATCCGGGCTTAACGACGGCGAAGTTTTTTTACAAAGAAGCAGGGGAAACAGCTGCAAAACATATTGTAGAGTTAGTTAATGAGCGACCTGTCGAAAAAGTAACTATTTCTAAATTTGAAATTATTGAGCGAGAAAGCGTTGACAATTTCCTTAATCGTCCCCTATAATAAAAACAACGAAACCGGTTCCAATCGAGAGAACCTTTTCACTTGATAACAATTGAATTCGGTTTCTCTTTTAATCATTTATTTTTTTAGTGCATTTTGGAACCGGTTCCGCAATGAGTGAAATTTATTTTTTACTTAACTTTGGAACCGGTTCCTAAGTCAAATCAAATGAAAAGAGAGGGATTAAAATGGATCATAAAAAAATTGCACGGGAAGTTCTTAATGCCATCGGTGGTCAGGAAAATGTATCAGCTGCAGCGCATTGCGCCACACGCTTACGCCTAGTTTTACAGGATGAATCAATTGTTAATCAAGCAGCGTTGAATAACATGGATGTTGTGAAAGGGACCTTTTCGACGGGAGGTCAGTTTCAAATTATCTTAGGATCTGGAACGGTGAACGAGGTCTATAAACACTTGGCGGAGATGTCTGGTCAAACGGAAATGTCAACGAGTGATGTGAAAGATGTGGCAGCGAAGAACCTGAATCCGATTCAGCGATTCGTCAAAATGCTGTCAGACATTTTTGTTCCGATTATCCCAGCGATCGTAGCTGGCGGATTACTAATGGGAATTAACAATATCTTAACGGCCCCAGACTTGTTTATTGAAGGAAAATCCTTAGTGGATGCCAATCCAGAAATGGCGGATTTAGCGGCACTCATTAATACATTTGCTAATGCAGCCTTTGTCTTTTTGCCAATTCTAATTGGTTTTTCAGCAACGAAACGGTTTGGAGGAAATCCTTTCCTGGGAGCCACACTTGGAATGCTAATGGTTCATCCGGACTTATTAAATGGATACGGTTACGGTGCCGCGTTACTGAAAAATGAGGTCCCGGTTTGGAATCTTTTTGGCTTAGAAATTGAAAAGGTAGGTTATCAGGGAACCGTACTTCCTGTTCTTGCCGCGTCTTTTATTCTAGCAAAAATTGAAACGTCTTTACGAAAGGTTGTTCCCTCTTCTTTAGACAATCTATTAACACCGTTACTCTCTATCTTTATTACCGGAGTTTTAACGTTCACTTTGGTGGGACCGCTGACACGCTCAGCTGGTAATCTATTAACAGATGGAATTGTCTGGTTATATGACACAACTGGTGTCATTGGTGGAATCATCTTCGGTTTACTATATGCACCAATTGTTATTACAGGTATGCACCATAGCTTTATTGCCGTAGAAACGCAATTGCTTGCCGATGTTGCGAAAACGGGCGGATCGTTTATCTTCGTTATTGCGGCAATGTCAAACATTGCGCAAGGAGCAGCGACACTTGCTGTGCTAAAGACAACGAAAAATGCCAAGATCAAAGGAACCGCTTCAGCAGCTGGGATCTCTGCCTTATTAGGAATTACGGAACCTGCGATGTTTGGGGTTAACTTGAAATTACGCTATCCATTTATCGGTGCCATTATTGGTTCTGCTGTCGGGTCAGGCTTTGTTACGCTATTCAAGGTTAAAGCGACTGCGTTAGGTGCAGCGGGTATACCAGGAATCATCTCGATTCGCCCAGATACCATTATTTCTTATGTTATCGGTATGGCCATTGCGTTTGCCGTAGCATTTACCGTTACGATTGTTTTAGCGAAGAGAGAAGAAAAAATAGCAGTCAAAAAAACATCTGGTCAATCAGCTGCATAATAAAAGAATGAAAAGGGGAATCCAGTGATTCTCCTTTCTGTATTAGGAGTGAATCAGCATGGAATGGACAACCGAACAACGATACAGAGGCATGGACGACGTGACCGAAGAGGAAATTCAAGGGTTAGCCAAACTAGTCAATCAATGCCCATGGCGGCAGACTTTTCATATTCAGCCGCCGACAGGATTGTTAAATGACCCGAATGGCTTTAGCTATTTTAATGGGGAATATCATTTATTCTATCAATGGTTTCCGCTAGGGCCGGTTCATGGGTTGAAGCATTGGTATCATACGAAGTCTAAAGACCTTGCTCATTGGGAAAATGTTGGATTGGGCATTGAGCCGTCGAATGAATTTGATAGTCATGGGGTGTATTCCGGAAGTGGAATTGAGCATGATGGGAAATTATATTTAATGTACACGGGTAACACGCGCGATAATAATTGGAATCGATACCCATATCAATGTTTGTCAGTAATGAGTCCGGATGGAAGCATTGAGAAAAAGGATGCACCGGTGATTGCAGATATTCCAAGTGGCTATACCGAGCATTTTCGCGATCCAAAGGTTTGGCAACATGGGGACCACTTTTATGCGGTGATTGGTGCTCAAAGGAAAAATGAGACAGGAAGTGTGGTTTTATATCGCTCTAACGATCTAAAAGATTGGCAGTTTGTGGGTGAAGTGAAGACTGGATTAGGAGAAGATTTTGGTTATATGTGGGAATGTCCGGATTATTTTGAGCTGGATGAGCAAGGTGTGTTCCTTTTCTCCCCACAAGGGTTAAAAGCAGAAGGCGACCATTATCAAAATATTTATCAATCTGGGTATGTAATTGGAAGTCCAATAGATTTTGAGAACATCGAATTAAAGCATGGTGCATTTCATGAGTTGGATCGCGGGTTTGATTTTTACGCACCACAATCGACAGTGGATCATCAGGGGAGCCGGATCTTAGTCGGCTGGATGGGATTACCGGAGATTGACTATCCTACTGATAAAAATGGCTGGGCACACTGTTTAACACTCCCTCGGAAGCTATCGGTTAAAGCTGGAAAGTTGGTTCAGGAGCCAGTGCCTGAGCTAGTATTGCTTCGTGGGGAGAAGGTAGAAACCAGTCAAACAGTTGAGAATGAAAATGTTAGTTTGGATAACTTCGAAGGAGATGTGTATGAACTTCTTGCGGAATTCTCTGATAGTACAGCGGAGGAGTTTGGTTTGGAGCTTCGGGTCGGAGAAGTAGAAAAAACCGTAATTAAATATGATGCGATTGCAAAAAAGGTTGCATTTGACCGGACTGGGTCGGGCAAATCCTTTGCTGAGGAGTTTGGTACCGTTCGGAAATGTAGGTTGGACGCCGAAAAGATTTCGTTCAGAATCTTTGTTGATGTCTCCTCTGTTGAGGTGTTTGTAAATAATGGGGAAGAAGTATTTACCGGACGGATTTTTCCTGGTGAAAATAGTAATGGAATCCGTGTATTTTCTCGTGGTGGACAAACGAATGTAAAGGCTGTTAAATGGGATATCCAATAAACTTATTAGACTTAGTTGAGGTGACAGAATGGGAAAGCTTTTTTCGATTGGTGAGGTGTTAATTGATTTTATTCCACTTCAAAAAGGGGTGGCCTTAAAGGATGTTTTTTCTTTTGAGAGAGCACCTGGCGGGGCACCAGCAAATGTGGCGGCGGCCGTTGCAAAATATGGGCAGAAAGCAGCAATGATTTCTAAATTAGGAAATGATGCGTTTGGCGACTTTCTAATTGAGCAGCTAGTCGAGGCTGGTGTTGAAATGGACAAAGTATATCGGACTAGTGAGGCGAATACGGCCTTGGCATTTGTCTCGTTAAAAGAAAACGGGGAACGTGATTTTTCATTTTACCGTAATCCTTCTGCCGATTTGCTGTTAAGCGAGGAAGAGATTGAGCCAGCATGGTTCCAAGCGGGGGATATTCTCCACTTTTGCTCGGTTGATCTTGTCGAAAGCCCGATGAAACAGGCGCATATAAAGGCGATCGCAGCTGTTTCAGAGGCGGATGGCTTGATAAGCTTTGACCCTAATGTGCGGCTTCCGCTTTGGGAAAATCCAGAGGATTGTCGTAAGGCAATTCTCGAATTTTTACCGATGGCGGATATCGTAAAGGTTTCCGATGAAGAGCTAAATTTTATTACGGGAATAAAAGATGAGTCGGATGCGATACAATCGTTGTTCGTTGGAAAAGTGAAGGCAGTTGTCTACACAAAGGGAGCTGCAGGTGCGGATTTGATTTTAAAAGGTCAAGTGTTTGAATCGAGAGGATACTCTGTTGAAGCGGTCGACACAACCGGAGCGGGTGACGCGTTCATAGGCGGATTTTTATATCAATTGCTCGAATTGAAAGCAAACCCGGCCAACCTCGAGGAAGTACTACGGGGCAATCAAACAGAAATATTGCAATTTGCGAATGCTAGTGGTGCTATCACTACAACAGGAAAAGGAGCAATCTCTGCTCTTCCGACTAAGAGGGAAGTTGAGGAGCTTATTGGAAAGTGATAGGAGAAGGTCTTTCATCAGTTTGGTAAACTGTTGGAAGGCCTTTTCTTTTATGTTCTTGATCTATCAAAAGATTTTGATATTTTGGGGAGTGAAAAGTTGGCTATGCATGATAAAATGAATGGGCTGATATTGAAACACAATTACTTAAACAATAATTCAATTGCGAGGAGTTACTTATGTTACTAAATATTATATTAATTTTTGCTCTTCAATTACTGTATGTCCCTATCTTGACACTTCGGACCATTTTTTTAGTGAAGAATATGAGTGTGGCAGCTTCAACATTTGGAACACTGGAGGCCCTAATTTATGTATTTGGTCTTTCCTTAGTTTTTTCGGGTCACCAAAGCATTGCTGAAATGATCGTTTATGCTGTAGGTTTTGGAGTAGGATTATATATTGGGACACGGATAGAAAATAAGCTAGCCATTGGTTACACATGTTTAGTTGTGAATTTAATGGAATTGAATGAAGAACTTATTGACTTATTGAGAATTAAAGGATTCGGAGTTACCGTCTTTGAAGGGATGGGTCGTGATAGTAAAAGATTTCAATTAGAAATCCTAACAAAGCGAAACCGTGAAAATGAAGTGATGGATTTAATTGAAGAATACGAGCCAAGAGCATTTATCATTTCTTATGAGCCGCGTAGATTTAAAGGAGGTTACCTAATTAAAGCGATGAAAAAGCATTTGAAAAAAGGGAACACTATTAAACAAATATAACTCTTCTTATATTTGAAATACAGGAGTCTACCTCGACAATATATTTATCAAGATAATAGGAAAAAACCTTATTTAGAAGGGGTTACTGTACTTTCAATCAAACGTTTAGTTAGTTAATAAATTGTTCTTACTCGTTAGAATATGTAATTCGTTAGTTTCTATTGTCTGTTTTTAAGTTAATTCCTAACAATACTACTTTTTATACGACAATAAATTCTTTTAAAAGGAGCGCAAAGTTCAACTATTTAAATGGTTTCCCAGCTATTTATTCGAACGTTTAATTAGTTGATTTAGTTTTAATCAAACGATTGATTAGAAGAGCCTCTAATCCTGCAAGACCTGTGTTTTATCCCTCTTAGTATAAAGAATCTTGTCGAGAAGGGGATCTAGTGAAAACCGTGGGTAAGCACATTATCAAATGTAGCGTAGAACACCTAGCTTAGCTGTACATCCTATGTTACCGAAGTTGCTATAGAGAATTTGGATATTAAATTTTGCTTGTTTGAGCAATTGGAAGGGGACTACTAATGGAAAACATTCGCAATATCTACTGTGTAGGCAGGAATTATGTTTCACATGCAAAGGAGCTGAATAATGATGTTCCAACCTCGCCTTTTTTGTTCTCTAAGCCGACGCACGCTTTGGTGGAGGCATGTGGACAAGAGATTAGTTTGCCGGGGGACCGTGGAACTATTCATTATGAAGTGGAATTGGTTATACATATCGCTAAGTCTTATGAAATGGGAATGAATGTTGAAGAACTTGTTGACCGGATGGCATTGGGGATTGATTTTACACTAAGGGATGTACAAAGCGAGTTGAAGAAAAAGGGTTATCCTTGGCTGCTTGCAAAAGGCTTTCCAAACTCAGCTGTATTAACCCCACTTATTGAGTTCCCGGGTATAGAAAATTGCAAGCATTTCGATTTTGCTCTAATTAAAAATGGTGAGCAAGTGCAGCTTGGAAATATTCAAAATATGATTTTTGATTTGCAGACCATAATTGATTTTACCGCCTTACATTTTGGCCTTGGGAAAGGAGATATCATTTTCACAGGAACACCTGAGGGAGTTGGACCGGCTGCAGAAGGTGATCAATTTTCTCTCAAATGGGGAGAAAATACACTTGGGGAATTTTCCGTTTCATTGAAAGATAAATAAAATTATACAAGTTACGTTTCATCTCGATTTCTTTTTCATATGTATGAAGGAATTGATGTTATGGTGACTGCATCAAAAAAGGATGGGTTGTTCCTTAATATTGTTCCGTATCGCTAGGCGATATAACACTTGCAAATCTATCAAAAAACCTTCATATTTAATAGAAAAGGAGGTCCGATATGCGACGTGATATACAATCGAATGAACGAGCTTTCACTTCCAAGGAAGCGGCAGAAGAAGTTGGGATTGCAACACCAACTGTTCGAAAGTATGGCCAAATCTTGGAGCGGAATGGCTATGAGTTTTTAAAAGATGGCGATCGGCGTATCTTTGTTCAATCTGATATCGGAGCGCTTATAGCGTTACGCGATACAGACAAGCCTCTAGACGATACAGCTAAAGACCTTGTGTATCAACAAAAGGAAAGATTAGTAGAGATTAATGAGACGGAAATTGCACTAACCGATACATATGAAAATCTACCCCAAGATCCCAATCAATTAAAAGAGATATTAATGGTTTTAGTAAATGAACTCGCAGCCACGCGTGAAATGAATGTACAACTGACAAACGATATGTCACAGCTGAAAACAACGGTTTCACGGCTCCAGCAAGATCACCATGTAATAAGTTCTAATATTGCCAATTCGGCGCAAAAAACACAGGCGAAAATTGAAAAATTAACTGAACAACAAAATACCCATTTCGAATCATTGCTGCAACGAGAAATACAAAAAAATGAATCCTTACAAAAAGAAATACAAAAAATTCAGGACGAACTGGAAAAAGAATGGCATTTACAAAATGATTTTAATAATCGTTTGGAAGAAGCGATACAAAGACCAAAAGAAAGATGGGAATGGATTTTCTCCATATTCCGAAAATAAGGTGCCTGTTGAGGGCTTTTTTTTGCTTAATTGTTTCATATCGCCAGGCGATATAAGGAAATAGATAGAGTTTTTATGGGATGATGATTGATGGAGCGCTCTTTAACTGATATTGACGGACTTATAGCGCTACGCGATACGGACATACCTCCAAATTTCAACAAAATTCCCGGGAAATATCTACAAATTTCGAGGAGATATCAACCAAATAAGGCGAATAGCTGGTAGATAAGGTGACAGTGCTATCACACAGGCAAGAAGTATTACCTCATCCTGGAAAATAGGATTGGCAATAGATGATTTGGGCGATATTGGAAGGTTCGTATGCCTGAATAGTTAGTCTACTTCTTATCTAAGAGTAGGCATTTTTGCTTTGTGAATTACTTTCTATAGACTACTTCCTAAAAAGTCGAACTTACAGACCAGTTTCCTTATACAACTAATTGCTTTAAAAAGAGAGAAATTGAATTTGATGGAGCGGCCGTAATAAAAGGAAAAACAAACAAGATGATTGGGATTCTTAATAAGCAAGAGATTGAAGGTATAAATTGGATAACTGGAGAAGGTAAAAGCGGAACGGTAAAAGCCTTCCAAAAACGGTAAAAACGCAAAAGGAATTCGGGGTAGATGTTGGAGGATTTGGCAACCAATTGCGAATACAATATCCTAATGTTTGGAAAAATGTAAAAGGCAATTGGGATGAAAAATTTAGTGAAATTCCCATCACCTATGATGTATCGATTAGGATAAAGGATTACGGAATGATTGGATCAAAGAAAAAATAATTAGCTTTTATTAATCTAATTTTTATAACTGTAAAAGAGATTGGTAGCTAGGGTTATCAATCCTTTTTATTTACATTAACTTTACAATAGATTTCTTGATATTGAGTATTTATTGGTTTATCATATAAGCAAATAATTATATATTAATCTAATAATGCAGAACTTATAAAATATGAATAATCAATAAATAAATTTTAAATAAGTATATAGTTATTTGTTTATATAAGGAGGTGTTTGTTTTGGAATCTAGAGTGGACTTAGAAAAGGCTGCGGGTGTTTTAAAGTTATTAGGGGATAAAACACGCTTAACCATGGTGGCCATTTTGAAACAAAGAGAATGTTGTGTTTGTGAATTTTTAGAAGTGTTTGATATGAGTCAGCCATCCGTCAGTCAGCATCTTCGAAAACTAAAAGACTTAGGTCTGGTTAAAGAGGACCGCAGAGGACAATGGATTTATTATTCCCTGAATCAACAGAATGAATTGTATGGGCTTATAGAAGATATTTTGGAGCATGTACCAGTTCAGACTGAAAAAATCAAACAGATTGAAAAAGCGAATCCGACGCTTCAATGCGGTTGTTAGCTTTATTATAAATAGGGAGTGAGAAAATGAGTAATACAGAAAAGAAACGTCTATCGTTCCTGGATCGATACCTAACGCTTTGGATTTTTCTTGCTATGGCAATAGGGATTGGATTAGGATTTGTTTCTCCTGGATTTGTAGACAGTATGAACAGCTTGCAGATAGGAACAACATCTATTCCACTTGCGATTGGCTTAATCTTAATGATGTATCCACCATTAGCTAAAGTTCGTTATGAGGAGATTGGGCGAGTATTTAGAGATGTAAAAGTCTTAGCTTTATCGCTTGTACAAAACTGGATTATTGGACCAATTCTAATGTTTTTATTAGCTATTATTTTTCTTCCTGATAAACCAGAATATATGGTTGGTCTTATCATGATTGGTTTAGCTCGTTGTATTGCGATGGTTATTGTATGGAATGATCTTGCTAAAGGAGATACAGAATACGCTGCTGGTTTAGTAGCATTCAACTCTATTTTCCAAATGTTATTCTTCTCTGTTTATGCCTATGTATTTGTAACGATCATCCCTGAATGGATAGGAATCCAAGGGGCAGTTGTCAATATTACGATGATAGAAGTAGCTAAATCCGTTTTCATCTATCTTGGAATACCTTTTATCGCTGGTATGATTACACGTTTTACATTGGTAAGGGCTAAAGGCAGACAATGGTACGAAAAAGTGTTTATTCCTAAAATTAGTCCTATTACATTAATTGCTTTACTATTTACGATTATCCTTATGTTCTCATTAAAAGGGGACGCTATTGTAAGCTTGCCATTAGACGTAGCTCGTATAGCCATTCCTTTATTGATTTACTTTGTAATAATGTTCTTTGTTTCCTTCTTCCTGGGACGGAAAATTGGAGCGAACTACCCTGTAACAACAACGCTTGCTTTTACAGCTGGAAGTAATAACTTTGAATTAGCAATTGCTGTGGCTGTTGGCGTATTTGGAATCCATTCTGGTGCAGCTTTTGCGGCCGTTATTGGACCACTTGTGGAAGTACCTGTCATGATTGCGTTAGTCAATGTAGCATTATGGTTTAAAAGAAAATATTTTAAAGAACATGCAGCTTAAAACTAATAATAGAGGTGGATTTCAACATGGAAAACAAAAAGAAACTTTACTTCTTATGTACAGGAAACTCTTGCAGAAGTCAAATGGCGGAAGGGTGGGCAAAGAAACATTTAGGAGATGACTGGGAAGTACGCAGTGCTGGGATTGAAGCACACGGATTAAACCCCAATGCCGTAAAAGCAATGAAAGAAGCGGGAATCGATATCTCAAACCAGACATCTGATGTTATTGACCCTGAAATTTTAAACAATGCTGATTTGGTTGTTATGTTATGCGGACATGCAGCAGAACACTGTCCTGTAACTCCTCCACATGTAAAACGAGTTCACTGGGGCTTTGATGACCCAGCAAAGGCTCAAGGAAATGACGAAGAAAAATGGGCATTCTTCCAACGTGTCCGTGACGAAATCGGAGATCGCATTAAGAGTTTTGCGGAAACCGGTGAGTAAGCAAACTAATGTAATCTATTTAAAAGAGGATGAATCCGAAGAACCTTCGTCGATTCATCCTTTTTTCCATTATATTTACGTATTTTCGAATATTCCGTGTCAAAGAATACAGGAATTTTCAGGAAAACCTCGAATACTTACATATAATGCCCAAAAATAGGTAGTAATCATGCAAGGAGGTAACATCTTGTCTTTTGAACAAATGAATCCCACGATTGAGAAAATACTAGTAAACATTGAAAAGGTTATGATCGGAAAAAGGGACGTGGCTGAACTTAGTCTGGTTGCTTTATTAGCCGGTGGCCATGTGCTCTTGGAGGACGTGCCTGGGGTCGGGAAAACGATGATGGTCCGTGCTTTGGCTAAGTCTGTGAATGCCAATTTCCGTAGAATTCAATTCACCCCGGACCTGTTACCGTCTGATGTAACTGGAGTCTCCATATATAATCCTAAAGAGATGGAATTTCAATTTCGCCCGGGTCCATTAATGGGGAACATAATTCTTGCTGATGAAATTAACCGGACCTCCCCGAAGACACAGTCAGCGTTATTAGAAGGGATGGAAGAAGCAAGTGTCACGATTGATGGTGTAACCCATCAACTGGACAAGCCATTTTTTGTGATGGCAACGCAAAATCCGATTGAATATGAAGGAACCTATCCGCTACCCGAAGCCCAGCTTGACCGCTTTTTATTAAAAATGAGAATGGGTTACCCAGACCTACAAGAGGAAATGGAAGTATTGAACAGAGCACAAAGGGTCCCACCGATTGAGGAGTTAACCCCAGTCATTGATCTTGGAGGACTTCTCGATTTGCAAAGAGAAATCAAAGAGGTGTTCGTCGATGACACAATCAAGCGATACATTGTTGATATCGTGAATCGTACTAGGGGCCACGGCAGTGTCTATCTTGGCGCTAGTCCTAGGGGGTCAATTGCATTGATGAAAGCAGCCCAGGCCTATGCCTATATGTATGGCCGCGATTACATTTTGCCCGATGACATTCAATATTTAGCTCGCTTTGTCTTATCACACCGGATTATTTTAAAGTCAGAGGCAAAATTCGAAGGGATTTCGGCAGAAGAATTAGTGAACCAGGTGGTTGCTAGAGTCCCAGTTCCGGTTCAAAGGCTAGTGAAATAATGAAAAAAGTTTGGAGCGCACTGAAAAAAGTATGGAAGTTTATCCTGCTGCTTTTTTTTATTCTACTAACTTTTTCCTACGCCATGTTTCAAGGAGGATTTGTTAGCTGGTTTTTATTCTATAGCTTTTTACCGTTTGCGATTTATTGTGTCTCCTTATCGTTATACTCCTTAAATGAGCTTGAAGTGACGAGGGTTTTACAAAAAACTGATTACAATGCAGGCGAGCCTTTAAAGGTGACAGTGATCGTGAAAAGAGCGAAGTCTTTTCCGCTCTTTTATTTACTGATTGAGGACCAGTTAAATGATTCTTTAAAATTTGCACCCCAACAAAAGAAACCAAAGGCCCTGCTTCTTCCAGGGATGAAAAAGGAATTATCTTATGAATATATCATTGACGAGCTGCCGCGCGGGGAACATCTTTTTAACTCCTTTACTTTAAGAATTGGCGACCCACTCGGATTATTTGAAAAAGAAAAGAAACTCGAAATCCAAAGTAGAATTGTGGTCTATCCCGCATATAACGAGCTATTATATCGATCATTTGAAAATCAGTATGATTCAGGCTTAACCGCTTCAAAGGAACGTGTGCAGCGTGATACCTCAATGGTAACTGGGGTGAGGGATTACCAGCCGGGTGACCGCTTTTCGTGGATTAACTGGAAAGCATCCGCGAAACGAAATGTATTGATGACGAAGGAATTTGAACAGCGGCAATCCCATGATGTTTTTGTGGTCATGGATTGTTTACCGCATAAACATTTTGAGCCAGTTGTCTCTTTTACAGCCTCATTATTGCGGGCTATTTTGAAAAAGGGAGCCCAGACCGGTCTTTTAACGATCAGTAAGGAACGCGCATCTTTTCCGATTCGCGGTGGGGAACAGCATCTCCAACAACTTTTTTATCATCTGGCCAAAATAGATGCGAAATGTATCTCATCCTTTGAAAAGGTATTGGATACAGATGGTCTTTTCGTTCAGCAAACGGTTTCCTTTATGCTTGTGACTGCACAAATTACCAAACCGCTGATTGAAAAAGCGAGCTTTCTTGGACAACGAAAAGGCGGAACGATTACCCTTTTTCTGATGAAGGGAGAAAACGACGCGCCAACAGAAAATGAGCGATCACTGATGGCAATAGCCAATGCTCGGGGAGTCCGGATTGTCTTGGTACATGAAGGCGAATACATGGCGGCTTTTTCGGAGGTGAATTCTCGGTGATTAACAGGGACTTTTCTTCATTCTTGTTATATATCTTTAGTTTTTTTCTTTTGTGGGAATGGCTTCGACCGATTGAACAATTAACAGATACAGATCATATTGAGATGTTTATTATCTTTATCATCATTTCATTTGCTTTATCCTTTTTTAATGTGAAATGGGTGTGGAAATACAGTATAAAATTAATCTATATCCTCTATTCCATTAACCGGCTTCACTATGAAGAAGGACTCTTTCATTCCACATGGATGAAGGACTTCTTTAGGGATATAACGGAAAACCTGGGATTGCTCGGAGCTAGAAACTGGAATGATTTGTCCAGTGAATTCAGGTCGCTCTTATTTTTTATCCTTCTTTGGCTCATGGTTTACTTGATCAGTTACTGGATCTTAAACAGAAAACGGATCTTAATTTTTTGCTTTATGACCATCGTCTACATTACGGTTCTAGATACATTTACGCCATATGTGGCAAAGGCGGCAATTGTCAGAACGGTGGTTGCAGGATTTGCTGTGATGGGAATGCTGACACTTCTCAGAATGATTCAAAAGGAAAATATTAATACGGAATCTACCTATCTGAAAAGGTGGATGGTACCACTATCTGTTATGATTGCCATCAGTGTTCTAGTGGGGATAGCCGCACCAAAAGCAGCTCCGATTTGGCCTGATCCTGTCCCCTATTTAACAGCCAATAATAATAAGGTTCCCGAACGAAACAAGAGCGGGATCCATCGAATTGGTTATGGAACCAATGATGCGCAATTAGGTGGTCCGTTTATCGGAGATAACAACCAAGTATATAGGTATGAAGGGAACGGAAAGAATTATTGGAAGATGGAAACAAAGGATCGATATACAGGCAAAGGCTGGCTGGCTTCTGGGACAACGCCGATCCCATTTCGTCAGGAGGACCTTGTCCCGGTCTTTTCACTGCCTAAAACAGTAGAAACGATAAAAGAAACTGCCCGGGTCGTAACAAATCCATCCTATAATTTCAACTATCTTATGTACCCTGCTGGAATTAACAAAGTTGTAAAAATGCTCCCGGCTGGGAATCGGTATGAGATTGATACAACCACTGAGAGAATCAGCCTTTTTGATAGTGATAATGCACCATCAGTACCAAAGGTCTTTACAGTTGAATTTGAAGTTCCAAAATACAAGGCAGCGGACTTAGTTCAAACGGCGAATTTCAATCCATCAATTATCAACGAGGAATTTTATCAAAGGTATACACAGCTGCCTGAAAATCTGCCGCCAAGAGTGAAGAAATTAGCAGAAGAGATTACCGCCTCAAAAACCAATTGGTTTGACAAGGCCAAAGCCGTAGAAAGCTACTTTGGGAAATCTGAGTTCACCTATGACCAAAAAAATGTCGCGGTACCTGACACCAAAGATGATTATGTTGATCAATTTTTATTTGAGACAAAAAAGGGGTATTGTGACAATTTCTCTTCTTCGATGGCTGTGATGCTGCGGACGCTTGGGATTCCAACACGATGGGTAAAAGGATTCACTGGCGGAGATTTTCTCCAATACAGTGATGAGACTTCAGGGACACAGGTGTATGAGGTAACAAATAATAATGCACACTCCTGGGTGGAGGTCTATTTCCCCAATCAAGGCTGGGTCCCATTTGAACCAACGAAGGGTTTTTCTAATCCAATTACTATTAATTACGGATCGGGCAACACAACATCATCAAATAATCAACAGAAAAGCACACCACAGGTCAAAAAGCCTCAACAGGAAGAAATTGATGATAACCAAAAAGCTGATAATTCGAATAAGAGCTTTGATTTCAAAAGAATCTGGGCTGATATCCAATTGTTTTTGAAAAATCATTGGAAGTTACTGATTCTCGATGGCCTCCTTCTTGCTGGGCTGATGGTAATTTTTTACAGAATCCGCGGAAAATGGGTTCCGTACTTCTTACTACTTGTTTATCGTTTCAAGAAAAAAGACAACAATATCGGCACTGCGTACTTAGCCTTATTGAAACAGCTTGACCGTTATGGCTTAAAGCGGAAGGAGCACCAAACCCTAAGAAACTATGCTCGTTATATTGATTCATTCTTCTCAACGCGAGAGATGACGCGATTAACAATTATTTATGAAAATTATTTGTATCATCAAAACTTGCCTGAGGGAACATGGAAAGACTCGCATGAATTGTGGGAAAATTTAATCAAAAAGACAATTGCTTGACCAGAAAAACAACCTATTGTTACAATATGTACTAATTCATGTTTAGTATAATCACCTGAAAAGGGTGCTAGTGCTTTTCAAAATATAGTACGTTTCCTTCATATATCCTCGAAAAATATGGTTCGAGAGTCTCTACCGGGTCACCGTATAATGACCTGACTATGAAGGCAGGATTATTTTCTGTGAGCTTTTTTGCGAGAAAACTAGAATTCTGCCTTCCTGATAGTTGGAAGGGAGAATTCTAGTTTTTTTTATACCCTTTGCTAAAAAGGTTCATAATAACAATAACTTGAGAAAATTGAGGTGGATGCTTTGCCAAGCAAGCACGAGATGATTATTGTATTAGATTTTGGTAGTCAATATAACCAGTTAATTACCCGCAGAATTCGTGAATTTGGAGTATACAGTGAACTTCATCCGCATACCATTACTGCAGAAGAAATCCGCCAATTAAACCCTAAAGGGATTATTTTTTCCGGCGGGCCAAATAGTGTGTACGATGAAAATTCCTTCCGCTGTGATGAAGCAATTTTTGAAATGGGTCTGCCCATCCTTGGGATTTGTTATGGGATGCAATTAATGACGGTCCATTTTAATGGGAAGGTTGAAAAAGCGAAAGAGCGGGAATACGGAAAAGCAACGATGACCCTACAGCAACCATCAGCGCTCTTTAACGGTTTGCCAAATGAACAAACAGTGTGGATGAGTCACGGTGACCTTGTCGTTGAAGCTCCTTCTGGATTTACTGTTGATGGAACAAACCCTTCTTGTCCTATCGCAGCAATGAGCGATCAAGAGCGCAAGCTTTATGCCGTACAGTTTCACCCAGAGGTGCAACATTCTGTATATGGGAATGAACTGCTTAGGAACTTTGTCTTTAACGTATGTGAATGCAGTGGCGATTGGTCAATGGGTAACTTCGTTGAAATGGAAATGGCAAAAATTCGTGAAACGGTTGGCGATAAAAAAGTTCTTTGTGCCTTAAGTGGCGGGGTTGACTCTTCTGTTGTTGCTGTCCTAATCCATAAGGCTATTGGTGACCAGCTTACCTGTATTTTTGTAGACCATGGCCTGCTGCGGAAAAATGAGGCAGAAAGTGTGATGAAGACTTTTTCTGAAGGATTCCATATGAATGTCATTAAGGTCGACGCCAAGGATCGATTCTTTTCGAAACTTGAAGGCGTTTCTGACCCTGAGAAAAAACGGAAAATCATTGGAAATGAGTTTATTTATGTATTTGATGATGAAGCGACGAAGCTAGAAGGAATTGAATTTTTAGCTCAAGGAACGCTTTATACCGACATTATTGAAAGTGGTACCGCAACCGCACAAACGATTAAATCGCATCATAACGTGGGCGGGTTACCGGAAGATATGCAGTTTAAGCTGATTGAACCATTAAACACGCTATTTAAAGATGAAGTCCGTGCGCTTGGAACCGAGCTTGGTATTCCAGATGATATCGTTTGGAGACAGCCATTCCCTGGCCCGGGTCTAGGTATTCGTGTATTAGGGGCAATTTCAGAGGACAAACTTGAAATCGTTCGTGAATCAGATTGGATCCTGCGTGAGGAAATTAAGAAAGCGGGGCTGGACCGAGAAATCTGGCAGTACTTTACGGTGTTACCGGACATTCGCAGTGTCGGTGTAATGGGAGATGCAAGAACGTACGATTACACCATTGGGATTCGTGCAGTGACCTCCATTGACGGAATGACCTCGGATTGGGCAAGGATTCCTTGGGATGTCTTAGAAGTGATATCAACGCGGATCGTGAACGAAGTCGCACACGTAAACCGCGTCGTCTACGACATTACCAGCAAGCCACCAGCAACAATTGAATGGGAATAAGAAAAGCGAAAGCGCCCTGTTCAGCGGCGTATGGCCTCCTCGGAAAAGCTAACGCTTTCCCTTCGTGCGATGCTAATGCTGCCGAAGCCTTCCTTATGGAGCGCTCTTAGTCGCTGGAGCTAGACGATAAAGCTTACCAATGTTTACTAATTTACGAACGATTTTATTATAAAAAATAAAATCGTTCGTATTTTTTGTTTACAAGCAGTTTATTTCCTGCTAAAATAAAAAAGGAATTAAGAGAATAATAATTATAATTGCATCGTATAATCTTGGGAATATGGCCCAAAAGTTTCTACCGAGCTACCGTAAATGGCTTGACTACGAGGCAGTGTCTTTAATGATGAGGTACGCTTCTTTCCTCAATTTATTTGCACATGCCTATAGTCACGCTCCGGTAGAAGATGCCGGAGTGTTTTTTGTGTTAAAAAAGATAGATTCATAGGGGGCAGACAGAATGCAGAAGTATTTTGAGTTTGAGAAACATGGTACAAATTATCGCCGCGAGTTTATTGGGGGAATTACCACCTTTTTAGCAATGGCCTATATACTTGTGGTTAACCCACTAACCTTATCACTTGCTTCCGTAAAGGACTTTCCAGATGCTTTAAGGATGGATTACGGTGCTGTATTTGTCGCAACGGCCTTGGCATCTGCTCTTGGGTCCATTGTAATGGGACTACTTGGAAAGTATCCGCTGGCATTAGCGCCGGGGATGGGATTGAACGCGTTTTTTGCTTATACAGTTGTGTTAGGAAGCGGAATTCCTTGGCAGCATGCTCTGGGTGCTGTGTTAATCTCCGGAGTATTTTTCTTTCTATTAACTTTAACAGGACTTCGTGAGAAAATTATCAATGCAATTCCGATTGATTTGAAACATGCTGTCGGAGCAGGAATTGGCTTGTTTATTACCTTTGTGGGTTTACAAAATGCGGGGATTATCGTTAATAATGATGCGACACTCGTTGGCTTAGGTGATTTAACGGCAGGACCAACGTTACTTGCTATTTTCGGTATAGTTGTAACTGTCATTATGATGACACGGGGAATTAATGGTTCTGTATTTTACGGAATGGTTATTACTGTTATTGTGGGGATGATCTTTCAATTAATTAAAGTACCAACTGGTGTAGTGGATACTGTTCCAAGTTTAGCGCCAACGTTTGGTGCAGCCTTTTCCTCATTCGGTGATAGTTCTTTTTATACCACATCAATGCTTGGAATTATCTTGACTTTCTTATTTGTTGATTTCTTTGACAATGCCGGTACACTTGTAGCAGTAGCCAATCAAGCTGGTATAATGAAAGACAATAAACTCCCGAATGCGGGACGTGCCTTAATTTCTGATTCAATCGCAACAACGGTTGGTGCAGTTCTCGGAACATCGACAACTACTTCATACATTGAGTCATCGGCAGGGGTTGCAGCTGGTGCTCGGACTGGATTTGCTTCGTTAGTTACAGCTGGATTATTTATCTTATCGTTATTTTTCTTTCCGTTATTATCAGTGGTAACAGCGCCTGTTACGGCACCTGCATTAATTATAGTTGGGGTGTTGATGGTTTCTTCTTTAGGGGAAATAGACTGGAAAAAGTTCGAAATTGCAGTTCCATCTTTCTTAACCATGATTGCTATGCCATTATCTTACAGTATTGCAACAGGGATCGCTGTAGGCTTTATCTTCTATCCGATCACGATGATGGTCAAAGGCCGTACGAAGGAAATTAATCCAATTATGTACTTTTTCTTTGTCATCTTTGTTCTATATTTCATTTTCTTAAAATAAATAATGTTTAACGGGAACTGTGGCTGCCACAGTTCTTTTTTTGTCCACACAATATAAAAATTCACAAATTGTTCTAATATTCAGACGAAAAATTACAAATTTCTCCAAATTTATTGAGTATGATGGGGAGTGAAAGGAGTGGGTCCCATGAACATGTTAAAAGTAGCTGATTTACAAAAAAGCTTTGGGAATATTGCCGCTGTTAAGGGGGTCTCTTTTTCTGTGGAAAAAGGGGAGTCATTTGGGTTGTTAGGTCCCAATGGAGCGGGAAAATCAACGACCATCAATATGATTACAGGTTTATTTCCGCCCACCTCAGGTGCTGTTCATATTAAAGACATCGATGTCATCAAAAATACAAAACAGGCCCAAAAGTTAATTGGTATTGTTCCGCAGGAGATTGCCCTGTATCAAACCATGTCAGCTCGCGAAAACTTAAAGTTTTGGGGAAGAATGTACGATTTATCAGGGAATATGCTAGAGAAAAGCGTAGACGAGGTACTTGAGATTATTGGGTTAACGGAGCGGGCGAAAGATAAGGTAGACACCTTTTCGGGAGGAATGAAACGACGTGTCAATATCGGTGCAGCTATATTACATAAGCCTGAATTATTAATCATGGATGAGCCGACGGTTGGCATTGACCCACAATCGCGGAATCATATCCTAGAAACGGTAAAACGATTAAATACTGAAGGAATGACGATTATCTACACCAGTCATTATATGGAAGAGGTCGAATACCTTTGTAAACGAATTGGAATTATTGACCATGGCGAATTAATTGCCTTAGGGACATTGCAGGAGCTAAGGGAGACAATTGGTGATCATTCAAAAATTGTCTTTACCATGGAACAAAAAGAATTGAACCCTAAACACCTTACCAAAACGTTAACAAGCTTATTTTTAGAAAAAGATATTCATCTGAATGACAATCAACTAATCATCTTTCATAAGGACCCACAATTAGTCCTAACTGATTTGATCCAACTAGTAACAAAAGCGGGAACAAAGGTGACCTCCGTGGATATTATCGAGCCCAACCTAGAAAGTGTCTTTTTGCATTTAACAGGAAGAAGCCTGAGAGATTAGGAGAGGATAATTATGACTTTCTGGTGGCTGGCTATTAAGGATATGCTCATCATCGTTCGTGATAAAAAGGCGTTTCTTACCCTTGTATTGATGCCGCTATTGCTCATTGCCATTTTAGGGGCAGCTTTTGGGGATATCATGAAGCAGGATGAGGATGTGTCCATCGAAAAATTTTCCCTTGGAGTAGCTAATTTAGACAAAGGACCTCTAAGTACAGTGTTAACCAACGAAGTGTTTTCGAAGGGGCTTTCCAAGCAAATCAAATTAGAGACTTATCAAGAGGAGCGCTTGCGTGAGAAAATTAAAAATCATCAACTCTCTGTCGGAATTATTATCCCGCCTAACTTCACTGCATCACTAATGTCTGGAAGTGAAACGAGTGTTAGGCTTCTAACGGTCCCAGATCCAGGTATTAAAGCGACCATTGTCCAGACCGTTATTGAACAGTTTTCAAACTCCATCTCCATCGAGGTATTAGCATCACGGTTGACAGAACCAGTCAATGCGGGCAATCAAGCAACCATTGATCAATCAAAACCTACTTCTGAAAGCATAAAGCAACCTGTCCTCAAAGAAAAAACAATCAGCGCCAAAACAAAGCCAGTCGGCTCTTTTCAATATTATGCAGCAGCTATGAGTGTTATGTTTTTATTAATGACAGTGGTTCAAGGAGTTACTGCGATGATCCTTGAAAAAGAGCAAGATGTCTATAAACGTTTACTTACAACTAATTTAACCTACACCAATTACCTTTCAGGAAAAATGCTCGGATTGATGATGATTTCACTAGCACAAGCATTCATTATTATTCTCGGTACAAAGCTTCTTTTTGATGTAGATTGGGGTTCCTCTATCTACGGTCTCATCCTAATGACGTTCGCTTTTGTTTTTAATGCCTGTGGACTTGGAATTTTAGCCGGGTCTTTTATCAAGTCAGAAAAGGTGTTTAATGTAGCGGGGAGTTTCGGAACACAAATTATGTCCGCTTTGGGAGGGAGCATGGTCCCCTTATACTTCTTTCCTGATTGGGTTCTTTGGGTCACAAAACTTTTGCCAAATGGCCTTGCCCTGCAAACCTATTTAGACCTTATGTCGGGGGCGACAATTGCTGAGATTCTACCTGCCGTTGCTGGATCAATGGGGTTAGGTTTATTGTTTTGTGCAGTTGGCTTAATTCGCCTTTCATTAGGGAGGAGAAAAAGTTATGCGTAAAATATGGACGATTATCTGGCTGCAGGTGAAAGGCTTTTTTAAATCCCCTGGAGCAATCATATTAATGTTTGTCATGCCGGCCTTATTTAGTTGGATATTTGGCGGAATGGCTGTCAATTCTGGGGAAAATAAGTCTCTAGTCAATATTGTCGTAAATGATGGTCAGGACAGCAAGGGGATTGTTGCCCTGTTAAAGAAAAATGCTCATTTTGAATGGAAGCGCACCTCGTTGTCTCAAGCTAAGAAGAATGTTTCAGAGCAGGATGCAGTTGCAGCCGTGGTTATCCCAACAGATATCCAGGAGCGTATCAAAAATAATAGCCCACTTTTTGAAATAATTGTTCAAAGAAAGAGTGAAGAATATTTAGGGTTATACCCTCATTTGAAAGGAACAGCACAGCTAATTCAAACTACACATCAATCTGTTTTAAAGGAGAAGGGAGAGGCGTTTCCCCAATTATTAGAGGCTATTGCGGCATATAAAGGAATTAAAGTCGAACAACAGCTCGTTCAAGCCGACCATATTAACCAAACTGGTACCAATTTAATGATTGTGGGTTTTGCCATCATGTTTATGATGTTTGGTCTGTCCGGGGCTGCATCAACGATATTGGATGAACGAATTGGTGGGACATGGGGAAGACTGATGACCTCTCCAGTAAGTAAACTCCAGATCTGTTTAGGCTATCTTTTGTCGTATTTTCTGATGGGATGGATCCAATTTGCAATATTAATGGTGGCAATGAACCTTATGTTTGATACAACATGGGGGAAATTAACCTATCTCATTCCATTTGCATCGCTAGTCATTTTAACGGTAGTTGGCTTTGGTCTCATGATTGCTGGACTCGTCAAAACCAAACAACAGGCATCAGCGATCGGTGCTGTATTGATTGTAAGTACATGTATGCTCGGAGGGGTTTATTGGTCGATTGATTTAGTTCCAGACATGATGCAAACATTATCACTAGCAGTTCCACAAAGCTGGGCAATGGCTGGTTTCAAAGAAATTATTAGTGGAAGTTTGCATTTTGGTACACTACTAAAAGACTCATTGGTATTAGTTGGATTCTCCATTTTATTCTTTTTCATTGGGCTTCGAGCAATGAAGTTTGAATAAATTCAGAAGGTTGTCGATTTTTGTCGTTGACTTCCGGTATTCTACCTTTTATTCTGTAAATAAAAGGTTAAAAGGTAGAAATGGGGGAATGGGTATGGCGAAACTGATAGTTGAAAAAGTTTTAAATAATAATGTTTTGATTGCTGAACACCCTTCCTATGGCGAAGTTGTTTTGATTGGCAAAGGGATTGGATTTAATCGTAAACACGGAGATTTTATTGAAACAGACTCTGTGGAGAAACTTTTTGTCTTGAAAAATGAAAAAGAGCAACAAAATTATATTAAATTGCTGCCTTTTATTGATAATGAATTTTTAGAGGTAATTATTGCTTCAATTGATTTAATCAAACAGCGAACGAGTTCAATGCTCAATGAACATATTCATGTTGCTTTAACCGATCATTTAATGTTTGCCTTAACCAGAGCCTCACAAGGAATGGAAATGAAAAATCCATTCTTAGTGGAAACGAAGGCATTATATCGCCATGAATATGAAGTGGCTAAGGAAGTTGTCGAGCTTATTAAGGTGAAAACGGGAATCAACTTTCCAATTGGTGAGATTGGATTTATTGCCCTTCATATTCATAGTGCAATAACTAATAAAGATATTTCAGATGTAAATCAACACTCCCAGCTAGTTAACAAGCTGGTGGATATGGTTGAGGAGCAGCTTGAAATAGAAATAGATAAAGAAGGCATCGATTATATGAGGCTCATTCGCCACCTTCGCTTTGCAATTGACAGAGTTGTGAACGGAGAAAAGGTCGAAGAACCAGAAAAAATTTCTTCCCTATTGAAGGATGAATATCCAATATGCTATAATCTCTCATGGAAGCTCATAAAAGTGATGCAACAATCTTTAAAGTTGAAAGTCTTTGATGCTGAAGCAGTATATTTAACCATGCATCTGCAACGACTTCAAAAAAAATTTAAATAGCACTTATTTTTTACGTGTTACTGATACGATCAGGCATGAGTAAAAAGTATTAATTAAAATAAAGACTATTGGGTAATCTATATCCATAGCTTTATTTGATTGAACTTTTTGCTCATGCCTTTTTTTGTTGGTATTACACTCTGATATGTAACCGCTTTATGAGCTAGACAAAAAATTAGGAGGTATTTTATATGTTTAAAAATGCTTTTGGTGTTTTGCAAAAAGTCGGTAAAGCACTTATGTTACCGGTTGCAATCTTGCCTGCTGCTGGGATATTGTTAGCAGTTGGTAATGCGCTTCAAAACCCAACGTTAATTGACCTTGCGCCATTCTTAGACAATAGTGGAGTAGCAATGGTTGCAAAGATTATGGAACAGGCGGGTAGTGTCATATTCGGAAACCTAGCATTATTATTTGCTGTTGGGGTTGCGATTGGATTAGCTGGCGGAGAAGGTGTAGCCGGACTTGCCGCAATTGTAGGGTTCCTGATTATGAATGCAACAATGGGAACTGCCTTAGGAATTGATGCTGCTGACCTTGCAAAGCATCCGCAAAGTTATGCTTCAGTATTAGGTATACCGACGCTGCAAACCGGTGTCTTTGGAGGTATTATCGTCGGTCTGATTGCTGCGTACATGTATAATAAATTTTTCGAAATTGAATTACCGTCTTATCTTGGATTCTTTGCTGGTAAGCGATTTGTGCCGATTGTAACTGCTGCAAGTACGGTTCTATTGGGATTGCTAATGATTCTAATCTGGCCGCCAATTCAAACAGGTTTGAATTTATTCTCAACCAACATGGTTGATGCCAACAGAACAGTTGCTGCCTTTATCTTTGGAGTAATTGAACGTTCATTAATTCCGTTTGGATTGCACCATATTTTCTATGCACCATTCTGGTATGAGTTTGGAAGCTATACAAATGCCGCTGGAGATCTTGTCCGTGGTGACCAACGTATTTTCATGGAACAAATTAAAGATAATGTTCAACACTTAACTGCAGGTACATTTACAACTGGTAAATATCCATTTATGATGTTTGGACTTCCTGCTGCTGCACTTGCGATTTACCATGAAGCACGTCCGGAAAAGAAAGTGTTTGTTGGAGGTTTAATGGCTTCAGCAGCGTTAACTTCTTTCTTAACAGGTATCACTGAACCAATTGAATTCTCATTCTTGTTTGTTGCACCGGTATTATTTGGTATCCATGCGATTTTTGCAGGATTATCCTTTATGACAATGCATCTATTGAATGTAAAAATCGGGATGACCTTCTCCGGTGGATTAATTGACTATATTTTATTTGGATTAATCAACCCACAAACAAATGCGTGGATTGTTATTCCTGTAGGTCTTGTCTTTGCTTTGATTTATTACTTCGGTTTCCGTTTTGCGATCCGTAAGTTCAATCTTAAAACACCAGGCCGTGAATTAGAGGAAGAAGAGGATTCAGCGCCGACAGGAAAAAGCAAATCAGGTGATTTAGCAGCTAATATTTTAGATGCTATGGGTGGTAAAGATAACATTGCACATTTAGATGCTTGTATTACACGGCTTCGTGTCTCAGTAAATGATATTAAGAATGTAGATAAAGCTGAATTGAAAAAACTTGGCGCTGCGGGCGTTCTTGAAGTAGGGAATAATATCCAGGCGATTTTCGGACCACGTTCTGAAACTATTAAGGGACAAATGAAAGATATTATGTCTGGAAAGAGACCTCGTACAGCTTCTGTGGATTCAGCAGCTACACAGCCAAGTGGGGCAAATAATTCTGAAGCAATTCAAAAGGCACGTGAAAATGAAGTATTCGTCGCTCCTGTTAAAGGGGAAATCAAGCCGATTACTGAAGTGCCGGATCAGGTGTTTGCTGGAAAAATGATGGGCGATGGCTTTGCGATTGTCCCAGCGGAAGGAACAATTGTTTCTCCGGTTAATGGAAAAATCGTAAACCTGTTCCCTACAAAACATGCGATTGGGATTTTATCTGATACAGGTCGTGAAATCTTGATTCATGTTGGTATTGATACGGTTAACTTAAAAGGTCAAGGATTTGAGACGTTAGTGTCTGAAAATGACATTATTGAAGAAGGACAACCATTATTAAAAGTTGACTTAAATTACATTAAAGAACACGCGACATCCACTATCACTCCTATCGTCTTCACGAACTTAGCTGAAGGGGAAAAAGTTGTGATTACCAAGCAAGGTCAGGTTGAGTTAAGACAAGCAGGAATCATTAAGATTACGAAGTAAACGAAGAAGCCGGCTCTGAATAATAGAGCCGGCTTTTCTATTTATAATAGAAGAAAGTTGGGATAAGTATAATTAATTATAGAATTATGTTGACGTGCTTCAGACACGGTGGTATTATATTAAAACAGTCGTTAATGACGAGTTAATAACTTGTCGGTGTTAAAAACAATGAAAAAGTTGTTGACAACGAATGACTGAGGTGATATAGTTATAAAGTTGCTTCGAACGAAGTAACGGAATTGTTCTTTGAAAACT
>NZ_JBALOA010000026.1:0-49126 GCF_036962125.1 Neobacillus drentensis
GCTTAGCTTCATATATGAAGCTAAATTGTATTGTTTGTTTGCACGATTTTGTTTGTTTAGTTTTCAAAGAACAAGTCTATTAATCTTTTGCCAACCAATCAAGCGGTTAGCAACATTTGTTATTTTAACATAACATTCTTACGAAGTCAACTTCATTCAAAACACTTAGTTAAAATCCATTTAATTAAGTTGTTTCGTAGCAGCGACAATGAATATCATACTACGTTCTCACCCATTCGTCAAACATTTCTTTGCTCTTTTTTTATTAATTGAATAACACTATTTTCAACTTCATAACAGCCTGTTCCTTTTGTCACAAATTCTTCTCTGGTCAATCCTATTTTTAGCTTTTAAACTACAATATGGAAATAATCGTAAACAAAAAAAATGAAGAGAATTCACGAGGTGCAAATAAATGAAACACTCTGTAGTACAAACCATCGCGATCACTATTTTTTCAATCATCATGGCGTATTCACTAAATACGTTCCTAATCCCCCATAACGTGTTAACCGGTGGAATTGCGGGACTTGCAATTATCATTAATAATTACATACCTATAAATAGCGGCTGGATTATTCTTATCATTAATATTCCATTGTTCGTTCTGGGCTATTTTCACTTGGGGAAAAAGTTTATGTTATTAACGGTTTATTCGGTCATCTTATTGTCCGTTTCAATGAGATTCATTCCAATTCATGCTTTTAGTGAAGATATTTTACTTTCAAGTGTTTTTGGAGGAGTCATCTTTGGAATCTGCGTTGGAGCTAATATTCGTTTTGGCGGATCGGCTGGCGGCGTTGATATTATTAGTGTCATTTTAGCAAAGAAGAAAGATATGTCCGTTGGCTTCATTATAACATGTACAAACTTTGCGATTGTTCTAGTTTCAGCTTTAGTGTACGGCCCTGATACGACACTATACACTCTTTTTGCCATTTTCGCTTCCGGGAAAGCAGTTGATTCTGTTCACACGAACCATTTGAAGCTTACGGTCACGATTGTTACAGATAAATGGAAGGAACTAAATGCCGCCTTAATCCAATTACATCCGCGCGGGGTAACAATGACTGATGCTGAAGGAGTTTATTCTCATCATCCCAAAAAAGTATTAACAACTGTGATTACCAAGTATGAATTAGCAGAAACCAAGGAGGCCATTCAAAAAAATGATCCGGCTGCTTTTGTTCATATTACCAGAGCCATTGAAGTCATGGGGAAATTTAGAAAAGATTAGTAGACGTGATTAGATTCTATTTAATAGGAAAAGATACCATTGTAAACCGTCTTATCAAAAAGGAGCTGACATTAACATGGATATGGATTTCCAGAAAAAAGAGGATGATATAGTTGCTCCGATCGAACAGGAGCAATTAACTCAAACGGCTTTGGAGGAGAAAATGCCCGAATTTGATGTCATTGGAACTGCACTTAACGATGTGTAATCACAAAAAACCCTTTGCGAAAAGAGACATTCTCTCTTTTTGCAAAGGGGTTTATTTTTACCTCTTTAATGCCTTTAAAATGACTGCTTCCCCTTGAAATGAGATGACTTGATCATTTGCAATCGAGACCTTAAATTTGTTTTTTATTTTTTCTGAAGTCTTGAGGATGTATTCAGTGAGTTTCATTTTTTCATGCTCAGGTAAATTCATTCGATTACACCATGATGCGTATTGAAATGTTTTTTCGAAGCGATGCATCTCGTAAATTTCAAACCCATTAATCTCAAGCATCCGAATCCATTCACTCTTCTTCCAAGCCCGAAAATGACTGTAATCCCGCCATTTTTCAATAGAATTATAAAAGAGGTCATATTCATTCTCTTCTGGAACGACATTATCATCCAATAAAAACTGACCGGATGGCTTGAGAACTCGGTGGACCTCTTCTACAAACTTATTCACATTCGGGAAATGATGGGGAGCAATCCGGCAGGTGACCACATCATATATCCCATCTAAAAAGGGAAGATTTTCGGCATCCCCTAATATGAACTCAACATTTTGATGTCCGTTACCCCGAATGAATTTTTCTGCTGCCTGTAACATTTCAGGAGTTAAATCCATTGCGGTGACTTTTTCTACTAAGCTGGCAAAGGCATTGGCCGTATGTCCGCCGCCGGTGGCAATGTCTAATAGAACTTCGTTTCCAGTTACCACCGCTATATCCACAAGCTTTTGCAGGTCACTCCCGTACTTATGGATGGCACTGCTGACGTAGGAGTCTGCACTTTTCCCAAACTGCTGTTTGACATCGTTTTTTAGATCCAAGTCATTTCCCCTCCAAAACCGTTCTACCTTAACTATAAAACAACTATTAGATAAAGAAAATGACGAGAATTCAATGATTTTCCATAAGTAAAACTAATAAAGCGGCCTTTATTCCTTCAGCTCCAACACGACCGGGCAATGATCACTCCCCATTACATTGCAATGGATGTCTACATTATTGAGACGCTCACGCAATTTTTCGGAGACAATAAAATAATCAATTCGCCAGCCAATGTTCCTTTCGCGGACCTTAGCCATATAAGACCACCACGTATAAGCTCCTTCCTGATCGGGGTTAAAATGCCGGTAGCTATCGATAAAGCCTTCAGCGAGCAAGCCTGTCATTTTCCCTCTTTCTTCCTCCGTAAACCCGGAATTGCCAAGATTGGATTTTGGATTGCGCAAATCAATTTCCTGATGGGCCACATTCAAATCCCCGCAAAGTACAACCGGCTTCACTTCATCCAAGGCTTTCAAATGTGCTAGGATCCGATCCTCCCAATCCAACCGGTAGCCGATTCTCGCTAAATCCCTTTGCGAATTTGGCGTGTAAACATTAACCAAGAAAAAATCCTTAAACTCTAATGTTAAAATGCGTCCTTCGTCTTCACTCTCGTCTTGACCAACTCCATACCGGACAGATAGGGGTTCAATTTTTGTGAATACCGCTGTACCTGAATAGCCTTTTTTGACGGCATAATTCCAATATTGGTGATACCCATCCAATTCCAGATTA
Organism: Neobacillus drentensis; assembly: GCF_036962125.1. Classification (GTDB taxonomy): domain Bacteria; phylum Bacillota; class Bacilli; order Bacillales; family Cytobacillaceae; genus Neobacillus; species Neobacillus drentensis_B. The sequence continues at coordinate 3,010 of NZ_JBALOA010000026.1, forward strand.
ATTTGTCCTTCTTGCAGCTTCGTTTCCTGCACACAGAAAATATCTGCATCCACTTCCTGAAAATATTCTAAAAAACCTTTTTTTACACATGCCCTAAGGCCATTGACATTCCAAGATATTAGCTTCATTTTACAAATTCCTTCTCCCTTGCTCTCTTCTTAATTATTTCTTTTTGATAGGTGACATTTTATCAGTTAACGAGCCATCGGGAAAGTAATATGAAAACAAAGTAAAAGGCAGTGGTTAGCTGCCCTTTTTTAATGGTATAAAATACTTTTCTGTTGATTTGCCGGAGAACAGACCTGAGGCTGGGACTATTTTTATATGTCGTCTTTTAAATTCGTCCATCGACTGAAAAACCCCAATCGAACATACTTTCCCTGTAATTCCGACATGGCCAATCGCAATTCCTGAGCCCTTAATTTCAGTCACTTTCGCTAGTCTAATCATTTGCTGTCGGACATGCGATGAGGAAGATATATCGTCGAGGAAAACATCTCTTTTAAGGACGGGTACACCGAGTTCATTAGCAATTTTCGGGAACTTTGTATTTGGACTTGTCGCACTATCAATAATAAATAACCTCTTTTCCTTTGCTACCTCAACAATAGCAAGAACAATCTCTTCATTTTCAACTGCAAGTGAACCCATATGGTTATTGATGCCAACAGCATATGGAACATCCTTGATCGCGTCCCTGACGATTTGTTTTACTTCGGCAGCGGAAAGGTCATTCGTAATCGGCCTTGGTCCGAGCCATGATCTTTTTCCTCGTTTCGGTTCCATCGATAAATGTATCATGACTTCGATTCCATATTTATGAGCCCATTTGGCATGTTCAGTCGAGTGTTCTGTAAAGGGCATAACTGCTGCCGTTATCGGAATTTCCCCTTCCAAGAAGTCCCTAACTCCACCTGTTCCGCCGCCAAAATCATCGATGATAATCGCTGCTTTTAGTTCTTTAGGTTCTATTTTTTGGGCTGAAGCCGGTTGGTGAAACGAAAGGAACATGAATGGAATCAGCATTGAAACAAATTTTCTCATATTTGACCTCCAACTTGGACTATTTGAGGTTAATTTGCCCTATGTACAATTAAATTAGACAAAAAAAGAAGAGCTGCAAGAGCTCTCCCTGAGTTATCTATTCTTGGTCATAGACCTTTACTTCTACCATTTTGTCGCCATTTCTCATCGCTTTTGCTGTTTCTAATCCAGAAGTCACTTGTCCAAACACAGTATGTACACCGTTTAGATGCGGCTGTGATTCATGAACGATAAAGAATTGGCTGCCACCAGTGTTTTTTCCTGCATGTGCCATCGATAATGCACCAGGTACATGTTTGTGCGGGTTGCCTTCTGTTTCACATTTAATTGTGTAACCAGGTCCACCAGTTCCACGGCCTTCTGGGCATCCTCCTTGACTTACAAACCCAGGAATAACGCGGTGGAAAGTTAATCCATTGTAGAATCCTTTGTTAGCTAATGATTCAAAATTCTCAACTGTTCCTGGTGCTGCTTCTGGATATAAATCAAATTCAATTTTTTCTCCATTTTCCATGATAAAATGACCTTTTTTCGCCATTCAAAACACTCCTTTATGTAAAAATCATTTTTATCATACACTTTTCAAAAAAGAAATGAAAGTTTGATACCCAAAAATTCTTCCTTTTAGTTATATTTCTCCTCCATTCGTGGTAATATATTAGTACCCCTTCCGAACATTCGCTTGTTGCGGGACACTTAACCACTGTACGGACGGAAGGGGCAAGGTGTAACTTTGGTTACATCGCAAAAGCCGAGATGAAAATCTCGGCTTTTTGTATGCTATCCTTTTCGTTTTTCCAACCCACGGTAAAAAGAATAAATGATCGTTAGGAATAGCAAATAGCCAAAAAAGGTATAGAGATGATTCCATGTACTTGCGTGTTCGAACCAACCGATTAATTCAGAAAATTTTTCAAAAATAGTCATCAACAGACTAATAAAAACAATCAAACCAACTTTCCCCCATTTGTTTACTCGGCTCATCACCTGTAGAAAGACAAAAACAAGGACAGGCACCCCTGCCAGTGGAAAGGTGATGTTAATGGAAAACACCTCTGGCAAGGGCCTTATTGGGAAATGGTACATTTGTTTTCCTACAAAAAAAAGATCTAAATAGGTAGCCAGTATAGAGGATAAAAATATCGTTGTTAAGGTAGGATTATTCCAAAATCGAGATCGCTTTTTTGGCGATGGCTGCGAGTTCAAGCCGTTCAAGTGTTTTACAATATTCATTTTGTATCTCCCCGTCTATATTTTCAGTATCATCGATTAAATAATCACACACACGATTGTCTTCAAACCAGTCCCCTTTTTCTGCCTCTGGTTGACTGATATTTTTCCATGCGTTTTCAAGGGTTGGACTATAAATTTTCCTTGCACGCGGCCGGAGCTGACAGGCTTTTAACCTCGTCTGATAGGCAAAGCCAGGAATCCCTTCATTGACGTTATTAAAAATATTCGGCCAATAATCCTTCCGCGAACCTGTATGTGGATGTTCTTTTGCCCACTCTACTATTTTTTTTAGCCGCTCCTTGTTTTTAAAGAGAACAGCATATAACCTCTTCCCAAGTAATACTCGTTCATGTAAGGACTCAAATTGGTGGAGCGTTTGGCCGGCAAGGCTTCTTTTTCCATAAGGAAAGAGAATATGGTTAAACGAAAGCAAGTCCTGAAGGATAAATTCAAATTTATTTATAACATCTTTTTGGTAAATTGGATTTTGAACCACTCTTTTTTCCAAATAACTTTGTTCATTAATAACTAAAGCGACAGTAAGAATGTAGGTTTCCTGATGTACCCAAAAGTAATTCCAAATCGTTTCCATAAAAATAGAAATATTAAGATACGAACATAAATGAAACAACGGCTTATTTTGTTTAAGGCTTTCTTTGTAGAGCAAGAATTGCGGGTAGATATCTTGGAAGATTAGCCAATTTCCACGCTCTAAAAAAGCAAAGAACACTACCCTATCCTTTTTTGAAAGCAAACGGGTTAGAAATTCCCCTTTAAGGTCGGTCATATTCCAGCCGCCATTTCGGGAGACCATGTGCCCCAGTAAGGCCCAATGGATTTCCGGGTGTTGAAGATAAAATTCAAGATAGGCCTTCGTTCTGGTGACATTGTTTACGTTATGTTCAGCTGTCTGAGTCCTTAATTGTTCAACTAAAACCAAATCTGCCTTTGTAATTTTTGGAGAAGTTCCCGTTTGCTTGCTCATTTTCTTTAAGTCTTCCTTTATCGTTTCAATCGGTGACTTCTCTCGATTTCTTATAAAAAAAATGGCCGATTACCTCCTTTGCGCATTCTCCATCCACGATTGGAATATGTATGAATGAGAGTAATTTAACGGGAGAGGAATGATTCTTACATATGACCCAAATACAAAAAGGCATCGATTGGTTAATTGGAACATTACGAAAAGATCAATCTGCCGACGGCTCTTGGAATTATCCTTTTGAAACTGGACTGTCCACAGATGCTTATATGATCATTTTATTGCGGACATTGGAAATAAATGATGAAGAATTAATCCAAGGCTTGGTAGCGCGGATTTTAAGCAAGCAGGAGAATAATGGGGCTTGGAAGCTTTATTATGATGAAGGTGAAGGAAATCTAACAGCGACAGTAGAGGCATATTATGCTTTGTTGTATTCGGGGTATGTCAAGAAAGATGATAAACAGTTACGTGCGGCTCGAAGATTTATTTTATCCAAGGGCGGTTTAGAAGAAGTCAGTATCTTTACAAAAGTCATGCTTTCATTAACGGGTCAATATATCTGGCCCGATTTTTCTCCTCTTCCAATTGAATTTATCCTCTTACCACACTACTTTCCGATAAATTTTTATTCCTTTTCGGTCTTTGGGCGTGCCAATCTAACACCAATTATTCTTCTTGCCGACAAAAAATTCTTCATTAAGACCGAGAAAAGCCCGAATCTTTCAGAGTTACATTTACATCGACATCAGGAAGATTCGTGGTTTCGTTCCTCAGAATATCGTTCGTTACTAACCTTTATTGAGGATGGTGTGAAAAGATTAATAGGTCTGCCTGAACAGCTTCATCAGTTAGCTGTGGAGCGTGCAAAGAAATACATGTTGGATCACCTTGAACCCGACGGTACCTTTTATAGTTACTACAGCTGTACTTTTTTAATGATTTTCGCCCTTCTTTCGGACGGGTATCAGAAAACGGATCCGATTATTACTAAAGCGGTAAATGGGTTGCTTGCGATGAAATGTGATATCAACGGGCATCCCCATATGCAGTACACAACGGCACATGTCTGGAATACTTCATTAATTGGTTATGCCCTGCAATCCGCTGGGGTTGCTGCAGACGATCCAGTGGTCAACAAGGCCCATCGATATTTATTAAACAGGCAACATCATACATTTGGGGATTGGGTCATTCATAATACTAAGTCCCTGCCCGGCGGTTGGGGGTTTTCCGACGTTAATACCATGAATCCAGATGTAGATGATACCACCGCTTCACTCCGCTCCATTTCAAGGATGGTTCCGTTGGAAAGAGATGCCTGGGATAGAGGTCTCAGCTGGCTCTTATCAATGCAAAATGACGATGGCGGCTGGGCGGCATTTGAAAAAAATACCGATACCAAGTTATTCGAATTTCTCCCCATTGAAAAAGGAGAGTTTTTATTGGCCGATCCTTCTTGTGCTGACATTACAGGAAGGACACTCGAATTTTTAGGAAATTATACGAATTTACCCCGAGACCACAATGTTATAAAGAAAGGAATCAACTGGCTTTTAAAAAATCAAAGAAAGGATGGTTCTTGGTATGGAAGATGGGGGCTTTGTTATTTATATGGAACTTGGGGGGCAGTGACCGGATTAATGGCAACGGGTATCCCTAGAAGTCATTCTTCGATTCGAATGGCAGTGGATTGGTTACTAACCATACAAAATGAGGATGGCGGCTGGGGAGAATCCTGTCAGAGTGATAGTAAAAAAAAGTATGTTCCCTTAGGAGAAAGCACCTTAACACACAGTGCCTGGGCACTGGATGCCCTGATTTCCACTTCTGAAGAACCAACACCTCAAATCCAAAAAGGGATCACCTATTTATTAACTTCGCTTGAAAAATCGGATTGGACGACAGACTACCCAAAAGGTCAAGGGATGGCTGGAGGGTTCTACATTCATTATCATAGTTATCGTTATATTTTCCCTCTGATCGCCTTATCACACTATCGGAAAAAATACGAATCGTAGACAACAAACAAAACATCGACGGATAAATAATAAAACCGTCGATGTTTATTCTGATAAAAGCGGGCCAAGGCCTTTATAGATGTCAACAATTTCCTCCATCCTCATTCGAACCAAACCACTAGAAGATGGCGCGACAAAATCAACCACCCCAGGAACTGATCCGTTTGTTTGTTTTCCCCATTTCACTACTTTTACACCACTATACTGCTGGTAAACTCCTTTTCCGACAAAACACACGACTTGAGGCTTTAATCGTTCGATTTTTTTCCTTAATATCTCTCTCCCCTCTTTATACTCTTCCTTCGTGATTTCATCCGCTGCTTTCGTTGGCCGGGCAACGATATTGGTAAAGCCAAATCCTAATTCTAAAAGCTTGGTATCCTCGCTAGCTTCATACTTTCGCGGTGTTAACCCGGCTTCGTAAATGATTTTCCAAAAGCGATTATTTGGATTCGCATAATGATGGCCGACCTCACTCGAGCGAATACTCGGATTAAAGCCAACAAATAAAACCTTTAAATTTTTCTTAAGATGATCACTGATGGGTTCCATAACTAATCCCCTTTCAAAATACCTCCGTTTTTCCATAAAATTCGGATTATGTTTTATATTATCATACTGTTTTCAGATTTTTTTCAGATTTGTGGACTACACTGCTTACAAATAGAATTTGGAGGCTGAAAAATGAAATTAAAATGGAAAAAGTTGATAATGATGTTTGCCCTGATTCTAACCGTATTTTCGATTGGAACGAGTGTAATTGCTGATGATGGACACGATGATGATGACGACGATGAAAGACATGAATATTACCAAGAAACGGATGACGATGAAGAAAACTGGCAGGCACCACCAAATGAAATCCCTACTCAACAACAAACGGAATATTGGTATATCTGGTCAAGAGAGGCAAGGAACAACCCAAATAATCCACTGCCAAGCACTGACCCTGCTGAATTCCCAGTTGTGTTTGAAGAGAACAAGACAAATGTCTACTTGATTCCCCAAGACGGTCAATTACTTGTTTCGGCAAATGAAATGGCAAAAATATTGGGCGCTCATGTCTCGTTTTATCAACAAAGTAAAATTGCTATTTTACAAAAAGACGACCTGGAATTAGCAGTTAAAGCAGGTTCCAACGCAGCATTTGAAAACAAACTGAAAACTCCGATGCCGACTCAAGCCACCTCTTATGAACAATCGGTATTTCTACCAATTTCAGTTGCTGCCAATGCCTTAGGTTACCGCGTTTCTTGGGACCAGGCTAAACAGGAAATAGTCATTAAATCTATCTAAAGGAGTGTGAGCCTCATGGCAAAATCGAATAAATCTAAGTGGGTCATCGGGATAACAGGCACCGCCCTTTCCGCCTTTGTTATCAGTCAGGTGGGTGCTAATCAACCCAATCAGGACCTGTCATCCAAACCGGTCCTAACTAAGTCAATGAGCAAGGAAGAAAAGGAATTCGTTCAACTTGATTGGTCAAATTTTACGATCAATGGGGTTGTTGTTTCGGAAGGTGTGGAGCCAAGTGATCGACAAACAAGAAGGTCTTAAACCGAGCGAATCGTTAACTTTTACTGCTATGAATACAACCTTTTTCATTGAAGTTACGAACTGTAGTATGCCAAATTGGAAAGAAGTCATCCATGGATGGATTCAGTACGTTGAGAAAGAGTGGTCACGGTTTCAAGGAAAAAACAACGAGTTAGGGCAATTAAATCAACTAGCTATTGGTGAGAAAATGATCTTATCACCGCCGCTTTTCGACATTCTCCATAGAGCGGAGGATTATCGTCAAAAAACAAGCAGCACCTTTTCACCCTACTTATTACCACAACTCCAATATCATGGCTATGAATCTACCTTCCCATTCACTATGTCAAGATGGGTAGGGAATGAGATGCCTCCATTGTTTGAAAATGTAAACTCGCCTTTTTTGTTTGAGCCGCATTCGAATACAGTTATGCGAACAACAGCGGGAAAAGTGGACTTAGGAGGAATTGGAAAGGGGTATGCCGTACAGGCCGTTGCAAGATGGTTAAAGAATATTGGCGGGGCATCGACTGGCATGGTCGACGGCGGCGGAGACATGACTGTTTGGTCGGATGGAAACAAAGAATGGAAGATAGGTGTGGCACATCCCCACCACAAAGAGGTAGAAATTACTCAATTCCGCATCAAAAATGGCAGTATCGCTACCTCCAATAGTATCTTTCGGAGCTGGACTCAAGGGAATGTGAGGAAACATCATATTTTGAATGGAAGGACTGGCCTACCTGCAGAAAATACCATCATTCAAGCCACCGTGATTACAGAAAACTGTTTAGATGCAGAAGTTGGCGCAAAAATCTGTCTGATTGAGGATGTTTCAAACATTAAGCACCAATTAAAAAGACTAAATCCAGCTAGTTCCTTTTTGCTTATAAATAACCAAGGGGAGGTCCTAGCTGATGGATGGGAGGAATGAGGATGAATGAACTGGTCTCTGTGTGGACGTTAATCCGCACTTCTGGCTTTTTGGCATATTACTTCATGACACTCTCACTCGTGTTTGGACTGTTAAGTTCTTTTGCCATCATGAAGAAAAAGAAGACTTTGCTCATTTCATTACACAAAAAAAGTAGTTGGTATGGTCTGCTTACCATTATCTTTCATATGATTTTGATTTGGCAGGATCAGTATGCCCCCTATACTCTGGCAGAGCTGCTCCTTCCTTTTCGCGCTGAAAATGAACCATTATTTTCAACCTTTGGTATTCTCTCCTTTTACTTATTTCTTTTGGTTATGGCTTCCTCCGATTTTTTAATCAAAAAATTAGGTTTTAATAGGTGGAAAAAGATTCACTTAGCCGTCATCCCTGCTTGGTTGTTTATGCTTATTCACGGCTTTGCCATCGGGACGGATTCGTCCGAGGCTTGGGCATTATCGATCTACTTAATTTCCAGTTCAATTATCTGCGTCCTTATGTTAATCCGAGTTATCGAGTCAATGATGCTCCGCCAAAGTTCAGGACGACATAATCTTAAAAGTTAAAAACGCCAGTGCAGCGCGCTGGCGTTATTTTTATTGCCGATTTGAAAATCTGACTTTAGGTTTTCTACTCCTTAAAAATGATTGTGAGAGTTGTTCCCTCACCTTCGATACTATTGGCATGTATCTCTCCCCCATGGGCTGTTACAATCGTTTGGGCAATTGACAGACCTAGGCCAGCGCCACCCTTTTCCCGTGATAAATCCGCTCGGTAAAAACGATCAAAAATGAAGGGTAGATCTTTTGAAGGGATACCACAGCCTGTATCCTGTAAAGTGATGGTTGTGATCCCGTTTTTCGATTGTAATGATAGAACCACTTTCCCTTCCTTTGTATACCTGAAGGCATTATCTAGCAAAATGTATATTAATTGCTGCACCTTTACTTCATCACAGCTAAGGGTCACACCACTTTGAATCCTTTGCTCAAAGTGAATAGATTTACTAGCGATCCTTGAGAATTTTTTATAGATGGCCATTAATAAACGTGATAGATTTACGTCTTTCCTCTCTATTGGCAATTGGTTTTTATCGCTTCTTGCTAACAATAAAAGATTATTAATCAAGCTGCGCATTAAATTTGCCTCCGTTTTGACATCATCAAGGACCTCTATACCATAGTCACTTAATTTGTCTTTTTCTTCCCGCAGTAATAAATCGACGGAGCTATAAAAAATACTTAGCGGCGTTCTTAATTCATGGGATGCATCCGATACAAATTTTTCTTGTTTAAAAAAAGCATTTCTAATAGGTTTCATCGCCTGACCGGCAAAATAATAACCTAAGCCTGCAAATAATAAGCTAAAAAGGAAAGTTAGGCCGATAAGAGTCCAGGTAATACTCTGAATGAGGTGTTTTTCGCTGGTAATATTCATTCCAAGAATAACGTAACCGTATATGTTTCTATTGAGGGTAAGCGGTTTCTTCACTAGGAGAAGATGGTACTGTTTCCATTCCACTCGTTCAATAAATGACTGTCCATCAATCTTTGGATTCTTAACCAGCCAACTGTCCAATGTTGGAAGAGATTCCTCCCCGAAAATCAGCTTACCTTGTGGATTAAATACATAATAAAAAATTGCTCGGTTTGGTTCATATTCCAAGCTATGGTGCTTTCTGTCATGAAGGTCTTCAATAAAGTCAGATTTCTCTTTATTATAATAAACCTTTATTTCGTCTATTTCTTTTTCAATGATTTCATCTGAAATCAGGAAGTATAGCAATCCAATAAAAGAAAAGAGGACGCATAATAAGGATAAAGAATAGAGCATGGTTAGCTTTGCTTTGACTTGGTTAAACATTGGAATGTCTCACTTTATAACCGATGCCGCGAACATTTTGGATTAACGATGGTTTTCCTGGTACATCAATCTTTTTGCGGACTAATTTCACCATGGCATCGAGGGCATTATCAGATACTTCCGTTTCAAAGCCCCATAGTTTTTCAAATAATAGTTCTCTTGTCATGATCTGGTTTTGATTGCGCATCAACAGCTCTAGTAAATGGTATTCTTTCTTAGATAATTCAATAGTGGTGTTGTTTCTTTTGATGACATGTGTATTAAGATTGAGGGTCAAGTCAGCAAGTGAGATGATTTCTTCAAGAGGTTTTTCTTTTCTGCGGCTTATGGCTCTAAGACGTGCTAATAACTCGTTAAATTCAAACGGTTTGACAATATAATCATCTGCACCAGAATCAAGTCCGGAAATGATATCTTGATTAGCATCCTTTGCCGTTACAAATAATATTCCACTTTGGATCCCTTTCTGACGAAGCCTTTTACAAACAGTCAGTCCATCCTGGCCGGGAAGCATCCAGTCCAAGATAATTAAATCGTAGGTAAGAATACAGGCATTGTCGTAAGCGTCCCTTCCATTTTTAACCCAATCAACACGATTAAATTCTTTCTGAAGTAAGTGGGCAACCAGTTTACCAAGTCTGACATCATCCTCTGCTAGTAATATGTTCACTTTCTCCACCCTTCTTTCCAAAAATTCCTTTTACTTTCATCTTAGCAAGGTTTTCTGAAAAAAGAGTGAAAATTGCATGAACATTGGATAGGATGAATCTCCTAACCTATGTAAAAATGTTCATTGCGATAGGAAGTAATTAAACTTGCTAGTAATCCCACAATTGCAACAATAATCAGCGAATAAAATAATTTCACATCTTGAAGAAGGAAGAGGCCGGTAATGATTATTACCGCATCCATCGCAAACATAATGATCCCAACATTCACTTTTGACCATTTGGCAAGAATTAATGCGAGTAAATCCATTCCGCCAGGACTAATATGATTTCGGAGCATCACCCCCACCCCACTCCCTATAATCACCGCACCAACAACCACACTACTCATAATCGGTAATTGAAACATTCCATTTAACGGCATGAGCAATTCAATCATAAGACCCGAACAGATTGCTCCCAATACACCGTTAAAAAAATATACAGGGTCTGATTTAAAGGCGAACATATAAACGGGGATATTAAGAATGATAAACGTGATTCCCGCTTTAAATCCCAATAGATATTTAAGTATCAGACTTATACCCAAAAATCCTCCATTAATTAAGTGCAAAGGAAGAATAAACCCATTGATGCCAATCCCAATCATCGTGCTCCCGAATCCGATTATCGCTAATTTTTTCAGCATATCATCATCCCTTGTCCAATTTCTCTTATTACCACATATATGAAAGAGGACCAGCCTTCATTCTAAGCGATTTTCGCTAAACCAAAAAAGGAGCCCGTATAGGACTCCGTTGTTAAGCAATCGCTTTTTGATATTTTTTAGTTTTTCTTGCCTGCTTCACCACCGATAGCAATATCGTTAATATAGGCAAAATCCATAAAAATAGCGCATAAGGCATATAATTGAGGAGCGGTATTCCAACAATAGTACTGCACATGATCGCCAGGACACTCCACGGCACAACCCCCGGAAATAGCATGGTTGTATCGCCCATTACTCGAGCCAACTCTTCTTTTCCATATTTACTAGACCAATGCGGTAAAAAAGACCTACCTGTGAGAATTATAGGCAGGGTTTGATTCGCTGCGATTAAGGTAATTAAAAAGGTAGCTGCCAGCGTTTTAAGGGTGTCCCCTGTCAGTGAACGAGAAGATTGTAACCATTTATCTAAATATGGCTGAATGACATTCATTTCTTCTAATAGGCCATTATATGCACCTGCTAATGCTAAAAACAATAGCAATTCGTACATATGAAGGAACCCACCCCCAAGACCGTCGATGCCATTCCATAACGAGAAAATGAGATTCGTTATCGATATTCCGCTAAAAAGGGCAATTCCTGCCGCTGATACAATACTAGTTAAAAAGGCGTAAACAATACTAATCCTAAACAGGACAAACGTAATTAAGATCATTGGCGGGATGAATTTAATGACAGAAAGTTCATGCCAATTTAAATGCTGCTGTTTAGATACAATGGAATGAGCGTGGAGAAAGTCAACTATTCCATAAAAGCCGAAGCATAAAATAATCGCCGCCACTGTTGTGAACAGCATCGCCCTCCATTGTCTTTGCACCGGCAATTCAACTGTATGGGATAAAAGTTGATGGGCGCTGGAAAACGGCGAGGTTCTGTCCCCAACAAATGCTCCTGAAACTAAAGCACCGGCGACGATTTCTACTGGAAGCTTCAGCACAATAGCCGTTCCAATGATTGGTATACCTATCGCGCTTAATGTCCCGACCGTCGTACCAAGTAGCATCGAGAAGAGCATGGCGCAAAGGAAGGATAGGACAAGAAAGTGATGTGGTGTAATAAAATGCAGAGCCATTTTCACCATTTGCTGTATGGTACCTGCTAAATACCAAGATGGCAGCAAAAAGCTCACTAAAAATAAGATTAAGATTACGATTCTCGTTTTGTTCACACCGATTATACTAATATGTAAAATTTGTTTCCATGACTTCTCTTTTTTCCTTGATAATAGTACTAGGATGAGGTAGCCAGGGAAAAATCCTACCACAAGCGGATGATGAAAAATAACCGACCAGACAACCCCTGTTAATGTAACCGATAGCAGGAGTAAGACTTGCCTTAATGAAAAATTAACAACCATAAGAACCCATCCTTCTTTATAAAACATCACTTTATTATACGGGTAAGTTCTGTTTCCGAAAAGAATAAATATAACAAATAGAGCCGCAATTAGGCGGCTCCATTCTTGGAGAATTATTTCTTAAATAATTTCCTCAAGCTGTTGGTAGAGACGGTCACGCCTTTTTTCCCGCAACTCCAATTCATGATAGATTTTTTGCAGCAATTCGAGCTCACTCTCTTCTCCCAGCCTTTGTTTCAGGTCTAGGATTTCAGCTTCAATTTGCTCAATTCTTTCCTCCAGCTCGTCTGACTTATCCTCCTCCACCCTTGATACTTTCGGGATGGGAGTTTTGGTTACCACAGGTTTTTCCGATTGTTTTAGCTCCCTCGTTTCATCCAACTTACTCTTCGCCCACTCATAGTTCCCATTGAAAAAGTGAACCTTCCCATCCTCAATCCAGTAAATTTTCTTAAAAAGTTTATTGAGAAAATAGCGGTCATGGGAGACAGCTAAAATTGTGCCATTAAACTGCTCTAGCGCTTCCTCCAACACCTCACAAGAATCGATATCGAGATGATTAGTCGGTTCATCGAGAATGAGAAGATTGATATCCTGGTACATTAACTGGGCCAATCTAAGTCGCATTCTCTCTCCGCCGCTCAGTTGATTCACTTTCCGGAATACCGCTGGTCCGTAGAATAAAAAGCGAGCTAAAATATGACGAGCCTCGCCTTCATTAACGACCACCTCGGACCGAAATACGTCAATCAGCTGTTGATCACCTATGTCTGTAAATACATGTTGAGACAAATAGCCAACCTTTACATTGCTACCAACTTTGACCACACCTTTATCTGGCCCGATTTCCTTCAGAATCATTTTTAAGAGCGTCGATTTACCGGTGCCATTTTCGCCGACAATCGCCGTTCTGTCCTTATACTGAACCAGCATGTTCACTTGATCAAACAGAGTTTTGCTTCCAAAGCTTTTCGCCACGTCCTCGATAACGATTACATCTTTGCCACTCCGGTCATTGGCTTCGAAATCAATCGCCATTTTTTTGACATCGATCTTTGGTCGCTCCAGTTTTTCAATTCGATCCAGTGCCCTTTGCATATTGGTTGCCCGTTTATGAAGAGCTGCACTTGGTGGATTGGAGCGGTTTGCCCAGTCGCGCAGACGTTTGATCGCTTCTTTCATCTTTTTAATTTTCTTCTGCTGCTCTTGATATTCCTGAAATTCTCTCAAGAGTCGTTCTTCTTTTTCTCTAATATACCCGCTGAAGTTCGTATGGTACAAATCAATTTCTCCATCTTCTATTTCCAGCACTTTTGTGACGACCTCATCTAAAAAGTAGCGATCATGGGAAACGAGAATAATTGTACCGGTATACTCTTTTAGATAGGAGCCCAGCCATTCAATCGCCTTCAAATCTAGATGATTGGTCGGTTCATCGAGTAAAAGTAGTTCTGGATTTTTCAATAAACTCAGGCCCAGCCCAACTTTCGTTTTCTCCCCGCCGCTTAAGGAAGAGAAACTTTTATCAAGAAGAGCGGTTATATTCAACCCATTAGCGATCCTGTCCAATTGGGGATCCATTTCATAGCCGCCATTTAAGATAAACTCATCTTGGAGTTTCCCGTATTGATCGATTAATTTTTGGAGGTCACCTTGAGCTATTTCTTGACCCATTTCAAACTCTAACTGTTGAAGCTTGGTTTCTGTTGCTGTTAATTGTTCAAAAGCGGTCTTTAGTACTTCTCTACCAGTCAGCTCCTTAAAATCTGGAATTTGGGCCAGATAGCCAATTTTAAGACCCTTTTTGCAATGAATAACTCCTTCATCGACCGTTTCCTGGTTTGCGAGCAACTTTAATAACGTCGTTTTGCCGCCGCCGTTGCGGCCGACAAGACCCACTCGGATCCCTTCCTGTACTTCAAACGATAAATCTTTAAAAATATTATTACCGCCAAATGATTTAGCTATATGATTAACACTGCAAATGATCATGTTCATTCTCCTTATTATTTATATTAAGATGAACACCCTCTTACATAAAAAAAGCTGCGGGCATCTTTTACGACCCGCAGCTTTTTTATAATTAGGCATGAAAAAAGAGTGCGAAAAAATGCACTCTCTTACTACCTATTTATGGTGGGTAAAGAGATGTGTTATCGTTCCATATTCATTTTGTAATTTTGAAAAAAGGGCAGACTACTCCCTTTGAAAACTACACCATGAAAAATTGCACGATAAATATTAAGAGCCTCCAACCACAATAGCCGTGCAAAAATAGAACGTTTCATCTCTCTCCACCTCCGTTTCAAATTAGTTACTTTTATTGTAAATATTTCTGTTAGCGATTGCAAGCCTATTTATTCTGATAAATCTAAAGGTTGGGAATTTGATTCGGTCACCTGGAGTACGGATCCCGCCAACACTCGGGTGGATTCCCGCCAAACCAAAAATTATTCCTTTAAACATCTCAAGTATTCCGCCAACTGGTCACTTATTCCCGCCAGCACCCTTAATGTAGGTACTTTTTACGAGCTCCCTGCCTTCTCCGGTAGACAAACTTTCTAAAATCATCGTCCTTAAGATTTCCATCATAAACTAAAAATAGTAACGATTGATATTCAGGGTACTGCTCCATGACGAAAAAGGCGAACTCCTTTCGTTCGCCCTTTTGCATCAATTTAAACTCCTCCTGGCTAATTATTTCGTCAATTTTTTTCTCATAATAGGCTTTCGTATTTTCCCACTTATCCTTGCGTTTCTCTAACACATCCCGGGCATATTCAGGTAATTTTTCAATTACCACATCAATATAGCCTTCAGACCACATTAGCATTTTATCTTTTTCCGGCAGTTCAAAGACCATATTCATCAATTCAAGATCATCAACTGTATCATTTGCAGCAAATTTCCCTACCTTGTTCATCTTTTCACCTCAAGACCATTTTCGAGTGGTCTTATTTTACCTCAAATCACGCACCACTATTATTCGTTATTTTTGCGGTTAACGTTATCTTTTTTCCATCACGGTAGACGCCAAATTTAATGTTATCCCCTGTCTTAACTTTGGAATATAGATATTTTCTTAATTCAGAGGAATTCGCTATCTCCGTTCCATTCATTGAGACAATTACATCCTTCGGCTGGAAACCTGCTTTTGCTGCGGCTGAGTTTGGATCAATTGTCATAACAAGTACACCTTTTCTGTTATTCGGCAGGTTTTGCCAGTACATTTGTGGAACCTGATCCAGATCTTCCAAACCTACTCCAAGATATGGTCTGTCAATTTTCCCATTTTTGATTAATTGATTCACTATCGGAATCAGGTCATTACTAGGAATCGCAAAACCTAACCCTTCCACACCACTCTCAGAAATCTTTAAGCTATTAATTCCAATCACCTGGCCTTGTGGGTTTATTAGCGCACCGCCGCTATTCCCAGGGTTAATGGCCGCATCTGTCTGGATAACATTGGTATCCCAATTTCCCGCTGATGTTGAAATGGCAATGCTTCGGTTCGTCGCACTCACAATCCCTTGGGTAACGGTCCGCGAAAGATCAAGTCCAAGCGGGTTTCCGATCGCATAGACCTGATCACCAGGACGAAGTGTCGAGGAGTCACCAAAATCTGCTGTAGCTGTGACATATTTGGCATCAATTTTTAAAACAGCGAGATCTGTTAAGGCATCGGTACCAACTACCTCAGCTGTGGCTTTTTCACCGTCAAACAAAGATACTTCCAGTTTTGAAGCCCCTTCAACGACATGGTTATTGGTGACAATATAGGCTGTTGTATTATTTTTTTGGAAAATAACCCCCGACCCCGAGCCGCTTTCCACACTTTGCGAAGAGTTAGGATCTCCATAAAAATTATTCTGTTGCTGCTGAAAGTTGACGATTCCGACAATTGTCTTAGAAATTTTCTCGACCGTATCAGCAATCGAATTAGAAGAGGCGGCAGTTGGCTGAGCCACGACTGGTTTAGCCTGCGTGCCTTGCTGTGTGCTAACAGACTCTTGATTCTCCACTTTCGGGAAGTGATCATTTATGTAGTCTGTATACGGCAATATCGCTAATGTTAACACAGACCCAATGACCCCAGCGGCTAGTGTCGAGGCAAACCCTTTGACATTCCGTTTTTTGTTTTCCTTTGTCGAGGACCGTTGCTCGATCACTGGAGGAATTGAATCTTCCATTGATATTTTGGATTCGGTAGATTCTTCTTGTCGCTCACGATTGTCATAGTCGTTGGACTCCACTGTGAAAGTTGCATCAACCGCTTGTGAATTATTTTCCTTCGTATGGCTGAAATTGATAAACTGCTCTTCCGCTTGTGTATTTTCACTCTTCTCAGATGAATGTGGTTGATTTTCTTCGAACTCATGTTCATTTTTAAATTCCATTTCACTCAAACTCCTTTATGCATGATTTATCTTGTCTTTACTTTACCTCGCAAATCTTAACAAATTATTAACAAACTATAACAAGTTTTAGAAATTTTTGTTTTAAGGGAAAAAGCTGCAGGCATAGGCCAGCAGCTTTTATAGTTTAATCACAAATTTTGTCCCCTTACCTGCTTCACTGACTACCTCGATTTCACCATTATGAAGGAGTACCAATTGCTTAACTATCGACAGACCTAATCCAAATTCACCATATGGATTACTGGTCCTCGAAATATCAGCTTTATAAAAACGGCGCCAAATATTTTCGATGTCACCTGGGTCAATTCCAATTCCCGTGTCTTCGACTTCAATAATAGTTGACCCTCCCTCCGTTCTCCCGCGCAGCCAAATCATTCCGTTTGATGTAAACTGGATGCTATTTTTGGTGATGTTAATTAATATTTGAATCAGACGATCGTAATCTGCATTAACCATGACATCTGGTTTAGCTTCAATCACAATTTGATTATTTTTAGCGTCCGCTTGAGGCTGCAGTTGTTCCTGAATAATTTCAAGTAACTCGATGAGTTGAAAATCTTCTCGGTATAACTGGATTTGATTGGAGCGAATTTTATCAAAATCCAAGTTTTCATTAACCAGCCGAATCAGTCTTTTGGCTTCTTGACTGACCAGATTGATGCCGCGTTCTTTATCTTCTTCCGGAATCATGTCATTTTTCAAGCCTTCGATGATGCCGCTAATGGTTGTCAGCGGCGTCCGCATTTCATGCGAAACATCTGATAAAAATTGTCTTCTTCTGTTTTCTAAACTTTCAATTTCCTCCATTGAGGTATTAATTTTATCAACCATATGATTAAAATCGTTCGCTAACTCCCCAATTTCATCAAAATTTGAAGATGAAACGTGAACATGATAATTTCCTGATGAGACAAGGGAGGTTGCTTCGCGGAGCCGTTTAATTCGGTTCACATGAATCCTTGATAAAAACCAACTAAGCAGAAATGAAACAACAAGACCAATAATAATGGCGTACAAAATAAATTGATTGACACGATGAACCATGGCACTTGAGCCGCTAATCGGTGAGGTTAATAGAATGCCCCCAATAAAGGTTCCATTCCTAAGATACGGTAAAACAACAAAGGTAACCCCTTCCTGTCCGAATCTTTTATAATCACTATTCACCACAAGAGTTTGACCTTTTGAAATCCGATCCCAATCTTTGTCAGATAATCCCCCAGGGGCTGGCCCCTGTTTGCCAACAGCGTAAAGTTTTCCATCTTGATCAAACATACTAAAGCTCATTTTCCTTGTTGTTAACACCGAACTATAACGATTAATAATTTGGCCCGCCGCTTGCGGAGTTTCATCAATCTCAGAAATTATCGCCTTTCCGTAGGAGATTAACTCATTAGCTTTATTTTCATAGACCAAATTTTCAACATAATGCGCAAACAATAAACTTAATACTAAAAAAGCAACAATAATGATACTGATATGGCTGAAAAACTGTTGATAAATGTATTTAAACTTCACCTGTTTTGACTGACTCATCAAACTTATACCCTACCCCCCAGACCGTATGGAAGAATGGCTGCGTGGTTGTTTCCACCTTTTTCCTAAGACGTTTAATATGGACATCCACCGTCCGTTCATCCCCGTAAAATTGATATCCCCAAACCCGTTCCAGCAATTGCTCCCTTGAAAACACTTGACGGGGATGTTCCGCCATATAGTAGAGTAAATCAAACTCTTTTGGCGTCAGATTGGTAACCGGCGTTCCGTCGACAATCACTTCGCGTGTATTTTTACTTATTTTAAAATGGTCGGTCTGAAGGAAATCATCGGCTTCCCTAGGCACTTGCGTCTGAAACCGGCGCGTAACCGCCTTAATTCTTGCCATTAAGGTTAAGGGACTGAAGGGCTTTGTCACATAATCATCTGCACCCATTTCAAGCCCAAGCACTTGGTCCGACTCGCTGTCTTTTGCTGTTAACATAATAATTGGAACCGTATACCCTTCTTGCCTAATTTTTCGGCAAATGGTTACTCCGTCCATTCCCGGCAACATCCAGTCTATGATAAGTGCATCCCAGGAGTTTTCCTTAATCCGGTTGTATCCCTGGAGACCATCATTCACAAATTCCCCATCAATGCCTTCTTTGGCAAAAAACATTTCGATCATTGAGCAAACACTTGTATTGTCTTCAATCACTAAAATTTTCAAAATAGATCAGCTCCTACTAATACCTAAAGTGTTCTTTTTATTAAGTTTATCTCAATTTTTAAGCATATCAACCATAAAAGCAATTCTTCCCGACTAATTAATAGTTTGTTCATAGTTTATTAATATTTAAGGATTTACATAAAAAAGGAGGCTTGAATTTTCTTCAAGACCTCCTTTACTAATTAGTTCACTTTAACGGCCGCGCCAGCAAATAATGAGACCGCGTTTAAGCCGAGCATTTTGTCGATTTGTTTTTCGGTGATCCCATTCTCACGCAAAGTTGGTAAGATATTTTCAAAAATATGGGCGGGATGCCAGTTGGCCATAATTTGTGTCACTTGTTCATTCATAACAGGAGGCCTGCCCAGCCAAATATTCACGGAATCATGAGCTAATAAGAGTTGATTTTCATAGCCCTCATCGATTAACTCCATTAATGTGGCAACTCTTTCTTGATCAAAAGGAGCTCCGACCAACACCTGAATGCCGAAGCGGTCAAAACCAATTCTGACGCCTTGGTCCAAGACCTCCTTATGATAGGTGGGATTCGTGTTCCCGCACATATGACCAATTATGATTTTGCTAGGGTCCGCGCCTTGTTCAATGAGCATCCTTGCCTGCTCAGGTCCCATCGTTCCTTCTGATGTATGTGTTAGAATAACAATCCCTGTTTCTTGTTGGACTTTTGCGGCGGCACGAAAGAACATTTTCTCGTATTCAGTAATCTCATCCTTACTTGAAGCGAGTTTAATAATCCCTGGCTTAATTCCAGTCCCAGCAATTCCTTCGGTAATCTCTGTTTTAAACATTTCATAGATTTCCTGTTCAGCCGAACCTAATCCCTGTCTCATTTTGAAATACGGCGGAGCGCCTTCACCCTCATAATAATAACCGGTCGCACAAATAATCTGAAGACCTGTGGCTTCTGAGATTTTCTTAAGGAACAATGGATTCCTGCCACACTCATTTGGTGTCGGGTCGACCACCGTTTGTACTCCATAACTTTGCATGAGCCGGGCTACAGCAATCGCTGCCTCTAGTGATTCTTCTTCAATGAAAGGGCCGAGGGTAACATCGCCTTGATAGCCTGGGTAGCCAAAAATAAAGTGTTCGTGTATAAGTGTTTTCCCTAATTGCTCGACTGGAATTGGACCTGTTACTGTTTCAACTGTTTTCATTATTCGTTCACCCTTTCAAAGTGCTTACTAAAATTTGAAAATAAGTTGCCCAGGTGCACTTTACACAAGTTGATTTCGTTTAAATTACGGCTCTAATATTAATTTCCCTTGCGTTTTCCTTGATTGCAACAGTGTATGGACCTTTGCTGCATCCACTAATGGAAATACCCCGCCGATGGTTAGCTTTAATTTTCCGGCACCGAGGTAGGTAAGTAATTCTACTAAACTTGGCTGAAGAAGTTCCGGCTTTCTCATAATCTGTGGCAGGAAAAAGCCGATTACAGATTGATTTCTTGCCATCAGGGAAGACGGATAGAATTTGCTTTGTTCACCGCTTGCTGCTCCAAATACAACCAAGCGCCCAAACGTAGCAAGACATTTGACGGTTTTATTAAAAACATCCCCGCCGACCATTTCAAGTGCCACATTTACGCCTTTGCCGCCTGTTGCTTCCAAAACTTGCTGTTCCCAATCAGGCTCCGTATAGTTGATCAAAACGTCTGCACCCATTTCTCGAGCTAATGCCAATTTTTCCTCTGAACTGGCTGTAGCAATTACCTTACCCGCTCCAAATAATTTGGCAAGCTGAACCGCAATCGTTCCAACACCACCAGCAGCGGCATGAACGAGGACGCTTTCTCCTTTTTCTAACCGGCCCATAGTTTTTAAAATATGATAGGCACTCAAGCCTTGAAGCGGCAGTGCAACAGCGGTATGAAAATCTAATTGTTCAGGGATGGGAATCAAGGCCCGCTCATCAGCCAATGCATAATCAGCATAACCGCCAGATTCTATTAACGTAACAATTCTAGTTCCAGGTTTCACTTTCGTCACCTGGTCTCCAACAGCAGCGACAACACCTGCGATTTCAGCCCCAGGAATGAAAGGCAGCGGTGTTTTAACAACATACTGCCCCTCTCTCCTCGCGGTGTCGGCATAGTTCACACCAATTGCTTTGATTTCAATTAGTACTTCATGACCGGTTGGGACCGGTTTTTCAATTTCCACTATATTTAAAACTTCAGGGCCGCCATACTCTGTTAATTGAATTGCTTTCATCACTGTCATCTCCTATTTTCCTTTAAATGCTGGTTTCCTTTTTTCCTTAAACGCTGTAATTCCTTCCTTGTGGTCCTCGGTTTGTACCATTAATGTCTGGATCAACCGCTCCTGCTCAAGAATATCCTCAAGGGTAGAGTTAAAAGATTGGTCAATTAATTTCTTTTGTTTTCCAAAGGCTTTGCCAGGCCCATGCGCTAATTTTAACGCAAACTTTGTGGTTTCTTCCTGAAGTTTTTCTACAGGCACTAAATGGTTGATCACACCAAGCTGATAAAGCCGCTCAGCTGCAATGGGCTCGGCCGTAAAAAAGAATTGTTTCGCTAAATGCGGCCCTATTAACCTCGGCAGCAAATAGGAACCGCCGCCATCTGAGATTAATCCAACCTGTGAAAAACTGAGGGCAAACTTACTGTCCTCAGCAGCAACAATTAAGTCACAAGCAAGGGCCAAATTGAATCCGGCTCCCGCGGCGAAACCATGCACGGCAGCAATAATTGGCTTCTCGGTGTCCTTCATTAATAATATAAGTTCATTTAGCTTCCCGATATGCTCGTATACTTGATTAGAATCTGCCTGCCCCATCGTCTTCACGTCACCGCCAGCACTAAAGGAACGACCAGCCCCTGATAAAACAATCACCTGGATATCTTCATCATCTTGTGCGTTCGTAAGCGCATCTTTTAATCCTAAAATCATCTCAGGGCTAAATGCATTTAGGCTTTCTGGACGGTTTAATGTCAAAGATAACACGGGACCTAGTTTTTCAATTAATAAATGGGCTTGGCTCATCTTCATCTTCCTCTCCGTTTATATTTAATAACATTAATTATTTGATTAACCAGCCGCCATCAACCAACAAATCAGAACCGGTCATATAGGAGGCATCATGTGAGGCGGCAAAAGCAATGACACTGGCGATTTCTTCGGGGTTACCCACTCTACGTAAAGCCGTGTTTTTTTGAATGGCTTTGACAAACCGGTCATTTTTTAAACCCGTTTCTGTCAATGGGGTCTCGACAAAGCCAGGCGAAACGGAGTTAACACGAATTTCATAGGGGGCTAATTCCAAAGCAAGTGACCTTGTCAAATTAATCACTCCTGCTTTTGCTGCACTGTAATGCGGGATTTCCGCTCCCGCTTGGTGTCCGGATAATGAGGCCACATTAACAATGGCCCGATTATGCTCCTGGCGCTGTGCCCCTTCAACCATGATTTTCCCAAGCGATTTGGATACGAGAAACACACTTTTCAAATTTATCTCTTGGACATCGTCCCATTCTTGTTCTGACATGTTCAAAATTCTTGAGTTTCTAGATCCCCCAGCATTATTCACCAAAACATGCAAATCACCATAATAGCGCTCAACATACTCGGCTAATTCAGCGACATCCTCTGCATCAGTACAATCTGCAGCGAAAACCTCTGCCAATGGAATTCTACTTTTTTTATTAATTGCTTCAGCTGTTTCTTCGAGCTTTTGCTTCGTTCTGCCCACTACGATTACCTTTGCACCCTCATTAGCCAGGCGAATAGCTGTCGCCCTGCCAATTCCACTTCCAGCACCTGTCACTAAGGCAATGGTTTGTGCAAACCTCATAAAGATCTCCACCTTTAAACAGAATATATTGTTTCGACCACGACTTTTCCATTCTGTAATATCGGGATAATCGACGTTATGCCTTTTGAAGCAGCGATTTTTAAATCCGCTTGCTGGTCATATTTATCAAGGAGGCTTCCAACATAGGAATCTAGTAATATTTTGTAGGCATCTTCTTGTCCCAGGTAAAAATACCACGCCGCTTTCGCCGCATCCGTTAATTCATATTCATTATTTTTCACTAAGCAATCAATTAAATGGCCGGCCCCATAAAAATCTTCTAAACTAGTTTCTCCAGAATTTCCAGAGCAAATAATGAGAATGGTGTGCTCCTCTATTACTTTCTGTATAACGCCAGCCACGGCAGGATTATTGAGCAGCGAGGCAATATAGACTTTATCTGCCGATGATGATTTTCTTAATGCAACGGTGCCGTTTGTCGTCGACAATATTAACGTTTTACCTTTGATGGAGTCGCGGATTAATGTGGGACTAGGATAAACGAACCCATCAATCGGTTTAGCATCTAGTTCTCCAGCTAGAACATATTCACCCTGTTTGAACAGCTTTGCCTGTTCGAGTGCATCGTTGCTGTGTAATACTGGAATTACTTCCTTTGCGCCATCCTTTAAAGCGGATACAATAGTGGTTGTTGCAAGAAGTATATCTAAAACTACCGCTATTTTATTTCCTTCTGCAATTTTATCCTCTTGGATGTCTTCTTTCTTCATAAGAAGATGAATCTTGGTCATTCACACCCAGCTCCCTTTTAATACCTCTCATCGGCGACACTCGCAGCATGCTGTAGTAGATTTTTGACGAAATAATTAAAATTGGCAAAACGAGGGTCTGTTGTTTGCCCTTTTTTATAGCGATAGTAGATTTGTTGGCCAATGACAGCCAGTTTAAAATACGCAAAGGTTAAGTAAAAATTGAAACTAGTAATATCCCGCCCGCTTTTTTTCGCATAAAGATCAATAAATTCCTTCCTTGTGAAAAAACCGTCATGAACAGCGGTAATCGGTGCTTTCCCTAACCCCCTTATCAACAGATCAGAATCGTCATTTTGATTCCAGTAGCCCATTGCCACGCCAAGATCTGCTAGCGGATCGCCGACGGTGGTCATTTCCCAATCAAACAAACCAACCATCTGGGTAAAATCTTCATTAAACATCGCATTGTTGAATTTATAATCGTAATGAATAATGGTCGACTCATGTTTTTGGGGGATATGATTAATTAGCCATTTCTTCAATTGTTCCAGACAAGCAATTTCATCCGTTTGCGCCCGTTCATAGCGCCCAATCCACCCATGAACCTGTCTTTCCATAAACCCGGCCGGCTTACTGATGTGAGCAAGGCCTGTTTGTCTATAGTCTAGTGAATGTAATTCCACAAGCCGGTCAACCATTATTTCCGATAGATTCCGACAAAGGTCATCTGTAACTGAGATTCCATCTGGAAAGGATGTATCAATCACATATCCGTTTTTTCTTTCCATCAAGAAAAAAGGACTGCCAACAATCGATTCATTATTAGAAAATAGTAGTGGCTTTGGAGCAGTTGGAAAAATAGGATGCAAATCTGAGAGAATTTTATATTCTCTCTCCATATCATGAGCTTTTGGTGCTACTGGTCCCAGTGGAGGCCTTCTAAGTACGGCTTCCCAATTCCCCTTTTTTATTTGATACGTCAAATTTGAATGCCCTGCAGAAAATTGTAAGATTTCAAGGGGACCACCTGGCAAATTTTTGATATTTTCTTGTAAAAATTCCCCAAGCGCAGCAAGGTTCAATTCCTCTCCTTTTCGGACAGGAATGGTATCTTTGCTCATTTGATGTGGCATGGAAATCCTCCTCTCATTTTGGAAAATACAATCGATACTGACCGGTTGGTATTTACTGCTTAAAAAGAGAGGGCCTTTTCCACAAAAACCCTCATTCCATTTTTTAATTAACTTGGATTCCCTTTAATATCATTTCAACAAATATCTCGGCCACTTCAATGTCAGATGACTTTCCATCGGGATTAAACCATTGATAACTCCAATTAGTAATACCAAGAATCCCCATTGTTATGATTGGTGCATTTAATTCAGGTCGGAACTCGCCTTTTTCAATGCCTTCACGAATTAACCCTTCAATATTTAGACGGAATTGGTCTCTTTTTTGCGCAATTAATTCAAGGTGCTCGGAACTTAAATTATTCATTTCCCGAAAGAAAATCTTAGCTGCCGGACCTTGGGTAGTGATATTGGTAATGAGCATATAAACATTTGCAGATAATTTTTCCTTATATGATTTCGTAGCATCTGCTACTATTTGTTCCTGATTATTAAGCAATCCATCTATATACCCAAGGTGGATATCCATAAGCAATTCTTCTTTACTTGAAAAGTAGTAGTAGAATGTACCTTTGGTCACACCAAGAGAATCCACAACGTCCTGAATGGATGTTTCAGAAAATCCCTTTTTTTCAAATAATCGGATGCTTTGAGCTGTAATTTTGTCTTTCACATTATGTCCCCGCATTCTCTAAAATGTCTATTGAGAATTATATCATAATCTATAACGCCCCTTTAAGTACAAACGAGGATTTCTGCCTTATTAAAATTAGCAGCATTCACATTTAAAGCTTTTATTTATTTTTTATTTCATCTCTTAAAGCACGGCGTAGTATTTTTCCAACATTTGTTTTAGGTAATTGGTCACGGAATTCCACAATCCGCGGCACCTTATAGGCGGCTAGGTTTTTTCTGCAATATTGGATGATTTCTTCTTCATTAACGGTATTGCCTGGTTTTAATACAATCACTGCTTTAATATCTTCTCCTCTGTACGGATCGGGAATTCCAATGCATACCGCCTCTTGGACGGCTGGATGCTCGTAAAGGATTTCTTCTATATCACGTGGATAAACATTAAATCCACTCGCAATGATTAAATCCTTTTTACGGTCAACGATATATAAATAACCCTCTTCATCTACTTTGGCAATATCGCCTGTGAATAACCAGCCGTCACGGAGGGTATGAGCCGTTTCTTCTGGCATATTCCAATAGCCCTTCATAATCTGCGGTCCCTTAATAATGACCTCTCCTAGTTCTCCCACTGGAACATCTTCTGTTCCAGTGGCTAAGTCGACAATCTTATACTCAGTGGAAGGGACTCCAATCCCTACACTGCCTGGTTTCCGCTCTGCAAAAGGCGGATTACAATGGGTTGTTGGTGATGCCTCAGACAATCCATACCCTTCTAAGATTTTTGAACCGGTCTTCTTTTCAAAGCTGCGCAGCAGTTCAAGCGGCATTGGCGCACTGCCGCTATTACACGTTTTAATGCTGTTAATCCCGTATTCTTCAGCCCGTGGATGGCTCGTAATTGCCACATACATCGTAGGAACACCAGGGAAAACCGTTGGCTGTTCATTTTTGATCGTATTTAACACTTCCTCTAAATCAAAGCGAGGGAGCATGATGGATTCTGAGGCTGTATAAATCGATAGGTTCATACAGGAACTCATTCCAAATACATGGAAGAGAGGAATAACCGTTAAATATCGCTCTTTGCCTATTTCCATTTCTTCCTTAAAGAACTCGTAGCACTGAATGACATTGGCTAAAACATTTCGGTGAGTCAGCATTGCTCCTTTAGACCTTCCAGTCGTGCCGCCCGTGTATTGGAGGACGGCCACATCATGTTCGGGTACCAAGGCAACAGGGAGCACATTTCCGGTGCTTTCAGCTAAGAAGCTCTCAAAGGTTCTGTCTGGAGCAAAATCGTTTCCTGATGGCTGGAGGCTGACAACGATGATATTTTTCAACTTGGTCTGTGCTTGCACACTTTTCACCCTTGGATAAAGGGCATCAAGGACAACAATGGTTTCTGCTCCTGAATCCTTAAGGATATATTCAAGCTCTCGTTCGACCGACATTGGGTTCACTTGGGTCACAATCGCTCCAGCTGTTAGAATTCCATAATAGGAAATGACATACTGCGGGCAGTTCGGCAGCATAACTGCCACTCGGTCACCTTTTTGAACCTGATTTCGCTGCAAAGCTGAAGTAAAGGTCCGAACTAGCAAGTTTAATTGCTGGTAAGTAAATTTCCTTCCATAGAAAGAGAGAGCACTATTATCAGGATATTTTTCCGCGGTCTCCTCAAGGATTTGTCCTAACGGCTTATTTGGAATCGTAACATTTGATTCGATGCTCTCCGGATAATAGGCTAGCCAGACTTGCTTTCCACTCATTGAGTTTCCTCCCAAAATGTTTTATTAACAAAGGCGATTGCCTAAAAGGTTAAGCCGCCACCGTCGACAGACAGAGTGGTACCTGTAATAAACGAGGCTTCGTCGGATGCTAAAAATAATACAGCATTGGCCACCTCTTCTGGTGTCCCAATCCGCCCAAGCGCATTTGCACGTGAGATTATTGGCCATTTTCGTTCATTCTGCTTCCAATGGTCAATAATCGGGGTATCGATCACTCCCGGTGCAATCGCATTGACCCTGATATTATACTTTCCATATTCGAGTGCAGCATTTTGTGTCAGCATGACAACCCCTGCCTTTGATGCATTGTACGCTGACACATATTTCTGTCCCTTTAAGCCGAGCAGACTGGAAGTGTTAATGATCGCTCCGCCTCCTGCTTTAATTAATTCAGGGATGGCGTATTTTATTCCAAGGAAAACCCCTTTTAGATTAATGTCAATCACCCGATCCCATTCCTCTTCAGCCAAATCTACACTTCGTACCTCGGAATTCCCCACACCCGCATTATTGAATAAAATATGTAAGGCGCCAAAAGTGCTGGTTGTGGTGTTAATTAACGCTTTAATTTGGTCTGAATCAATTACATCTGTCCTGACAAATATTGCATCTCCACCCACTTCTTTTATTAGACGAACTGTTTCTTCTCCAATGGCGGAGTCAATATCAGCTACAGCAACCTTTGCCCCTTCTTTGGCAAAGCGGATGGCGGTCGAGCGGCCAATCCCGCCGCCTCCGCCAGTAATAATCGCTGTTTTTCCTAGTAATCTCATAAATTCTTCCAACCCTTCTTCATGTCTAAAAGTCTATTGATATTTCCTCAATTCAAGCTTTGCCACCTGTGCACGATGTACTTCATCAGGCCCATCGGCTAATCTCAACGTTCTTGCATTTGCCCACTGGGCCGCAAGTGTAAAATCGTTCGAGACACCCGCAGCACCGAAAGCTTGAATAGCGCGATCAAGGACACGTAATGCCATGGACGGGGCGACCACTTTAATCATCGCAATCTCTGCTTTCGCTTCTTTATTGCCAACGGTATCCATCATATAGGCTGCTTTTAAAGTTAGCAGCCTCGCTTGTTCAATTTCAATCCTCGAATCGGCAATCCATTCTCCAATTACCCCTTGCCGTGCTAATGTTTTACCGAAGGCTGTCCGGCTTTGAACACGCTTACACAATTCCTCTAAAGCTCGTTCTGCTGCGCCTATTAATCTCATACAATGATGGATTCTGCCCGGACCTAGTCTGCCTTGAGCAATCGCGAACCCTTTCCCTTCTCCCCAGAGAATATTTTCAACGGGGACGCGAACATTTTCATAGGTGATTTCTCCGTGTCCATGAGGGGCATGGTCATAACCGAAGACTGGGAGCATTCGTTCAATTTTAACTCCAGGAGAATCCAAAGGAACAAGAATCATCGATTGCTGCTCATGCCTGTTTGCAGACGGATCTGTTTTCCCCATCACTATGGCTATCTTACATCGTGGATCTCCCGCACCTGATGACCACCACTTTCGGCCATTAATAATATACTCATCGCCGACTCTTTCAATCCTCGCTTCAATATTCGTCGCATCTGCAGACGCAACAGCGGGCTCTGTCATTGAAAAACAAGAACGAATCTCGCCTGCTAGCAATGGTTTTAACCATTGTTCTTTATGTTTATCTGTTCCATAGCGTACGATAACCTCCATATTTCCAGTGTCAGGAGCACCGCAATTAAACACCTCAGGACCGATTAACGATCGTCCCATGATTTCACATAAAGGGGCATATTCTTGATTAGTTAATCCAGCCCCATATTCACTCTCTGGTAAGAATAAATTCCAGAGACCTTCCGCTTTTGCCTTTACTTTCAGTTCCTCCATAATTGGCGGGACTGCACTCCAACGGCTTTCTTGTTCGTTTAATTGCTGCTCGTAAATACGCTCATTAGGATAGACATTCGCCTCCATAAAAGCAGTTAATTTTTCCTGCAACTCTTTCACTCTTTGAGAATATGAAAAATCCAACATTTCCACTCCCTTTCTCATACTAACCAGTTGGTATGTTATAAACATAATTATACCTGTAAATAACAAATATTCAAATTAAATTCTAAATATTCTATTAAATTTAGTGTATGATTAGGTGGCAGTTAAAACCTTTTTGTAAAAGATCTCTTCTGTTTGTTCATGACTTCATGAGATTTTTCAATAATATCGGTGAGTACATCCCCTTTATAAATTCTGCCTAGCTTTAATCCTTGCTGGTAATATTCGACAATTTCATCCAATAACTTCGATGTTTCTTTGGTAATCCTAACGTTTAATTGAATTCTTTCGTTTTCAGACATGATAAACACTCCTATTAGTTCATTAGCAAGCTGCTAGCACTTTTCTATTCTATTGTTATCATCTATAAATATACTATATTTCAACAAGTTTTTCAGTAAAAAACAATAGAACCATCAATTTGATGGTCCAAAATAGCTAGTTTATTATCTATTTCAATTCTTTAGATGATTACTGCCTCTTCTGTAGAAATGCTGTTGAAATGTTCTTGCAGCCAATGTTTAAGCAATTTTTCTAGTTCTGGATGAATAGGCAAGGATGATTCAGCAATAATATCTTTTTTTACAGAAAATATTGTTGAGGTTTTTGTAATATACTTACAGGAATGACCCATATTCTCCACTACATGAAATTGCGCATCCCCTTTTACATATAAAGGCAGGTCTTTGAGTACCTCAGGATTTGCTTGATAATCTCGTGCCCCTGTGATTGCAAGGACCGGACAAGTAACTTTGGCTAAATCTTCTCTTACATTATAAAGAAAATGCTCCCGCATCCACTTTGCGTTTGTTTTAATTAGATTAACTTTGGTTACATCCTTTGATGAGCTCATAACTTTATCAATATATTTTTGCGCTTGTTTTTCTACTTTGTTATGGGCACCCAATAAGCGTAGCAAATTCCCTTGAAAACCCTTGGCATGGATTATATCTTCCTTGGCAAGATCTCTCTGCCTTTTCAGCGCTTCACTTAATCTTTCCACGGCACCTGAAAGTAAGATCAAACCACCAAGGTCCTCTCTTGCAGCTACTGCTGTCCCTATCATACAGCCTTCACTATGGCCTAGGACAATTACTTTTTCAGCGTACACTTCAGGAAGGCTTTTTAAAAAATGAACAGCTGCTTGCGCATCATCAACTAAGTCCCAGAGTCCTGTTGTTAAAAAATCCCCTTCACTTGCTGCAACCCCCCGTTTATCATAACGTAAATTAATAAAACCTAACGAGGTTAAATAGTCAGCAATCTGCTGATAAAGCTTTAAATCAAGCTTCTTATTGACTTTTCCATTCCGGTCTAATTTGCCTGAACCAGCAATAATAAGAATAGCTGGTGTCTTTTCCTTCCTGTTCTCTGGAAAAGATAATGTCCCCTTTAATGCTACTTTGCTTTCGATTGTTACTTCCTTCTCCCAAGAATTCATCTCTGTATCCCCCTATTGTTCATTCTTTTTTTCAGGTATCATAATAGTGGCAACTGTCCTTCTTCTCCTGCCCTCTTTGGGTTCATTTTTTAGTACTTTTAAATAAATAGATGAAAGCTCGTTAATAAAATCTGCGTACTCTTCTTCACTAAAGAAGAGCGATGTCTGCCTGAACGAGACACCGTCGGCAACTAAGTCGATACTTTCTTGTTCTAAGTAGCGTTCGTATTCACCCATCAAATTGGCCATAAATTTAATAAAAAGGCTCATATGGTCTTCCTTTGAAAACTTTTTTAGGTCTTCAGGGCTAATCGAGGCTTTGCTCGGATTATGTATGGAATATACTTTTTCGACTGTACCTCGATTTGGAATCTCATCGACAATATGAATGACTCCCGACTCAACTAATTTTTTTAGATTACGGTACATGGATGCCTGCGGGATATCTGGAAGCAATTCTTTTAATTGTTGTGCAGTAAGCTTCTGATTAATTAGATATTGGATAATTCTCATTCGAACAGGGTGTAAAATAACGTCAACTGCTGTTTCATTAGTCATATTTAATTCTCCTGGTTTTTATTATCATTATCAATAATGATAATAATGTATTTTTAGATATTTGTAAAGTGAAAAATGGAAATGAATGTTTTTATTATTTAGCAAGTTAAATTGCTTTGTATTACATGAAATAACAAATTTCTACCAATATTATTATCAGGGAGGATGTAAGATATGTTTTTACCTTTAATATTGGGATTTATCCTAACGTACCAACAGGGAATACCACCTGATCATTTAACGATTACGAAGGATGGCCATACCATAACCACTATAAAACGTGAGGATTTTACCCTTCCTCAACCGGGGCCGCCCTTAATAAATACTAATAAGTACAATAAGTTTTTAGATAACTTAGATAAGCAATTTTCAAATTCACCTATAAATGCAAGCTTGGATCAAAATGGTATGATTCAATCAGAACAAACAGGAACTCGAATTCATCGACAGGCATTTACGGAACAATTTTATGCTTATCTATTTAGTTCTAGAAAAGCAAAATTAGAATTACCTTTCCTTACTGTATATCCAAAGGTGGATAGTGAGTTGCTAAGTGATATACGCAGCATGAGAATCGGGCGTTATGTTACTTCTTATAATCCACGAAATAAAAAAAGATCAAACAATATTCAACTAGCAGCCACTGCGATTAATAATCATGTTGTTTTTCCTGGTGAAACATTTTCTTTTAACAGAGTTGTCGGTAAGCGGACGGCTGCGAAGGGATACTTGCGTGCTCCAGTTATTGTTAAAGGAGAGTTCTCTGAAGACATTGGCGGCGGTATATGTCAGGTTTCCTCCACCCTTTATAATGCCGTCGACAATGCAGGAATGAAGATTGTTGAACGTTTTTCTCATTCAAGAAAGGTCCCCTATATACCACCTGGCCGGGATGCGACTGTAAGTTGGTACGGGCCTGACTTTGAGTTTAAAAATAATTATAATCAACCTATTTTAATTAGAGCTAGGACCTTAGGCCATTTGTTAATCATTAAAATTTACTCTTCCGAAAATATTAATTACATACCCAAGAAGATTCCTGCTCCTAGGTATTAAAAAGTCCGCAACAAAGTGCGGACTTTTTTTAATGTTTCTTATTCAAGGCACTCATCAATAGTTCTTCTGAAAATTCGGTTATGGCAGCGTTATCCATTAGATTAAGGTTTGTTTTCGGTGTAAAATTTCTCAATACATTTTGAAAAGGAAGTGCAAGGTCCTTACGTTTTCCCTTTGTCACTCCAAAAACAGCAGCACTTAAACCAATGCCTAATAGAGATGCCCACATAGCTCCTCTACTTTTTCGTTTTCTTGCAAACATTTTGAAAAACGGCTGAACTTTTATATTTTTCATCGAAAGCACTCCTTCAATTTGAAATGGAAAGGAATTACCCTTCCACTTCCTTAATTTGCTCGTTTTGACGGAGAATATTAGTAGGTAGTAAATAGATAATTAGTTAGTTACTGGTATGGAATTCAAAACAGTTTACATAATACTTTTATCTAAACTTACCTTGCAACAAATAAAAAGAACCTCTTACCTCCTCCTTTCATAAAATGTTAAAAGATAATTGAGGTGGTGTCTTTTTTTATGGGAGGATTTACTTATTTTGACTTCTTAGCCAAATTTGGAGTGGGTGGCGCACATCCAGGTGGAATCCCATTAACACAAAAAGTTTTGGCTAGTGAAAACATTACCAATAAGTCACGTATTTTAGATGCAGGCTGCGGCACCGGCCAAACAGCTGCATATTTATATCAGCACTATTTTGCAAAGGTAGTTGGTCTTGATATTAATCCAATCATGATTGAAAAGGCAAAAATACGTTTTCAATCATTGAATATACCGATTAAACTAATCCAAGGGTCCATTGAAAAACTGCCCTTTAAAGACAATACCTTTGATTTTATTTTATCTGAATCTGTTTTAGCATTCGTCAACAAACCTGCTGCATTAGGGGAATTTTTCCGAGTTTTAAAAAAAGGCGGGCGTTTGATTGCAAATGAAATGACAATAAATGCTAAGCTTAGTCCAGTTGAAGAATCGGAAATCATCCATTTTTATGCATTGGACTCTTTATTGTTAGAAGATGATTGGCGAAACCTATTTCATGAGGCAGGATTCCAAGAAATTGTTATAAAAGCCAACCAAACTGACTTAGGTGTTGGAAATACAACAACTGAATTTAATTTCTCAGCAAATTTTGAACCTGAATTATTTCAGGTTTTAAATGAACATGGAAATTTAGTATTAAAATACCAGGATATTTTAAGTCACCGGGTAATAACATGCTCAAAGCTGTAATACGGTCAAGATGCTCTCCTCTTCAAAATGAAGAGGCTTCTTTTTATTTCAATGCGGGTAATATTTCTATTCCTTTCTGACGAATATATATAATGTCTGATTAAAAAACATGAGGGGAAAGGAATGGTGTGAAAATGGATAACACATTGGGTTACTTAAGAGAAACTTTGTCAAACTATACGGATGATCATTCTGAAGGAAAACATATTTACCGCAAGCTTTCAGAAGGACACTATCCTTCTGAAGGGGACTTTGTACGTGATTTAAACCAAAAGGAAATTAATTTTTTAAATAACATGCTTCCGAAAGAAATTAATTATGCAAAACAGGAGCAAGATGAAAAAAGAGCGAAGGAATTGAACGAAGTTTTCGAGCTTTTATTTTAAAAACCACCAAAGAAAGCGCTTTCTAAATAAGTCTTTTTAAAAGGTGGCAGGATTATCTGTCATCTTTTTTGGAAATAATTCATAATTTGCGAATATATTTCCTAGGTAAGCGCAAGGTGCGACAAAACCTCTATTCATATAACCCCTAATTTCAGCATTAACCGACACGAATCAAAGTAAATCTACAAGCAAATTGTAATTTCTTCTTTATAACGACAAAATTCCCTTTTAGCATATCCTTTTCCCCTCAAAAAAAAGAAACCAAGTTTTCTTGGATTCTAATGGATGTCTTTTTTCTTAAATCTTCCTCCACGGACCTCGGCGATATCTGCAACTGCTAAGAATGCACTATCATCATTTTCAGTTACAATTTCCTTTAATTTTGCTTCTTCAAGACGATTGATCACGCAAAAAATGACTTTTTTATCATCTCCTGAATAAGCGCCTTCCCCATTAATATAGGTGACACCTCGACCCAGACGATTCATAATTGCGTCACCAATTTGCTTTGCATTATCACTAATAATCCACACCGATTTCGATTCATCGAGACCTGTTATGGTAATATCAATCGTTTTGTAAGCTACAAAATACGCAATCAGTGAATACATGGCACGGTCCCATGTAAAGACAAAACCTGCACAGCCCAGAATAAATAGATTAAAGAACATAATAATTTCCCCAACTGAGAATGGCAGCTTATTATTAAAAAGAATGGCTAAAATCTCAGTTCCGTCCAAAGAACCACCATAACGAATGACCAAACCTACCCCTACTCCTAGGACTATACCCCCAAATACGGTTGCTAGGAGGATATCTTGTGTAAAAGCTGGAACTGGATGAAGTAGTGTTGTTCCAATGGAAAGAATAATAATTCCGTAAAGTGTGGATAAGGCGAAGGTTTTCCCTATTTGTTTATAACCAATAAAGAAGAAAGGTATATTGAGAATAAAGAGGAACATCCCTAATTTCCATCCTGTTACATAAGAGAGCATAATCGAGATTCCAGTAATTCCGCCATCAATTACATTATTGGGGACAAGGAAAATCTCCAGCCCCACTGACATGAGGATGGCCCCAAGTGTGATTAATAAAATGCGTTGGAGGATTTTTCTTTTTGTTAGTTTTCGATGTTGAATTTTTGCCATAATCGCTTCCTGTTGTTCAATTAAATTCAATTCTTGTAATCCTGACATTATCTGGCCCCTTTCAAAATTAACTTCCTAGTTATATTATATCGAATTGTTGTTGCTAATTATAATGAAATGCTTAATTATTTCTATTCTATAAGAAAATAAAAAGGAGCTACCTCAATTTTGAAGTAACACCTTAATTTTATTAACACCTTAGGAGACCCAACCATGACATTAGCTGATTCATTATCATATATCCATTTATTTTAATTTTAATTTCAAAATAAATGTGATTAATTGATCCGCCAATGTGTGTTTGTTCCGTTGTAGGAATTAATTCACATGTAATTAAATGGAATTCAAATTCCTAAAAGAAACAAATTTTTCGGTAACTACCGATTGAGACTTATTACTCCATCAATTGGATTATTCGGCTTCTTGGCAATGATTCTTTATGTTGAAAGTTAACCTTGTAACACTTCAACCATTTAGCTTATTAGACTTTAAGTACCACGTATCATCCATTTTCAAATAGTTTTTTTATACTATTTGAAAGAATGTTATCAAGTTTGCTTATGACTCTATTTACCGTAGAATCATATTGGGTTGTGAGCAATTTTTCTACGTATGAATCATAGGTAGAAAAATAATATATCAGTCCCAAGGCATTAATAACACTTGATTTAATATGTGGCAATTTCCTTTTCGTCTAATAAGTGTAAGAGTTATTTTCCTTTGCTGATTTGTTGCTATGGAATACATAGTCACCAATCTTGAAGGAATTTGTTGAAGATTATACCCTTCCAACTAGAATCAATCGCTCCACCTACCCATTGATTGATTGTTAAGGAAAAACCTTACTACTCGTTCACTAACGGAACGAACACGTATGGTTGAGCCTCCTAAGATGTTATCTTTATCTATCTTCTACAATTAGATTATATCACGGAATTTTTTGAATTTACGCATTACTTGTGTCATTTATGTGAATTATTGGATATTTAGGTTAGGTAGGTTAAGGGGATATTATCTATACTAAGTCTCGTAGGAAAGGATGCTCCACCCTATGATTAAAGCTATCAGTAAATATGCAAAACCTTTTGACACCGTTAACGATCTTGACCCAATTTTAGACGCTATTGGTGATGCAAAATACGTGCTGCTTGGAGAATCTTCTCATGGAACCTCAGAGTTTTATTCACTCCGGGCAGAATTATCGAAAAGACTCATTAAAGAAAAAGGCTTCTCATTTATAGCTGTGGAAGGTGACTTCCCATCCTGCCAGAGTGTCAATCAATATATTAAAGGTTTTAACCAACAAACAAAGGATGTACGTAGCGTCCTAACGAGTTTTAACAGATGGCCAACCTGGATGTGGGCTAACGAAGAAATTATCGGATTAATCGAGTGGCTTAAAGATTATAATCAACAAAATAAAAGTGCACAAAAAGTCGGATTTTATGGTTTGGATGTATATAGCCTTTGGGAAAGTATGGATGAAATAATTAAATATCTGGAAAAGACAAATTCCTCTAGCCTTAAGGAAGCCAAAAATGCATTCTCCTGCTTTGAACCATTTAACCGCAATCATGAAAAATATGCTGTTTCTGCGGGATATCTTTCTGAAGATTGTACAAAAGAAGCTCTTGAGCTTCTCGCATCCATCAGGAAAAACAAATGGAAGTTTGACGACGAACAGGAAAGCAGCTTGAATATGGAAGTGAATGCCCTTGTTACCACTAATGCGGAGGGATATTACCGAACCATGGTGAAAAGTGATTCAAAGTCATGGAATGTTCGTGACCAGCACATGGTTGAAGCCCTTAACACAATAATGAACTTCTACGGGAAAGATGCAAAGGTCATTATCTGGGAGCATAATACCCATGTCGGAGATGCCAGGGCCACCGACATGAAGGATGAAGGAATGGTAAATGTTGGACAAATCATTAGAGAACAAAATGGGGAAGATAATGTCTTTATCGTTGGGTTTGGAACCTATAGTGGCACGGTAATCGCCTCAACTGAATGGGGAAGTGACTTTCAAATCACAAAGGTACCTCCTGCTCAACTTGGGAGTTGGGAATCACTTATGCATAAGTCTGGTGCCGTAAATAAGTATTTGCTATTCTCTGATCAGAACCGTGATGAATTTTCGACGATAATTGGTCATAGAGCCATCGGTGTTGTCTATCGGCCAGAATACGAACAATTTGGCAATTATGTTCCCTCCAATATCGGAAAGCGGTATGATGGATTTATTTTTTTCGATCAAACCAAGGCATTGCATCCTCTTGTATTGGAACAGGTCCTAATATAGTGGAAAGTCTTCCTTCACAATAGAAGGAGGACTTTTTTATTAATCGACAATTGGGTTATTAAAATTATCACTTACCTGTATATTGTTTTCTTTTATTTTTTCTTCGACCCTCCATTTATGTTCAGCCAATTTCTCATTATAAGGAATCATAATATCACTACCATCCTTCATTTCAAATCTGTACTTGTAAAAACCAGTTGTTCCTTGATGATTTCGGTAAATAATATGTACTCTCGCCATTTTATCCCATCTATATTCCTTTTCATCAAAACCCATCAAATTATTATAATGAATGCCCTCTTTATCCAGATAATAATAGTTGGTTAAGCTTAATACAAAAGCAGGGATACTAGATAGAAGCAATACGATAAAAATCACTTTAAACAAAGACCCTTCAAAACGCTGTCTAAAAATAAGGTATAAAGTTAAAATAACAGCAAGATAAATCATTCCACTCATAAACGTGATATAAGCAGAAAATGGTGTCGAAAAAAACCATTGTGCTCGTGAAAAATAAACCACACTTTGATAAGTTGCTACTGCAATAAAAGGGACAAACAGGCTGCTTATAAACAAAATAATCGTATACGCTACCATTTTTACATGATTACTTCCAGACGACTCTTTCCTTTTGATTAATTGCAAAATTCTCACCTTCCTTCTTATCGAAAAATAATATACCTGTAACATTTGACGTAAATCCTAAAAGAAAAGTTTCTAGAACATTCAGACAACAGTTTTTTTCCATTTGGCAACTTCATCAGGTAATAAATGTCTCTTTGCAAGATACATATACCTATAAATTCTCCACATACTATTTTTGCATGATAATTTTACATCAAGAAAGAAGGATTATGAAATGACTGTAGGAACACAAGTAAAACAAGCACTAGCTGGATTAAAAAGTGCACAGGCCAGTTTTGAAGGCTTCGCCCTTGCCACTGACAACCAAAACGCAAAGCAGCTCTATCAACAAGCTGCCCAACAAACTCAATCTGTCCTTGATAGTCTTGAACCACGTCTTCAAGAGATCCTAAAAGAAGAACCTCAATATAATCAATAATTTAGTGTCAGGTTGGCGGTAGCCAACCCCTTTTTGATATATAGTCCCGATAGGAAAGGATGTTAAGATAGTGACAATCGCTTCCAATGTCAAGCAATGTCTTTCTACGATTAAAGGCATCGAAGCACAATTGTCTTCCTTTGCCTTAAATTCCATTGATACGGGTGCACAAGCTATTTTTCATGAAGCTTCCTTAACAATTGGGGAGGTAAAGAAGGATCTCCAATATCGCGTTTTGGAACTTGAACGTCATGAACCCCAATATAAAGGTTCATAAATCTTGAGGTGAGAACCGATGCCAGATTGGTTTTTTATTATTGGCCGTTCGTTAGTCTTCTTGGTACTCTTATTTATTACCACAAAGATACTCGGTAAGAAACAAATCTCTGAACTTTCCTTCTTTGAGTATGTTGCTGGTATTACGATTGGCAGTATCGCCGGTGAAGTTGTTACTGGATTAGAAGGAAATATGTTTCATGGAGCACTAGCGCTAATTGTTTTTGGATTTGTTACTTTTTTAGTAAATTTCTTGGCCATTAAAAGTAAAAAATTTAGTGATTTCGCTGAAGGAAAAAGTACCGTCGTGATTAAGGATGGAAAAATATTAGAAGAAAATTTAAAAAAAGAGAAATATACCATTGACGAATTATCAGCTCTCCTCCGGCAGAAAAATATTTTTAAATTCGCTGACGTAGAATTTGCGGTCTTGGAACCGCGTGGAAACTTAAGCGCATTATTAAAAAAGGAAAACCAACCCTTAACACCCAAAGATCTACAAATGAAAATGCCGAACGAGCACGAACCACAAACGGTAATCATGGATGGCAATATTGTGGATGAATCGTTAAGATGTGCGGGAAAAGGCAGAGGCTGGTTATACACAGAGCTAGATAAGCTAAACGCAACACTTGATAATGTCTTTCTTGGACAAGTGGATTCATATGGAGAACTAACGGTCGACCTGTATGATGATACCATTCAGGTACCAGCACCAGCCCAGCGTCCACTTCTAATGGCCACGCTAAAAAAAGTACAGGCTGATTTGGAAATTTTTTCTCTTGAGACTGATTGCGAAAAATCAAAGGCAATGTATAAACAAAATGCTGAAAAGGTCCAAGAAACCATTGAAAAGTTACGACCATTTTTAAACGGATAACAAAAATCAATCCTTATCCCTCTACGCGGATAAGGATTGATCATTTTTCTTGTTATTTATATGCGAAAGTGAGCTGTGCAGGACCATTCCAGCCATAACCAAAATCATCCCGCTCCAAGAAAGGATTGTTGGGAGCGCACTTTTCAAAAGTACCAATTCTCCTGCAACAGCAAATAAAACCTCAACTGATTGTGTTGCCTCCACTGCAGCAAGTTTCTGCATGTTTCCTCTAACCAGATCGGTTGCTTTAAAAAACAGGATCGTGGCGATCACTCCTGAGGATACAGCGACAAGGCCCGATTGTACGATTTGTCCCTTGCTAGGCGCACCAACCGTAAATAGTCCATATAAAGATAATACAGCCCACAACGGCAAACTAGCTAACGTCATCCCTAAAACACGCTGGAAAACATCGAGTCGTCCCCCGCAAATATCCATCATTTTTCTGTTACCAAGTGGATAAGCAAAAGAGGCAATTAACACCGGAGTGACACCAAGGGATATCGCAGCGGGTGAAATATGACTTGCTTGGTCTAACTGCATTAGTATAATTCCAAGGAGGATAATTAATGACATTCCTAAGCCTCTAAAAGGAATTTTCCCCCGTTGTTGGCTTGGTCCCTTTCCTGTCATAACCGTCTCGTAAAAAAGCGGAGCAAGCATCGATCCCGAAATAATTGTTACCTGCCAAGTGGCAGCAATCAGCCAGCCAGGTGCATAGGCAGCTGAAAAACAAATCGGTCCGTAAAATAAACCAAATCCAATTGTGCTCCACACTAACCAAGCACCCGGTCGCTTTTTCATTTCTAAAAGCAATGATTTCAGATTTTTTCTCCCCATGACTATTACGAATAGAAACGGGACCATAAAGAAATACCTTAATGAGGCACTCCAAATCCAACTCCCCCCTGCCTGGTCCATGGAGCGGTTAAGGATAAATGTAAATGCAAAAAAGAATGCCGCAAGGATACCTAAAATTATCGGCCGCATTGTCCTCTATCCTTTCTGTTACAGATTTTAATATGTCTATAGTGTATTTTCTAATATTAGTTGGAAACCATCAAGTGATTTTCCGCTTTTTTGTTAATTAAGCAGTTTTACAGGTTAGTTATGTTTCAAGTCCAAATTGCGCATATGATCATCTTTTAACACATAAAGTTTTTTGGATACAGGTGAAACTTTCTTATCCGCCATTCGTAAAAATGGATGGAATAAATAAAAAAAGTGAGGTTGATTATCCATGTTTGGTAAAGTAGCTGCGGATATTTTAGGCTTAAGTGATGTGGGTTCGGTCATTAAACCCGAGAATTATGATAAGGTGGACGCTGACGATTATGTCATGCATGAAGATGATGAGAAAATTTATTTTCTGATTAAATCGAAGTCTGATGAATACTGTTTTACAAACAATGCCCTCATCCATTTAGATGGCACAAGCGCCACTAGCAAAAAGCGGATGCTCTACCGCTATAGCTATGCAACAAACAGAATTTCAGATGTACATCTCGAAACAGCTGGAACGGTCGACCTTGATGTTGAAATAAAATTTAAAATTGGTTCCGTGCCTTTCTCTATTGACGTCCATAAGAAACATATTGAAGAAGTAAAGGATCTATATAAAGCTTTAATTAAGATTTCTGAAATCTCACATGAAAATGAAATTTCCCTTCAATTTGCTAAACAAAGCCTCGATGTTGCCTCCACAACATTAGGTCGAATGACAAATGCAGACGGCAATTTGGTTGTTCAATTTAAAATGCTCAATCAAGCAGCCTTTCAATGGTTAGAAGACAGCAAAAAACAATACATAGTAAAAGATTTCGGCTATGTATTTGAAAAGTATATTAATAACTAAAAATTAAGGCGCATGAAATTCATTCATGCGCCTTGTCTTTTACTTATATTCTATTAAAACATCTTCCAAAGGTAGTCGCGTGGTATTAAAAGCCGGCGCGGCAGCCTTCCCAACGGAAATTAACACAATTGGAAACAAACGATCTTCTACATTGAACATCTTTACGAATTTTTCTTTATCGAAACCACCCATTGGAACAGTGTCATATCCTCTGTCTTTTGCTATTAGCATCAACTGCATCGACACTAACCCTGCATCAAATGATGCAATATTTTTCAAGACTTCTTCTGGCGCATAAGGATACGTTTTATTGGTGCCTTCTATGAGTCTATTCATATTTGCCTCATCCATAAAACCTGCTTCGTAGGCACTACGGTACACTTTTTCTACATTTTTATACATTTCCTTGTCACCTAAAACCGCAATAACCGCAGATGCTGTTTCTACTTGCTCTTGGTTATTGGCGATTGCTCTAAGTTCCTTTTTTGTTTCTTGGTCTTGAATGACAATAAAACGCCAAGGCTGTAGATTACTAGAGGATGGTGCTAGTGTTGCTTCAGTTAACATATCTTTAATTTCTTCTTTAGAAATATTATATGTGGAATCATATTTTCTAACTGAGTGACGTTCTTTAATCACTTCAGATAAACTTTTCGTTAAAGTTGATTGCATGAGTAATTTCCCCCTAATAAAATTAACTTACTAATAGTAAGTTCTAATTCATCTTACTATTAGTAAGTTCCTTTCGTCAAGTAATAAAACTATGATATGATAACAGAAAAAGGTGGGATTTTAGATGATGGAACCTAACAACCAGAATTGTATGACTCATACTGCAGAAGAAATAAAGCATATATGTACCACATTTCATCGAGCTATTGAATTTATTGGTAAACGCTGGATGGGTTCAGTTATTTTTTCTCTCCTGGCTGGTCCAAAGCGGTACCATGAAATCATTAC
The DNA here is from genome assembly GCF_036962125.1 of Neobacillus drentensis. GTDB lineage: Bacteria > Bacillota > Bacilli > Bacillales > Cytobacillaceae > Neobacillus > Neobacillus drentensis_B. The sequence goes on from NZ_JBALOA010000026.1 coordinate 45,366, forward strand.
TTCGATCCCTGGAATCTCTGATCGGCTATTAACAGAGCGTTTACGTGAATTAGAAAATGAAGGGTTGATTGTAAAAAGAGTGATTGCTACCTCACCCAAAAAAGTGATTTATGAGCTAACTCCCGCAGGGAAGGAACTTGAAGAAGTGATTGAAGTTCTGATGAAATGGGTAAAAAAAAGAGAAAATACCCAATAAAAAAGGCTTGCACTAAGAAATAGCTGCAATCCTTTTTTTATGGATGTGGCCGATGAAACAGTCCCATAACCTCAATTGTTTCTGTAATATTCACAAAAGCACAGGAATCGACCTCTGTAATTAAGTTTTTCACTTCATTGAGCTCATATCTTGAAATAACGGTAATCAATACATTCCGCTGGTTATTTGAATAACCGCCTACCCCATCCATGATGGTTAAACCGCGATACAAATTCTTCAGCAAATGATTTCTCATCTCTTCGCCTTTTTCAGTAATGATCATCATCGTTAATTTGGCATGATCGGTATAGATGGCATCGACTACTTTACCTGTCACATAAATAGAGACTAACGTATAAAGAGCAGAATCCCAATCAAACAAAAATCCACTAATCACAATGACAACCGCATTCATGCCTGAAAGTAATACACCAATTGGAAAATCTCTTTTTCTTGCTACAATCATCCCAATAATATCAAATCCACCTGTCGATCCGGAACTACGAAAAACAATGCCAACACCTAAACCGGTTAATGCACCACCAAAAATTGATGAGAGAATTCTATCGTCTGCAATAGCATAAGTAGGAACTAGATAAAGTCCTATTGAGATAATGATTACAGAAAAAATCGAGTTTGCAATAAACTTTTTCCCTAACATCTTATATCCAATAATTAATAATGGGAAATTTAGCAGGAAATTTGCCACCCCTGTATTAATCGGTGAAATCATCCCTAATATCATGGAAATTCCGCTTAATCCACTGCTCAAAACTTCATGTGGGATTAAAAAAAGATTAAACGCAACCACAACAATAAGAGATCCCAACATTATTCCAACAATCTGCATGGTAAAATTCCTCCTAAAACAAACCGACAATCAATTATATTTAAAAATAATACCGACTCTCGTTCTTAAAGTAAAATAAAAAATTTATTTTTATTAAATAAATTATCTGTATATTTCCAATTAGGATATTCCTATTGACATAATGATGATAAATCTTATAGTATACTAATATATTAATTTAATCATAATAAATCCTCATCAAACCGATGAGGTAGAGGTCGCGGTTTTTATTAGTAAGGCGGACGAGATGAGAGACATCCATGACTCCGTTTGAAAGGAAAAGCTGCCGAAGTGTGCTTTCTTCTCTAAAAAGCATGCTGGGGCTGTCTCCGAATAGGAACAGAACTGTCACGTATAGTCCTACCAGCTATGCGTGTTGAGCTATCTTTCGGAAGGTATGATGCGGGGTATTAACAATGCCATCGATTATTCCTCGATGGCATTTTTGTATTCCAAACTCCTTCGCGAAAAAAAAATTAAAAAGGAGTCAAGACAATGCAAACTGCAAGAGTGTTAAAAGAAGAGGAATATTCTAGTGATTTAACGATAAACAAGGATTCAACAGAATTAAAAAGAAGTTTAAAATCTCGTCACCTCACAATGATTTCACTCGGCGGAACGATTGGAACAGGGTTGTTTCTAGCGAGCGGTGGCGCGATCCATTCCGCTGGCCCTGGCGGTGCGATTATTTCTTACCTAGTTATTGGTATTATGGTTTACTTTCTTATGCAGGGCTTGGCAGAAATGGGTGCCTATATGCCTGTTGCAGGGAGCTTTAGTACGTATGCGACTAAATTTGTCGACCCATCCCTTGGCTTTGCTTTAGGATGGAATTACTGGTATAACTGGGCAATCACGATTGCAGCGGAACTTGCTGCCGTTACAATGATTATGAAATTCTGGTTTCCACATACGCCTTCATTTATCTGGAGCGGAATTTTTCTAGTTATCATGTTTTTATTAAATTACCTTTCTGTTAAAGGATTTGGAGAAGCAGAATATTGGTTTTCATTAATAAAGGTAGTAACAGTAATTATTTTTGTCATAACAGGTACGTTAATGATTTTTGGAATTATGGGCGATACTGCAGTAGGCTTCAAAAACTTTACCATTGGTGACGCTCCTTTCCACGGAGGCTTTATGTCGATGCTAGGGATTTTTATGGCTGCGGGGTTTTCCTTTCAAGGAACTGAACTATTAGGCGTTGCAGCCGGTGAAACAGAGGATCCAAAGAAAGCTATTCCACGTGCAGTAAAACAAGTGTTCTGGCGTATTTTATTGTTTTATGTATTCGCAATTTTAGTGATTGGACTTCTTATTCCATATACAAATGGTAATTTAGCAAATGGCGATATTACTGTAAGTCCATTTACTTTAGTATTTCAAAAGGCTGGCATTGCTTTCGCTGCCTCCATCATGAATGCGGTTATCTTAACGGCTGTATTATCAGCTGGTAATTCAGGCATGTATGCTTCAACAAGGATGCTTTGGGATTTGGCACGTCAAGGTAAAGCCCCCAAATTCCTTGGAAAACTAAACAAAAAAGGTGTTCCAGTTAACGCTTTGATTGCAACCACCCTAGTGGGAACCCTTGCCTTTCTTGCTTCATTCTTTGGTGACGGAACCGTTTATGTCTGGTTGTTAAACGCTTCAGGTATGTCAGGCTTTATTGCATGGCTAGGGATTGCTGTCTGTCATTATCGTTTCCGAAAAGCATTTATTGCCCAAGGAAAAGACCTTAGCACGCTTCCTTATAAATCAAATCTCTTCCCATTTGGTCCGATCTTCGCTTTTATCGTTTGTGGAGTGGTTGTCCTAGGTCAAAATTATTCTGCCTTCACTGGTGGCCAAATTGATTGGAATGGTGTTTTAGTTTCCTATATCGGCCTTCCATTATTCCTTATTGTTTGGCTTGGCTATAAATTTACAAAGAAAACAAAGTTTATTCCATTAGAAAAATGTGATTTAAATAATTAATTATTAAGAAAAAAGTACGCGAATTGCGTGCTTTTTTTTAAAACAAAAAACAGACTCTTTTACCAGAGTCTGTTTTAATGCTGTTATGCTTTCTTCTCTTCTGAGGACCAAGTGTATAAATCTTCAATTCGGCAATTTAATTCTTTAGAAATCGTCATCGCAGTATTTAAGTTCATTACTTTCTTTGACAAGTAGTCGTTTAACTGAGTTTGAGGAATACTTGTATTCCTTTCCAAACTTTCCAGGTCCATGCCGCTTTTTGATAGTAGATCTTTGAGGTTACTTTTTTTTGCTTTATAATTGGTCAAAATGACACCTCACTTTTATAAAAGCATAACACATTAATTTCTTAATTGAAAGGATGAAGGGTTTCCCAACCATCTGTACATAAATATCCTAATTTCGTTTGAAATGCGATTCAGGATTTTATGATATAATAAATAAGGAATAGGTAAAGGGGTGTTAAAGTGAAAAACTCAACCAATCTATACAAAAACGGACAATCAGTTAATATTATTGAAACTGGAGAAGTTGTCACCATTTTAAAATCACAATATGTAAAAAACATGAAAAGGTATTCGTATATTGTTAAGGAACATCCAGAAACATTCTTTTTCGAAGAAGAACTGCAAGATCAATAAAAAGAGGAGGCCAGATTAAAAAACTGGTCCCCCTCTTTTTTTATTGGTCTCTCTGAATCCAGCTCCAGCGCCCAACGGCTAGTGTCCTTCGCTCTCC